>CAYUQJ010000003.1:0-387170 GCA_964446955.1 uncultured Leptolinea sp.
TCGCGAAGGCGGCCTGACCGTCGGCGCGGGTGTCATCACCAAGATTATCGCGTAGGTGTCCCATGATGGCTAAACAAAAAATCCGTATTCGATTGAAGGCGTATGACCACCGTGTTTTGGATCAGTCAGCCAAACGCATTGTGGAAACCGCTGAGCGTAGTGGGGCACAGGTTGTTGGACCTGTTCCGCTCCCGACAAAAATAGAGCGGTTCACTGTTCGCCGCTCCTCATTTATCGATAAAGACTCTCACGAACACTTTGAGATCCGCACGCACAACCGTATGATTGATGTATTGGAACCCGATTCCAAGACCATCGACATGCTGATGCGCCTCAATCTGCCCGCCGGTGTTGATATCGAGATAAAAATCTAAAACAGGTAATACCCTTTACTCATCCTGCCGGTCGAAGCGCTGCATCTCATAACAAATGAGGTTCTGCGCCTCGACCGGGAAGAAGGACTGACCAAAAGGAGTTGAAACGGGTAATTTCCTCGAGTTTTTTCGGGGAGACTGGTATAAATACCAGAACAGTGTTATACTCGGTACGCTTAAAACGTACAGAGGCAAGGTAAGAGCCGGTTCCACCGGTGGCAAGAGAGCCGCCGAAAATCTGCTGACTGCCATGCGTCCGGAGATGATGCAGCCTAGCCCAGGCTGACAGTCTCGTCATGAAATAAAGATTGAAGGAGAAAACCGAGATGTTGAAAGGGCTCATTGGGAAGAAAATCGGCATGACCCAGATTTTCGATGAGAACGGCGCGGCTGTTCCAGTTACAATCATCGAAGCTGGGCCATGTTTCGTTACCCAGGTGCGTACTCCCGAAAAAGAAGGTTATTCGGCCGTGCAGTTGGGTTTTGACGAAGTAAAGCCGAAACGGTTACCAGGCGGAGAGCTTGGTCACCTCAAAAAGAGCAACATCCCCCCGCTGCGATTCCTTCGCGAATTCGCAACGAAAGATCCCCAGGTTTCCGTCGGAGATACGGTCAAAGTTGACATGTTCACCGCGGGTGATTCTGTGGATGTCATTGGTACAAGCAAAGGCAAGGGCTTCCAGGGTGGTGTAAAACGTTACCACTTCCGTGGTGGTCCTGCCACGCACGGTCAATCTGACCGGCATCGTGCCCCGGGTTCCCGTGGTTCGGGAACCACACCAGGGCGTGTTTATAAAGGTGCCCGCGGCGCTGGTCATATGGGCAATGACCGTGTCACCGCGCAAAACCTTAAAGTTGTCCTGGTAGATGTTGAACGAAATCTGATCGGCGTGCGCGGAGCTGTCCCCGGTTCGCGCAACGGTCTGGTCATGGTCAAGGAGGCGCGGAAACAGTAGGCGCTGATGTGCCTGCCAATCCCGCACGAGGAGTAAATGACTATGCAAGTAGATGTCCTGAACATGGAAGGTAAGAAAGTTCGCACGGTTGAATTGGCGCCGTCGGTTTTTGAAGCCCCCATTAACCTTGATTTGATGCACCAGGCGTTTCAGCGCCAGATGGCCAATGCCCGCTTGGGAACCCACGATACAAAGACCCGCAGCGAAGTTTCAGGCGGCGGGAAAAAACCGTGGCGACAAAAAGGAACCGGTCGTGCCCGTCAGGGCTCAACCCGTTCACCCATCTGGAAAGGTGGAGGTGGAGCACACACGCCCCATCCTCATCTTTACACACAGGCCATGCCGTTGAAAATGCGCCGGGCTGCGATTCGCTCTGCTTTAACGGTAAAAGCGCAGGAATCAAACATCGTGGTGGTAGACGATATGAAACTCGCCGAACCCAAGACGCGTTTGATGGCTGCCGCCCTCAATAGCCTTGTCGGTGATGCCAGCGCGCTGGTTTTGATCCCCGAAAAGAATGAAGCAAGCGAATTGATCGTTCGTTCCACTAGTAACCTGCCTGATACCAAGGTGTTGTTGGCTGGTTATCTCAATATCCGTGATCTGATGGTCTTTGACAAACTGGTGCTGCCTGAGGCCGCCCTGGATGTCATTACCGCCCATCTGGGTTAGGTTGGAGGCTGACATGACAACACTTTATGATGTACTCCGCCGGCCGATTGTTACTGAAAAATCCAATTATATGGTTGGAAAACTTCACCAGTACGTGTTCGAAGTGGCACCGCATGCCACCAAAACTCTGGTGAAAGACGCTGTCGAGAAAATCTTCAACGTAACAGTCCTTTCGGTAAATGTAATTAATGCTCCGGCGAAACGAACCCGCCGCGCGCGCAGCCGACGGTTGACTGTCCGCAACAGCGGTTACAAGAAAGCCATTGTGACCTTGCCCGCTGAAGCACGAATCCCTATGTTTGAAGGGGTGGAGTAATGGCTGTTAAAGTTTACAAACCCGTTACGCCCAGTCTGCGCAACATGACCGGGTATACCTTTGAAGAAATCACCAAAAGCAAACCGGAACGGTCTTTGATCGTTATCCGCCAGTCACGCGCGGGTCGGAATAATTACGGCCGTATTACCGTGCGCCACCAGGGCGGTGGACATAAGCAATTCATCCGTCTGGTTGATTTCAAACGCAACAAACTTACCATCCCCGGCAAAGTCGCTGCGATCGAATATGATCCGAATCGTACTGCCCGACTGGCTCTGATTGTGTACGCTGATGGCGAAAAACGCTATATTGTTGCCCCGCTTGGTCTGAAAGTCGGCGATTCGATTTTAGCTGGTCCTCAGGCCGAAATTCGCACAGGTAACAGCCTGCCAATATCCAGTATTCCGGTTGGTACTCTGGTTCATAACGTTGAACTAAAACCGGGTAAGGGCGGTCAACTGGCACGTTCTGCCGGTTCAGCCGCTCAGTTGCTGGCTAAAGAAGGTGATTACGCTCAGATACGCCTGCCATCCGGTGAAGTCCGCCTGGTACTTCAGGTATGCTACGCCACCATTGGTCAGGTTGGAAATCTGGACCACAGCAATATCAAGTTGGGAAAAGCCGGACGCAAACGCCATATGGGCATCCGCCCGACCGTTCGCGGAACCGCAATGTCTCCCCGAGACCATCCGCATGGTGGTGGTGAAGGCCGCCAGCCTGCCGGTATGCCCAGTCCAAAGAGCCCATGGGGCCGTCCTACCCGCGGTTATAAGACCCGCCGTAACAAGGTCAGCGATCAATACATTGTTCGCCGCCGCAGTTCGGGCAACCGCTAAGCCGAGATTAAGCGAGAAAGAGGGACGCACTTATGTCACGATCGCTGAAAAAAGGGCCATTTATTGAGCCCAAACTTTTGAAAAAGATCGAAATTATGAATACCAAGAGCGAAAAGAAAGTTATTCGCACCTGGAGCCGGGCCAGCACCATCTTCCCACAGATGGTCGGTCACACCATTGCAGTTCATGATGGCCGGCGCCATGTTCCGATCTATGTCACTGAAAACATGGTTGGTCATAAACTGGGTGAGTTCGCCCCGACCCGCCATTTCCGCGGCCATCTCTCTGAGAAGGCATCGGGAAAGGGTAAGTAAGCCATGGCTACAGATATCCATGCAAAATTGTCAAACTCAACAGTTTCTGCCCAGAAAGTTCGCCTGGTGATTGATCTGGTGAGAGGGAAACCGGCCGTTCAAGCCCTGAACACTTTAAAATTTTTGCCTAATGGGGCTGCAGCACCGGTTTACAAGGTTCTGGCATCTGCTGTTGCCAATGCCGAGGAAAACTTTGGCGTAAGCCGCGATGATCTGGTTGTATACCGCATTACGGCTGACGAAGGCCCCACCCGCAAATGGCGGCGCTTCGGAGCACGCGGCCGTTTCAAACCGCTGCTTCGCCGGTCCTCTCATATCACGGTTGTTCTGCGGGAACGCGCCTAACAGCGCCGCCACGAGAACGCGAGCAGACTAAAGGATTAGACCAGGAGAGAATATGGGTCGTAAAGTTCATCCGATTGGATTTCGTCTAAACATCAACCAGCCATGGGCAGGTCGTTGGTTCGCCGAGGGCGCAGAGTATCGCACCCAGTTACACCAGGATTTTGCCATCCGCGCGTTGATAAAGAGTTCTACTGAAAAAGCCGGTGTGTCGCAGGTGGAAGTTGAACGCTTCCCTGGAAAAGTTAAAGTTGTTGTGCACACCGCCAAACCCGGTATTTTGATTGGCCGCAAAGGCGACAGTGTTAAAAAAATCCGCCAGGATTTGGAAGCACTGACCGGCAAAAAAATCGATCTTGAGATAAAAGAGATCAAAAGCCCTGATATGGACGCCTACCTGGTGGCCATGAATATTGCCGGGCAGATCGAACGCCGTGTGAGCTATCGTCGTGCCATGAAACGTGCCCTGCAACAGGCTATGCGCCAGGGCGCCGAAGGTATCAAAATCGAAGTTGCCGGCCGTTTGAGCGGCGCAGAAATGGCACGAAGTGTATGGCTTCGCGAAGGTCGTGTTCCGTTGCAAACATTGCGCGCTAATATGGACTTCGCCCGCGGCGAAGCTCTCACCCAGTACGGACGCATCGGTGTGAAGGTCTGGGTTTATAAAGGCGAGGTTCTTCCTACAGTGGAAGAAAAAGTCGAATCCACCGAAGGCGTTTACGTCAGCGAGTAAATTTTTGCCGGGGCTCCGGTCCCCGGATTGAGAGAGGTGCCAACTATGTTAATGCCAAAGCGTGTCAAATGGCGCAAGCAGATGCGCGGCCGCATGCGAGGAAAGGCTTTGCGAGGAGCAGAGATCCTTTCCGGTGATTATGGCCTGCAGGCGCTTGAACCCGGTTGGGTTACAGCCCGTCAGATCGAAGCCGCCCGTCGTGCCATTGTTCATCACATGAAGCGCCGTGGAAAAGTTTGGATCCGGATTTTCCCGGATAAACCTTATACCCATCGCCCCCCGGAAACACGTATGGGTAAAGGTAAAGGTAATGTTGAATACTGGGTAGCTGTTGTACGCCCCGGTCGGATCATGTTTGAAGTCAGTGGACTTCCCGGTGACCAGGCTATTGAAGCCTTGACCCAGGCAACCTATAAATTCTCCATCAAAACCAAAGTTGTCGGTCGTGTTGATGGAACAGGAGATCAGGCATGAAAAATTCAGAATTACGCCTGCTTTCGACTGAAGAGCTGCGAACTAAATTACAGGATGCCCGCCAGGAAGTTATGAACTTGCGGTTCCAGGTTGTTACCGGTCAGCTGACCGATACCAGCCGGATCCCGGCCACACGCCGGATGATCGCACGGTACGAAACACTTCTGCGGGAGCGGGAACTTGCCCCTGCTAAGGAAGGTGACAAATGAACGATCGCCGTCGCATGACTGGTGTAGTGACCAGTAATAAGATGATGAAAACGGTTGTGGTCGAGGTAACCCGTACCTATCGTCACCCGATCTATAAAAAAGTCGTTCATCTCAAAAAGAGCATAAAAGCCCATGATGAGATTGGCTGCGAGATCGGCGACCAGGTGCAGATTGTTGAAACCCGACCAATATCCAAAGAAAAAAGCTTTGCTGTCGAGGCAATTATCAAGAAAGTCCTTGCCCCGGTCGAGACGGAAACGGGAGAGTAATTATGATCCAACAAGAGTCTCGTCTCAAAGTAGCTGATAATACCGGTGCACGTGAACTGCTTGTCATTCATGTTACAGGTGGTTCGACCCGTCACTACGGCGCTGTGGGTGATATTGTTGTCGCCACAGTAAAATCTGCCGCACCGCAAGGGTCTGTGAAGAAAAGTGATATTGTCAAAGCTGTAATCGTACGTTGCGCGAAAGAATGGCGCCGTGAAGATGGTTCCTCCATCCGGTTTGATGACAATGCTGCCGTGATCCTTGACACGGATGGACAAAATCCCAAAGGTACCCGTATCTTCGGACCCGTGGCGCGCGAACTGCGTGAAAAAGGTTTTATGAAGATCGTATCCCTGGCTCCGGAAGTAATTTAGGAAGAGGAGCGGAAATATGAATGTGAAGATTCGAAAAGGTGATCTTGTTGAAGTAATCACAGGGCGCGAAGATGACCGCGGAAAACGTGGAGAAATCATCAAAGTTTTCCCTGATGAACATCGTGTCATCGTACAGAGCGTGAACATGCGCACTAAGCATCAGAAACAGGTGCAGAGTCAGGGTAGAACCATCAAGCCCGGTATCGTGCGCTTTGAGGCTCCCATTGACATTTCGAATGTCATGTTGGTCTGCCCGAAATGCGGAAAACCCACCCGTGTGAGTGTCGTCCGCAACGAAGGTAAGAGCCAGCGTGTCTGCAAGAAATGTAACGCCCTGATGGATGACAAATAAACAGGGAGAGCGATAGATGAACATACTTAAAGAACGTTATCAAAAAGAAATCGTGCCCTCCTTGATGAAGTCATTGGAGCTTGAAAATGTAATGCAGGTGCCCCGGTTGCAGAAGGTCGTGATCAATATTGGAATGGGCGAAGCCAATGATGATCGAAAGACCCTCGATGCCGCTGTGACAGATCTGACCACCATTACCGGCCAGAAACCTGTCATAACCAAGGCTCGCAAATCCATTTCCAACTTCAAACTGCGTGAAGGACAGGCTATCGGTGTCAAAGTAACTCTGCGTGGAGAACGCATGTGGGCCTTTGTTGACCGATTGCTGAATGTCGTTCTCCCCCGTGTCCGCGATTTTCGCGGAGTATCGGCGGATGCTTTCGACGGCCGTGGTAATTACACACTCGGTCTGCGTGAGCAGCTGATCTTCCCGGAAATTGAATATGACAAGATCGATAAGATCCGGGGTATGGAAATTACGATGGTAACTACGGCAGCCAACGACGAACAGGCGGCTTCTCTGCTGCGCGAACTCGGCATGCCATTCAGGAAGGATTAATATGGCAAAGACTTGCATGACTTACCGTGAACAACGGCGAAAATATGCCAACATGGTGCGCAATCGGTGCCAACGGTGCGGGAGACCGCGCGGTTATATTCGTCGCTTTGGATTGTGCCGTATCTGTTTTCGCGAATTAGCGCTGGAAGGCAAAATCCCCGGCGTAGTGAAGTCGTCCTGGTAGGCGGCGTGGAAGGAGAACAAAATGAGTGTTAATGATCCTATCTCCGATATGCTGACCCGCATCCGCAATGGCGTGATGATCGGCCAGGCGACCGTGGCAATGCCGCGGACTAGAATAAAAGCGGAAATCGCCCGTATTCTCAAAGAAGAAGGTTTCATTGAAGGGTACGACGAAGCGGAATCCGAAAATAATGGCAAGCAGCCTGTGCTGCGCGTAAAGCTCAAATACGTCGGCGAACGTCGCTCCCGAAAACCGGTTATTACCGGTCTCGAACGCGTCAGCCGCCCCGGCCGCCGGGTTTACACACAGAAACAGGATATTCCCTGGGTTCTATCCGGCATGGGCATTTCGATCTTATCCACCCCGAAAGGGATCATGACCGGGCAGCGCGCCCGCCAGTTAGGTGTTGGCGGCGAAATCCTGTGCAAGGTCTGGTAGTCAAGGAGGTATGTAAAGTGTCTCGAATTGGTTTGGCTCCAGTCGCCGTCCCGGCCGGTGTGCAGGTTGATATCAAGGGCTCCAGCGTGAGTGTAAAGGGACCGAATGGCGAGATGTCTCGCTTATTCTCTCCCACCCAGATCATCAAACTGGACAATGGTCAATTGACTGTGGAGCGCACGTCCGAACTTGCGAACGTACGCGCCCTTCATGGGACGACACGGGCATTAATTCAAAATATGATAACGGGTGTAAGCACCGGTTTTACCAAGGTTTTGGAAATCGACGGTGTTGGTTACCGCGCAGAAATGAATGGAAAAAACCTGGTATTGTTCCTGGGCTTTTCTCACCCAATTGAACTCACCCCACCGGAAGGCATCACGTATGATGTTGATACCAAAACCCGGCAGGTTAAAGTGATGGGCAAAGATATTGAGCAGATCGGCCAGATCTGTGCTGATATCCGCAAGATCCGCCCGCCCGAACCCTACAAGGGTAAAGGAATTCGCTACCAGGGTGAAAAGATCCGCCGCAAGGCTGGAAAATCTGGCAAAGCCAAGAAGTAAAGGTACTGGATATGGCGAAAACTTCCCGTTCTGAAGCGCGAATCCGCCGTCATGAGCGTGTTCGCAAGACAATTTCTGGAACTCCTGAGCGTCCCCGCCTGGCTGTTTTCCGCAGTAATGCGGAGATCTATGCCCAGGTGATCGATGACGCAGCAGGAAACACCCTCGCCAGCGCTTCCAGCGTTGACCGTGAGCTGCGATCCTCGGCTGTCAAGATCACAAAAACCGAACAGGCAAAGCTGATCGGCAAGGCTGTGGCAGAGCGAGCCAAGAGTAAGGGCATTGATAAGGTCGTCTTTGACCGCGGCGGTTTCCGTTTCATGGGCCGTGTCAAAGCTTTGGCTGACGCTGCCCGCGAAGCCGGGCTGGAATTCTAGCCAGAGAAAGCGATGATAGAGGGCTGATTATGGAACAAGAGTATCAACCACTTGAACAACAATTTGACGAGCGTGTGATCGAGATTGCTCGTGTGGCAAAAGTCGTAAAAGGCGGTCGCCGTTTTTCCTTCCGTGTCACGGTTGTGGCTGGAGATAACAAAGGTAAGATCGGCCTGGGTATTGGCAAAGCAAATGCTGTGCCTGATGCCATGCGCAAAGCCACAGATCATGCTCACAAGAACATGCGACAGATGAATATCTCCGGCACGACCATCCCGCACGAAGTACTGGGACGATTGGCAGGAGCGCGTGTTCTGTTGAAACCCGCTTCACCCGGTACCGGTGTTATTGCCGGTGGTGGTGTGCGTGCCGTACTTGAATCGGCTGGCATTCGCGACATTTTGACAAAATCTCTGGGTTCTGCCAATGTACTGAACGTAGTTCAGGCTACATTTGATGCCCTGGAACAGTTGAAATCTCCGAATGAAGAAGCCGCCCATCGTGGGAAAGCTGTAAAAGACTTGCAGCCTTTCTGGGAGCGGAGGAAGAATGACTAAGAAAGCCGCACCTGAAAAGAAAGTCCGCGTAACTCTGGTCCACAGCGCAATTGGATATACCGAACGGGCAAAACGAACGGTATATGCACTTGGCCTGCGCCGTTTACACCAGACTGTGGAGCATGTAGATACCCCCGTACTGCGCGGTATGCTGGCGAAAGTGAGCCATCTTATCGAGATTGAAGAGCAGGTAGAGAAATGAAACTGAACGACTTACGACCAAACGATGGAGCGAAACAGAATCGCAAACGCGTTGGACGCGGTATTTCCGCCGGGCAGGGTAAAACCGCCGGCCGTGGTACCAAAGGACAGGGCGCGCGTGCCGGTGAAGGCGGAAATCTGTACCGCCAGGGCGGTAACCTGCCTTTCTATCGCCGTCTTCCGTTTATCCGTGGTGAGGGGTTCACACCACCAAATCGGATCGTTTATACCGAGGTCAACCTCGATCAGCTTGAACGTTTTGAAAAAGGCGCTGAAGTTACGCCCGAGGTACTTGCACAGGCAAATCTGTTACACAACGCCGGAGAACCTGTGGTAATTCTTGGCCGTGGAGAGATCAAGGTTGCGTTAAAAGTCCGTGTTCATCGGATTAGCAAAACCGCCCGTGAAAAAATCGAAAAAGCCGGTGGCAGTGTGGAGTTGATTGCCTGAAAAGGCAACTGCCATCGAAGGAGAATCTGAATGAAGCGGTCAGCCTGGCGATACTTATGGATGTCTGAAGACATCCGCAAGAAACTCCTCATTACTGTGGGACTGTTGATCTTATACCGTCTCCTGTCAAACGTGCCTGTACCGGGGATCGATCGTGAGATCATCCGTTCACTGTCACAGCAGACAGGAGCTGCTGGAAACCTGGTCAACTTGCTTGACCTGCTTTCCGGTGGAACCGTTTCGAATTTCTCCATTCTGGCGATGGGTGTCTATCCATACATTACAGCTCAGATCATTCTGCAGCTACTTGTCCCCATCATCCCTGCCCTGGAGCGCCGGATCAAAGAAAATCCGCGTGAAGGTCAGGCCTGGATGGAAAAATGGACTGTTATCCTGACCATTCCCATGGCGGCTCTTTCAGCCATCGGTCAGATCAACATTTTCAATTCCATGTTGGGTGGTGGTGTCTCGGTCCTGAAAGATTTTGGGTTTACCGGCACTGCGCTTATCCCAACATTGACAACCTTATTAAGCATGATCGCGGGTACCATGATAGGTATCTGGCTTGGTCAACTGATCTCTGAATATGGAATTCCCAACCAGGGCCTTTCATTGATCATTTTTGCCGGTATCGTTTCACAGATGCCCGCAAATTTGGGGCAGATCCTGGCTGACCAGACGAATGGTTGGTGGATGCTTGTTGTGATCCTGTTGATCCTCTTGCTTACCATCTTCGCGATTGTCTATGTGCAGCAGGGGCGCCGAAACGTTCCCGTGTTGTTCCCCGGTCGCCGGATTGGAAATCGCATGTCCATGCCGGTAACCAGCAAACTGCCTCTTATGGTCAACATGGCAGGCATGATCCCTCTGATCTTTGCCCAATCCATTTTGACTTTCCCGGCTATCGTATCCTCATACTTCATGGGTGAGAATCAGGCTGAATGGCTGCGCAATTTTGCCACAGGTGTATACAATACCTTCGGTGGTGGAAATGTGTGGTACGCGGTTCTTTACTTTGTCATGGTTGTTCTGTTTACCTTCTTTTATACCGATGTTCTGTTCCAACAACAGAACTATGGGGAAAACTTGAAGAAACAGGGTGCCCAGATACCGGGTGTAGTCCGCGGCGCTCCGACTCAAAAGTACCTTTCCAAGGTACAACGCCGCATCACCCTACCGGGGGCTGTGTTCCTTGGTCTGGTGGCTGTTTTGCCCTACCTTGTCGGAATGATTTTGCCTGCCGGCGCTGCCCGTTCATCTGGATTGTTGCTGGTGTCGTCTGCCGGTTTGCTGATCGTCGTTGGCGTGGTTCGCGATACATTCACCATCATCGAAACCGAACTCAAACTGCACGGTTACGACGAGAGTCTTATCAAGGGATAAAGGGTAACGAAAATGCCATCATATGTCGTTTTACTTGGCCCTCCCGGGGCTGGAAAAGGAACCCAGGCTGAACTGATTTCAGAAAAACTCAACCTGGCGCATATCTCTTCCGGTGATATCTTTCGCGAAAACTTAAAGAATCAGACCGAACTCGGAAAAAAAGCCCAGGGTTATATGAACCGTGGTGAGTTGGTTCCGGATGATCTGACAATAGAAATGATCAAAGACCGTCTTCAACGTCCCGACTGCAAAGAAGGAGCGTTGTTGGATGGTTTCCCCCGTACACCTGCCCAGGCGGAAGCGCTTGCAAAGATGCTGGCAGAATGGAATGGGAAAGTGGAGTGTGTTCCTTATATCTCTGTTCCTCCACAGGAGCTTATTGTCCGCCTGAGCGGACGATGGACCTGCAGAGCGCAGGGACATGTCTATCATGAGACATTCAATCCCCCCAAAGTAGCCGGGATCTGCGATATTGATGGATCTGAACTGTATCAACGTGAAGATGATAAAGCAGAAACTGTTGAACGGCGGATCAATGTCTATATGGAACAAACGACCCCTTTGATTGATTATTATCGTAAACAGGGCGTACTGGCTGAAGTCGACGGTACTTTACCGATTGAACAGGTCACAACGCTATTGTTGAAAGCCATTCAGAAGGGATAGTGTGCTGATGAGTTGGGATCGTGTGTTGACAATAAAAACCTCGGAAGAGCTTGTCGCGATGCGTCAGGCAGGACGGATCAATGCTGAAGCGCTCGCGGCTGCGCGCGCGGCAATCCGCCCGGGCGTTACAACAGCTGATCTCAACGCGGCAGCGGAAGACGTGTTAAAGAAACACGGCTGTTATTCCCCCTTTTTGAATTACCCTGGTCCTTATCCCTATCCGGCCAGCACCAATGTGAGTGTCAACGAAGAGATGGTACACGGTATCCCCGGATCTCGAAAGTTGAAAGAAGGCGATATCGTATCAGTTGATTGCGGCACTGTGTTTGAAGGCTGGGTTGCCGATGCCGCTTTCACCACTGGTGTAGGTGAAATATCGGAACAGGCGCAGAAAATCATTGAAGTCACCAAGCAAGCTCTGCGTATCGGGATATCACACATGGTTGACGGTAACACAACCGGTGATATTGGGAATGCGATCGAGAAATATGTTCGCGGCCAGGGTATGTATGTAACCCATACCTATACCGGACATGGAGTTGGACGGCGCATGCATGAAGGTCCGCAGGCGCCAAATTACGGGCGACCGCGGCAGGGCGTACAGCTCCAAAACGGTATGACCATTGCTCTGGAGCCCATGGTCTTGATCGGAACCTCCCAGACCCGGGTAATGCCGGATGAGTGGACGGTTGTTTCAGCAGACAGGTCATTAACCGCGCATTTTGAACACACAACGGCCATCACACCTGAAGGACCGGTTGTTCTGACTGTGTTGGAAAATGATCCAGACTATGGACTCGATACGACAAAGCCGTTATAATCATAGCTTTGTCGCTCACTTTGCAATAATTAGAAGGAGTTTTTGATGAAAGTCACGACATCAATCGGCAAAAGATGCGCAAAATGCAAAATCGTACGTCGAAAAGGCATTTTGTATGTAATCTGTGAAAACCCAAAGCACAAGCAGCGTCAGGGGTAATAAACAATGGCAAGAATTGAAGGTGTTGACCTCCCACGTAATAAACGGATTGAGACCGGCTTGACCTATATCTATGGAATTGGACCAACCCGTGCTAAACGGATCCTGTCTGAGACCAAAGTCAGCCCGGATATTCGTGTTAAAGATTTAACCGAAGCGGATCTCGCGCTATTGCGCGAATTCATCACAAAGAACTTCAAAGTTGAAGGTGATCTGCGCCGCGAGGTTCAAATGAGTATCAAACGGTTGATGGAAATTGGCTGCTACCGCGGCCTACGCCATCGCCGCAATCTGCCCCTCCGCGGGCAGAGAACCCGCACCAATGCTCGCACACGTAAAGGCCCAAAGAAGACCGTTGCTGGTCGCGGCCGCCGTCGTGGAGCAACCAAGAAGTAATTTGCTGCGGAACGTGTCCGGGTTGGGGAGCCTTCCTCCCCGCGGCCGCCCGGACCAATCTAATGCTTTACGAAAGAAATTATCAGGAAAGAATCTAGCGAGGGATTATGGCACAAAACGTACGCTCAACGCGTCGGAACACGGCTTCGCGCAAGGTGAAACGCACACTGTCTTCCGGACAGGTGCATGTATTTGCCTCCTTCAATAACACAATCGTGACCGTAACGGATCAGCAGGGTAATACTGTCTGCTGGGGATCCTCCGGATCAGCCGGATACAAAGGCTCCCGCAAAAGCACTCCGTTTGCGGCCCGTCTGGCTGCCGAGCAGGCTATTAAAGCTGCGCAGGCAATGGGCATCCAGGAAGTGGATTTGATTGTAAAGGGACCTGGTCCCGGCCGCGAATCTGCCATTCGGGCTGTACAGTCTATGGGACTGAAGGTTCGATCAATTGCAGACATCACTCCGGTACCGCATAACGGTTGCCGGCCGCCGAAAAAACGCCGCGTGTAATACTGTGAGAGGACGACAAAACAATGGCTAAATACATTGGGCCGGTTTGTAAACTCTGCCGGCGTGAAGGTGAAAAATTATTCTTAAAAGGTGCACGGTGTTATTCACCGAAGTGTGCCTTTGAAAAACGCGGTTTTGCCCCCGGCCAGCATGGCCGATCCGGGCAGGGTCGCGGCGGCAGCGATCGTGCTTCAGATTATGCACGCCAGCTGCGCGCCAAACAGAAAGCCCGCCGCGTTTACGGTGTATTTGAACGCCAGTTCCGCCGGTTCTACGGCATGGCTTTGAAACACCGCGGTATGACAGGTCTCAACCTGCTTCAGAATCTTGAAATGCGGTTCGATAATGTGGTCTATCGTTTCGGACTTGCAGAAAACCGGGCACAGGCCCGGCAGCTGGTTACCCACGGGCACTTTTGTGTCAATGGTATCCGCACCGATATCCCCTCCATGCTCCTTCGCCCCGGTGATGTTATCACTGTCCGCAAAGGATCTGAGAAGAACACATACTTCAAAGAAATGGTTGATATCGCTGAAAAACGAAATTGTGCTGTTTGGCTGGATCGGGATCTAAAGAACCTGACCGGTAAAGTTGTCCGTATTCCTGAACGCGCTGAGATTGACGGCAACTTGAACGAACAGCTAATCGTTGAGTACTATTCGCGCTAAACCCGTGATCGGTGTGCGGGACTAAAAGGTACACTGAGAAGAGGAAAACGTGACTACACTCTTGAACATGGTAACACCCAAAGTCGAGCGCGAAGCAGACGCTCGAAACTATGGCAAGTTTGTCATCAGCCCGTTGGAACATGGCTATGGAGTTACTCTTGGTAATTCACTCCGTCGGGTCTTATTGTCCTCGCTTTCCGGGGCTGCCATTACGTCCATCCGCATTGCGGATGTACTGCATGAGTTCAGCGATATCCCCGGAGTGCGGGAAGATGTCATTCAGGTCACGCTGCAGATCAAACAGATCCGCCTGATCATGCATGACGTGGAAACCGCTCATTTGCGTCTCGATATCCGTGGCGAAGGGCAGGTTACAGCGGCAGATATTATTGCTCCGCCGGAAATTGAAATTGTCAACCCCGACCTGTACCTGTTCACTGTGGATGACCCCAAGACCAAACTGGAAATAGACCTGACTGTTGAACGTGGTCGTGGATATTCTCCAGCCAATGAACGAACCAACCATCTTCCCATTGGCGAGCTCCCGGTGGACGCAATCTTCTCCCCGGTGAAACGCGTAAACTGGTCGGTTTCATCCGCCCGTGTTATGCAGAGCACCAATTATGACAAACTGAACCTTGAAATCTGGACAGACGGAACGGTTAAACCCGAAGAAGCCCTGGGTACTGCCTCAAAGATCCTCATTGAGCATCTACGATTGGTATCTGGAGCGTCTGAAGAAGTAAGCGTTCTGGGTGTTGAAAAAGAAGTAAGCGGCAGCCGGTTAACCAGCGAAGCAGCTGAAACGCCCATCGAAAACCTTGATTTATCCGTGCGTGTTTTCAACTCGTTGAAACGCACCGGTATCACCACGGTTGGCGATGTGCTCGATCTGCTGGAAAAAGGCGAGGAAGCGGTCATGTCGATCCGCAACTTCGGTGAAAAGAGCCTGGATGAGCTGCGCGAAAAGATGCAGGAGAAAAACTACCTGCCTCAAGAAAAAGACGTGGAGTGATCAGATATGCGACATCAGGTAGCAGGATTTCATTTAGGTCGTGATAGAGATGCCCGTGCCGGCCTTCGCCGCACGTTGATCAACCAGCTCTTTACCCATGAGCGTATTCAAACCACTCGTACGAAAGCCCTTGCTATTCGTGGCGAGGCGGAACGCTTGATCACCCTTGCCCGTAACAGCGGCGAAGCGAGCGACATTGAAAAAGTCAATGCCCGCCGGCAGGCTGCTGCTCGTTTGGGCAATGCGGAGATCGTAAAGAAACTGTTTGATGACATCGGACCGCGCTATAAAACCCGCCCTGGCGGATATACGCGCATGATCAAAACAGGACCAAGACTCGGTGATGCAGCCGAAATGGTGATCATCGAACTGGTCGAAGGTTGATCTTTCCGGATTACCGGAAAGACATGGAACGTTACCAACTGATTCTTGCCTACGATGGAACGCTTTTCTCCGGCTTTCAACGCCAGGGGAAACAGCGGACGGTACAACTCGTATTGGAGGAAGCACTTCGGCAAATTGGCTGGCAGGAGAGGAGTACCCTCTGTGCTGGTCGAACAGACACCGGGGTTCACGCATCCGGACAGGTGATTTCATTCGGTTTGGAATGGAAGCACACAACGGAAAACCTGCGTAACGCCCTGAATGCCTACTTGCCGGATGATGTGGCTGTACAGCAAGTGGTTATCGCGCCGGTGGATTTTCATCCACGCTATGATGCGGTTTCACGAACGTACGAATACCATATCTACTTCTCTCCTGCGAGGAACCCGTTGAAAAATCGGACAGCCTGGAGAATTTGGCCCGAACTTGAGATCGAAAGATTACAGCAAGCTGCCCCGTGCTTCCTGGGAATCCACGACTTTTCATCTTTTGGGGCTCCAATGAAACCTGGCGCATCCACAATCCGAATGGTTTTTGAAAGCGGCTGGCGAATGGCAGCTGAAAATCTGGTTTACCGGGTTACAGCAAATGCCTTTCTGTATCACATGATCCGCCGGGTGGTCTGGCAGCAAGTGCTATACGCGACAGACCGTGTTACCTTACAAGAGCTCCAGGATGGTATTGAAAAGGCTGCTCCTCTTCCCCCGGGAATGGCACCGGCCAATGGGTTATCGCTTGTAGAGGTTGTTTACCCGAACAGGCAAGGCAAGGATCGTTAGCAATCATAAATAAAATGCATTATGCAACAACAGATGGAATGGAGAGGATGCAGTGGATAAAACCTACGTCCCAAAAGGAAAACAAGAAGGAGAATGGCTGGTAGTCGACGCCAATGAACAGATCCTTGGCCGTGTGGCAACCAAGATCGCCATGATCCTGATGGGGAAAACCAAACCCCAGTACACCCCCGGCGTTGACACAGGCGATTATGTGATCGTGATCAATGCCAGCCGGATTGCCGTCACAGGCAACCGCATGACCGACAAGGTTTACTATTCACATTCCGGATATCCGGGTGGGTTGAAATCGGTCACATTGAAAGATCAATTAAAGAATCATCCCGATCGGGTGATCATCTCGGCCGTGTGGGGTATGCTCCCGCACAACAAATGGGGACGAACTTTGCTGAAGAAAATGAAAGTCTATGGCGGGAATGAGCATCCCCATGCTGCTCAAAACCCGAAACCAGTAGCTTAAAGGAGCACGGGAAATATGGCAGCAACTTATTTTGAAGGTGTTGGTCGGCGGAAAGAAAGTACCGCGCGCGTGCGTATTATGAGCGGCGCCGGTGTTTTCACCGTAAATGAAAAACCCGCAGAATCCTACTTCACCCGTTATGGTGATTTGCAGGAAATTCTTGGACCGGTCACGGCAGCGAACATGAATCGCAATAGTCTGGATATCACCGTGGTTGTAAATGGTGGTGGCGTTACCGGACAGACAGACGCAGCCAAACTTGGACTGGCACGCGCCCTGCAGAAAATGGATCCTGAAACCAACCCTGCGCTGCGCAAAGCCGGTTACCTGACGCGCGATCCGCGAGTCAAGGAACGCAAGAAACCAGGCCTCAAACGCGCCCGCAAGGCCCCTACCTACACAAAACGTTAGAATTGTTGGTGCGGATGTATTTCCGCTCCACAGTCTTTACAACAGGTTTTCCGGAGCCATGTCTCACTCCGGAAGACCTTGTTGCATTAACAGGTGAATTATGGCGACCGATCTTATAAATGATATGCTTTCACAAATTTTCAACTCGTTACAAATTGAGCCTGACAAGCCACTTACCATGATACCGGCAGCCTGTTTAATTAACGCTCATCATACATCAAACACACCCAATCAAGGATTGCTCGTGACCGGTATCAGCAACGAGGAAGAGCTTTCCAGCATTACCGATGTGCTTGTTAATACGTATCCTGCCGGGCAAAACGTTGTTCTGACCACACGCACAAAGGACGGCTCGATAACAACAGCGCACTTAAAACTGGGTGAAGTGGTGAGAAGCAAATCCATCGGTGAAGGATGGACAGCGTATTTATTTGTTTCGCCATTGGATCCGCTTAATTCATTTGAAGAATTCCAGGAAATCATTGCCCACCTGCGCGCGCCTGAGGGCTGCCCGTGGGATCGTGAGCAGACCCACCTGAGTCTGCGCAACAATCTATTGGAAGAAGCCTATGAAACGCTGGAAGCGATCGACAATATGGATACAGCCGCGATGCGGGAAGAATTTGGCGACCTGTTGCTGCAGATCGTCCTTCACGCGCAGATCGCAGCCGAATCAGGGGAATTTACCATGGAAGAGGTCATTGCCGGTATTGCCCGAAAATTGATCTACCGCCATCCGCATGTATTTGGCGAAACTGAAGTGGCGGGCGTAAAGAATGTACTTCTCAACTGGGAAAAGTTAAAACAACAGGAACGCGCGGATAAAGGCACTCCTGAAAAAGGACTGCTTGATGGTGTGCCGTCTGGATTGCCTTCACTCACTCAGGCTCAGGCTTTGCAAGATCGGGCTGGCCGGGTAGGTTTCGACTGGCCTTCCATCGAGCCGGTGTGGGAGAAAGTTGCTGAAGAGCTTGATGAGGTAAAAAAGGCTGACACACCCGATGAAATTGAAAAAGAACTGGGTGATCTGTTGTTCGCGGTTGTAAACCTCTGTCGATGGTACAAGGTAGACTCGGAAAGTGCTTTGCGTGGTACAAATCAAAAATTCCGCCGGCGATTCAAACATATTGAAAAGAGTGCCCTTACCAGCGGGAAAGACTTGCATTCCATGTCATTAAATGAAATGGACATTTACTGGAATGAGGCTAAAGGGATGGAATAAAAATAAAGCAGTGAAAAAATCCATCACTGCTTTATTTAATCGGAGTATTGATCCGAATTAAAGGATGCCACGTGAAGAAAGCTCTGATCGCAGTTGATCCGTTGAATCGAACTTTATGGTCTGGAAACCTAGTTTTTGGGCTGCCAGAATATTCGGTTCATGGTCGTCGATAAACAGGCAATCGCCAGCCGGACGGCCAACGCGCTCCAAAAGATGTTCATAAATGTCGGCGTCAGGTTTTATCATCCCGATCTCACCGGAAATGACGATATCGTCAAACCAGTCGAAGAACGGATAATTTAACCGCACCTGATGAAACTTTTCCGCTGACCAGTTGCTCAATCCGTACAGGGGATATCCTTTTTCTTTCAGGCAGCCCAGTAAATCCACTGAAGGTTGAATGCACCCGCGTACCGTCTTTTGATATTGTTCATCATACGCGCGGATTAATTGTGAGTACTGCGGAAATTGTTCAATCAGTAACGAAATACCTTCCGCGAATGACCGGCCGCGATCCTGCTCTGGATTCCAGGTTCGAAAATCGATCTCTTCCAGAAATCTTTCCACTGCACCCGGGTCGTTTCCCATCAGCTCATCAAACAAATAATGCGGACTCCAGTCCATCAACACACCGCCAAAGTCAAATACGAAAACCGGAGAGCGCAATTTATTCTTACTTGTTGTCACGATAACACCTGCCTTATTGATAATGGTGCCCTGAATTTTAACCTACATCTGGCTGGTCTTAGTTTTTCCAGCCGCTGTTTGCTAGTAAATCGTACGTTCCAGTTTTCATAGTGAATTTACCGGGATTGTGGCTATAATGTACGGAAATACTTTTTGGGAACCGGTATGAATCTCCTACGAAAAATCGCCCGTCACCCGGCTGCTTTTCCCAGCCTTCTTCTTTCTATAATGCTGGCTGCTTATGGCTATCAGATTAACCGTATGGGTTTTTACTGGGACGACTGGCCGATCGTATATCTCACCAGCTTAAAGGATTCCGGTCAACTTTGGGATTTTTATTCGTATGATCGGCCGATTTCCGCCTGGTTGTATGTCGTGTTAACACCTGTTCTTGGGTTACAACCGGTCGCCTGGCAGTTGTTCGCGATCGTGGCCCGATGGATCGGGTGCCTTGGTTTCAGACAAATAATCCGGCAGCTCTGGCCTGCACGGGAGATGGAAGCGGGTTTTGCCGCGTTGTTGTTGGCGGTTTACCCCGGATTCACGCAGCAGCCCATCGCCATGACGTACAGTCTTTTCTGGGTGTTATACGCGCTTTTCATTTGGTCTCTGGTTGCCAGTATGGCGTCATTGAAGAACAAGAAGTACAAGACCGGGTTGATCATCTTTGCGGTTCTGGCTTCGTTGCTGGAAACACTTTCCATGGAATATGTCATCGGGCTTGAATTGCTGCGTCCGATCTTCTTTTTCCTGGTGTTCCTCCAATTGGGGGCGCATTGGCGAAGTGCCACAAAAAACGCGTTGATCCATTGGACCCCGTATTTTTTTGTTTTGTGTGTGTTTGTTTTCTATCGATTTATCTATTTCCCGCAAATCAATACCGATCCGGAGGCAAATGCTCCATTGTTGTTGCGCGAAATATTGGGCAACCCGGTTTCAGGAATACCGCACTTACTTCAGAATATGGCACAGGATATTTCCCACGCATTGCTCTATGTCTGGGGAAAACCGGTTCTACCGGCTGAAATAAACTTTACCCACACAACAACCCTTTTTGCGTATTTCGTGGGTATTTTGGCAGCAACGATCTCTGTGTGGTTGCTTGTGCCCTTATCCAGAAATGATCCCGATTTGAAAGACGATCAGCGTTTCTCAATTCAGTGTATCTTGTTGGGTTTTCTGGCATTGGTTATGGGTGGTCTGCCTGTATGGAGCACTAACCGGCAGATCATTGTGGGAATGTGGTCAGACCGGTTCTCTCTGGGATTGATGTTCGGCGTAGTAATGCTGATACTCGGACTGGCGGGATGGTTTTCGCAGAAAACATCGCGTCGGGCAGTTTTTTTGTCAATATTTCTGGCTCTGGGTGTTGCTTTTCAGGTGCAGAATACAGCGAAATATAAACTTAACTGGGACGCGCAAAAAGATTATTTCAATCAATTCCTCTGGCGTATTCCTTCCATGAAAGAAGGGACGGCTGTGTTGGGTAATAAAGTCCCCTACGGACTATCAGCGGAATACTCGGCCGGTTTTGCGTTGAATACCATCTATTCGTCGTCCAATTTGCCGGATGGGACGGGAAAACTGCCTCTCTGGTTCTACAGTGCAATAACCGATCGGGGAGGCTCCATACCCGATTATGTACCGGAAATCCCACTCAAGTTCGAATTACGACAGTTGAAATACGAAGGATCAACATCCAACGGAATCGCGGTTTATTACAAATACGGCGAATCCTGTCTGCGTGTGATGACGTCGGCTGATCAAAAATTTCCAAACCTGAATGACAATGAACGAGAATTGCTGGCTATCTCTCATCCTGACCGGATCATTATTGACGATGCGACTGCGACTTTACCGAAAAACCTGTTCGGGTCTGAATTGCCGCAAACATGGTGTTACTTTTTCCAAAAGGCGGATCTCGCCCGATCGCAGGCCCGCTGGGAAGATGTGATTGCTTTGTATGATGAGGCGGAAAAGGCCGGATATGCGCCGAAAAACGGCACGGAATATGTTCCCCTGATACAAGCACTAGCGCATACTTCTTCCTGGGATGAAGCGTTTGAGCGAACACAGCAGGGATTGCAACTAACGGGCAGCGCAAAGGGATATTTCTGCAATGTCTGGGAAGAATTGCAAAATCTTAATGATGGAGATGACCCTGCAGAGCGAATACTGCGAGAAATGGATTGCGGAGAAAGTTGATAAATATAGGCGGGTAACGTGACGCTTATTGTTTTATGTTAGAATAATTTAATAATTCCTGCGTAAATTATTCTGAAAATGGGGTATTCCCTCTAACATGGTCAACGATTGGATCTACGTCGGTCTGTTTATTCTTATATCTCTCTTTCTGCCCACAGCCGCAATCTTGATCGCTGGTTTTTTGTCACCCAAAAAACCAAACAAATTAAAATCCACCGTATATGAATGCGGTATGGAAACCGTGGGTAATACGTGGGTCCAATTTAAAGTTCAATATTACATTTACGCGCTTGTGTTCCTGGTATTTGACGTGGAAACTGTTTTTCTTTACCCGTGGGCATTGGCGTACGGGCAACTGACCCTTTTCGCTGTTCTTGAGGCAGTCCTTTTTCTGGTCATTTTGGCCGGTGGCTTGATTTATGTGTGGAAAAAAGGAGCCCTGCAATGGGTATGACCTTATTGTTTCGGCAGATGGGGGTTTTACGTGACTTTCTGGACTGACCCGATCGGTTTGATCGACGGCTGGTTATTTGGTTTGCTGACCGGATGGGGTCTTTCCGCGGAATTTGCGCGCATTTTGCTATATATCCTGGGTGGATTTGCCCTGGCGACCGGGGCGATGGTCTTTACCGTTTTTCTGATCTGGCTAGAACGCAAGCTCATCGGCAGGTTCCAGGACCGGTTCGGACCCAACCGAGTTGGCCCATATGGCATATTCCAGACAATCGCGGATATGCTCAAAATTTTTACGAAAGAATTTATTACTCCCGATGGCGCGGACCGCATTCCTTATAATCTGGCTCCTGTGCTGGCGGTAGCCGGCGTGCTGTTCGTCTATGCCGTTCTGCCGTTCGGTATCAATTTTTTGGGGGTAAACCTGGATATGGGTGTGTTGTATGTGGTTGCCGCAGGGACGATCGGTGAACTCGGCATCATTCTGGCAGGATGGGGTTCAAATAACAAATACGCGTTGTTGGGGGCTTTCAGGGCTATCGGTCAGATGATCTCCTATGAAGTTCCCATGCTTCTAACCCTTCTCATACCGGTAATGCTATCGGGTTCGATGGGGTTGAACACCATTGTGAAGGCTCAGAATCCCTGGTTTATTCTGTACGCGCCACTGGCTGCCCTTATTTTTTTCATTTCCTTGATTGCGGAAAACGCTCGTGCTCCATTTGATCTGGTCGAGGCCGATTCGGAACTGGTCGCCGGTTTCAATATTGAATATTCCGGTCTAAAGTTTGGAATGTTTTACGTGGCGGAATTTCTTCATGCCTTCACAAATTCCGTGCTTTTCGCTGTGTTATTTCTGGGAGGATGGCAGGGACCTGGGGCGGAGACTTATCCATGGCTGGGTTTGTTATATACCATGTTGAAAACAACGGTTGTATTCTTCGCCATTCTCACGCTGCGGGCAGGTTTACCCCGGTTCCGTATCGATCAGGTGATGGACATCAACTGGAAGTTACTAACACCGCTTGCTATTTCTGTGCTGGCTGTTACCGCGGTGGTTGATAAATCTTTGATGCAAAGTTCCACCACCGGCCGGGTGCTAGGTCTGTTGGCAGCCAACCTGGTCTTGCTCCTGATAACATTGCGGTTCCTGCGAAGTTTTGCCCAGAAACGCCGCCGGCCGTTGGTAGTTTCCACCGCTTCATCTGTTTTGCCGGATCGTGTACCTGACGAGGTCATATCGTGACAGCGGCACAGGTTGTTTTTCTGATCGCGGCAGGAATTACGCTTGTGTCAGCGTTGCTGGTAGTTACCCTGCGGCGCGTAATGCAATCTGCTCTGGCATTGATACTCGCGTTGATGGGTGTCTCTGTGATTTTTGCCGTGCTTGGCAGCGGCTTCTTTGCCGTCGCTCAGGTCATCGTCTATATTGGCGCCATTGCGATCCTGATCATTTTCACCGTCATGCTGACTCAACGGTCCATGGAAGCTGATGACAGCCAGTTGAACCGAGGCGCAATACCGGCGGCGGTGGGGGTGATCATTCTGTTGACCGCTGCGTTATTTGCTCTTACAGCCTGGAATGGTTTTCAGACACTTCCAGTTGATGTACCGGCGGGAACCGGTGATATCGCTGAACTGGGTAAACAATTGACAGATCCGCAGGGATACGCGCTGCCTTTTGAAGCGGTCTCCGTGTTGCTGGTGGCCGCACTGGTGGGAGCTGTATATATCGCCCGCGATCAAAGAAAGGATGAGTGACCATTGATACCGCTCTCCTGGATATTGATCTTTTCGCTGGTATTGTTTCTCATTGGCCTATTTGGCGCGGTATCCCGCAAGAATTCCATTTCCATACTTATGGGGATCGAACTCATGCTAAATGCGGTAAATATCAATCTGCTCGCTTTCTGGCGTTACCTTCATTTCGCCCGTTTTGACGGGCTGGTATTCATGGCTGTGGTATTTGCCATCGCGGCAGCTGAAACAGCGGTTGGACTGGCGCTTATTGTGTCTGCCTACCGGATTAAGCGGACCGTTGTGGCGGATGATTTCGACTCGATGAAAGGATAAGGCGACCTGTATATGGCTACCGAATTCCTCATCTGGCTGCTGCCGCTTCCTCCTCTATTGGCGTTCGCGCTGATCGTTCTGGGTGCCAATCGATCGCGTGGCACAAGCCACACACTTGCTGTTGCCGGAGTCGGTTTGTCTTTTGCAGGAAGCATGTATGTGTTCTGGCAGGCAATCCGTTCAGGCGATCTTGCCGCTTCCCCGTTTAATTCCACCATCAACTGGCTCCCTGTCGGGATAGATTGGTTCCGTGTGGGTGTGTTGATCGATCCATTGAGCGCGGTCACGTTGTTCTTTGTTGCCTGGACGATACTTTGCATCATGATCTACAGTATTGGTTACCAGAATTACGGGTCCCCGGTTGGTGTGCATGACAAGCCCGGATTACCGCCACATGGAGCAATGAACACCACAAACGAAGGCAAAGTCATCCACATTCCTTCGATTGAACCGATGTATGCCCGTTTCTTTGCCCTGTTAAGTTTGTTCGCCTTTGCCATGTATGTGTTGGTCGTCAGCGACAATCTGCTGACCCTGTATATCGGCTGGGAGATTATGGGTTTGTGTTCTTATTTGCTCATCGGGTTCTGGTATGCCAAACCATCCGCCCGAGACGCGGCTTTTAAGGCTTTTCTGACCACCCGGGTGGGCGATGTCTTCATGCTTCTCGGGTTGGCCTTGCTATACGCTTCCACTGGCTCGTTGAGTTATGGTGTGATTTTTCATCCGGATATGATCGCGCGGCTTTCCGCATTTCCCACCGGGGTATTCGGTCTCTCGTTGGCCGGATTAAGCGGATTGTTTCTGTTTATTGGCACAATAGGGAAATCTGCCCAATTCCCGCTGCACATCTGGCTGCCGGATGCCATGGAAGGACCGACCCCAGTCTCCGCGATGATCCATGCCGCGACGATGGTATCAGCCGGTGTTTACCTTGCTGCTCGTTCATTTCCGCTTGTCAGTGCTGGCTGGCATCCCGGTGACCCACTGACAACACCCATGTTCATCATGGCATTCATCGGAACATTCACGGCATTCTTTGCCGCAACAATCGCGATAGCCCAGAATGACATAAAACGGGTTCTGGCTTATTCCACCATTTCTCAGCTTGGCTATATGATTGCAGCACTGGGAGTTGGTTCTTATGCTGCCGCTGTTTTTCATCTGGTAAATCACGCTTTCTTTAAGGCACTTTTATTTCTGGGGTCAGGGTCGGTCATTCACGGAATGGAAGCCGGCGCGTTGGCAGAGGAAGATCACCTTGATGTTCAGGATATGCTCAATATGGGCAGTCTGCGAAAGAAGATGCCAGCGACCTTCTGGACCTTTCTGCTGGGAGGGTTATCACTGGCCGGTTTCCCATTTGTAACGGCTGGTTTCTGGTCCAAGGATGAGATTCTATCCGGAGCATTTTCCGGCGGGAACTGGATCGTCTTTTCTACACTGGCGTTTTCCGCATTAATCACCGCGTTCTATACCGCCCGATTGATCACTCTTACTTTTCTGGGCGATGCACGCACAAAAGCGGCTTCCCACGCGCATGAACCGGCAAAATCGATGATTTATCCGCTTGTTGTTCTGGCGGTATTTGCCGTCGCGGCTGGTTGGTTTGGCATCCCGGCTGGTTTCCCTGTTATCGGGGGGCATGAGGCTGGATGGTTCCAGTCCTTTATGGCTGGTATGGTTCCGCTCAATGAGCATGGAATGGAGAGCCACTCTGTTGTTCCATTGATTATTTCTCTGGTTGTATCACTGGGCGGTCTGTTCCTGGGATGGCGTGTCTATGCTGCGTACCGTTCCGGTCAGGCTGATCCTCTGGAAACGGCTCTGGGTCCGGTCCATTCGATGTTAAAGAACAAATATTACATCGATGAGCTGTATTCAGTGATTTTTATCAAACCGGCCATTTGGTTTGCGGAAAAATTCACATCGGTATGGTTGGACGCGAAAACCATAGATGGTGTTTTGCACGGAGTGAGCCGATTGACTGCCTCACTTGGCGATCTTCTTCGAAACGGGTTTGATAAACCGGTGATCAGTGACGGCGGTGATTCTCTGGGAAACAGGCTGATTGATCTTGGACAATGGTTACGCCGATTCCAGAGTGGGCGGGTGCAGCAATATTTGTTATTTACCGTTTGGATCATCCTCCTTTCAAGTTTTGTTGTTTTCTATCTGGCAGGGAGGGGTTAATTGAACAGCATCCTCTCCTTTATCCTTTTCATCCCGACGGCAGCCGCATTGCTGTTGTCGCTGATTCCGGGCAACCGTCCCCGGTTGCTGCGGTTGGTTGCTTTCTTAACATCACTCCTGCCATTGATACTTACCATTATGGCGTGGTTCTGGTTCGATCCATCCATGCCGGGTTTCCAGTTTGTTGAAGATGTTCCCTGGTATCCGGCAATTGGTTCGAGTTATCATCTCGGCGTTGACGGGCTTTCTCTACCGCTGGTATTACTGACTACTCTGTTGACGCCTGTTGCGATTCTGGCCTCCAGCACCATCAAACAGGAGACGAAGAGCTTCCTTATGCTATTCCTCTTTCTGGAAACAGGTATGCTGGGGGTATTCCTGACACTTGATTTATTGCTTTTCTTTGTTTTTTGGGAAATCGGTCTAATCCCCATGTATTTCATCATCAACCAGTGGGGTGGGGAAAACCGGAATTACGCGTCGTTGAAATTCATTCTCTATACGATGGCCGGGTCTCTGGGATTGCTGCTGGCGATTCAAATGATGGGAGTGGTTGCCGGTACGTATGACCTGATAAAGCTTATGTCAGATTGGCCCGAAATGGCACCTTTGCCTTTCCTTGGATTGGAGTTGTCAACCATCAAGGCGATAGCCTTCTGGGCTTTTGTCATCGCGTTTGCCATCAAAGTGCCCGTGTGGCCTTTCCACACCTGGCTTCCCGACGCGCATACTGAAGCACCCACGCCCGGATCCATGATCCTGGCGGGTGTGTTATTGAAGTTGGGGGGGTATGGTTTCCTGCGGCTTGTGCTTCCATTATTCCCGGAGGAATCCGCGAAGTTCGCGGGGTGGTTGGCCATGCTGGCAGCTGCCTCGATCATTTTTGGCGCGCTGGGCGCGTTTGGACAGAACGATTTAAAACGTCTTGTTGCCTATTCATCTGTCAACCATATGGGTTTTGTATTGCTTGGTGTGGCCGCGGCTGCCTGGGCTTCAGGAACGCCGCATTCTGTGATCGCGGTCAATGGCGCGGTACTCCAGATGTTCAACCACGGATTATCCGCAGCCGGAATGTTCTTCCTTGTAGGTGTGTTATATGAGCGAGCTCATACCCGGGACCTGTCAAAGTTTGGTGGTTTGTGGGCCATTCTTCCTTTGTATGGCGGCATATTGCTCTTTACCGCCATGGGGTCATTGGGATTACCCGGTATGGGCGGTTTTGTTTCCGAGTTTCTGGTTGTCCGGGGCGCCTGGGCGGTATTTCCGCAGGCAACCGCACTCAGTATGATTGGCCTGTTTTTCACAGGCGCGTATATTCTAAAAGCTCTGAAGATGGTATTGCATGGTCCTTTGAACCCGAATTGGACCGGCAAATTGCCTGAGATCCGGGTGGATGAGATGCTGGTAATCGTACCGCTGATGGCTCTTATGCTTATCACCGGTATCTGGCCGGCGTGGTTGTTGGAAATGATCAATAAAATGGCGATTGCCATTTTCTAGCGAGGGATGATGCAACTTTCCGTGCTTACATTCATAATCGGGCTGCCGTTGCTGACGGGCATCGTGATATTACTGCTGCCTGAAACCGGGAAGAAAGCACCGCGTACACTTGCTTTGACCGGAAGCATGATTACATTGTTGCTCTCCGCCTGGGTTTATTTCCGTTATGATATTACAGCCGGTGGATACCAGTTCACGCAAAAGGTTGATTGGCTTCCGGCGTTGGGAATTTCCTATTACGTAGGCGTTGATGGAATAAGCCTGCCTCTGGTTTTGCTGGCCGGTATCGTTGTTGCCTGTGGTGTGGCTATATCGTGGAATATCACAGACAGACAGCGCGAATTTTTCAGTTATCTGATGTTCCTGTCCGCCAGTGTGTTTGGCGTTTTTTGTTCGCTGGACCTGTTCATGCTGTTCTTCTTCTTTGAGCTGGCTGTATTCCCGAAATACCTGATGATCCTCATCTGGGGTAGTCCGAAGACGCGGGAGTACGGGGCTATGAAGTTAACGCTGTATCTTTTCCTGGGTTCAGTTGTCGCCCTCGTGGGTGTGCTCGCCATGGTTTTCGCGACTGGAGCGAACACGTTTGATATGCTCGCGCTGGAAAAAGCTGGGTTTGGTACGGATTTTCAACGCTTATGGTTTCCGTTTGTCTTTTTTGGATTTGCCGTCTTGGGAGGCATTTTTCCATTCCACAGTTGGGCGCCGGATGGACACGTGGCCGCACCAACGGCTGTTTCCATGCTGCTGGCCGGTGTTGAGATGAAAGTCGGCGCATTTGCCGCTTTGCGGGCTGGTATCATGCTGTTGCCGGAGGGAGCAAGATTCTGGGCATTGTTCATTCTTATTCTCGCCACTGTAAATGTAGTCTACGGCGCGTTAATTGCCCTTGTGCAGACAGATTTCAAATATGTCATCGGTTTTTCATCGGTGTCCCACATGGGGTTGGTGATGATCGGTTTTGCGACTTTGAATCGTGAGGGACTAATGGGCGCCGGTATGCAGATGTTCTCACATGGGGTTATGACAGCTCTCTTCTTTGCCATTGTTGGAATGGTTTACGATCGCACCCACACACGCGATATCAATCAATTGGGGGGATTGATCAAGGTCATGCCGCTGGCTGCTTTGGGTTTTATTGTTGCCGGTCTTGTTTCCATGGGTATGCCGGGTTTCTCTGGTTTTATTGCTGAGTTCCCTATTTTTATGGGAGCATGGAAAACAGTACCTTTGGTGGCGGTTATAGCTGTACTGGGGATTATTGTCACAGCAGGCTATATCCTGCTTGTTGTAAGGCGTGTGTTTTTTGGTGATCTCGCGGAGGAATACGCGACCACCGTTTCTGACGTCAGCCGGCTTGACCGGATTACCATTGCTTTCCTGAGCCTGGTCATGATTGGCATCGGTCTTTTTCCATCGCTGATGGTTCCCATGGTCGACAGCGGCGTGGATCATATCCTGTTGTTGTTGGGAGGCCGCTAGATGATGGCTACGCCTGAACTTCTCCAGCAATTATTGCCGCAAATTGTGCTGCTCCTGCTGGCTTTTATGGTCCTGGGATTGGATTTTATTAATAACAAGAGGAAAACCCTTTTCCCGGGGTGGGTGGCAATAATTGGACTGATTACGGCTGGAACGGCGACAATCTACCTGATGGCGGTCTACAGCGAACCGCGACTTGTCTGGGGCGAGATGATCAGGTTGGACCAGGCATCTGGTGTTTTTTCACTCCTATTTATAGCCGGGGCGATCATCACGGTTTTGTTCGCTATGGATGATGAAAACCTGAATTCCAACAATGAGTTCTATTTTTTGCTCATCATCTCTACACTCGGATTGACCATGCTGGCGGCTTCGGCAGACTTGATTATGGTGTTCCTTTCCCTTGAAACTGTATCCATTCCCCTTTATGTTCTTGCCGGTTTTATAAATCGTGAACCCCGGTCTGTTGAATCTGGGTTGAAGTATATGCTATACGGTGCCGTAGCATCCGTGATCATGCTTTTTGGCTTTACATTCATCTATGGATTCACCGGAACCACCCATATTTTCGGAATGCGGGAAATGCTTCAGGGTGGGAATATTCCCTCTATCGTTTTGGCCGGTGTGGTCATGTTTGTTATGGCCGGTGTTGGTTTTAAGATCAGCGCGGTTCCCTTCCATTTCTGGGCTCCGGATGTGTATGAAGGCTCTCCGAGTGTGGTTACCGGGTTCCTGTCAACGGTTTCAAAAGCTGGCGGTTTTGCCATTTTATTGCGTTTGATCTCAACTGTATTTCCATTATCTGAACCGTTCACCTTATACCTGTTGGCTGCGATGGCTGTTGCCAGTATGCTGGTAGGCAATCTTCTGGCTTTAAATCAGAAAAATTTTAAACGGTTCCTTGCATATTCTTCTATTGCTCAGGCCGGGTACATTTTGGTTGGCGTTGTGGCATTCTCATCGTTGGGTGTTACCGGTGTTACGTATTATTTGATGGCGTACCTTGCCACCAACCTGGTAGCTTTTGCCATTGCGTATCAGTTGGCTCGTACCACGGGTTCTGATGACATCTCAACACTGGCAGGTTTGAGTCAACGTTCACCGTTCCTTGGATTTGCTTTGCTAGCCAGCCTGTTATCGTTGGGCGGAATACCGCCGTTTGCCGGATTTGTTGGAAAACTGCTGGTATTCTCAGCTGGCGTACAATCCGGTCTGGAATGGCTGGTGGTCATAGCGGTTCTAAATTCGGTGTTGAGCCTGTACTATTATTTACGTGTGATAAAGGTGGCCTATTTAGACAAACCTTGGGATACCACGCCTCTGCGTGTCAGAAACCCGGTTTGGCTTTTTTCATTCGGAGTGTGCCTGGCAGGAATTCTGATCATGGGCGTGATCATTCTTCCCTGGTTTGCCTGGGGAGTTGCAGCGGCTTCTTCTTTAGTACTTTATTGACGCTCATTTCTTGTAAATGATATAATCTTTTTTACATGACTTTACCAACCCCCAACGGAAACGACCCAAAACAGAAGATTTTCAATCTGGCAATGACCGCGTTGGTTGGTCAGGTTGGCTGTCTAACTGTCGCAATTATCCTGATCGCCCTGCTGGGTGGCATGTATCTGGATAATCGGTTAGACAGCAAGCCCTGGTTTACTCTCGGACTTCTCATTGGGAGTATTCCAGTTTCTCTGGGTGTTATGCTATTTGTCTCGCGAGCCGCGATAAAAAAAATTAAGAACCCGACGGCGCAGGAGGAACAGGAATTTGGAAACCACAAAGAGTAAATGGCGATGGGGCGTAAACCGCTGGATCGTTCTGGGACTTATTCTTCTTACCATTCCAGCTGCGCATTATTTCCCTCCAATCCAACCCCATATTCAGGTGGCACCGGAAAATATTACCCACGAACCACTGTTCACCCTTCCCGTAATCGGGTCGTTCTACCTGACAAACACCATGGTGGCTGTTTTCCTGGCGTATATTATTGTTCTTTTATTGGGTTGGAAGATCAAAAAAGACTATGAAAAAGGCGATATGGTCCCCAAGGGAATCACCGGGGCAATCGAAGCCTTGGTTGATTACCTGTACAGTTCAACACAATCAACGGCAGGAAAGTGGGCTGGCACCATATTTCCCTATTTCATGACCATAATTCTGGTTGTACTGATTGCCAACTGGATGGAACTTATTCCGGGTGTAGACAGTATAGGCGTAGTAGAAGAATCAGCTCATGGTTATCCGTTGCTGACTATCATACCGGGCGCAATTGTCGCGATTGTAAAGGGGACTGGAGAAGCTGTGCATGAGGGTGGTTTTATGATCACTCCTTATGTACGCGCCGCCGCGACTGACCTGAATTTTACCGCTGCATTGGCGTTAATCTCGATCTTCATGACTCAGGTAATCGGTTTCCGGGCACAGGGTCCGGCCTATCTGTATAAATTCTTCAATATCCGAACCTTGTTCACCAAACCATTTTTTGGAGCGATGGACTTTCTTGTTGGGCTGCTGGAATTGATTTCTGAATTTTCAAAAATCCTCTCGTTTACATTCCGGTTGTTCGGGAACATATTTGCCGGAGCAGTACTGTTGTTTTTGATTAGTTCAATGATCCCCTGGTTTGTCCCGGCATTTATTGTGATGTTTGAGGTGTTCATTGGATTGATCCAGGCGTATGTATTTGGAATGCTTACCATGGTTTTCATGGCCCAGGCAACCCAGGGACATGGTGAACATTCAGAAGAACATGCATAATTTAATAAATAATTCGCGAGATTGTCATAAGGAGTCAAAATGGACGGTAATATCGTACAAGCGGCAAAATTCATAGGAGCGGGTTTGTCAATGATCGGTGCTTTGGGTGGTGGTATAGGTATCGGCTTGAGTGTGCATGGCGCGTTGGGTGGGATGGCCCGCAATCCAGACATGTCAGGTAATCTGATGACAAACATGATCCTTGGTATTGCCTTCTCGGAAGCTATCGCCATTTACTGTCTTGTGATCGCTTTCCTGATGCTCTTTGTTCTCTAAGAGCCTTTGTAAGAAAGGAGAAACAAATTGGAAGCATTAGGGCTTAATCTCGGTTATTTGCTTATACAGATTTTAATGTTCGCCATTGTGCTCGTCACGCTGAAAAAATGGGCGTATGGCCCAATGTTGGCCATTTTGGAAAAACGTCGCCGAACGATCGCGCAGGGGCTGGAGGATGCTCATGTGGCATCTGATGCGAGGGCGAATGCTGAAAAGGAGGCGGAAAAGATCCTTTCAGATGCCAGAGCGCAGGCTGCCGATATTGTTCGCGCGGCAACCGAACAGGCTGATGTTGCCGGCCGGGATATCCGGGCTGGTATAGAGGCCGAAGCGGCTAAAGCGCGCGAAGCTGCTACGATCGAACTCGAACATGAACGTAACCGGATTCTTGGAGATCTGCGGGGACAGGTAGCCGCCCTGGCTATCGCGTCAACACAGAAACTGATCGGTGAAACCCTGGACGAAAAACGTCAACACGCGCTTCTGGATGAATTTTTTAGTGGTGTAAAATCGGGCAAGGTTGTCGTCCTGGAAAAAGAAGCTGGAATAAGAGGAGATGGGGCAGAAATTACCAGCGCATTACCGCTCACATCAGCGGAACAGGAAACTGTGAAGAAGGATGTGCTGAGCACGTTGGGTGGAAGTGCTGCTGTCAGTTTTAAAGTGGATCCATCCATTCTGGGTGGTTTGATCATAAGGGTTGGTGACCGGGTTCTTGACGGTTCAGTTTCCGGTCAGTTGCAGAATCTTCGCCAGAGCCTTAATTAACTCGTTTCCATCATCTGATAAAAGGAGCGGCTCAACCGCTCCTTTTCCTGTTTATCCAATAGCTCTTTGAACCCTGCCTTATTTCAAGGTAGAATAATTAAAATATGACAGGATTCTTGAAACAATACCTTCAACAGTTGTTATCTGATGTTCCCTGTAGCTGGAGCTTATCCGGTGCATGGAACAATATGAAGATCACCGGACTGGCGATGGATTCACGTCAGGTACAGCCGGGAAATTTGTTTTTCGCATTGGTTGGCGAAAACACGGATGGACATGCCTACATCTCCCAGGCGGTAGAGCGGGGCGCGGCAGGTGTTATCGGTGAAAAACCGATCGAAGAATTGCCGGTGCCATATATCCAATGTGGAAATTCACGTGAACTGTTGGGACATATATCCGCTGGTTTTTATGGATTTCCGGCGCGAAATCTCACAGTTATTGGCGTTACCGGGACTGATGGCAAGACAACCACTTCAAACCTTTTATTCCAGATCCTGTTACGTGCCGGGTTGCACGCCGGAATTATTTCCACCGTAAACGCGGTTATTGGCGACGAGGTCCTGGATACCGGTTTGCATGTCACTACGCCCGAAGCACCGGACATCCAACGCTATCTGGCACGAATGGTCACAGCAGGGATGACGCATGTGATCCTCGAATCGACTTCCCATGGATTGGCTCAGCACCGGGTTACAGGATGTGAATTTGATGTGGCTGTTGTAACGAATGTCACTCACGAACATCTTGATTTCCACAAAACATATGAAGGCTATCGGCATGCCAAGAGCATGCTGTTTCGGATGTTGGATGAGACGCCTGTGAAACCTCATGGAAATCCCCGGTTGGCTGTGTTAAACCGGGACGATAGTTCTTACGATTACCTGCACAGTGTGTCAGGTGGTAACCAGCGAACATACAGCCTTATGGAATCTGCGGACTTCCAGGCGGAGAATTTGCGTTATACCCCGGCAGGAATGGAATTCGAAATTCGTACCAGCTCGTACCGGCAACCGGTAATGTGTAATCTTGCCGGCCTGTACAATGTTTCCAACTGTCTGGCCGCATTCGCGGCGGCAGTTGATGGTGCGGGTGTTGAACCTTCTATCGCGGCCGATGGTATCGCGTCTGTCAGGACGATCCCCGGAAGGATGGAGCCGATAAATCTGGGACAGGATTTTATTGCGATTGTTGATTTCGCGCACACACCGAACGCACTTCTCCGCGCGTTGGAAACATCGCGGCAGATGACCAAAGGGCGCGTCATTTCCGTGTTTGGTTCAGCAGGATTGCGTGACAGGCTGAAACGACGGATGATGGCAGAAGTGTCGCAAAAACACGCTGATATATCCATCCTGACAGCCGAGGATCCCAGGACGGAATCGCTCACAGATATTTTGGCGGATATGGCATCGGCCGCTGAAAACGCGGGTGGACGGGAAGGGGAATCATTTTTCCGAAAACCGGACAGGCGGGAAGCTATTCGTATGGCGGTAAAAATCGCCCAACCGGGGGATCTTGTGATCTGCTGCGGAAAAGGGCATGAACAATCCATGTGCTTTGGTACAACCGAGTATCCGTGGGACGACCGAACCGCGCTTCAGGCAGCATTAGCAGAAAATCTGGGAATATCCGGCCCATCCATGCCAACATTGCCGACCGCTGAATGAATTTTAGCTCTCCTTTGTTCCTGTTTGCCTTTCTGCCGTTCACTCTTGCCATATACCTGGCAGTGGGTGACAAATGGCGGCCGGTTGTATTCACAACCGCGAGCCTTCTATTTTGTTTGTGGGCAGGTCCGCTGCTTTTTCCCGTGATATTGCTTTCCACCGGTGTGAATTATGTGCTCGGTATGCGAATCGCAAAACAACATGAAACCGGGGTATCCACTCGTGGATACTTAATTACAGGCATAACCTTCAATCTCTTGCTAATGCTGGGGTTCAAATTTCTGGTGGCATATGGGCCGGCATGGATCATGGAATACAGTGCTATCGGACCGGAAACAATTATGGCCAGGCTTGAGCCGTATCTATTGAAAAGCATCTCGCTGCCGGTTGGTATATCTTTTTACAGTTTCCAGGCTGTGGCTTATCTGGTGGATATTTCCACCGGTCGCGTAACGACAGAAAAAAGCCTGTTCAAATTCACGGAATATATGACCGCATTTCCAAAGGTTGTCGCGGGACCAATCACCCGGTATCGTGACGTGTTCCGGCAGCTCGGGCAGCGGTCTTTCGACATGGAAAAAGCCGGAATTGGGGTTCACCGATTTGTTGTGGGTCTGGCTAAAAAGACGATCATTGCTGACCGGTTAAGCCTGGTTGTTGACCGTGGCGTTTTTGATCAGGCTCTACCCAACCTGTCCACGCCTGCTGCATGGCTGGTTCTTATCAGTTACACTCTTCAGATATATTTTGACTTTTCCGGTTATTCGGACATGGCTATTGGTTTGGGAATGATCTTTGGGCTAAAATTTCCAGAAAATTTTAATCATCCCTACATGGCAGTCAGCATCACAGATTTCTGGCGAAGATGGCATATGACCCTTTCTGGATGGTTCAGGGAAGTCGTCTTCTTCCCGCTTGAACGCAAGCGGGCTGCCGGTTTCAGATGGTTGAACACATATACCAATATCCTGATCGTCTTTTTCCTTACCGGTCTCTGGCATGGTGTCACGGTGAATTTCCTCATCTGGGGCATATTGCATGGAGTGGTCATCTGTTTTGAAAACTCATCCGCCGGCAGAGTTTTACGACGAATACCACGCGTTCTACGGATCGCCGGGACCCTGTTAATTGTCATGATCGCCTGGGTTTTCTTCCGATCGAACAGTCCTGCCTTTGCTGTGGCGTTCCTTCAGATTCTTATCGGGATTAATCAAACAGTTTTTTCCACACCATATTCCATACTTCCTCCCATGACAACTAGCCTGTGGATCACACTCGGGTTGGGTGTGTTATTCTCCTTCCCTGTTTCCGGATGGCTGGCGAATCGATTCGCGTGGATGGCTTTGGAACAATGGACTATGAGGCGCGTGTTCTTGAGCCTGGTTTTACTGGTAACCAGTTTGATCATTGTCGCCGGGTCGACATTTCAACCTTACATCTACGGTAATTTCTGATGGACAAGAATACCCGAAATACACAGAAACTCTCTTCCATTATTCTGGTTGCCATGATTCTAGTGCCCGGTGTTATTGGACTTTTAACCCGTTGGGCGAATCCGGTTGATCTTTTGAATGGTCAACCCTCAAAATTTGCCAGTGTGGTGGATTTCACCCGAAATTATGGCAACACTTTCAACGGCAATTTCTTTCTACGGGACGATCTCATCCGGTTGGATTATTGGAGCCGTTACTTCATCCTGGGAGAAACGGTGTTTCCGCAGGTTCTTCTGGGCTCTGACGGTTGGATGTACTACACGGATGAAGGTAATTTGGATTATTTTCAGCGGGTCAAACCGTTCACCAGGGATCAAACAAATCTGATCTCTGACCGCTTGAGAATGATCCAGAATGAATTGGCGGATAAGAACATCACGTTTCTTTTTGTTATCGCGCCAAATAAGGAAACCATCTACCCGGAATACCTTCCGGAAGGAATCTCTGTGACGGATAATCCTGCCTGGGCAGATCAGGTAATCCAAAGTCTAGGCGGGTCGGATGTACGCGTATTGGACCTGCGGACGGTACTCCTGGCAGAGAAGCAGCGCTCTCCTGTTTATTTCAAAACTGATACTCACTGGAATCCTGTGGGAGCCCGGGCTGCATATGATGCTATTTTGACTTCACTTCAACCAGATTTTCCCATTCTGGTTCCGCATCCATTGAAGGATTTTAATCAGGTAATCGAGACAGCTTCAGGGGACCTGGCCGGGCTTATCCATCTGAAAGGTGATGTCACCGAATCGTTCACCGCTCTTCATGCCCGATTTGAGAAACCATCCCTTGGATTAAAGGATCCACCGCCCGGGCAAATGATAACGGTAATGCCGAATGCGGCTCTTCCAAAAGCAGTTATTTTCCGCGATTCCTTTTTCAACGGATTACAACCTTTTACATCTGAACATTTCAGCCGTGTTGTGTATGTTTCAGATTTTGCGTATAACCCTGATCTGATAGCGAATGAGAACCCGGATATTGTGATCCTGGAAGTGGCAGAGCGCTATCTTTCTCAATTATTGGATTTTTGATTCAGAGCGTGGATACCGCCAGCAAACATGAAGTTTGAAACGGGTATAATAAGCCAATTCGAATCAAGGTGGAACGACAATGCAATTGGCGGAACTATCTCAGGCTATGGATGAATTTGTGCGATCCAAGGGTTGGTACGAGACCGACAGTCTGCGGAAGCAAACGCCCCGGAATATCGCCATCTCTCTTTCGTTGGAAGCCGCTGAGATACTGGAGCATTACCAGTGGAATGAGAATGCGAAAGACCGGGAAGCATTATCCGGCGAACTCGCGGATGTGGCTCTGTATTTACTACAACTGGCAAAGCTGAATGGTATTGACCTGGAAGAAGCCATAATGAAAAAGCTCTCCATGAATTACAAACGTATATGGGATGTTGAAGAGACCGGCTTGAACAATGAAGGTTCATCATGAAAGTGGCTGTTTTTGGCGGCGCGAATACCCGCCCTGGTGAATCGGATTATGATCAGGCACTTTTACTGGGGGCTGGTCTGGCACGGAACGGCCATATGGTTATGACCGGCGGATATATTGGTGTCATGGAAGCTGTTTCAAAAGGTGCGGCTCAGGCTGGTGGTCATGTCATCGGCGTGACCTGTGATGAGATCGAAGCATTCCGGCCAATCAAACCTAATCCATGGATAAAAGAAGAATGGCGGTTCATCACCCTCTCGGAACGTATTATGAATCTGGTCAACCGGTGCGACGCGGCTATCGCGTTGCCGGGCGGAGTAGGCACTTTGGCAGAAGTATCAATCCTCTGGAATCAGATGCTCATCCGGGCAATACCGCGAAAACCTATGATTCTGGTGGGGGATGGTTGGAAGACCATATTTGACAGTCTCTTTAACGCGCAAAACACATACATCGCGTCTCATGACCGTGAAATGCTGTCTTACGCTGTAGATATTAAATCCGCGCTTGAGTTATTAAACGGCGCACATCACTCTTAATTGGAACTGGTACGAATGGCTGAAGAAAAATTACCCACACGCAGTGAAAACTATTCTGAATGGTATAACACGCTTATACAACGGGCTGAAATGGCCGACTACGCTCCGGTGCGCGGCTGCATGGTCGTTCGCCCGTATGGTTGGGCGCTCTGGGAAAATATGCAGGCAGCTCTTGACAGGCGGTTCAAGGAAACCGGACATGTTAATGCCGCCTTTCCATTATTGATCCCCAAATCCTTCCTTGAAAAGGAAAAAGAACATGTGGAAGGATTCGCGCCTGAACTGGCTATTGTAACAATTGGCGGTGGACAGGAGCTGGAAGAGCCGTTGGTCATTCGTCCGACCTCTGAAACGGTGATCGGATACATGTATGCCAAGTGGATCAAATCACACCGTGACCTGCCGGTGTTGATCAACCAGTGGGCTAATGTCGTCCGTTGGGAAATGCGCACCCGACTGTTCCTGCGAACATTGGAATTTTACTGGCAGGAAGGTCACACCGCGCATGCCTCTCAAAAAGAAGCGGAAGAAGAGACATTGCGGATGTTGGATGTCTATGCCGATTTTGCCGAAAATGAAGCGGCTGTTCCGGTGATCAAGGGACGCAAGAGTGCTACTGAACGGTTTGCAGGCGCGAAAGAGACCTACAGTATAGAAGCGATGATGGGTGATACCCGCGCCCTCCAGGCCGGCACATCGCATTTTCTTGGACAAAATTTTGCCAAAGCGTTTAATATTCAATACCTTGACCTGAACAACACCTTGCAGCATGTCTGGACAACATCATGGGGTCTATCCACTCGATTCGTTGGAGCCATTATCATGGCACATGGCGATGACCAGGGATTGGTGCTTCCCCCGCGGTTGGCGCCTTATCAGGTGGTGATAGTCCCCATTTATAAAAATGATGCCGAACGGGCTGCCGTGATGCCGGTTGTGGAGAAATTAAAAGGTGAACTTTCCGCTTTCCGATTGAAGATCGATGATCGCGATGAAGTTACCCCGGGTTTCAAATTCAATGATTGGGAATTACGTGGTGTTCCACTGCGGATTGAAGTCGGTCCAAAGGATGTTGAGAAGGGCACAATCGCCATGGCCCGACGCGACATCCCCGGGCGTGAAGGGAAGTCTTTTGTCCCTCAGGCTGGAGCGGCAAAAACGGTAGCTGATATGCTGGATCAAATTCAAACCGGAATTTTCAACAAGGCTGTGGATTTTCGTAAAGGCCACATATTCGATCCCAAAACATATGATGAGATGAAGGAAGTTCTTCAGAATGGATGGTCTTATTCCTGGTGGTGTGGTGATGCCGCCTGCGAAGCCAAAGTTAAAGAAGACACCAAAGCTACCACCCGCAATATTCCACTGGATCAGGACGGCGGAAGTGGAAGATGTATTGTGTGTGGAAAACCGGCAAGCGAGAAGGTCTACTTCTCGCGCGCGTATTGATTTATGCCGGCTGTCGAACTCAACCGATTAAAGAAACAGGCGGATGAACTGGCTTCGAGCCTTCATCAACCTGCACAATTCAGGCGTTTGCTAATAGACCGCCTTGAATTTTATGCAGACCGCGTAACGCGACCTGGAAATATGGTCCGGCCGGCACCGTTGATACCCCGGTATGGCGTTCCGCCGCTTTTTCTGCAGGCGGTGGAACAGGCTTTGCAAACACCCGCGTCCGGCGCGCCTGCTGAAGCCCTTGAGCTTGCGAAATACCTGTGGCAGGAAGTTTATCTTGAACCAAAGGTCATTGCCGCTTCCCTCATTGGCATGGCGGCTCGGACGGATCCGAAATCGGCATCGGAAATTCTGGTACAGTATTGTGTTCCGAAGGAAAACCCCCTGGTCCAGGAGGCCTTGCTACAGCGAAGTGGATCCCAGCTTCGTCAGGCCAATATTGATGTTTGGTTCAACCTGGTGGAACGATGGATTAATTCGGAGCAGTTGTCACAGCGGGTCATTGGTTTTCGGGCTCTGCATGATGTGATCGAAGATCGTGAATTTGAAAACCTTCCTGTCATCTACCGGATGCTTACCGTTCCACTGGAATCGGTGGATCGAACAACCTTAAACGAATTGGAGCCACTGGTAACAACGCTTGCCCGCCGTTCGGCTGTTGAAACGTTGTTCCTCTTGCGACAATGTTACAACCGTACACATAACCCCATTCTTGCTCGGCTGATCCGGAAATGTCTGCCCGCATTTTCCCAGGAAGAGCAGGTTGCATTGCGTAAGGTTATACAAGAGCAGGAGTCATCCGGTTGAACCGGCGATCTCTGGTATAATTTATCACTTGACTGGTCCGATTCGCGGTTCACACAAACTGCGGGTCAGGAGACCTGCGAATAATCAAAAGGAGTTGCAGAAGTCAGATGATCACAAAAGAAGCAAAAACCCAACTTATCGAACAGTTTCACCAGCACGAAGGTGATACTGGCTCGGCTGATGTGCAGATCGCCATTCTTTCAAAGCGTATCGCTCAGCTTACCGAGCACCTGCGAAACAACAAGCAGGACCATTCCTCACGACGCGGATTGTTGAAAATGGTCGGTCATCGTCGTCGATTGCTTGCGTATATGCGCCGCAAAGACTATAACCGCTATATTTCTATAACCGAACAATTGAACATCCGCAAGAAATAATGTGAACGTGAGAGCAGGCAAGTGGACAAAAAGACCAACTACCTGCTCTCTTATAATTTTTTGGCCCGTCGGTTGGGAATTGAAATTCGTTGAGGACTACGTCCTCCCCGGTTTTCAGTCCCTGACAGGCGGGAGAAGGATAGAAATATGACACCGAATGTCAAACAATTTACCGCCATGGTAGGCGGTAAACCGGTTATCTTTGAAACCGGTAAATTAGCCGCCCAGGCCGGTGGCGCAGTAACAGCCCGATTGGGTGACTCTGTAATTTTTGCCGCCGCCACTATGGGCACGAATCCACGCGAGGGGCAGGATTTCTTCCCTCTGACAGTGGAATATGAAGAACGTATGTATGCCGGCGGACGCATCCCCGGTTCCTTTTTCCGACGTGAAGGACGCCCGAGCCAGGAAGCGATCCTGGTGGCGCGGTTGACTGATCGCCCACTGCGCCCGCTATTTGATCAGTCAATGCGGAATGAGGTCCAGGTGATCCTATTCACCATTTCCTCTGATGCAGACAACCCGATGGATGTGCTGGCAATCAATGCTGCCTCCGCGGCGATCATGATCTCTGATATCCCCTGGGCTGGACCGGTTGGCGCTGTACGCGTAGGGCGTGTTGACGGAAACCTGATCGTGAACCCTACCTATCCAGAGATCGAAAAATCTGACCTTGACTTGCGTATCGCCGGAACACGTGATGCCATTCTGATGGTCGAATGTGGATCGGATGAGGTTTCTGAGGCAGACATGGTTGAGGCTCTGACCTTTGGTCACAATGCCATTCAACCATTGATCGACACCCAGTTGCAGATGGCAGCCGAAGTCGGCAAAGCAAAACGCGACGTTCAGCTCTTCCCATTGGAAGAATCTGTGGTCGATGAGGTTTTTGCCAAAATTGCCCCTTCACTCCACTCCGCGCTGGATGCTCCCCATACCAAAGCTGAATTGAACGACTCTGTTGACAAAATTTCAGCCGATCTGGTTACAGAAGCCGGTGAGGATGAACTCAAAGCCAAAGCCTACAAAGATGCATTTGAAGAAGTGTACAAAAAGGTTGTTCGTGAGCGTATCATCAAACAGAGTAAACGACCCGACGGTCGCGGTCTGACCGAGATTCGCCCCATCTGGTGTGAAGTCGGTATCAGCCCGCGTGCGCATGGTTCCGGTCTGTTCACCCGTGGTGAAACACAGGTTCTTACCATGGCTACTCTTGGCACACCCAGGGAAGCTCAGGAATTGGACAACCTGTCACCTGTTGATTCGAAACGGTACATGCACCATTACAACTTCCCGCCGTACTGCACCGGTGAGGTGAAAATGCTCCGCGGCCAATCCCGTCGCGAGATCGGGCATGGTGCTCTGGCGGAACGTGCGCTGGTGCCAGTAATTCCTGCTGAAGAGACCTTCCCGTATACACTGCGTTTGGTCTCGGAAGTGCTTTCTTCAAATGGATCCTCATCAATGGCGTCTGTCTGCGGCTCTACACTGGCTTTAATGGACACAGGTGTGCCTATCAAAGCCCCGGTAGCCGGTGTGGCAATGGGACTTGTTAAGGAAGGTGATGATTACAGGATATTGACCGATATTCAGGGACTGGAAGATCATCTGGGTGACATGGACTTTAAAGTTGCCGGAACCGAAGCAGGAATCACCGCTTTACAGATGGATATCAAGATTTCCGGTATAACCCCGGAAATCATGGAAAAAGCTCTATCACAGGCACATGAAGCCCGTCTATTCATTCTGGGAAAAATCACCGAGACTATTGCAGAACCGCGTAAGGATCTGAAACCACATGCACCGCGGATCACTGTTATCAAGGTTCCAGTGGACAAGATCGGTGCCATTATCGGACCAGGTGGCAAGAACATCCGCAGCCTGCAGGAAGAGACCGGAACCAAAATCGACATCGATGACGACGGCACAGTCTATATTGCGGCTGTCGATGGGGTGGGAGAGGCTGTGGCGCGTGAGCGCATTGAAGGCCTGACTGAATCCCCGGAGCTTGGTCGAATCTATACCGGAAAAGTTGTTCGTATAGCCGATTTCGGTGCATTCGTTCAGATAATCCCCGGTGTTGACGGTATGGTGCATATCAGCCAGCTTGACACAGAGCGGGTCAACAAAGTGGAAGATATTGTTCAGATGGGTGATGAACTGACCGTAATGGTTACGGGAATTGACCCCCAGGGCAAGATCCGCCTGTCCCGACAGGCTGTACTTGAAGGCTGGACAGTGGAAGAAGCTGCTGAACATGATCGCAAAGGACGCCCGTCAGGTGATCGAAGTGGGGGTGACCGCGGTGGACGTTCAGGAGGTCGTCCTCCTTATGGTGGACGCAGCGGTGATCGCGGTGGTGACCGGGGACATTCCCGCCACTAGAAATTTGAATACCTGAAAGAACAGACAGGCAGAAATGCCTGTCTGTTTTATGAATTAAATAGTCTTGTGTTGGATCTAAATCCAAATCCCAGACAGACAACCATCCAGAGAATGTAAAAATAGTACATTCCATAATATGTCGCACCATTCCATATATGACTCAGGCTGAGATAGAGCAGAAGCCAGGAGCCCGTCACCATGACAAACCAGATGATTGCCGTGGATATTGGTCTGGAACCCCAATCCTTAAGTACCCAGAAAATGAATGGCAACAGAAAAATCATCTGATCATATGACAGGCCGGTGGGATGAAAAGCGTATGTAATAAACCCGCCAAATGCCAGTAGACGCAAAATGGAAGTCTTTTCCTTCCACCAACTTTGCAATAACCACACGGATAGAGTGAATGAGACCAACGCAAAGAAAGCATAGGCGGCAATATGCCAATTGGCTGGTAATAATTCGATCAGGGGTGTTAGAGGGATTTTTCCACCGATGTAGCCCGGGTACCGTTGTAAAAGGGCTGTCCAGCGAATAACCCAGTCAGGGATCAACAGAAAACTAAACATGAATAAGCCCAGTAACCCGGCAGCGAAGCTGAAAAGAAACGAAAAATTTCGGTTCCTGAAACCAACGAGTAAGAAAACAAGAATAAAAAAAGCCGAGAATTGCGGTTTGATCGTAGCCCATGACATCAACAACCCCAGAAGGATTGATTCAATCCGGTTTTCTTTTGTCAATTCAGGTATTCGCCCTGCCAGAATTATTAAGATGCACATGACCGGCATATTCATATTTCCCAACAATAGACCAAATGTCAAAGGATAAAGAAAGAAAATGGAGATGAGAAACCACGGGGAAACTCTCCGGAATCCATAAATCAAACTAAGGGGAATACCAAAAATCGATGCTGCCATCCAGATCGACTGGGCCATGGAAAAGGGCAATCCAGACAGGGGCAACATGGGAATCAGTCCGTATGGGGGATATACATACCGCAGTTGGTCTTCGCCCTCCCGGGCTGCATGTTTCAGAACGGCCATCTGACTTTGCTCACCGACGGTCTCATCATATGGTGAGCCTCTGCCAGTTGTTATCTGCCGGCTTGCCACATAATATATAAAAAAATCGCTCCCCAACGTATTATTCCGCATCACAACATATAAGGCGCCGGAAACGCTGCCAAATGCGAGAATCGCAGCCACTATGTAGAAAAGACATCGAACTATGAAAGGTTTTTGTTGGAGAGAGTTACCCATCATTGCCTGTTTCAGGGTTTTCAAGTACTGCCAGGGCTGCCTGGGCGCTTATGATCTGTACTTCTTGCCAACCGTCTTCAGAAACCATACGTTTCAAATGGGTCATTACTTCATTTTGACTGGCTTTATCCAGCATGGAAAATCTACGCTGGATTAGGGCCGGCCTCCGGGATAGAATATCATCCCATATCTCTTCTAAAAAATGAGTCATCTATTTTTCACTACCATCGCTGAATTTGATAATTCTTTTTACCCTTGGTTTTCCAAACCCAATTCCTGGAAAAGGAAAAAGTCCACAATTTCCGGGTCGAAAAGAACTTCTTTGTTTTCCAAGAGATATTTTACCGTGTCTTCTTTCGACCACGCAGGTCGATACGGCCGATCGCTGGTAAGAGCATCCCATACATCAACCACTGCAAAGATTCGGGCCGCCAGCGGTATTTCCTCTGCTTTCAACCCGTGTGGGTAACCTGTACCATTCCATCGCTCATGATGGTAGTACGGAATTTCAACCGCGTCTTTCAGGAATGGTATTTCTTTCAATAATTCGTAGGCAAAATCTGGATGTTTCTTCATGATAAGCCACTCATCTTCGGTCAATTTGCCCGGTTTTAGAAGAATTTGATCGGGAACACCCATCTTTCCAATGTCGTGTAAAAACGCTCCGTTTCTGAAGTCCTCCAGGTCTTTACCCGCGAAACCAAATCTCCTGGCCATATTTACGGCCATTTCGACGACCCGGTCGCTATGGCCTTTTGTCTCTTCATCGCGTAATTCGAGTGCCTTCGCCCAACCTTTAATGGCAGAAATGTAGGCTTGCTGGAGGTCTTTATTTCTTGTCCCTAATTTTTCGATCAATTCGATCTTTTCTATTCCTACTGCAGACTGGGTTACTAACGCGTTATAGAAACCTTTCCAATCTTCTTCCTGTTGATTTTTATCAAAAAATGCGATCTCAATGATGCCTTTTAGATCCTTGCTGTTTCGAATGGGGGTTATGAGCAAAGTCTGCGCATTTGTCCTGGCAAGTTCTTTCCATATTACGTTGGATGGAATATCAGTGTCAATTTTGGTACCGGTCTTTCGTCTGGTATACAGCTGGATGCGGTCATCCGCGATTTCATGGCGCTCACAGGAATAAAACGTGTCTCCGATGAAGGCTCTCGAAGTCTTTATCCGGGTGGTGCCGGGGTAAAAAACATGTATGGACGCCGCGTCGGCATTTACTCGCTCGTGGATCTGATTCAGAATGATCTGCAAAAAGCCTCTTAATGTGGTCTTCGCCAGGATTGCGTTATCGATCTTTCGGAGGCTTGCAAGCTCGTCGATCTTCCTGCGCTGGGCTATCTCTACTTCTTTACGGATGGAAATATCTGTAATAACAGCCAGACTGCCGGCAAATTCATCACGGTCATTGGTCATTCGCTGGGGTGAAATTAGAACCGGCAACCGTGTGCCATCTTTTTTCATCAGAAGAGTTTCATAGGACGATTGTAAACCGTCCATACGGGCAACCCATTGCGTTGCAACATTTTCCCTTTCCTCTGGCGCGAAGAATTCGAACAGGCTTTTTCCCTGCATTTCGGTACGGGTCATGCCGTTCATTTCTGTCAACTTCGGATTGGCATACGTGATGTGCCCCTGTTTGTTGATCATGACCAGCCCTTCGCTCATTGTCTCCACCAGGTGCCTGTATTTTTTTTCACTGGTATGGATCACCAATTCCCGTGATTGGACGGCTGTTTTCATCTGATTTAAGCCGTCTATCAATGCCTGAATATCCGGATCGTTTGAGGTGTGTAAAGAGGAAGAAAAATCTCGAGAGTAATCCCCTTTGGCTATATGATCCACATCTTGACGCAGAATATGAAAAACCTGGAGGATTTTTCCTGTCATGAGGCTGCTTATTATCCCGAGTATGCCTATTAGTATGACTCCTGTAATTACATTGCCTTGCATGGTTGAAAGGATAATGGATTGAAGTTCATCCTCGCCCATTAATACCAGTATCCAACCGATCGTTTGTCCTTCATGAATGATTTTTCTGGCTGCTGCGATCGAAGAATTTCCATCAAGGTCTATAACATCTTTCTTCCATATGGACTGTTCCATTGAAAGAAAGTCAACTAGGTTATTGGGAACCCTGTAGATTTCCAATGTTTTTTCAACCCTACGGTACATATTGCCATCTGTGCTGACAAAAAATCCCCGACCAGAATCGCCAAATTGGATATCAAATACAGAGTTTAGCAGGGCTGTGATGTCGACCGTTCCCCGGACAACCCCTATGATCTTGCCTTCATCAATATTTTCATAAACAGGAATCGCCAGATTCAATGCCCAGTATTGACTGCTTTCGTCAAATGTTGGGACACTGATGTAGGTCTTTCCTCCCGCGGCTTCCTTCCACCATTCTTCATCTGCCTGATAGTAATCGGACGTTCGCCCGGTCATGGCAACATTGAAACCCGATCTGTCTGTAAGGAAGATCTCAACTTCTTTTGAATCTGTTGTCTGCAAATCGCGAAGGTACTGGCTGAGAGGGGAGTATTCGATATTCTTTTTTAGAGCTTCAATACTGGCTGCCTGGCTGGCCCATTCTTCATCGAGCTGGATGGTTTTCTCTTTCTGGATTTCAACCGGCAAATTGTCGTGGATCTGGTTTGCCCTGATGATCTCTTCTCTGGTATGAGGCGATAACGCGATACTTCTTAAGAATTTAATCTCGTTATCAATTTCTCTCCTGACCAGTTCACCGGTCTTATCCGCGATCAGTAAAATCTTCTCGCCGGAGTTCTCCGTAAGCGATCTGGATAGATAGAAATAATTAACAAATACTGAAATGCCTATCGCCAGAAAAACACTGGTAACAATGATAGCGATGACCTTTGTTCTTATCCCGACACCAGACCAATATTTCCTCAGGGTCATCTCCAGCCTTTTTTGAGGGAAAAAATCAAGAAGGTATGTACGTTTACTCTGTTTTCAATCATTAAGCAAACAAGCATATTAATTTTACAAAAATATCGAGGTTAATCAAACAGGACTATACACAAGCATATTTTGATGACCGATCAGCAGGTCAGGAAAATATGTAAAAAAAAAGCCTCTCCTTTTTGGGGAGAGGCTTCCGGTTTGTTATTACTCTTCTTTCTTGGCGGCCAGTTCTTTTTGGCGGGCAGCAACAATGTCAGCCGTGATTTGCGCCGGCACAACCTCATAATGGTCCAGTTCCATGTCGAAAACGCCACGGCCTCCTGTCATGGAACGGAGTTGTGTTGTGTAGCGCAGCATTTCAACAAGCGGAACATGGGCCGATACTGTTGATTTTCCGGCTTCCGTCTCCATACCCATAACCCGGGCACGACGGGTATTCAGGTCGCCAATCACATCACCCATGTTGGCTTCCGGTACGGTGATTTTGGCGTTCATAATGGGTTCTTGAAGGACCGGGCTGGCATCTTTGAATGCCTGCTTGAACGCTTCGCGTCCGGCAATTTCAAACGCGATCGGTTTTGAATCAACGGGATGTTCTTTTCCGTCAAACACGGAAACGCGTACACCGGAGATGGGATATCCAGCCAGAGCGCCTTCTTTCATGACACTCAGGATGCCTTTTTGAATGGAGGAGCTGTATGATTGGGAAACAGCGCCACCAAAAACATCCCAGGTGAAATCGAAATCTTTATCAGGGCAGGGTTCAATCCTTAAAGAGACTTCTCCGAATTGACCGGACCCACCAGTCTGTTTTTTATGGCGGTAGGTTGCTTCAGCTTTTTTATTGCAGGCCTCTTTGTAAGGAACCTTCGGTTCTGAAGTAACCAGATTGACCTGGAATTTTGAGGTCGCGCGGCGGATCGCCACGTCGATATGCTGATCACCCATACCTTGAAGAATGGTTTGCAGTGTGGTTTGATCGTTATGCCAGGAAAGAGTCAGATCTTCTTCACACAGGCGGGTCAGGGTTGGGCTGATTTTGGTGGAGTCAGCCTGTGTCTTGGGGAAGACAGCCACCTGGTAGAGAGCTTTCGGGTATGTTGGGAGTGGCAGGGTAAGTGGGTGGTTTTTATCGCTCAGTGTGTTGCCAGTGGATGTTTCGGTCAGTTTGGGAACAACACCAATGTCGCCAGAGTGGAATACCTTTGTAGCAATAGTCTCTTTTCCGCGTGGAACGCTCAATGTGCCAATGCGTTCGTCAATACCCTTGTTCTGATTCCAAACATGGGAATCGGATGAAAGTGTGCCGGAATACAGGCGGAAAAAGGTTTGCTTACCCACAAACGGATCTGCCGTTGTCTTCCAGATATAGGCAGCCAATGGGCCCGCGTCAGATGCTTTCAGCTCTTCATCTTTATCTTTGTTATGCGCGACAACGGTAGGAATATCAGCCGGTGAGGGCATAAAATCAACGATGGCGTTGAGCAATAACGCGATACCGGTCTCAACACCAAGTGATCCGGCGAATGCCGGAATAAATCCGCAGGTACGAACCATGCTGCGAAGACCGTGAATGATCTCCTCATCTGTAAGTTCACCACTGTCCAGATATTTTTCTAAAAGTTCATCCGCGCCTTCGGCGGCAGCTTCGACCAGAACCATGCGGGCTTCTTCCGCGTCAGATTTCAGTTCTGCTGGAATCTCGACGGCGGTCTTGCCATCACCTTTGTATGCTTTCATGGTGATCAGGTCGATCACACCCTGGAAATCGGATTTTTCACCCCAGGGAAGCTGTACTGGAATAACACGAACAGATGAGAAATCCTGAATACTACTTAACGCTTTCTGAAAATTCGCGTTATCCCGCTCCATTTTGTTGATCACAACAAAGCGCGGGAGTTTCATTTGATCGCAATAAGTCCAGGCGATCTCAGTTCCCACTTCAAGACCGGCGACCGAATCGACCAGTACCACTGCACCATCCGCGACGCGCAGTGCCGAGATTACTTCCCCGATAAAATCGGTATATCCCGGGGTGTCTAGAAGGTTGATCTTATGGTCTTTGTATTCCACCGGAACAACAGAGGTGGATAGGGATATCTTGCGCCGGATCTCTTCATCTTCATAATCGGATACCGTGGTGCCATCATCAATCTTTCCGATGCGGGTTGTTGCTCCGGAAAAATGGAGTGACGCTTCGGCAAACATAGTCTTGCCGGCACCGCTATGTGAAACCAGCGCAATGTTGCGGATCGATTCAGTCGTATATTCTTTCATGAACGAACCCTTCCGAGGAAAAATTGTGCTAATAAAGCCGAGTAATTTTATTCTGATAGGGCTTTTCTGTAAAGCGGACAAATGTCAGGTAATAACCAATTTAATTCCACTTATTGTTGTTATTCTTATATTTTTTACCGTAATTAAACAATATCCGAATACCGTCAACACTGTCCCGGTTAGATATCTTCGGGTAAATTGAAAACTATCTTTTTTCACTATTCCAATTGGTTATGCGGAAAGCCCTTTTTATAAAGTTGTCCGCACCCAGCGATGGCGTTTCAATGTGCGTAGAAGTTCAGGGGGAAGGGATCCAGCTCTGCTGGAGGCTATATTGGTCTCCACATGATGCCTTTTCCGCATCCCGGGGATGACAGTGCTGACATCCGGGTTGGAGAGGACAAAGCGAAGTGCCAATTCTGGCATGGTCATGCCCTGCGGTATATCCTCTCTCACCTGTTTGACCCTGTCGAGAGTGGGTAATAGCCTTTCCGGAGAAAAATACACATTTCGCCAGTCACCTTCTTCCCATTTTGAATCAGGCGTAAGGGTGTCAGTGAGGGAGCCTTCATCAAATGGCACACGGGCGATGACTGCCACATCGTGGCGGCGGCAGGCGGGGAACAGTTCGTCTTCCGGGTTCTGATCAAACAGGTTGTAGATGACCTGAACCGCGTCAATCAAGCCGCTCTCCACGGCTTTGATGCCGTTTGATGGCTGCCAGCGATTTATGCTGATGCCGATTGCATTTATTACCTTCTGGCTCTTCATTTCGTCCATTTTCTTATACCAACGGTCATCAACCAACCAGGCATCCTGCCAGGTGTGGAACTGGATCAGATCAATGGTAGACATGCCTAGATTTTCCAGGCTTATGTGAATATATTCCTCAATATGATCCGGAGGGAAACAGTCGTCCAGTGGGGAATCCGGGGCGGCCGGCCATATCCGGTTTTTTGGCGGGATCTTCGTGGCGGTGAATAATGGCTTTCCAGTGTTCGCACGGATTAGCTGTCCCAAAAGACGCTCGCTGTGGCCATCTCCATATGAAAAGGCTGTATCGAAGAAATTGCATCCCAGATCAACGGCATATTGAAGCGAAGCCAGAGATTCTTCATCATTTGAACCTGACCAGCCCCCCATCCCCCACATGCCATATCCGATCTCACTGATTTTCCAGGCCTTCTTCCCGAATCGTCTGTATTGCATGATCAGCTCCTCGTATTTTTCTCAATCCGCTAATTCTTTGATACCATTGACAACCGGATTGTAATCCGACTATCTTGAAAAAGGTGAGAACCATGCTATTTCACCGTCTTGGAAATTGGCTCTCGTACAATCTCTGGTATTTCAAAAGCCCCCCGTGGGACACGAATCAATCCCCACCCGAGTTGATTGAATTCATCCAGAGCCAACCTGCTGGAAAGGCGTTGGACCTGGGCTGCGGGACAGGAAAGAACTGCCAGACACTAACGGAAGCCGGATGGCAAACTGTGGGGGTGGACCTTGCTCTCCTGGCGGTTCGAAAAGCACAAGACCGGTTCAAACGAGCAGGCTTAAGAGGATCGTTTTATCACGGCGATATTCTGGCTAATCGTTTTGGAGCGGGTGAATTTGATCTTGTGCTGGATATTGGCTGTTTTCACAACCTCTTGCCCGACCAGCGCGGGCGATACCGTGAAAACCTTACTCGCTGGTTGAAGCCGGGTGGTTGTTTCCTTCTCTACGGGCATATGAACTCGCTGAAATATAAGGACGCGGTACGAATCACCGATAAAGATGTTGAGGAATTTCTTCCGAATCTTGATCTGACCCGACGCGATACTTGCTCAGACCGGTGGGGCAGGCAGACTGTCTGGCTCTGGTTTACAATGTCCGCGCGATGAATTTTTCCATCCGCCACGCAGGTTCTTCCACATTCTGCAATATCCCCTTATTGTCACGGAACGACCATCGACCGGATTCATGAGCTATTACCCGATAGCCCAACCGGCTGTATAACCGACGGGCGGAGTAATTGGTCTTACCCACATTCAGAGTGACCCAGTTGAATCCCCGTCTTGCCAGATCACTTTCCATGATCTGCATCATCAGGGTACCCAGTCCTGCATCCCGGTATTGTGGTCGAATACGGAAAGCGTACATGTATGCCCTGGAATGTCCGTTTGCCAGTTCCAGCCGTTCAGCATTCAATTGAACAAATAGCTGCCCGATCACGCCTGTATCCGGTAGATCTGCCACCCAAAGTATGGATGACCCGATCTGGGATCGTTCAAATTCCATCAGATAAACCTCCCGGAATCGGGTGTACTCTCCATCCCATTCCAGGGCAGGCAGGTCGGTTCTATCCATTTTCCGGATGACAATGTTGTCAATCCAAGTGTTTATCTTTGAACGGGTTTCCATGGTCTGATTTCGTGAGGTGCATTATTTGTACCGTTTGATCAACTCTTTCACAAACTGCTCTTCTTCATCCCGGTTGGTTATTTGGCCGGCGAGTAATTCCGCTCGCAGGGTATCCAGAATTGTCCGGTAGACCGGTCCACGGACTACCCCCATTTTTTCAAGGTCGCGGCCGGTAATATTTGGTTTGATGTGTTTCCATTTGGCGCGGTATTTTTGGATAACCAGTGTGCCGGGAGAATCCGGTTCAAACGCGAGGATGGCGGTTACGGCTTCTTCTGGTATCGTGTCCAGTATCCTGACTGCTTCTGGAATGTCCATTTTGGGTAAATCATCCAGATGACTTGTTAATTCGGCCGCCGATTCCAAAACGCTGACCACACCTGAGGGTAATTTCAGCCGTTCTATCGCAGTACCTCTTTGTTCCTCATCAATCCTGTGAAAAAGGGTTAACCAGAGATAGATCGGTTGACGAAGCGTCTGGTTTTGCAAAGGTCCGCTTTCAAAAAGGCTTTTCCAATCCCGGTTCTGTTCTTTACCCCAGTGAAAGCCTGGAATAATCGCGTCAAACAAATTGAGTTCTTCCAGACGTCGGAATACATTGACAGGTGAATTTTCCTGAAAGATCAGGTTAAATTCATGCCTGATCCTGTCGCCGGAAACCTGGCGCATAAGATCGTGGGCTTCTTTGATTAACTCGAGTGTGCGGGTCTCGATATGAAACTGGAACCGTTGTTCAAAACGGGCAGCCCGGAGCATTCGGGTTGGGTCATCTACAAAGGAGAGGGAATGTAAAACGCGTATGCGTTTTTGCCGCAAATCAGACAGACCACCCCAGAAATCATACAACTCACCGTGATGCCGGCCATTTAACCTGAGGGCCATGGTGTTGATGGTGAAATCACGGCGGTGAAGGTCCAATTTGATGCTGCTATGCTCCACTGTTGGAAGAGCGGTTGGGTATTCATAAAATTCAGTCCGCGCGCTGATGAAATCCAGCGATTCGGGAAGGTCATTTATATCGAAATTCGGTTCAGTTTTGTGATGGTCAGCCAGTTTTGAAGAAATATCCCTGATCTGCCATTTGGCCGTTCCGAAGCGATTGTGACTTACGACCCGCCCACCAAATTGATGACTGAGGCTGTGCGCGAGATAGATCGCATCACCTTCCACTACAACATCGAAATCTTCACAGGGGCGTCCGAGAAGCAGATCTCTCACAAAACCACCAACGATATAGATCGGCAGATATTTTTTCTCAGCGGCTTCCATGATGATCTGGATCAGCGTCATACGAGCCGGAGACAATGATTCTTCCAACTTGCGGGATAGGTTGATATGTCCCGGAAGGCTGGATTCTCCCTGGCGAAGAGTTTTTAATAGATCAGTTCGGGTAACAATGCCAATAACCTGTTTGTGATCCGGGTCGACCACAGGGATTTGTCCCCATCCCGTGGATGTCATTACATCTTGAAGGTGTTCGATCGGGTCGTCCGGGAAGACAGTCACTTCACCCGCGTCCATCAGACTGGATGTGGGCAGGTTGAGGCGGTGTGAGATCGCACGGTCGACAGCCCGGCGAGTCAATAAACCAACCACGCGACCTTTATCCACCACCGGGTAGCCCTCATATCCATAACGTTGCATCAAATTTAGTGCTTCTTCCGTTGATGTGGAGGGTGAAATTAGCAATGGTTGGCGTGACATGATCTTGCGCACCCGAATTGAAGGCTGAATCATGGATGGCAGGATCTCTTTAAGGCGGGTGGCTGATTCTTCCATCAGTTGATTCAAGGATTCGGGATTTGCATCACCCGATGGGTGGATCAGGGCCGCGCTGGCCCGCTCGTGTCCACCTCCACCGAATTCACGGGCGATGCGTGCCACATCGATTCTGTCATTTGTCGAACGCGCGATCATGCGCACACCATCACGTGTTGTAGCCAGAACAAACAGGGCGTCAGGATCCAGCAGGTCGCGTAGCTTGTGAACAATGGTCGATATCTCTTCATTCATGAATTCCGCGTGACCGGTGGCGATGACGACCGTGTATCCATGAACCCGATGGGAACTGGCCGTCTCCAGCAACCTATCATATAAGATGCGTTGATCGGGGGACAGGGGAGGATTTAAGAAATTTGCTGCGATCTTTAAACTGGCTCCCTGATCAAGAAGAAAGGCAGACGCGCGTATATCCCTTGATGTTGTGGAGGCGTAAGTCAATGAACCGGTATCCTCATATATGCCTAACAACAACAGGGTAGCCTGTACCGGGTTCAGGGAATTGTGGTGCTCATGCAGATGTTCAACAAAGAGTGTGGTGCAGGCGCCTGTTTTGTCCAACGAGAATTGCCAGTCGGGATACGTATCCATCCGGTGTTGATGGTGATCAATTACCCGGATGCTGGTATTTCGTTTCATTCCTTTTACCGTTACCAGCGATTGTGTATCCACAAGAAGAATGGTTCTAATGGGTTCACCGGTAAGGTCCTGTTGTTCAATAAAGGGCAATTCAGTGCCGTACAGGTTCAGAAAGGCACGCACATTCCGGTTGAGGCGTGGCGGAAGCACCGGTGTGAAGTTCTCATGTGTGAGCGATGCGCCAAGTTGGGAAGCTATGGCGTCAAAATCAGCCTGGTCGTGGGTGAGTATTAACTGCATGTCTGTATTGTATGCCAAAAATGTCCGTCATTGTTGTTCGCTGCTTACAGACAACCATTGACAGATTATTCCTTTCGTTTGATTTACCCACTAAAATTGAAGAATGGCATTATCGGAAACTTGATCTGTATAAAACGGATCAGAATTTCCCAGGATATTTTTCAGGTTCGTTTTTTGAGGTTTGTATGTCGCATAATAGATCTTTACTGGCCGTTCTGGCACATCCGGATGATGAAAGCTTTGGTACTGGGGGAACACTGGCCTTGTATGCCAGTCAGGGTGTAGATGTTTACCTTGTCTGTGCGACCCGCGGTGAAGTGGGTGAAATGCCGAAGGAAATGATGGACGGTTTCCAAACCGTTGGAGAGAAACGGGAGGCAGAATTACGATGCGCAGCCCAAAAACTGGGAATTCAATCGATCTTTTTTCTAGGGTATCGCGATTCTGGGATGCCCGGAACGCCTGATAATTCCCATCCACTGGCATTGGCCGCGCAACCGGTAGAAAATGTCGCCCGGGATGTGACGCGTTATATTCGAATGTTAAAACCCGATGTGTTGATCACATTCGATCCCATAGGCGGTTATTACCACCCTGATCACATTGCCATACACAAGGCAACGGTGAAAGCTTTTGAACTGGCTGCTGATCCGGAATTTGACCTGGATGATTTGGAGCCATTCAAACCGCAACGGTTATATTTTCAAACCATGCCGCGGACTTTCCTGCGTTTGGCTGTACACCTGTACCGGTTGTTGGGGAAGAATCCCCGTAAATTTGGCGCCAATCAGGATATAGATATGGTAGCCATATCAGAAGTGGATTTCCCCATATCCACAAGAATTAATTGCCGTAAAGTTGCACATATCCGTGACGCGGCTGCCGCCTGCCATGCCAGTCAGGGTGGAACCAGCATGGTTAAGGGACCCGTTGGATGGATCCGGAAACAGTTCGGTTCTGTTGAGGAATACATGAGAGCTATTCCCCCAATATCACCGGGAGAAAAAGAAGCAGATCTATTTCAAGGTCTGTAATTGCCTTTTTATAGATCGAACTCCGCGCCTACACCGAACCCCGGACGAGACACATCCCGGTTGAAATCCGGATCATTCAGATCTCCGGTAAAGAATTGGATCTCTACTTTCACAGATCTCGTCGAATCTGAATATCCGGAGACGGTCCCATCAAGCCAGACCTCACGGGATGGCGATTGGACAGCCAGGTTGTACTTATTCAGGTGATCCATGATCTTTTTATAGCCCATCCAAATCCCGTCGATGGGACCTTCATATTCCACAGTAACAGCCCGCGTTCCTTTCAGGGTGCGGAAATCAATTCCGGATGCCGGAAATTTGTTTTTTATGGGAACGCAGCATTCCTGATCTGTTTCATCCTTGTACTGATGGTCGTCATGGAATAATAGCAGCGGTTGTCCATTGGACTCTGCCCCGCATGTTTGCAAGAGTTGTTGCATGCGGCCTTCTGCTTCCGGTCGAGTTCCCGTAAACCTTTGACAGGCCGCGAAAACATCCGGCAACACTTCTATTTCCAGGTTCCCGACCTTGCGATGTTCCGGTTTGTGGTTATTAAGAAATCCACGGGCTTGTTCCCTGGTTATTCCAGCCTTTTCCCAGTTGTAGTTTTGATCGTCAATGGCAGTTTGTAGATGTTTGACCAGGTTATAAGGATTTTTATGTTTTCCACATAGTTTCTTGAGAGAATCTTGTGAAACGTTGGTTTTAAGAAGGCGGTTGACAATTTCAACCCGATATAAGCAAACCTCATCATAATACCTGCGGTTCGTAAATTTATCTATTCGGGTGGGTGTGACAAGCCCTTCCTTGTGATACTGGTTTAATATAAATCCGCTTGTTCGTGTGATTTTTGAAAGGTCTCCGATTGAATACTCCATCAGTCTCTCCGGTTAGCTGGTCTATGGATAAAACGCCGAGAATTATATTCATGTATCACAAATTTTATTTTACGCGAAACGGAAAAAGTTGAAAACAACAATGCAAAATAATCTCATCCTATCGTAGATCAGGCATGAATGTTAAATGAGGCTTTTGTCCGGATCGTCTTCGAAATCGGATCTTCATCTTCTTTTAGGATGAACTGGATCTCGGTGAGGTAGTTTTCGGGATCTCCTGGTAAAAAGTTTCCCTTTCCCCGTAAATAGATCTCCCTCGTTGGCGGAAGGATGGGGAAATCCCGTTTGTTTAAGTAATCAACAATTTTTTGATAGGCTTTCCAGATTGATGAATAATCACCCTCATGTGTTATGGAAATCATCCGGCCGCCTTTAAGCGTGTGATAGTTGATTCCGGCAGCGGGCATCTTTTTTCGGATTGGCAGGCAGCATTCAATGTTCATCGTTTCTTCCGCGTGGTGTTCATCATGGTACAGACAAAAGGCAGGTCCATTAACCACTGTACTAAAAATCCCACTTAACCTTGTCATGTATTCATCGATATCGGAATATTTACCTTTGAATTGGATGGAAGCTATGAACTGGTTTGGTACTTCTTTAATTTGGGGCTCACCTATTGGTACTGGAACAATCGCTTTCAAGCGTAAAAAGGAGTCTATCTTATCCCGAATTTCCCGATACTCCTCGATTTTGCTGGATACATCCGCCAACCGTGATTGCATGAACTCAACCAGGTCCTGATCTTCTTTGTAGTTTTGCAAAATTTCTTTGATAGTCTCCAGTGAAAATCCCAATTCCTTAAAACGGTTGATGGTTTCAACCCGGCTCAGGCATTTCTCTTCGTAATACCGGTATGATGTAAATTTATCAATCCGTGATGGGATGAGAAGGCCGATCTCATGGTAGTACCGTAAAGTTTTTATTCCTAACCGGGATATCTTTGAAAAATCACCAATCGAATACTCCACAATCCTCTCCTTCAATTGATCTTCTACTACTATTTTGCTGATTTTTTCACCTTAAATCAATATCTTATATAAATCGAATAGATCCGTTTGGTAAGTCAAACGGATCTATCAAAATCGATAACCATCAACATTTTATAACAGGAGCTTGAACGCTCTTTCTTCTTTTTCGCCGATGGCTTTAACCAACGTTACCGCCTTCCGTGTATCCATCGAATTGGAAAGAATTTGGTCAACTATACATTCTGTTAATTGTCCAATCAGATTTCCGCTTTCGATAAAGACTTCAGCCGCGGCATTCCAGGACGGCTCTTTGAAGTCCTTTGATAAATTGATCAGCTCTGAGGCAAATCTGTCGCGTACAGCCTGATGTGGATCGTTGATCGCAGATGGTTGAGGTAGAAGTTGATGAGGAGGTAAAGGGACAATACTGCAGGTAAAAGTCACAAAGTCATTCAAGCATCTTTTCAACAGGGTGGGAGAAAGGTCCCGTCCCCAATTTCCCATATCAGCGGCAAGCTTATGCAAACCCTGAATACCCATAAAACTTACCGGCGGTTGAAGTATATGTGCAGCTTTTTTCTTCAGACCTTTACGGGCAATCTCTTCCAGCGGTGCTATCCGGCTGTTGAACTCGACAACACAATAGCTGTTCTTTTTGCCCTGGCCGGGATTGTTCACATTCCAGGCTTCTCTCAGATCTGTAAGGGGGATTGTTTGCACATCAACCATGCCGTTATCATGGACGTAGGCTTCCTGCCGATCATGGTTGTATCCGACCAACAGGATGTAATGCTGCGGGATGTGTAAGCGGTGATAGAAACGGGGATAATAAGGCAAATGGAACATATCAACGAGCCCGAGGATTACTGGATATCCCTGATCAATTGCTTCGCGGACATGATTCCATGCCACGCTGAATGATTGGTTTTCGTAAAAATTCCACCGGTATCCGATAATATCGCCGAGAAGTTCATGCTGGGGACGTCCGGTTCCATTGCCCCAGAATACCATCCGCGGTGTCGGGGCATTCTTTTGTCTGATGTACAGGAACCCCATCATACTTAAATCCATCAAGAAAAATCCGGGTAGTTGATGCCCGGTTTTCCATTCGTACATATCTTCCAACCCATTGATGGGGCAGGAGTAGTCGAGTATCTTGTGTGGTAATTGCAGGCAGGTCATGTTTCCTCCATAAATTGTATTTCACTGATCAGCCTGCATAGCATAAGCCTTCCAGTAACAGGAGAGTCAATACTCAAAGAACAAACAGCCCGCCTGCCGGGCTGTTTGTTCTACTCTGTTTGATCGTGCTGTGCCACGAGCCTATTAAGGATGTATCGAAAGGTTTTTGTTCCTAAATGGTGTCCGGTTTACCGCCACGCAGCATGGCTTTGAACCTGGGGAAAACCATCCGGAATACCGGACAGCGGTCATAAACCGCGCTGAAGAGGATTATTCCGCCAACAGGATACAGGATGTATCCGTATCCCCAAAACATACCAAAGGCGATCAAAGCCAGACCGGCAAGTATGCGGGATATCCTTTGAAATCCGGTGGGTGGAATGATGATCTCCCCATTTCCAGCGGCAGCGGTAAAAAGGGTTTCGAGTTGAACAGGATTCAACATCCCGGTATGCCGTGATCTTTCTTCTCCTCCGGAAAGGACCAGAATGGTTGGGATACCAAGAATGTTAAAATCTTTGATAACCTGTTGGTCTTTATCCGCGTTAATTCTGAGAAGATCAACCGTTTCAGAATGATCTCTGGCAGCTTTTTCCAACGCGGGCGCCATCATTTTGCAGGGTGTGCACCATGGTGCCCAGAATTCAACGATCAAGGGTTTAGTAGAGCCGCGAGACCGGGATAGTAATTCCTGTTTATTCATACAATCCTCTTGGTAACTATTGTTAAGGTCTACTGGCAAAGACGTTCCTGAAAAAGAACCATCTTGCCGGTTGTTTATTATTTATCGATTTGTTTTAATTTTGAAAAGTGTGTACAGCGGGCAAAAACCAATGAGACCGGTAAGCAATGGAATAAACCCAAGAACTTTCAGAACAGTTCCTGCTGTACCGGTGACGTACCCGCCAAACCCCAGAACAAGCAGCAGCAATCCGACCACAATACGGATACCTCGATCAATTGTCGATTCATTTATTGTCATTTTTTTCCTCCGTGCAATTGTATTTATATATAGTAGATATAAAATGTCGAAAAAGGTTACAGCACGGATAGATGAAAAGGAATGGCTAATCCGTATGAGTACGAACAGCTTCCTTGATAGCAGACAACATGGAAGCCCGGTGCTCAGGTGCAATATGCGCTTTGCCTGTCAATTTGTAGGCCTGAATGGTTTCCCGAAGTGTATGCATGGCTGCGGTGCACTTCGGGCATTCAGCCATGTGTTTTTCTGCCTGCTCAAGCACCTCGATCGGCAATTCACCGTCTATGTAGTCAGACAGGCAACGGACAATGTCTTTGCAATCCATAATAAGAAACTCCTTTACCGCGAACCAGCCAGCCTTTCTGAAAAGTATTCCGAAAGCATTTCCCGCAGAGCAAACCGGGCGCGATGCAACCGTACTTTTACCGCGGCTTCTGTCAGTCCCAGTACCTCTGCCGTTTGTTCTGTTGATTGATCTTCCATATCTCGCAGGAAGAAAACGACCCGGTATTTCAGAGGAAGTGATTGTACGGCTTTCTGCAGATAATCGGCGGCTTCACTATCTGCCTGCATCTGCTCCGGGGTCATTGTCCACTCAATTAATGAGCGGGGAATGGGGATGGAGTTGTCATCCTCCGGCTCATCATCGGGAAGTGGTTCCTCCTGACGGGCACGAAGTCTTCCCAGGGCGGCATTGTAGGCGATGCGGTACAACCAAGAGCTGATCTTCGACCGGCCTTCAAATGATTCGCGGTGATTGATGGCGGAAATAAATGTTTCCTGCACCACATCTTCGGCTGAAGCCGGATCGCCAAGCAACTGTAAAGCAAGTCTGAATATCGGGTCCGCGTAGGTTTCAAATAGCTCTGTTAATGCCTTGGAAGGATCGGACGATTGAAATTGTGCCAGCAGCTCTCTTTCTGTTATTGGTTCGTTATTCATAAGATGTCCGATCCTTATTTTGGTTACATATTGCGTTTATTCTTCCATCGGTTTGACGACGGGAGTAAAGTTCAAGTTTTCACCTGATCTATCCACGAGGATGGTTTCTCCTGGTTTGAAATCTCCCGATAGTATTCTAATCGCCAATGGATCCTGTAGTTCTCTTTGTATGGCCCGTTTCAACGGCCGTGCGCCAAAGTCAGGATCGTAACCGACCTCGCCAAGCCAGTCGCGGGCAGCCTGGGTGACATCCAGGGAAAAACCTTTGTCCTTCAACAGAGTGCCCACCCGTTTGAGTTGTATGCCAACGATCGCAGCAATATCTTCGCGTGTGAGAGCGTGGAAAACGACGATCTCATCGATCCGGTTGAGAAACTCCGGGCGGAAGTGTGCCTGCATTGCACGGGTTATCTCGTCACGTTGTACAACTCTACTGCGATCCAACCATAGCTCACTGCCCAGGTTACTTGTCATGATGACAACGGTGTTACGGAAATCAACTGTCCGGCCTTGGCCATCGGTCAGGCGGCCATCATCCAGCAATTGAAGTAAAACATTAAATACTTCACTGTGGGCTTTTTCTATTTCGTCGAATAGAATAACACTGTATGGCCGGCGACGGACGGCCTCAGTCAACTGTCCGCCTTCTTCATAACCAACATAACCGGGAGGGGCGCCGATCAAGCGGGAAACGGTATGTTTTTCCTGGTATTCGCTCATGTCAATTCGAACCATGGCATGCTCATCGTCGAACAGGAACAACGCCAACGCCCTTGCCAGTTCAGTTTTTCCCACACCGGTGGGGCCCAGAAAAATGAACGAGCCTATCGGACGGTTGGGGTCCTGGAGACCGGCTCTCGCGCGACGTACGGCATTGGATACAACCCGTAATGCATCTTCCTGGCCTATCACCCGCTGGCGTAATCGTTCTTCCATATGAAGCAGCTTCTGCATCTCACCTTCCATCAGGCGCGATACCGGGATGTGTGTCCACGAGGATATGATCTCCGCGATCTCTTCCGCATCTACTTCTTCTTTAAGCAAGGCTCCCTGCTCTTGAATCTGACGCAATTTTTGTTCGGCTTCTGTCTGACGGGTTTCCAGGTCCCGCAGCGTGCCATAACGAATGCGGGCAGCGGTTTCGAGATCAGCCCGGCGTTCCGCTTTTTCCACTTCAACCAGCGCCTGCTCGGTTTCTTCCTTAATCGATCTCAGTCCCGCGATGGCCGCTTTCTCATTTTGCCAGCGGGTCGTCAGTTGCGATGATTGCTCTTTGAGGTTGGCCAGATCTGCCTCGATCTTGTGCAGCCTGTCTTTTGACCCTTTATCTTTCTCTTTTTGTAAAGCCTGGCGTTCGATCTCCATCTGCATGATCTGCCGGTCGACTTCATCCAACTGTTGTGGTTTTGAGTCAATTTCCGTACGCAAGCGGGCAGCCGCTTCATCAATCAAGTCAATGGCTTTGTCTGGCAGGTGCCGGTCGGTGATATACCGGTTGGAAAGTGTGGCAGCCGCGATCACAGCCGCGTCGGTGATCCGTACGCCATGATGCACTTCATAACGCTGTTTCAATCCGCGAAGAATGCTGATGGTATCTTCCACATCGGGTTCCTCCACCAGTACCGGTTGGAATCTACGTTCCAGGGCCGGATCTTTCTCCACGTTCTTGCGGTACTCATCCAACGTTGTCGCGCCAATGAGGTGCAATTCGCCGCGAGCGAGCATGGGTTTAAGCATGTTCCCCGCGTCCATGGCTCCTTCCGCCGCGCCAGCACCTACGACGGTATGCATTTCATCTATGAAGAGAATAATCTCACCGGATGATTCTGTGATCTCTTTCAATACGGCTTTCAGCCGTTCTTCAAACTCGCCCCGGTATTTTGCTCCGGCAATCAAAGAACCCATATCAAGCTGAACCAGGCGTTTGTTCTTAAGTCCTTCCGGCACGTCACCGTTCACCATTCGCTGCGCTAGACCTTCAACAACCGCGGTTTTGCCCACACCGGGTTCGCCGATGAGAGCCGGATTGTTTTTCGTTCGTCGTGAGAGTATCTGAACCAGGCGGCGGATCTCTTCATCCCGGCCGATTACCGGGTCCAATTTCCCCTGACGGGCGATGGCGGTAAGATCGCGGCCGTATTTCTCCAGCGATTGATACGTGCCCTCCGGGTTTTGGGATGAAACCCGCTGTGAGCCGCGGACCGAAACGAGCGCTTTGAGTATGGCATCTTTGTTTACGCCAAATGAGTCCAAGCGTTTGGATTCAGGGCTTTCGGTCAGTGCCAGTAGAATATGTTCTGTCGAAGTGTAATCATCCTGCATGCCACGGGCGAATTTCTCTGCCGCACTGAGGACATCGGCCGTTGCCCTCGCAAGTGAAACATCTCCCGCTCCGGGGCCGGATACCCTGGGACGGGCATCGAGGTCTTTTTGCAGATCGGAGACCATACCCGATATACTGCCTGATATTTTTGTGACCAATGCCGGGACAACCCCGTCGGGTTGGATCAGAAGTGATAACAGTAAATGAGCCGGTTCAATAGTCTGATGGTTCAGATCACCCGCTAATTTCTGAGCCTGCAAGATTGCTTCCTGTGCTTTTTGTGTGAATTTATCGAGGTTCATAAGGGAATCTCCCTTCGTATAGTTTTTCGGTCTAATGTTAATCTTGGTCTATTGGAAAAGTGTCAGAGTTTTATTAGTTTTATATCAATATACCGATTCATGCTTGATCAGAGGTAGACTTTGAAAAAACGGGGTAATAATTTTCCAATCCTGTGGAATTTGTTACAATATTAAAAATTATATTAAAAAACGGGGTTCTATGTCCACTCGGCCAAAAATTCTCAACATTGCCCACCGCGGCGCGCGATCGGTGGCACCGGAAAACACGCTGGCAGCAGCCCGTAAAGCCTTGGAATTTGGAGCAGATCTTTGGGAATGTGATGTCGTGTTGACATCCGATGGTGTGCCCGTACTTTTGCATGATGATAATCTTCGGCGCACATCTAATGCCATGTCCGTTTTTCCCAATCGCAAACCCTGGAAGGTTTCTGCTTTCTCATATGAGGAATTGAAGCGTCTGGATTTCGGATCCTGGTATTTGACGGCCGATCCATTCAAAATGATCAAGACCGGTAAACTATTGCCTGAGGATTTGCAAAAGTTCGTAGGGGAGCCCGTTTTATCATTGCAGGATGCTTTACAGTTCACCCATGATAACAACTGGCAGATCAATATTGAGATAAAAGATCTGCGCGGAAGTACCGGGAATGATACTGTGGTCGAAAAAGTGGTCAACCTGGTTCGGGAGCAGGCGATGGAGAAGGATGTCTGGATCTCTTCATTCAACCATATGTATATATCCCGGGTAAAGGAACTGGATCCATCCATCCGGACCGGCGCACTGGTGGAGTGGATCGATCTGAACCCTATTGCGCGTATGCGGCAAACCGGAGCGCAATCCTATAATCCCGGGATCCGGTTGGCTAATCCACGTTTGCTTCGGAGTATCCGGGAACAGGGTCTCGATGTCTTTGTTTGGACGGTTAATAAGGAAACTTCCATCCGGAAACTTATTAAGGCGGGTGTAACCGGGATCATCACAGATTTCCCACAGGTGCTTAAAGCTGTATTGGATAGTTACGCGCGGTAAATTCGCACGATTACAGTGAAAAAAGTGTTGCCCGGAATAGGAATTATTCTTCCGGAGGATAGATCTTTTCCGGTTTGACTCGCCCTTTGGGACGCTCTATCAATTCGAGGGCAACACCAAACAACTTTTCCGTGTCCAGATAGGCGTAATGCCCATCGCCGTCCAATCCGAACCCTGAACCGTCCATGATCATTTCAAAACCGGCTTCACGGGCTTCTTTCAGAGCCTGCTCCATATTCTCAACCAGAAGGCCAAAGTGATGGACTCCGTATCCATGCTCGCGGATGAATTCGGAATACAGTGATTCTCCTTCCAGCGGTTCGATCAGCTCGATCCGGGTGGGCCCGAAATAGGAGAGCGCGATACGGGAAGCATAATTTGCCGGTCTTCCTCGGTAGCTCATCTCTTTCACAAATGGTTTTTTGTAGGTATAGAAATGCCAGGGCCCAATGCCGAATTTGTGATAGTACGCTTCGACTACCGGCTCAAGTTTCGGAACCAGGATGCAAACCTGGGTGACGCCATTTTTTAAAAACGGTAAAGGGGTATCCATCAGTCTCTCCACAGATAATGATAAGAAAATTATAGCATTCAGGGGGGTGGAAAAACTTCCGAGAGGTGCTGGTAAAATTAGCGTTATCCCCTTTACGCGGAACAGATTTGAAAACTTATCTGCAAAACCATCGATTTGAGCTGATCATCGTAATTATTGTCCTGGCCGCGTCCCTGTATGTGGCTTTTGCCCCGGCTAACAACCTGATGAACTGGTATAGCACGGATGACGCGTTTTATTATTTCAAGACTGCGCAAAATATATCGGAAGGACACGGCATTACATTTGACCGGATAGGCCGGTCAAGCGGGTATCATCCGCTGTGGATGCTGGTGTGTATTCCAGTTTTTGCTCTAGCCCGCTTCGACCTGATGCTCCCGTTGCGTGTACTTGTTCTGGTTGCGGGATTTTTTAATGCCGGCACCGGAATACTTCTATATCGCATGGGTAGAAAAGCCGTCAGCGAGTCGGCGGGGATTGTCATCTCCCTGCTCTGGTTGCTGACTCCTTCCATTCAGGGGGTCACATCACGACTGGGTATGGAGAGCACCATAAGCGCTTTCTTTATTGTCTTCCTGTTCAACCGGGCTGCCGCGTTTCAGGTGGTGGATGAGAGCAACTGGAAGGAAAGAATACGGCAATTGCTTCCCATTGGATTGATTGCCGCATTAACGATCCTTAGCCGCCTGGATAATATTTTCCTGGTCGGTATGGCCGGGATTTGGATTGTCTTCAAGCGTTCGGGGTTAAAGGGATTGCTGTTAGCGGATATGGCTTTGTTTTTCCTGACACCCATCATCTCAGCCTTCTGGCGTTTAAAACCGGGAGCCGAGTATTATCAATATGCTGCTTCCGTGTATATCCTTTTGGCTGTTTCTCTCATCGTTAAACCGGTACTTTTTGAGGTTCTGGGTGTTTATCGTCTCAGAAATGGAAAGAACATTCTCCATTTGCTGGCAAGAGTAGCGACCGGGCTGATTCTTACCACTGCCATTGCCTACGGAGCGCTTACACTGGCAGTTATGCTTGACCTGATCACCGGGTATCCCAGATTGATCCCCGCAGTTGATCTGGTGATTTCTGTATCAATTCTGTTTGTCGCCCATATCATCGATTGGTGGATCAACCGCCGCGTAGACAAAAATGACCTGACCGTATCGTTACGGAATTGGGGTAAATGGCTGCCGGAAGGTTTGGGATACGGATTGCCGATTGCCATTTTGCTGGGCTTTTATTTTCTATTTAATTCCCTATACTTTGGCACTCCCGCGCCGGTCAGCGGACAGATCAAGCAGTGGTGGGGCTCTTTACCCAACACCGTCTATGGACGGCCAAATGAAGTGTGGGAAGGATTGCTTGGATTTCCGGAAAATGAGCGTGGTCCCTGGCACCCATTGACTTCGATGATCAATACCCGGATTGAAGACGCGGCAGAAGCGGCCGATAAAACGATCTTTGATGAGCCTTACTGGTCGCAGTTGAATTTCAACTGGATTCTGGTGGCTGTTGTTGTACTGGCGTTGGTACTGGCGGCTCCGCGAAGAGTAGGCGGCGCGTTGGCCGGTCTGGCTGTACCGGCATTGTTCACCGGCTGTCTGTGTCAGATCGATTCGTATATGGGCACCAGTTATGTAAACACACGTCCCTGGTATTGGGTTCAGGAAATGGTGCTGCTTGTCATCTGCGGGGGCATATTATTTGACGCATTCTTAACCGGATTGACCCGGTTGAAATTGACTCGGAACATCCAGCAAACAATTGTTGTGTTCTTTTCGCTTTTGTTGCTCAATAACTATGTGATAGACCTGGTCAATTTTGTACCATATTATGTCAAACCCGGACGGGAGCGGTTGTACCTGGCTGGTGTGGAAGCGGTAGAGAACGAGACTCCACCCGGCGCAATCATAGGATCGACGGGCGGTGGTGTTGTAGCGTATTTCATCAAAGACCGTACCATCATCAACCTTGATGGGCTGATGAATTCCCATTATTACTTTAAACTTCTGAAAAAAGGCGATGCCTACCTGTACATGAACGAAGTTGGTATGCAATATCTGCATGGCAATAAATACATGATCACTGATTCAGACCCATATATGGGTCTTTTTAAGAATCGGGTTGAATTTATCAAGGATGTCTGGGGATCGGGCCTTTATCATTATCTGGGGAAATAAAATTTTCCCTGATTGTATAATTACCATATCATGAATATTGATCAGGTTAGGAAATACTCATCCGAGCTTTATGCGATTGCCAGAAAATTTGGCATCGGTCGGATATATGTCTTTGGTTCCATAGCGCGTGGTACAACTTCAGAAAAAAGTGATGTTGAATTCCTGATCGAGATGGAAGAAGGTTCATCTCGATTCGGTGTCGCAGGCTTTATGTATGAATCTGAAAAACTTTTAGGGATCCACGTTGATGTTGTTCCTCTTTCGTTGTTACCCAGAGTAAAAGATAAAATATTTGTGCAAAATTTAAAAAAGGAAGCTCTTCCCTTATGAAAGATACAAAAAAGCTTCTTGGTGACATGTTAAAGGCGATTAAAAGTATTAAATCGTACCAGTTGAAATCAATGGAAGAATTCGAGTCCGATTTAAAAACGCAGGACGCGGTAATGTATAACTTGATTATCTTAGGAGAAGCGGCTAACAGCATATAGCCCAGCTTCATTGATAATCATCCAGAAATTCCGTGGTCATCTATTATTGGAACCAGAAATGTCATCGTTCATGGTTATGACCAGATAAAACTACCAATAGTGTGGGATATTGTCTCCAGGGATATTCCTTAACTTGAGGATAAGTTATTGCGGCTTCAATAAACCGGTTATGAATGATTAATAGAACCAGCTAATCCTGGTTTATCAATGAATTCGGGTATACTTATTTATTAAATTGAATATCAACTGGCGAAATTAGCCAATCATCTTTTTCATTCTGAGGGACAAAATGGACACTGTTATTGAAGCTGTACAGGCGCAGGAAATTCTGGATTCTCGTGGCAATCCCACCGTGGAAGTCGAAGTCATTCTGGTTGATGGAACCTGGGGGCGGGCTGCCGTTCCCTCCGGTGCTTCCACCGGTGTACACGAAGCATTGGAAATGCGCGATGGTGATAAAGGCCGCTATCTGGGCAAAGGTGTTCTGAAAGCGGTTGAGAATGTCAACACGATCATCGCGGAAGAACTGGTCGGCTGGGACGCGGCAGAGCAGAAAGCTATTGATACTGCCCTGATCGATCTCGATGGCACCCCCAACAAATCCAAGCTCGGAGCCAATGCCATCCTGGGTACCAGCCTGGCAGTGGCCAAAGCCGCCGCTTCATCACTGGGCCTGCCCCTTTACCGCTACATCGGTGGTGTATATGCCCATGTGCTGCCCGTTCCCATGATGAACATCCTGAACGGCGGCGCGCACACCGCCTGGCAGTCCACCGACGCCCAGGAATTCATGGTCATGCCATTCGGCGCGTCCTCTTTCGCAGAAGGTCTGCGTTGGGGTGCAGAGATCTACCATTCATTGAAGTCCGTTCTAAAAGCCCGCGGTTATGCCACCCTTGTTGGTGATGAGGGCGGTTACGCCCCGGCATTAAAAGCCAACGCGGAAGCCGTGGAAGTCATTCTGGAAGCCATCGAGAAAGCCGGTTACAAAGCCGGTGAACAGGTTGCCATTGCGCTTGACCCTGCGGCCTCAGAGCTTTATGAAGAAGATACCAAGACCTACAATCTGCGCAAAGAAGGCAAGAAATTGACCGGTGAGCAGATGGTTGACTTCTGGAAGAACTGGGTAAACCAGTACCCGATCGTTTCCATTGAAGACGGTCTGGCACAGGATGACTGGGATTCCTGGAAACTGATGGTCAAAGAACTGGGCAGCAAGATCCAGATCGTGGGTGATGACCTGCTGGTCACCAATCCGGAACGCGTTCGCCGTGGTATCAAAGAGAATGCTGCCAACGCTCTGCTGGTGAAACTGAATCAGATCGGTTCCCTGACCGAGACAATCGAAGCGGTTGAAGCCTGCCATCGTGCCGGCTGGCGCGCGGTTACTTCCCACCGCTCCGGTGAGACCGAAGATAGCACCATCGCTGACCTGGCCGTCGCGCTGAACATGGGCCAGATCAAGACCGGTGCCCCGGCTCGTTCCGACCGCGTTGCCAAGTACAATCAGCTGCTGCGCATCGAAGCCGAACTGGGCGATACCGCCAAATATGCCGGCTGGAGCGCCATCCGCCGCGGTTAGTATTTCAATATCATTGAAAAGGGACTGTCCTATTGATCCTGGACAGTCTCTTTTTTTATGTAGATGCGATCACTTCTTCCAAACGAACGGCTGACTCCGCGGCAAAAATGCCCCGTTCGCGGTGTATAACTTCATCATTGCTGCCAATGAGTAAAACGTGAATGTGTTCCTCGTCGCGCAGATCAAGCGAATTCCTGAACTCATCTTTATTCAGGTAGAGGGTTATTGTCCGCTCACGGGTAACCGGATTGGGAATCCCTGCCCGCATACCCTCATTGATGAACCACTTCGAGAGGGTGCTTCGATCTTCTATCACCGGCAGTTCATAATACATGAGGCCGGGATATTTGCTTTCCATTTCCTTGATCCACGGGACCCATGAGTTAACCTCAGATTGCTGCCATTGTTTGAAGGCAACGAACAACAGATTTATCTGACCTTTGAAATCAGCTGGCAAGCTCTTTTTTTCCCGCAAAAGATTAGATCCGTAAACAGTTGGAAATATGATCATTTTTCCTCGACAGGTGTAGCCATTATTTCATCCAGATTATGAAGAATAATCTCATTCCCCGGGATATCCGCCATGGATTTTCCATAATGGATAAACCGGATGATCCCCTGGCGGTCAATGATCAGCAGGGCAGGCATGCGTCCCAACTTCAACAGGTTGACTTCTTGCATGTAACGATCGGCAACCTTTGACCCGGGGTCAGAAAGTCCTGGCATGGGCATCTTCTCAATGTCCCAAACACGTTTGAATGCGGCCTGATTATCCGGTCCCAGGATGAGTATCTCGGTATTGCGATCCATATACTGCTGGTAATCCTGGCGCAACTGCGCCATGTGCCGGCGGCAGAATGGTCAGACAAAACCGCGGTTCAAAGCCAGAACAACGTGTTTTTCTCCGCGGTAATCAGACAGCCGGATCGTTTTCCCGGTAGTATCCTGTAATTCAAAATCCGGGGCCAGTTGGCCTAGCGAGACACTAACAGTATCCTGTTTTCCTGAATTTATCATAGTCACACTTTTAATTATAAGGTTTCAATAGATAAAAGAAACCGGTCAATGGCCTGGATAATCCGGGTTGTCTGCCCGTCCAGACTGATAAGGGCCGGATTGTCTCCCTCTTGTTCACCATACCAGCCAAAACCGGCATGATTGCCGCCTTTGATGAATGCCCACTGTGTGTGTGGGGGGAAACGGTCTCTGTATTCTTTCCAATCCGGAAGGGTGATCAGTCCATCCTCACTACCGTAGATGGAGAGAACAGACAGGTTGGAATTGGTGAGTGATCTGTCTGATGGATATGAGGCAAGAAATACCACGCCTGAAATTTTGCCTGTGTGTTTGACCGCATATTGTGCTGCCATGGTGCCCCCCAACGAGTGACCGCCGATGACCCATCGGTCAATCTCAGGATGATCCTGTATCACTTTGGCAGCCCGGTCGGGTCCCAAAACGGCCAGGTTTAACGGCATGGAGACGATGGCTGTGGGCCATCCCTTTTCCGCCAGACCGGCTGCCAGCGGGGCATACGACCGATAATCGACGCGTCCACCGGGGTAAAGGATAAATCCGGTCCGTGCGGGCCTTTCCGTCGGTAAAAAGTATGTGTACATGCCGGATGTTACCTGCACCCTGTCATTGCTTTCCAGAAATGGAAGGGCTTCCATTAACGGTCCGACCGGTGTGAGCGTGGCACTGTAAATACCGGCCAACACCATCAACATACCGATGGCATACCCGATCAGAGCGCGGATGGGATTCACCCGTTTCCATGGCGCGTTTTTCATCGCTGGTTGGCTCCATTCAGTTTCACGCGGGCCGTATCCCAGATCACGTCAAACATCTGCGCGGTTAACCGGCCGGTCTGGGTATTCTGCCGGCTCGGGTGATAAGAAGCCAGCAACCAGGGAAGACCATTCCCCAATTCGTAGAACGCTCCGTGACCGAATATCCGGTCAGGTCGTTTACTGTTAAGCAATACCAATGTTTCGTTAAACGCGATCGAACCAAGGGCAACGATCCCTTTCAGATTGGGGAGCAAAGCGATCTCTTTCTGCAGGTAAGGCAGGCAATTCGCAATCTCTTCACGCGCGGGTTTATTTCCCGGAGGAGCGCAGCGGCATACCGCGGAGATAAAAAGGTTTTTCAGTTCAAGGCCGTCATCACGGTGAACGGCATGGGGATGGTTGGCAAATCCGGCGCGGTGCAGGGCAGGATAGAGGAAATCCCCCGAAGCATCACCGGTGAAAATGCGGCCGGTGCGGTTCGAGCCATGCGCGCCAGGCGCGAGACCGACGATGAGCAATTGGGCGTGCGGGTCTCCAAAGCCGGGAACCGGTCTGCCCCAGTATTCCTGATCGCGGTAGGCGCGGCGTTTTTCGTGTGCCACCTGCTCACGCCAGGTTACCAGGCGCGGACACAACCGGCAGGTGATGATCTCATCCTCGAGTTGGTTCAATGGGTGCATTGGCGGCATGAAGGAATCATACCCCAAACTTAAACGGTTATTAACCCTACAGCCGCCAGACAGGTAGCAACGCCGATCCATTGACGGCGGGTAACGGCTTCTTTAAGAACGATGGTCGATATGATCACGGTCACGGCCGGACCAAGGGATGACAACACGGCGGCCACGTCCATGCGGGTATGCTGCCGGGCCAGAACGTAAAAGATATTACCGCCCACATCCAGCACACCGCAGATCAACGCGATCGGGTTCGAGAATAATCCGGGAATCGATTGTCGGTTCAGTAGAACCAGTGACACACCGGCTGCCAACGCGACGGATCGGGAGATGACAAGCGGCGAGAATACCTTGCCCTGTTCTACATTTCCAAGCAGGATCAGCCAGCCGGCAAATCCGATGCCGGCCAGAACCGATAGACCAAACCCATCTTTACCTGATGGATGGTCCGTTTCACCGGCGGAGACCAGCCAGATACCGAAGATGGCCAGAATAAAACCGGCCAGTTTTAGCTGGGACGGCAGACCCTCCAGGATTGTGCTGAAGATTACCGGCAGGGCGGTGCCGATTACGGAAGCAGTCGGCGCTACGATGGCCGAATTGCCAATGGCCAGCGAGCGGTAGAACGCAGCCATTCCCAGCGCTCCGCTCAACCCGCCTAACGCGGCAAAGATCATGCTGCGAGTGGAGGGCAGTGATTCGTGAAAGACCGATGCGGTCAGGACCATGAAGATCAGACCGGAAAAGGCGGAAAGCGCCAGTACCTGGTACTGGCTCTGTTTGCGCGAGGCGTATCCGCCGGCGAAGTCCCCGCCTCCCCAGACGAGGGCGGAAAGAAGTCCGTAGATGATACCGAGAAAGGAATTTGCCATGTTTAGATCACTGTTGAAAATATGTGCTATATGATAATATAAAATAATTGAAAAATATCTATTCCTTGGGATTTTCGGAAAGAAAATGTTTAATAATATAAATATTTCTGATCATTTCTCTGAACAAGAAAAAGTTGTCCTGTATCCTGGAAATTGTCTTGACCTTCTTTCTACTATTCCTGATAGTTCATTACAACTTGTAGTAACTTCTCCTCCATACAATCTTGGAAAAGAGTATGAGACGAGATTGCATATTGATGATTATCTTACTGAACAGACTAATGTGATACGTGAAAGTGTTCGCTGCCTCTCTGAAAATGGGAGTATATGTTGGCAAGTGGGGAATTACGTTGATAAAGGTGCAATAATTCCCCTGGATTCTGTTCTATACCCGATTTTCACAAGCCTTGGTTTACGGATGCGTAACAGGATAATTTGGCATTTCGAACATGGACTACATTGCAGCCGAAGATTTTCTGGAAGATATGAAACAATAATCTGGTTTACAAAATCCGATCAATATGTTTTTAATTTGGATCCTGTAAGAATACCGCAAAAATATCCCGGAAAAAAGTATTTCAAAGGCCCAAAAGCTGGACAGTATTCCAGCAATCCTTTAGGTAAGAATCCTGGCGATTTATGGATTATTCCTAATGTAAAAAGTAATCATGTTGAGAAAACTGAACACCCATGTCAATTTCCAGTTGAATTAATAGAACGACTTGTCTTATCATTAACAGACGAAGGCGATTGGGTTTTTGATCCATTTTTAGGTACAGGAACAACGATAATTTCTGCGATAAGGCATAACAGAAGAGGCGTTGGTGCAGAGTTATTCCCCAAATATATATCTTTGGCAAAAGAGAGAATTCAAAGTGAAATTAATGGGACATTGAGGACTCGTCCGATGAATAAACCGGTATATGACCCAATTGAAGCTGGTAATAGTTTGACAATAGCTCCATGGATTAAGGATACAAAGCAGCCGATATTGCTAGAAAAACCTACTAAGAAGCAGAGGTATGGGGAAAAATGAAAATCGAAGAAGTATATTCACATCTAAACGGGTTAGAGTATCTTCAAGTTCATAAACTATCACTTTGGAATGAAATTTTGGAAGTGATATCTTTGATAGATGCTGAAAAATGTAAAACAAAGATATCCAAAGAAAAAACGATGGTTGGAAAAATTTTATATAGTCCTGTTGACCTGAATTCAACATTTAAAGAATTATTGCGAATGAGATGCTGGGAAGAAAGTAGAGTCGGTTATTGGGTCACAAAAGATGAAAAGCTGATCCGAAAAACTCTTGCATTAGAACCTGAAGAACAAAAACGAATGATTATTGAATCTGGTGAAGCTCCAATTTATAGTTATAACCAAACAGATTTTGTAAAAGAAAGAATTGCCTTAGAAGTTCAGTTTGGCAAATATTCATTTGTTGCTTATGATTTGTTTGTTAAGCATTTAGCTTTTTATATTGGTGATGAAATTGATGTGGGAATAGAAATATTGCCTATGAAATCATTACAGATGCAAATGAGTTCAGGTGTCGCTTATTATGAAGGCGAATTTTACAATGTAATCCGGCAAGGGAGGGGTGTCCCAGCCGTACCACTTGTAATGGTCGGTATTAGCCAGTAGTGCTTACAGGATCAACATCGCGTCGCCGAAGGAAAAGAAGCGATATTTCATCTCAACCGCGGTTTGGTACGCAGATAGAATCCGTTCACGCCCGGCAAACGCGCTGACCAGCATGATCAGTGATGATCGCGGCAGGTGGAAGTTGGTCACCATGGCATCCACGACTTTGAACGTGTAACCGGGCAGGATGAACAAACCGGTGGATCCCTGATAAGGCGCGACGACATCACCGGACACGGCTGCCTGCGCGGCGCTCTCCAACGTGCGCACACTGGTCGTCCCCACGGCAATGATGCGCCTTCCCGCGGCTTTGGCGGTATTGATCCGGTCGGCGGTTTCCTGTGTCACTTCGCACCATTCGGTATGGATCTCATGTTCGTCCGCGTTCTCTTCGGTAACCGGGGCGAAGGTATCCAGCCCGACATGCAGGGTGACTTCGGTAAATTCCACCCCGATCTCCTGCAGGCGGATCATCAACTCCGGTGTGAAGTGCAAACCGGCCGTAGGTGCGGCAGCCGAGCCGGGTTGGTCGGCATAGACGGTCTGGTAACGCTCCGGGTTGTTCAGCCGCTCGTGAATGTATGGCGGTAATGGCATTTCCCCTTCCCGTTCCAGATAACCCTCCACAGGCTCTGAGAAGCGCACCAAACGGCGTGAACCGCCCAGATCAGCTTCTATGTGAACATTTACCCCATTTTCCAGCAGTAACATTTTCCCCGGCAGAATGCGTTTCCCACCCACCAGAGCTTCCCAGGTCAGGTTGTCCATTCGTTTGAGCAACAATATCTCGACTTTACCACCGGTCTCTTTGTGGGCGTGGATGCGTGCCGGTATTACCCGCGTACGGTTGACAACAAGTAGATCATCATGATGAAGATAATCCGCAATATTCCAGAAGTTGGTGTGTTCCAGTTCCAGCTTGGAGCGGTCCAAAACCAACAGGCGGGAGGTATGCCGCGGCTCCAGGGGCGTCTGAGCGATACGCTCAGGCGGAAGGTGATAATCGAAATCGCTGGTTTTCACGGGTCAGATCAGCCTGGGCTGGTTGCCTTCTGGAAATAGGATGCCAAAATGATCATACGCGGAGCGGGTGGCGACCCGGCCTTGCGGAGTGCGGTCAATGAATCCGAGCTGTAACAGGTAAGGTTCCACTACATCCATGATCGTATCGGGTTCTTCGCTGATGGAAGCGGCGATGGTATTCAATCCCACCGGTCCGCCATTGTATTTTTCAATGATCGTCATCAAGACCCGCCGGTCAACATCATCCAGACCAAGCAGATCGACATTCATTAGATTGAGGGCTTCACCCGCCACCTGGCGGGAAACATGTCCGTCGGCTTTGACCTGCGCGAAATCACGCACACGGCGTAACAGCCGCAGGGCTACACGCGGTGTTCCCCGGGCACGGCGCGCGACTTCCGATACGCCATCCTCATCAACGGTGACATTCAACTTACCGGCGGCACGGGTGATGATGTCACACATGGCCGGTTCGTCATAATAATCCAGCCGGTACACGGCACCAAACCGTGCTCGCAACGGCGAGCTGATGAGCGCCAAGCGTGTGGTGGCTCCTATCACCGTGAACCGCGGAAGTTTCAACCGCAGGGAACGGGCGGATGGCCCCTTGCCGATAACGATATCGAGCGCGTAATCTTCCATGGCCGGGTATAACACTTCTTCGATGGCTCGTCCCAGGCGGTGGATCTCATCGATAAATAGGATATCACCGGCATGCAGGTTGGTCAGGATGGCAGCCAGGTCACCGGCTCGTTCCACGGCCGGGCCAGCGGTGATCTTGATGTTGACGCTCATCTCATTCGCCAGCACATGCGCCAGGGTGGTCTTGCCCAGCCCGGGAGGGCCGTAAAACAAGACATGATCCAGCGGTTCCGAACGGCGGCGGGCGGCGGTAATCAGAATGCGCAGGTTTTCTTTGACCTGGTTTTGACCGATCAATTCATCCAGTGAATGCGGACGCAACGCCAGATCATTTCGGTCATCCGGACGTTGTTCTGGCTGTACGATCCGGGGTTGGGTATCTGCCATGAAGAAAATTATAACAGGCTATAATAAGCGCGAAAGGAACCGCCATGACAAACGTTTATCCCTCCCCACATCCACTGGTCGCTCATAAACTGTCCATCCTGCGGGATGTCAACACGGAACCCAAAAAATTTCGTCAGTTGGTGCGCGAACTTGGCGCGCTGCTTACCTATGAAGCCACAACGGACCTGCAGATGATGCCTATTGATGTGCCCACACCGATGGGAACAGCCAAGTGCTATGAACTGGCCATGAAGATCGGCCTGATACCGATCCTTCGTGCCGGGTTGGGGCTGGTGGAGGGTGTGTGGGACCTGATCCCGACAGCGGAGGTCTGGCATATCGGGCTGTACCGTGACGAGAAAACTTTGCAGCCGGTTGAATATTACAACAAACTGCCAATCGAGCCGACCGTTTCTGTGTGCCTGGTATTGGACCCCATGCTGGCAACCGGAGGATCAGCGGTGGCGACCATCGACATCCTGAAACGCTGGGGTGTCAAGCGTATCAAGTTTGTAGGCCTGATTGCCGCGCCGGAAGGGATAAAAGCGTTGCAGACGGCCCATCCGGATGTGGATATCCACCTGGCGGCTGTGGACGATCATCTGAACGAAAAGGGATATATTGTTCCCGGTTTGGGTGACGCGGGCGACCGGCAGTTCGGGACGGCGTAAGAACGGAAAGAGAGATATTTCTACAACATCAAATAGCGATTCCCTTTAGCCCGTCTGGCAAGATGACTATCGTCCCGAGTGATTCACAAAACAATAAAAAACAAAAACACCCTCCTTCAATTATTTGAAAGAGGGTGTTTATTTTATTCGTGTGTTATGACAGATCGTTCGCCGCGTTGACGATGGCGATGAAATCAGGTTTCAGGCTGGCGCCTCCCACCAGACCACCATCGATGTCGGGCATGCCGAAGAGTTCAGCGGCATTGGCGCCGGTCACAGAACCACCGTAGAGGATGCGGATGGCATCGGCATTTTCTTTGCCGAACAGGGAAACCAATTCGGCGCGGATCAGGGCGCAGACATTCTGGGCATCCTGTGCTGTAGCCGCGCGGCCGGTTCCGATAGCCCATACAGGCTCGTAGGCGATCACCAGCTTGGACGGATCGCTGACCTCAACACCGGCCAGACCACCGCGCAATTGACGGGTGACTATCTCTTTGGTCTTTCCGGCTTCATTCTCGGCCAGAGTTTCACCCACACAGACGATGGGTAGAAGCTGCCCCGCCTGGGCGGCTTTGACTTTTTTGTTGACGGTCTCATCCGTCTCACCAAAGTACTGCCGGCGTTCCGAGTGGCCAATGATCACGAAATCGCAGAATTCTTTGACCATGCTGGCGGAAATTTCTCCTGTGTAGGCGCCGGAGGCTTCCCAGTGCATGTTTTGGGCGCCAAGCCCAATATTCGTGTCTTTAATCAGTTCATAGACGGTGGAAAGGCAGGTGAAGGTAGGACAAAGGACCCGTTCCACTTTCACCGCGGCTTTCAAACCCGGAAGCAGTTCGGTGACCAGAGTTTTGGCCTGTTCCGCGGTTTTGTTCATTTTCCAGTTGCCTGCAACCATGAAAGTACGCATGTTTTTCCCTCGTTCAAAAAAGATTCCGCTGTCGCGGTTGATTTTCTGGTTCCCCCGTCGGGATTATAGCGCATTTGACGGTTGACGGGGAAGGGCAGCCCCGGTATGATGAAAGCGCCAGGCTGGCCGGATGATCGCGTCACCATTTTGAGTGGTGCCGAGGAAAGTCCGCGCTGCACAGGGCAGGATGGCGGGTAACCCCCGCCGCGGGCAACCGTGGGATAGGGCCACAGAAACATACCGCTTCCGTCAGGGAGCAAGGGTGAAACGGCGGTGTAAGAGACCACCGGCGGCACAGCAATGTGCCGGCCAGGCAACCCCCATCCGCAGCAAGGCCAAGCAGGGATGAAGCTCTTCTTTTGAAGGGCAGGGAGCGGTCCGTTCCCCCGTTTCGGCGATAATCCCGGGTAGGCTGCTGGAGTGTTATGGCAACATAACACCGAGAGAGATGATCATCCATGGGACGGCCGTCTGCGAAGATACCCCGTCCCTGGACAGAACGCGGCTTACAGGCTGGCCTGGCATCAAAAAAGCCCTTTCACAAGGGCTTTTTTGTTTCTCTTTCTGTTATTCCTTTGTGGTTCCGTTGATCCGAACCCCAGCCCGGTCACTGGCCGCTTTCATGAACGCGAAGAAAAGCGGATGTGGACGATTGGGACGGCTGAGAAATTCGGGGTGGAACTGGGTTCCAACCATAAACGGATGATCCACAATCTCTGAAATTTCCACCAGACGGCCGTCTGGTGACAGGCCGGCAAGCCGCATACCGGCTGCTTCCATGGCTTCACGGTACTGATTGTTAAATTCAAACCGGTGGCGATGACGTTCATCAACCTGATCAACACCATAGGCATCCCGGGCAATCGATCCCTCCTTCAAAACGCATGGGTACAAACCCAGTCGCATGGTGCCGCCTTTGTCCGTGATGGATGTCTGTTCCGGCATGAGGTCTATCACTGGATCGGGTGTGGAGCGGTCAAATTCTGTAGAGTTGGCTTCCTCTTTGTGAAGAACATTGCGGGCCATTTCCACCACCATTACCTGCATACCCAGACAAAGACCAAGATATGGAACTTTATTTTCCCGGGCGTACTGCGCGGTCAAAATCTTGCCTTCGATACCCCGGCTCCCGAATCCGCCGGGGACGACTATTCCATCAACCTCTCGCAATGCTTCCCAACCACGGCCTTTTTCGAGTTCGGCAGAATGGATCCAGCTTAACTCAACTTCAACACCAAGATGGAGACCTGCATGTTTAATGGATTCGCGGACGGATAGATAGGCGTCATGTAATTCAACATATTTCCCGACAAGCGCGATCTTGACAGTTGGTTTTTCGCGGTTGACCTGGCTTACCAGATGTTCCCACTCTTTCCAATCTGGCTTTTCACGGGCTTCCAGTCCCATGCGCTGCAGGATATACTCGCCAACATTGGCTTTTTCCAATAGCAGCGGAATTTCATACAAAACCGGTGTGGTCACCATGGGGAAGACGGCTTTTTTCTCAACGTCGCAGAACAGGGCGATCTTTTCGATAAGGTCATCTTCAACGGGGTAATCCGAACGGGCTACGATGACATCAGGTGAGATGCCCAGTGCGCGTAATTCACGTACGGAGTGTTGAGTGGGTTTGGTCTTTAATTCGCCGGTCGCACCGATGTATGTCAGCCATGTAACGTGGATATACATGGTGTTTTCACGCCCAAAATCGCTGCGCAACTGGCGGATGGCTTCGAGAAATGGCTGGCTTTCGATATCGCCGACAGTACCGCCGACTTCCACCAGAACGATCTCGGCGCCGGTGGTTTTGGCTACCAGGCTTATCCGGCGTTTGATCTCATTTGTGATGTGCGGGATAACCTGGATGGTGCCTCCCAGGTAATCCCCGCGTCGTTCATTACTGATCACTTCAGCGTAAACCTGACCTGTGGTTATGTTACAAACCCGGTTAAGGCGGATGTCAATAAATCGTTCGTAATGTCCCAAATCAAGATCGGTTTCGGCTCCATCATCAAGAACAAAGACCTCACCATGCTGATACGGACTCATGGTTCCGGGATCTACATTGATGTATGGATCCAACTTTTGCACAGCAACCTTGAAGCCACGTTCTTTTAAAAGCCGGCCAATGGCTGCAGCGGTCACACCCTTACCAACTGAGCTGACAACACCGCCTGTAAAAAAGATATATTTGGTTGCCATAAAGAGATGGATCCTTTCTAGAATGGGGTCATTAAATTAAAAGAGAAGTGGGGAGGGCCGTTGAATGGGCGCCTCCCCACTTTTGGATTGCGTCTTGAGCGTAATGTACGATCGGTTTCTTTCGTTCGCCCATGACCTATGAGGTCTTGATTTTATTGGTAAGGGTGCGGGAGAAAATTTCGTCCCGTTCTTCCGCTTCAGCTCGTTTGTGTTTTTCCTGGGCGATGGCGCGTTTTGATTTGGCTTTGCCCATTGCGTCACGGTAGGCAATTTCCATGGCCGTAAGTTCAGGTTCTGCCGGTGTTTCGGAAACAAGGTAGGCACTATAATCTTCCGTCGCATTCTCGCGGCGGCGACCGCCTTTTCGTTCTCCACGCGGAGAACTACTGCCGGTTTTGGCTTTTGGAGCCGGTTCTTCCGATTTTTCCGGTTCGGGTAGCAGTGATTTCATACTGAGCTTGATCTGCTTCTTCTTGCGGTCCACATCCAGGATCATAGCCTGAATTTCATCACCTTCTTTGACCACATCTTCGGCAGCTTTGACAAAACCATGAGCCATTTCGCTGATGTGAACAAGTCCAGGTCGTTCGGCGCCAATTTCCACGAAAACGCCAAATTTTTCGATGCGGACGACTTTACCGGAAACGACCATGTCTTTTTTCAAGTCGCGCCAGTCAAAGTCCATGGGTTTTGCCATGGTCAATTCAATACGACCTTCCTTGACCCGTTTCACCCATACTTCGATTTCCTGCCCTACAGTCAATAATTCTTCAACGCCTTTGGGAGTTCCATCAGCGGTAGGTGGAATCTGGGAGACGTGGAGATAAGCGGGAGACTTTTCTCCAATGTCGACCAGAGCACCGGCCAGACTGGTCTTAACTACTTTTCCAGTGAAATGAGTCTTGGGTTTCAATTCGCTGGTTGTGGCTTCCGATTGCGCATCGATCGTTTCCATCGCGCCTATCTCCATATAATTGCTAAATTTAATGACGCCAGATTATACCCCGAGCCGGGGAAACCGTCAAACGGTCTCGGCGGTTCCGTTAAAATTCGTATGAATAATACGAAAATTGACCGCTCCAATCAATAATGGTATCCAAAAAGTTATTCCACGGAACGCGAGTGTGATAACTGTTGCTGATTCCAGGGATAATCCCAGCGATCGCAGTGACAAAGCCATGGCGCTTTCCATGACTCCCACGCCGGATGGTGTGGGTGAGACGATCAGAAAAAGGTAACCGATACTGAACCCCGCGATCAAAACATCCGGCTTGAGATTGGAGTTAAATGCCATGGAGACCAGCCAAAGAATGAGGATTAGCAGCGCTTTATTTATGAGAGCAAGACCCAGCGGTTTGAGCAGCTCGTACGGATGATTTTTCAGGTCCGTCACTCCTTCTGCCAGTTCACGGGAGAAGGAGAGTGCTCTCTCCTCACGCAGCCAGTCCTGCCGGATGACTGGGCGGACGAGAAAATTGATCAGACGAGAGCTGCCTGTCAGAAAACGACCAAGATAAGTTTCGCTGACCATAGCCAGATACAGGATGATCGCCAATGCCACTGCTGCCAGAAGCAGAATTATGGAAGCGGTGATTTCCGCGGGGTGGATGGAATACCCGGATGCCAGTATTCCAAGACCCAGGATCAGAACAAATAGAAACCCGACGTATTCGAAAAATGTGGAGAGGGTGTAAATGACGGTTACACGCGCGGTGGATTTTTGGTTCCGATATGCATCTGTAATAAATACCGCGGCTGCACTCACGCCGCCGGTCGGAGCGATAACGTTGGCAAACTGCGAGGCGGACGCCAGTCTCCACAACCGTCTGGTGGAATCAGGAATACCGGCGATGCGGTAAAGTGAGGAAAACGTGCTTCCTACAATTCCAAGCCAGGCCATTTCCAGAACCAGGGCGGCAGACAAAAAGTACCAGTTGCCTGTCATCATCACGGCGCCTACCTTCCCCAATTCCGCCAGGCTGCTAAACGCAAAAGCGATTACCAGGAAAAGGATGACCGCGAAGAGCAGTTTCTTCATTTGTTCATTATACATAGTGTATTTTTTTCAGCCTGCCATAAAAAAAGCCCGCCATCATGTCGGCGGGCTGATAGTATGAGATGCAATTAATTATTGCCCTGTTGAGAGCAATTCGATCGCTTTTTTCAATTGAACATCATTCAGGGCTTCAATATCCTCGTCCGTGAAGGTAACAGTGTAGTCTGGTGTGAGACCTATCTCATTGATCTGGCGTTTTTCCGGGGTCAACCAACGCGCAATGGTGATGCGTACGGCACCCTGTTCGTTTTTCAATGCCACCCAGTTCTGCACGGAACCCTTGCCGTATGATTTCTCTCCCACCAGTTTTGCCCGATCGGTATCTTGAAGAGCCCCGGCCAAAATCTCGGACGCGCTGGCTGAACCGCCGTTTATGAGCACGACCATGGGAATTTCCCTCGCTATCCCGCCTGGTTGGGTATTGAAGGTTTTTAATTCGCCGTTGCCATACTCTTCATACATAACCACATCGGTCTTTAAGAATTGTGAAGTAACTTCAATGGCTGTATTCAGGAATCCACCACCATTGTTGCGTAGATCCAGTATCAACCCCTTTGGATCTTCTTTTTCCAGTTCCCTGATAGCCTTTTTTAATTCTTCCGTTGTTTTTTCTCCGAAGGTCAAAAGCTGGATGTAGGCGATACCGCCATCAAGCATTTCACTTTCAACACTATTCATCACGATCTTCTGACGTTTGAGAGTAACCACAATGGGTTCATCCTTGTCCTTGCGCTTTAATTTCAAGGTAACTTCGGTTCCAGCCGGTCCGCGGATCTTTTTTAAGACCAGGTTTCCATCGATGCCGGTCATATCCTTCCCGTCCACTTCCATTACCATATCGCCTGAGGCCAATCCCGCAAGCTCGGCCGGTGAACCGGGGAAGAAACTGATAAAGGTCACATAATCACCGGTAATGTCAACAACGGCGCCAATGCCTTCGTATTCCCCTTCCAGTGGATCTGCCATTTGTTGATACTCATCCGGATCCATATAGGATGTGTGCGGATCTTCCAGTGAATCCATCATTCCACGGATGGCACCCTGCATCAATTTCTCATTATCAACCGGTTGTTCCACGAACTCTGCATGTACCAGGTCCCAGGCTTGCCAGAAAGGAACGAAAAGCGTTTCGCGTGTGGCAGTCTGTGATTCTGCGTTTCCATCTTCAGGGATTGGCAAGGCTAAGAGGTTCAGTCCCTGGCGAAAATCAGATGGCAGGTATAAACCTGTTATCACACCGCCGGCGAAAACTGCCAGTATCATCATGGTGGCTAACATGGCTGTTATTACAATTTGAATAGGTTTCATTCTTTATTACCTTTGAAAGATTGATTGTCCAAATTCTGAACCTCAGCGTCGGAATGGTTCTTTGTTTCCGATCCCTGGTTGTTCTGCGTTAGTGATTTTACCCGTTCGTTCAGCTCCCGAAATTCCGCTTCTTCTTTTTCCCAGGGCTTTTGGAATGAAAATCCGGCCTTCCCTTGATTATTCATACGGGGCCGTTCCTTCTCATCGAGAAAGGATTTCCACAGAGTGATGTTGATGAGCAGGATTAGGCCGATTAATAAATAGGGAGCCAGTTCGACCAGTGTCATTCCACTTCTCCCGAATTATGCCCATTCTGAGCGAGAACTGCCGGGAGATCGTGAATTCGCCGGATGCATTCGTCATAATCCCACGAAAACTGGTCGCTCCCAACCCGGATGGTACCCATACCAAGCAAGCGCGCAGTCGCCAGGTTGGGTTGGGAATCATCCAACATGATGCTGCTTTTCGGTGAAACGCCGGCCATCGCGAGCGCCTTTTCAAATGCTTCCGGCATGGGTTTGCAATAGGGAGCGATATCGCGGATATCGATGATCTTTTCGAACAGATCTCTGATATTCAAGATCTCAAGGACCCGGTTGGCATGATTCCGGTCAGCGTTGGTGAAAACTATCTTTTGATGTGGAAAGGTCTCCAGTGTTTTTCGTATCTCCGGATCCGGTTTAAGCAGGTCCTTCATCGGAATATCATGAACATATTCAAGATAATCCTCCGGATTTACATCGAAAAGAGTGATCAAACCACGTAGAGTTGTTCCGTACGTGCTGAACAGCCTGGTTCGCAGCCCCGGTATATCATTCCAATCCAGACCAACCCGTTCGTGCATATAGAGGCCAATTCGGTCTCGAATGGCTTCCCAAATGCCTGTGTTTGATTCATACAATGTTTCATCGAGGTCAAAAATCAGTGTCGTGTAGGTCTCAGCTTTTATCACATCGTATCCTTCCCGTCGATACAGGTGTGTTCGCTTTTGGCGGACAGGTTGATTATAATCATCCCGGGCAGGGATGAATGACTATACAAATATTACCCGATGAAGTGGCATCGCAAATAGCTGCCGGAGAAGTTGTAGAACGTCCGGCTTCTGTCGTCAAAGAGCTGGTGGAAAACGCGCTTGATGCTGGCGCGTCATCGATCAATATCAAAGTTGAGGGTGCCGGAAAGAAGCTAATTGAAGTGAGTGATGACGGCTGTGGTATCTCGATGGGTGAGATGCGGATCGCGCTGGCACGTCATGCCACCAGTAAACTTCGGACAGCGGATGAATTATTCTGGATCACATCTCTGGGTTTTCGAGGCGAAGCTCTGGCATCCATTGCTTCGGTTTCCCGGATGACGCTTTCTTCACGCACGAAAGATGAGAAGGCCGGAGCTCGCCTGGTGGTTGAAGGTGGGAAGGAACGCAGTTTTGATTCGGCCGGATTGATCATCGGAACAACGGTACGGGTGGAGGATCTATTCCTGACTGTGCCAGCTCGCCTGAAATTTTTGAAAACCGATTCCACTGAACGGACGCAGATAGACAACCTGGTCGCGCGGTATTCGCTGGCCTATCCGAGCGTACGCTTTCAGTTGGAGCAGGATGGTCGTCCTGTTCTAATCACGCCGGGGAATGGGGATAGGCGTGAAGTTCTGGCCAATCTCTATGGCGTGGATCTGGCACGACAGATGATTGAAGTTCTTCTGCGTGACGATGGCATTGAGCTGACCGGTTATATCAGCCCGATATCCATTACGCGTGGAACCCGTCGTGATATGACGTTTTTCGTGAACGGCCGCTGGGTGCAGGATACCGCGTTGAGCAGTGCGCTGATGCAGGCATACCGGAATATGATCATGGTTGGGCGGTACCCGGCTGCCGCGTTGTTCCTGGTTCTTCAACCGGATATGGTGGATGTGAATGTCCACCCGGCAAAAGCGGAGGTTCGTTTCCGCGAACAGGACAGGGTGTTCTCCGCTGTCCAACGCGGTGTGCGCCGGGCATTGATGGCTTCCTCGCCGGTGCCTGATCTACAACCGGCCCGATGGAATGTAACTTCCCCTCAACCGCCGCTTGTGTCACCGGATTGGCAAATGGCTGCCGGAGCGGATGAACTTTCGATGGGTCAGAATGGTACAGGATTAACGCAAAGCTCAGGGACAATAGCCCCTCAGCCTTCTGTTTTGCCCTCAGGCATGCTTCCACTTTTGCGGTTGGTAGGTCAGATCGGGTCAACGTACCTGGTGGCGGAAGCTCCGGATGGCTTATATCTTATTGATCAACACGCGGCGCACGAGCGGATTTTATTTGAAAAAATGATGAGCCAGATGGAAGGTACCATACCATCACAGGCGCTTCTTCAACCCGAACTGGTTGAGGTACCACCACATTCCTCCAGGTCTCTGGCAGAACAGATTGAGATTCTGAAACCATTTGGATTTGACATCGAGCCATTCGGGACGAATGTTTTCCGGGTCAGGGCGTTGCCAGCCATTTTATCCGGGTTAAGTCCGTCAGCCGCTTTGCTAACTCTGGTTGAAGATTTTGAGGAAGATGAATCCCCCCTGCAGGGTCAACGTGAAGCCCGTCTAATTGCACGGATCTGCAAACGTGCGGCCGTTAAAGGCGGTCAAACTCTATCAATAGAAGAACAGAAAGCGCTTTTGCTCGACCTTGAAAGTTGTCGATCGCCGCGCACATGTCCGCACGGCAGACCAACGATGATCCATCTCTCCATTGATTTGTTGGAACGCCAGTTTGGGCGGCGCGGAGCGCGTTAATCGAGCGTCAGACGGAGTAGTTCCGGTAATGCTTCGGCCACATCCAGATTAAGAATGACTTCCGCCATAGAATCAAGCGGTGTGTGCGAGAGGTTAACGATCACCAGCTTTGCCCCGCGATGAAAACCTTCCAGTGGCAGGGATGATGCCGGCATGACTTCCAAAGAGGTTCCGGCAATCAAAATCAGATCTGCCTGATGGCAGGCATTTTCCGCCTGTTCCCACGCATCCTGTGGCAGCATCTCTTCATACAGAACGATATCGGGTTTTAACAGAGAACCACATTGCGGACAGACCGGAAAAATATGGCTCTTCAACCAGGAATCCCTGAATTTCTCCATAGGGTACCGCGAATGACATGCAAGACAGACGAGTGTATCGAGATTTCCGTGAAGTTCAATGACATCCGGCGAACCGGCTTTCTGTTGTAAACCATCGATGTTTTGTGTGATGATTGTGCGAATCAAACCTGTGGTTTGCATTCGCGCCAGAGCAGTGTGTCCCGGGTTGGGCTGTGCATTTAACGAATCGCGTGCCAGCGGTTCGAGCCAGTTAAAAAACGCCTCCGGATGATTTCGGAAAGTGGTTAATGAAGCAACTTCCATGGGGTCGAATCGGTTCCAAAGTCCAGTCGAAACCGACCGGAAATCAGGAATACCGGATGGGACCGATATCCCCGCACCGGTGAATGCCACAGCGTTCCGACTATTCCGGATCAGTCTGGCAGCTAGCTCAAATTGACGGGTGTTGTGTGCCGGTAATGTCACTTTGAAGACAGCAGTAATTCGGCAAGCCGGTTAAACTGTTGTGATAGTAAACTTTCAGGTTGGACCAGCGATAGCGGTACGGCGCGGGTAGCAGCCTGGTAGGCCATCTCCGGCGCGGGTGGCATCAACAGGGCAATGGGAATCCCCAAAGCTTCCTGCATCTGCGGTAGTGTCAGTTGAATGTCTGACCGGGCCCTGTTTACAGCCACGGCAGTTATTTTCCGTGATTTTCCGAATCCAAGAGTTTCCATTTCCTGCATCAATGCTTTTGTGCGGCGCATGGTGGTTGGATCCGGGTCAACAACAATTACAGCTTCATTACAGGTGCTGAGTATCCGTCGCCAGTTCGGATTTCCCGGCGAACCAATATCCAGTAACAGGTATTCGCTCATTTCGGATAGCTCACGAAGCATTGCCTGATACTGGGGTGTGTTATTGATTGTTTCCTGGTCCTTTAATTTCGGTGAAGCCATCAGAAGATGGATCCCAAAGGATGTCAGAATAAGCTCATTTTTGACACTGTTCCGGGTTATATCTTCAGGAGCGGTGGTAAGGATTTTGTTCAGCCCTTCCGAATCCGAATGACCCAGCTCCCACGCCCAGGAACTATATCCGGGGATGGTCTCCACGGCGGCTGTAAATTTCTGCGTCCGGTTGTAAAGCGCGATCGCCAGATTAACAACCAGGGTGGAAACACCCAGTCCACCGCGGGCAGCCAGAAATCCCATGACCATGCAATCCGTCTGGGTCTCTTTGATCTTTGAGGCCGCGCGACTTAGAACAGCTTTTACATGAGCAACAAGTTCGGCCGGATGAATTGGTTTGGTCAGGTAGTCATCAACGCCGGTTTCGTACCCGGTGATCTTGTCTTCGATGCCGGCTTTTGCTGTGAACATCAGTACCGGTATTCCGCTTATAGCCGGGTCCTGCCGGATACTCTTCATCACCTGATACCCGTCCATTTCGGGCATCATGACATCCAATATGATGAGATTGGGACTTTCGCTGTGTGCTAACGTCAGAGCTTGCTGTCCATTGCTGGCAGCCGCAATCTGATAACCCCCACGTTCGAGTATCAATCCAACCAGTCGAAGTGTCTCAAGATCATCATCGACAATCAGTATTTTTTCCGCCATACACCCTCGCTCATCTAGCGCACATCAAAGTCAGTCTAGCATAATCTATTACCCACCGCAAGCGTGCAACAAATCTCAGGTATTTATTTTATTTTAATGTAGTAAAAAAATAAAGACTTTTGCATATTTTTTGTCAGTTTTCCCCGTCGATCATCTCTCCGTTGCTATAATGTGGCTATGGATTTGGAAAATTTCCGGGAAATTTGTATAACCCAGTGTGGATTACAACCCGACAGGGTCGTTTTAGCCGCTTTTTCCGGTGGAGCCGATAGTTTGAGCCTCGCATTGTTATTGCATCGGGCAGGATTTCCGGTAATCGCGGCGCATTTCAATCACCAGCTTCGGGATTGTGCTGATCGAGATGAGATCGAAGCCGGTGTGCTTGCCCGCCGGATGGGCATCACGTTTGTTTCCAGCGTTGGCGATGTTCCAGCTTATATCAAAGAAAACCGGTTGTCCGTGGAAGAAGGGGCACGTCAACTTCGCTATCGATGGCTGCTTGAACAGGCACGGGAGGAAGGTGCGCAGGCTGTAGCGGTAGGGCATACTGCTGACGATCAGATTGAAACGGTGCTCATGCATTTATTGCGCGGTTCCGGAATTGATGGTTTGACAGGTATGCCATTCCGGCAGACACTTCCGGTTTGGGGAGTTGATATCCCTATCGTACGCCCGTTGTTGTCCTTATGGCGGGTAGATACCGAAGAAATTTGCAGGGAAGCAGGTTTGGAACCTCTGCAGGATGAGAGCAATACATCCACCGTTTATTACAGGAACCGGATCAGGCTTGAATTGATCCCTTATTTGCAGACATATAATCCTCAGGCTAAAAACCATATCCTTCAAACATCCGGTATTCTCGCGGAAGACCAGGCAATTCTTGACCCGATAAAACTACTCTCCTGGGAATCCTGTCTCATTGAGGAACGGGAAAATGTTGTCAGCTTCCAATTTTCAAAACTAAAAGAACTAGAGGAAGGTTTGCGCCGATATGTGCTGCGTCAGGCGGTAGCTCGCCTTGTACCGGGCATCCGTGATGTTGACTTTCCATTGACGACAAGAATGTCAGATTTTGTCCGTAACCCAACCCGGACTGGGCAAATGCACCTGACATCAAATCTGTGGATCCAAAACACACCTGATCGTATTTCTATCTGGAAGGGCAAACCCGGCTTGCTCCTTTTTGTTCCACAACTGGAAGAGGCGGCCAGTTTCAATCTGGCATTCCCCGGTTCACTTTCTTTCCCGAATTGGGAATTGGAAATTATGGAAGATGATCTGGAAACAGCCAGGAAGATTATTCGATCAGGGGGAGAGCCGAATCGTGTCTGGCTGGATACGGACAGGCTTGAATTTCCCCTGGAGGTTCGCAGTGGTTACGCGGGTGAGCGATTGCATCCTTTCGGGATGAAGGGGAAAAGTCAGAAATTATCTGATTTCTTTATCAACCACAAGGTTCCACAGCAAGCGCGTTCGCACTGGCCGCTTGTGATCAGTGGACAGACCATAGTCTGGGTGGTTGGACTGGGTATTGGCGAAGAAGCGGCAATAACCCCAGGAACTACGCGGGTTGCGCGGTTGTCTCTTCGGCTTCCGGATCTTCTGCCAGACGGTTTAGTTTAAAACTGATCTCGCGCCATTGGATCTTGGAAATCCCCAGTTTTTGCCGGACTTTATCTTTATCCATGCCTGATTTCCAATCATTCAGCGCGCAAGTCCAACGGCACATATCAAATGAAATGTGTTTCTGTAATCCCACAGACTTTCCCAGGTCTTCCAACAGGTATTCCAGCCGGCGTGGAGACCAGGGGAAAATCTCATCGGCCGGTTTATATTGCGCCAGATATTCCTGGTAAGACTGAACCCAATCGGTGGGGACCGATATTTTTCGTTCCTTGTAACGATTTGCCGGATTGGCGTATCGCACAAATATTTGCGGGCCGTCTGAGGTCTCAAGATCGACATGGTTCATTTTTAGAGCCAGGCATTCACTTTTCTTGATTCCGGTTGAAAGAAGAAGTGAGATTAATGTATAAGGGCGGGCATCCGGTTTACCGCGTGTCTGCCACTTTGACGCGGCATCCATCACCAATTCCAACTCTTCGTCTGTTAGAACCTCAGGGAATCGGCTGACGGCGCTTTGCTGCAGAACACGTTCTGCCGGGTCTGAAATGACTACACCACCACGATTTAACCAGCGGAAGAAGGATTTGATGGATGTGATCCGGCGCGAGAGGCTTTTGGGACTACAGGGAACACCGCGGTCGTGCTGCAACCAATGAAGAAAGTCGTTTATCTCTTTTGTCGTAACGGAACTGACGGTGCGCTCAGCCGGTAGGTGGTGAATAAACAAATGCAAATCACCGGCAAATGCTTTTATCGTGTGTTCCGAACGGCCTTTGTCCCGGAGGTGCATCTGCCACCCTTCGAGGGCATCGATCAGGGATGTTTCGGGTGTAATATGAAAACTGGATGAAACCGCGGTCTGACCGGACATATTCCCTCCGCCTAATTTTCGTGTAGTCGGAATCACTATAGCAGTATTTAACTTTGATGTCAAATTGAAAAAAGGGGGGCATCTGTCAGGTTTATGGTTGAAAAACGGCTTGCTGAATCAGATTCCACGCTGCTTTTTGATCGAGGAATAGGATGTTTTCTCCACCTGGAAGAGTCCCCGGAACCGCTTCCCCTTGGGAAAAAGAAAACCGGTGTATGTTGTGGTTCGTATAGAGCGTCACGGCTAGTGGGGTCAGATTGGAAAGGTCTTCAACAGTCACATCGGTTTCTACCGAATTGATATACATTTCATACAATTCTGAAATTCGGGTGGGGGATCGCGTATCCATATGTCGGTTGAAAATCGCAATCAACACTTCCTGTGCCCTTCGCATACGCTCTGTTTCTCCACCGATCCGGCTGCGAACATACCATAAAGCCTTGTCAGCGCTCATGGAATTTGTGCCGGGTTGAACGACACACCAGCCGGTTGTTGATTCGGGTATGTCACAGCGGTCAACAAGTCGATTTGCTGCATTAACGGTGATGGGACCGGTTGTATCCTGAATTTTGAGAAAGTTCCAAAGATCCGCAGCCAGGTATCTGTTAGCTCTAATGCCAAGGTTATATTCAACCGTGTCCAATACTTTCCCAACGCCACCGAAATAATAAGCGCTGCTCATGCGTTCCATCCCCACCTCCGGAATGTACACGTACAGGTCCGGCGGGATGGAGAGAATAGACGCACTACCATGATCAGGATTAAGGGAAAGGAGGACGATGGAATCGGTCCGGGTGATCTCTGGATGTCGGTTATCGACACCGACAAGCAAGATACGTATCTGTCCTGTCAGATACGGTTGCGATGGCTGTACCGGTACGGGTGTTTGAGGGAAACGGGCCGGTGGTAATTCCTGGGTTGATGTTGGTGTAATGGTTGGTGTTATTGATGGTGTCGGGGTGATGGTCGTTGTCACTGTGATAGTTGGTGTCTTTGTAGGGGTGACTGTTATGGTTGGAGAAGATGTGCTCGTGGTTGAGGGTGTAATGGATGGTGTTAATGTTTGTGTGGCGAAAACACTTTCGAAATAATCCGTGATGATGCAACCTGATGAGATGATCAGTATGCCAGTGAGAGAGACGAGGCTGATCCACTTATGCAGTTCTGTCCGCATGTCAACCTGCTATTTTGGATTGGGTGTCGAAGTCGGTTGTGGAGGAACCATTATGATATCGCCGGCATAGAGCGGTTGACCGAATGCCAGACAATTGGCTGTCATGATCTCAACTTCACTGGTTCGAAACATTACGCCCAGTTTGAATAATGTGTCACCGGGTTTGAGACTGTAACGCATCCAGCCTTCCGGGTAATCACAGGGGCGAAGGGTTATGGTTGGTGTAAAGGTAATGGTAGGTGTCGATGTGATCGTGGGAGTCAATGTTGGAGGAGGGGGCGGCAAGTAGATGATCGCTCCGGGTAAGGCTCCCGGTCTATCCAGACAATTGCCGGCCATGACTTCAGCAAGTTGTGCCAGCCGTTCTCCGGCAAGGGCTTCCAGCGAATCCCCCATCTTGATCTCATAGGGTTCCCAACCCGTTGGAACCGGGCAAAGGGTAGGTGAAGGAATGACTGATGGCGTGACGCTGACTGATTCCAGCGGAACTTCAATCAGCTCAAGTGTTTCATCCAGAACGGGAATAGGCGCGGCAGCTACCTGATCAGAGGACGCCAGATTTTCATAACCGGCTATCAGTATGGCACCGGTTACCAATAAACCCGCGAGCAATGCAATAAGCAGGCCTTCGAGTAGTGACGGGTTACGTTTCATGGAAACTCCATGACTATATTTTATCTTTTTGTATCGGTAAAAGCACAGAGTATGTGGTGGAAATACCTGGTTCTGAATCAACCCATATACGGCCGCCATGAGCTTCGATCAATGTTTTTGAAGCTATCAATCCGCCATTCATCTCTCCCAGACTTGGAATGATTTTGCCATGTTCGGTATTTGCTGTTGAAAAGACCCTGTGAAGGTTCTCCGGAGCCACACCACCTCCATGATCGGTGACTTCCAACATCAGGTACGGCTCGGCGCTCTCTTCGTGGACTTCAACTCGAAGTTCTACGGAACTGCTGCGCGGTGTTACTTTCCCGGCATTTTGGAGCAGGTAAATGATGACTTTTTTTAGAGCTTCATGGTATGTAAAAAGAAATGGCAAAACAGGTGGCAGGTCTAACTTGAGAGAAATTTCCTTTTCCATAAAACTGGCAGAGATGGTTTCAACCGCCTGATCAATCGCGTTGGCCAGATCCATGGCTTCGGGTTCAAGGTCAATCACCCCGCTGTTCAGCACATTCGTGTCAGCCATATCATTCATCAGCTTCCTGAGTTTCTCCAGACAGGACCGCAATGTATCTAACGAGATGTCCCCGACTTTTTCTTCTATATCCTGTTGCCCGGTGATTATCAGGTCAACATATGCGGTTATTGTGGAAAGCGGATGCCGGATCTCAGTGATCAGATTGTTTACCTTGCGTAGACCATCAATGTATGTGCTGCTGATATTGGAGCTGACCTGCATCTCTTGCAACCGTTGCCGGGTATCCCGCAAAAGAGCTTGAAGCCGGGCGATCTCCGCACGGGCAACCGACAGTTCTTCTGCAACGAGGGTTTCGTCTATGGCTGGTTTGGGTGTTGGTTCTTTCTGTTTTTCAGCAAGAGTTTGCAATAATAATCTGTTTTCGCTGCGCAACCGGTCAATTTCTGTTTCTGATGCTTGCTGAAGTGTCAGCATTTGTAATGTGGTTTGCTCGGGAACAGGTTGAACAGCAGACAGCCGGAGTGTTTCCAGGTTTGATTGCAGAGTCTGATTAACCGATTGTAGATTGTCCATTTCCTGCGAAAGACGGATGAGCTCCTGTCTTTCGCGCAGAGCCATCTCGTTATTCCGGAAAATATGAGCAAGCGTGGCGGCTGTTTTTGTGAATTGTAGAAGTGATTCCATCAGAAAGGATGGTTCAGCTGATGTTCTAAACAGGGCAGCCGAGCCCCATTGGGTATCACCATTTTTTACAGGAAGTAACGCGACTGAGGTTATATCAGTAATTCTAAAGCGTGAAGAAAAGTTCTCCAATTCCCGTGTATTCCCATTGGAAAAACGAATGATGACCGGTTCTGTATTGACGAGAGCAGAAAGGGTTCTGGGAAATTCATCAACCGGAAGGCTGGTTTCTTCAATCCAGCTTTGATTGGCAAGGTTATATCCGGCAGTACTTTTTATAACATTGGGCGATTCCGAAAGGTGGAGAAAGGCACAACCCTGGGCATCCAAAGTCCGGCACAACATTCGGGCTATCTCTTCTTGTTGATGGGTTATATCCAGGTTCGCAACCGCAGAGAGCCATTCATTGATCTCATCGGGAATCGCGTGGGATACCGATTGGGTCATTAATTGATCGAATGTACCGGTTGGCGAAATCCCTTCCTGAAAATCAAACTTCCTAATCACTAACGGAAGAAGAGGGAAGGCGCACAATACCCCAAGCCTGGCCGCGCCGCTGATATTCCCATCGGGATAATAAGAAAAAAGACTAAAAATAAAACCGGTGAGGATAAGAAGAAACATCCCCAGCCCGTAAGACCAAATCGAAGGTTTTTTTATAAGAATGAGGACAATTAAGAAAATGGTCGCCAGGACCATAAAAATATGCCACCAGAAATCGGCCACTGTCGCATTGAAGCCTCCCGGAGTATCAGGGAAAATAAAGGACACAATGACCGTAATGATCGGAATGAGGACAGACAAAAAGATAACCACAATGGTTGTGGTTGTGGTAGGTTTGGGGCCAAACCATAACCATGCGGACCAGACAACCAGAATCGTTATTGAAGTTCGTTCGAGCAGGGGGTATAAGATGCCATTTTCTGCCATCTTTCCGCCCGTAATCACAAAAAAGACCAACGGTATAAGTGACGCTGCCAGCAAAATGGTCAGACCGGCAAGGGTATGCGCTGGACGGATCTGCTCATCGGTTCGATAGGCGGTCCAAATAGAAAAAAGACAGGAAACAATGGAATAAATGAGAATCAAATAATAAACCAGGTTACCTGGATAAGAGCTGAGTAGGTTGAATACTGTTTGCAGGTTGATGTCCATTGAGGTCAGCTTGGAAAATTATAGCATGCGGTCTTCCAATGCCTCCTATTGCAGAATGGTTGCAAGAAACGGGGCAATATTCGTGCCTGACCTGCTGGAGTGACGTAACCATATGCGACTGTGTCAATTTCTTTATAAATCGTCTTTATAATGCCATCCATATGTTTTTCCGCGCTACTGTTCAGTATGAAACAGGTGTGGTAAAAGAGGATGCGAACCGGATTTGATTACTGGATGGAAAGCGTTATCTTTAACCAAATCCAGCGAAATATGTTAGGCTTCAAAATCATACAGACAACACAGGAAAAATGGATGAAACCTGTTATCTCAGGGAATCTGAACAGATTACTCGTCAGTGTCCCCGTGTTCTGTCGTAGGAGACTCTGAAAAAATATGCGGATTGCATACATTACACTTCACTGGCCTCGAAGCAAGGATAGCGGCATCGGCCGGAAGATCGAAGAACAACTGGCTCATTGGAAAGCTGCCGGTCATGTTGTTCAATTCTTTTCCCACCGCGCGCAGGTTGAAGACCCGTCGATATTGGTGGAGGGGATCAGTTCGGAATATAGAACACATGATGGTTTAGCTGGAAAGCTATTTACAGAGATAAACCGGTGTAAGGCCGTTTTGCCTTTAGTCAAATCGGTGACAGACTTTGAGCCGGATATCATCTATTTGCGTTGGAGCATGTATGTCTTTCCGGCTCACCGGTTTTTTGATATTGCGCCGGTCGTGGTGGAGATCAATACCGATGATGTCTCGCAGCATCAAATGCTGGGTGGTATCTATTCTTTTTACAACCGTGTGACTCGTAGCATTTTCCTGTCACGTGCGGCAGGATTAGTCTTTGCTTCACACGAATTGCAAAACAGTCACAGCTTTTCTGTTTACAAAAAATCCGGAATTGTGATTTCGAATGGGATAGATCTGGATAAGAATTCACCATGTGAGACTCCGAAGAACGAGCGGCCGCGCCTGGGGTTTATTGGCACCCCGGATATGGAATGGCAGGGTGTAGATAAGATCTATCGCCTGGCTGAATTATGCCCGGAAATGGATATTGATGTGATAGGTTACGATGGGCTTCTCGGTCAGAAAAAAGTTCCTTCGAACATATTCTTCCATGGTTACCTCAATAAAGACCAATCCCGGCAGGTTTTATCCGGTGTTGATGCCGGTTTGGGCACTGTCGCTCTCCATCGAAAATCTATGGAAGAAGCTTCATCACTTAAGACACGGGAATACCTTGCCTATGGTATCCCTGTCATTATTCCGTACCGCGATACGGATCTGGATGATTTGAATATTGATACAATTCTTCGAATTTCAAACACGGAAGATACAATAGAGAAGAATTATGGCAAAATAAGCGAATTTGTTTCCCGAATGCGTGGGAAGCGGGTAGCTCGCGAAGAAATTGTTTCCCGTATTGATGTAAAAATTAAAGAAGAATACAGACTTGCATTTTTTGAGGTATGTCTAAACAGGTAATCTCTTACAAATGAAAGAAAAGAAAAATATCAATTCATTAAATAAATATGATCGCACAGCTGTTTCTCACATTGGGACTGCGGTTTATCTTTTGGTTTCTGTTTTCTTGTTTTTAGCGGTCTATGATCTTTACCAGGGTTTTATCCTGATTGGAAACCCGCCATCGCTGGAATCGAAACGATTTGTTGTCTTTTGGATATTCAGTTTGTTCCCCGCCGCTATTTGGATTTTGGGGTTGAAGCGGGCATTGGAAGGCAGTCTTCCTGGATTATTGCATCGCACGGTTGTTCGCATCTGTGAAAGGATGGCAATTCCCCTCCGAATTGTCCTGGTTATCATTCTTACCTTATTCACTACTGTTCTTTTCCTGTATACGTCTTTCGGCAATTATCAATTCATTTACTGGCTGCGTCTTTTCACCATCTTTTCCTGTGGTTTTGCGTCAGCATTCCTGCTTTTTTCCCGGAGTATTGACATTCAGTTCTTGATTAAAGCCGCAGGGATGATCCTTATCGCCTCGGTAGTATTTGTTCTGGGCGATTGGATGACAGGTGTTTCTGATTATCCGTTCTCTCTTTCCTGGTCAGAAGGTAACCGCTTTTGGGATTATTCCATCATGTTCGGTGTCGACCGGTACATTAACCCGACTGGAGAAACTGTCATCCCATTTCTGGAAGCGGGTCGGCAATTTCTGTGGGCACTTCCGTTTGCCATACCTTCCATTGGAATTTGGGGAATGCGGTTATGGAATGTCATTCTCTGGGTTGTCCCGCCAATGGTTTTGGGCTGGACGGCAGTTTTTAATCCACGGACATTTCGCCGCGAGTGGGTCTGGCAGGTTGGTTTTGGATTGTGGTGCTTCATGTTTCTCAGCCAGGGGCCAATTTATCCACCACTGGTCATTTGCGCTATCCTTGTCACGATTGGATTACGCCAGAAAAATCTGCTGATCGCCATCCTGTTTGTCGCGCTGGCATCTTATTATGCCCGGGTTTCCCGTTGGACATGGATGTACGCGCCTGGTTTATGGGCCGGGCTGGTGACTTTGATCGAGATCAATGATCCATCATTCATAAATGGACGTTGGAAGGAATTGATCCGTCCGGTTGTACTTGGACTGTCTGGTTTGGTCGGCGTAGAGATCATTGCCAGGCTGGTTGCGTACTTTTCTCAAAATCAGGTTGCCGTTGAAGGTAATGTTGTACTCGCGGTGGCCGATTCCATTGCTTTAAAACAACCATTCATCTGGGAACGCCTTTTCCCCAATCCAACCTATGCACCGGGTATTTTATTGGGATATCTCTGGGTGGGGGGACCCCTGCTTCTTTTCTTTATCTGGATGATCGTTCGTCATTTCTGGAAGACGAACTGGATGCAAAACATATCACTGGTGGTGATCATAGGGACGTTTTCTGTAATCGGTATCATCATCAGCGTAAAGATCGGAGGGGGAAGCAATCTTCACAACCTCGATATGTTATGGATGACCATGGTTATGGTTGCGGCATGGGTTTTCCGTGATTGGCTCGGGCGTGGTTTACCGGGACTCTCGCAGAATAAAACACTGATAGCCATATTCTGCGTCGCTCTTGTGTTCCCGACTACGACAATGATTCAATATGGGGAGCCCTTCGAGATCCCGGGCGAATACTTCGTTACCAGTTCACTCGAGAAACTTAAAGCGGAAGTTGCTGAAGCAAAGGAAAATGGCGAAGTTCTCTTTATGGATCAACGTCAATTGTTGACATTTGGTAATGTGACCGATATTCCACTGGTTGCCGAGTATGAAAAGAAACTAATGATGGATAAAGCCATGAGTGAGGATAAAGAATTCTTTGACGGGTTCTACGAAGACATTCAATCCCATCGGTTTTCGATGATCGTCACTGAGCCATTGCGGAAATCCATGGCTGATGAGAGCACCAGGAATTTTGCGGAAGAAAACAACTTCTGGGTTTACTGGGTTTCCCGTCCAATATTGCAATACTACAAACCAAAAGTTACGTATGACGAGGTTGGCGTTCAACTATTGATACCGCGCGAGAAATGATATGACTGAATTGGAGCCAGATCAAAAAAAAGGCCTTCGTAACCGCCGGTGGTTTTTCTTTTTCATATTTCTTTTTTTGCAGTCTTTCCCCGTCATTTTATATATCAGTTCGGTACCTGGCGACCCGAAAAACTCTCTGATATTCGGATTAAGTCTGGCAAGGATCCTGTTGATCTCGCTTACAGCCGGGATTGGGCTGTTATTCCTAGCGGCTGCAATTATTTCCGGTATGAGGGAAAATCGTATCCAATCGGTAATAAAAGACCGATGGCGCGATGGAAGGTTGTTTTTACTCACCATGGCGGGTTCGATTGTTATTTCGCTTTCCGCATGGGGTTATCTTGTTTACCTGGGGTCGGGTACTGACGGAGGGGATAATCCTCTATTTGTGCGGTTCTACCCGTTTTTGGCGTGGTTGGTTTTATTGGGATTACAGATATGTGTCTGGTTTTGGTTCCAAAATTACGGATGTCATATCGAGAATCTGACGAGATACAGGCCGGTATTGGTTCCTGTGATGGTGGTGGCAGCGATTTTCCTTTTGGCGGGTTTGATTATGGCGGTCACCGGTTGGGGGATCATTCCGGATATTTTCTATTGGGGGAATCCTGGTGTTCCGGTACTCGCCTGGCAGCTATGGTTTGCTATGGCTGCCAGCCTGGTTTTATTGACCGTTTTAATCAGCTTTCCCGTTCTCAGGGTTTACCAGAATCGAATCGATTGGATACTCGCGGTAGGCTTATTTGTTCTTGCAGCCGGGCTTTGGCTTGCCCAACCGATTCCGCGAAGTTATTTTTTTCCATCACCGCGGCCTCCGGCCTATGAGATCTATCCGTATTCGGATGCAGGTTTTTATGATTACGCGGCGCAATCGTTGTTAATAGGTGAGGGATTTCTTAATGGCAGGATTGTCACCCGGCCATTGTATATCCTATTCCTGGCAGTATTACATGGTCTTGAAGGTCAGAATTACACAGGGATCATTTTTCTGCAAACCCTGGTGCTGGCAGTTTTTCCAGCGTCTCTTTACTGGCTGGGAAGAACCATGCGAAGCCGTGAGGCGGGACTGGCTGCCGGTCTGCTTGCGATCTTCCGCGAGATGAATATGATCGCTGCTACACCGTTAACCGAAGTCAGTCATTCGAAGATGCTGATGACCGATTCTTTGACCGGACTGGGTATCTGTCTTCTCTGTCTGTTAGTCTTTCGATGGATGAGAAAGAACGAAATTCGCCCTGTCCGTGCGGTTTTAATTGGTGGTTTCCTCGGTTTATTAAGTTTATTGCGGTCGCAGGCGGTTTTCATCGTACCGGTTGTACTGCTACTTCTTGTTATCCGACGAAATATTGGATGGCGTGGCTTTGTGATTGAAAGCGGGCTTTTTCTACTGGGTGTATTACTGGCTGTTTCTCCGTGGATCATACGAAATGGAATACGCACCGGGGATTACGCATTCGATCAACCTTCGCAGGCGGTGTTTATTGCCCTCAGGTTTTCATCAAGCCCGGAAGAGATGGAAACATTACAAATTCCGGCTCAATCGGCAGCTGTGACCAACCATATATTGCAATATACCCGTAACCATCCAATGGATGTCTTCAGGTTTATTGGCGCTCATTTTTTGAACAATGAGATTTCCACCCTGACGATTCTCCCGCTGCGGGCATCTTTCACGGACTATAGAGATAATTTTCAGATATCCACGTTATTCTGGTTGGATGGATTAAGTAAGATCAATGGGTGGCAGTGGCTGTTTCTTTTGTTTAATCTTTTGATGATCTCGTTGGGTATTGGATCAGCATGGACGAAATGGCGCTGGAATGGATTGCTTCCTTTGCTGGTTCACCTGGCTTATTCCATGAGCAGTGCTATAAGCCGTATTTCCGGTTGGCGATTTGTCCAACCGGTTGACTGGGTTGGTTATTTCTATTTCTGCCTTGGGTTTGCTGAACTTGTGGTCTGGATGTTTGCCATAAGCAATATCTCACTGCGTCCACGGGAGAAGAACACGCGGGAAATTCCATCACACGGATTGGCAGGCGGATGGATCTATGCCGCATTGAGTGTGGTTTTGATGGCAGGACTAGCCTTGCCTGTTTCAGAATGGATAATTCCCAAAAGGTACACGGAACCCGTTGCGGATTTTGCTGTGAATAAAGTGACGGATTTACCGGCAGTAAAAACATCAATAGGTTCTGTTGAAAGTTTCATGGCTCAACCCGATGCTGTGCAATTGGTAGGTCTTTCTTTGTATCCGCGCTGGTATAAAGCAGGGATAGGTGAACCTGGTAGTGGTTGGGCGGCATACAAATCACGGGATAAAGCTCATTTGGGATTTATGATGATTGGCCCCGATGGAGATGATCAGCTGGTTTTATTTCAGGATAAACCACCGGAAGAATTTAAGCACGCCGAAGATATTATAGTGTTTGGTTGCCAAAGACAAGATTTCATAGATGTTCGGCTTGTGGTAGGATACAACAATCCGGATAGATTTGTGTACAGTTCGGATAATCCTTTGGACACATGTAAAATCGAATAATGGACATCAATAAACTTCTGAACAACAAAGATGAAAAAATTTGTGTGGTAATCCCCGCATACCGGGTGGCAAGCCATATTGAAAGTGTGATCAAAGGGATACCAGATTGGGTTTGGCAGATCATTGTTGTTGATGACAAGAGTCCTGACGATCTGGCAGACAGAGTCGAAGCCCTGAAAGATGAGCGTGTGGAACTAATCCGACATGAACGGAATCGGGGTGTGGGCGGCGCCGTGATCACGGGCTGTAACCGCGGGCTGGAAATGGGCGCTACAGTGCTGGTCAAAATGGACGGTGATGGGCAGATGGATCCCGCGTTTCTACCGGAGATTTTGGAGCCAATACTCACGGGTACCGCTGATTTTGTCAAAGGGAATCGCTTTGGCCGTCTCGAGTCCATCACACGAATGCCATTCCACCGCCGATTGGGGAACCTTTTTTGGTCTTTTATGGCCAAATTGGGAAGCGGCTATTGGAATGTGTTTGACCCCAATAACGGTTATCTGGCTCTGGACGCGGATGTGTATCAAAGGTTGGATAAGAAACAACTTCACCCGCGTTATTTTTTTGAAACAAGCCTTCTGGTTGAGTTGAATATCATTCGGGCTGTCGCCCGTGAAGTGCCCATGCCGGCAATTTATGCTGGCGAGCCAAGCTCTCTGTCGGTCGTTCAAGTTGTTACAACATTTCCCGGATTGCTTATTTCCCACTTCTTGCGGCGAGTCTGGTTGCAGTATTTTGTCCTCAGTTTCTCTGTGGGAACTATATTCCTCTCGCTGGGCAGTCTGATGTCATTGTTTGGAATAATTTGGGGGGTAGTGTGGTGGTACAGATCCATCACTACCGGCATACCAGCGACCGCCGGAACTGTGATGGTTGCTTCATTGCCTCTGATCCTTGGTTTCCAAATGCTCCTCCAGGCTTTGACTCTGGATGTACAATCGATTCCTTTTGATCCCCTTTCCAAACTTGCTGGTTTGCGGAGGGCTCATATTCAACAGAAATCCGGTCATTAATGAAAACTGCTTACGTCCTTCCCCGTTTAGTGCGCCATTTTTTGCCTGAAAAGATAACCCGGGCTTTGCTCTTGCGAGGGTTGTTCATCCGTCCAGGGTTGGAAACCCGCGCCCCGGAGGAGGCAGCTGCCCGTTATCAGCGTGATCTCAAAGAAGCTGGTGTGGATGTCTCCGGAAAGCATATCCTTGTCTTTGGTTACGGGGGGCGATTTGGCCTGGCCTGCCATCTTCTAAAACTGGGCGCACGCCACATAACACTTTGTGAGTATGCTGTTAAACCGGATGAACAGGCCAATGCAAATCTATTACCCGAATTTGAGAATTATCTATATCGCGATTTTGGGAAGACTGTTCCGAGGAATGAATGGATCACAATATTGCAGGGAGATATTCGAAAGATAGCCCTGGAACCCGGGATAAAAAAAGCCGATATTGTATGCAGTACTTCAGTTTTCGAGCATCTGGATGACCCGGACGGGATACTTGATGCGTTGATCAAATTAACAGGGGATGGGGGAACGCACATTCACTATATAGATCTACGGGACCATTTTTTCAAATACCCATTTGAAATGCTGACTTTCTCAGCCTCTACCTGGAAAAATTGGCTAAACCCGACAAGTAATTTAAATCGTTGGCGATTCCCGAAATATGAGACACTTTTCAGAGAACGATTTGATAAAGTCAACTTGCTTGTATTCGAACAAAACGAGACTGCCTGGGTTGAAATACAAAACCGGGTATTACCGGAATTCAAGACAGGTAACACGCAAGTGGATGCAGTTACACAGATCCGGGTGATTTCGAGTAAAGAAACAAACAAAACAGAATGAGCGCGATCTTACGGAATATTCAAGAATTGTCCATACTGGGTGCGTGGTGTAGTCTTTGGCTGATTGGCGGGTATGGTGTGGCACGTTACGCATTCCGTCTGAAAAAAAGTGAACAACTACTGGTTGGTATTGCCATCGGTTTGATTGTGGAAACCTGGCTGGCAAATCTTTTGACGTTATTCATTCCCGCCGTACCGGGATTCTGGATCGCTGCAGTTTTGACATTTCTGATAGGTATCCTATTTTCCTGGGGACATTCCTTCCAGGAATGGTTTAATATCTCAATCCCCTGGGGTTTGCTCATCACCTTTGCCATAACAACCTATCTATTTACCGCCGTATCTCGGGGTCTGGCGATCTATGACGATTACGCACATCTCCCGACTCTATCGATAATGGCGGCTGGAGATCTTCCTCCTCACTTTCCGTTGGATCCATCCATATCGTATGGCTACCATTATTTTCTAATGTTGTTTGCCGCCCAGTGGATGCGGTTGGGTGGGTTGTATCCTTGGAACGCGCTTGACCTGGCTCGTGGAATATCCTTTGGGCTCATGATCTGCCTTACCTATGTATGGGTGTCCCGGATGACCTCCAGTAAACTGGGTGGTCTGGCTGGCGCTCTAATGGCAGCATTTGGAATGGGCACAAGATGGATTCTGCTGCTTCTCCCTGAAAAAATAATCGCATGGCTGGGGGAAGGTATGGAATTGTTAGGCAGCGGACGGTTGACAGGCGCAACGCTTGTGGAAGCAATAAACCGGAACTGGGGAATTGAAGGAGCCGGCCCAATTGGTTACCCATTCGCCTTTGCCAATGGCATTAATGCCCCCGGTGTTATGCTTCATGGCCCGAATGGGGCTATTGGTATGGCTATAACTCTGGTATTGCTTTTGACATTCAATCGATGGAATGGTTGGAAAGGTGCGGTAATAACCTCCATTCTGCTTGCTTCCACTTTATTGATTAGTGAAGCAGGGATAATTCTGCTGCTCGGTGGATGGGCATTGGTTGTACTTATTGAAATTATCCGGCGCCGGAGCATGCAAATTCCCAAAGGGTTGCTTTTGTGGCTTATTGTTATGGCCACAGGCAGTATCGTCGGTTTCTTACAGGGCGGAGCGCTGAAAGACATAACCGCCGGGGCACTCGACCCTGAAGCGGTTTCGTATCAGACGGTTGGTTTCCGGCTGGTCTGGCCCCCTGCTATCGTCTCATCCCACCTTGGTGTTCTTTCATTGATTAATCCAAGGCAGTTAATCGTAGCACTGCTGGAAATGGGACCTTCGCTGTTGGTCCTTCCATTGCTGGCTGTATTTGGCTGGAAAGCATTCCGGGCTTCCCGCTGGTATGAGGCTGCCCTGATGGCTTCAGGGTTAATTAGTCTTGCCATGATTGTGGTTGAGTTTGCCGGATCAACCGGTGTGCGTAATACGTCGCGCCTTTATCAATTCAGCGGTCTTTGCTCTCTCTTTTTCGTTCCGCTGGTTTGGATGTATGTATCCCGTCGCAGCGATACGATGAAAACCCTAGCTGGCATCGCAGTGGGAATCATGATGTTCGGCGGTGTAGTATTGGCTGGTATTCAGCTTCCGGCGATACAGCAGCCGGTTTATTCCTATTTCATCACTGATCTTGATGTAAAGATGGAACGTGATTACTGGAACAAACTGGAACCGGACACGCTTGTCTTTGATCCCATTGTCTTCCGGTCTGCCACACTTTTCGCCCGCGGTTCAAACGCCAGTTATACCTGGTATAAATCCAAACCTGAATGGGAAGCATTGCTTGAGGAACCTGATCCTTACGCTCTTCGGGCAAGTGGATACAGCTATGCTTATTTTGACCAGATTTCCTGGGATGAAATCCCGACCGACATACAGAAAAAATACAATGATCCCTGTGTGAAAATTCTTGATGAAGTGGAAGATTGGCGGCACGATTTCCGCAAGTTGATAGATATCCAGGCGTGTGAGGTCTGGTAATTAGATATTTTGCGTCATTGGAATAATGAAATAGAAAATATGAAAAAACTCATACCATTAACCATAAAGCAATGGATTCTTCCTGTAATGTTACTTGTCATAGTAATTGTTACATATGGTTATCAAGTTTTTGAGATGGGTTATTACCAAGATGACTGGGAATTTATCTATTCTCATGGTTTTGAATCCAATAATATAAATTTGAGTTTTTTTCTACACAATCGCCCTGCAGTAGGCTGGTTCTATTTGTTTTTAATACCCATACTGGGGATTAAACCGTATATCTGGCATCTATTTATCATATTGATTCGATGGTTAAGTTTGACAGGCTTCTGGTGGTCATTCCGAATGATATGGCCGCGCCGCATATTTGAAATCGCTTGGATTTTAGCTCTTATGGCTGTGTATCCAGCATTTAGCCAACATTCTGCTTCGATTACGTATATGCCTTATTTCTTTTCATTGGCATTATTTGCTTTTTCTCTCGGTCTAAATGTATTATCGATAAAAAAAACGTCTTGGTGGCCTTACTTAACATTTACTTCGATCCTTCTATCAATATTCAGACTTGTACTATTTGAATCATTCCTCGAGTTAGAACTCTTACGTCCACTCTTTATTTGGATTGTATTACTTGAAAAACATAAGGCTGGAAAGAAAATATGGCATCAACTATGGAAACAGTGGTGTCCATATCTGGCAGTTTTCCTTGTTTATCTTTTTTATCTGTTATTCTGGCTTCCAAAATACTTACCCGTAACACAAAATCTTACTCCCGTTTGGTCCCAATTACTGGTTGCTCTAGGACCAAATGAAATAGTGAAATTTGCCAATCGCGTTCTACAAGATATGATCTTTATAAATATTGAGAGCTGGTTGGCCCCACTGGATCCGGGAAATATCAATCTACTGGCTAAAGCGAATTGGCTGTCATGGGGATTTGGTCTAATTCTTACATTGATTTTTGGGTGGTTGACATACCAATTATCAAAGAAAATCGAAAATTCAGAGAATAAAACTAATCATTTCGCCTTGTCATTGGTTTTGATCGGAATTATTGGGGTTTTTCTCGCTTCACTACCAATTTGGCTGGACAATTATCAGTCTATTCGTAACTCACAGGATGGACATTTTTTTATCGGATCCATGCTTGGGTCAACATTCTTTTTGATGGGTTGTTCCTATTGGTTCGCACGCACTCGAATAAAACTATCCATTTTGTTAGGGATTGTTTTGGGGTTTTCTCTGGCCAGTCAAATGCAGACTGTAAACAAGTATCGATTAAATTGGTCTTACCAACGAGATTATTATTGGCAGATGGCTTGGAGGGCTCCAGGGATTAAGAAGGGTACTGCTGTTGTTGGTCTAAAATTGCCTATTGGTTATGCAAATAATGATCATATTGGTTACGCTCTTAACCAGATGTTCTATCCAAATCAAAACTCTTTTGATTTGCCAATCTGGTTTTTCCAAGCGGATACTCTTCTAAAGAAAAAAGATCCTGAATTGAAAACGGTTTTCCCGATGGATTATTCCTTCCCCGGTAATTATTTCTCAGGATCAATGGACCAGATAATTATTACAGATTACTCTGAGGGGGGTTCATGCCTGCATGTTATCACATCAGAAGACCTATTGATTGATGACCTGTCAAGCAATCAACAGAAGCTTTACCGGCTATCTGATCAGCATTGGATCGATTTACATCCATCTCAAAATGTTGATCTTTCAGAAGAGATTTTTGGAACTGAACCGCCTCATGGCTGGTGCTATTATTACCAAATGATAGAAAGATCCTTGCAGGAAAATGATTGGGAGACAGCTTCCAATTTGGCTGATATGGCTAATGAAGAAGGATTAGTCGCAAAAAGGGGCAGGGAATATACCCCGATTATTTTGGCTTATATTAGAACCAATCAGTTGGAAAAGGCAGTTCAGACAACAATTCAAGGGGAAATGATGGATAAAGATTTGGCAAAATACTTCTGTTCTCTTTGGGCTTCTGAAAATCAAAAATCTACTGGTTTATCTGATACCTATAGTGAAATTAAAACTCTCCTAACCTGTGAATGATCCAAGGCTTAATCGCGTAATGAAAAATCAACACTTTCCTGGAAAATTGCTAAATTGGTTTGGTAAACCAGGTGCTTTTGTACTACTACTAGGTTTGGTAATGATCAGTGCCTACGGTTTACATATTTGTTCATTAGGTTTTTATTGGGATGATTGGGAAGACATATTTCTTTACACTATTGATTCCCCGATAGAGTATGTGACCTTTTTCATTTTTGATCGTCCAACCACAGCCTGGATGTATTTGTTTACTTTTCCTTTGCTTAAGACTGACCCCCTTTTGTGGCAGATATTTAATATTTTATTGCGCTATGGAGCGAATCTGGGCATTTGGTGGGTTTTCTGGCAGGCATGGCCCAAAAGGCGTTTTGAAATCAGTTGGCTAATTTTGCTAGTAGCAGTGTATCCTGGATTTTCACAGCAGGTTATTGCCGTAGCGTATAGTCGTCAATTTTTGGCATTATTGTTGTTTAGCATTTCCTTGATTTTGAGTGTTTTTTCTATACGGTATCCGAGATGGTACGGTTTCCTAACATTTCTGTCTGTTTTTCTCTCCTTTCTCCAAATGATGACAATGGAGTATTTTGTGGGTCTAGAAGTATTCAGACCAGTAATTTTTTGGCAACTCTTAAGAGAAAGATATAGAGACGATAAACACTACTTTCTGAGAGTTTTTCAGTGGTGGTTTCCTTACGTAATCCCATTAGTAGGGTTTTTGTATTGGCGATTATTTGTTTTAAAACCAGTGCCGAACGCTGCTGAGTCAAATACTCTAATCTCATTTTTCGAATCAGAAACTGGTCCCATCACCCAATTAATTCATCTTGCGCAAAACATAATCCAAGATACGGTTCATGAACTAGTATTCATTTGGACAAAAACAATTCGTTCAAATACTATGAGTTTTACTTCAACCCTGTTATGGGGCAGTCTATTTTTGGGTGGTATTGTAGCTGGAATTTGCGGTGCATCGGTTTTCAAATATCCAGATGAGGATAGTCGTGATACGCAATTTGGTTTGGCCTGGATTGGAATCGGACTTGTGGCTGTCTTAGCAGGCGGAATTCCGGTTTGGATAACTGATCGCCAGATTATTGTAGGCTTATGGTCTGACCGTTTTGCACTGGGGCCAATGCTGTCAATCACAATGATCTCTGTTGCCATAATAACAGTTCTTGGTTATAAACGATTGCAAAAAACGATCATTTTTAGTCTCATGTTGGCAATTGCGATTGCATATCAGTACCGCACAATCGAAACCTATCGGATGAATTGGGACATTCAACGAAATTATTACTGGCAATTCTTCTGGCGGGTCCCTGCAATGCAACCTGGGACCGCCATTTTTGGAACAAAAATGCCTTTTGGATACAACTCTGAGTATTCAATAAGTTTTGCTTACAACTCCATCTATGCTCCAGACATAACGGTTGATAATATTCCATACTGGTTTTTTAGTTCAATGCGGGCTTATGGGAATAATATTCCAGATTTTTTACCAGATCTACCTGTAAGCTATTCATTTCGTTCGATAAAATTTCTTGGTTCAACATCCAATGGAATCGTGACAAATTATAAAACCGGGGATGCGTGTGTTGGAATTCTCAAACCATCTGACAGGTATTCTCCATTGCTTACCAGCGATGAAATCAAACTGGCGCAACTCTCAAATCTGGACATGATCATGAGAGAGAGCAAAGATCCGCGAATATCACCAGAAGATATCTTTGGCCCGGAACCTGAACACGGATGGTGTTATTTCTACCAGAAAGCGGATCTGGCCCGCCAATTTGAAGAATGGGATGATGTGGTAGCTCTGGGTGATGAAGCCTTTGGAAAAGGGCTTTCTCCTGCGGTAGGTACGGAATATGAACCATTTATAGAAGGTTATGCTAATGCCGGACAATGGGAAACGGCGTTTAGCCTGACAGAAAGAGCAGCGGAATTGACCAACAACATGGAAGGTTCACTGTGTTCTGTTTGGCGCAGATTGGAAACCATTGGGGTAGGTAATACATCTGCCAGCGAGGAATGGAAGAACAAGGTTTACTCGCAGTACCAATGTGAGCTATTCTTTAATCAAAGTCCTTAACAGTTCATCCATCTGTTTTGCGGTGTGAGATATGTTGTATTGTTTGGCTTCTTGCTTGAACGTTGGAGGAAGTAAATCTGTTCCTGATTTTTTGTTATCGATCATTCGAGCGAGGTTAACAGATATTCCTTCGATATCATTGGGATCGACAACCGGGCAGTCCAGCTTACGGATCAAGTCGGCCGAGCTGCCGATCAGTGGTGTTATACCCAGAATCGGTTTTTCAAACGCCAGGTAGTCTACCAATTTGCTGGGGAGGAAAACGCTGGGTGTTACCGATGGCGCATCGATCACCAGTAATACATCAGCCTGAAAGGCCAATTCCTGGGAACGGGCGAAAGTGACCGGTCCTTCAAATACGGTCAGATTATCCAATCCCAAATCATGGGCCGGTTGTTTGAACCGTTCCATATTATGTCCGGCAAACCGCAACCTGAAACTGTTTTCGTACCCGGGTTTCTGATTCAATTTGTTTGCTGCGCGAAGCAGGTTTTCCGGTGTACGAAGACCATAGAAATTACCGGTATATAAAAACTCAACTATGCCCTTGTACGTTTCCCCGGAACGATCAACACCCATATCAAGGGGTTCATATCCATGAGGAATAGCCCGGACCTTTGTCCGCCAATCCGCCGGGTATTTTTTCATTACAAAGTCAGCAGTCTGTGATGATACAAAAACTACTGCATCAGCCGAATTGATGACATTCTGTTCCATCTCATATTGTTTTTTTATTACCCGAGATGATGCTTTAACGAATGGATTATCTGCCCATGGATCGCTGAAATGTGCCACCCAGGGAAGACGGCTTTGTCGTTTGAATTTCAAACCAGCAAGATGATCTGTCCAGGGCTGAGCGAAACTCATGAACGCATCATACCTGTTCTTTTCAGCCAGTAACTGGCATTGTCGAAAAGCGGCTTTTTCCCACACCCATTTGGTATCTGGCAGCAATCCGAGAGAGGGGAAAAGGCGGATGAGACCCCGTACCATTATCCAATCCTCCATGGAGGGAACCGGATGTTTCTTTACCATTCCACCAGCCGGTCGCTCAAGGCTCTCATCCAATAATGTGTCAGATCGAAGTGAAGCGGGATCCACGCATACGACATCGGACTCCCATCCCAGATCAGCCAGTGCCGCAAGCAGCCGTGATACCTGTATTGACCGCGGCATCACGATGGGTGGCATGCACCAGGAAAGTGCCAGCAGTCGCGTCATTTTTCCCCATTTCCAGACGTAAGCTCCATAGCTTGCGTATAGGTTAGAGATTGAATACCTTGTTCACGCAGAAAACCCAGCGTATCCAGAAAACCCGGATCATCCACAACATGAGAAGGATCTACGTAAAAATTTATCAGTCCGTTAATCTTCCAATTGACCAGGCTTTCAGCAGTCTCGCGGAAAGCCTGTGAAAACCGGGGACTAACCTTTCGGACTGCCAGGTTTTCCAGATAGGTAAATGAATCTAATACCGAGAAAGGTGCGTTCGCGCTGCCAATGACGGAAAATTCCGGCCAGCCATTCACTCGCCAAACCGGACCATGTTTGATCGCGTCATAGGGAGTAGATTGGGAAGAATAAACCTCACCCAGCTCCCGTAAAACCGGTTGAATGACATCTGTTTTTGTTTTCTGTGAAACCATCCCGAAGTGGGGTGCCCGGAAACCGACTGGCGGTTTTCCCAGAACGCGGACAACTGTTTCATGCCCTTTTCTCACATCGGAAACTACGTCGACTGAGGCCATTTGTTCATAGAACGTGGTTGAGCGGTATACCCCATCCATCAATTGAGTGTGGGGGAGGTATCCGTGGTTCAGGAATTCAGCGCCTGCATCCTGGATCTTTTTGTAGATGTCCGGATTTGTTTCCAGCATGGTTCCCGGTACGGCGTATGACCGCTGGATGCCATTATTTACCAGCCAATCATCAATTCTGGCAGAAGCATCCGCGTCAGCCGGGGTGTCACAGTCGAATGAGAGAAGGAGGTACAGCTTATTAAAACCCTGGGTGCGGGCCAGGTTGCTGTACCGGGTCCAAAAGAACCGGGGAATGATTCTGCCCAGGCGGTCGATGATCTTAATAGTTAGTGGGATGTTGTTCATTCCGGTTTTCTTGCAACAAAATACACAACAGGTTTAAATGGATTATTGTATGAGATCCAGTAATAGAACTTCAGAAACGGAATAAAATGCATTTTTCTAATCTTCTCCACCCTTTCGCGGAGCGGAACGGAATGAATTTTTTCCAGATTGTCCAGTTTATAATTTTCCGGAACGATCGTTACGAATCCTGTGGAATGTAAAGCAGATTCTATTCCCCATGCAGTCACATAATGTATGTCGTTATCAAAAAAAGTCGGATTCAGGCCGCGTTTAATCAGATAATCATGCGCCATCTTTCTCGGGAACAGGGGATACCAGGGCACATGGTAATGAGCTTCCTGGCGGAATGCCAGATAATTGGGAGCAATCCCGATGAATGTCCCACCCGGTTTTAGAAGCCTGAATGCTTCCCTGATCAATTCGCGGAAATCCGGTACATGTTCCAGAAGGTTCCATGCGGTGACCACATCGTATTTCCCTGCTGGAAGGCCGGTTTTTTGACCGTCACCCAGATGAAAGACAGTTTTCCCTTCATCCTGGGGTCGTTCCATGGGGAGGCGCTTGCGCGCGAAGTTTATGTCGTATTCTGCAATATCGACTCCTTCCGCGTGTATGCCAGCGTTGCGGCTAACAATGACGAAAGAGCCGTACCCGCAGCCGATATCCAGCAGGTTCTGACCGGAGGAAATGCCTGTTACATCTTGCACCTGGCGTAATTGCGTTTCCGCCAGGTCAAACTCGACATAATCTCTAAAGTGGCGCTCCATGTGTTCCGGGGTAAAGATCCCGGTATATTTTTCACTGATGTGGTGTTTTATATCTGAAATCATTGCTTCATTCATTTTTTTTTGCAATCCTTACATGCGGATAATGCATCTTAGTTAAAGATAGGTTTTAGCAATCGGGATAGTTTAAATCCATTGAGCGCAAATAAAACCAGGAAATAAACAAGTGCTGACAACAACATCATGAATAATAACGTATCCATAGCGAAAACCAGTTTTTCGCGGAGGATTAGGAGAAAAACGCCCATGAGAATTCCTGAAATTGCATAACGGAAGAGATTTTTGTAATCATAAATCTCTCTCTCTTTTAACCCGGTTGATGGAATTAATCGGATCAAAAGAAGATCCATTAAGGTATATGTGAAAGTTGTATTAAGTGCGGCGGCAAATATCCCGAGATAGGGAATTAAAAAAATGTTCAAAACGGAATTTGTGACTGCGCAAACGGTTGTTATTGTAAAAATTGTCTTTGGTGACTGATAGATATATGCAAGATACAAAATCGGGGCACAGAATTGTGAAACAAACACTCCAAGAATAATAAAAAGGAGAATGTGCATGGGAAGTTCAAAAAGACTTTCACCGAAATACCCCAGTGTCGGAGCTCCCAATATTAACAGTCCAAAAAATACCGGTATTCCAATTGCTGTGAATGTGTTGGAATATTTCCGGCTCACCCTGGCTAAGCCATCAGGATCGTTGGCATTTTTGAATGTGGCCATAAGCGGATAAAGCATTGACCAGAACGGTGCTCCAACAGCAAGGATAACATTAGCCAATTGATAAGAAGCTCCGTAAATGCCTACAGATACAGAATCTGTCAGTGCGCCCAGAATTGCCCGATCGCCTGTACTGATAAAAGAAATGCTTAAGCTTGACGCGACAATTGGCAATCCCCAACGGGCGATTTTCAACTGTTCTTTTGATGAGTTGAGCCCCCCTAAGAATCCAACTTCACCAACGAAAAGGAGAAAGATGGCCATACCCAGGCTGGAGATAGCCCGGAGAATGACAGTGAGTTGGATGATTTGTAGTAGATCGCCACTATTCACCAGGATATAAGATACTGCAACCACATATACTACTGCCTGTGCTATTTGAGATACGGAATAGGCAACCATCCGCAACCTTGCGCGCAGAAAATCCCGGACAACTTGCTCAATGGCGGAAAAAAACACTAAACCGAATCCCCATTGAATAACAGGATTTGCCCATGTGACCCTGAAGAATATCTGATTGATTTGATTCGGCAGAATTAGAAAGATTGATCCCAGGATGGTTGATGAAAAGGCAACAAGTAATACAGAAGACCAGAACCTTTTGCTTAGAATCCGGATTTCAAAATTCCCGGAGTATTCGCGAATGACAAAGAAGCCGAGTCCAACCCCTGCAATAGTCAACAGATAGGATGAAAGGGTCTGTATCTGTGTGTTTACGCCATATGCCTCAGCGGATAAATACTTAATCATCAACGGGAAAACAATGAAAGAACTGAGACGGTTGATGAATTCTGATGCAAACCGGCTTATTAAGCTCAGGCTATGTTTGGGATTGGGGATGCGAAGGTTCATGGTTCAATCGTAAATGACAGTGATCCCTTTTTCTTTGTATAGTTTTTCATAGTATTGGTAGGCAAAACGGTCGAGGATCGTTCCACCGCAACCGGTATAAAACATCCGGTAAATGCCATCTGTTGATCTGAATACAAAAGGATGGGCTATTTCATGTCTTTGCTTGAGATTCCAGGGATCAGGACTCAAAACTCCACCTTCGATTTTCCATTCAAGCGAATCAGATGAAATGGCCTTGAAAATTTTATCCCTGATGGGAAGGTTATTGGAACCGCGGAAGTACATCGCCCATGAATTTTCGATTTTTATAACTGACGGGTTGTTTACGACCATCCGGCAACCGGGAGCGCCATAATCAACGCGAACTCCTTTATCAACCACCCATTCAAATCCATTATGTGACACAGCACTGCAAATATTCTGATTGTAGATAGAACCCCGATAAACGGAAAAAAACATGCGCATTGAACCATCGGGCAGATCTATGATGGATGTATCTGAGATACCCTGTACCGGTTCTGATTTTCCCGAAGGAAGCATGTCGGGAGATATTCTCCACCCGGATTCAATCGCCCAGTTCAAGCGATCAATTGAAACTGCTGAGTGGATACGGGTTATCCCATCTTGCCCTTTGGCGGAAAAATACAACCTCCATGTTTGCTGAAAATCTTTTAAAAATGGCGCCCTGATCTGTTCGAGATTGATTCCCGATCCTTCACTGCTTAGAACAATGGAGGCGGGACTTTTCCAATTCATTCCATCAATAGACACACGACGAACGATGCGGGATGCCCATTTTGGAGGTGTCAGGTATGCAGAATGGTGGAACATCTCAAACTTTCCATCCAAGTCATCCGGCTGATGGACGTAACAGTAAAAAGATGCATCTGCCGGATTATCGCGGTTCTTTTCAAGTCTGACGCCCCTATCGCGTAACCATGTTACACCATCAGAGGAGTGAGCGCTGAATGTTCGATCTTCCGGGGTATATAGCGCACGGAGCCAATTTCTCAGAGACCTCATGCAGGTTTCTCCGCTTCGAAAACCCGCCATATGCTGTATTTTGACTGGATGAACATATACAATCCAAACATGTCCAGGATTCGTCTTTTTGAACCAGCTGTGCGTAAAGTATCCAATCGACTGGTGATCTCCCGGGCAAAAAACCCATAATTTTTAAGCCAGTCAAGCAGCATTTTGGAAGAATACACATGGTGGTTTATTTCCCAACCGCGTTTGCGTTCTTTGCAATTGCGGTCAATTGTTTCCAGTACATCTTTCCGGTAGGTAAAGATCGTCAGAACCCCTCCGGGTTTAAGCACACGAAAAGCCTCAGAAATGGTAACCTGAGGGTCGGGCATGTAGTCAAATGCCCCTTGATTAAAGACAATATTAAAAGTGCTGTCTGCAAATGGCAATCCATTAGAGCTGCAATAGAGATTAAGGTCGTCATCTGTCTGATAGAGTTGATTGGGGACGTCACTGCCAAAATAAACTCCTTGGTATTGTTCGACCCAATTCCTGTAAAGCGCTCCACCACACCCTGTCTCCAATACAGTGTCACCAGGATGTATTTTGGCGGAAAGGTAGTCTTGAACGAATGGGTAGATAGTTCCTCGTCCCATGGATTTATCGTTGTCCTAAATTGTGAAATAAACCGCGCAGATGGAATAGAACCGGTCGACGGATGATGCATCCGCGATAGAGTGGGTACAACTCTCCTCCAAAACTCTTCTTAAAATCTGTCAGGCCTTTTCGTTTTCCATCCTTCTCGCCGGGAAATCCTTCACCGCTTTCGTATAATTCCATTCCATTGTCAATAGCCCATTGTATCGCTGTCCAATGCAGCAGGTTATTCACGCCGCTCGTTGATCTGCCTTCGCCTGCTGCGGTCCACCCGGATGCAGCATTTTTATACACAGCCTCGTTATCTGCCGCGACTACCTTTCCTTCGAGCTCCGCGAAGAAGACAATCGAACGTCCATTGGAAACGAAATTTTTCCAAATAGTCTCAAAATAGGCGTACGGATGTGGTTGTGCCCCGGTACGATTGTACGTTCGGCAATGCAGGTCGTAATAGATATTTAAATCTTCAATCTGGTTAACCTGTCGAACCTGAAAGCCGTTTTTTTCCGCTTTACGGATATGGGTACGGCAGTACCCTTCCATGTGATTCCAAATCTCTTCCTTGCTCTTTTTTAAGTCAATCAGATATGTTTGGGAAGGTAAATTGTCAAAACCGAAATCTATCAAAGGATTAATTCGAGATTCGTCATTTTTTCGAAGAAAAGGCGTGAGTGGAGATAAATATACGCGTATCTCTTCAGCGTGATTACCCGCAGCTATCTCATGGATAATTTCTATAGCTCTTTCGGTGACCTTAATCCGTTGTTTTTCAGATAGTAGTGGATGACATGCGATCCCACCCATTGATTCAATGTGAGAATTTGGAAATACTTTCAGAAACGACCTGTTTATGCGATGTAGGGGGATTATCGCAACTATCTCGCCGCTTTTTTCTTCATCGACCAGGGCAAAGCTTAAGTCATTTTTGCCTGGCCAGGTGGCTATGGCATCTTGCATGTCATAGGTATGATAAAGCCAGGCATAGGGCGACCTTTCGGCGAAGGCATCCCATTGCGTTCGGTCTATACCTGTTCGTGGTTTGACAGTCAACTTTGTTAGTGAAAATTGTGGTGGAGGTATCTGTTCCATTGAATGGTATTATAAACGAACCAAACGATGCCCCGCAGTGTCAATATGTTTGTGTAAAAAACCTAGAAATTAGGCAAAAAACTGCAGAAAAAATTCAATACAAAACTACAGGTACTATTGTTCTTCCCATTGTGGATACCGATTTACGACCTAATGTCCAGGTTTTCTGTCCATTATTAATCCGGGGATCCATTATTACATGGAACTGCTAATGATATGCTACACCCCAAGAGGGGATAAGATTGGCTGGTGATGGTTATTTGAGTAGTTAATTAGAGTACCGTCATGTTGATTGATAACTCACGTAGTAATTAGCTCATTAACTCCGTAGGAATCTTGTAGAAAGAGCACTTCCTAAGGTTATTCTTTTGTGGCTAACACATAGAGTGAGGTAGATTGTTCCTTGAAGAATTTCTGCCCCAATGTTTCAAGGAAATCATCGAATAACTTATATCTTCTGAGTTTTTCATCCAATGAGAAATGCGGCACACCCCATCCGATATGTTTTATGTCCAGTATTCTGAAACCAGCCTTCTCAAGTTTTAACTTCAGGGAATTTGCCGTATAAAACTGTACATGATCAGTTTGTTCCAGCATAGTTGGTTGCACCTTATATGCGAACTGCCACCATGAAGCACCTTCGTTCGGTGTTCCGAGAATTAATAATCCACCCGGAGATAGAATCTTATATATAGTGTCTAATGCTTTCATGTCATCGCTGATATGTTCAATAACGTGATGAAAAAAGATCAAATCAAAGAAATTCTGTTTTGATGGATATTCCAAAAGGTCTGCCAAAAATAAAGTAGCATCCGGAAAACGAAGGTTTGCTCGAACAAGTCGTGTAAGATTGTAGTCACTTCCGAAAATAAACTTTCCATATTTCTTTAAGTAATTTAGATGGTTCCCATCACCGCAGCCCAAATCCAATAACTTCTCAACTTTGTCTTTGTTTTTTGTTGAGAGCCATTCGCTTATTTTTTTCTCGACATAAACGCGCCTTTTCCTATGCGCTGTCTTATAATTTCCGGATTCTTCAAGGTTTTGTTCTGTAACATACCAGTTTGGCTTAATACTCGCCAAACTTTCTATCTCATTCTCATGAGATTGCCAATCATTAATAAGAATGGGAATATCATGGATAATTGAGTAGCGTTTTCCGCATTTTGTACAAATCAATGAATCAGAATGAATTTCTGTTGTTGTTCCGGAGCAATTAACACAGGAAAAAAACTCAAGATTCTTTGGCATTGACGGATTTCTCCAGTAGATTATTATATAAATTGATAATCTGCTTTTCAGATATTTCAGGTTTCCATAAGCTCATGGCAACCTCTCTTGATTGTTGCCCCATTCTTTCTCGAAGAGTCTGATCCTTTAATAATGATTGAATTCCCGTTTGATATCCTTGTGCCGAATTTTGCACTTTTAATATGTCTAATTTTTCCAATTCATTTGAGAGATATGGGCTCCGGATATTGTGGACAATGGGTAGACCTATAAGGGCAGCTTCCATAACAGTTTTGCTAATCTCATAGTTTATTGAATTGTAAACATATACGTCATAGTCTTTAAGAGTATCCATAACAATTTCATTAGATAAATTTGGAATAAGAAAAACCCGGTCGCGAAGATCCAATTCATCAATGAGCTGTACAATACTGTCATGCAGGTCGCCATTTCCAACAAGATATAAGGTTACATCAGAAAGGTTGGCAATTGCGCGAATGATGTTTCTCGGGTCTTTTTGGTCAACAGACTGCCTTCCAATCGAAATACACTTAAGTGTTCCCTGTAACGAATAATCTTCTTTTTGTTGGGCACCTCTGCCAACAACATTATATATAACGGAATAATTCGTTATACCTTTCTGATCCAGATATGATTCAATTGGGGAATAGACAGCAATAACATGATCAAATTTCTGAAGCTGGGATTCAGCTAATTTTTTCCACCTGTTCACATAGAATTTCTGCTGATATGTTGTACAAAGACGCAGGTAATCAACATCCGGATTTCCATGCAAAGAAATTACTGCCGGAATTTTTTGAGTTTCTTTAACCTTTGCTGCCAGAAAAGAGTGGATGTTGAAACCCTGGCAACGGATTAAATCTGGTTGGATTGATTGTGTGATTTTTTTCGCCTGGTTTACCCAATTGATGAGAAAAATGGGTTGCCATCCAAATGAGTATTTAAAGCTAGGTGGAGGTAATTTGTGAATGAATAAATTAGCTGATCCAACTGTTTTTTGAATATCACTTATTTGAGGATTATCGTTGTTTGTTAAAATTATATGGACTTCGTCAAAAAGATTTCCTGGGTTGTAAAGTCTTTCTGTGAGCTCCCCCTTTTTTGCGAGCACACTTAGAAAATCATTTATGAATAGCAATAATTTTTTTACCATAGCTGATTTGAATTAACCCTGAAGATGTCAGATGTTTTTCACAAGGAAAAGAATACCCTTACTTGGATATACAAGTATAAATCTTTTCGAAAACAAGTGAGTTTCTTATTGGGTTTATTTTATCTGAAATTGTGATTGATCATAAAGGTAAATCCATTTGATGAGGTATCAAAAAAATGATTTGGGAAAAATCGAACTAATGAACTAATTGATCAACTAGAGATTTATTAAAAGAAAAATACGATCTTTAGTATGCTAATAATGTTCAGATTATCATAAAGAAATGCTCTTATATAAAATCCCATGCCTCTTCTTTATAATTGAATTCAATTATGTGTGTTGGCGGAAGTGATTTTTCAAAAAAGTAATTTTACGACAGGGTAACTAAGGGCTGTTATTGAATTGAAGAAAATGCGGAAAAGGAGGATAAAAGCCCCGGTTTATTTGACTTTATTTTCCAAAGCAATCTTATATATTAATTCCACGGCTTTTTTGTCACCTTAATCCGTTGTTTTTCAGAAACCTGTGGATAACAGGCAAAACTACCTATTGATTCAATGTTGAATTTTGTTGTCATTTCTAAATATGGTTTTTTCCATTGATCCAGGTAGATGGTGGGAAGATTGTTGCCGCCAATTACTTTATCAACCAGGCAAAAGTTCAATATACTTTTTCATTTCCAGGGGGCAATTCATTCTGAAAGTTATTAGTTGTATAGAGGCAGGTTCCGTGCGATCTCTATGCAAATCCAATTCATAGCTTGCGATTAATATATGTTTGTGTAATGAATGAAAAATTGTAAAATAAATCGGAGTTGAGGTGTTTTTCCGATTGAATGGTATTATAAACAAACTCAGATTAGCCATCTTGATAAAGATTGGTTTTGAAAGTTGCTACAAAATATTTTGAGGTAATAATTTTGACTAACAAGCTTCTGGTTATTCTTAATTATCCAGTTTCTGCATTATTGAATAAGGGTGAGTACCCGATAGGGTATTACAATCCCGGAGATGTTTTCGATGAGATTCATCTGCTGATTACAGTTCCCGATGATGTTGATCAGACAGCGGTGCAATTTACTGGAGGCAAGGGAAATGTTTTTGTGCACGTGATGCCTGCTCCAACCATGCGTCAATCGTTGGGCTGGCAACTATTTCTACTTAAAAAATGGGTTACACGTTGCGTTAAACTGACATCACAGATTTCTCCAAATCTTATTAGAGTACATAATAATTTTATTCAGGGATATCTTGCTTCAGAGATAAAGAAGAAATTGGGAATACCCTACGTAATTTCTTTGCATGGTGTGTGGGACCGTGATGACCTTGGCTCGTTTCTGCAAAAGTTTATTCGTTTTTTTCGAACTAAGTTCGAAAAAAACTCCCTGAAAAATGCCGATGCAGTAATTGCTGTATATAGCCCGATAGTACGTTATGCCCGTGATTATGGAGCGAAGAATATCCATGTGATCTATAATGCGGTTGCGGTTCATGACATGCCGAAAAAGAAAAGTTATGCGCTATCAACACCGCCAAAATTGATAACGATTAACCGTATGAACCGTGAAAAGAACCCGGAGAATATCATCCGGGCTGTGAAAGACATTGATTGCAGCTACGTTCTTGTGGGTGATGGGCCATACAGACCGCGCATGGAAGCTCTCGTAAGGGAGTTGGATATAGAAAAAAAAGTAAGATTTATTCCATCCATGCCTAACATTGAATTACTGGAAATGCTGGCCGGATGTGATATTTTGGTATCGCATTGTGATTACTGGGGAATTTCCAAATCCCTGATAGAGAGCGCACTGTTGGGTCTCCCGATTATAATAAACCGCCATCCGGTGGAGCCAATTGCTGATCTGGAAGGCGGATGGGTTTCTTTGTGTGAAAATACTCCTGAAAGCTACAGAAACGCGATTTTAACGTTGTTACAGAATGAAACTAAAAGAAAACGACAGGGATTATCTGCATTTGACCATGCACACATGATCTTTGACCCCAAAAAATTGAACGAAAAAGTCGCAGACATATACCGTGAATTAATGATTGGAATGGAAAAAATTACGGAGTAATTTATAATTAGAAGATTCCCTTTACCAGAGATAGTAAATGAAAATTCTAAGCATTGTTGGGGCAAGGCCCCAATTAATAAAAGCTGCACCAGTTGGACGGGAATTAACCAAACAGGGGCATGAAAATGTTCTGGTTCACACAGGCCAGCACTACGATTACAAGTTATCCAAAGTATTCTTTGATGAATTGAATATCCCCGCACCGGATTTCAACCTGGAAGTTGGGGCGAATAAACCTGTTCTACAAATGTCATTAATGATGAAGGAACTGGCGCCAATCGTTGAAAAGGTAGACCCAGTTTGTGCAATCCTGTACGGTGACACCAATTCCACGCTGGCAGCTGCCATTACAGTATTAAAAATTGGGATTCCCATAATTCACATTGAAGGCGGAGAGCGGAACTTCACATTAGACATGAAGATGGTTCAACCCTCATCGATCCCCGAGGAAGCCAACCGGGTGTTGGTGGATCATATCAGTGAGATGATTTTCTGCGCGTCTAAGCGTTCTGTGCGAAATTTGGAAATTGAAGGAATAACTCGCAATGTTTACTGGGTGGGTGATGTGATGTTGGATACTTTTTCACAAATGAGCCTTTTGGCTGAAACGAGATCCAGCATAATCAAGGATTTGGATCTACGGAGGGATGGATATTTACTTGCAACAGTTCACAGGGCGATCAATACGGATAATCCGGAGCGCTTGCGACAGATCATTCGTGGATTGTGTAGAAGTGAGCTACCCGTTATTTTTCCAATCCATCCGCGAACCCGAAAAATGATCTCAGAGAATGCATTGAATGATGAATTGGAAGGTAGGCATCATCTACGAATTATTGAACCTGTGGGTTATTTTGATATGCTCGAGTTGGAAAAGAATGCCAGGGTAATTGTGACTGATTCCGGCGGTGTGACGCGGGAAGCCTTTTTTGCCGGGGTCCCGAGTATTATTGTTGACGATACAACAGCCTGGATCGACCTAGTTCAGGCTGGATGGAGCCAACTGGTTGGGGCTGACGCAGAAAAAATCAGCTCTGCACAAAATTCATCGGGACTACCGATAGAACATGAACCATTTTTGGGAGATGGAAACACATCTGTGCAGATTGTTGAAAGAATTGAGCAGTGGGGGAAATGACTTCGAATCAATTGCTTTCTCATAATACGATTGATAAAAACGCAAATTCTCATATTAAATCTTATGATCTAATAAATATTTCAATAAAACCTTTTTTTTTACAGGTTTTTTGGATCATTCTAGCTGCTATCCCGTTTTTGATTTTGACAGAGTTGATTATTCGAATTCCTGGTTTAGATGATAATCTTCCGCCTCCATCACCATCTATTTCTTTCCCTTACACGGAGTATGAGATTAAATTCAAGCGGTATTTTAAAAATAGCTCATCAAATTGCCTTCTAATAGGAAGTTCGGTGGTTAATACCGATGTTGATCCTGTTATTCTGGAAGAAAAAATAAATCCCAATCTTACTCGCCCATTATCATGTCTGAATCTTGGGCTCTCTGGCTCTGTTTTTGAAGTTACAGAAAGTATTCTTAAAACTTTGGTAACATGGAACAAACCCGAAATCGTTTTCATAGGAGTTTCTCCATATGACTTTGATGGCAACTTCATAAAAACTCGTCCACTAACAAAAATTCCGACTTTCTCGTATAACAACGGAAACCCGACTTTTATTGGCTGGCTTTTCAATAGATTTCGCTTTCCCTGGTATTTTGTGTCGCTCTCGAATCAGTCTAATCCGATATATAGAGAACAAGTTTTTTTTTGGGAAAACCTGGTTGATTCAAAGGGAATGCGAAGGTCTTATGATATTGGTGAGATTGTTATTAGAAGTTGGAGCGTCAAACATAGAGAATACTCGGCAAATCCTGTAGACCTGGCTGCTTTCGACGCACTGTTAGACTATTTGCATTCAGAGAATATTGATATTGTAGTTTTTGAAATTCCCACGAATTCCAAATATATTCCCTTTTATCTCCGTGGTGGAGAAGGTGTGTATAAGCGAACATTTTTGGAACCAGTAACAAAAATACTGGAAAAATATGATATTGAAATGATCTATACGGAACATGATTTACTCAGCCCAGAAAATCTTAATAATTGGCATGACCAAACTCATTTGAACGCTTTTGGGGCTGAGGAGTTTACTATTTACCTTACAGATAAAATAGATGAAAGGCAACTCTGGGAAGAATGGAAATAATCTCCCTGGAGTTTGTTTTATTTTCCTCTCTTGCAGTATTTCTTTATCATTTGCTGCCTTGGAGATACAAACAAGTTTGGTTATTAGTAATCTCGTATATCTTCTATATTCTTGTAGATTTTCGATATGCCCTAGTATTACTTATCTTGTCTTCAGCTAATTACCTGATTTCTTTCCTTTCTCAAAAATCCCGGACGCCAAAATTACTTTTAAATACGGCAATAATTCTTGATTTGCTCTCGTTTTTGTTATTGAAATGGATTACAAGTAAATATGCCGGTGGTTTCCTCGAAACTGACAGTTTCCAAGTTTACTGGCTTTTGCCGGTTGGTTTCTCGTTTTATGTTTTACAACTAATCAGTTTTCAGTTGTCTGTGAAAAAAAAGGCTTTCTCCACATTTCCACGGTTTCTCCAATTCCAGCTTTTCTTGGTTTACTTCCCGAAATTGTTATCAGGCCCAATAGAGAAACCGGCGAACTTTTTTAGAATAATTGCTGAACCGAAACTGGTTGATAAGAAGGTCTTAAGTGATGCGTTTGGATTGATTTACAATGGGTTGCTTCGAAAATTGGTAATAGCTGATGGCTTATCAGCTATGGTTCCTTATGCGTTTCTTTTGGATGGAAATCCTTCCTGGTTAGCCTTAATTACATATGCCCTCATAATCTATAACGATTTTTCGGGGTATACAAGTCTCGTTCGAGGTGTAAGTTTATTCTTTGGGATTGAACTTTCACAAAATTTTCAACAACCTTATCTGGCAAGAAATTTCTCTGAATTCTGGAATAGATGGCATATCAGTCTTACCACATGGTTGCGAGAAACCATTTACTTCCCTTTAAGTAGAAAGATTGATAAACAAAAAAGTTTCTTCCATTTGTTGTTTAACATCAGCCTGCCACCAATGGCTACTATGCTAGCCAGTGGGTTTTGGCATGGATTTTCCCTGGGAATGGTTTTTTGGGGTGGTTTCCATGGTCTTCTTCTTATTTTCGAACGTTTGATTTATGAGATTTTTCCAACGCTTCGACCTGTACGATTGAATAAAACAGGGCAACTGTTCAGCCAAATAATGACATTTTCGGTTATCTGCCTAAGTTGGTTGCCATTTCAATCGGCGTCATTAAAACAATCAATTTTTTCCATGTTATTGCTATTCACGAAACCTGATATAAATTGCATTTTCCCAGTCATATTCCCATTGGTTTTAGTCTTGTTATCCTTCTTCTTGGATTATTTTTTGGAAAAATTTCAAAGTGAATACTGGTGGAGATTCTTAAATCAACCTATCCGGACTCTAGTTTTGACTGCAACAGTTTTGATGCTTATTGCCGCTGTCGTATCTCATATAGGGGCACCAACTGATCTCTTCATTTATCAAGGATTCTGATGAATTATACAAATAATCAGAAATTGATTGCAATAATGTTTTTGTGAGGATTAATGAAAAATAACAGAATACTCTTAATAATTCTCTTCTTATCAGGAATATTGCTAATCTGTAACAATATCTGGGGTTTGTTTGTTTCATTACGTAATCCAGATATTTACACTGAAACGAATACTGATTTTAAAAATGATATTACGCTTACTGAAAACGAGCTGTATGAAGTTATTAACTCTGCCAATAGCAATCCGAAAGAATATGTGACCAGGGTAAACGAAACCATTTTCAATGGTATTTCCGATTATTGGGCGATGGAAGGTGCCGATAAATATAATTTGCGTGTTCCGTTCCACGAAAATTATATTCTTTTTTTTAGCAGTTATCTATGGCCGGAGAAATTCCTCCGGTATGAATTTGCTGATTATCGCAAAGCCGTTGAACGCGGGGTTGGGGGCTGTTCGCAGCATGCCATAATCCTCAGTGAAGTCCTATATGAAAAGGGAATCAAATCCAGGATAATTAGTTTGCATGGGCATGTGATTTCAACTGCCCAGGTGGATGCAATAGATGATGAATGGTGGGTTCTGGATCCTCAATATGGTGTGGTTGTGCCTTTCAGCATTGAGAAAATCGAACAAGATCCAAATATAATCACATCATATTATGCTGATGCTGGCTATGATACAAAATCGATTGAAGCTGTTCGAATACATTATGAGGATGGGGTATGGTCCATTACTGAAGGTTATGGGATGGGTGATTTTAATCGATTGACTGCCTTATATGAAAAAATATCGTATGTATTGATCTGGGTCATTCCCGTGTTGTTGATGATGCCCTTATTTATTTATGTGTACAGGGAGCGGAGAGCACAAAATACGAAATAAGCTATATTATCCATAAGCCTGGTGGATTAAATGATCTTCTTAATTCAGCTTAAAGGGTGTTTTTTGGGGTGTGGTTATATAATAATTGCGATAAAAACTCAGGGCCCCGGATAATGTGAAAAAAGTAAACCCCGGGGATTACATTCTATAAATCGGAGAATATGATGGTGAACATTGGTGTGATCGGTTATGGATATTGGGGGCCGAACCTGGTTCGCAACTTTTATGAGACCAAAGACGCTCGGGTGACAATGGTTAGTGATAGGAAAGCAGAGCGGTTAAACCTTGTCCGGTCGCGTTATCCAACCGTCAATGTGACTGAAGATCCAGGCCAATTGATCAATTCGCCGGAAGTGGATGCAGTTGTCATATCCACACCGGTCTCCACTCATTTTGAATTGGCCATGCAAGCCATTCAAGCGGGGAAGCATGTACTGGTTGAAAAACCCATGACCCATACCGTTACCGAGGGCGAACAGTTATTAGATGCAGCCCTAAAAGCAAAGAAAGTCCTTATGGTTGACCATACGTTCATCTATACACCGGCCGTGATGAAGATCAAGGAATTGGTGACCAGCGGGGCCATGGGACAGCTGATGTATTATGATTCCGTGCGTGTTAACCTGGGCTTATTCCAGCATGATGTGAATGTGCTATGGGACCTCGCCGTGCATGACCTTTCCATTATGGACTTTATTTTGGGAGAACAACCATCCGCAGTTTCGGCAACCGGTGTAGCGCATCTGAACGGGCAGCCGGAAGATGTGGCATACATTACCTGCTATCTACAAAATAAACTGATTGCCCATTTTCATGTCAACTGGATGGCTCCGGTTAAAGTCCGGCGGACGTTGATCGGCGGTGATAAGCAGATGATCGTGTACGATGACATTGAACCGAGCGAAAAGATCAAGATATATGATAAAGGGGTCAGCCTGACTGGTGGTGCGGAGGGCGTATATCAGATGCTTGTCAGTTATCGCAGCGGCGATATGTGGGCACCGCATCTGGCAACGACAGAAGCATTGAAAACAGAAGCTGCTCACTTCATTGATTGTATATCCAATGGAACCCATCCTCAGACCGATGGCGAAATGGGATTGCGAGTAGTTAAGATATTAGAGGCAGCTGATAAATCCATGGCTAACCGTGGCCAACCTGTACAGATAAACTAACTTTCTGGAGATCAGAAATGACAATACCCTTTGTAGATCTCAAGGCCCAATATCACAGTATCAAGCCGGAGATTGACGATGCTGTCCTGCGAGTAATCGAATCGACACAGTTTGTTCTTGGGTCAGAGGTGGCTTCATTTGAAAAGGCTTTCGCGACGTATTGCCAAGTGGATCACGCTATGGGTGTAAATAGCGGCACTTCTGCTTTACATCTAGCCCTGCTGGCTGCCGGTGTCGGACCGGGAGATGAAGTTATAACGGTTCCATTTACTTTTGTTGCGACGGTTGCGGCAATTGGTTACACTGGAGCCAAGCCTGTATTTGTGGATATTAATCCATCATCTTTCACGATGGATCCCAACTTATTAGAAGCGGCGATTACAAAAAATACCAAGGTCATTATGCCGGTGCATTTATATGGACAATGCGCCGATATGGACCCTATTTTGGAAATTGCAAAGAAACACGGGTTGCTTGTGATCGAAGATGCCGCCCAGGCTCATGGCGCCGAATATAAAGGCCGAAAGGCTGGTTCGATGGGTGACATGGGGTGTTTCAGTTTTTATCCCGGAAAGAATCTGGGAGCCTATGGCGAAGGTGGAATGGTTACCACAAGCAACTCAGGTTTTGCCCGTACGATTCGCATGTTGCGCGACTGGGGCGCCGAGAAAAAATACCAGCATGTTTTGAAGGGTTTCAACTATCGCCTGGAGGGAATCCAGGGGGCTATTCTGAATGTCAAGTTAAAGTATCTTGATCAGTGGTCAAAAGCACGGTTGGACCACGCGATGCTGTACAACAAATTGCTTGCAGGCAGCCGGGTGAAAACTCCGGAAATTATGATGTATGGAACGCCCGTGTTTCATGTCTATGCTGTGCGGGTAAAAGAACGCGAGAGTCTGATGGCTCATTTGACCCAGAATAATATCCAACACGGAATACATTATCCATACCCGGTACATCTCTTACCCGCTCATTCGGATCTGGGTCACAAAGCTGGTGACTTTCCCGAATCTGAAGCGGCGGCAAATGAGGTCCTTTCGCTGCCCATGTTCCCCGAATTGACAGAGGAGCAGATAAAAATTGTAGCTGAGTGTATTCATCAGTGGTAAATAGCTAATACTAGAGTAAAACCAGAAGGTCACACCTTCTGGTTTTCTATCTTATGTTTATCATGCTATTCCTTATCCGGAATATAATATAGCCTTCCAGGTAGAAAAACTAAACAAAAAGGATTCCTTTTGTGAAAGTCTGTTTTTTAATACGATCGTTAAATATTGGAGGAGCGGAACGCCAATTACTCGTTTTATTAAAAAATATTGATACAAAACGTATCCAACCGGTAGTAATCAGTTTTTATTCTGAAGGTACCCTGGTTTCAGAATTCAAAAAAATTGGAATTCCTTTTCGCTCGCTTGAGAAAAAGGGGAGATGGGATGTAATCCCTTTTTTCCTGAGACTAATCAAAACTTTGAAGGATGAAAACCCGGATATTGTCTTTTCGTATCTAGTAGCGGCTAATTTACTGGCAATTCTTACCCGTCCATTTGTACGTCAAAAGGGAACCATTATTTCCATCAGGCATACTTATCTTCGTAAAGAAGACTATGATTGGCTTGCTGCCTTTCTTTACTGGATAGAAGATCGGATTTCGCGATTTAGCAACCTGGTAATCATAAATTCGTTTGCCGGAGCGATTAAAGCCAAGCAAAGGGGCATTCCGGAATCGAAAATCATCGTAATTAATAATGGTATTGATACGGATAAGTTCATTCCGGATAATTCCAGGCGAAATCATAAGAGGAAAGAACTCGGATATTCGGTAGAAGATGTCGTCTGGGGTTTGATAGGTCGGTTAGACCCGGTAAAAGATCACCCGAGTTTTATTAGAGCAGCTCAGGTTTTAAACGGTAAATTCCCAAATGCGAAATTCCTGATAATAGGCGATGGGCCAAAAGAATATAGTGAACAAGTCAACAAGCTGATATATGAATTGCATTTAGAAGATTCAGTGCGGATGCTTCCAGCAGATTTGGATCCAGTTCCGCTTTATAATGCACTGGATGTATGTGTATCATCATCTATTGGCGAAGGATTTTCCAACGTTATAGCTGAAGCAATGTCCTGTGAAATTCCATGTGTTGTAACAGATGTGGGTGACTCTGCCAGAATTGTTGGTGAAACAGGGAAAACTGTACCTCCTGCAAAATTGGATGCGCTGACAATCGCGATGAATGAAATGATGTGTTTGGGTCCGGAAGAACGGCGCAGGCTTGGTGTTCAGGCGAGACAACGGATAGTCAACCAATTTAGTATAGAAGCCATGGTAGAAATGACCACACGGGAAATTGAAAAGTTAGGATAAGTCAATTTGGAGCCCATTATTCAGAACCAGAACAATAACCGAACGGCGGAAGTGAACTACCGGAATGCCCGCCGTGAACATAATGACCTGACAGCACAAAGCATGGATGGTTGGAAAGGTCTGGGCGGATACTACCATCGCCGGCTTACAGACGTCTATTCGTTCCTGGTTGCACCGGGCCAGCGGGTTCTGGAGGTGGGTTGCGGGCAGGGAGATTTATTGGCAAATCTGAGACCCGGCTTGGGAGTTGGGCTTGATCTCTCAATCGAAATGGTTAAACGGGCTGCTTCCAGACACCCGGACCAGTTTTTCTTTTCTGCAGATGCCATGAACATTGGTCTTGCTGGTACATTCGATGTGATCATACTATCAGACCTGTTGAATGATTTGTGGGATGTTCAGGCTGTATTCAAAGAAATTCGACGATTATCCCATGCCCGAACACGTATCATAATTAACGTATACAGTCGATTATGGGAACTGCCATTAAGTCTCGCGGAAGCTATGAAAGTGGCAAAACCAACACTGTACCAGAATTGGTTAACAGTGGATGATATATCAAATCTGCTTAACCTGGAAAATCTGGAAGTGATTCGGTCATGGTCGGAAATCCTCTGGCCGGTACGCACACCTATAATTGACGCATTTTTCAACAAATTTCTGGTAAAACTCTGGCCATTTCACTCGCTGGCATTGACTAACATACTGATCGCGCGGCCGCAGCCCGATGTGGATTATGGCAATGAACCAGTAGTATCAGTGGTAGTGCCCGCGCGGAATGAAGCCGGTAACATCGTCAATATTCTGGAACGTGTTCCGGAGATGGGCGGGGGGACGGAGGTCGTTTTTGTTGAAGGTAACTCTACCGATGATACTTTTGAGACCATAAAACGTGAGGTTGCTGCGCGACCAAACAAACGCTGTCAGGTTCTACAGCAAACGGGCAAAGGAAAAGGGGATGCCGTCAGATTGGGTTACAGCAAGGCGGAAGGGGATATTTTTATGATCCTGGATGCGGACCTGACGGTACCGCCGGAAGATTTGCCGCGATTTTATGACGCGATAGTAACAGGGAAAGGGGATTTCATCAACGGGGTTCGGTTGGTGTATCCCATGGAAAAGCAGGCGATGCGGTTTTTTAACCTGTTGGGAAATAAATTCTTCTCATTGGCATTCTCATGGCTTTTGGGACAGCCAATAAAAGACAGTCTATGTGGGACAAAAGTGCTGCGCCGGTCGGATTATGACCTTATTGAACGCAATCGAGATTATTTTGGAAACTTTGATCCCTTTGGGGATTTTGATCTGTTGTTTGGTGCCGCCAAACAAACTTTAAAGATTGTTGATCTACCGATTCGATACCGTGAAAGAACGTACGGAACGACGAATATAGAACGCTGGAAGCATGGCTGGTTGTTGTTAAAGATGGTAATGTTCGCTGCCAGCCGGATAAAATTTGTCTGATGGCAGACATAAAAAAGTTAACACAAAGTCAAATTATGTATGCCATTCCGCTGGCGGCGGGTTTGATTGCTTCCATTATTGGGGTTATCTATCTTCTTTATTTACCGGTTGATCCGAAAAATTCCTTGATCGGAGGATTCTCACTTTTTCGATTGGTAGAGATGACAGGGCTGTTAGTAGGTGCGGGAGTACTTGGCTGTCTTCTCAGAGAAGTCATTCATGGGCCCTGGTTTTCAGAAAGAATAGACTCTTTCATTCGATGGGATAACGATAAACCGGTCGTTCTCGTTTCTGCCTGGGTGGTGTTCTTATTATGTCTTTTTTGCGTATTATTTCTTAGTTCACTTTACCCGGGGTGGACATCCATTTTGGAACGATTGGCTCCAGTTTTATTGAGCGTTTCTTTTTTTTCGTTTGCCTTTACAGTTTCATGGTTGATCAGAAGAAAGAAAGGTCGTCTAACCACAGAATTTCTCTGGCTGTGGGTGACCACATTGCTACTCGTAATCATTGGTTTTGTTTGGGGATTGATTCTTTTTCCGGCCGATACCGGCATCATGCTAAGGGATGGAAGTTTACTTTACACATGTATTCTTTCCATAGCTTTTGGTTTTTTATTTTCCAGATGGAATCGTTGGGGGAAAATTCTCGGGTTTGTTATTACTGCGTTATTGTTTATCGGTTCTTTGGTGGGGGTTTGGGCCAGTGGAATCAGCGACTACAACATCTTAGCCGGATTGCTCCCCTACAATGACGCAAACGGTTATTATCATGGCGGTCGATTGCTGGCAGAAGGTTACCCGATGCATTCTTTTTCTTCGCGCCGGCCATTACTGCCAGCATTACTGGGTGTTTTCTATTGGATCGGAGGTGAAAGCCTTCAGTTTTCTATCGGTTCGATAGTGCTGGTCATCACCTTATCTGTATTTTTTGCTGCACGTGAAATCAATAAGACAGCCGGGTCTGCGGCCGCCGCTTTATTTATTCTGGAATTATTTTTGTTTATTCGCCGTTTTATCGGCTCAACCATGACTGAAACTCTGGGTGTTTCTTTGGGGGCAATTGGTTTCGCTTTACTCTGGAGTGGAGCTGTCCGTAGAAAATGTATGGTCCTCGCTGCCGGTTTATTAATGTTGAGCCTGGGCTTGCTTTCACGCGCTGGACCTTTTTTTATCCTGCCAATTTTGGTTATATGGGCGGGGTGGGCTTTTAGAGGAGCAAACAGGTTTAATTGGAAATTTTTTGGTCTATGCTTGGGTGCCGCGATACTGGCTTTCGGGATACACCAGTTGCTCTTCTTGATGATCAAAAGTGAAACAAGCACAGGTATGGCCAATTTTTCATATACATTATATGGTTTGGTTACCGGTGGAACCGGATGGAAACACTATTTGATAGACCACCCAAATGTTATTGGCCTGGTGGAACCCGACTTATCACGAGCTGTGTATGGCTATGCTCTTGAGGCCTTTCATGCAAATCCATTTTTGACCATTCAAGGCGCATTCAAATACTGGGCAGCCTTTTTTAATCTAGAGTGGTATGGTTTGTTCGGTTTTATTCAGAGCAACAATCCGATGGAAACCTATACTGCTAGAGGAGTGGTGGCAGCATTATCACTGGTTGGAATGGTGATGGGGTCTTTAAATGCAAAAAAGCCGGAATATTCCCTGGTCTTGACTGGGATTTTCGGGATATTTCTTTCGGTTCCGTTTGTACCAACCATAGATGCGGAGATGCGCACGTATGCTGCAGTTATTCCATGGTTTGCGGCTCTGGGAATGATTGTTTTTATTGAAATTGGAAATCTTCTTGGAAATTCGATCGAAGATTCCAACAGCGAGAAAAACACTCTAAGCTATTCCAGGTACCCTATGAGTCTGCTTTCAATTTCTTCTTTATTGATCTTTCTCATGGTTGTTTTCCCGATTTTTTTGAGAATGAACATAGAGCCAATCGATATCAGACCAGCATCAAATTGTAAGAATGGGCAGGATCGAGTTGTTACGACAATATCTTCCGGCTCTTATATCAATGTGGTTCCAGATGAATCGCGGTCCAAATCATTTGTCCCGTTCCTAAGATTCTCTGATATTGATCAGAGTATTCATGATTCTCCAGTATATCGACCCTTCTTGATCGCAAATCCGGTTGAACCTGGCAATTCTTTATTTCTGGCATATGATCGTGCGAACAGAGAATTTATGTATGTCATCGCGCCTACGGATGTTCTATCCACAAATCAGGGATTGGTCGAGCTTTGTGGTCGGCGGGGAACAAATCCTGAAAATGGTGACTTTTTCTTTGCAGAATCTGCGTATAGACAGGAAAAATAATGGACTCCGGAAGCAGAATGACGATTACACACATCATCACCGGGCTGAATACTGGTGGTGCCGAGACCATGCTCTACTGGTTGCTTAGGAATGTTGACCAACAACAGTTCACCAGTAGGGTGATTTCATTAACTGAAAATGGACCGATAGGCGAGAAACTGAAAAAACTTGGTATTCCCATTGTTGTGCTTGGATTGAACAATAAGAACTCATTATGGACTGGTTTTTCCAAATTATTAGAAGAATTACAGATCAACAAACCGGCACTAATTCAAACCTGGATGTATCATTCCGATTTTCTAGGCGGACTGGCTGCAAAACTGGTAAAAGGAATTCGTATTGTTTGGGGAATTCATAACAGTACTCTTGATCAATCAAACAGCAAGAAGAGTACAAGAATGGTTGTACGTCTCAATGCTTTTCTCTCCCATTTTCTACCTGATAGAATCGTTGTCTGTTCCCGCGTTTCGGAGAAGGTTCATATTCAGAAAGGTTTCGACGGAAACCGGATGGTTTATATCCCAAACGGGTTTGATCTTACTGAATACCGCGCAGATGTACGGGTACGAGCAGAAGTTCGTAATGAACTTGGAATTGCATCCATGGCCATGGTCGTGGGAATGGCCGCCAGGTTTGATCCTCAAAAGGACTATGGCACATTTTTCCTTGCGGCTAATGAATTACTGAACAGGTTTCCTGATTTGCATTTTGTTCTTTGTGGTGATGGAGTCTCATGGGAAAACTCTGATATTGTTTCAATGGTTGATTCAACAAGAAAAAGCCAATTTCATTTGTTAGGCCGGCGTAACGATATGCCGAGAATTTATACTTCATGGGACATAGCTGTATTGTCATCCAAATATGGCGAGGCATTTCCTCTGGCCATTGGTGAAGCTATGGCTTGTGAAATACCTTGTGTGGGTACGGATGTCGGTGATACATCCGTTCTCATTGGAAAAACCGGTTTCACAGTGCCACCTGAAGCTCCCATATTGTTAGCAGATGCAGTAGCGAAGCTGATTTCGTTGCCATTTGCTGAGCGATCAAATCTTGGAAAACTTGCCAGAGAACATATTCTTTCAAATTATGAAATCTCTCTAATTACCAAAAAATATCAAGAGGTTTGGAAAGAAGTTGCAATAAGACTATGAGTAATCCTGGTTACAACGAACGTCTTTTTCAAAAAGGATTCCGGTCCTATATTCATTTGGCCCGATTTGTCTGGTTACGGAAGATGACCACCAGGTATACAGAAAACAAGCGTTTACGAGTTTTAGAGCTTGGATGCTTTGATGGGCGATCCATCGATTGGCTGCCATCTCAACCATTGCTTTACGATGGATTTGACGCAAACTGGGAAGGTGGATTGGATATTGGAAGGCTTCGATATGCCGGGCACTCAAACATTCGTTTTCATGAATGCTCATCCCCCGAAGAAATGATGGTTGATACAGATGGGTATGATTTGGGAATTTCACTTGAAACGATAGAGCACATACCCCCGGCGATTGTTGATGGCTATCTTCAAAAGATCTCGCGCAGTGTCAAAAAAATAGTGATATTCACTGTTCCAAACGAAACAGGTCTTCCTTTTCTGATCAAATATGCTGCCAAGAAAGCACTTTACCGGGATAGTAAAGATGAAGAATACACTGCTTATGAATTTCTAAATGAGTTGTTTGGTAACACTTCCAAAGTGCACCGCAATGAACATAAAGGGTTCAATTACCAGGAATTTTTGCAACAATTGGATCAATATTTTGACATTTTGAGTGTCAGTGGTATTCCAACCAACTGGTTACCGGTAAAACTGTCTTTCACCATAGGAATTGTTGTCAAGCCAAAGACTTTTTGATCGCTGGTATACTTCGCGAATCTGATATACGAACAAGACCGATTCACTGAACTTGACAAAGGAAAAGAATGTGTGGAATAACCGGATTTCTTGATACCTCCCGAGACAGATCAAATTCTGAATTGGAAGCCCGGGTTACGCGTATGTCTGACAGGATCGTCCATCGCGGGCCAGATTCTAGTGGGACATGGGTAGATGAGTCGAATGGTATAGCTCTGGGTTTCCGCCGGTTAGCCATTGTAGACCTGACTCCCACCGGTCGACAGCCGATGATTTCTTCAAGCGGCCGATTTATTATGGTTTTTAATGGTGAAGTTTATAACTATAACGAACTGCGGGAAGAGTTGACAAAATCCGGGATTACTTTCCGTGGTACCTCTGATTCTGAGGTTATGGTGGAAGCGATTGATGCCTGGGGTTTGTTGTCCGCGGTTAAGCGTTTCAACGGCCAATTCGCGTTTGCTTTATGGGACAGGCGTGATCGTTTTTTGCATCTTGTTCGTGACCGTGTTGGGGTAAAACCGCTGTACTATGGCTGGACAGGAAAATCTCTTCTTTTTGGATCAGAATTAAAGTGTTTGCGCGCATATCCGGAATTTGTCGGAGAGATCGATCGGAACGCGTTAGCTTTATTCACCCGCCACAATTACATCCCGGCGCCCTTTTCCATATTTGAGGATGTTCACAAACAAATGCCGGGAACCATCCTGTCATTCCCTGTAGACCAGCCTGGATATATTCCAGAACCGGAAGTATTCTGGTCTGCCCGGAGCGCGGTTGAATCTGGATTATCTGATCCTTTTATAGGATCCTTTGAGGAAGCCAAGAATCAGTTGGATAATTTGTTGCGAGAATCTGTTCGATTGCGTATGATGGCTGATGTTCCACTGGGTGCATTCCTTTCCGGTGGGGTGGATTCCTCCGCTATTGTTGCTCTGATGCAGGCAGAGAGCAATATTCCTGTAAAAACATTCACCATAGGGTTTTGGGAAGATGAGTATAACGAAGCCGGTTATGCCAGAAAAGTTGCCCAGCACCTCAAAACCGAACACACAGATCTCATTGTCACGCCGGAGGAAGCCCGGGCAGTCATACCAAAACTACCGGTTATGTATGATGAGCCATTTTCAGATTCTTCCCAGATTCCGACCTATCTGGTTTCACAATTAACCCGGAATTATGTAACCGTCAGCTTGTCTGGTGATGGGGGTGATGAGCTTTTTGCCGGTTACAACCGGTATTTTTGGGGAAATGATATTTGGTCAAGAATTGGTTGGATGGGAACGGGTTTGCGGAGAACTCTCGGCGGCAGTATGGGGCTTCTATCACCGGCTACCTGGGATAACATTTTCCGTACTTTGAAACCGGTAATTCCTTCTTCTCTTCGGGTACCACAAGCTGGCGAGAAAATGAAGAAGGTTGCTGACGTCATCTCTGTGGATTCTCCTCAAAGCCTATATTATCGCCTGGTCTCCCATTGGAAGAAACCTGATGAATTGGTCATTGGCGGTCAAGAACCCAAGACTCCACTTACAGATAGTTCAAGATGGCCATCCATACCGGATTTTACTCGTTGGATGATGTATATGGACCTGATTACCTATCTACCAGATGACATTTTAGCAAAGGTGGATCGTGCAAGTATGGCGGTTAGCCTGGAAGCGCGGGTGCCGTATCTGGATGACCATCGGGTGATTGAATTTGCCTGGCGTTTGCCGCTGGACATGAAGATCAATAACGGGCAGGGGAAATATATCCTCCGTCAGGTTCTCTATGATTATGTTCCAAAAGAGTTGATCGAGCGGCCTAAGATGGGATTTGGAATTCCAATTGATTCCTGGTTGCGTGGACCACTGCGTGATTGGGCGGAAGATCTGCTGGATCCATCTCGTATGCGTGACGAAGGATTCTTCAATCCTGAACCAGTTCAGACGATGTGGCGGGACCATCAATCCGGGACTCATGACAATCAGTATTATCTTTGGGATATTCTTGTATTCCAGGAATGGCTGCGAGCTCAGTAGGGAAAAGTGAAGATCCTTCTTTTTGCTAACACAGCCTGGTATCTGTATAATTTCCGGCTTCCTCTGGCTGAAGCCCTTCGGTCACAGGGGCATGATGTGGTACTTATGTCACCCGATGACGCGCACGTCTGTGAGCTTTCCAGAGCTGGATTTCGGTGGGTGGAATTCCAACTCTCACGAAAAGGTCGTAACCCCTTTCGTGAGTTCGTTACTTTATTAAAACTTGTAAAGCTCTATCGTGATGAGCGACCGGATCTGGTTCATCACTTTACAGTCAAATGTGTGCTTTATGGGTCGTTGGCAGCGAAATGGGTTGGTATTTCGCGTATCGTCAATTCCATCACAGGGCTGGGATACCTTTTTGTAAGTGAAACGGCCGGGTCAAAGCTGATGAGACCTTTTATTCATTTTCTGTATCACCTGGCATTGCGTTCGACCCGCGTGATATTCCAGAACAAGGATGATTCACACCTGTTCCAGGAAAGTGGGCTGGCAGATAAACATATGATCGAGATTGTTCGAGGTTCCGGGGTGGATACGCAGAGGTTTACACCTTCACCGATTCCCGAAGGTGTCCTGCAGGTATTATTACCCGCTCGGATGCTCTGGGATAAAGGAGTAGGTGAATTTGTTGAAGCAGCACGGATGATACTTGAAGATGGAATCCAGGCCAAATTCGTTTTGGCCGGAGATTCGGACACCGAAAATCCAGCCGGGGTACCGGTAAAGATGATCAAGAAATGGCAAAAAGAGGGTTTTATTACGTGGATAGGGTGGCAGGCTAATATGCCAGAGCTTTATGCAGCTTCAAGCATTGTTTGCCTGCCTTCATACCGTGAAGGTTTACCAAAAACACTAATCGAAGCGGCTGCCTGTGGGCGTCCACTGGTTGCATTTGATGCACCCGGTAGCCGTGAAGTGGTGATACATGGAGTAACCGGACTATTAGCCAGATATAAAGACACACTTGATCTGGCGGCTTGTTTAAAGACACTTATAAATGATCCGGAAGGACGGCAACGAATGGGAGCCAACGCGCGAAGACTTGCCGTTGAAGAATTTTCAAATGAACGCATTATCAACGAGACATTGGTGGTTTATAGTAAACTACAGGGGGATGTGAAACCAGAATGAATTCCAATGTTCTAGAATACTCCGGGCTATTTCAGGCTATTCTTATCAGTGTTCTTCTGACACTGGGGACTGCATATATTGGAATTCTGGTCGCCCGAAAAATCAAGTTAATGGATTTTCCGGGTGCCGCGCCCTATAAACAACACACGGTTGCCATGCCATACGCGGGTGGAATAGCCTTGATGCTTTCACTTTCCATTCTCGTGATCATTACCGGACTCTGGAAAGATGAGCAGATCCGAAGTATGTTGTTAGGGGCGTTGGTTATTTTTGCTTTTGGAATCTGGGACGATTACAAGCGTCTATCCGCTTTGCCAAAATTTCTGGGTCAGGTGGGGGTAGCAATCCTGTTGATCCTTTCGGGTGTGTCAATTGAGATACTTGAATCCAGAACATTTTTTATCGGTGGTTCCAGCTTTATCTTTGAACTTTTGGATAAATTCCTCACGGTTTTTTGGATAGTGGGTGTCACCAATGCATTTAATCTGGTTGACAGTATGGATGGGCTTGCTGTTGGTTTAAGTGGATGGGCATTTGCTTTTTTTATGCTGGCAACTGTTGAGTCTGGGCAGCATTTATTATCAATGGCCAGCGCAATTCTTGTGGGAATCTGTGTTGCCATTTTTTTGTTCAATTCAAATCCGGCAAAGATGTTCCTTGGCGATTCTGGAGCGCAGACTCTGGGGTTTATTCTTTCTGTGATGGCCATTTACTACAATCCCGTTGGCAGTTTTCAGACTTCTTCATATCTGGTTCCGATTCTGCTAATTGGTGTACCCATTTTTGATACAACTCTCGTGACTATTTCGCGGCTAAGAAGACGTATTCCTTTCTATAAAGGAAATCGCGATCACACATATCATCGCCTGGTGGCTTTAGGGTTGGAACCCAGTAGGGCTGTTTATGTCATGCATCTGGCCGCCTTGATTTTAAATTGTCTTGCATTTATTGCGGTTGGTCTTGCACCTGTAGCGGCAAATAGCGTTCTATTGATCATAATAATCACAGGTATCGTAACGATATGGTTCCTGGAAATCAAACAAAATAACATTGGGAAATAACCAATGATCTCAAATTCCCGGAAAAGAGTTTTTCAACTGGTCGATAAAATCCTTCCGCCGGTATTAGTCCTGGTTACGGGGTATTTCTGTTTTCGTACGATAAATTCCATACTCAACCTCCCAGGGAGCATAACAATCAGTCGAGTCGTACTGATCGCTTTTCCGGGATTGGTAGCTGTGATATGCGGTTTATTGCTGTTCTTTTTTTTTACAGATCAGTCTGGTCTTTTTCGATGGCTGTATAAACATGCTGGCAGTTCCCGGGTACAAAAAACATTCGAAGTTCTCTTACCGATAAGCTGGCTATTATTCATTACGTTAGCATTTCTTCAACCGGAAAGCTTGCATGGCTGGACTGCGATATATGAACGGCTTCAACCCCTTCTACTTTTAGGCTTTGTTCTGGTCTCATGCATATGGATATACTCGCTCTATTTGACCCGGAAAAATCAAGTAACTGACGCCAGATACCAATTTGGCTTTTCCGGTAAAGCCGGATTGTTTTTTGGTCTGTTTGTCATTCTTGTTGGGATTATCATCGCTATTAGTGGAAAGGGAATTGGTGCCGGGACTCAGTATTGGGGAAAAACGGGAGTTCCTATTCTAAATTGGCAACTGGGGGTGTCCTGGTTGCTTGTGGTAGCCGGTTTTTACTTTTTCAAACCTCGCTCTGGATGGATTCCGCGGCATACGGACCTGATTATATTTTGTTTGCTTTGGATCTCGGCTTTTTTTATTTGGCAATCGGTTCCGGTACCGGCTAGCCGATTTAATACTACGACATATCCGCCAAATTTCATCAACTACCCATTCTCCGATGCGGCTGATTATGCCTTGCAGGCTGAATTGATACTTTCGGGAAGAGGATTTACGGAAGGGTTTGTTGACAAGCCCCTTCACCTTACTTTTCTTGCTTGTCTTAACTGGTTAGCCGGTTCAAATTTCTCCCGCTTGATTATGTATCAAAAGGCAGTTCTTGCTGTCATCCCGGGACTGGTTTTTTTGATAGGTTTACGGTTGGGCGGGCGGCCGGCAGGAATCCTCGCCGGACTACTGGTTATGTTCACTCAAATGAACAATCTCGCGATTGCCCCGAAGATTCAATCTACCAATGTGTCCATGACCATGTCAGAGCCATGGACCGGGTTGATGCTGCTATTGTGTTGTCTTGCACTGATTAAATGGTGGGAGTCCCCAGAAGGATCTCTCTGGTTACCTGCACTGGCTGGCGGGGTCGTGGGTCTTGCAGTTCTTGTACGTTTGAATGTAATGGTGCTTATTCCGCTTGTGGCGATAATCTGGTTTATCTATTCCGGATTCAATAAGCGAAAAACATGGACCAGCATTTTGATATTCAGTCTGGCATTCCTGGGAACCCAGATACCATGGGGTGTGCGAAACCAGGTTGTTTTTGATGAAGCGTTAAAATCCTATATGAGCAAGACCCGGGGTGTGCTTTATAAACACCGGATAAAACCGGTCTTGAATGAACCGGTTTCTCTTGAGCCAACACTTGTTCCATACCCGGATGCTTCCGGTATTGAAAAACAGGAATTACCCCGAGAATTGGAGTCAAAACCCGCCAATCGATATGCCAACCTGATTGACCAGATGTTGCATACCGGATTTCATAACCTGGTGACGGTAGGGATGGCGATTCCGGTGTCACCATATCATACCGGTTTGGACCAGACAGTCCGGCTCCCCTATTGGGATCAGGAATGGGATGGAAGAATTGTGAAAGGCGGGTGGATTGTCCTGTTGACCAGTTTCCTCCTTTTGACGGCAGGATTTTCAAGAGCCTGGAAACAAAACACTCTTTTGGGTGTAATTCCTGGAGTGATTCTCGTTTCATATCTTGGGGCAAATACTGCGTCAATGGTATCGGGTGGGCGATATATTGTCCCCGTAGATTGGGTGCTGCCTTTATATTACGGAATGGGTGTTTGGACGATTACTTCGTCGATTTTGGTTGGTTTGCGAAACGAAGAACTCACCGCGGATCTTAATATCCCGGATGTTCACGTTCCCAAAGTTGGATCACAACAGATGCGTTACATTGGTATGGTCATAATCATTGGACTGGCATGCCTACCGGCAGTCCTCGGTCTATTAAATCCGGCGAAACAACAGACCCTAACCAAGAAGGAAGTGCTTGATAGGATGAAAATTAGCGGGGTGGAACTTCCTACGAACGTGAATTGGGACACACTGGAAGAATTTGCTAAATATGATGAATCGATCTTTGTGAAGGTAACGGCTATGTATCCGCGCTGGATGAAGACCGGCGAAGGGGACACGGGAGGCGCGGGTTCGGCTTTTAGTCCGTTGCCTTTTGATCATTTGTCCTTTGTTGCCATTGATGGTGAAAGTAACACGTTCAACGTGGTGCTGCCGGTTAATCAGCAGATATCATATCTGCCTGACGCTTCGGAGGTTTATGTGATTGGTTGCGCAGGTGAAAACTATGTAGACAGTGTTTTATTAAGCATTATCGGAAAAGAAACAATCACATATTCTAGACCGGTTACCACAACTTTGATCTGTCCACTGCCGACACCATGAAGAAAAAACCGATATTTTTCCTACTGCTACTATCAGGTATAGAGGGATTTGTTGCGGCAATTCAATCAGGAATGACTCCGTCTGAATCTGAGCGTTCTTTATTGGGCGGATTGTCTTTTGAGCGATTGGTTTTGATCTTCGGTCTCTCATTACTATCATTTTTATTCCTTGGGCTGGCATATTGGGTTGGGAGAAATAATCGTTTTTCCGAGCGATGTAAAAGTTTATTTTCCAATCCATGGATAAACCTTCTCTTTGGTCTGGTAGCACTTATTGCATGGATATTGGTTTTCACTCCTGCCAGCGGTTGGGGCCGTTTTGGTGGGTATAAGGAACGGGTAACCCCTTCTCTGATTTGGCTATTGCTATTATCAATTCAAGCATTGGCTCTACCTGTCTTCGAGCGAATAAAAAAGAATGGATCAATATCCTTAAGGGATATTTTGTTAAGCGAGAAAGAATTACTAAGAAAGTGGATTTTAGTTCTTGGCACATTGGCTGCCCTGGTTTTTTTTGTAGCAGTATCGCGAATAGGGTTGATACCGGATATTGTCTACTGGAACGATTTTAATTTGCCTTTACTTGGAATACAGGTCATCAGCGTATTGACCTCCTCCGTCCTGATTCTCATTTTTTTGTCAAAAATGGGGTTTTTCCAAAACAACCACAAATTAATAATACAAAACGCATTTCCAGATATTGTGCTTTGCCTGTTGCTTTGGGGAGCTGCTGTACTTATCTGGACTGGCGTGGATATGCCAAAAAGTTTTTTTGCACCCGGTCCGTATCCACCCAATAATGAGATGTATCCTTTCTCTGATGCAGTTCTATATGACAGGGAAGCTATGAAAGCTGTTATAGGTGAAGGGATTGGTAAGGATATTTATTTAGATAAACCATTCTACATAGCTTTTCTTTCTGTCATTCACATGATTGCCGGCAACCGGATGAGCGCTGTTGTCGGTATCCAGGTGGCGGTTGTCGCGTTATTTCCTGCCATTTTATATCTTCTTGGCACCCGAATTCATTCCCGGTTGGCAGGACTTCTGGTTGCGTTTCTTTTCATATTGAGGGAAGTCAATAATATTCAGGGAACTCTCTGGGTGTTGTCCACCAATTCACGTGTGCTGATGAGCGAATCCTTGGCCGGGTTATTGCTTGTCTTGTTTGTTTTCTTTCTAACGCGCTGGATGCAAAACAAAAAAACGATTGTTTATCTTATGGCAGCCGGTGGATTTTTGGGACTGGCATCTATGGCACGCCTCAATCCCATTCTGGTTATGCCTATGGCTGTTGTAGGGATATTCGTGTTTTGCTGGAAGCGTTGGAAAAAAGCTGTTATTTACTCTCTGATATTATTTTCCATGTTTCTGGCATCAATGCTGCCCTGGATGATTCAATCACATATCAGAAGCAATAAATTCTTTTTCTTTATACCGACTATTGATGGTGTGATTCTCAAACAACGCGCATTTTATGCTCTCAACAAACCTTTGGTACCCGAGGCGGAGAACAATCCCAGCGAACCTGGGCAAGTTCCTTACACAGCAACCCCGAGCCCTTCTGTGAATAATGACGAACCATCGAACCGGACCTGGATTCGAATTAGTGGAATCGCCCGATACGTTTCCGGGCATTTCTTCCATAATTTAATAGATAGTGCCGCCATTTTTCCGACGACGCTTACCTTGAACTCCCTGGAAGATACAATAAAAGATCCGGAATCTTTCTGGAGCCCTGACTGGGATGGACAACTATCAACAGAACGATCCCTCATTCTGGGGGCAACATTGCTCACTTTGTCTCTGGGAATGGCAGCCGGATGGTCACGATCAGGTATATCAGGGTTGGTCCCGGCAGGTTTTCTCATTTCTTACAGCCTGGCTACGGCGGCCGTTCGCACTTCTGGTGGAAGGTACATTATTCCTGCAGATTGGGTTGCCATCTTATACTTTGCCATCGGAATCGCGCATATCGCATATTGGGGGAGTAAACGGTACGGAGGTGTATTGCCATCACCGGTTATCGAGTTCCAACCCCAAAATAATACCGGACAGAAAAATCTGCGGTGGATCATTGGTGTAATCATAAATTTCGTTTTAATTGGATCGGTTCCGGTCATATTAAATAACCTGATTCCACAAAAGTATAAAGCTGTTGAAAAGAATGAAATTGCGAGTCTCCTGTCAGAGCGCGCGTTGGTAGATGATCTGGGTATTTCCAGTGAAAGACTTGATGACTTCTTACTTTTGCCCGATTCAGTTGCCTATTATGGAATGGGGTTGTATCCAAGATACTATCCTCAGGATAAAGGAGAGCCGGATCAATTCTCTGCTTACCGCGTTCAAAAATTTCCCCGATTGGTGATGAGCATGATTGGACCGTCATTTAGCGTAACAGGGGTACTGCCAGTCCAAAAATCTCCGGAAAGCTTGCCAAATGGTTCTGATGTTCTGGCAATTGGGTGTAAAGGTAAATATAATGACGATTGGCTGGCAATAATTGTTGATGATGTTGTTTATTTACGTTCTCCAGCTTCAGAATGGACCTGCCCGGTTCAATTACCTGTTTGTGATGACAACCGGGTTTGTCAGTAATTCATATCATCAGTAGTCGCCTTGCTGAAATCTGCTCTTGACCGGGTTTGCCATCCGCCTTATAATTCAACGATTGAATTTAGGACGGCGCTATGGGACTTATCCCCGACCCTGCGAGAGATCTTATTCTTTTAGAACATATAGAACAAAATCCCGATGCTACACAGGCCAATCTGGCGGCGCAGGTGGGAGTTGCCGTTGGAACAGTAAACTGGCATTTAAAGCGTTTGGTTGCAAAAGGGTATGTAAAGGTTCGGCACGCGGAACGGCGAAAATTGCGATACATCATTACGCCGGAGGGTATCGCTTTGCGGGCCAATCTGACTATGGACTATATCCAAAATTCTTTTCGCCTGTACCGGCTTGTTCGTGAGCGGATGGAAGCTACGTTACACCAGGTCAGGCAGGAAGGATTTGATCGGGTGATTCTGGTGGGCGGCGGTGATGTGGCTGACGTCTGTAAGTTAACCTGCGCCGATAAGGGTGTTCAAATAATTGAAAAAGGTGATGTGCCAGTCCTTACGATCAACGGATTGAAGATATTTATTAATTGGCCTGACCAGCCAGACCCAATAATGAAACCGGCTGATCATACCGAAATTTCTTAAAGAAACTACCTGGAAGGAGACAGTCAAAAACCATGACATCAATAGTAAGCCAGGATTTTTGGAGATCAAAGCGGATTTGTGTGACCGGTGGCGCCGGTTTTTTGGGTTCATTCATTGTTGAAAAGCTAAAGCAGCGTGGAGCACAGGATATTTTTATTCCGACCATTGACAAGTATGACCTTGTTAATGGCAATGATGTGCGCCGTATGCTTGATGAAAGTAAACCGGATATCGTGATCCATCTGGCAGCACAGGTGGGCGGTATCGGTGCCAACAGAGAGCATCCGGCTGAATTTGTTTATTCCAACGCCATGATGGGTTTACAGCTTATACACGAATCATGGAAACGATCGATCGAGAAATTCGTTTGCCTTGGCACGATATGCGCCTATCCGAAATTCACTCCGGTTCCGTTTAAAGAAGAAAACTTATGGAATGGGTATCCCGAAGAGACCAATGCTCCCTACGGTCTGGCGAAAAAGTTACTTCTGGTGCAATCGCAGGCGTATCGACAGCAATATGGTTTCAATTCCATATATCTCCTCCCGGTGAATCTTTACGGTCCTCGTGATAATTTTCATCTTGAAAGCTCACATGTAATTCCAGCCCTGATACGCAAATGTGTGGAAGCACAGGAAGCAGGCGCGGACTCGATAGAAGTTTGGGGTGATGGTTCTCCGACCCGAGAATTCCTCTATGTGGAAGACGCGGCGGAAGCTATCCTTATGGCGACAGAAAAGTATGATGGGCCGGAACCAGTCAATTTGGGTTCCGGTAACGAAATTGCCATAAAAGATCTGCTTGAATTGATAGTCCGACTAACCGGTTTTGAAGGCAAGATCCTGTGGGATACCAGTAAACCAAACGGTCAGCCACGGCGAGGTTTGGATACAACACGTGCCTGGGAGTACTTCGGTTTCAGAGCGCAGATGAGCTTTGAAGATGGTCTTCGCCGAACGATTGATTGGTATCGTGCGAATAAAGATGCGATCAAATAAAGGCCGGTAACGCAATATGACCGTTGATGGCAACACCCTGATAAAAGCTGAAACAGCCCGCACTGTGCTTATTAAACCAAGTGGCGGCTGGACGGCATTGAACCTGAAGGACCTCTGGGTTTATCGGGAACTCGTATATTTTTTGACGTGGCGTAATCTCAAGGTGCGGTATAAACAAACGGCTCTGGGTGCGGCATGGGCTATTTTGCAACCATTCCTGACAATGGTGGTTTTCAGTATCTTTTTTGGCAATCTGGCCAAGGTCCCCTCGGATGGAGTACCGTACCCCATTTTTTCCTATACGGCTTTATTACCATGGACATTATTCTCCAAAGCCCTTTCTGACGCGGCTCATTCTCTGGTTCAAAGCAGTCATATGATCACCAAGGTGTATTTTCCCCGGTTGATCCTGCCCCTGGCTTCCATTTTGTCCGGTTTGGTGGATTTCGCCCTGGCATTTATTGTGCTCTTTGGCATGATGTTGTTTTACGGGATTTATCCGACCAGTGCTGTGTGGACATTGCCGCTCTTTGTGCTGCTGGCCATGGTCACCGCGTTGGGTGTAGGCATATGGCTTTCGGCCATGAATGTTCTTTATCGGGATATCGGGTATGTTCTTCCGTTTCTTACCCAATTTTGGATGACGCTAACGCCAATAGCGTATCCGGCCAGCCTTCTGCCGGAAAAATGGCGGCTATTGTACGCGCTGAATCCCATGACGGGTGTGGTCGAAGGATTCCGATGGGCTTTGCTGGGCTCAACAACCAGCGCGCCGACCGGTATGCTGGCTGTTTCCACCGGTATTTCAGTCGTATTGTTAATCACGGGTTTGTATTACTTCCGAAGAATGGAACGGCGTTTTGCCGATATGGTGTAGTTATGAGCGATATTGCCATCCATGCAGAAAACCTTGGAAAACAATACACAATCGGACAACGACCGGCCGCGTATACTACGCTCCGAGAATCCATATCGACAGCTTTTTCGTCTCCTGTCAAACGGTTGACCGCGGGTAACGGATCTGACAATAAGTTCTGGGCTTTGCGTGATGTCTCATTCGATGTGATGAAAGGTCAGGTCCTTGGCGTCATCGGACGCAATGGGGCCGGGAAGAGTACTCTTTTGAAATTGCTTTCCCGTGTAACTGAGCCAACGGAAGGCAAGGCTGTGATCAATGGGAGAGTTGGATCGCTGCTGGAAGTCGGGACCGGTTTCCACCCCGAATTGACCGGACGCGAGAATATCTCATTGAACGGAGCCATTCTGGGAATGAAACACACGGAAGTGGAGCGTAAATTTGATGAAATCGTTTCATTTGCGGAAGTGGAACAGTTCATCGATACCCCGGTTAAGCGCTATTCCAGTGGTATGTATCTGAGACTGGCGTTCGCCGTGGCTGCTCATTTGGAACCAGAAATTCTGGTTGTGGATGAAGTCCTGGCAGTTGGCGACGCGGAATTTCAGAGAAAATGTCTGGGAAAAATGAGCGATGTGGCTCATCAGGGACGGACTGTGTTGTTTGTCAGCCACAATATGTCAGCCATCTTGCGGTTGACTGACGAGACCATCGTGATCGAGAAGGGGCATCTGGCCATGCGCGCCCCAACGCCGCAGGCCGTTGATTATTACCTGTCAGCGGGCTTTTCCCAGGAAGGCCAACGATTATGGCAACCCGATGAGGTTCCCGCAGACGCGGCTCCATTCAAACCGATTGCCATCCGAGTTCGCAATCCACGTGGGGATGTTGTTGATACATTGCGCTCAACAGAACCTGTTGAAGTGGAAGTTGAGTATGAATTGGATGCCCCGATCACCGGGTTACGGGTGGGTATCTATTTGTTGAGTATGCGGGGAGAGTACATCATGACATCCTTTGATACGGATAGTCCTGAGCAGTATGATGAATTCTCTGTCCGCAAGGCGGGCCATTACATAAGCCGTTGCACGTTGCCGGAAGAATTGTTGAATGAAGGCCGGTTCATGCTGGCGGTTAATGCCAGTACGTTCCGGGTAAAACGGTATTTTCAAGATGAACAGGCCCTTACTTTTAATATTGACGCGGCGGGAGCACCTGGAATGCACTGGCCGGAGCCCCGGCTGGGGCCCATCCGCCCGCGTCTGACATGGAACATTGAGGCGGTGGAGAGATGACAGCGGCGGCAGCAGGTAAAGATGTTGTAAAAGAGATTTTAGGGCAGATTCCCTTCACGGTAGAGCTATACTGGCTTCTCCGTCAGCGGGGAAGGTCGCTCAACAGCCATTTCAGTTTACGCCATTTGCAAGACGCTCTTCCGGAGCTGGTGAAAGACGCAACAGAATTGCGGAAGACGGCTCCCGCAGGCAAGAAAGTTTTTATTTTTGCCACCCTTCATTACTGGATTGAACATGCCGCTCTGACGGGGATTTCCCTCGCGGCTCAGGGGCATAATGTCACCCTGGGATATCTGGCTCAATCTGATTGGCAGAAACCGATCAGCCGGTTTGACCTGAGGCGGCAGGATCTGTATGCCCGGAAGATCTTGACCAACGCTGAATCCGTGATGAAATCCGTATCTTTTGTCAGCTCAAGGATACCATTCGCGCCGGTATCAGATGAAATCAACCGGATCGTTGAACTTGTCAGCGAATTTGATACACAGTATTCCCTTCAGGTTGAAGAGGTGGATCATGATAATGAGGTTTACCAGCTTCGCCGGGAACGTAATGAAGAAGTAGCCCTTGTGGCGTACTCTTATCTGAAAGAAAACAAGCCAGATGTTGTCATTGTCCCAAATGGAACGATTCAGGAACTTGGAGTGGTTTATCGGATAGCCAGGTTGTTGAAAATTCCGGTTATCACATACGAATTTGGGGACCAGCGTCAGCGTATCTGGGTTGCTCAGAACACGGAAGTTATGCGACAGGAAACTGATGCCATGTGGCGTGCGCGTCAGACTATCCCTCTAAAAGATGAGGAATTGGACCGGCTGCGCTCTATGCTGGTTGCCCGTCAGCATGGGGCTATGTGGGAGAATTTTGCCCGCCAGTGGCAGGGTACTCCAAAAACTGGTGGGGATGCCGCCCGAAAAGAGCTGGGACTGGATGAACGTCCGGTTGTTTTGTTGGCAACAAACGTGTTGGGTGACAGCCTGACCCTTGGAAGGCATATGTTCAGCAAGACGATGAGTGAATGGATCAGCCGGACCGTACAATATTTTGCCGGTCGTCCTGATGTTCAACTGGTTATCCGTGTCCATCCGGGTGAAGTTCTTACTCACGGCACGTCCATGGTAAAGGTTGTTCACGAAGTTTTTCCTAAGCTCCCAGAACACATCCGGCTCATTGCACCCACGGAAAAAGTGAATACCTATGATCTGATCGAAGTGGCAGATGTTGGATTGGTATACACCACAACTGTTGGTCTTGAGATGGCCATGGCCGGTGTACCGGTCATTGTGGCAGCACAAACTCATTATCGCAATCGTGGTTTCACGCTTGACCCTGATTCCTGGGTTACATACTACAAAACACTTGGACAGGTTTTACAGGACCCTGCAGGCCATCATTTGAACCGGCAGCAGATAGAAAAGGCCTGGCAATATGCCTATCGCTGGTTCTTTGAATTTCCTCTTCCCTATCCATGGCATTTGGTCAGGATGTGGGATGATTACAAAGCCCATCCGCTGAAAGATGTATTGGGACCGGAACGGGATAATGAATTCGATGCGACATTCCGTTATTTAACGGGCGAGCCAATAAACTGGGCGCCGGTAAATACCGATCAGGAGTAATTGTGGAAGATAAAGATGTAAAACAGCAGGTCCGCGCATTTTATGACCAGGTTGGCTGGAAGACAGTCGGAGAAGGCGTCTATCAGAATGCCCGGTATGAAGACCTGCGACCAGTTTCACGCGAGTATATTCACCGTTGTCATTTACGTGTTAATCGACATTTAAACCCTTCAGGTGACCTGCTTTTGGATGTGGGTTCGGGACCGGTTCAATATCCGGAGTATCTTACCTATTCCGCTAATTATCATTACCGTGTCTGCCTGGATATATCCATCCTGGCGTTGAAGGAAGCCCGTACAAGGCTTGGTGATCATGGTTTGTTTGTTGTGGCAGACGCGGCCAACCTGCCGTTTAAAACGGGTTCATTTGATGGGTTGGTTTCATTGCATACGCTGCACCATCTCCCACTGCCGGAACAAAAAAAGGCTTATGTCGATTTCCTTCGGGTGTTGAAACCGGAAAAGACAGCCGTGGTGGTCAATGGTTGGACAGATTCGTCTCTGATGCGGTTGGCCAAACCTTTCATACGATTTATGGAATGGTTTGGGAAAAAACTGACCGGACAACATGGTGAAGATAAAGAAACAGCTTTGAAATCTGCCTGTTATGGCGCAGAACCGCCTCGTAAAGAACCGACGGGCACATTTGTCAAAAAGTTTGACCCACAATGGTTAAAAAACGAGATTGCACCCCTGGCAAAGTATGAGATTTTTTGTTGGCGCAGTGTAAATGTCCGTTATCTCCGAGCGGTTGTTCACAGAATAACGGGCGGTAAGATTTATCTGAAACTGCTATATTTACTGGAAGAATGGTTCCCGCGATTTTACGGCGAAAAAGGGCAGTATCCCTTGATCGTCTTGCATAAATAAGGCGATATCGCCAGAGGCTGGAGAGATATATGGATTGGTCTAAACAAGTTGTACTGGTTACCGGTGGTACCGGGTCGTTCGGAAAAAAGATGATCAAGATATTGCTGGAGGAATACCACCCGGCCAAGATCATCGTATACAGCCGTGATGAATTAAAACAACATGAAATGCGGGTGGCTGGTTATACCCATCCGAGCCTGCGTTATTTCATTGGGGATGTGCGAGACCAGCAGCGTCTGCGCCGGGCATTTAACGGTGTCAGCCTGGTTGTCCATGCTGCAGCATTGAAACAGGTCCCGGCTTGTGAATACAATCCCATGGAAGCCATCAAGACCAACATCCTGGGGTCAAGTAATGTAGTGGATGCCGCTTTGGATGCCGGAGTAGAGAAGGTGATCGCCTTATCCACCGATAAAGCGGTTAATCCGGTCAACCTTTACGGGGCCACGAAACTGGCAGCCGAAAAATTATTTGTGCAGTCCAACGCCTATGCTGGTGGAACGGCCACCCGGTTTTCCTGTGTCCGGTATGGGAATGTGGTAGGAAGCCGCGGAAGTGTAGTCCCCATCTTTATTAAACAACGTCAGAATGGCACCCTGACGATCACGGATGACCGTATGACCCGCTTCTGGATCTCGCTGGAGCAGGGTGTTCGGTTCACACTGCGTTGTTCCGAGCAAATGTTCGGGGGTGAAGTATTTGTGCCGAAAATTCCCAGCACAACGATTCTTGACCTGGCGCGTGCGGTTGCACCTGAAGCCAGGGTGAACATTATAGGCATCCGGCCAGGCGAGAAATTGCACGAAGTTCTCATTTCAGACGACGAAAATCGGAATACTGTTGAATTGGACGACATGTTTGTGGTTCAACCGGCGGAAGCCCTGTGGTTTGGCCGGGAGTGGGAAAAGCGTGGAAAACCGCTGGCTGCCGATTTTCGCTACGCCAGTAATACGAACGACCAATGGCTGAACGTGGATCAGATACGGGAATTGGTCGCACCGTTCGAGAATAATGGAGACGCAGGCCAGGCGGAATGAAACGGCTTTTGGTAACCGGAGCGAGTGGATTGCTGGGGATCAACCTGGCACTGCGTGAGTCAACGCGCTGGGATGTTACCGGTATATCGAATTCGCATAGGTTAATGGGCGTTCCATTCAACGTAATTCCGGCCGATCTGTCGACCGATGGCATCATCGGGAATTTGATTGAGACGAACAGGCCAGATGTTGTGCTTCATTGTGCCGCCATGGCCAACATCGATGAGTGCGAAAAGTCACCGGAAAAGGCAGCTCTTATCAACAGTATTGTCCCGGGTCGTCTGGCGGAAGTATGTTCCATCAAGGGAATAAAGTTGGTTCACCTTTCAACGGATGCCGTTTTTGATGGCAGCAAAGGTGATTATCTGGAAACGGATACTCCCCACCCACTTTCAGTTTATGCCCAGACCAAATTGGACGGAGAGAAAGCGGTATTGGATGTGTACCCTCAGGCAGTGGTGGCGCGGGTAAATTTCTACGGTTGGAGTTTGACCGGAAAACGCAGCCTGGCTGAATTTTTCTACAACAACCTGTCCGAGGGAAAATCCGTAAACGGTTTCACTGATGTGGAATTCTGCCCATTGTTTGTAGATCATCTCTCTGACCTGTTGATCCACCTTGCCCTGGGTTCACACAATGGAATATTTCATGTAGTCAGTCCAGTTGCGCTAAGCAAGTATGAATTTGGCTGCCGGATAGCAGAAGTGTTTGGATTGGATGACCGATTGATTAAACCGGTATCCGTATTGGATGGCGGACTTACAGCAAGAAGGTCTCCCAGATTAACGTTGAACACAGACAGGCTAAAAGAAGCGCTTCAGATCGTTCTACCCGGTGTGGAAGAAGGTATCCATGCCTTCGCTGAGCAGCACGCTGCCGGTTATCCTCAGCGTCTGCAAGGCTATTTATCTCAATAAAGTGACCATTGACCTCGGAGGATCTGATATGGAAATCCGCATAGGTAATCATCTGATCGGGAAGGACCATCCCACATATTTCATCGCTGATATTGCCGCCAACCATGACGGCAGCCTGGAAAGAGCCAAATTGTTGATCCGGCTGGCTAAAGAAGCCGGTGCGGATGCAGCCAAGTTTCAGAATTTCCAGGCCCCCAAGATTGTGTCGGATTATGGATTCAAATCCATGGGTGGGCAGGTTTCGCACCAGGCAAAATGGAAAAAATCTGTTTTTGAAGTGTACAAGGATGCGTCCGTTCCCTTTGATTGGACTCCGGTTCTAAAGGAGGAATGCGACAGGGTCGGAATCGATTATTTCTCCTCTCCTTATGATTTCGAATCCATCGATTATCTGGATCCGTATGTTCCCGCCTACAAGATCGGGTCTGGAGACATCAACTGGCCGGAAGAGCTGGAGCGAATGGCGCGCAAGGGGAAACCGGTTTTACTGGCAACAGGAGCATCGGATATGGGAGATGTGCAACGCGCCGTGCGTGTCATTCTTGATATCAACCCGCAGCTTGTGCTGATGCAATGTAATACGAATTACACGGCAAGCCTTGAGAATTTTAATCATTTGCATCTGCGGGTATTGACGACCTACCACAGTATGTACCCTGATCTAATTCTCGGGTTGTCGGATCACACACCGGGGCACGCTTCTGTGCTGGGCGCGGTTGCCCTTGGGGCGCGTGTTGTAGAGAAGCATTTTACTGATGATAACAACCGCGAGGGGCCCGACCATGCCTTCGCCATGAATCCAGCGAGTTGGGCAGATATGGTGGAAAACACCCGTCAGCTTGAACGGGCGTTGGGGTCCGGTGATAAATTCGTGGCCGAGAATGAAAAGCAAACCGTTTACCTGCAGCGGCGCTGCCTGCGGGCGGCACGTGATCTGAAAGCTGGCGAGATCATTACACGAGAAATGATTGATGTTCTGCGTCCGGTTGCTGCCGGCGCCATACTTCCATATGAGTTGGATGCTGTTGTAGGAACAAAATTGTTGATCGACCTGCCGTCTGGCAAGGAGATCTGCTGGACTGATCTCGGTCAGGCATAGACCAGATACCCAATAATATGAGAATTCTGTACGCCTCGCGTGGTTTTGGAGTTCATGACGAACGGTTCTTATCCGCACTGGCTCAATCCAACCACGATATCTTTTTTCTTCCAACTACCCCTGCTGTAATCCCGGGGTTGTTAATACCCTCCGGGGTACGGCAGATTCATCAACCAATTGATACAGGTATTACAGCCCACACCATTTCATCGCTTTTGGAAAAATGGAAGATTGACCTGGTTCATGCCGGACCGGTCAATGACGTAGCCCGGATTTTTGCTTTTAGCGGCTTCAAACCATTGGTCAGTATGTCATGGGGATTTGACCTGCTCTGGGACGCGGAACGCGAATTGCTGGTCTGGATGGCGATCAAAGAAGCGCTGGAACAAACCACACTTTTTTTCTGTGACGCGCACAGTGTAGAAGCAAAAGCCATACAGGAATACGGGTTTGACCCCGAACGTATCATGGTTTTTCCCTGGGGTGTTGATCAGGATCTTTTCTATAACAATGGCGCCCGTGCGGGACGAGCCGCGAATGAACCACTTCGAATTTTCTCAAACCGTGCCTGGGAAGACCAGTATGGGGTGGATGTGCTGGTCGATGCGCTGATACGGGTTGGTAATAAAGGTCTACATTTTTCGGCAGTTCTGGCCGGTGATGGGTCCATGCGGGCTGACCTTCAGGAAAAGATCAAGAGGTCTGGTATCTCGCGACAGGTGAAATTTGTTGGGCGAATCTCTCAGGAAGAATTGCCGGAGTATTACAACGATGCTGACATTTACGTCAGCGCATCACATGTAGATGGCTCCTCCCTTTCATTGATGGAGGCCATGTCCTGCGGAACGGTTCCGGTTGTCAGCGACATCCCAAGCAACAAAGAGTGGGTTGAAGATGGAAAGAGTGGATATCTCTTCACGGATGGAGACAGTGTCCATCTGGCTTCACGGCTTCTGGCACTTGCGAGAGTGAGAAACAGCCTGCCCGGCATTAGTCGGCAGGCGCAATCTGTGGCGGAAGAACGCGCGGATTGGAGCAAGAATAAGAAAACCATGCTGGATGGCTACGATAAAGCCTTCAAGGTTCACCGGGAACAGGGAATTTGATGGAACGAAAAAAGTTCACTCAATTTGATTGGGTGCTAATCATTTTGTTATTCCTGCTTGGTCTGACGCATGTGGCTGGAGCGCTTGACAAGCCGGTACATCCGGCGGAAGACGCGGCTATGTTAATGCGATATTCACTAAATCTGGCTGATGGGAACGGAATCGTATGGAATACGGGTCAGCCGCCGGTGGATGGGGCAACAGATTTTCTCTTCATGGTACTGCTGGCTGTCCTATATACTCTGGGTGTTGGGGTGGAAGCCGCGCCGTTGTGGGTCGGTGGGATATCCCATCTGATAACCGTCCTGTTGGTCTACACAGGGGTACGCCGCTTCTTCCAGGGTGGCCGGTTAGCCGCTGTTTTGTCTGCGATTTTTCTGATATATGGATCAGGCCTGTTGTACGCGGAAGCCAGTTTCGGTACACCTTTTTTTGCTCTTTTCTGTGCATTAAGTTGGCTTTTTGCGCAGTATGCCATAGAAAAGCCTGACTCATCAGCACGAGCCCTTATCTTTGCCATCACCTGTCTGATAATGGGATTGATCCGACCGGAAGGTGTCCTTGCAGCCATTTTTATGCTGCTGGCTGTTTTATTCAAGCTGGGATGGAAATCCTCAACCCGGGTGCTTACTGCTTTCATAGGTATATTTCTTTTACTGGGTGGATTCTATTTCCTGTGGCGTTGGAATTATTTCGGTTATCCCCTGCCGAATCCATTTTATAAAAAGGGTGGAGGAAGCCTTTATCCGGAAAGCCTGAGAGAATCATGGAATGCGGTTCTAGAGCTTTCATTTCCCTTCTGGCTTGTTTTTGCCGGCAGCTTTGTGTATACGGCATGGGCGGGGTGGGCTCATTTTGTTACAAGGCGTATGTGGTGGCGTGATACTACCTTATTTTTCCGGGGACTGTTTGAACCAGCAGGCCGCCGGCAAATATCAAAAATCGTCAGAATACTCGGAAGCGTGCTGATCGTTGTGTTTGTTGTGGGGCTGTTTCGACGTTCATCCGACCTGCACAACGAACTTGTATTTGGGCGGTATTCCGCGAATTATGCCGGATTGCTGCTGGCTTGTCTGACAACCGGTATCATCGCGTTTTTTGCCGTGAGATGGCTCCCACTAGTGGAACAGAGCAGGTCTGATAATACCGGGAGAGAAACACCGACAAGATGGAATGAAGGTCAACGTGAGTTGTTGAGAGTAACAATATTCTCCACTATTCCTGTGCTGGGTTTTACTCTGATGTGGATTTTGCTCTCCAATGAGATGAATTACCTGTGGCGGTTTCAGTATCCCATTTTGCCGGTTGTCGTAATGACCTGGCCTTTGGTGATCGACCGTTTTTGGACCGCATTGGAAATACCAAAACCGGCGATCTGGCCGATAGGCATCCGTGGACCTGTAGCTATGGCTGGACTGTTTCTACTGATCGGTTTAGCCGTAACACAATCCGCCCGCTGGAAGATCAGCTACCAACCGGACGGTCGTTATGAGGTGGCTGAATTTCTAGCCGGCTACCAGGATAAAAAATACACCCTGGCTACAACTGAAGCCGGGTTGCTACCGCTCTATTCAGGCTGGCAGGCAGTGGATACCTGGGGTTTGAATGACTCCTGGATCGCTCATAATGGTGGAATTACCGGGGAATACCTGGCAAAGATAGATCCTGAGATCATCATGTTCCATGCGGATTTTTCTCCCCTTAATCCGAAAGAGGAAGCGGGTGATGCCTGGGGTGAAATGACCCTGATGCTGGATGATTTCGCCCGTTCTAATGGATATGTATTGGCGGCTGCATATGGAGAGAGTCCGGTGGATACCCATTATTATTACGTGCGTCCTGATTTTCCGGATAGCGAGGAGATCGTCAATTTTATCCGAGATCTGGATGACGGTGGTTACCGTTATGGTTCACGCACGTTCGACTTTAATAAATTATTGTGGAAGAAGGAATAAGCATGACCGAAGTACAACGCACGGTTGCCATTGTGCAGGCACGCATGGGTTCCAGTCGTCTGCCTGGTAAAGTGCTTCAAGAAATCCATGGCAAACCGATGATCGCCCGGGTTGTGGAGCGTACCCGAAAAGCCAAATTCGTCAATAATGTGGCGGTAGCTACCACCACGGAAGCATCCGATGACGCGATTGAAGCCTGGTGCCGGGAATCAGCGACAGCCTGTTACCGGGGCAGCACGTTTGATGTACTGGATCGTTTTTATCAGGCTGCCCGTTTATTTGCCGCGGATGTGGTCGTGCGGGTAACTGCGGATTGTCCGGTGATTGATCCTGATGTGATTGATGAAACGATTTCCGCGTTTCATCAGCATGCGGTTGATTTTGCCGCCAACCGTCTTCCGCCGCCCTGGGGAAGAACATTTCCCATCGGGTTGGACACCGAAGTTTGTAGTTTTTCTGCTCTTGAAAGGGCATGGGAGGATGCGAAAGCAGCCCATGAGCGTGAACATGTGATGCCCTATCTCTATGATGTTCCCGGTCGTTTCAAGATTTTCCAATTGAACACTGAGCCGAATTACGGCTCTCTGCGCTGGACGGTGGATACCCCCGAAGATCTGGAATTTATCCGTCGTGTTTTTGATCATCTTCAGGATGTGGATAACTTTTCCTGGCTGGATGTCCTGGCTGTAACCCATTCTCACCCGGAATTGAACAAGATAAATGCAGAGATCAGACACAAGGTGTTTGATGATGTGGACACGAGGATGAATAAATGATCTCCATTTTTACCGCACCCAAAGTATTTACGAATCCTCATATTGCCAAGATCCAGCGGAATGCCCTCCGTTCCTGGAAGGCGATTGGCGCGGATGTGGTCCTTGTTGGAGATGATGAGGGTGTATCCAAAGCGGCTGTTGAATTAGGCGTCAAACACGAACCGGCTGTAACCCGCAATGATTATGGAACGCCGATGATTGACTCGATCTTCAGCCTGGGACGCAAGGCGGCTGAAGGTGAAATTCTTGCCTATATCAATTCCGACATAATTCTGCTGCCCGACTTTAACAGGGCGGCTGAGCGTGTTGCCGGAAAACACAGGAATTTCTTGCTCATAGGCCAGCGATGGGACCTGGATGTGCGTGAAGAATTGGATTTCTCTGATGACTGGGTTGAGCGAATGCAAAGCGAGATAAAAAATCGCGCCCGGCGTCATCCCCGAGGTGGCAGTGATTACTTCCTGTTCCCGAAGGCAGTTTTCGATTACATTCCTCCTTTTGCCATTGGACGGGCAGGTTGGGATAATTGGATGATCTATGAAGCCCGCCAGCGCGGATGGATGGTCATTGACGGCAGCGAGGCTATCAACATCATTCACCAGGATCATGATTACAGCCATCTACCGGGCGGAAAACCGCACTACAAACTGCCGGAGACTTTTGAAAACGTGAAGGCGGCGGGTGGAAATCGCACGATTTTCACATTGGATGACTGTGATTATCATTTGACAGGCGAGAAGCTTGACTACTTCCCCATGAGTTGGAAAAAATTCTGGCGTGAGGTGGAGATTATTCCTCTTGTACGCTGGCATTCACGGGTTTTGGCTGAACTATTTTTTGCCATCTTTCATCCGGTGAAAGCCTATCGGGAGTGGCGGACTCGCGGCTTACAACAACAGGCTTAACTCATCGTGGTATAAATTGTTTTCGGAGAAATAAGAAATGCGAGTTGGACAAAATCCGGCGAAATATGTAAAAACTGTTGCCCGGCCTGAACGGATCACCGTGGCTGTATTGAACTATATCCCGTTTTTAAGCGGGTTCTATGCGGAAGCGTTGGATGTCTTAAAGGTATGTCTGGACAGTGCCCGGAAAGATGCCGGTTTGCCGTTCGACCTGCTGGTTTTTGATAATGGATCCTGTGAAGAAGCGAAGAACTTTCTGGTCAATGAACAGGATGAAGGTCGGATCCAATATCTTTTCCTCTCAGAGAAAAACTTGGGGAAAGGCGGAGCGTGGAATATTCTACTATCCGGTGCTCCCGGCGAGATCATTGCCTACGCGGATAGTGACTGCCTTTTCTATCCAGGTTGGTTGTCTGAATCGGTCAAATTGCTGGAGGCTTTTCCGAATGTGGGTATGGTCACGGCACGACCTTTCCGCACCAATCCGGATTTTTATTCGCAAACAATTGCCTGGGTGGAGAAGAACGGGCAGACAACACATGGGCATTTCATTCCCTGGGAGACTTTTCTGGAATTCGATCGTTCCATCGGACAGACGGATGATGAGATACGTCGGCATTATGACTCCAGCGAAGATGTGAAACTGGTTTATAACGGTGTGGAAGCCATGGCCGGGGCATCCCACTGGCAGTTCACTGCCAGAAAAGATGTGCTGGCGCAATTCCTGCCATTCAATATGGACCGCCCTATGGGGCAGGTAAAACAGTTGGATCAGCGTGTCAATGAAGCCGGATATTTGCGGTTGATGCCGGTTGAACCGTATGCCATGAATATGTCCAACACACTGCGTAATGTGCCTGGAATCGACCGAAACGGGAGTGACGCGTCTGTGAAACCTGCCAGACGTCATTTCATACTGGATTTTCCCCCCGTAAAAAAGATGTTGCTGTCTCTGTATGATGCCATATTCCGCTGGTATTACGACCGTCCGGCGGCGAAATAAGGAGATGTTTCCGCATGCCGGATAAGAAAACGATTTTTATTAGCGCCGATCACGGTCTGGCTATTGTTTATTTCTTGCAGAGTGATGTTGTTCCCACCCTGTTGGAAGCGGGGGCAGAGGTGGTCATCCTGACGGATGATGGGTTGAAAGAGCAGATCGAGAAACGTTTCGGTCAGCCCGGGGTGCATATCGAAGGACTGCGTATGAAACAGTGCCGGAAGTATGCGGATACTGTAGCTCCATCTGCTCAATGGTGGTTGAATTTCTTACGCCGGGTGGGTGCGTCCGGGCGGATCAACGTGGAAGCGCTGACCAGTCATGTACGTCAGGTGGATGTTGAAGCCTCGAAACGACGTCGCACCATAATGCCAATCATGAAGATGGCTGTTGGGCTTATGCGGCGCTCAAAAGCGGCCCGGCGTTTGATTTATCGGGCGCAATTGAAATATGACCCTCAACTGTATACCGACCTGTTTGAGAAGTACAACCCTGATCTGGTCATTGCCAGTACACCGGGATGGCGGTTTGACCGCTATCTGTTACGCCAGGCTGCCAGCCGGGGAGTTAAGACTGCTGCCGTTGTGGTGGGATGGGATAACCCGTCCAGCTACAGTCTGCCGGGTGCTCCGGTTGATTGGATCACCTGCTGGTCGGAAATTCAGAAACAGGAGCTGGTGGAAGGGGACGACTGGCTGCCGGAGCGCGTACACGTGGGTGGAATTCCATCCTATGACGGATATTTCCACAAAAAATGGTTAATGACCCGCGAGGATTATTTCAAGCTGCATAACCTTGACCCGAATCGAAAGCTGTTATCGTATGCCAGCAGCTTCATCACGTTCTCACCGAATATTCAAAATATCGAAGCGCTGGCAAAACTGGTCTCGGAAGACCAGTTGGCGGAGCCTTCACAGTTACTGATTCGCCTTCATCCCAATCATTTTATGAGCGAGCCATTGTTTGCCGCTGAGCGTGAAAAGGTGAGGGGCATGGTGAAAACGATGCCTCATGTTCATCTTGTGGAACCCGTACCGTTGGGTGGTGAGCTGGGATACTATTCGGGCGAGGATATGCCGGAGAAGACCTCCATGATGGCGTATTCTGATTTGTTCCTTACCGTCTACTCGACCATGGTTGTCGAAGAAGCCATTCATGGGCAGCCGATCGTTGCGGTATGTATTGACGCGCCGGGTGGCTGGAACCAGCCGGGTCGTTTCTCGCTTCCACTGTCGCAGATTGGTGAATGGCCGACCCATCAGCGTTTCCGCGAAGCGAAAGCCGGCCGGGTGGCACTGAATGAAACGGAACTGCGTGATGTCATCAATACATATCTGAAAAAACCGGAAACAGACCGAGAACAGCGCGAGAAATTCATTCGCGATGAAGTAACCTTCACAGATGGTACAGCCGGGAAACGTACCGGCGAATTCCTCGCCTCGTTGTTGGACAGACAAAAACCGGAGGATGTTCGATGAAAATCCTGATTGCGGGCTTTGGCTCCATTGGGCGGCGGCATTTACGCAATCTGCGTTCGCTCGGGGAAACAGATTTTGTCCTGCTCCGATCTAACAAATCAACCCTGCCGGATGACGAGATAGCCGGGCTGCCAGTTGAAATGGATATCACAGCTGCGCTGGCCCATCACCCTGATGCTGTGGTTATTTCCAACCCGACCGCGCTTCATCTGGATGTAGCGATCCCGGCGGCCAGAGTTGGTTGTGCGATCCTGATGGAAAAACCGGTCTCGCACTCTTTGGAACGGCTGGAAGAGTTTAAAAAGGCCGTGAACAATGCAGGTTCCCGTGTTCTACTGGGATACCAATTCCGTTTTCATCCCGGATTACAGCAGGTAAAAACCTGGCTGTCAGACGGGATGGTTGGCCGTCCGATGTCATACCGGGCCCACTGGGGTGAATATCTCCCGAACTGGCATCCCTGGGAAGATTACCGCACCAGCTATACTTCCCGAATGGACCTGGGAGGCGGCGTTGTTGTGACGTTAAGTCATCCCATCGATTATCTTCGCTGGTTTCTGGGAGATGTGAAATCACTCTGGGCATTTTCCGGTCGCCTGAGCGATCTGGAAATTCAGGTGGAAGATTTTGCCGAAATCGGTTTGCAGCATAAGAATGGTGTCACAGGCAGCCTGCATCTGGACTACTTCCAGCAGCCGCCTTCCCACACGCTGGAGATCACCGGAACCGCGGGGCGGATTATCTGGGACAATGCCGATGGCTCAGCCCGGCTTTTCCAGGCTGAAACTGGTAAATGGACGGATTCTTTCCTGCCGTCGAATTTTGATCGCAACGATCTGTTCATGGCAGAGAGCCGTCATTTCCTTGATGTCGCGCGCGGAAAAGCTGATCCTGCCTGTACACTTGAAGATGGCGAAGCCGTATTGAAGATCTGCCAGGCAGTTCACCAGTCCGCGTCTGACGGTACGATGGTAAAACTATAAGATCGTGGATACAAGAACAGGCAAACTCCAGAAGAGGTTCCCGTATCTGTCGGCCGTCTATTTCACATTGCTGACGATTGTAATAACCTGGCCATTGGCAACCCGCATGGGCAGCCAGATGGTCGGATCAATTGGTGACAATATCTACTTTGTCTGGATGATCGGCTGGTTCAAAAAGGCCCTAATTGACCTGCGTGTCAACCCGTTCGATGTGTGGTTCCTCAACTATCCGGAAGGGTGGAGCCTGGCTTATACAGAGATCACTCCGGCGCAATTACTGCTGGCGCTGCCATTCAGCCTGATCGCCAGTTCGACATTCGCGTATAACGCGGCGCATCTGCTTTCATTTGTGCTCAGTGGGTTGATCATGTCACTCTGGGTACGGCGGTTGACTGGTTCTCGTTCAGCCGGACTATTGGCCGGCACAGCTTATGCGTTCCTGCCGTTCCATTTCGCACATTTTTTGATCGGTCATTTGAATCTATCTGGGTTGCAATGGTTCCCTCTATTTTTCTGGGGTTTTTTTGAACTTCTCATAACCGTGACCCCTGAAACGGAAAATGTTGAACCAGAGGTATTTTCTCCTGCCGACCGGAAGAACGCCATACTCAGAACTGGAGTTGGTCTGGGGTTGATTGCCCTGACAAGCCAGTACTACCTGTATATGACTATTCTGGTGGCGTTCTTTATTTTTGTGGTCTATGTGATCGTGTTTAATCGGCCGGTTATCCGGTCACGCTCTTTCTGGATGGGATGGTTAATCGCCGGATTGGTAGCACTACCGCTGGTGGTTGCCGCGGTCGCGCCGTATGTCAGTCTGGCCGGTCAGGGTGAATTACCGGATCGGGAGCTGGGAGTTGTGCGTCCCTACTCTGCCGGATTGACGGATTTTCTGTTGCCATCCACCGATCATTTCCTGTGGGGTAAGTGGGTGGGTGCCAACTTCAACCGCGACATGTGGGTGGAAGGAACACTCTATATCGGCTTGATCAATCTCATTCTGGCGGTGTACGCCTGGATTAACCGGAAAAAGATGGGCTGCAGTACTCTACTTGTTCTTCTGTTGAGCGGGGGAGGGTTGGCATTGCTGCTGGCTATGGGGACTGATCTCCACTGGAACGGATCACCGGTCGAAATTACCACCCCCGCCTTTTTACAGGGCTACTGGGCAAAAGCGACCATACCCATTCCACTGCCGGGATGGTTGTTGTTCAAGTTCTTTCCCTTCTATGCCAAGCTGCGCGCCCTGATGCGATTTGGTATCTTTGTTTTGCTGTTCATCTGCGCGGCGGCCGGGCTGGGTGCCGCAAAAATGCTTTCGCAAATAGCTCCCCGCTGGAAGAATGCCGCCGCCATACTGTTGATTCTACTGGTCATTATTGATTTTTATCCGGGCGCATACCCGGAATTTGCTCCAGTTGAAGCCCGCGAGGTGGATACCTGGCTGCTCTCTCAGGCGGGGAATGGCGCAGTTGTGCAGATGCCTTTCGCGATAGCGGAGGACCAGGAGCATACCTACTATACATTGGTGCATGGCAAACCGTATGTTGGCGGCTTTTTCAATGCCTTCCCGCCGGCGCAATACAAGCGGGTCAAACCCATTCTCGAAAACTTCCCGGATGAAAATAGTACACGCCTGCTAAGAGAACTTGATGTGCGATGGGTGCTGGTTGACCCGGCTTATTACATGGACTGGGGTCAGACAAAGAGACTGATTGAATCGTTTGGGTTTGAGATGCAAGCACAGCCGGGCGGTATGGCTGTTTTCAGCGTACAGGTGGAAAAGTGAAAGATCACACCGGACGGGAACAGATATTGAGTTTCCTGCATAACCCGGTTGGTAATGGGCAACAATGGGTTACAACCGGACTGATCGTACTGGCTGCCCTGACAGGCATGTTGTTGGTTGCCTGGAGTACCCTCTTGGGACCGGGTGTTGGCGGTGACGCGACCATATACCTGACATCCGCGCAAAACCTGGCAAGGGGTATTGGCCTGGGCCTGTTGGAACCGGATGGATCTTTCCGGTTGCTGCCATATTCCGCTCCGCTTTTCCCGTTGATGCTGTCACCATTCGCCGCAGTGGGCATTGATCTTACGCCGGTAGCCCGCTGGTTGAATATCGCGTTGTTTGGCGCAATGATCTTTTTAGCCGGTTGGGTATCGTTGAAAACAACAGGCAGTCGTTGGATGTCCAGTCTGCCCGCGTGGTTGATCGCCTGTTCCCCCGTTCTATTGCCGGTCTATTCATGGGCAATGGCTGAACCGGTCACCCTGGTGTTTGGTTTTGGCGGGTTGGTGTTTTTGTTGTGGCACCTGGACGCAGAAGTACCAAAATATTTGGGCTGGCCGGAACTCTGTGGACTTGTTCTGGGATTATCGGCAGCCGCCCGCTATTCAGCCGCGGCTTTTCTGGCTGCCAGTGTGTTGGTTTATTTGCTCTGGGGCAAAGTTACGTTCAGGAAACGCTTGTTTACCGCGTTCCGGATTGGTCTGGTTGGCATTATCCCGATGACGGTTTGGATGGTCGTGCAACTTGGCTGGACGGACTCCGTCTCGGCGCGGACGGTGTTGACGCTGGAAGAAATGCGGGATAGGCTGATGCTTTTCTGGCCGCAATTGAACTCGGCCCTTGTCGTTTGGGCGTTGCCCGCATCTTTCCTTGAAGCCCCTCCATATCCGGATTGGATCAACTCAGTTCTTCCTCTGGTTGTCTTTGTGTCTCTGGGAGCATTGACCTTCTGGCAGTGCCGGATAAAACGGTCGTCTGCGGTTATGAGGCTATTATTATCTCTGTGGATCTTTGCCGGCATTTATATCGGGCTGTTGTTGCTGGTATACATCACAACGTATCCTCCGATCACCATCGATAACCGCATGTTGTCGCCGGCTCACACGGCGGTCATCTGGATTGCTGGTTTGATTTTGGTTCAGATAAGTGGACATAATGCTTCGCGTTGGTGGAAACCGGTCATCTGGATCATACTGCTTGGATTTGTTTCGTGGTACGGGATTCGTACCATCCGAATCGTCATTCAAAACTCGGAAACCGGACTGGGGTATAACGCCCGGGTCTGGCGTCAGTCGCGCGTCATTGATGGTATTAAAGAATTGCCTGTCAAACAGATACTGGTGACAAATGAAACCATGGCTGTGCTCTACCTTACCGGCCGGGTGGCAAGCCCGGTGGCCGAAATCTATTTCGATGAACCTGCCTATCCGTTCACCCGATATGGAGATGGACCTGTTGGCAGGGATCCAGCTGAAGCAGATTTCAAATCAGGTAAGACCATACTGGTGGTCTTTGATACACTGAAAGCTCAATTTGCGTCCATTTATGGGGATAAAGCTGACAAACGAACGGAATTGTTTATACAGGGTCTCTCTGAAGTTTTTTCCAGTGATCATGGCGCGATACTAAAATATCCGGTTGGTCTTCCCCAACAGGAATAACGTAAAAAAAAAAGCGGGCAAAACGCCCGCTTATCTTGTGCTCGGAATTGACGTTTTACTTACTCATAGCTTTCTGGACGACGGGAAGAATAGATTTCTTAACATCCTCATCGTTTTTGGGTGTGGGAATATTCTCGGCAAAGTACCAGGTCTCTTCGTGTGTGACGGTCTCACCGGGTTCGACCATCTTGAACGCACCGAGGGTCTCCAGTTCCAGACAATCCTTGTTTGTCCAGCTTTGGAGGTTGGTTCCAAAATCAACGTATTCTTCGCCGGATTCGCGGGTGAAGAATTTGATGAATGTCGCGTGCGGGAACACACAGGCAGCCCAGCCGATTTCATTCATCACGGCTACTTTGGTCGGTACAGCATCCGATTGTTGGCGCAACAAAATGTAATCGTCTCCCCAGGTGAAACGCGGATCTGTCATGCGGGTGTACGGCCAGATCGCGATGTCGTGTGACGGAAGCAGCAAGCCGGGTGTGAAATCGCGGGGTTTGACAGGAAGAACGGCCACACCGCCGGCCGCCATGACCGAAAGTGCCCAGGGGGCAAATTTCACTGTCCAAAGACCACTGTTCTTGATCATGTTCCGCACAACGACTTTTGGTTGCTTTTCATCCATGCGGATTTCCATGGATTTCTGCAGGCCGGTAGTTGTCTCCACTGCTGATGTCAGTAGAACGACATTGTCGAACGTTTTCACTTCCAGCGGGAAGTTGTCTGGATAGTATGTGCGTTCAGCCAGTTCAGGGGCTGCCCACAGGCGATGACCGCCGTATCCAACGTATTCTTTCGCGCCGGATGTCCCCATTTCTGCCGGGTTGTTGTAAAAGAGGTTCTCTTTGCCCTTAAAACCGCAGGAGACAACCCGTGGTCCTACGTCAGTGGTGGCAATAACCTGAATGGTTGAATTCTCAACCTGAATGCAGTTTTTCCAGCCGGCGTACGATACTTTTTCAATCTTCATGATTTGAGTCCCTCTTGTGGAATTTGGTCTGATATTATTTCCATTATAATAAGCTTCGCGTTTTACGTGAGCAAATGAGGAAGCGCTTGTCTTATATTAAGAGCTTTGCCGGTCGAATACCGGTCAAATATCACCCTGTTCTATTCTGGGGAACATTGATCTTGATACTGGCCGCAGGTGTGGCAGCCCTGGTTTATGCCACTCCACACGGTCCTGGTTTGATCAATGATTCTGTTGTTTACATTGGCGGAGCGGAAAACATCCGGGCCGGTCATGGTTACAGCCGGACGTCTGGTGGTGGAGAGATCAAACCATTAACGGTCAATGTACCGCTCTATTCTTACACCCTGGCGGCTGTCGCGTCAGCCGGTATCGACATGATCCAGGCTGGCTGGCTGGTAAGCCTGGTATGCTTCGCGTTGAATGGTATGCTCTCCGCATTGCTTGTATTGAAGCTAACCCGTTCCCGGCTGTGGGCGGTTGTGGGGGCGTTGCTTGTTGTTACGTCGGAATCGGTTATTCGTGCGCATACCTTCGCCCTCAGTGAGCCACTCTTTATTACGCTAATGCTGGCATCTTTGCTGGCGCTTTTATACGCGTTGGAAAGACATGAATGGTATTTCACCGCAGCCGCGGGAGTCCTGGTAAGCTTAACCTACCTGACGCGGTATATCGGGCTTTCGTTGCTGGCTACCGGGGTGGCGGCTTTCTTCGTCTTTATGCCGACATGGAAATCCCGCTTTATCAAGATCGGTTGGTTCTTGTTATTCAGCCTTTTGGGTGGATTGGCCTGGGTGGCGCGTAATATGATGGTTTCCGGTACAGCCGCCAATCGAAGTCTGTTATATCACCCGCTGACATCGGATAAATTGCGAGAAGGCACACAAACCCTGCTTTCTTTTCTATTCCCTGAACGTTTTAATTTGTATGAACATTTTCCCCGTCTTTCGGATAGTTTTGCGATCTCACTGATAATTGCTTTGGTTGTATTGGTTTACATCTTCTGGCGACTGGGAAAAAAGAACGAAGAGAAAACACAAACCGGCTGGCGCGGCGCATTTCTATTTACAATACAATCTTTGTTTTATCTGGTTGTACTGTTGCTCTCTCTGACATTCCTGGACGCATCAACCGCGCTGGAAAACCGTATTCTGGTGCCATCGTTTATCTGTCTGATCCTGATTTTCGTTTATATCCTGCATGGTCTTTGGAAGCGGGGTGGTTGGGCTTGCGGAATTTCTGTAGCTGTGATGATGCTGGTATTCCTTGCCGGTGCGTATGATGGACGCCGGGCAGTGATCGACCTGCATGCTGACGGGCAGGGATATGCAAGCGCGTATTATCGCAATTCGCTTACCATTGACGCACTAAAACGCATGCCGGCATCGACAATCTGGACGAATCGGGTTCCCGCCGTCAATTTGCTGGCTGAACGCCCGGCGTATGCTTTGTTGGCGCCCATTGATCCCTTGACCAGGCAGAAACGTCCGAATTATGATAGCTCCCTGCGGAATATTCGCCAATCGATCCTGGATGGGAAAGCTATTCTGGTTGTGTTTGAAGCCGGTATGTTGCTTGATGATCCGGTGGAAGGTCAATGGCTTAGAGATTTGACGGTGGATATTCCGGCAGTTTTTGAAGCAGAAGATGGAATGATCTTTGCTGTTAACAAATGAGAAATCAGGAAAAAGAATGAAAACCATTTTAGAAAAATTCCATATGGATGGGCAGGCAGCTGTGGTAACCGGCGGAGCCGGCCTGCTGGGCAAGGAGTTCTGTAGAACACTGGCTCAGGCCGGTGCTGGAGTCGTGGTGGCTGATCTGAACGCTGAAGCGGCGGAGTCCGTAGCAGAAGAGATCCGCCTGGAAGGATTCAAGGCGGTAGGCGTGGGCGTGAATGTCACTGATGCGGCTTCAGTGCAGCAGATGGTGCTCGCGACGATCAAAGAATATGGAAGGCTTGATGCACTGGTTTGCAGCGCGGCTATGGATCCCAAATTCGATCCGCAGCATGCCGGTCAGAATCGGAACACATTTGAGGACTATCCGGTTGAGTCTTTCCGACAGGCACTGGATGTAAACCTGACCGGTCTTTTCCTGTGCGCACAGGCGGCGGTCATTCCGATGTTAAAACAGGATCATGGATCGATCATAAACATTTGTTCCACTTATGGACTGGTTGGTCCCGATCAGCGTATCTACATCAAACCGGATCAGCCGCAGCAGTACAAACCGGTTTATTACTCTGTGACAAAATCAGGCGTGCTGGGTCTTACCAGGTATCTGGCTACGTATTATGCCGGCCGGAACATCCGCGCGAACGCATTGACCCCGGGTGGTGTATATAACAACCACGACGAGCTTTTTGTGAAAAACTATTCCGCGCGAACTGTACTTGGACGTATGGCGGAAAAAGACGAAATGAGCGGCGCTGTTCTTTTCCTGGCTTCTGATGCGTCTTCCTATATGACCGGATCAAATCTGGTTGTCGACGGGGGATGGACGGCATGGTAAAGAAGCCGGAAGTTCTGGCTATCATACCGGCACGCGGCGGATCGAAAGGGATACCGCGAAAGAATATCAAGGAATTTGCCGGTTATCCATTGATCTCTTACAGTATTGCGGCCGGATTGCAGGCGGAAACAGTTACCCGAACCATTGTCTCAACGGATGACGAAGAGATAGCGGCAGTTGCCCGTGAATGGGGAGCAGAAACCCCCTTCCTGCGTCCGGTGGAGCTCGCATCTGATCAGTCACTTGACCTGCCGGTTTATCAGCACGCGTTGAAATGGCTAAAAGAACAGGAAGGTTATGAACCTGATGTCGTGGTTCAATTGCGCCCCACATCACCGGTACGGCCGGTGGATTGTGTTGATGGTGCAGTGCGAATGCTGCTCAAAAATCCACAGGCTGACTGTGTCCGCGGCGTGGTGCCTGCCGGACAGAATCCGCATAAGATGTGGCGGCGTGATGATGGCAGCGGGAAATTGAGTCCGCTGCTGAGCGTGCCGGGAATTGACGAGCCTTACAACGCGCCCCGCCAGATCCTTCCGCCGGTGTACTGGCAAACCGGGCATATTGACGCCATCCGGCCTGAGACAATACTGAAGAAGGAATCGATGACCGGTGATACCATTATGGGGATGGTTATTGATCCGCAATTTACGATTGATATCGATACGCCCAAAGACTGGGCGCGATCCGAATGGTTGGTTTGGCATGGTGGTTTGCAGTTTGTTGACCCGGCTCACAAACCACGCCGGGGTTTGCCGAAGCGGATTGACTTGATGGTGTTTGATTTTGACGGTGTAATAACGGACAACCGGGTGTGGGTTGATGAGAACGGTTTTGAGCGTGTGGCTGCCAATCGCAGCGACAGTCTTGGTATTCGTTTATTGCGGGAAGCCGGTCTGGAAATGATGATTTTGTCGATGGAGATCAACAAGGTGGTTGCGGCGCGGGCACGCAAAATGGGTATCCCCGCAATGCATGGAATTAATGATAAAGTTACTACTTTGAAGAACCTGCTTATAGAGCGAAATATCCCGGCGGAAAATGTGATATTTGTTGGCAATGATACCAATGATCTGGATTGTTTCCGTCTTGTCGGGTATGCGGTAGCTGTGGGCGACGCATTGCCCGAAGTCAAACGGGCTGCAGACTTGATACTAACGAGGAACGGTGGACATGGTGCCGTTCGCGAAATTTGTGACCTAATCTTACAAACAGAAAAATTTAGAGGCTGATAATGGCGAGAGAACAAAAAATTGGTAATAAAACAATTGGCGATGGACATCCCACCTATGTGGTGGCCGAGATCGGGATCAATCACAACGGTGATCTGGAGAATGCGAAGAAGATGATTGACGCGGCAAAACATGCCGGAGTTGACGCGGTCAAATTCCAGAAGCGTACTCCCGAGTTGTGTGTACCTGATAACCAGAAAAACCAGATGCGCGAGACACCCTGGGGCTATATCACATACCTGGAATATCGTAACAAAGTGGAGTTCGGTGAAGCAGAATACCGCGAGATTGACCGTTACTGCAAAGAAGTTGGGATTGACTGGTTCGCTTCGGTGTGGGACGAACCCTCGGTTGATTTTTTGGAAGCTTTTTCTCCACTCTGTTACAAGATCCCATCGGCTTCATTGACCGATTCGAATCTGTTGAAAAAGATCCGATCCACTGGCCGTCCGGCTATTCTTTCGACCGGCATGTCCACCATGGAGCAGATACGTAAATCGGTTGATGTTATCGGGCTTCAGAATCTGGTCATCACCCACGCCACCAGCACATACCCCTGCGAACCGGAAGAATTGAACCTGCGCATGATCGAAACCTTGCGTAAGGAATTCCCCGTTCCCATTGGATATTCCGGCCATGAAGTTGGATTGATCCCATCCGTCATGGCGGCTGGATTGGGCGCTTGTCTGATTGAACGCCATATCACTCTGGACCGGGCCATGTGGGGCGGAGATCAGGCGGCTTCTGTCGAGCCCAGCGGGTTCGAAAGACTGGTAAAATACATCCGCGTTGCCGAGCAATCACTGGGTGACGGTGTCAAGAAAGTTTACGAAAGTGAACTTCCATCCCTAAAAAAACTTCGCCGGGTACAGGAATGATCCGGTCGAGGGAATGAGAGTGCGATATGATCCACGGAATTCATTTTTTCAGTAATGTTCTTGGGAAACCCGCTTTATATCTGGACCCCGGTTCGGGTAGTTTTATTTTGCAGGTCCTTCTGGCCGCGATCCTTGGTGGCGGTTTTGCCATCAAGGCGTACTGGAAGAAAATCAAAGCTATCTTTGTGAAGACCCCTCCGGAAGAAGTGGATGAGGAAGAATCGGACGAGAAAGCCTGATAGCGGTTAGTTCGATATGGCATCATTGAAAAAAAGTGAACCACGGCGATCTTCGGGTCAACCGTGGTATTTTCATCCCCTGCTTTTTGGTATTTATCCGATTGTGGCGCTTCTGGCGGCTAATATCAGTCAGATCAGGCCTGAAGCGGCTGTGCGGTCATTTATCATCAGTCTGGTTCTGACCGTTGTGTTTTATGGTCTGACAATACTGGTCATACGTAACCGGTCCTTGTCGGCAGTCTTTACCACCTTTGTCTTTCTGCTCTTCTATTCCTATGGTCATATTTATCAATTAATCGAAGGACAGATGGTTGCCGGATTGGATGTTGGCCGGCATCGCTTTCTGGGATCTCTCTGGCTGATTCTATTCGGTCTTGGGATCTGGTTGATCTTCAAGAAAGCCAGGAACGCGCAGACCTTTAACAGCCTGCTGAATACCGTCTCCATCATTCTGCTTGTGCTGCCTCTGTTTCAGATCGTGGAGTTTGAATACCGCGCATCACGTGTAAAAACTGGAACCAACACAGTCAATGCCGCACCTATTACCACTTCGGCCGGGAAGAATCTGGATCCTGAAACGTTGCCTGATGTGTACTATATCATCCTGGATGGATACAGCCGGGAAGATATTCTGAAAGAATTGTACAACTACGACAATTCCAGTTTTTACGCCGAATTGCGTCACCTTGGTTTTGTAATACCAGATTGCGCACAGAGCAATTATGCCCGGACCGCGTTGTCTATATCCTCTGCGTTGCATATGGATTACATTCAGGAATTCAGTACCCTGTATAAACAGGGTGATCAGAGCCTGGATATGCCTGTCTATCTGGACTATATCCAGAACAGTCCGGTACGCAGCCACCTGAAAGAATTTGGTTACCAGATGGTAGCCTTTGAAACAGGGTATTTTTGGAATGAAGTAACCGATGCTGAGGTCTACATCATCGCCAACGATAATCCACTGGAAAAGGTAAAGCAAGGTCGGGATGTCTCGGAATTCGAGGTGATGTATTTGCGAACGACAGCATTTCGCACAGTGGATGAGTTGAAATCAAAATTCACGCAGAATCTGGTCAAGAATATCCGGACACCGGAGGAGAAACACCATGACCAGGTCATTTTTGCGCTTGACCAATTGGAACAAGTTCCCCTGCTGCCCGGAAAAAAATTTGTATATGCCCATATTGTGGCACCACATGCGCCATTTGTTTTCAGTCCGGATGGGCGTTACATATCCACGGGCGCTGTCAATCCGGGGTATCTGGATGCGATATCGTATCTAAACTCCCGGGTGATCCCCATGGCAAAATCGATCATCGAAAATTCAAAAGTGCCTCCGGTGATCATCATTCAGGCAGATCATGGATGGGATGCCGATCATCGTATGGAGATATTGAACGCATACTATCTTCCAAATGGTGGGGATGAATTGATCTATGAAACGATTACCCCGGTAAACACTTTTAGAACTGTTTTCAACGCGTACTTTGGTGACGACTTTGAATTATTGGAAGATGTCAGTTATTTCTCTGATGATGAGGCTCCGTACGCTTTTGTCGAGATTCCCCATTCCTGTTCCAGTGGTAAGTCTCCGGCGGATATGCCGTAAATATGCCTGTTGACCTGTCATTTCAACGCAACCTGAAACGCGTTCAGCGGATAATTTCCCGCCGTCAAAATGATTCCCGGATAGTGGCGATGGCTAAAAGGGTAGCCGAGAATACACGGGAAACACCCGGCGAAAAGCCCGAGATTCTTTTTAATGCTTCAACTCGGCTGAGCGGTTTGAGCCTGAATGCCGGTTTTCAACTTCTCACTGGATGGGCACTTCAGTTGTCTGGTGTTCCTGTAGTCCATTTTGTGTGTCAGCGGGGACTTTCCCGCTGTGTGCATGGAACAAATCGGGACAACCCGTACAGACTGCCGCCTTGTGATGAATGTTACCGACAATCCCGGATCAATACCACCAAAGCGAATGTCCGGAATCTTGTTATGACGGATGACATAGCATTCCGACAGGTTCTTGAGGATATTGATTTTAAAGGTCTTTCCCAATTTGTATTTAACGGGATACCACTTGGCGAGTTGGTTCTGCCTTCCCTTCGTTGGGTTTTGAGACGCCACAACCTGGTGGAAGATGACAAAACCTTATTTGTATTACGGGAATACATTATTTCCGCCAGTAGAGTTATTGAGCAATTTTCTTCGCTAATAGATGATATTCAACCCCAATCGGTGGTGGTTTTCAACGGGCAGTTTTATCCTGAGGCAGCCGCACGTTGGGTAGCGCACCGTAAAGGTTTGCCGGTTATCTCCCACGAAGTTGGACTTATGCCTTTCACCGGCTACTTCACGCCGGGTGAAGCGACGGCGTACCCCATCGATATTCCTGAGGGATATGAATTAAACAGCGCTCAGAATGCGCGCCTTGACGCATATCTTTCCAAACGCTTCAAGGGAGATTTTTCCATGGCTGGAATACGTTTCTGGTCCGGGATGCAGGAACTGGATCAATCCTTCCTGGATCTGGCCGCGGGATTTAAACAGATCGTACCAGTTTTCACCAATGTGATCTTCGATACCAGTCAGGGACACGCGAATGTGCTTTTTAATGACATGTTTGCCTGGCTGGATGAGCTGCTGGACATCATCCAAAGACACCCGGAAACATTGTTTGTTATCCGCGCCCACCCGGATGAAAAACGTCCGGGTAAAGAGAGCCGGGAAACAGTGGCTGACTGGGTGAAAAAAAGTGGATGCGGAACATTGCCGAATGTTTATTTTGTGGATGCGGATGAACCATTCAGCTCGTATGATTTGATCCGGCGCTCCAAATTCGTGATTTTTTATAATTCAACGATCGGGCTGGAAGCCAGTATCATGGGCGTCCCTGTTCTGTGTGGAGGCAAAGCCCGCTTTACTCAGGTTCCATCGGTCTTCTTCCCAGATTCCGCGGAGGACTATTCACGAATGGCGGAGGAATTCCTGATAGCGGATGATGTCAAACCTTTGCCTGAACACTGTTTGAATGCCCGGAAATTCTTGTATTATCAGCTTTTCCGGACATCACTTCCGTTTGATCATTTCCTGGAGGAAGACCGTTTCTGGAAAGGTTATGTCATTCTTAAAAATTTTGATGTAAACGACTTAAAGCGGGAAAATTCACCTACAATGGATACAATCCTTCACGGCATCCTGGAAAACGGAGATTTTTTACTTCCAGAATGAAACCAGTTTGTTCGATCGTCATCCGCGCGTTTAATGAAGAAAAGCATATTGGGCGCCTTCTGACAGGTATTCTACAGCAGACTGTTAAAGACGTGCAGATCATTCTTGTCGATTCGGGATCAACGGATAATACGGTACAAATCGCATCCAATTATCCGGTGGAAATTGTACATATCCGGCCGGAAGATTTTTCATTTGGGTATTCGTTGAACCAGGGCATCCGGCAATGCCGCGCTGACAAGGTTGTTTTCGCCAGTGCCCATGTGTATCCGGTTTATCCCGATTGGCTTGAAAAACTGATCACTCCGTTGGAAAATCCGCATATTGCATTGACGTACGGGAAGCAGCGCGGTATGGAGACTACGAAGTTCTCAGAGCATATGATCTTCCGCCATTGGTTCCCGGATCATTCGATCGATCGTCAGGATCACCCATTTTGTAACAATGCCAACGCGGCTATACGGCGGGACATTTGGGAGAAACACCCATACGACGAAACCATTCCCGCGCTGGAAGACCTGGCATGGGCTAATTGGGCACAGAAACAGGGTTACCAGATCGCCTATGTAAGTGAAGCTGAAGTTGTTCATGTTCATAACGAAACGTGGAACGGCGTCTTCAATCGATACCGGCGCGAAGGTATGGCTTTCAAACGTATTTATCCGCACGAGCGGTTCTCTGTATGGGATCTCATCCGGTTGTTCTTTGTCAATTCTTTTAACGATATCAGGCAGATTGGAACGCTGACGTACCACTCATATACCAACAACTCACTCCCAGTTGGCCCGGGGGATGACAATCGGGACAAACTATCGGGTAACATTTCAACAGGGATGAAAGACAGTCGCCTGCGCCGGTTCTATGAGATCATCCGTTTCCGTTGGGCGCAATTCCGCGGGACATATCTGGGATACAGGCAGTCATCCGCCCAGCTGTCCTGGAAATTAAAACAAACGTTTTACTATCCCAAAGCATCCTTCTCTGCGACAACAACCGGTTCCCGCAATATTGAACCGATCTTATACACCGATGTATCCAGCCATAAAATCCCGGGAGGTCAGAATGAGCCTTGATAGAATCGTCGCATTGGTGCCCATGCGTCACCATTCACAACGTGTTCCCGGCAAGAATTACCGTCCTATTGCCGGTAAGCCATTGTTCCATCACATTGTTGATACCCTGTTGCAAGTCACCGAGATCGGAAAGATCGTTATTGATACAGACAGTCCGGATATTCGGGATAGTGTGGCAAAGAAATACCCCATGGTTGAGGTGCTAGAGAGGCCGGAACACCTGCGGGCGGATGATATTCCGATGAATGAGGTACTTCTATATGATTCATCACAATACCCGGCAGACCTTTACCTGCAAACTCACAGTACCAACCCGATGCTGACCGTTGACTCGCTCCGTTCGGCAATTCGATTTATGCAGAAGAATTACCCGGCTTATGACAGTCTTTTTTCCGTTACCAGAGTCCAGAGCCGGTTATATGATTCACTGGCAAGGGCCATTAACCATAACCCGAATATTTTGCTGCAAACCCAGGATCTGCCGCCAGTCTATGAAGAGAATTCCTGTATGTATATTTTTACGCGGGAGACAATCGAAAAGCGCCGTACCCGGATAGGCGACAGGCCGTACATGTATGAATTGGACGCCATTGAAGCCTGGGACATAGATGAGGAATTGGATTTCCGCATTGCGGAGTTGATCTTACAAGCCCGGCAGGGTTAATCCGTCAAATGTCATAGCGCCGATCTAAATCCGGACAAAACCGTCTTCACGAAGGTATAATTTCACCCGGGAAAAAACTATGCCAACTATATTGATATCAGCTCCTTATATGATGCCGACTATATCCCGGTTTACGGGGATATTGAATCATTACGGCTGTGAAACCATCGTAGCCAATGTGCATGAACGGCTCTCAGAAGAAGAGATACTTGCCTATGCCGGAAAATTTGACGGTGTACTTTGTGGAGATGATCGTTTCTCACCACGTGTGATAGATGCCTGCCTGCCGCGGTTAAAGGTCATATCCAAATGGGGAACGGGAATCGATTCGATTGACAAAGTGTATGGCGAATCGGCAGGGGTGACTGTTAGGAATACCCCCAACGCATTTACGCTTCCCGTATCGGATACTGTTCTGGGATTGATGCTCAGTTTTGCGCGCGGCATTCCGTGGATGAACCGGGATGTCAAAGCCGGTATGTGGTCCAAGTTTCTGGGACGATCATTGAGCGAATGTACCCTGGGTGTTATCGGCGTGGGCAACATTGGAAAAGCGGTTATCCGCCGTGCGCGGGGTTTCGGTATGAAAATTTTGGGGAATGACATCATTCCCATCGCGCCTGATTTCATAATCGAGAATGGGGTTGAAATGACCACACTCGAAGACCTGCTCGGTCGGGCGGATTTCGTTTCATTGAACTGCGATCTTAATCCAACCAGCCATCACATCATCAATCATCAAACGATGGAATGGATCAAGCCGGGTGCCGTTCTCATCAATACCGCGCGCGGTCCTCTGGTGGAAGAAGCGGCTCTGGTGGAGGGTTTGCGATCAGGCCTCCTGGGCGGTGCGGGTTTTGACGTGTTTGAGGTGGAGCCACTACCCAAAGATTCACCCTTGCTTGAATTTGACAATGTACTGCTTTCGGCCCACAACTCCAATGCAAGTCCTGCTGCCTGGGAACGTGTACACCGCAACACCATCCACAACTTGCTGGCAGATCTTGGAATTCCCCATGATGATCTGGATTCTGTTATGGCGGATTCAATGAATTCCAACGCAAAGAGTACGGCAAAGGGATAGAAAAATGACCGATAAAAAAAGAACTGTATTGATCACCGGGGCGGCCGGGGGGATCGGCCGGGCTTCGGTCAAATTATTCACCGAATCCGGCTGGGTGGTCATTGGTGTTGACCGGGCGGAATTTGGTTCAGGATTCCCGGCCAACGGGTTGTTCATCAAAGCGGATATATCTGATCCAAACGCGATGGATGAAATCTACGCAAAAGCGAGAGAGTTTTCATCTTCACTGGATGCAGTTGTCAATAACGCTGCGTACCAGGTGAACAAACCGCTGGTAGAACACACAGTTGAAGATTGGGATCTGGTGATGGCATCCAATCTGCGCTCGGTATTTCTGGGGACGAAACTGGCCATTCCCTTGCTCAGGGAAGCCGGCGGTGGTGCCATTGTCAATGTATCCAGTGTACACGCGGTTGCGACATCAGTTGGTGTTTCCGCTTATGCGGCCAGCAAGGGCGGTCTGCTGGCATTGACCCGTGCCATGGCAATAGAATTTGCTCAAGATAATGTGCGAGTCAACGCCATACTACCGGGAGCGGTGGATACCCCCATGCTTCGCGATGGAATGAACCGCGGACATGCCTCCGGCGGCTCTCTACAGGAACGCCTGGAAAATCTTGCCCGCAAAACGGTCAACGGCCGTATCGGTCAACCGCATGAGATCGCCCATGCCATCTACTTCATGTCGGATAATGTTCAGTCATCGTTTATTACCGGTCAGGCACTGGTGGTGGACGGCGGCGCGACCGCACGGTTAAGCACGGAATGAGCGAACTGCGGGATACAGTAAAAAAGGCGCTTCCTGCGCCGGTGGTGAATATTCTGCGCGAGGCGCGTGATACGATGGTCCGATGGCAGCAATGGCCATCCGCAACCTTTGATCCCCGGCGCCGAGACAGCATTGAAAAACTTGCCGGTTTAAAGGATAGCCGTAAAGGGGAACGTTGTTTCATTATTGGAAATGGCCCAAGCCTCAAACAAATGGACCTCTCGTGCCTTAAAAACGAAAACACTATTGGGATGAACCGTTTCTATTTGATGTTTCCCGAACTTGGTTTCAAGACCACCTATTTCGTTTCCGTTAATGATCTTGTGGTGGAACAATGTGCTGCGGATCTTCAGGCATTGGATGTACCCACATTCATTTCATGGCGCGGAAGGCAATGGGTAAACCCGCGCGAGAACCTGTTTTACCTCTTCACCACGTACACCGGTCCGAAGTTCGCCCGAGATATTCGTGGACGGTTGTGGGAAAGCGCTACAGTCACCTACGTCTCCATGCAAATCGCTTTTCATCTGGGATTTCAGCAGGTGATCCTCATCGGCGTGGACCATAATTTTGCGACGAAGGGCAAGCCGAATACTACTGTTATCAGTCAGGGGGATGACCCCAACCATTTTTCAGGCAGTTATTTTGGCAAGGGATTTCGCTGGCAATTGCCGGATCTTGACACATCGGAACAGGGATATATCCGGGCACGGGAAGCGTATCGCTTGGCCGGCCGTGAGATACTGGATGCCACTGTTGGTGGAAAATTGATGGTGTACCCCAAAGTAGATTTCAACAGTCTTTTTTAGGCGGTTCATGGAACCCAGAGTTACGATTATCACGCCATCCTATAACCAGGCTGCTTTTCTTGAGCAGACGATCTGTTCCGTATTGGACCAGGAGTATGAAAACCTGGAATACTTTGTGGTTGATGGTGGATCAAACGATGGAAGTCAGGAGATTATTCAGAAATATGCCTCGCGGATTGATTGGTGGGTTTCTGAAAAAGATATGGGGCAGGCTGAAGCCATTAACAAAGGATTTGAACGGGCTGATGGTGATTATGTCGCGTGGTTGAATTCTGATGATTTGTATCAACCCGGAGCCATCCGGGACGCTGTGAAGGTGCTGGAGGGGAATCCAGAAGCCAGCATGGTGTACGGCAATGTCCTTTCGATTAACGAAAATGGTGAACCGTTTAATCTGATGACCTACAATCAATGGGATGTCAAAGATTTGATGAGTTTTAATATTATCGGACAAACGGCTGTGTTCATGCGTCGCTCGGCGCTTGAAAAAGCGGGCCATTTGGACCTTTCCTACCGATTCCTTCTGGACCATCATCTCTGGCTGCGTGTGGCACAGCAGGGCCCCATGATTTATGTGCCGCAAACCTGGGCATCTGCCCGCATACACGCCAAAGCCAAAAATGTCGCTCTTGCACGTGGATTTGGGCAGGAAGCCTACCAACTGGCAGCCTGGATGCCGTATCAAACCGGATTGAATACGCTTTATAAACATAACCGCCGTCAGGTCTGGGCGGGAGCTAACCGCATGAATGCCCGATATTTATTGGATGGCAATGAACCCTGGAAAGCGTTGCGGTCTTACTTTCGAAGTTTTATGCAATACCCCCCGATCGCTCTATCAGAATGGCGCCGGATAGGTTACGCGGCTGTCAGTCTGGTTTTCAATGTGGAAACGTTCAAACAAAAATACCTGGCAAAGCGCAAAACCCGCTTATTTGACACGACAGGCAAGACAGTTGAAAATGGAACGGTGGATGGTTCCGATGAATGATACATCTGCCCGATTATTTGACCGTTCCGTCTGGCTGCGCCGTATTGTTGTGGCCCTGGTCGTGATTCTTGCTCTTGTCATACGCTTCTATGATCTGGATGATCTCCCGTTGGATTTCCATTCGACACGGCAGATGCACTCTGCCCTGATCGCGCGTGGTATGTATTACCAAACCCGGATGGATATTTCGGAGTGGCAACGAGCGGAAGCCATACGGCAATGGAAGGCTGAGGGACTTATTGAACCGCCGATCATGGAAAGTCTGGCCGCGCTGGGTTATCAGGTATCTGGAACAGACGATCTGCGGATACCGCGAACGTTTTCTATACTGTTTTGGATGCTGGGCGCTCTACCGTTATACTGGCTGGCTCGTGGACTTGTGGATCACAATGCCGCTGTGTTCTCGCTGATTTTTTATTTAATCCTCCCATATGGCGCGCAGGCCAGTCGTGCTTTCCAGCCGGATCCATTGATGGTTTCCTGTATCCTGTGGGCTGTTTGGGCGGCATGGCGCTGGTCCGTGCAGCCGGGTTGGAAATGGGCTGTGACCGCCGGATTGCTGGCTGGTATGGCTATTCTGGTGAAATCGGTAGCCGGCTTCTTTGTGGCTGGCGCGTGGGTTGGGTTGTTATTGTCAACGTGGGGGATTAAAAAGATTTTGCGGTCCATTCCGTTCTACGCGGCTGCGATACTGGCCGTGTTGCCATTTGCCCTGTTTATTTTTTATGGACTGCAGATCAGTGGAGAGATGGCCGGGCAGTTCAGTCTGCGATTTTTCCCGAATCTCTGGGTGGATCCGGTCTGGTATCTGCGCTGGAACGGTGAAATCAGCAGTGTGGTTGGTTTTGAGTGGTTCCTGATCTCACTGATTGGTGTGTTCCTGATGCGTCAGCCTGCCGGTCGGTGGATGCTGATCGGGTTGTTCGCCGGTTACCTGGCTTTTAGTTTTGCTCTTCCGTACCATGCCATGACGCATGATTATTACCAGTTGCCTCTAATTCCGTTGGTTGCCCTGGGGGCAGGCGCCGCATTATCCGCGCTAATGGCCCGTCTAGACGGTCCGCGCTGGCTTTACACCGCCGCGGTCATCGGTGTTCTGGTGTATTGGACAGGTATCAAAGCCTGGGATACGCGAGTTACCCTTAAGCGGAATGATTACCGGGGTGAACCGCAATTGTGGCAGATGTTGGGCGAGAAGCTGGGACATGATTCCAGTGTGCTGGCCATCACCCAGGATTACGGTTATCGGTTGGAATACTGGGGCTGGCTTACCCCGCAGAACTGGATGAATTCCGGTGATTTCATGGTGCGCGAGTTGGCCGGTCAGGAATTTGACCGCGAAAAGTTGTTCAGGGAACAGGTGGAAGGAAAAGACTATTTCCTGGTAACTTCATTTGGTGAATTCGACAGCCAGGCAGAATTTAAACAGTTGATGGTGAATTCGTTCCCCATTCTGGAAGATACCAGCGAGTACATCATCTTTGATTTGAAGAACCCGTTGAACACAGGGGGAGGATCTAAATGATAGCCACTCCATGGTATTCCCGCCGGATTATCCAGACCATCATTCTGGCTGCGGCTATATTGGCCGGCTTTGGTATCCGGATATATGATCTTACCGATCCGCCGCTGGATTTCCACCCCACCCGGCAGCTCCGCTCGGCTATTCTGGCTCGGTCCTTCTATTTTCAATGGAATCCGGATGCTGACCCGATGTTGCGTGATACAGCGATCCGTCTGGGGAATGCGTTGGAAGTCTATGAGCCTCCCATCCTGGAGGGTCTGACAGCCGCCGTTTATCTGTCCATGGGGCAGGAGGCCCTGTGGGTCTCGCGGGTGTTGAACGCGTTGTTCTGGAGCATAGGCGGACTGGCCTTGTTCTGGATCGCCCGGCGTTATACCGGTTTTTACGCGTCGTTGATCGGGCTGGCGTTATATATGTGTCTGCCGTTTTCGATTATTGCCAGTCGGTCTTTTCAGCCTGACCCGTGGATGGTAATGTGGTTGATACTGTCCATGGCCGGGCTGCTGCGCTGGATGGACACAGGCCGATGGATAGACGCGGTTATGGCCGGTCTCCTGGCGGGAATGGCCATCCTAGTCAAGATGGTAACAATTTTCCCGCTGGTCTTTATGTGGGGAGCCGTTATCCTGACTCAGATCGATTCGCCGGCACGTATTAAGAATGCCCGTTTCTATACAGCTGCCGCGCTCGCGGCAATTCCCTCTGTGATTTTTTACCTGGTGAATCTGGGTAACCGATCGTCCGACTTCTTTTCCTTTTGGACGGTTGCACTGTCACATCTCGTTCTGGAATCCAATTTTTATGCCGACTGGCTGGTGATGATCCATAATCAATTCGCGCTGACTAATGTACTCATCGCGTTACTGGGAACGATTATCGCGAAACGGGAGCTAAAAGCGTTGCTGGTTGGCGGATGGGTTGGATACTTTATCTACGGTTTATTTTTCCCGTACCAGATGGTGACGCATGAGTATTATCATCTGATGCTCATCCCGTTAATTGCCCTGTCACTGACACCAGTGATTGAAAGTATCTTTGACTTGATCACGCCGCAACATTCCTTCTGGCGTTGGACGGCGGTAGTTGTGCTGGCAAGTTCCTCCGCTTATTGCCTTTACGTCGGGCGTTCAGTGCTCATCGCCCGCAGTTATGCCAATGAACCTTTGGCCTGGCAAAAGATCGGTGCCGCCATTCCTGTTGAAGGCAAGGTTATCGCTCTGACGAGCGAATACGGAAACCGGTTGATGTACTATGGCTGGCGTGGCATTGCCGGTTATTGGCCTGCTTCCAACGATCTGAATTTGTTCAGTATGGCTGGAAGTGCCCCAACGGATTTTGATACGTATTTCAAAGAGAAAACCGCCGGTATGGATTTTTTCCTGGTGACCATGTTCTCGGAATTTGACGCCCAACCGGACCTCAAGAACACGTTGAACGATACCTATCCCATTTACAGCGAAGGCGACGGTTATGTACTGTATGATTTGCGCCAGGGTGAGTCCGGATGACATTGGAATGTGCCCTCCCGCTGGTGACCGTAGTCACTCCCTCGTTTAACCAGGCTGAGTTTCTGGAACGGACAATACTGTCTGTCTTGGAACAGGATTATCCAAATCTGGAATACATCATTGTCGATGGTGGATCGTCAGATGGAAGTGTTGACATCATTCGTAAGTATGAGAACCGGATCGAAACCTGGATCAGTGAACCCGACGCAGGACAGACAGACGCGATCAATAAGGGGTTCGGTCTGGCACACGGTAGCATACTGGCATGGTTGAACTCAGATGATACATATAATCCCGGTGCTGTGTCGGAAGCCGTGCAATTTCTGAAAACACACGACGATGTTGGACTGATTTACGGTGACGCGAATTTTATCGATGGCAATGATCAGGTCATTGGACGGTTCCCGGCGGCACAGACAGATCGGACAAGGTTATTACAGGGATATGTGCATATCCCGCAACAATCGGCATTCTTTTTATCTGACCTCTGGAAACAGGTAGGTCCGCTTGACCCATCATTCTTTTTTGCCATGGATTATGATTTGTGGGTAAGGTTATCCGCGCATACGAAGTTGGTGTATTTCCCGAAAAAAGTATGGGCTAACTTCCGGCTTCATGGTGAGGCCAAGACGGTATCGGCGGATGACCGGTGTTGGCCGGAAATGCTGCGGGTTCACCGGCGGGAAGGCGGCTCCTGGTTTTCGATTATTCAGATGAAGTATTATCTCCGGCGGCTGCTGGCTCCGCTGATCACCCGGCGACGCAGGGGGATGTTTGAGCGTACAACGTCGTAAAAGTGAATCCGTATATAGATATAATGATATAGGAGAGTTGAATGGATAATAAATCACCCAAAGGAATAACGCCTTACAGCGGCGGTTTTTTACCCGAGATCGGCCTGCGGATCAAGTTGATCTACAAATTAATGCTTGACCGTAGGGTGAGCATATTCCTGAAAGCACTCCCGGTGGCATCACTGGTTTACCTGGTACTTCCCGAATTATTCCCAGTAATTGACGATGCCATTGTTTTGTGGCTGGGAGCTTACCTGTTTGTGGAGCTTTGCCCTGACGAGATCGTCGAAGAACATATGAAAAAATTACGTCATGTAGAAATCCCGGCCGAAAACAGCAGACCGTCCACTGATGGAACGGTCAAGGGTGAAGTGGTAGACGCGGAGTTTTCTGAGCTGGAAGAAAAATAAACTTTACCACTTCACAACGTAGTGGTCTTTACCAGGAAGGATTGGCTTATGAGAACAATCAACCAACCCGTACTGCTGGTATTAAAACTGTTAGGAATACTCCTCGCCGTGTTTATTGGATTCGTGGTTTGTGGAGGAACACCTGTTGAGGCGTATCAGGTACAGACCATGCCGGATGCGTCCGGCTACCGGTGGGTACCTGTTTATTCCGGCCTGGTCCAACCGGTTGATTTTGCTTCTCCTCCGGGTGATCCGGAGAAAATTGCAATCGTCGAGCAGGGTGGAACGATCAAGCTGTTGGAAAGCGGGGGAATAACAGGAGTTTTTCTGGATATTCGCGACAGGGTTAGTGCGGCTGCCAGTGAGCAGGGATTGCTGGGATTGGCCTTCCATCCGGATTATCCAGATAATCGGTATTTCTTTGTAAACTACACTGATCGAAATGGTGACACTGTTATTGCACGGTTCACTGCAGGGTCAGATGGATTGAGCTCGGATCCTGCCAGTGAGAAACAATTATTGCGGGTGGATCAACCTTATGACAACCACAATGGCGGCGGATTGGCGTTCGGACCGGATGGATACCTGTACATTGCCCTTGGCGATGGGGGGTCCGCCGGTGATCCACAGAATTATGGTCAAAACAAAAATTCACTGCTCGGCAAGGTGCTGCGGATTGACGTGAATTCTCTGGATGGTTACGCTATTCCCCCGGACAATCCGTTTGTCAGTGGTGGAGGACTTCCGGAGATTTGGGCTTATGGTTTACGAAATCCATGGAAGATATCGTTTGACCCCTCCAACGGAGACCTGTGGATAGCCGATGTGGGTCAAAGGTTGTGGGAGGAGGTCAATCTCTTACCCGCAGGCAGCAAGGGGGGGATGAACTTAGGATGGAATATCAAGGAAGGGAACCATCCATACAATACCAATTTATCCGATCCGGGGAACCTGACTTTCCCGATCTTTGAGTATGATCATAATACCGGCTGCTCCATAACCGGTGGGGCTGTATACCGGGGAGAAAATATGCCGGAGTGGCAGGGTGTTTACTTCTTCGGAGATTTTTGCCAGGGGACGATATTTGGCCTTGAGCGCACTTCAGCGGGTGCAAATGTGGAATTGATTTCGCGGCTGAATGCGACGATCAGTTCCTTTGGCGTGGATGGCGCTGGCGAGCTTTATGTTTTGGACCATGGCAATGGGACGGTCTATCGTTTTGAGCCGAATTGACAAAACGTTGGAATTTCCCCCCATACGATTTGAACTCTTATAATAAGTTCGATATAATATGCGTAACCGGATTGTTTTAGTGGCTATTTATGGAGGTTAACTTTGGCGACAAAGATGTGGATCAAAGAAAAGATACGGTATTGCGAACATGCCGGATGCAAAGTCTCACTGGATGTGGAAGCCATCTTCCCGGCTGATCATCTACCCGATCAACCTCCGCGGGTCACCATTCACCGCTGCTCTCACGCAGTAGACTGCATGGAAGGTGACTGCGGTGCCTGTGTATGGAGCGGAGCAAATCCTGATTATGACCCGTTTGAAAAGTAATCAATCCATTCCAGGTTAATATCAAAAATAGCCGGCAGAGCGTTATCTGCCGGCTGTCTTGTTTATTGTAAAGAAATCAATTGCGTAAACTGTGAATTGGAGCAGGTATCTTCCCGCCAAATTCCACAAATCGGCTTGATTTGCCCACGTTACGTACCGGAGCAATGGCACTCTCACCGAAAAGACCGCCAAATGAGACCATTTCACCGGCTTCTTTGCCGGGAACCGGGATAAGCCGTACGGCTGTGGTCTTGTTGTTGATCATTCCGATGGCCATCTCATCGGCAATAATGGCTGAAATGGTTCCCGCGTCCACTGACCCGGGGATTGCGATCATATCCAGTCCGACCGAACACACACTGGTCATAGCCTCGAGTTTTTCGATCACAAGATTTTCATCGCGCACCGCGTTAGCCAGTGTTTGATCTTCACATACGGGGATGAACGCACCGCTTAAACCACCTACACTTTGACTGGCGAATGTGCCGCCTTTTTTCACCGCATCGTTCAACATGGCTACAATGGCCGTGGAACCCGGCGCGCCAACAGCGTCAACTCCCATTATCTGGATGATCTCACCAACACTGTCACCCACATTCGGGGTGGGAGCCAGGGAGAGGTCAACCACTCCAAAAGGTACCCCCAGGGTTCTGGCAACCTGCCGGCCGATCAATTCTCCGCAGCGGGTGACGCGGAACGCAGTGCGTTTGATCTCGTCTGCCAGATCTTGAAGCCCAAGGCTTTGGCTCGCAGCCTGTTCGATTTTCCGCGATAGCGCGCGGGCAATAACACCCGGTCCACTGACACCCACGTTGATCATCACTTCATGCTGCCCTAAACCATGGATCGCGCCCGCCATGAAGGGATTATCTCCCGGCTGGTTGGTGAAGACCACAAATTTGGCCGCGGCGAAACCACCGGTATCAGCTGATTGGTCTGCCAGATCTTTGATTGTCCGGCCTAGGAGGACGATAGCGTCCATGTTAATTCCGCCACGGGTTGTTCCCACGTTGACTGAGGCGCATACTTTATGGGTGCGGGTCAGAGCCGCGGGGATGGATGCGATGAAGTCCCTGTCCCAGCGGGTCATTCCATTGGCGACATCGGCGGAAAACCCGCCGAGAAAATCGACACCGGCCTCCGCGGCTGCTTCATCCAGCGCGAGGGCGATTTCCACATACCCAGCCGCATCAAATCCGGCTCCTACATGCGAAATTGGGGTAACGGCCAATCGTTTGTTCACCACCGGGATGGCGTATTCGCTGCTGATCGCATCACAGGTGGACACGAGCTTTTCCGCGTGATGGCGGATTTTCTTGCGGATCGCTTTGCAGGTGGCGGCAACATCTTCACGGTGGCAGTCCAACAGGCTGATTCCCATTGTCACCGCCCGGACATCCAGATTTTCCTTCTGGATCATATCTACAGTGTTAAGAATTTCATCGGATTGGATCATGGTCGGGGCTTTCTGTTATTTCAATGTACGGGCAGGTTAATCTCATTGACCGCCCGGAAAATATCGTAGTGTTGTAAGACGATCCTCAAGCCGTTTGCACGGGCGAATTCCTGCAGTTCGCGGCGGATGTCGTCGATGGAAGGGCAACAATTCAAGTCCACGATCAGGATCATGACATAATCACCATCGGATCGGGTTGTGGAAAGATCAATGATATTGATATTGTTGGTGGCGCAAAAAGAGGAGACTGTGGCCACGAAACCTACTCTGTCTGGACCTGTGGCAGTTAACACATAGGCGTTATCAGGGATCGAGTTTCGAGCGACCGGATCGGAAATTTCCACTTCCTTGACAACCGCGTCAATGGCTGTTTCGCTGCGCGCGTCCACTTCCGCCAGCCGTCGTTCAATATCCCGTTTGGATACTGCATACGGAAATGCTGCCAGCAGGATCATGGTGAAATAGCCGCACAGTACGCTCTGGCGGATGTCGGCGATGTTGCCGTTCAGTCCGCTGATGGCTTGCGAGATATCATGGATAATTCCCACCCGGTCGCGTGACATGATGGAGATAACGTATTGTTGCTGATCTGGTTTCATGAATAATTCCTGATTACGAGAATAATAAGATTTGATTATAAAGGTGAACCCTGTCATTAAGGTAAAAAAAAAAGAGGCTGTCGATAGACAGCCTTGGATAAATAGGTATATCTTTGTAAGGAAGCTGGATGGATTATTGGATTACGCCCAAATCTTTGCCAACTTTCTTGAATATCGCAAGTCCCTGATCCAGGTCGTCGCGGCTGTGGGCGGCAGAGATCATCACACGGATTCGCGCTTTGCCCTTCGGTACAGTGGGAAATCCCAGTGCCATGGCAAAAACACCGTTATCAAACAGCGATCGGCTGAATTGTTGCGCCAGCGGCGCTTCGCCCAACATGACAGGAGTAATCGGTGTTGTGCTCACACCGGTATCAAATCCCAGCGTTTTCATTTCGGCTTTGAAATAGCGCGCATTCTCCCAAAGGCGGTCCACCAGTTCGGTTGACTCTTCCAGCACATCTAATGCGGCAATACACGCGGCAGCATCCGGTGGTGTGACGGCGGATGAGAACAGGAAAGGACGACCGCGCTGCCTCAGCCAATCGATGATCACCGGCTTGCCGGCAACGACACCCCCCATTACTCCAAATGCCTTGGACATGGTTCCGATTTCGATATCCACTTTCCCATGCAGGTGAAAGTGATCCACAATGCCACGGCCGCCGGTTCCCAAAACACCTTCTCCATGAGCGTCATCCACCATCAACAGGATATCGTACGATTCAGCGATCTCATAGATCTTATCCAGTGGCGCGATATCCCCATCCATGCTGAACACGCCATCGGTCACGATCAGAGCCCGGCGGTAGGTGCCTTCCGCTTCCTTGATAACCTGTTCAAGGGAGGAAGGATCGGCATGCGCAAAACGCACGATCTTTGCTCCGGAGAGGCGGGCACCATCGATGATACTGGCATGATTCAGTTCATCAGAAAAGATCACATCCTCTTTGCCAACCAGTGCCGGGATGGTGGCCAGATTGGCGCAAAAACCGGATTGGAAGGTGATGGCAGCATCCACTTTTTTAAAGGCGGCCATGCGCTTTTCCAATTCGAGGTGGATATCCATGGTTCCGGCAATGGTGCGCACGGCTGCGGGACCTATGCCAAACCGGTCTATGGCTTCCTTAGCCGCCTTAAGCAGGCGCGGATGGTTGGCAAAACCCAGGTAATTGTTGGAACAAAAATTCAGCGACTTTTTTCCATCGACCGTCAACCAGGCCCCCTGTGGGCTGTTGATGGTACGGATCCGATTGAATAGACCGGCTTGTTGCAACGCGTCGATCTCTTCCTGAATCCAGTTTAAACGGTTTGCCATGTTGACTCCTTGTGCGTAGCAATAAGTTTGAAAAAACTATTTAGTCAATGGTCTTTCCGGCGACAGAAATTAGAACATTGCCGGTTTTCGGCCTTTTAGAAATACCAGGGTTCCAAATGGGATCAATAAAGCGGAACCGCAAAAGGGAAGAAAACCGCGTTTTTGATCTCCTGATTGGATGGCTGAATCTTCCGATTGTCCCTGGTCTGATGATCCGTTTTTGGCAGCGGCTGCCGGTTGGGCTTCGGATGGCGGAACAGCCGATTGACTATCTGAGAATGTTCGGATGTCGTCAATGTGGATCACGCCGCGGTTGACCGTGTCTTCAGCCGGAAAACCAAAGGCCAATCCGGTGATCTGATCCGGGTGATTGAATGGTGACCCACCGTCGGCCTCCCATTCCACGCGTTTGAGGTCTGACCAACGAGTCTGTACAGTCACCCATTTGCCCCCGGCGGACGTGAAGGGGATATCGCGTGCGTATGTGGCCTGTTCACCATTGATATCCGTAAACACATCGAAATGAAGCACATTACCCGGTTGATCAACCTGCAGCATGAACTGGATTCCATCTGCCGAGCTGAGATTGGCCGGGGAAGAGAAGAAGGAAGAGCAGGTTGCCCAGCTTTCAGGTGCCACATTGAATGTGATCTGCATGCTTCGGGTTCCGCCTGCGGCAATGCCGGGGACCGGTTGGCAATCCAGAGCGGTGCCCTGAACAGCTTCATCCACATTGGCATCCCAGTCTGGCTGGTCTGATTCAAAATCGAACAGCATTCCTTCCGCTATTGCCATGGCAGGGGCGGCTGGTTCGACTTCTTCCTGAGCCTGTTCAACGGCAGGGGCAGGTTCAGCCGGCGCAACTTCTGCCTGTGTCGGACCGGAGGCCTGCCAACGGTTGTAGAAAATGTTCAACATCGGAATAAAATCTACCGTGGCTTTCTGGTTTCCTGCCTGATTGGGATGATCATCCTCTGATGGATAATAGGATGTATTGCGGTCATTGACAATTCGATGCTCGATCCGATCATTCACATAGCTATGATGATTATCCGGGCCAGTGAGTATGTTATAGAAATCAAAGACCGCGACGTTGGGTTGCGTATAGTTGTTTTCCTTCAACCAATCATTGACCAGCCAATTGTTAAACGCTCTCGCGTTGGCCGCATGAGTGCTATCAGAGAGCGGGGGGGCTGTGATCACCACGAAGAGTTTATCAGGACGGGTTTTGAAATATTGCAGGATCTCGTTGTAGACATATTTGGCGTTTCCCACATTGAGGTCCGAGCCGGGAGTTGGTGGATCATTCGGGTTGCCGTCCAGCGCAGAATTCGGGAAACAGGACTTGAACATGACGATCTGGTTTTCGCCACCAGGGTCTGCCAGAGTGCGTTCAAATGGGGAATGAACTTCATTCTCGGTATAAACCGCCTGCATGATGGTAGCGGTCTGGTCGCTGCGGAACCATTCAAGCCAGTTGGGGATGTCCGTCCGGTCACCAATTCCACCCGGCCCCCACCCATAATTTGTATCGCTGGGGTAATAGTTGTATTGTTGCAACGTACGGGCTAATCCGCCATTGTTGTCATTGAGCCAATTTTCACCCGTAGAGTGGTGAATAAAAATGAGCCTGACTGGAGATGTTGGAGGGGCGGGGTTTAGCTCCTGTGTTACAGGTTCGGGTATGACCGCGCCTGTCGTGGTAATAAGTATGACCAATCCCAGGAAAAAGACCATCAAACGTTTCATTTGCCATTCCTTCCTTTTTCGCATAATGCAGAAATCCGGGATGCAAACAGACACTGTCACGCATTGATTATACAAATCATGTAACTCTATATACAAATGAAAAAAGGCCGGGAATTCTCCGGCCTAATTCTGATTACTGTTACGCTCGTTCACGACTTCAGATTATTTTCCTCAATTGTTCCCTGACTGAGAGTTGTATCCACCACATCTTCCATGTTGGCATCCTGCGGGATTCTCCCGCTTTCTTCCTCACCGGAAAGAACATAAACCAGTATCAGACCGATCCCGACAAAAAGCGGTAAGAAACCAGCGATCATCCAGGGACCCAGCCCAAACGGGTACTGGGTGCCTGTGCCGGATAATCCCAATGGATAGAGCCCCAGACATAATGCCATTCCGACAGCGGCAACCATTACTCCCCAGATCAAAACATTTTTTCGTTTCTGTTTTGTGGCGGGTGGTCGGGCGAAGCCTTTTTCTGCCAGGGCCAGGTTTTCTTTAAAGTTGATATACCGCATCAATACGATAAAGCCAAAGAAGAGAAGAAGTGTAAGAATCGCTCCAGCGCAAATAATGGCAAAAGACCAGGATGAGGTAACCATGTCAAGACTCCTTCTCGTGAATTGCATTCAGGGTGATTGTCCCATTGGATGTGTTGAGGTTCACGACAGCTCCTCCGCCGTTTATTGTTCCCGTGAGGTGGTTATCCTGCACTTTTCCTGTTGTAGTGATATCAAATTCATTATTGATGTCTCCAAACGCGGTCTGGGCATCAAGATTGATGGTTGAATCGGGCGGTAAACCAAGGGATATATCACCAAATTTGGCTGTTAGATGGTGTGGTCCGGCTCCCAGGCTTCCCTTATAGTTTATATCTCCATTCTGTGTTTCCAGAACCAGGTCACAGAGTTGACCGTTTAATATTTCAATGTCTCCAAAATCCGTATTGATTACTAACGGACCGCTGGCTGTATCCACGCGGATCGTTCCATTTTTGTTTTGGAGATCATACGATCTGGCTACGGCTTTATCCAGGTTAATATCCCCGAAATCAGTTTGAATAGTTAACGAACCTCCTATGGCTGTTGAACTTATCTTCACATCACCATTGCGTGAAAATGCTTCAAAAGTGCCGGTCCGGCCTTCAATGAAGGATATTGAGCCGAAATCACTGGCTAAAGTTACCGGACCTGATGATTTGACATTGCTGAGTGTGATCGTTCCGTTTTTGGATTGGATGTCAACCTGGTTGCCGTTGCTTTCCAAAAGTTGCATGTCACCGAAATCAGAGCCTAACGCAATGGGAAATCCATCGCTTTTTATTTGCACGGCAGTAACTTCCCCGTTCCGGCTTGTTGCATTTAATTCACCATTTTCGAGATCAGATACATGAATGTCGCCGAAGTCTGAATGAAGGATGGCTTCCGCTTCCAGATGGTCCAGGTTAATGTCACCATTTTTTAACGTTGTGTTGATAGCCGTATCAATGGGAATGGAGATAATGAGATCTACATTGATGGCAATACCAACAGTGCTTTCTGCGGGAATGACATTGACGGTGACAAGTTTTTCCTCCCGGCTTATCTCAACCCTGGTTTTTTCAAGATATTCTCTTGCTTTGTCAGGGTTCATTCCCCAGGCCCGCTTGATGATATCTATGGTGATCTGATCTCCGGAGTAACCCGTCATTTTTACATTTCCAAACGGATTTTCTATAATGAGTCGAGCCGGAGATACGACTGGGATGGTCTCATGCTCTTCGATCGTCGCGACTGCGGTTGAAAGATTAGATTGATTTTCCAGTGAGATAAAAAACGGTACATATCCGGAACGAAGGAAAGCCAGACCGGATATGATCATCAAAACACAAAGGCTTGCCATGACAAGGATCAGCACGCCTGCCACTATCTTTTTTTGCTGCATTAACTCCTCCTGTGAATTACTTTTCTTGTGAAGTTAGACAGGAGATATGTTGAAAAAGTTTCACTTATTCATAAATGACAATCTATCTTGGAAGTATTGTTCATTCAATATTTGTAAGAGAAAGAAATTGTCCCAGGTGATATGAAACTTTTTTTTGCAATCCATGGTCTAATGCTACAGGAGAAGCAGTGTCAATGCAGCCAGATGAAAGTCAATTGATCCTGAAGGCAAAACATGGTGATACCCGGGCATTCGGAGAATTGGTAATGACATACCAGGTTTTTGTTTATAACCTGGCATTTCGTGCCCTTGGTGATGTGAATGAAGCCCAGGACGCAGCTCAGGAGGCCTTTATTCGGGCATGGCAGGCGATCCCCGGATTTCGGGGCGAATCAAGATTTCGCACCTGGTTGTACCGGATCGTTATCAACCTGTGTTACAACCGGCATCCCGGTTTACGGCGGGAAACAACCCAGATTCCGCTTGAGATGGATGACGACCTGCACTCGACAGGTGAGCCTGGGCCGGAAAGACTGGCGGAGGCATCTGAGCGGAGGGCGCTTTTGCAAGAGGCCATTGATCAATTGCCATCAAGTTATCGGCTTCTGGTTCTGTTACGGTATCAACAGGATATGGCTTATGAGGAAATTTCGGCTGTGATGAACCTTCCTCTGGGGACGGTAAAGACGGGTCTTTTCCGGGCAAAAGCCCGTTTACGAGAGGTGTTGATCAATCGGGGTGAGGTGGTAGAATGGGCGAGATGAATGATGATCTGATTCGTGATTTTGATCAAGAAATCGAATCCGCATTCCGTGAGGCAGTTCTGGCGGATCCGCCCCGGGGGATGTATGGTCATGTTATGGGACGAATCAACAGCATAAACGCCGCACCGGCTTTTCGCATAAGCTGGATGGATCTGGCAGTCAGCTTGGCAGGAAGTATTTTGGTCTCTCTATTTCTTGCTTTTATTCTGTTCATGCCCGCTCCACTCCAGGCTGAAATGCTATGGTTCGTAGAATGGATAGGATACCTGGTGCGGTCTTCCATGATTTGGATTGTGACCTGTATGACATCAGCTGCTGTGCTGGCTGCCGGATATATGATGACGAAAAACATACGCGCGTCCGGTTAGGGACGCGCATTTTTTTACTTGATAACGCGGATCGTTTTAAAGAATTAGTCCCATTTCCGCCAGAACCTGGCGGATCTTATCTTCCGCGCCAGGTTTGATCTCGATTGCTGTGGCGCAGAAGCTTTCACCCAGGAAACGGGCAGCAGAGCTGTCTTTTAATCGACGTAAGACCTGTGGGTCGCTGACTCGGAGAATGGTTACATCGCTGATGCGAACCTGAGAGCCAGTCTGTTCCCAGGAATGAAGCGCGTTACGTACATTGGGTGGAATGGCCCCGCGGGAGTATTTGTGGAGCATTCTCTCCAGCATGGATGGGGTTAGTCCCTGCTCCTGCGCGGTAGCCAGGCCTGATGCCGATATACGGTACAGATAACCCTTTCCCTGATAATCCACCGGTTGAGCAAATCGGGCGATCTGATATCGTGTGGCCAGATTGAACCGTGGCGGCGCTAGAATCTCTCCGGAGCGGTTAATTTGTAATGGGGTCGAGTTATCCTTGGCTTCGATAATCTCCATGTCACCATTTACCGCAGGCCACCAGGGAGACAACCGGAACCGTACAATTCCCGGAGTGGGGCGGGTCAATTCAACAAGCCCAAGCCAGTACAGCAGACCGGTGATATAGAAGCGCAATAATGCCCCTTCCACACGATCCCAGCTTTCAAATCCTTTGAGGTATTCTCCGGTGCGGCTTTCGCGAATAAACCATGATTCGTATTCTCCCCCAGACCGTTGAAAATCAGGATCCTTCTGTTTTACAGCATTGACAAACTCGGCCAGATCCATCCATTCATCACCGGCCAGGGTATTGATCAATTCAATGACATGCTCACGAGTATCTGCCGGATCGTTGGTCCAGGTACCTTCGAATTCAAGGCCTCGCAGCATACGCAGTTCGTTGAATTCCATCGAACCGCGCCAGGCCTGAATCAGAATATATAAAGCCTGCGGCCGTAATGATTCCAGAAATCTCCGGATGGCTTCCGGTTGAATGTGATTTTGATCATCGAGACATTTCAGGCAGCGCAGCCAGGCTACCAGTACCGGAGTCGGAACGGCTCCACGGCGTGGTGGAAGATCTTCCACTGCTTCACCTGACCGTAATGCAGCCAGAACTGTGCAGGCCTGTTCCAGGACGCCGTCGCGATAGAACCAAATGCGGCTCTCCTGCATTTGAGTCGAGAATGTGGGTACTTCAGATGTTTCTTCTTCTTCGAGATCGGTCAACGCGGCATAGATTTCATCGGGAAGATAGATCGTATCCTCCGGCCTTCCACCTCCGCCCAGGAAAGCGCGGCCGATCCAACCTCGATACCATAGAATTTCAGCTACAGACACCGGGTTAAGCTCAGGGTGCTCTCTCTCACGGCGTCCGACACCCATGGTTCGGATCTCTCCGTAGGTTCGTTCAAATATTGTGGAGGAAACACGGCCGCGTTTTTGCATCAGCGCGCGAACAGCGGACTGTGCTTCAGAGGGAAGTGTGGTTGCCAGTCTTTGCACAGTCTCTGCGTCAGAAACCTTGATCTGCAACGCGGCTACAATGCTTTCCGGATCGTCCGGAAGATCATGAATTTCCCATGATTCAGCGACAAATTTAAGGAAGCCGAGATCGGCATCTTGTAGGGTTTGAGTTATATCGGGCACGGTACCTTTTTTTGTGTTTTATAAGATTATTTCAATAGCGCCTGGAAGTACTTCTAAAGTCATTTCTGTTACCTGTGAAGAAAAACCGGCAAACATTTCGCCGTCTGCATGGATATATAGAGGATTATTTGACCGTAATGAAATTTTCTTAAATGTACCTGTTTTTACATAGTTAAGACTGTCGTGTGTGCCTTTAAGAAAGTGCGGTATGGCCATTAACATTTTTAGACGGGAGATTACATCAACCAACGTGTAGTTCAACAATCCGTCATCTTGAAGGGCATCGGGGGACAGTAAAAAGCCTCCACCTTCACGTCGACCATTAGTAACGGTAAGCATCAGAGTTTCTTTTTCGAATGGCTCTCCATCTATTGTACCGGTAATTGTAAAAGGACGATAGTTTTCTATTATTGTACGGATTAATGCTAAAAAGTAAATCATGAAACCCTGGAAAATGGGAATTTGTCGGGAATAAAAGTTCACAGCAGAATCAAAACCCATGCCCAGTGTGTTCATCCAGTATTCTTTGCGTCCGCTGCCATCAATTGCGATGGCCACATCCATTCGTCGCGGTGTGCCGGAAAACACATTTTTCAATGCTTCAACGGAATTTCGTGGAATACCCACTGTGCTGGCAAAGTCGTTGCCTGATCCAACCGGAACAATTCCCAGACGGGGTCTTTTTTCGGGTTCCACAGCCATTATCCCGTTGATAACTTCGTGAATGGTCCCATCACCGCCCAGCGCGACAATTGTCTTGTAACCATCCAATGCTGCCTTTTCAGCGATCTCGCTGGCATGACCCGGATAGACGGTGCCCGACCAATCAGCTCCACCCAGATCTTCAGCCACACGACGAAGGTTAGATGCTACCGGCCATGCCCGACCCAGATTGGCGATAGGATTAAAGATCATGAGTGTTTGATGGCGCATCGTTAAATTTGCTCCATATGAGAATTTTCTTAATTATACCCGCTAATAATTTGACCAAAACTTTCGGGAACGGTATAATTTGCATCTGGATATGCATACTTATTGATAGGGGCGTTATGGCACTGCAGGGAAATCTCCGAGACTTTCCGTTTGCACAATTACTAAACCTGGTTAACTTAGCTCGAAAGACCGGTATGTTGGAAATCATCCAGAAGGGGGAGACAGCCCATGTCTACTTCAGAGATGGGCGTTTGGCCTGCGCGTTGACGGCAAATGAAGATTCTTCACTCTCTTCTGTGTTGTATCAGAATCAACGCATCAGCCCGAATCTATACCGGGCGATCAAGTCAAAAGGGGGAGCCATATGGGACAAAGAACTTGGATTGCAATTGATCAATGCGGGGTTTGTTTCGCGGGAAACAATCTTGAACAGCCTGCAGCAGCATCATGTTGCCATCGTGCGCCGCCTGTTCACCTGGCAGGAAGGGGTCTTCCGGTTTTTACCGAATGAACCGCCCCCGGAGGATAAGATCGCATTGAATATGGACCTGGAGAACCTCATTATGGAAGGTTCCCGTCACATCCAGGAAATGGAATTGTTGATGGATGAGGTTCCAAATTTGGATGTTTCACTGCGTTTTTCCGATCGCCCGGAAAATAACCTGCGGAAAGTGAACCTGACCGTGGAAGAGTGGAAAGTTGTTTCCTTTGTCAATCCAAAGAACTCCGTACGGCAAATCGCACAGGCAACATCTATGGATGACCTGCAAATTCGCCGTGTGGTTTATGGATTATTACAGGCAGGGCTGGTGGAGATTGTGAAACCGGAAGTGGTCTCACGTCCGTTACCGGTTACTACATTATTGCCCAACCAGACGAAAGAAGAACAGCGGTCACTGGTAAATCGATTAATAAATCGGATTAGAGGTTTGTAATTTTGGCTGGTACAACTCCTCATGTTCAAACAGTAAAAATGGTTATTACCGGTCCATTCAATGCCGGGAAGACTGAATTCATCCGTACGATCAGCGAGATCGAAGTTGTCTCTACGGAACAGAAGATCAGTAGTGACGCGGAAAAGGTTAAGGAATCCACAACGGTTGCCATGGATTTCGGGCGTCTTACCATTGATAAAAACCTGATATTGCATATTTATGGTACGCCGGGTCAACGCCGTTTTGAATTTATGTGGGATATTCTTTCGGAAGGCATGCTTGGGTTCATTCTTATGGTAGACAGCACCCGCCCTGAAACCTTCCGGGAAGCACGTTACATCCTTGAGTCCTTCTCTGATCACTCTGATTCACCATATGTGGTGGCTGTAAATAAACAGGATCTGGAAGAAGCCTGGGATGTTGAAGATATCCGACACGCCTTGCGTTTAAGGGATAACATTCCTGTTCTTCCGTGTGTTGCCACTGAAATGGAACCAGTCAAAAAAATCCTTCTCAATTTGCTTGAAATCATCAAGAAACGTCTTGATGTTCAGTAGTATTCGGGATTAATTATTCTATGCGGAAGATAGTGTCTCCTGACCTGGCGACAGTTTTCTGTAAAGGGTTAAGGGAAATCATTCCGGAAGATTCAGGGGAAACCTCACAAATTTTGCAACTGGCAAAATTTGAAACGGTTGAACTCCTACCCGAAAAAGCAGAGACAATTCTGGGGAGAATATCCGCTTCCGGGTTGTTCTTGCGGATCGGTTCTGCCGCCTTTAAGTATATTGTGCGTTACCATGGAAAACAGATTGGGATAAACAGCCTTGAATTCAGGCTGCAACCGCAAAAACAGCGTTTACGCGATGGCATTGGAAAAATCAATCGTCTCTTACACGATTGGAAGGCGGCTGACCTGCGTATGGATGAAAAAGGTGATTCGATCAGTGTTTACGCGAGCGCGGTTCAGAGCAACATGCCCCAACCAGGTCAGATTGTCTGGCTGCATTTTATTGCCGGGTTGTTTCAGGAACTGCTTTACTGGGCGGGAGGTGGTAAGCAATACCCGTTTCATGTAAAGCCGGGAGAGGTGGAAAACTCTCTGGTTATTTGCTTTCAGCTTCAACCAGTGGATTGATCTTCTCACCAGATTTTCCCCCGGTTGACCAGAAGGATACCCGCGAAAACGAGAATTCCCCCCGTAATCTGGAATGGGCTCAAATTTTCACCGGCAATTGGTATGGCAAGTAGAGCCGATATTACCGGTGACGCGATCATGGTTGGGGAAACAATGGATGCGGATATGTGCCCGAGGGCATAGGTCATGCAAAAGTATCCGGCAATTTGCGAGATGATACCGGAAGCAATAAAAATGCCCCAGGTTTGTGACGGATAACCGGTCAGCGGTGCCCGGCTGATCAGGCAGATAAACAAAAGGGTCACTGAGCTGGCAAGCGCGATTAGTCCGGTGCTGGTCAATGCATCCACCCGTGAACGGGCTTTTTGGGTAATAAGATAATATCCCGCGAAGAAAAAGGATGAAAGTAAGGCAAGAGCGTCACCTTTGCTGAATGCGGGATGTAAGAATAGATTTGACCCAAAAACAAATGCCATACCGGATATCACAAGTCCCAGACCGATCCAAAACCATCCTGGCAGCTTTTCTTTCCAGAATAACCACGAGATCAACGCCACCCAGACAGGTGCGATGAAATTGATCAAATTGGCGTTGGCGATACTGGTATACGCGACTGCCGTGCTCCATGCTCCATGATCCAGCGCGGTGATGAATCCCGCTGCCAATGGGGCGATTAGCCACTTCGGTTTCAACTTGAGTTTGCCATTTGATCGGACCAGGATAACCGGCAATAAAATCAGAGCGGCGGTCGTCATTCGGTAGAATGAGGTGACAATTCCCGGTGCCTGCGCCGTACGGACAAATATCGCCGATAAAGAAAGGCACAATATCCCGAGCAGCAGGGCGATATAGGGAACCGGTTTATGGAATTCTGGCATAAATTGAGGGTTCTTTCGTACGGATAATGTGGGTTAAGCCGGCCAGGAATCCAACAGCGTGGGAAGCTCTGAAAGCGCTGAGATGGTCCGGTCTGGTTTGATCTGTTCTTCCAGGTTTTGCATGATCGAACGGTTAACGCGGCGGGTGATCCATACGTTATGTGTACCCAGATTCTTTGAGCCAAGAATGTCCGCTCCCAGCGTATCCCCCACCATGACGGCCTGGTCAGGCCGGATGGACAACGCGTCAAACGCCATCTGGAATATTTTCGGATGCGGCTTCCGAATACCGGCAGCCGCTGAAGTGCTAATGTAATCAAAAAACGGACGGATATTCGCCTTATCGATCAGGGTTTGCACATCCCAGTCGTCACCGGCATTGGATATGATACCCAGCCTGTATCCAGATTCTCTCAATGTACTCAATGTAGTGTGAGTGTCGTGTTCCACTTTCCAGCATGCCTGGGTAACCTGATAGAAATGGGCGAGGTGAGGCCGTAAATGTTCATGTGTAACAGCTTTCAATCCCTGGCGTTGCAGAACAATCCGCAGTACCTGTTCTGTTGTGTATTCAACAAGTTCAGATTCCCGCTCGCTGTGATAGGCTTCCAATCGGGAAAGAAACTCGGAAAGGAAAACATCTTTGTTCAGGGTATATCCACCTTCCAACAGGGAAGCGGCCAATGCTTGATAGGCATTTGTCATAATATCCGGCAAATGCCCATCAAAATAGATCAATGTACTGCCCAGGTCGAATAGGACAACGTCAATTATCGGGTTTTTCATGTCCCGATAATTCTAATCGGTTAATAGCCGATTTCGGGATCAAACCGGTTAAATAAGGGGTTGTTTTCGAGGAATCTTTGCAGGTTGGTGCAGAAAAGGTCTACAGCCCGATTGTTGTAATGTGGGCTGACCCCGCCAACGTGAGGTGAGATGATCAGATTGGGTACCTTCCACAATGGACTGGATGCCGGAAGCGGTTCTTCCGGATAAACATCCAGAGCGGCTCCGCTGATGACTTTCTTCTCCAGGGCTTCTTTCAGCGCTGAATGATCCACAATCCCTCCACGGCTTAGATCCACAAAATACGCTGTGGATTTCATGGAGGCGAATTCGTCTGCTCCGAACATGCCGCGGGTCGAGGGCGTTAAGGGAAGCGCGAGCACGACAAAATCGCATTCCCGCAGCATGGATTTCATGGCTTCAATAGGGTAAAGACGGGTGAAGTAATCCCCTTCGGGGTCTCCCGTGCCTTCCGGAATGTAACCGTCATCTTTGAGCTGTTTAAGATCTCTTTTGGCAGCCAGGACCGTCACTTGAAATGGCATCAGAAGTCGTGCAACTTCCCTGTTTATGCTGCCATATCCCACCAATCCGACTGTACTTCCACGCAATTCCTGGTGTTTATACATTTCCCAGCGTTTTTCCGGCCAGAATGCTTTTGCCTGATTATCGATCATGGTTTTTACATTGGCCCCCAGCGCAAGCATCATTGTCAGAGCATATTCGGCCATTTGCAGGGCGTTCGCCCCGCTCATGGTTGTGGCCAACAGGTTAGGTTTACCCATTATGGGTTTTTGAACCGCGTAATCAATGCCGGTATAGTGGAATTGTATCCACTTGAGTTTGGGAACCAGATCGGGCTCCGGTAGGACGGAATCAGTATACAAGATGTCGGTCTGCCCCCAGATCTCCTCTGGAATATCACCGGGCTGGTGTGCACGGATCGCTGTTACTTTCAACCTGGGTGATACAGCTTTGATCCTGTCGATCTGCTGTTCAGAAAATGGCATGGTAACCAGTAGTTGTAGTGGTTCTGTTGTCATTTTAAATAAATTCCTTCCGGATCTAAGTCTTCCCGCAATATACGAATTTCATTTTCTGTCGGGGGTTCGGTAACCCGGTCACAGATTTCACAACGCAGGCTCCAACCTGTGTTCGCAATGGCTTCATCAACCGTTCGTCCGGGGTGTACGGCAGCGAGGATCAATTCACCGGTCTCATCCGGTTGAAGGATGCCAATGTCAGTAACCACAGCCTGTGGGCCTTTTCCCTTGAGGTTCAATTGGTCACGTTCCCCGTGTCCGCCCAGGAAACCTGCCGAGGTGCGAAAATCCACCTTTTCCGGGAATCGGCGTTTTTGATGGGGGGTGATTATATAACATCGGTTGGCCCAGGCTGCTATTTCTCTGGAACCGCCCGAACCAGGAAGACGGGTTTTTGGATGCGCATAGTCTCCAATTACTGTGGCATTAATATTACCAAATTTGTCAATCTGTGCTCCACCCAGGAAGCCGACATCCACATTTCCCCGTTGGAGATACAGTGTGAAAATGTCATACATGCTACAAACTGAAGCGGCTCCTGAAACAAGCGTGGGGTCGCCAATGGAAAGTGGCAAACGTTCAGGCCGGGCACCGATAATACCGGCTTCATAAATCATTTGTAGATTGGGCGCGTGTGTGCGCTGCGCCAGATTACAGGCGAGGTTGGGCAGTCCCACACCAACAAATACCACGTCGCCATCGCGGAGAAGGCGGGCGGAATTAATGATCATCAATTCTGTTGATGAATACTCAATATTGGCCATAGTTCACCGGTACGCTCATTTTTTCCCTGACAGAGAGGCGTTGATGGACATTTTCCCCCAGCTTTTTCCAGTAGGCATCACGATCAGGTATGCTGTACACCCATTCATCCAGATATTGTTGGACGGATTCAGACGTCTCGCTGATCTTATCCCATTGCAGATAGAACTCGTTATCGCGGTCATAATAACCCTGTGTGTAGCTGGGATGGCTGCAGAAGGGGACATGACACACGGCATCCACGATCAATTCCGGGATTATCGTGCGGTTGGGATCGGACCGGATGACATCATCCGGGACGATCTCCTCAGCCGTGACTATGACATGTTCAGCCGCGAATGCGGCTTCCTTTTGTTCTCCCAGGATGCCCCATATCTGAGCGTTACCGTTCCGGTCCGCACGCTGGGCGTGGATTATGGCTACATCGGGGTTTAGAGCTGGAACCACCACGACCGATTTGCCGGAATATGGATCGATAACACGTTTGAAATTTGGGTTGGCATTCTCCAGATCAAAAGCCCCCGTCTCGTTCATGGGAAGAAAGGGAAGTCCAGACGCGCCAGCCTGCAGTCGGGTGATCATGGCGAAATGGGAGTATTCCTCTATTTCTACCTTTCCCTGTTCTACCAACGCGCGAAGATTCCGTAAGGAACCCACACCCGGGTTGCCCATATAGGAAAAAATAATCTTACTGGCACATCCTGCCGCGGCCATTTGTTCGTAGATAAGATCGGGAGTGGCACGGGCAAGGATAAGGTTTTTTCGACCCTGCCGAATGATCTCGTGTCCGGCAGCAAAGGGGATTAGGTGGGTAAACCCGGCTGCGTAAAGCATGTTGCCGTCGCGAACATATTCTTTTATGGCTTCATTGAGAGAACAGAGCTTACTCATGCCTTTCCTCAGGCTTTGTGAACATGAGTGCGTATCTGTTCGTGCATATACAGCTGAACGTAGTACAGGCCGCCGCCATTTTTGCCGGTTGATCCAGAACCTTTCCAGCCACCAAATGGTTGGAAGCCAGGCCAGGCACCGGTCGTGGCACCCTGTGGACGGTTGGCGTAAATCACTCCGGCTTCGATCCGGTCAAAGAAAGTGGCGACCTCTTCTTCATTTCCATAAATTCCTGAAGTCAGCCCATAAGCGACATCATTTGCCAGGGTCAGCGCTTCATCCAGATTCTTTACCCTGCCGATCGTTGAAATGGGGAGGAACATCTCGTGTTTCCACAGTTTATGTGAATACGGCAGACTGTCAACAAGGGTTGGCGCGCAGAAATATCCTTTGGACAAATCCCCGTCGGTAAGGACCTTCCCTCCCGTCAATATCTTCCCGCTGTGTTTCAGATCATCAATATAATTCTGGTAATCGTTGTATGAGTTTTTGTTAACAACCGGACCAAGAGTCACTTTTCGATCTGTTGGATCACCCACAACAAGTTTACCGGTGGCATTTACCAGTCTGGAGATAAGTTCGTCATATACCGGCTCTTCGATAAAAACACGGGATGCCGCGGAGCATTTTTGCCCCTGCAGACCAAAGGCTGAACGGACGATTCCAACTGTGGCCGCATCCAGGTCAGCGTGGCGTGTAACAATAACGGGATTCTTGCCGCCCATTTCCAGGATCGCGGGGCGTATCCATGCCCCGGCAGCAAAATCCCGGTACAGTTTCATACCCACATTATATGAACCGGTAAAGGTAACCCCTGCCACATCCGGATTATCGATCAATGCCTGCCCAAGAGTTGATCCACCACCGGTGACATAATTGAAAACACCTGCTGGAAGACCGGCGTCGCGAAGACATTCCGCCAGCAATCGGACAGTCCAGGGGGAGTCTGTGGCAGGCTTCATCACAACTGTGTTGCCGGCCGCCAGAGCGGCGCCAACCGGGCCGCCTGTCAACGCGCTTGGGAAGTTAAATGGGCTGATGACCAACCATACACCATAGGCTCTTAACACTGAAGTGTTGTCTGACTTGAACCCAACAAGGGGATCATGTCCCATTTCAAAAACAAAACCTTTGTTGACTTCCACCTGTGTGCAGGCATATCGGATGAGATCTGCCGTCTCTGCCGCATCACCCAGGGCTTCCATGCGATTCTTGCCAACTTCCATGGCCATCACCGCACCGATCTGGTAAATTCGTTCATCGATCAGATCGGCTGCTTTTCGTAAAAGTTCAATCCGTTTCTCCCAGGGTGTATGGGACCATGCGGGAAATGCTTTCTTCGCGGCAGCAATAGCCTGGCTGGCAATTTCCGCACCGCCTTTTTGAAAAATGCCCAGCACCACGCCCGTATCAACAGGAGACCGGTCTTCGAATTTGTCATCAATTCGGACTTCTTTCCCATCGATGAACATTGTGTGTTCTTCACCCAGATGTGCCTTGACGTTTTTCAGAGCATCTTCAAACCGGGTGTGCAATTCCTCCGGTGGATTGAACATTGTTGCATAGGTCAACTTAAACGCAGACGATTCGGTCATTGTTTCAAGCCTCCAATATAGGAATAATAGTTTTTGATCAGTATTCAGTATAGCCGTAGGAAGGATTCAAGTCAAAATCTTGAAATTAGGTATGTAAAAACGACAAAAAATTGGATCATGTCATGAAGACCTCTTCAAATTGGTAAGATAAAAATAAGCCGGATCCCCATTTCTGACCGTTCATGATAATCCATATTGCCATTCTTATCTCAGGGATTTGCGTTTCAAATTTGGTTCGATTACACTTCTTCGTATGGGTGGGTCTTATCCAACTTACATTGGAATCGATGTTCAGGCTTCCCAAAAGCCTTATTTCTATTCAGCCATAAATTCTGAATTGGAGGTCGTTGCGTGCGGGCACGGCCGATTACCTGATGTGGAAGCATATCTCTCGGGACAATCCTCTGCGTTGGTAGCTGTGAATGGCCCGATTTGTGTTCAGTCATCAGCTAGACGATCTCTGCAGACTGGATTATTCGATGAACCCAATCCGGATAGCCGGAATGTTCAGGTTCGAACAGGAGATCGAGTACTGTCAGGCAGAGGGTTTCCCCTCGCGGTCATGGCCGCAAAAATTCCCTCATGGGTGGAACGAAGCCTTGAATTGGCAGGTGTCCTTTATCGGCTGGGTTATTCACTTTTTGGATGTGGAGATAATTCACGGACATTTTTCGAGACACAATGTGATGCCGGTTACTGGCTGGCTACCGGTGCCTTACCCTTTGGTTCACGTTCACTGGAGGGACGTCTGCAGCGTCAATTGATCCTGTGTGAATTTGGGTTTCGTATTCAGGATCCTATGATCTTTTTGGAAGAATTTACCCGTCACAGACTGCGAACATCGCAGTTACCGATGGAACAAGTCCTTCCGGTTTATGAATTACGTGCCATGTATGCGGCAGCAACTGCCATGCTTCTCGATACGCGAATCGAATCAATTGAATGCATGGGGGAACCCGGCGGCGGTCAGTTGATTCTGACCAAGGCTTTTTCGCGGGGATAAACCGGTTATGCCACTCATTCGAAACGGCTGATCTGGATATTTCGTATTTCCATCGACGCTGTCTCCCGGTTGGCTTCCAAACCCCAGGAGACCCGGCCATCCGCGTGGAACGCAGCAAACTGATTATCAATCCAGATGACCAACCCCAAAGGTGTTTTGGGGCTGAGGCTGGATGAAAAAACGGGACTACCGTCTATTATGAAATTTACACCTGACGGAAGCCATTCCACACGATACGAATGCCATGAATCGGTATCAATATCCAGACTTTGAAATTCATCATGGATGATCCGGGCAGCCAATCTTCGGATCAGACGGGCGACTGGCTTTATGGGCAAGACCAATGTGGCTGGCAGTGCCGGAACAAGCATCAGGGATGGAATCGCCCGGGATGAAAAAACGGAGGCCATCAATCCACATGCAGATTTTTGGGAATTTACGCTAAGATTATTCGCGGAAGAGCCATAAAAGAACCAGACGGCCTGCGGCAGAGCGGGCAACCTCCAACCGGAACCTTTGATGCCAATCCCAAAAGCAAATGGATCGTTCCAGAAACCAAAACCCCAGGTTCCGGGCAGTTCGTTGGCTGAAACCCGTGCTTCCAATGCGATAGACAGGGGAGGGGTATAAACAAAATTGTGCCGGGAACGGAAAAAATAATCGTCCACCTGGGCAATCCGGTACCTGTTTCGGTCTCCGGAATTAATGGATAACCTGGCTACAGGAATTTTCCCGGTGCGATCCACCTGAACCTGACCCATCAAATGCAAACGGCCTGTTTGCAGCATACCTGATATCCCGGAGGTGTCCATAACTAATTATGGATAGTACCATCCTGTATGGCAAATCTTTGAACGTGCGAGAGTATCGGGGTTCGGTCAGGCCAGTTTGAATTGTTTCACAATACCTTCCAGTTGAATGGCCAGTGCGGCAAGTTCCTGGGCGGAAGCGGATACTTCCTCTGTCTGGGCATTCATTTCTTCTGCAGAGGCAGAAACTTCTTCCACCGCGGCGGAGTTTTCTTCTGAAACAGAGGCAATATTTTCCACTGCCTGCATAACTTCTGATGAACTGGCTGCCATTTCTTCTGTGGCGGCTGTATTTTGTTCCACTACGGCTGAAACAGAATCAACCGACTCGATGAGTTCGCTTGCCGTGGTTGCCATGTTTGACGCAGCGTTGGCGGCTTCTTTTGCCTGTTCGTTGACGGTATGGTTGGATGTAAGGATTTCCTGAAGCGCATTCCCTGATTCTTTCGCCAGATCAACACCTTCGTCTACTTCTTTTGCCCCTTTGGTCATCGCTTCCACAGCCTCATCGACTGTCTGTTGGATGTGAGAGACAAGATCGGCGATCTCTTTTGTTGAGCTGGAAGACCGTTCCGCCAGTTTCCGAACCTCATCGGCTACAACCGCGAACCCTTTTCCGGCATCACCGGCCCGCGCGGCTTCAATGGCGGCATTCAATGCCAGTAAGTTGGTTTGAGAAGCAATATCTTCAATTGTTGTTACGATATTGCCAATCTGGTCTGAACGCGAACCCATTTCCTGTACCTTTTTTGATGAAAGATCAACCGCGTTCTTGATGGCCTGCATCCCGGTGAGGGTCTGATTAACGGTTTGGTACCCGCGTTGGGCTGCTTCTTCTGCGTCGATGGAACTACTTACGACATGATCAATATTCCCGGCAACCTTCTGTATGGCATCAGACAATTGATTGGTTAAAGAGAATGCTTTCGTCGCGGCTTCTGCCTGGTCCTCTGCCCCTTTTGCGACACCATCTATAACCCGACCCATTTCATCGATCGAAGATGCTGTCCGGTTTATTGCTTCAGCCTGTTGGGAAATTCCAGTAGCAACCTGTTGGATTGTCTGGGATATTTGCTCAGTTACCTGCCCGGATTGTCTTGAGGCTTCCGCCAATTGCGAAGATGTTTGTTGAACCTGTGATGAAGCTGCCCAAAAATCCGCAAGTGTAGCATTGAGATTCTTGACCATCTGCTGAAGCGTATTTCCCAGGGTGTCGTCTTCAGATTTTGGCTGCACTTTTACAGACAGATCATTACTGGCAATTGCTGCAGCAACCTCTGCCATTTCGGCAAAATATCGACGTGTGCTGACTACAGCCCTGGACAGGTCACCAAAATCGTCTTTTCTGGTCAGAAGTTCTTTTCTAGCTTTTTCTTCCACAACAAACCCGGTGCTGCCTACCATCAATGTGTGAAGGGCATTTATCAAAAGTTTTATAGGTGTATTGATACTATGGTTCAAAATGATGATGATCAGAATAGCCAAAGCCAAAGATCCGGCAAAACCAAAAAACATAACTGTGCGTGTTAAATTTGATTTCTCCGTGGCGTCTGAATATTCTTTGTCTGCCTGATTGCGGGTTCCTTCCAGCATTCCGGTGAGATCGCTTTCCAGACCGATTCTGGCTGAATGCATCCGACCACCTTCGGATAAGCTGGTAATGGCCGATGGAGTATCGCGATATGCCAGAAACGACATCACTTCTATGGCAGAGGCTTTATACTCATCCCAATTGGATGAAAAACTGTTAATCATGGAAGCTTCATCTGACGATAAGGTATGATCCTGTAAAAATGTTAGTTGAGAATCGATAATATCTACCTGCGCGTTGAAGTCGGCCAAAATGCTACCGGCTTTCTCTGGAACTACGATGTAGCTGTAGATATTGGTTGTGATCTGTCTTATGCTGGCGTGTACCGTCCCTGTTCTTTCAATGATCTGCAATTCATGGTTATACATGGTCTCCAGATCGGCATGAACATCCGTTGTCCCTTTTAATCCGAGAACGGCTATCAGCAGCATGAGTAGAACCATAATGCCAAAACCGAAAATCAGTTTCTGGCTGGTGCGAAGATTATTAACGAATTTCATTATCCCTCCTTAGGTTTTGGCTGAAATGCTATGGGTATGTCTAAGAAAAGGGCAGTTCCCGCAGAAAAACCGCAACTTTACACCCCTTATGTCATTCTAAAAATATCGCGAAATAAATAAATAAGCTATAAACATAGCGTTTAGATAGGATAAATTTTTCTGACGCATTACCCAAAAGAATATTGGTCTTAATAAATGGGAGTGAAAAATGAACCGGTTTGAAAAAGTTTCCGTATATGTTTATGACAGATGTATGCAAGGGATTTATTTCAACAAGGTAATCTGCGCATAGATATTAATATGCCTGCAATCAGGCCTGGTTGAAACCCGTTTCGTTTTATAATACCTCTAGAAATCAATCCTTTTCATAACTGTCAGGAGAAAGCCCATGCTCGATATTAATCTCATTCGTGAAAAACCCGATGTTGTGCGCGCCGCGTTAAAACTGCGCCAGATGGATCCGGAGGTGGTTTCACGCATTCTGGAGATCGATCAGCAACGGCGGAGTTTATTGACCCGGGCAGAATCCTTGAAGAGCGAACGTAACACGGTTTCCAAGGAGATATCGAAAACAAAGGATGCCGGAGAGCGCAATGCCAAGATCGAGGCAATGCGTGTTGTTGGTGATCAGATTGCAGAGATGGATGAACAGATCCGCAAGGTGGAAGCGGAACAGCTTGATATTCTGTCCGGCATCCCAAACCTTCCAGCAGAGGACACACCACTCGGAAAAGACGACAGCGAAAATATCGTTGTTCGGACCATTGGAGATATTCCGAATTACGATTTCGCACCATTACCGCATTGGGACCTCGGTCCCAAACTGGGCATTATCAATTTTGACCAGGGCGTGAAGATCACCGGTTCAAGGTTTTATGTGTTATCAGGGGCCGGCGCTCGTCTGCAGCGCGCACTGATCGCGTACATGTTGGACCTGCACATAAAACAGGGTTATCGCGAACAGTATCTTCCCTTCATGGTCAAAGGTGATGTGTTATACGGGTCCGGGCAGCTCCCAAAATTTGCGGACAATCTGTATCGTGATCATGAAGAGGATTTTTGGATGGTGCCAACAGCCGAAGTGCCTCTAACCGGTATTCATATGGATGATGTGATCGATGATGCCAGTCTTCCTTTGCGATATACAGCCTACACCCCTTGCTTCAGGCGCGAGAAAATGAGCGCTGGTCGTGATGTTCGCGGTATCAAGCGGGGACATCAGTTTGATAAAGTGGAAATGTATATTTTCTGCCGCCCGGAAGAAAGCGCCGCTGAACTTGATAAGATGGTGGCAGATGCGGAAGCAACCTGCAAGGGTCTTGGTCTTACCTATCGCATCAAACGGTTGTGCAGCGGCGATCTTGGATTTAATGCCCGGGTAACCTATGACGTTGAAGTCTGGGCACCGGGATGTGGTGAATGGTTGGAAGTTTCTTCCGTGTCGAATGTTGAGGATTTTCAGGCACGACGTGCCAATATTAAATTCAAACCGGTTGATGGAGGGAAGAACCGCCTGGTTCACACATTGAATGGATCAGGACTTGGGCTTCCCCGCACCCTGATCGCGGTTATGGAAACATACCAGCAATCAGATGGAAGTATCCAGATTCCGGACGTTTTACGTCCATGGATGGGTGGTATTGACGTTATCCGGTAATTTCTAATTCAGAAGGGTAATTACGTTTCGAATGAACAGTGTCGCGCTGGCTCTTTTTCAATCAGTCATTTTTACCGTAATGGTGTTGGGGCTTTTCAGCCTGCTAACCAATATGATCCCCGGATTGGTGATCATTTGGGCGGGCGCTCTTGTCTACGGAATATACGAGGTTATAACAGAGACATATACCATTGGCGGGATCATCCTGTTCATCTTAATCACAGGGTTGATGGCTTTTGGCAGCATTGTGGACAACCTGCTAATGGGAGCCACAGCAAAAGGTGCCGGCGCTTCATGGCTGTCCATCGGTGTGTCGATGGTAGCCGGTGTGCTGGGAAGTTTCATCCCCTTCCTGTTCCCTTTCGGCGGATTGATTTGCGCACTTCTGGCACTGTTTGTGGTTGAGACAGTTCGGCTTAAGAACTGGCGGGATGCGCTGAAATCCACGAAAAGTATGGTGCAGGGATGTGGATTCGCCATTCTCGCCAGGTTTGGCATGGGGGTCTTAATGATCCTTTTCTGGCTCGTATGGGTTGTCATTGGTTGAGGTCGTAGTCTCAAAAGCCTGGCTACGCATTTGCTAAGGAAAAAAAGCCGTCAGAATTTAGCTGACGGCTTTCTCGTTCGTTTCGTCTGAAGGATTGAAGAGCTAATCATCCTCTCTTTGTGCCAGCTGGTTATTGATCATAAATACAGCATGGGGAGAATTTCCAGACATCTTGAGCCACTCCACAATCTCGCTTACGTTTTTCTCTTCTTCCACCTGTTCGTCAACAAACCAGTTGAGGAAGCTTTGACTGGCATAATCATTGTCCTTAACGGCAATACTGTAAAGCAGATTGATGCGGGCGGTCACACTCTTTTCATGTTCCAGCGATTGTTCAAAGATGGCCAGCGGTGAGTCAAATTCAGCGGGGGGCTGTTCAATTGCCTGTAATAGGACCCGGTCACCACGGTCGTTCAAATAATCATAGAATTTCATAGCGTGTTCTTGTTCTTCTAACGCCTGTTTCTTCATCCAATGAGCAAAACCTGAGAGATTCATAGCTTCAAAGTATGCTGCCATTGAGAGATACAGATAACCCGAATACAGTTCGAGCTTGATCTGTGTATTCATTTCACCGGCTAAATTCTTACTTAACATTGTTTCCTCCACTTTTTGTATTTTTTTTCCAGGGTTTTTCCGGTCAAGAGGTTTTGACGACCTGTGAATACTGGTCTATTCTTCCCGGATGAACCCCGTTTGCCAGTATTGAAAAGCTGGCAAGATTTTTTATCAGCTTTTTAATAGTATAGGTATATTATGAAATTTATCAAGAATCTGCCGACATTCGTATAACCTCCTGTCGGATATCAGACCAGATCTTTCTGACTTGTCAGATCCTGATCAACAACGCCAGAGTCTTGTGATCCCGCAGATCGTTACCGCGCCCGTGAGGCCAGGTATAGGGCAATGGAACCGGACACAGCCGCGTTCAGCGACTCTATCTGGCCAACCATTGGAAGTTTTGCAATGACATCGCACGAGCGTCGGATGAGAGGACGCATACCTTCAGCTTCACTTCCGACAACCAGGGCCAACCCACCATCCAGACGGATATCCGAAATATCCTGAGAATCCTCTCCTGCATCCAATCCAATGACCCACACATTTGCCTGTTTGAGTTCGGAAATGGACTGTGCCAGGTTTTTAGCCGTAATGAGAAGATGCTCGGTCGCTCCGGATGAGGCATGCACAACGGCGGGTGTCACCCCGGCCGCGTTATGTTGAGGAATGACCACGCCATGTACTCCGAATGCTTCTGCGGAACGTAGCAATGTTCCCAGGTTTTGCGGGTCTTGCAATGTATCTAGAATAAGCACGAACGGAGGTTTATTCCCGCGTTCCGCGGTTTTCAGAATGGTGTATAAGTCAACGTACGGGTATGGAGCCGTTTCAAGAGCAATCCCCTGGGGATTGCCGCCGAGGGAATCAATCCTCTGACGGTTTACCCGATCGACAGGTATCTTTAGCCCCTGGGCCAGTTGGAGAATCTCGGCGATGACACCTTTTTCCTCCACACCATTGGCCAGCATTATGCGAAATGATTGCCTGCGATGTGCACGTAGATTTTCATATACCGGATTTCGACCGGTTATCCATTCACGCACTGTTTTATGCCCTGTGCCAGGTGGTTCCGTCTTTGCTGTCTTCCAGGACAATTCCCAGGTCAGTTAGCCGGTCGCGGATCTGGTCGCTAAAGGCGAACAGTTTTTGCTTTCGCATCTCCGTTCGCAATTCGACCAGGTAGTCAATAAATGGCGCAGCGGATTGGTCGTCTGAATCATTCTTGTCAAGAACAAGTCCAAAGACATCACAAAGCTCGCTCAGGGTTGCCTGGGCGGGTTCAAGGAGGCTATCTGTGGCACCATCAGCCCGGGCCTGATTTATGACACGAACCAGGTCGAACATGTAACCCAGCGCGCCAGCACTGTTAAAGTCATCATCCATACATTCGATAAAAGCATTGCGGGTCTTTTTGATCTGTTCGTCCAAGGTTTGTTTGATTGTTTCAGATGGATTGCCCGCGCCAGGCATGGCGGGTTTCAGAGCGGAGCGAAGCCTTTCCAGACCTTTCTCTGCGGCAGCAATAACATCATCGTTAAATGTCAATGGACTGCGGTAACCGGAATTAAGGACCATCAGCCGTAATGTGCTGGCTGAATGCTGTGAAAGGAACTCGTCAATTGAGATCAGATTCCCGATAGATTTTGACATTTTCTCACCGGAGAGGGTGAGCATTCCATTGTGAACCCAGTAACGAGTGAATGGCTTACCGGTAAAACATTCGCTCTGAGCGATCTCATTTTCGTGATGTGGGAAGATCAGATCATTGCCACCACCATGAATATCGATCTCTTCACCCAGGTGTGAAAGGTTCATTGCCGAGCATTCAATATGCCAACCCGGGCGGCCACGTCCCCAGGGTGTATCCCAGGCCGGTTCTTCCGGTTTTGCCGCTTTCCAAAGAGCGAAGTCCATCGGGTGCTCTTTGCGGTCGTCAACATCTATGCGGGCACCTGCCTGCATATCATCCAGTTTACGGCCTGAGAGCTTGCCGTAGCCCTTATCTTTTGTCACACGGAAATACACATCTCCATCTTTGGGGTAGGCGTAACCTTTGTCAATCAATCCCTGGATCATGTCGAGAATTTGCGGCATTTCTTGTGTGGCGCGTGGATTGACCGTGGCCGGGAGAATATTCAGATCGGACAGGTGGCGGCGGAATTCCTGAATATATCTCTCTGCCAGATCAAAGGGATCCACTCCCTGCTGATTAGCGCGTTGGATAATCTTGTCATCTACATCAGTGAAGTTCATGACATGTTTTACTTCATATCCACGAAACATCAGGTATCGTTTGATAATGTCAAAGACCAGCGATGACATGGCATGGCCGATATGGGCGTTACTGTATACAGTTGGACCGCAAACATACATGCGAACCTTTTGCGGTTCAATTGTGACAAAATCCTCTTTTTTTCGGGTTAACGTGTTATAGATCTTGATACCCATCGTGTGCTACTCCTGGCTGAATTACATCCGATCTTCCGGCCGGGCAAAGATCATCCGTCCGGCCGCAGTTTGTAATACTTTTGTTACAACAACATTTAGTTGCTGGTTTAGATTACGCTGTCCATTCTCAATGACAACCATAGTGCCATCATCCATATAGCCGACACCCTGACCGGCTTCTTTTCCTTCCTGAATGACCCGGATATTTAAGATCTCACCGGGTAGAAGAACAGATTTTACCGCATTTGCCAATTCATTAACGTTTAATATTGTTACACCCTGAAGCTCTGCAACGCGGTTCAGGTTGTAATCGTTGGTCAATATGGGGCAACGAAGCTGACGGGCAAGCGTAATCAGCTTGTCGTCAACTTCCCGAATTCCTTCTACATCTATGTCACTGATACGAACGGGAATGGTTGGTTCTTTCTGTATCTGTGCCAGCACTTCCATCCCACGGCGGCCACGTTGTCGGCGCATACTATCTGCCGAGTCGGCAATGTATTGGAGCTCATTTAGTACAAACCGGGGAATGAGCAGCGAGCCGGGGAGAAATCCAGTACGGGCTATATCGGCAATTCGTCCGTCAATGATCACACTTGTGTCAAGAAGGATGGTACGGCTTTCCGCCCAGCCGGCACCAGAGGATTCGCCGGATGGTTCACCGGCGCGCGGAAATACACCCTGCCACATGGAGTAGAGATCATTCTGGCGCATCACAAAAAGAGAAATGCCCAGATAGCTGAAAACAATCACACCGATGAACGGAAGAACTTCGCCAAGGGGCCCGGGAAGCATGGAAAAAGGAAATGAGGCCAATGCGGCAATCAGTAATCCGCATACCAGTCCGGTCATTCCGGCAAATAGTTGCTGGGGTGAAAGACGTGCCAGCAGGTTTTTGATAGAGCGAATTGGCCGGGTGGTTAAATATGGGGTCAGGACCAGACCGGCTAGTGCCCCGACCAACCCGAAGGTAAACGAATACTGCTCAATGTTTAACGCTTCAGATCCATATCCGGGTACTGCCAGCCTCCCGACCGAAGAACCCCAATAGACGCCAAGAATAGAAAAAGCAATCATTCCAATGAGTCGTGCCAAAAAATCAGAGCTCATCGAGGTCTCCTTCAAGTCTGTTAATGTTCTGGAAAAAAGGAAAAATGAAAAGATAGATAGTATGAAGATAATAGCATGCAAATAGAGGCTGGTCAAATCACCAGTTCCTAATTTGTACACAGGTATTCTGCGAGATCGATTGTTTATTTGGCAAGCGGCGTTATTTTCTTCTAGATACTACAATAAAGTATGGAAAACCTCGAGCCAGGTAGTATCTTGCATGAAAGGTACCGGATTCTTGCGCCATTGGGTAAAGGGGGCATGGGAAATGTTTACCTGGGCTTGGATCTTTCGCTGAACAAAAAAGTAGCGATAAAAGAAAATTTAAATCTGAGCGGGGAAAGTGCCAGTCAATTCCTGCAGGAAGCACATCTCCTCGCGGAATTACATCATCCCAACCTTCCACGTGTTACAGATTATTTTCTCGATTCGTCCTATCAATATCTGGTTATGGACTTTCTTCCCGGTGATGATCTGCAAACAGTCCTGGAGCGTGAAGGCCGGCAACCGGTTGAGGTTATCCTGCCTTTAGCGGATCAACTGGCAGCTTCACTCCACTATATGCACTCCAGAAAGCCGCCCGTTACCCATCGCGATATCAAACCGGCTAATATCAAATTACTGGATGATGGTACTGCGGTACTGGTGGATTTTGGAATTGCCAAGGCCGCAGAGGCTTCACAGTTGACCGCTGCCGGTGCGATGGGTTACACACCCGGTTTCGCGCCACCCGAACAAACTGGCGGTGGACGGACTGGACCTCATTCCGATCAATATGCCTTCGCGGCCACAATCTACACACTGTTGACCGGCAGACGACCGGTGGAAAGTGTGAAAAGAGTATTATCGGGGGAAGTTCTTATCCCCGCGGTGGACCTTAATCCCGAATTGCCGGTAAATATTTCAGACGCGTTACAAAAAGCCATGTCTCTAAATCCTGATGGGCGCTTTGAATCCATACGGGCTTTCATGCATGCACTTCATGATCCTTTGTATCGTTGGCAAGCTTCCAAAGTCCTTCAAAAACGGGAGTCCAGCCCAGCCCTGTTTGTGCTTGTATTATTAATGATCGGAATTCTGGCGGTAATAGCCCTTGGAGTGGCTGCGTTTTTCTTTACACATTTGGCTTCTTCATCACCGGAAGATAGTCCATCCCGCCTAGTGACAGTCACCACACCAGTATTATCAAGTCCCCCGATGACTGAGGATCCATCTTTATTATTTTCGGGAACTTCCACTGTATCTGTTCTTGTTGATGAAACGCCCATACCAGAACCAACTCGCTCGCTGATCAGTGGAGGACGTTGGTTGGCATTTTCCAGTGATCAAGATGATGAGGCCACGCTTCAGATATGGTTAATGCAGGTTGGTTTGAATAAAGATGGTAACCCGGAACCGGTCAACCCAAGGCCGTTGACGACTGGAGCGGGAGATAAAACTTATCCAGCCTGGTCGCCGGATGGAGAATTTCTGTTGTATTCTGCCCCGGCCGAGAGTGGATTGCCTGCAGACGGGTTGGATATCTGGCGAATTCCTGTAGAGGGTGGTACTCCGGTGGATTTGACAAAACGAAAAGGTGATGAGTTATATGCTTCCTGGTCACCGGATGGTTCTCGAATCAATTTCTCGAATAACGGGCGGGATGACGGCATCTGGCAGTTGTATGGTATGGATAATGATGGGAGCGATCAAACCCGGATAAGTACAGCGTATGAAGAGTCCCAGGGAATATGGACACCAGATATGGAATTGTTGCTTTATGTCATATCTGCCCGGGGGAATGATTATTTTTACCAGCGCTCTTCAAAAACGGATTATCTAACCCCCCAACCGTATGACGTGGCTGAAGTATTTGGACGATTGGGACGTGTATCTGATCCATCCTTTTCTCCCGATGGTACATTGTTGGCTTATACCCGCGTAAAAGGGCGGGATCGACGCGTCGGCGTGGTAGATTTTGACTCCCGGGGTGCATCCTTCTCTTTGCTCACAACCGGTGGGAGTGATTATGACCCGGCATGGTCGTCAGATGGAAGGTGGCTGGCGTTCACATCTGAGCGGGATGGGATTCCGCGTATCTATATCATGACATCCGCAGGTCTGGTGCAGACGGGTGTTAGTCCACTAACTGCTTCAAGTTATTTCGCTGCCTGGCAGCCTTGAGATCATTCCGGTCGAGTGGGGCGAGGGCGTTTTTGCTGGGGTTTCTTTTTGGACACACGATGTTTCCGGACAGCCGGGGTGGGTTTTCCGGCTGTCGGATTAAGTAAAAGATTCAGCTGAAAAATTGCCTGGTTGTCATACTCGCGTCTGCCGCATACGTCACAAACCCAGGCTGGAAAATCTGGCACAGTTATCAGATCTTCATTCAACCAGGTCAAATAGGTTACTTTTTGGTAATGCATGATACCAGCCTGGCATTCTGAGCATGGAACACCACGGGTTGTCAATTCATTGACCATTTTTTCCTGCCTTTTGGCAATTCCTTGCCGTCGAAATCTCATGTGTATCAATAGCAGGTTGTAATGGATCAGACATTGATTCAATAAGGAACTGAGAGTTGTTCTGCATAAGATTAATGTGAAGACGTAATGCTGAGTTCCGGCGCATCTCTCGCGGACCTCCAGCACTACTCCCTAATAGTCGTAGCATTTTTAAAAAATCACGTTTCACGGTACGTATTCTACCTTTACTTAATTATAGATCGGTTAATTGTGGAAAACCTGTATAGGTTTGTTTTTTTATTATTTCTTTGGCCGGTGGCAATTTCCTATTGGCTCGTTCATTCTTGTCAGGGTGAATTTGCTTTAACCGGGTTGGCAATATCGGGGTGGGTTAAAACCTGTGCATTCTCAATCGGCCAATAGATAGCCAGGGCTTTACCAATCACGCTATCCAACGGTACAAATCCCCAGGAGTGGGAATCGGATGATTGATTCCTGTTATCTCCCAGAACGAATATGGATCCATCAGGAACTTCCCACTTACCGTTATAGCCGGTTGGTGCTGCGATATAAGGTTCTTCCAATATCTGGTCGTTGACTTTTACTGTTTTATTCCTGATCTCCACCCTATCACCCGGCAGCCCGATCAGACGTTTTATGTAATCTTCTTCGGCAGTGTGGTGAAAAATGACAATATCACCCCTTTTCATTTCACCAAGCTTATAGGCCATTTTGTTAACAATCAGGAATTCACCCGGTTGGAGGGTGGGCTTCATACTGATATTCTCAACACGCACACGGGCGATCACGAAATCGATCATGAAATAAAGAATGGCGGCCAGAACAAGAGTCTGGATTAATTCGAATATGAATGAAAGGACAGGCCTTTTCCAGTCTTTTTCAGCTACGACAATAGGTTCTGTTTGTTCTCCGGTTTCTGGAGTGTTCTCAATGGGCAGCTCTGGCACGGGGGAGTAATTATCCATAAGGTCTATCTGTAATTCCGGTCGGTAAATAGTTTAATTGGTCCCGGACTCGTTTTGGTGTGTGATCTCAAATTGAATAACCTGAACCAGCCTATCCCATTCCGGTATGGATAAGGTTTCTGCCCGGCGCATGGGGTCAATTTCGGCTGCCTGCAATAGTACCGCAGTTTTGTCCGCGCGTAAGGCTAATCCGGCTGAGATTGAATTACGCAGTGTTTTTCTTTTTTGACTGAAGCCGGCTTTGATCACCCGGAAGAACAGGTTTAACCGTTCAACAGGGATCAGGGGGTCCGGATGGATATCAACCCGAACGCAAGCCGAATCGACCGCGGGTGGTGGATAAAAAGCGCCCGCAGGAAGCCGTCCGGTTATGGAAGGTTTCCCGTATACCTGGACACTCAATGCCAGCAGACTCAAATCTCCCGGTTTGGCACAGATCCGTTGGGCTACTTCGCGTTGAACGGTCAAAAGCAGTCGGGATGGACTGGCCTTCGATTCCAGCAAGTGCCGAATCACCGCGGATGTGATGTAATACGGGATATTTGCCACAACGAAATAGCCCGGTTGAAGGTCCAATGATTCGACAGGAATCTCCAGTATGTCACCCTGGATCAAGTTGACATTCGAATAGGATGACAGAACATGTCTTAATACCGGAATAAGGTTGTTGTCCAATTCGATTGCTGTTACCCGACGGGTGGAACGGGCCAGGAAGCTGGTAAGGCTACCCAACCCCGCGCCTATTTCAAGGACGTCAGTTTCGTTTGTAACGCCAGAAGCCTGGATGATCTGGTCAAGAATAGCCGGATCCAATAGAAAATTTTGTCCGAGTGATTTGCGAGGTTTTATGTCATATTGCCGCATCAGAGCATAGTAATCAGGATTTTGCGAACTCATGGAAGAACCTCGGGAACATTAGCCGGTGCCGGGTTGAGAAAATAAACTGTTACATACTGATGCCAGTTCACAAAATCTTCTTCCCCGTACCCCAGGTCTATCCAATACTTGCCCGGAATTCCACCACCGGTGTCAGCGACTGTTCCAATCCCATAACCGGGAATATAGATTTGCGTTCCACCGAAGATGCGATACCAGGCTGGTGTTACAGCGATAACGCCTTTTGCCAGAGGAGTTCCGCTGGCTGTCCCCGTGCTGCAATGATCATATCCCTGACGGCAGGGAGAATAGGATGTTACATAAACTTCTTCGATACGGTAGTAATCCAATGATTGTGAACCAATATCCACAGACCGCTCCACTGGTTTTGTTCCTACATTGGCGATCTGCTTTACCGGTTCTTTCAAAATTCGGGAACCTTCTGTGCGACGGTCGGTCTCTTCGCCATTGGTTAAAAAGACACGCTCGCGGGAAATCTCCAGCCCGTTTTCGCCCTCCTGGATGATCTCATTTTCTCCCTGATCCAATTCTTCCTTGTAAACCTGCTCTTTTTCAAAGGCTAATACCTTTTCCTGGAATTCCAGGTATTCCATATTGCGCAATATGCGGATCGATTGTCCGGAAGGAATGGGTTGATCGCCGGCAGGTTCGGTTGTATCCAGTGCTGTGATCGTAAAACCCGATTCGGACAGTGCTTGATCGATGGTGTCCGCTGATGTGAATACCTGGAATGATTTGCCACCGTCTTCCACGGTAACAAATTGTGATGAACTAATGGAAACCTGTATATCACCGCCCAAAGGTGTATCCAGTGGGGGTGAGATGTGGTCTGTAGACGAAAAGCGGTATCCGGCATCCCATAATGCCTGTCCAAGAGTGGGCGCGGAACTGGCAATGATCGCTGTTCTGTTCCCCTGTACAATGGTCACCCGGGAAGCAGGTATCAACTGAATTGTGCGTTCTTTCGCCGGCAATATTGATTGGCCTGGTTCATATCGTTGACCGTCAATAAAGATCCTGTCGGAAGGGAAAAGACGAATACCAGCTTTGAGCAGGATATTGCCGGGAATAAGGTCTGATGTATTGACAGCAGGGAAACCACCGGTAGATCGTATTAGAATGGTGGTAGGGGTTTTCCCGATTGTGGGATCATCCATGAGCAACCAGACACCGATCATCCCGATCCCCAGGAAGATACTGGCCAGCGAGATGGTAAAACCGTGTTTTTCAAGCATTAATCGCATTGTATCATGTGTGTTGAAATCAAAAACACCCGGTAGAACCGGGTGTCTAGTGCCGAGACTGGGAATCGGACCCAGGACACCACAATTTTCAGTCGTGTGCTCTACCAACTGAGCTATCTCGGCAAGTGTGCCTATTCTACCTGAGAGGGGTTGGAGTGTCAAGCAGAAACAGGGATAAACTACGTCACTAAATACCCCCATTTTTTCATTGTTAAAACTTGATAGACCCGGACTGAAATCTTAGGGGTGCGATAAAAGTGTTTCGATGCCAGTTTACCAGAAAAGGGTTATCCCATCCTTTGGGGCTTTTTGGGGAATATAAAATGAAACAATCTGTCTTCGGAGAATTCCCCAAGGATTGATTTCCATATGGTTCATATCAATCCAAGATTGAATGCGATAATCAGGCACGTTGATAATTCTTGTAGATACGTTGAAGAGCGGAAAGCATTTCTCCGGCATGTTTATACCGATCAACCGGGTTATTCCGAACGGCGCGGTCAATGACTTCTGCCAGATCTGTGGGTATGGAAGAATTCCGACTTCGTATTGGTATGACATCACCATGGAGAATGACATCCAATGGATCAAGTGCATGGCTGAAATTGCGGGGAAATTCGCCGGTGAGCAGATTGTACATTGTTGCCCCAATTGACCAGATATCCGATTCGGGACGTGAATATTTGAAATCCACCAGCAATTCCCTGGGCATATACGGATATGATCCAGCAGCTCCGCCTGTAACTGTCATCCCGCTTAATCCATTCAGACTGAAACTTCGCGAAAGCCCGAAGTCAGAAATTTTGACAAAAATTTTGTTGTCAGCCGTGTGTAACAGAATATTTTGAGGTTTAATATTCCGGTGAACAAATCCGTTCGAATGGGCGAGGGTAAGTGGTTCCAATGCCTGAAGCATGGCCAGAATAAGATCAGCAGGTTTAACGGTTCCTCCATGCCGAAGGGATTCCAAATTTCCGATATTGCAGTATTCCATTAGAAAATAAAAAATACCATTCCGGTATCCGGATTCAATGAAGTTCACCATATTCGGATGGCTTATCTTTTGAATGGCAGTTGTCTCTGAGAGGAAACGATCTTTAAGTTCGTCACTGGCGGCTATTTTGGGAAGCATCAACTTGAGTACTGCGGAATCCCTGGTGGACCGGTTTTGTAAAAGGTATGAAGCCCCAAATATTCCGACACCAATAACTTTTACAACATCCCAATCTGTGAATTTCGTTAATGCTTCCTGATGAAACCCATACTTAAATGTTGATGTCGCGTTTTTTCGATATGAAGGTCTGCCAGTACGGCTTTCTTCCAGAAATTGTTGAAGCAATTCAAATGGACTGGCCGTTGCGGATTTTTGGCAGGCTTCACAAACATATGTGCCGCCTCGCATCGCGCCGGCTTCATTTGATACATCACGTCCACATTTCTGACACCTAACCGGCCCGATAACAGTATTGGGTGATTCAATGATCACAGAAAATCGCGTATCGCCGGTGGTAATCACATCACCATTTTTTAAGTCGACCCATGGAAATTTGTAACGCGCAAGAGCCTCTTCGGGAGTCTCGTTGGCATCCCGTCCGCCTACTTTTTTGTTGTTTACATAGGTACCATTCAGGCTTCCGAGGTCTTGCAACCGCGCACTGGGTGGATTTACTTCCAGAATAAAATGATGCCTGGAAAGAAAACTGTCATCTCCTATGCAAACATGGCAGTCATCCATGCGACCAACCATGAACGTATCATGGTCTTCGTAGGAAAACACACGTTTTTTCCCCATATTGCTGGATACATCGATTACCACTTTGGATTTCATCAATCCCACCCCTTTGGGATCTAAATATGTTAAGACTAATTTTACCCAATTTTACTATTAATCGCTAAATTGTATGAGATTCCTCACTTCAAATATCACCAATTTCTAACCTGATTAACTTTTTCATTATAATACGGCAAACTTTTTTGCTAAATCGGAATGAAATAAGCCAGGAGGGCACCATGTCAAGAGTTTCCGTTGCCAATCTTGGGGGGAAGACACTTGTGGAATTGGATCTTTCTGGGTGTGTACCAGATGTTTCAATCCCGGCTATCAAAGACGCCATGTCATTAATAAAAACATTCCCACGTAATTCCGTTCTTCTTCTAACAAATGTTACAGAGGCTGTTCAGACAAAAGAAGTGGTTAATTGCATAAAGGATTTCGCAGTTTCAAATACTCCATACGTAAAAGCATCAGCCGTTCTTGGGATCGATGAAGAAAAAAAGCCTGTTTTAGCTACTGTTCAGTTTCTCACTTTGCATGAGATCCGTTCGTTCTCTAATGAAACTGATGCTCGCGAATGGCTTAACAATTTTATAAAGTGATTTTGCTAAAAAAGACCATATACTGAAAAAACCTTTGGAAAATGGATTTGATGTTCGTGCCAGGAGGGCAGCATGGCTTTTGTGGGGATTGTTGAACACAAAGGAAAAGATGTGACAGTGGTTGATATTTCCCATTGTGCACCTGCCGATTCGGTTAGGCTCCTAAAACAAGCGATCCCACTGGTAAAAAGACAGCCAAAAAACTCTGTTTTATTGCTAACTAACGTTGAAAACACGGTTTATGATAGGGATGTTTTCCCGCACATCAAAGATTATGTAGTTTCTAATATCCCCTTCATCAAAGGGTCTGCGGTTGTGGGCATAGATGGTATGAAAAGAGCGATTTTTAACACGTTGCGGTTTATTACGCTGCACGAGATCATGCAGTTTGACACAGATATTGACGCCAAAGATTGGCTGGCTACCCTCTAAGCCATTGCCCGGATAAAAACGAGTATCCATAAACCGATAACCGCGCAAATTGTCTCAATGGTGGATGCGCTAATGGCCAGAAGAGGGGCAATCCAGGAGTGTAGCAAAACATAAGGTGACAAACAGGGGGAAGCAGCCATGGCATATTCGATCTTTTCCCTGCGTACCGCGGCAGCCAGTAATGCCAGCCCTACCGGGATGGAGGAAGGCCAGAGACTGGCGTTACCTTTCCACTCATTCACGATGGCAAAATTGAGAGGCCACAAACCATAAAGCAAAAATGATGTCAGGAACAAGATGGTAACCGGGGTGGATATTCGCACCACTTCGCGCCATCCGTTCTTTTTCCAGGCTTGATAGAACCAGAGAAGGGCTACCGCAAACCCGGTTTGGGGTTTGATGGCTAAAAATATCAATCCGATATGCGGTGGGAGAACAAATCCAAGGGCCATGAGCCAATCAACGTTGCCATCAAGCATTAATTGAAAAACGGGAGGAGACAAAAGAATGAAGATAATTGCCAGCGGTTTAGCCCCCAGCCGTTTACAGATAAAAGCCAGCGAAGTAAGAGCCGCGATTGCCAGAATAGCGCGCCCGGCCTCTTCTGAAACGAGTAACAAGGGAACCATGGGCAATAACATCCAGGGCGCATTCAAATATAGTTTATTGTCAAACGGGTTCCGTCCCTGTATCAATGCTTTTGCTGCCGGACGATAATGGTTATGCCAGTCTGCTGCCGTGGGGAGTGTGTAGGTTAATAAAATGATCAGACCGATTAGGAACACGCATAAAAAGAAATTCGTGGGTGAAATGTAGGGTTTGATTCTATTTTTGAAAGAGTTGATTAGGGTATTCATGATGATTTCCGATGTATTTACTTTTCCCTTCTGCGGAAATGCAAGATTTCTGCCACTTCTGTAGTTTCCTTTATGCGTTTAGTAAACCACAAGTCGGTTTGACTTTCGTTACTACCAAAGCTAGAATTAATTAATACAGAAAATCAGCGGGTTGGTCTTGTTCCTGCAACGGATCCGATATGGGTAAAAGGAATAATAAGTTTATCATTGGCCTGACGGGTAATATCGGGACAGGTAAGAGTGAAGTCCGCAAGATACTACAGTGCCTTGGTGCACTCGGAATTGACGCGGATCTTATTTCGCGTCAGATCATGGAGCCGGATAGTCCTGGTTACACAAAAGTCCTGGAACAATTTGGGCGGGATTTTATCGATGAAAATGCGCGCCTGGATCGTGCGGCTCTGGCAAAGGTTGTATTCAATCAACCCGATAAACTTGCCGAATTGGAAGCCATAATACATCCATTGGTCAAAGAGGAAGTGAACCGCATAATTGAAGAAACGACTATTCCGGTGATTGTCATAGAGGCAATCAAGCTCATTGAGTCGAGTATATCAAGCCAATGCGATTCCTTATGGGTGACAGATGCCCCTATGGAAGTGCGACTGGCCAGACTGACCCTTTTTCGCGAGATGAGTGAAGATGATGCCCGTATGAGAATTCAAGCCCAACCTCCGCAGGAAGAAAAATTGAAAGCCGCCGATATCATCATTCAAAATAATGCCACACTGGAAGACTTACTTTTACAGGTAAAACACGCCTGGGTAACCATCGTACCGGATACCTTCCGAATGGCCATTCAGGACGAGACCAGTGTCTGAATTTCTCAGTCAGGTTCTGTTCCTGTTTCAGCGTTTGACATGGATCAGTGTCATTGACCTGACTCTGGTCACGTTGATTTTCTTCGCAATCCTGCTGGTTGTCCGCGACACACAGGCTGTAACCCTGCTTCGCGGTGTATTCTTGTTGATCATTGTTATCAGTTTGTTGACCAGTCTTGTCAACCTGCCTGCTTTTTCCTGGTTGATCAAGAATGCTCTTCCGGCGCTGTTGTTATCCATCCCGGTAATATTCGCTCCGGAAATCCGCCGTGGATTGGAAAAATTGGGAAGAGCAGGCGGTATCCGTCTGCTTTCGCGTCCTGTTCCAACCAGTGATGGGTCTTTACAGCAGTCGATCAAAGCAGTTGCCACTGCCTGCGCACGGTTGTCAGCCCGGCAACATGGTGCGCTGATCATATTGCAAAGAGGCGATTCCCTGCGTGATTATGTGCAAACAGGGGTGGTATTGAACTCACGGGTTTCCGCTGAATTGTTAATGCAAATTTTTTATCCCAACACGCCACTGCATGATGGAGCGGTGATCATATCAGATAACCTGATCGTCTCGGCTGCCTGTGTCATGCCCTTGTCCGCGTCTGGTATTCTAAACCGTACCCCTGACAGACAGATGGGACTACGCCACCGTGCGGCGCTGGGTATCTCAGAGGCAAGTGATGCCGTAGCGGTAGTTGTATCGGAAGAAACGGGCTCCATATCCATTGCCCATGGCGGCCGGATGATCCGCCGGTTAGATAGTGAACGGCTGGAAAATATCCTTATTGCCTTTTACAGACCGGAAGAAACCATACAACAATCCACTGGATGGCTGAAACGTCTTCTCCGGATCCCATCGATACGTCAACCTGAGGATTGAATCCCGATATGTTTTCCAAGATAACCCGGTATATTCCGACATTCCTGCTGGCATTGACTTTATCAATCGCTGTCTGGATTCTGGCAATTACGGCTGAGGACCCGGCTGAAGTACGGTCTTATCCATACCCTGTATCAATTGAGATTCTTGGGCAGGACCCCACGTTCATTCTTACCAATGAACCGGCAAAGACAATGACCATTAACCTTCGCGCGCCGAAATCCATTTGGACCAATCTGTTGACCGACCGCACTTCAATACGAGCAATTGTTGATCTATCCGGATTATCGGCCGGACCACATACGGTACCTGTTCAAGTTCAGATCGTCCAACGACCGGTGGAGATTGTCAGCTATTCTCCATCCAATGTTGAAGTGATGTTGGAATCTTTGCTAAATCGCACTTTGTCCATCAACGTTGATGTCCGTGGCGAACCAGCCGTGGGATTCCGGGCAGAAACAGCCGAACTTAGTAAAGTTGAGACAACCATCACCGGGCCGGAATCCGCGGTAAAACGGGTTGCCGAAATCCGAGCGATCCTGGATCAGTCTCAGGCAATGGAAGACATTGAGCAGACAGTTGTTCTGCAGGCACTGGATAGCAATGAATTACCGGTGAGCGGTGTGAACCTGAACCCTGATCGTGTTCAAGTAAAACAAAAGATCGTTCAGAGAGGCGGATACCGCAATGTTGTGGTTAAAGTGGATACAACCGGCATTCTGGCTAACGGATACCGGTTGACCAATATATCCGCCTATCCACCTTCTGTGACGGTTTTCTCCGCAGATCCGAAAATTGTCGACAGCCTTCCCGGATATGTACAAACAGCCCCCATAAACCTGGCGGGGTTGAAGGATGATAAGGATATCCGTGTGTCGCTGAATTTACCGGCTGGTGTTTCAATTGTGGGGGATCAATCGGTGAATGTTCAAATTGGCGTTTCGACAATTGAAAGTAGTGTCACACTGAATGGAATGAATGTTGAGGTGATTGGTGTTACCCGGGGATTGAAAGCCAGGGTTTCACCGGCTCTTGTAGATGTCATCATTTCCGGTCCAATTCCATTATTGGATAATTTGAAGGCCAGTGACGTACGGGTGTATATTGATATGACGGACGATCCTGAAGGTACTTATCAACGCGCACCTGAGGTTGAGGTGAAAATTCCTGAACTGACGCTGCAATCTATCATCCCAGCCACAGTTGAAGTCATTTTGTCTGCAAATAACGGGTAAAATATCAGACCTTTAAGAGAGAGAAAAGGTCCGGCATGACGAAACCAGTAGTTGCCCTGGTAGGGCGCCCCAATGTGGGAAAAAGTACGCTGTTTAACCGATTTTCCGGTGAACCCCGGGCTATTGTGGATGATATCCCTGGCACGACACGTGATCGATTGTTTGGTGAATCCACCTGGAATGGAATAAACTTCGACATCATTGATACCGGTGGTATCGATCCATCCAGTTCACGGAAGGATCCATTGTCGATAGGCTCAGCGGATTATATTCAGCAGATCCGGCTCCAGGCGGAAATGGCCGTGCAGGAAGCCGACGTGATTCTGTTTGTGACAGATGCAACAGCCGGTGTCACACCGGCAGATATCGAAGTGTCTGACATGCTGAGACGAAGCCAAAAAATCGTCGATGGTGTTCCGACTCCGCCCATACTCCTGGTTGTTAACAAAGCGGATTCCGCCGGTTTGCGATCCAACGCCGTTGATTTTCACCAGCTTGGGTTGGGTGAGCCATTCCCGCTATCGGCGCTTCACGGAACAGGCACCGGCGACTTGTTGGATGCCCTTGTCGCGGAATTTCCGGAAGGAGCGGAGGAGGAAGAGGATGATTCGATCAAGGTTGCCATTGTCGGCAAACCTAATGTTGGAAAATCCAGCCTTCTAAATCGCCTGGTTGGTGAGGAGCGGGCTATAGTGAGTCCGATTGCCGGCACAACGAGAGATGCGACTGACACAGTTATCGATTTCAATGGGATGAAGATCACCATAATCGATACAGCCGGTATTCGCCGACGGGGAAAAGTTGAACCAGGGGTGGAGAAGTACAGTGTCATCCGCTCGATGCGATCTATTGAACGGTCTGATGTTGCTTTGCTGGTTCTGGATGCCACCGAAGGGATCAGCGCGCAGGATGCTCATATTGCCGGATATATAGTTGAAGCCTGGAAGAGTTGTATTGTTGTGGTGAATAAGTGGGATGCGATAGAGAAAGACACCTACACCATGGCGCAGTATTCCGAAAAAATCCGGAATGATCTCAAATTTGTGGATTATGTCCCCATACTCTTTATTTCTGCAAAAACCGGTCAGAGGTTGGAACAGGTTCTACCACTGGTTGTGCGGGTACAGGAAGAACGCCTTGCGCGGTTAACTACGTCACAATTGAACCGGATCATCCAGAATGCTCAAGATGTACATGCTTCTCCGGCTCATCGCGGACGTTCTCTACGTATGTATTACGGAACTCAGGTGAGGAGTGATCCGCCTACGTTCCTGATCTATGTGAACGATCCAACACTGGCACACTTTACTTACATCCGATATCTGGAAAATGCCATCCGGAAGGAGTACAACTTTATTGGTACACCCATCCGTGTTATATTGCGACCGCGGAGGTAACAGAAAAAAAGGACGGACCATCACTGGCCCGTCCTCTTATTTTGACATTGTCAATTAGTAACCACTTTTTATTTCTGCACCTTCCATGATCTTAACTCCACCGCTGGTTCCGATACGGGTCGCTCCAGCTTCTATCATGGCAAGAACATCCTCCCGGCTGCGTACACCCCCGGCTGCTTTAACCCCCATATCAGGTCCCACTGTTTTCCGCATCAATGCAACATCAGGTAGTGTTGCCCCGCCACTATTGAAACCGGTGGATGTTTTTACAAAATCGGCTTCGGCTGCTTTGCATATCTGACAGGCTTTGATCTTCTCGTCATCGGTAAGGAGACATGTTTCAATGATGACCTTTACGAGGACTTTTTTCGCGTGAGCGACTTTAACTACGGCAGTCACATCCTCTTTCACCAGGTTTTCATCACCGGATTTCAGAGCTCCGACATTCAACACCATATCTATTTCTTCCGCCCCGTCGGCAATCACTTTTTCGGTTTCGTATGCTTTTACCGCGGTTAGGGTAGCTCCCAGAGGAAAGCCGACAACACCGCAAACCTTTACTCCAGACCCTTTTAGCAACTCGTTGCATAATTTGACATAGCCCGGATTCACACAAACGGACGCGAATTTGTATTTCAACGCTTCTTCACAAAGTTTTTTGACCTGTGATGTGGATGCTTCCTGTTTAAGCAGAGTATGGTCTATATACGTGGCGATCTGTTCTGATGTCAATTCTATGGTCATAGAAATACCTTCTTTCCACTTATTTGAAATCATTCTATCCTTCCGGTTCTGGTATGTCAATTTGCAAAAAAAAAGACCTCCCTGTAGGGAGGCCTCTGGTTTGTGTGTATTGATCCTTACTAAAGGTCTTTGTACATTGCAGGAAGCTGCCAGACGCGAATAGCCGCTTCAATTTGAATACGGAATGACATTTTCGACTGACCCCAACGACGGTCGGCAAAATAGATGGGAACCTCTTTAAATTTAAAACCCAGCTTGTTGGCAACATAGGCCATTTCGACCTGGAAAATGTATCCATTGGAACGGATGCGGTCCAATGGCATCGATTTCAATGTGTGGCTTTTCCAAAGGCGAAATCCTCCGGTGACATCCCTAAGTTTCAACCCCAGGATTGTTCGGGCGTAGAAGTTACCCCAACCGGATAGTGCTTTGCGCCAGAAAGGCCAACGTTCATCCAATTTTCCGCCCGGAACGTAACGGGAACCTAATGCCATATCACATGATTCAAGGGTTTTCACCAGTTCGACAATCTTCTCGGGTGGATGTGAGAAATCGGCATCCATCTGACCGACAGCTTCAGCCCCTTTTTCCATGGCGAGTTGGAAACCCTGAATATACGCGGTACCCAATCCCAGTTTTCCAGCTCTGTGTAATACGGAAACGCGTCCGTTGTGCTGTACGCACAATTCTTCAGCAATATTCCCTGTTCCATCCGGGCTGTTGTCGTCAACCACCAGGATTGAGAGATCTTCCAGGGGAAGTTCAAATAGCTTTTCTACCAGAACTGGCAGATTTTTCGCTTCGTTATATGTGGGAATGATTATCGTAGTTTTCACTGATCATCCAGTAGAAAGGTGGTATCGTTTTTTAAGTCCGCTTTACTCTATCACAGCGGTTAATGAGTGTCAAGAAAATCTGAAAGCGGCATGTCTTTTATAATGAGGATGTGAAAAACAACTGCAACGAATTTCAATTGCGAATATCCCTGTTATTGGTTTCTTTGGGTATCTGTTTGTCATTTTTTCTGGATTATGAAGTCATGCAATGGATAAAGGAAGCGGATCGGGCGCTCTCCTTGCAGCAATTGGATAAGGTCGAGCGTCTTTTTAACCAGATCGAGGAACGAGAACCCTGGCGGTCTCTGGGTTGGACATCACTGGCAGAGGAAAACCTCGAACAGGGAAACCCGAACGCGGTTTTACGGTTGTTAGAACCATGGGCAGAAAGCGGACAACTGGATGCGCGTGGATGGTTGTTACTGGCAGACGCCCATACAGAAATGGGAAACCATGAGCGGGTGGAATTATCTCTTCAGGAGGCCTACCGGCTGGCAGAAGAAGACGATATCCGCGTCGAAGTATTATGGGCCCTCGCGGCACATTACCGTGATGTGAAAGAATTTCAGAAGGCTCTCGATTGTCTCAATGAACTTTCCCTCCATGTGCCGACTGCGAATGGTCAATTGGAAATAGACAGAATTCTATTGACGACTGTACTCAATCCCGAACGTGGATATTCTATGTCTGTTGTTTATCCAAACAAGCCGGATTGGATGTCGGATTGGCAGACAGGTATTAAAGCAGCCCTTGAAACGGTTGACGCGGACACTCGTCTTTTGGAAATTGGACGGACCTTCGCGGCGGCAGGGATATATGACCTGGCTGAATATCATTTTCAAACGGTGGTTAACAAGACACCGGATTACGCGGATGCCTGGGCATTGCTGGCGGAATCCAGACAACAACAGGGGAAAGATGGACGGGTACAGATTGAAAAAGCCCTGTCACTTATGCTGGAATCTCCCGGTGTCAGACTGGCTGGTGGGCTGTATTACCGGCGGCAGAAAGATTTCACCAAAGCACTAACTTTGTTTAGTAGTGCCGTCGAGGATTGGCCATATGAACCGGTCTGGCAATTGGAACTGGCACGGACACAGGCGGAGGCCGGCAGGTTGGAGGAAGCCACACTGACGTATGAAAAGCTGATTCGGGATGAGCCCGAAAATGTCGAGACCTATCTCTCTCTGGCCCGTATATGCCTTCAATTTGAATACCGGTTGCAAGACGTTGCTTTACCGGCCGCGGAAAAGGCGGCTGTTTTACAACCGGAAGCAGCTGCGCCTCAAGATGTAATCGGTCAGATCTTATTTGCCCTTGGTGAACCTGAGAAAGCACGGGAATTTTTTAACTTGGCTCGTGAGATTGATCCGATGTACGCGCCGGTCTGGCTGCATGTCGGGCAAATGGCACTTTCCGAGTCTGACTATTCACTGGCAAAAGACGCATTGCTCAAAACTGCAGAGCTTTCAGAAAATTCGTATGAGGGTAAACTGGCAGCCCGGCTGTTGAAACAATATTTCAATATGGTTCCCTGAGAGGGATATGCCAGCAAGGATGTGCTAAAATCTTCGCGAAAAGCGCGCGATTTTGTTTATCAGGTAAAAAATGAAAGTATATTTTGATACGATCGGCTGCCGCTTAAATCAAAGTGAAATTGAGCGGATGGCTAATGAATTTCATACGGCTGGCCATGAAATAACCGGAAATGTAGCAGAAGCGGATCTGATCATCATTAATACGTGTTCTGTCACATCACAGGCCGCTTCTGATTCGCGCCAGAAGATCCGGCAGGCATCCCGACTTTCACCTCACGCGAAAATTATTGCCACAGGATGCTGGGCAACACTTGAGCCACGGGAAGCCCAAAATTTAGTCTCTAATATTTTAGTAGCGGATAATACAGACAAGGATAGTATTCCGGCAACTGTACTTGGAACCAACAGCTCCAGGGATTTCACTACTTCCATGGGACGGGTAAGCCTTCCCGGGAATCGCCATCGCACAAGGGCGTTTATCAAGGCTCAGGATGGTTGTGACGCGTTTTGTACCTTCTGTGTCACACGTCTGGCACGTGGAAAATCTCGCAGTGAGTCAATAAACCGCATCCTGGCGGATATTCAGGCTGCGGTATCCGGTGGAGCAAAAGAAATTGTTTTAACCGGTGTACAGCTTGGATCCTGGGGAAGGCATTTTTCACCTGAGCTGCGTTTACGTGATCTGGTGGAGACTATCCTTCGCGAAACAGATATTCCCCGGCTCCGGTTCTCCTCAATTGAGCCCTGGGACATTGAGCCGGATTTTTTTGATCTGTTCGCCGATCAACGGATATGTCGTCATTTGCATATGGCAATTCAATCAGGATGCCTGTCAACCATAAGAAGAATGGGACGGCGCACCACCCCACAGGAGTTTTCTGGGATTATGCGAATCGCCCGCGAAGTGGATCCGAATTTCTCGATCTCCACAGATGTAATTACCGGCTTTCCGGGTGAAACACGGGAAGAATTTCAAGAAAGTTTGCAATTTGTCCGGCAGGCCGGGTTTTCCAGTGGACATGTTTTTCCGTATTCCGCCCGAAAAGGAACTCCGGCAGCGGATTTGCCGGACCAGGTTCAATCAAAAGAAAGAAAGGTCCGAGCGGCGATCATGCGTGAGGAACTGGCACATTCCGGTCAGCAATACCGCCGGCAATTGTTGGGTGGGAAAGGCAAAGTCTTATGGGAAACCGCCCGTCCGGTGAACAATGGATACCGGCTTGATGGTTTGAGTGAGGGTTTTGTTCGGGTATCCACCATTTCCACCGTCAAAAAAGTGAACGAAATCAGCCCTGTCATATTCACCGGGTTATCGGAGACGGGTTTGCTGGCAGAAATTGTCGCCAATAAATAAAAAGTTCCGGTTATCTCCGGAACTTTTTTTATAATCAATCAAACTTGATCGAGTTGATTGTGTCTTTCAATACGGTTGCCGATTTTCTCAAACCAGCTATTTCTTCATCGTTCAAATCAAGCCGGATAATCCGTTCCACGCCGCCCACATCAACAATGCACGGTAGACTCAAATAAACATCACTGATCCCGTAGTAATTGTCAATATACGTTGAGACAGACAACACGGTTGCCTGATCGCGGAGAATTGCTTCCACAATGCGCATCAATCCAGAAGCAATGGCGTAATACGTTGCCCCTTTACGGGAAATAATCTCATAAGCCGCGTCGCGGGTCTGCGTGAAGATCTCATCAAGACGTTCCTGACGGCAGCCCATGTTGTTCGCTTCACAGTATTCCGGCAGACGCATTCCGGCGATATTGGCTAAGGACCATACCGGCACTTCACTGTCCCCATGTTCACCGATTATGTAGCCGTGAACACTGCGCGGGTCCACATCGAAGGTCTGGCTGAGCAGGTAACGGAAGCGGGCGGTATCCAGAATGGTACCTGAACCAATCACCCGGTTGGCTGGCAGACCGGAAAACTTCCATGAGGCGTAGGTCAGAACATCCACCGGGTTTGTGGCGACCAGGATGATTCCGTCAGGGTTGTACTTAACAATACTTTCAACGATCGAACGAAAAATGGCGGCATTCCGCTGAATAAGATCCAGACGGGTTTCACCAGGACGTTGGGCGCTGCCCGCGGTTACGACGGTTATCGCAGCTCCGGTACAGTCCTCATAGGTACCTGCCCAGATACGAGCAGGGGAGTGCATGGGAACAGCATGGTTTAGATCCATGGCTTCCCCCTCCGCTTTACTGACATTGGCGTCAATTAGAACGATTTCAGAAGCCAGCCCGCTCATCAGCAGGGAATACGCAAATGTTGCTCCAACATTTCCCGTTCCAACAATAGCTACTTTTCTGGGGTGATGATTTGTGTGTATCATTCGGTTCCTCCAGGATTAAACATCGTTATGCCGATGAAAATTGTAAAATGGAATTACTTGAAATAAAAGCGATATATAATATCTATTATACCCAATATATTAATTTTTAATAAAAAAATTAAATAAACCGGTAAAAAGGATATAATGTACATACGCAAAGAGTCAAATAAAGAATTGTTTTTAGGAAGGGGAAGATGACTATACCTCCAGCCACTGATGATGTATGGAAAGACATTTTATTATTGAAGAAGAATTATGATTTTGAATTTCTGGCATTGAAAATGCTACTGGGAAGATTGACCATGGATATTGAGCATGACCCATCGCCGGAAAATCTCGCGAAATGTGCCGAACAACTTCATGGACTGCTGGTACAGAATGCCACTTTACCAACAGCCAAGCGGGATATTGAGAAAATCATAGGATAGGGGGCTGATATGAACAGAGTATTGTTCACGATTGACGAAGTAAAAGTTATGATCCAACGCGGATACCATATGTTCCTCGCGGGGGATGAGAAAGCCTTGCAACAACTTCCGCGTGGACATTGGATCGCTGGGACCACACCTTATTTCATGGGAGATAATGGTGGTCTTATCACCACGGACAAGATCCTTGTCACCGGCATCCCGGGATATACGGTTAGCGTGAAAAATCATGTTTATGATGTCAATTCGATAACCAATGTGTACCAGGACATTCCCGCAAATGGTTTCGGGTTCATCATGATCCCAGCTTTCTCTGATATTCACATGTCATTCGCGTTAAAGGCTCCGAACTTCCCGAATTTTGCCACCAAACCGCTGCTCGGTTGGATATCGGGTGTATTGCTGGATGATCTTGGTAAAAGTACCCCGAAGGTGATTGATGGAGAGACAGGGGAGTATTTTACAGACAAAGCACTCATGGTGGCTGTCGAATTGCCGCCAACAAAGATTGCTGATATTGGAATTCTGAATATTTTCAAACAGGGTGATGGTGACACGATAACCTTTGATAACGATGGCTTTTCCACGAAAGACGCAAGGATCAACGGTAATGTGGTCAATTTTGCTGACTATGTTCTCACAAACAACATTGACACAAAACTACCCCTGGTAGCCGACTACAGCGGGGCAGCCATCAATATCAGTATTCAATCGGTTGATGCGGACAAAAAGGAAGTATCTTTTTACGCTCCGGTATTTAAGGATGTCCGCTACCGTTTCGCTGCGCCTGTTGACAACTACTTCCGTGATTTTATGTCTCTGGTGTTGGAAGACGATTTTGAAGAGAACTTGAATATCAATATGAAAAATGAAAAGCAAATACTGTTTTCTTGCAACTGTATATTGAACTTCGTCTATTCCAATCTAGAGGGGTTAAAGACCGGGCAGATGGTTGGACCAATAACATTCGGCGAAGTGGCTTATCAATTGGTCAACCAGACTCTGGTTTACCTGACAATTTACAACCAACCAGGTTGAGAAGAAAATCGCAGACAACTTTATGAGACCTCTTTTGGGGTCTCTTTTTTTGAGGTGATACGGTCTTATAATTTTTGCGTATATATGTTTAAGAAAATGAAAGTGAGGTCTCATGTCAAAAACGGTTGAGCTGAGGAAAAAAAAGGTCACTACGCAAACCTTTATGCAAATGAAGAAGCGCGGCGAAAAGATTTCGATGCTTACCGCGTATGATGCACTCACGGCGGGAATTATGGATGAGTGCGGTGTGCATTCCATTCTTGTTGGAGATTCACTGGGGATGGTTGTTCTGGGATATGAGACAACATTGCAGGTAACAATGGAAGATATGCTGCACCATTGTAAGGCTGTGTCACGTGGAGCAAAAAATGCCTTGCTTGTGGGCGATCTTCCGTTCATGACATACCAGGTCAGTGTGGAAGATGCCGTGCGGAACTCCGGACGGATGCTGCAAGAAGCCGGGATGCATGCCGTAAAGCTGGAAGGGGGTAGGGAGAGGGCTGAGACGGTCAAGGCGATCATATCAGCAGGAATACCGGTCATGGGGCATCTGGGGTTGACCCCGCAATCGGTAAATCAGTTCGGCGGGTTTGCTGTGCAGGCGAATACGGCGGCTGCCGCGAAGAGACTGTTGGATGACGCGTTGATCCTTCAGGATAGCGGCTGTTTCAGCCTGGTTCTTGAATCAATCCCGGCCCGCCTGGCCGAACTGGTATCAAACCGTTTGAGTATTCCAACGATCGGTATTGGCGCGGGAGTTGGTTGTGATGGGCAGGTTCTGGTCACACCGGATATGATCGGATTGTTCAGCCGTTTTACCCCCCGGTTTGTAAAGAAATACACAAATTTTCATGATGGAATGGTTGATGCGTTTTCGGCCTATATATCTGAAGTTCAGAGCGGAGTTTTCCCCGGAACGGAACATACATATGAAATGTCTGATGAAGAGTGGGAAGAAACTCTTCGTCTTGTAAAATGAGGCCAAGTTGGACCAGAAGATCTTAGTCATTGGCACCGGAGCTTTGGCCTGTCTGTATGCCGCTCGCCTTGCGAAACGCGGTTATCGCATCTCTATGACAGGGACGTGGGCTGATGCGCTGGATGCCTTTCAGACAAAGGGAGTTGGACTCATAGAGTCTGGTTGCAAGGAGCCGGTTTTTTATCCGGTAGAGATACTCGACCCGGGAAAATCTGATCAAACCCATGACCACGTACTATTGTTGACAAAGGCTTATCAGGTGAGAGGCGCGTTGCGCCGGGTCATGCAGAACCTGGCAGAAGGCGCTGTCATTCTCTCTCTTCAAAACGGATTGACCGTTGGAAAAGAACTGAAAGAATTTCGGAACAGGTTCGAAGTAATCCAGGGTATTACTACTTGTGGTGCCGAAGTGGTTCAACCTGGTGTGGCAAAACACAACGGTGGTTGGCTGGTCCGAATGGATCAGAAAGAATCCGTGCATGGGATAGCTGGATTTCTTAATGAAGCTGGCTTCACTGTATCTCTGGAAGAAAATGTAAACCAGGCAATCTGGGAAAAAGCGGTATTAAATTCAGCCGCCAACCCGATCGGCGCTTTGACGGGGAAAAGAAATGGCGAACTACTAGATTTGCCCGGTGTTATGCATATTATGGATGATTTGATCCAGGAAGCCTGTAATGTAGCAGAGGGAGAGGGGTTTGCTATCCGGGCAGACGAAATGAAAGAACGGCTCCGGCAGGTGATGCGCGAGACCGTATCCAACCGTTGTTCGATGCTTCAGGATGTGCTCAATGGACGGCGTACTGAAATTGAAGACATCAATGGTGAGATCATCGCGCTCGCCAATGCGCGCGGGATTGACGTTCCCGTGCAAACCACGATCACAAATCTGATTCGATCATTATGAAAGAGGTGATTTTCTAATGCAAATAGTCAGCACATTGAAGGACTTAAGAAAAGCTCGCAAAGAAATGACCGGTACGGTTGGGCTGGTACCCACCATGGGTTTTTTGCATACCGGACATATATCTCTGGTCAAACGCGCCGTATCTGAATGTGACCATGTTATTGTCAGCGTGTACGTTAATCCGACCCAGTTCAGCCCGACGGAAGATTTCGCGTCTTATCCGCGTGATCTTGAGCGCGATGCGGCACTGGTACGGGAAGCAGGTGCCCATCTAGTATGGGCTCCAACGGATGAAGTGATGTATCCGGCGGGTTTTCAAACCTATGTCACGGTGGAAGACGTAACGAAAGTTCTTGAAGGTGCCATGCGGCCGACACATTTCAAAGGCGTGACGACCGTCGTCGCGAAACTGTTCAACGCGGTGAAGCCGGATAAGGCATATTTCGGGCAAAAAGACGCCCAGCAGGTAGCCGTATTATCCCGTATGGTGAAAGATCTGAATTTTGATCTCGAAATGGTGATCTGCCCGATTGTGCGGGAAGTCGATGGTCTGGCACTTTCCAGCCGAAATACCTATCTGGACGAAGAACAACGTAAAACCGGGCTTGTTCTATCGCGATCTCTACGTAAAGCCAGGGCTGTTTATCAATCCGGTCAGAGAGATACCCACGTAATTCGTAAGGAGATGGAGGCAGTGTTTGCAACTGAACCCTCCGCGAAAGTCCAGTACATATCGATCGCAGATCCTGTCTCATTAACGGATATTGAAACCATTAAAGATCAGGCATTGGTTTCCATGGCCGTTTACGTGGGAAAAACTCGTTTGATTGATAATACAATCCTTGGGACGGTTGACCCGGGTTTGGACGGGTAAAAAACTGAACCGATAACCTGCAAAATCTTGTGTGCAGGTATTTTTGATTGTATAATCATTCGCCTTGTCATTTTATAGAAATCGAGTGAACGGTGGAGAAAACGGAACTGGATTCAGGCGACAAAAAAATGAATATTGATGATGGAAGAGGTACAACCGTACTTCGTCGTGATTCGAAATTTGAACCGAATCAATCCCTTTCGACACTGCTGATCGGCAAACCACTGGCTACCGCGGATGAAGCGGACCAGACGATAGGCAAAACAATTGGGCTGGCGGTTTTTTCATCGGACGCACTCTCTTCCGTCGCGTATGCTCCGCAGGAAATGCTCATTATTCTGGCAGCCGCGGGTGTGACGGCCTTTAATATATCCATACCTTTGGCGCTGGCTATTTGTGGTCTGCTTGCCATATTGATTTTTTCCTACGAACAGACGATACACACATATCCCAATGGTGGTGGGGCTTATATCGTTTCCCGTGATAATCTGGGTGAATTACCGGCTCAGATCGCCGCGGCCGCACTGCTGACAGACTATATCCTCACTGTTGCGGTCTCGGTCTCCTCGGGTGTCGCGCAAATAACATCTGCTTATGCGGAATTTTATCCATACCGGGTGCAGATCGGTGTATTGATGGTCATGTTCATCATGCTGATCAACCTGCGCGGCGTGAAGGAATCCGGAAAAGCGTTGGCCATTCCAACCTATTTCTTCCTGGCTACTATGGTGACCCTGCTTGGGGTGGGGTTCTATAAATACTTCACCGGGTCACTTGGGCAGGTTTTTGAACCTCCCATGGATATCCTCCGTGAACACACGGTCTTGCAGCCAATAACCCTGTTCCTGATCTTGAAAGCATTTGCCAGCGGGACAACAGCTCTCACCGGCGTGGAAGCTATTTCAAATGGCATCACAGCATTCAAAGAACCCAAAAGTTCCAATGCCGGGAAAACTCTCATCATGATGGCTGTTATCCTGGGTTCCACCATGTTTTCCATCACCTTCCTGGCTAACCGTATAGGCGGGTTACCGTCTGAAGAAGAGACGTTGATCTCCCAGTTGGCGCGCACGGCTTTTGATTCGCGGGGTATTCTCTACCTGATGGTGATTGCGGCGACGACGATCATCCTGATTATGGCAGCCAATACGGCGTTTGCCGGCTTTCCGCGTCTGAGCGCCATGGTGGGCGAAGATGGTTTCCTCCCACGTCAGCTGGCATTTAGAGGCAGCCGCCTGGTCTACTCTCGCGGAATTGTTGTACTGGCTTTGATAGCATCCTTGCTGATTGTCATTTTTCAGGCCAGTGTTACAAAGTTGATCCCTCTATACGCTATCGGCGTTTTTCTAAGCTTTACCCTTTCGCAATCCGGTATGGCTCATCGTTGGTGGAAATCGGGAAAGCTGAAACCGGGTGAAGAGATCGCTGAAAAAGGTTCGGTTGTCCACCACGATAAACATTGGCTCTTCAAGATGATTGTAAATGGATTTGGAGCCGTATGTACTTTTGTGGTGATGATCGTTTTTGCCGTGACGAAATTTACCGATGGCGCGTATGTCGTAATAATTTTGATGCCACTCCTGGTATTATGCTTCTACGCTATCCATAAGCATTACCGGAATCTGGCCCGGAATCTCTCGCTGGATGATTACATATCCGCCAGCCGGATAGCCCGGCACCGTGTCATTTTGCCCATCGGTGGGGTACATCGTGGAACGCTGGCGGCCCTTCGTTATGCCAAGACATTATCTGATGACATAACAGCCGTTCATGTCTCCATTGATGAAAATGAGGCAAAAAAGGTTCAACAAAAATGGGAAACCTATGGTGATGGTACACGCCTTGTGATCCTTGAATCGCCGTACCGGCTATTTATTGATCCTCTTTTGAAATACATTGACGAGATTGACGAGAACCGTCAGTCGAACGACATCATCACTATTGTTGTTCCAGAATTTGTTCCCCGTCAGGTTCTGGCGAATGCACTGCACACCCAGACGGCGGTTGAGTTGAGAATGGCTTTGCGTTTCCGCAAAGATATTGTTATCACCAATGTCCCATACGTAGTGGACTAGGGAGAAGAGAAGATGAAAGTCATAGTAATCGGCTGTGGCCGACTAGGTGCAGAATTGGCTTACAACCTGTACAAGCGTGGACATGATGTCTCTGTCATTGATAATATTCCCGCCTCCTTTAACAATCTTCCAGCTGACTTCCAGGGACGATTGAATGAAGGCGAAGCTTTATGTCAGGATGTTCTACATCGGGCGGGTATTGAAAGAGCGGATGCCGTGGCTGTTGTTACGAACTCAGATGCATTGAACACAGTGGCGGCGTATGTCGCGAAGGCAGTCTATAACGTACCGAACGTCCTGGCCCGCAATTACGATCCACGAACCAGGGAGTTATTCGAGAGTTTCGGACTTCAAACCGTAAGCTCCACCAGCTGGGGCGCTCAGCGCATGGAAGAATTGATCTTCCACTCTGATGTTCGGACAGTTTTTTCTGCCGGTAACGGTGAAGTGGAACTGTATGAAGTTGTAATAACCCCATTATGGGATAAGAAAACATTTGATGAATTGATCGATTGCGATAACTGCTTACCTGTTTCCCTGACCCGTGCAGGAAGAGCGATCATTCCAGATCGAAGCACCAGGTTAAAAAGCGGCGATGTGGTATTGATCAGCGCGACCTTTGAAGGTATTGAAGGGTTGCGGCGTCGATTGAAAAACCTTGACCAGCAGGAGGCCTGACATGTTTGTGGTTATCATCGGCGGCGGCCGGACAGGAATCCAGCTTGCCAAGACCTTGATCCAGCAGAATCATTCTGTGCATGTAGTGGAAAATCGTGTTGATGTCCTATCCATGATCCACCGGGAATTGCCGACTGAATCTATATTTCAGGGAAATCCCATTGACCCGATAGTGCTCGAACAAGCCGGACTGCGGGAAGCCGACGTTTTGGCGGCCGTGACCACCAGGGACGAAGTGAATCTGACCGTGTGTCATTTTGCCCGATTGAAATACAACGTTCCCCGGACCATTGCCCGTGTGAACAATCCGCGTGACGCATGGTTGTTTGATGACGTTTTCAGTGTTGATGTAGCTGTCAACCAGGCAGCCATAATGTCGCATGTGATTGAAGAAGAAATGTCCATGGGCGATATGATGACATTGTTAAAACTGCGGCGTGGAAATTATTCGCTTGTATCTGAGAAAATACCGGAGGGTGCCAGAGCTATCGGTCTAATGATAAAAGATGCCGATCTTCCGGATCATTGCGTCATCGCGGCCATAATCCGAAAGGGTGAAGTTGTGGTTCCGCGTGGGGTCTCTGTTTTCGAAAAGGATGACGAGGTACTGGCTGTAACCGATGCGGAAGGTGCCAGACAGCTTTCCGATTTGTTTGATGCACCCCGCCAGATGAACGGTAACACTGATTGATCCGCATTGAATTGCCGGCGGTCAAACTTGACTGTCGACAGCGCATCGGTTACAATGCTACCTCTTATATTGAGCACAACCTGCTATTTTTTCGGGTTTGAAAGGGTAAAGAATGACCAAACGCACTTATCAACCAAAAATCCGCCGCCGTGTTCGTGTACACGGCTTTCGTGCCCGTATGGCCACTTCTGATGGGCGCGATGTCTTGAAACGCCGCCGATTAAAAGGCCGCGCGAAATTGACGGTTACCAAGAATAACCATGTCAAACGGATCCGCTGGTAGAGCGGAACATGTTATGCTTCTTAGTTCGCCAAGGACAATGAGAAGCAGAAATAACCGTGTTGAAATCCAGGAAATAAGGTAAATGGGTGAAACGCAGGTTTCGCCTGACCCGGTCCAATGAAATCAAGCGGGTGCGGCGTGAAGGAAGATCGTATGCCCACCCGCTTGTTGTGTTGGTTGTCCAGAAAACAAGTGGAAATATCTGTAAGATAGCGGTCATTACAGGAAGATCTGTTGGTGGAGCAGTAGACCGGAACCGCGTCCGCCGTCGTTTAAGAGCAATCTGTGACAAAAATCTCCCTGTTCTAAAATCCGGTTTTGAGGCCATCTTGATCGCGAGAACCCGGGCGAAAAGCGCCTCATTTGAAGAATTATCTGAATCGGTAGTGAATGTCTTTGAACGGGCTGGTTTGATCGATAAGTCCAATGAATGAAACACAGGAAGTTCTGGAAAAATATCATGACGAACCTCGGGTTCGCGATATTCCATTAACAATAAAAAACATGCCCCGCATTACCCTCCTGGGATTGATACGTGGATATCAGGCTGTGATCAGTCCAATGATGCCGTCTGATACCTGCAGATTTTATCCCTCATGCTCGCATTATGGCTATCAAGCCATTTATAAATATGGAGTCATCAAAGGTTCGGTAATGGCAATCTGGCGGATACTGCGATGTAATCCGTTCAATCCGGGTGGATATGATCCAGTTCCTTAGAATCCATATTTTTTTCAGAAAGTACACATACATGCACAAAAGAAAAATTCCCCTGATCTTTCTTGTACTGCTTCTTTCTATTATTCTAACTGGCTGTACAGGAGCCATCCCGGAAAGAAGTTGGCCGGCAAGTCTGGTTGTTGATGATACGATCTACACGGCATCCCAGACATTTGTGTTTGCCGTGGATGCGGACAGTGGCAAGGAAGATGCTGACAAAGGTGATACAGAAAAGCTCCGTTATCCGAAGGACGCGGAAAGCGGAACAACTTTTGGGAACGCCCCATTATTACTGGATGATCAGTTATATATTTCTGATTACGGATCACAAATTCGAACGATCTCGAAAGACCTGCGTTCTGTTGGAAAGATCGTAAAAGATGCCTCCGGTCGTTTTTTGTCCTCTCCGGTATTTTTTAATGACCTTATTCTTGCTTCCAACTCGGACGGCAAACTTTATGCATATAACAAAGATCTTAGTCTACGGTGGACGTTTTCAGACGGTAACGGTTTTTGGACTCAACCGGTAACTTATGAAGACATGATCTTTGTTTCGTCAATTGACAAATCGGTTTATGCCCTTAAAGAAAACGCGGCGGGTGATGGCGCGGATGTCGTTTGGAAAAAGGAACTGGGAAGTTCAGTTTTCTTCAGTCAGGCGATTGATGAGAAGGGCAATCTATATATTGGCACGCTAAACAATGAATTGTTTTCCTTTGATTCAACCACCGGGAGCGTTAACTGGCAGGTTCAGACAGCAGGTACGGTCTGGTCACCTGTGATCATAAAAGACAATCGGATATTTGCCGGTGACCAATCAGGAAAAATTTTCGCCCTTGATACCACCGACGGACATCTTGTTTGGGAATACGATGCCTTATCACCAGTGATCGGTTCAGTGGCCGTTCGTGAGAACAGCCTGTATGCCGGGATCGGAAATGGTGATGCTCTCTGTCTCTCCATTGAAGACAAGCCGGAATCAAGACTTCTGTGGTCTAAGAATGTTGGTGGTAAACTTTACTCAACCCCGGTTTTCACAGATAAATATGTTGTGTTCGGCGTTACTGACGGCGACAAGACATTGGCCGCATTTGCTTTCAGCGGCGATACCGGTTGGACTTTCAAACCCTCCAAATAGAGGAAAATATGTGGGATGCTTTTGTTGGATTCATGATTAATGTGCTGCTCTATATCTACAGTCTTGTAGGGCAGAATTTTGGTATCGCGATCATTCTCTTTACCCTTCTTGTCCGTCTGGTTACACACCCATTAACTGTCAAACAGTTAAAAGGTTCATCCGCCATGGCTGATATGCAAAAAGACAAACGGTGGATTGAAGCTCAGAAGAAATATAAGAATGATAAAGAGAAATTGGCTCAGGAACAAATGAAGTTGTATCAGGAGTTGGGTGTAAACCCGCTTGCCAGTTGTCTGCCCACCCTTATTCAGCTGCCGATCATCATCGGCCTGTATCAGGCGGTGATTCAAACGCTGGCTTCCACACCGTTTGACCTTGTTCAGCTCACGAACAAGGTTTATTCCGGTTTCCTGGATATGAGCCAGTTATTTCCGCTAAACAATCGGTTTTTATGGATGGATATGGGTAAGCCGGATCTGTTATATATCCCCGGAATAGCATTCCCGATTCCAATTCTGGCGGTTCTTGTGGTTATTACCACATATATTCAATCAAAATTGACAACACCGCCCCCTGCCAGCCCCAATGATCAATCTGCTCAGATGACGGGTATGATGACGATCTACATGCCGTTGATGATGGGTTATCTGGCCTTCACTCTGGCATCCGGGTTGTCGTTGTATTTTGTAGCATCCAATGTGATTGGCATATTGCAATATGCCGCTTTGGGAAAAGTAAAATGGAGCAATTTATTGCCGACAAAAAATACTGCCAGTTCTTAGGCAGATAATCTATGGGAGCGAACATGGGACAAGAGAAAACTACACTCGAAATCATCGCCCCGACGGTAGATGAAGCTGTTGCCAGAGGTTTGGCTCAATTGGGGATTGGGCAGGATGCTGTCGATGTTGAAGTTCTAGACTCAGGCAGCAAAGGCCTATTTGGACTGGGAGGACGCCAGGCCAGGGTGCGACTCGCGCTTAAGAATGGAATTGCAGAAGTCCAATCCGGATCGAATTCAACGTTCCAAAAAGAGAATTCGGAAAAGTTAGCAACAGACGATAACGAAGATGACGTACTGAAAAATTCGCGCGAGACCGTAAAGGATCTCCTGGAAAAGATGAAGGTCACCGCCCGGGTCTCTGCAAAGTATACAGAACCGGTAGACCCCGGTGACGAGAAACAAATCCAGGTGGATATCAATGGGGAAGACCTATCCATACTCATTGGTCGGCGTTCGGAAACATTAAATGCACTTCAATACATTTCAAGCCTGATCGTAAGCAAGAAGTTGGAAAAATGGGTTCCACTGGTGATCGACATACAGGGATACCGCTCGCGGCGCACCCGTCAGTTGCAACAACTTGCCAGACGAATGGCTGATCAGGCTGTTCACACCGGGCGGCGACAAACGCTTGAACCAATGCCGGCAAATGAACGACGGATCATCCATATGGAGCTTTCAACGCATGAGCAGGTATTAACAGAAAGCACTGGTGAAGAACCAAACCGGAAAGTCACCATCGTTCCGAAAAAATAATCCGATTTACTAATGGAGGATAAGGCATGAACCCTACTCCAATATCCAATTCCAGCAATCGACCGCTTCGTGCGGTCGATATCATTATCAAAAAAAGGGATGGCCTGTCTCTTTCCCATGAGGAAATTGACTTCTTCATCAATGGGTATACGACAGGCGAAATACCGGATTACCAGGCTTCGGCTTTATGCATGGCCATCCTCCTGCGCGGCATGAATGATCAGGAAACCACAGATTTAACCGTTGCAATGGCACATTCAGGTGAAGTACTTGACCTGGAACCCATTATTGGAAAAGCAGTTGATAAGCATTCAACCGGCGGAGTGGGCGATAAAACTACGCTGGTGGTCGAGCCATTGGTTGCCGCGTGTGGATTGAAAGTGGCGAAAATGTCTGGCCGTGGCCTTGGATTTAGTGGCGGAACACTCGACAAACTGGAGTCCATACCCGGATACAATGTGAACTTATCGCGGCAGGAATTTCTGAATCAGGTCTCGAAGATCGGGATTGTTCTCTCCGGGCAAAGTGCTGACCTGGCCCCCGCAGACGGAAAGCTTTACGCGCTTCGTGACGTCACGGGAACAGTTCCCTCAATTCCCCTGATCGCGTCATCCATAATGAGCAAGAAGATTGCTGCCGGCGCTCACACGATCGTGCTGGATGTGAAAACCGGGAACGGCGCGTTTATGGAAACGCTGGATGAGGCCAAAAAGTTGGCAGCTTTGATGGTTGCCATCGGCCGTCTTTCCGGGAGGAAAGTTGTTGCTCTGCTGTCTGATATGAATCAACCGCTGGGTTGTGCTGTTGGCAACGCGCTTGAGGTAAAAGAGGCTGTAGAGACGTTGCGAGGCGGTGGCCCGGAAGATTTTAAACGGCATTGTCTTGACGCGGCTGCCCACATGCTGCATGCAAGCGGGAAAACATCCTCATTCGGCGAGGCGGAAGAACTGGCTGAAAAAGCGCTGAAATCCGGCAAAGCATTGGAAAAGTTCCGTTTATTGGTTTCCGCCCAGGGTGGCAACACACAAGTTATTGATGATCTTGAGCTGCTCCCAAAAGCACCGTGTATCAAAACGTTAAATGCAGACCAGACTGGCTGGATAGCCGGGGTTCATGCCCGTACATTTGGCGAGACTGTGATCCTTTTGGGTGGCGGCAGAGCGAAAAAGACAGATTCCATTGATCATTCGGTGGGGCTGGTTGTGCATGTCAAGGTAGGAGACAGGATCGAAACCGGTCAGCCGCTGGTCACGATCCATGCGAAGAATGAGGCGGATATGGGACTGGCTGAGAGCCGTATTCAGTCAGCTATTACCTGGAGTGATAGAGCGGTTGAACCTCTTCCCTTATTCTATGGCGTGATCCAGTAAAGGGAGAGGTTGTATGAATATTTTGTCCAGGGCTGAATACAGGAACCGGATAGAGCAGGTTGTCATTTTTATCCATGAGCATTTGCATGAGCCCCTTGATTTGAAAAAGCTTGCTGAAGCGAGCAATTTTTCGCCGTATCATTTCCATCGGATATTTCACGGAGCAATGACTGAGACCCCACAGGATTACATAACACGCCTGAGAGTGGAACGGGCCGCGAATTTCCTGATGAAAAACCATGAAATGTCCATTACGGATATTGCGTTGGCATGCGGTTATTCCTCCTCATCAACTTTCGCCCGGGCTTTCAAGAATTATTACGGGGTAACTGCACGGGAATATTCAAAAGGTCGAAACCTTCGTTCGCTGGCGGATGCCTGCAATTGTCAGGTTTGCACCATGGCAGTCGATCGGCCGGCACCTGTTTGGCAGGTGACTATGCGGGATGTACCAGACTTGCATATAGCGTATCTGGTTAATTTGAAGGGCTATTCCTTACCGGAAATTTGCGAGACCTGGCAAAGGCTTGATCATTGGGCGCAGGCTCATTCCGTTTACCATGATCAGACCATGATGCTGGGAATAACTCTGGATGACCCGACCATCACACCGGCTAAAAAATGCCGGTACATCGCGGGGATTACCATTCCTCCGGAAATCAAGAAGGATCGAATGGTGGGGTTTTTGGAAATCCCGGCACAGACCTGTGCCGTTTTCCACGTGGAATGCCGGGCAGACCAGATACAGGGACATTATCAATCCATATATAAAGACTGGTTACCGGATAGCGGTATGCAACCCGGTGATTTCCCCTGTTATGAGGTTTATTTGCAAACGCCTGATGATTGCGGTTCCGACAAATTTGTCCTCGATATCCATATTCCACTTGTGCCCATAAAATAAAGCAAGAATTGCAAAAGTAATCCCAATATATGGCAAGTAAATAATCCTCCGGTTCGTTATGATGGTGACTGTCAAAACTTTACGGAGGATTAAATGAATACCAAAAACACAATACATGTAACACAGCGTCATCTTGTTTTACGGGGAACTGCCAGGGAGATAGGCCGACAGCAGGGAGAATTGATAAAAGACTTTCCCCAGGCGGTAGAGTACTTTGGATCCGGGCCGTTCCCGAATACCAGCGCGCCGGTAGACAAAACGCTAAGCATGATGGAAACCTATTGCCCTGGATTGGTGGAAGAGATGGCCGGTTTCTGTGATGCGACCGGAATTCAGATGGAAAGAATGGCTTACCTGGCCATGACGCACATTGGCGGAAAGCATTGCAGTCATTTTGCTGTTCTACCACAGGCAACCGAAAACGGTCACGTCTTGGTCGGTAGAAATTATGACTTCAGTGAAAAAGTTGATGATCTAAGAATGATTACTGTTCTGCCGCAGAACGCGAATGCCAGTGTGGGTTTTTCGACCCTCTTTTTTGGACGCAACGACGGTATCAATGAACATGGATTGTCAGTAACACTTTCAGTCGGCGGGATGCCAGTGGGGCTCGAGCCGGGGATGCAACCGCCCATTCAAGATGGGTTACAGTTCTGGGCATTGGTTCGAACCATATTGGATACGTGTACGTCAGTGGATGAAGCGGAGGAGTGTATAAACGCTTTCCCCTGTGCCGGTAATCCTATTCTCATTGTCGCGGATAAGTCAGGACGGGTTTCTTTAGCCGAGATTCATGGTCCTGATAAAAAGGTGGTGCGTATTGATGGCAACCGGCAGTACATAACCGCTACCAACCACTATCAAACAGATGAACTGAAACGGATTGACCCAACATGTATGCGTCATTCCCTGACACGTCTGAACTCGTATAACCGATTTCTGGAATTGAATGCAGGCAAGGTGTCCATAGAAAGTATAAAAAAGATGCTGGGCATCGAATACCCGGAAGGACCAGCCGCGCATTTCTATTCCGAGTGGTTCGGAACAATGCATTCCTGTGTGTATGATCTCAACGAATGTTTCGCGGATGTGACCTTTGGGTCTCCGGCAGTGAATGACTGGCACCGCACCGATCTTGTGAATCCACAACCGGGAGTATTTGATTCGATCCTTCCTGACCAGCGCACATCACCGGATTTCTGGATGCCTGCTTCAGAATAATACGTATCGTTTACAAATTAATATAGACCAATGAGAAATGTTTAATCCGTATTCTCATTGGTCTTATGTATTATTGTGTCTTTTGCGGGGTCAAAGACATGATATGTGTTCTTGATGCTTTTAGCCCGGTACATTGCATTATCTGCATATTGCACTAATTTCCCGTTTTCTATCCCGTGCAATGGAAACAGGCTGATCCCTACTGATATGGTAATGGATAGTGATGAATCATCTATTCCAATTCCCTTGCTGATGTCATCCACGATCCTCGATGTGATTTGGCCGGCTTCCGATACACTCTGGAGTTGCTCAAGGATAATAACAAACTCATCTCCACCAAGACGGGCTACTGTGTCCATCTCTCTGACGTGATTATTCAAGAGTTCAGCAATTTTTACCAACATCAGATCGCCGGTGGCGTGGCCGTAATTGTCATTGATTTCCTTAAAACCATCAAGATCAATAAAAAGAACAGCACCCAGACTGGTGTTGCGTTGACTACGGTGGATAGCCTGTTCCAGCCGGTCGAAGAGCAAATAGCGATTGGGCAGTGATGTTAGAACATCATGAGTGGCAATGAATTGCAGATCATTCTCAACCTTCTTTAATTCATTGATTTCACGCGTGATCCCAAACAGCCCAAATATCTCCCCTTTCTTGTTGCGTAAGGGAAGTTTTGAAGTTGATGTCCAGTTTTTGCTGCCATCAGGGCGGTCGAATGATTCGACCATGCCTATGACCGGTTCGCCGGTTTCCATGACCCTAAGTTCTTCAGCCCGGGTTTTTTCACCGAATTCTTTACCAAACAGCTCGATATCGGTCTTTCCGATGATCTCATCCAGGTTTTCAATGCCAAGAGAATTGGCAAGACGACGACTAACCCGCATAAGGCGGCAGTGGCGGTCTTTAAAATAAATGCTATCTGCCAGATTTTCCATCAATGCATTAAATAGCAAATCGACATCGTTAAAATTTTCGTCAAAACCAGATTGGGAAGAGGGATTAACCATTTATGGGATCTTTGCTTGAAAATGGTTCATTATTGATTGGTATGGCAGAGTGTAATCTGTGTGTAAACATTTACAAAAATTATACCAAAATGGTAAGGTTTTATTTATGTAATAATGAAGTTTGGAATAGTTTTTTGAATTTCCGACAGATTTGAAAGTAATGCCAGTTCGTTGACCTGCCTTTACTTCTGTGGCATAATCAAATTCTCGAAATGCTTTGATGGAAACGAGTACATCTGACATGCGCGGTCAGCGAGCCCGGGAATGGTGGAAGCCGGGTGCGGGCATCTGATGGAAAATCCTTCCGGAGCAGCAAGCTGAACAGTGGTAGTTACCACTTATTAAGCAAGCCGTATTCGCCAAACGTTACGATGGGCGTGGGGATGGTAATAGTCCCTTACCAAGCGCCGGCAGATGACCGGAAGCAGGGTGGTACCGCGGGAAATCCTCTCGCCCCTGAAACGGGCGGGAGTTTTTATTTTCTGGAGGCCGGATGTTTAAAAATGTAACCCCAAAAGTAGATGTTGTAAAAATGGAAGAAGCCATCCTTCAAATGTGGAAGGAGAAGGACATATTCCATAAATCTGTAGAGCAACGTGAAGGCGGACCGAAATATGTGTTCTACGAAGGACCTCCAACAGCGAACGGGCATCCTGGTGTACATCATGTTCTAGCTCGATCTTTCAAAGACATGTTCCCACGGTACAAGACCATGCGTGGTTTTCACAGTATTCGTCGTGGTGGGTGGGATACACACGGTTTACCGGTTGAAATTGAAGTTGAGAAAAAATTGGGCTTCACCAATAAACAACAGATCGAAGACTATGGAATTGATAAATTCAACGAACTTTGCCGCGAATCGGCTTTTTCCTACATTCAAGAATGGGAGAAAATGACCGACCGCATGGCCTACTGGGCGGATATGGAAACCGCCTATGTAACCTACAAGAACAGCTATATTGAATCCATCTGGTGGATCCTGAAGAACTTTTGGGAAAAAGATCTGCTCTACCAGGGTTTTAAAGTCGTTCCATACTGTCCGCGATGCGGAACACCTCTTTCGGACCATGAAGTAGCACTGGGGTACGATGACGCAGAGGATCCATCAGTTTATGTACGAATGCGTCTGGTGGATGAACCGGATACCTCTCTGTTGATATGGACAACCACTCCCTGGACTCTTCCGTCAAACGCGGCTGTTGCGGCGCACCCGGATGTCACTTACGTGGTGGCGGAACGAGTGATGGAAGATGGCAGGACAGAAAAACTGATCCTTGCCGAAGCACTGGTTGAGAAGGTCTTTGGAGAAGAAAAGGTCAACATCGTAAAAAAGATGACCGGAAAAGACCTGGAAGGGATGAAATACACCCCACTGTATAATTTCCTGCCGCTTGAAAAACCGGCTCATTTTGTTGCCCTGGCAGATTATGTATCGACTGAAGATGGAACCGGTCTTGTCCATACGGCTCCCGCGTATGGCGCGGAAGATATGATGCTTGGTAACGCGGTGGGTCTGCCGGTGATCCAGGCGGTCGGGGCGGATGGAAAATTCCTGCCTGAAGTGACACCGTGGGCAGGCGTCTTTATCAAAGATGCCGACCCCTCCATTATGGATGACCTGAAACAGCGTGGTTTGCTCTTCAGGCGAGGAACGATCGTACACACGTATCCGTTCTGCTGGCGATGCAAGACCCCATTGTTATATTTTGCCCGTCCCACATGGTATATCCGCACCAGTCGATTAAAGGACCGACTTGTTAGTTTGAACGATACCATCAATTGGTATCCCGGGCATATCAAGAACGGACGCTTTGGGAACTGGCTGGCCAATAACATCGATTGGGCGTTGGGACGTGAGCGTTACTGGGGCACCCCGCTTCCCGTCTGGCAATGTCAGAGTTGCGGAAAACAGGAATGCATTGGTTCTGTTGAAGAATTGTCAAAGAAATCGGGACGTGATCTGACCAACCTTGATCTTCATCGTCCACATGTGGATGGCATAACGTACAAATGCCCTGATTGCCAGGGTACCATGCAGCGTGTGCCAGAATTGATCGATGTATGGTTTGATTCCGGTTCGATGCCTTACGCTCAATGGCACTACCCGTTTGAAAATCAGAAGGAATTTAAGGAGCAATTCCCTGCAGATTATATTTGCGAAGCGGTGGATCAGACCCGCGGTTGGTTCTATTCCCTGCATGCCATCAGCACTTTGCTCAACGATGATGTCTGCTTCAAGAATGTGATCTGCCTGGGCTTGATCCTGGACGGGGAAGGGCAAAAAATGTCCAAATCCAAGGGGAATGTGGTCAGCCCGTGGGATATCCTTGATGTCCACGGGGCGGATGCTTTCCGCTGGTATCTGTACACTGCCAGCCCGGCTGGCCAGGAACGCCGCTTCTCGGCAGAACTTGTGGGAGAGGTAATCCGATCCTTCACATTAACTCTGTGGAATACCTATTCGTTCTTTGTAAATTATGCCAATCTGGATGGCTGGACGCCTGACAAGAACGCGAAAGTGGAATACAGCTCGCTGGACCTGTGGTTACGATCGGCGCTGCATACGCTGGTACGCGATGTGACAAATGCGTACGAGAACTACGACAGCCTGGGCGCTACCCGGCCGGTGGAAACGTTTGTAGACCAGCTTTCCAACTGGTATTTGCGCCGGTCCCGCCGCCGCTTCTGGAAGACCGAATCGGATGGCGATAAACAGGCAGCATACGCCACTCTATACGAAGCTCTGGTAACTCTGAGTAAGCTGCTTGCCCCGGCCATGCCGTACCTGGCTGATGAGCTATACCAGAATCTTGTTCGCTCGTTTGATCCATCGGCGCCCGAATCTGTTCATCTGGCGGATTGGCCGGAAGTGGATATCTCTGTGGTGGATGAAAAATTGAACCGCGAGATGGCCCTGGTGATGAAATTAGCCTCTCTGGGGCATGCCGCCCGCAATAAAGCCAACCGAAAAGTGCGCCAACCGTTGGCTGAATGTGCGTTTTCTCTGGGAAGCGCGGAGGAAGGCCGCATATTATCGCAGTATGCCGATATTCTGACAGATGAATTGAATGTCAAAAAGGTTCGCGCGTTAAACGCGGCGGGTGAAGCAGTTTCTTATTCCCTAAATCCACTTCCAAAACAGCTCGGACAAAAATACGGTCCAAAATTCCCGGCTGTCCGGCAGGCAGTTGTGGCTTTGAATGCTGAACAGACGGCAAAAATACTTTTGGATGGAAAGAATGTGACAATAACAGCCGGTGGAGAAACTTTTGAATTGCTGCCGGAAGAAGTCGAGGTCCGCGCGACAGCCCGGGAAGGTTATGCAGTAGCCAATGACGGCGCCACACTGGCTGCACTGGTCACTGAGCTGAATGAAGAGTTGGTCCTCGAAGGTCTTGCTCGTGAGGTCGTTCGTCGGGTTCAAGATCTGCGTAAGACGGCCGGATTGGAAATCTCTGACCGCATCCATGTGGTTTACCAGGCCACACCCAAACTGGCGAAGGCTTTCGATGCGTACCGCGATTATGTTTGTGCAGAAACGTTGACAGTCAAACTTGATGCCGGTGAACCAGCCGCAGAAATGACAGTGAGTACTGATGTATTTGATGGGGAGACTCTCACTGTTGGATTGAAGAAAGCCTGATTGGGCGACATCATATTATTATTGGAGCTGGTTCCATAATGGGACCAGCTCCTGTTTTCCGCAATTACCTGCCCCCAACCCAATTATTAATGAACTCTCAAATTGCACAGTTTTTCCATTGGCAGGAGATAAGGTAAAATTCATCCGCTGTTATGGGAGAATTATCATTGAATAAATTAATAAAAAATTATCTTTTCTTGCTGATCGTTGCCGGTGTATTGGTCCTTCTTGATCAGTGGACAAAAGAGCTTGTTCGCGGGAGTTTGCCCATGGGATCAGTCTGGTCTCCCTGGGAATGGTTATCACCATACGCCCGTATTGTTCACTGGCATAACACGGGTGTGGCTTTTGGCATGTTCCAGGGAATGGGGAGCGTTTTTGCTGTGCTGGCTGCCATTGTCAGTATTGTCATTATCTATTTATATAACCGGGTGGCAGGTGATAGTTGGATATTGAAATGGGCAATGTCATTACAACTGGCAGGCGCAGTCGGTAATCTTATTGACCGGGTAACAATCGGTTATGTTACCGACTTCATATCCGTAGGAAATTTTCCTGTATTCAATGTGGCGGATGCCAGCATCTCTATTGGAGTCGTCATTCTTTTGATCTATGTCTGGTACCAGGAACGTAAACATAAGGAATTGGAAAAACAATCCGAACAGACCGATCCCAATCCTGATGATACCGGGATCGCGGGCGATCCAATACCCGGGGAAGAGCAGACTTCATAATTTTGACAACAATGAAAAGTAAGCGCACATTCATCTTTCGGGAAGTTGATCACAAGCGGTTGGATGTATTTCTGACAGAACAATTGTCACATCTGACGCGGTCTCGGATTCAAAGCCTAATTCGGGATGGACATGTGCTTGTCAATGGCGTCTCCCCGGCAAAAACAGGGATTATGCTGGAAGGGCACGAAGAAATTGAGATTGTCGAGCCGGAAATTGAAGAATCAACAATAACCGCGGAAAATATCCCGTTGAATGTGGTCTTCGAGAATCCAGATATTCTTATCATCAATAAGCCGGCGGGGATGGTCGTCCATCCTGCGGTTGGACATATCAGCGGGACATTGGTAAATGCCGCATTGTGGCATGACCCGGATCTGGAAGGTGTTGGAGGCGAAAAACGACCGGGCGTTGTTCACCGGTTGGATAAGGACACCTCAGGATTGATCGTGATTGCCAAGAACGACACCGCTCATCAATGGATGCAAAACCAATTCAGGGACCGCACAGTAAGCAAGACCTACATTACGTTGGTCGATGGGCATCCGCGGACACCCAACGGCCGAATCGAAGCACCCATTGGACGCGATCCGTCACACCGCCAAAAAATGGCGGTTACATCTGAAAGCCGCGGTCGTCCATCGGTCACCGAGTATTTCACACGGGAAACATTTCCCACCCACGCTTTGTTGGAAGTCCATCTCTTAACCGGTCGCACACACCAGATCAGGGTTCACATGGCTTTCATTGGCTGTCCGGTAGCGGGTGATACGGTATATGGACGAAAAAAGGCGACGGTATCTCTCTCCCGGCAATTTCTACACGCGTCCAGGCTGGAAATCCGGCTTCCCGGGGAAAAAACAGCAAGGGTTTTTGAAGCACCTTTGCCGGATGATCTGCAAACCTGCCTGGATGAATTGCGCAATCCATAAATATTGGAGCTGAATGATGCAAAGTATCGATCTTCGTAGTGATACGGTAACGATGCCTACCCCTGAGATGCGCGATGTTATGGCACGGGCGGAACTGGGTGACGATGTCTATGGAGAAGACCCGACCGTGAACCAGCTTCAGGAAATGTCCGCTGAAAGACTTGGGAAAGAAGCCGGTTTACTGGTCACATCGGGCACAATGGGAAATCTGATAGCTGTTCTGGCTCATTGCTCAAGGGGTGATGAGGCCATAATGGGAACACTCGCTCACACCTTTCTTTTTGAACAGGGCGGGGTGTCAGCCGTAGGCGGCGTTGTTCCGCATACCATACCCAATCAACCGGATGGGACTCTTGATATGGATGATATCCGGTCGGCCATCCGCAGCGCGGATGTGCATTTCCCGGTTACACGCCTTCTATTGCTGGAAAACACGCAAAATCGGTGCGGCGGGGCTGTTTTGAATGCTGAATATACCCGTCAGGCGGCGGATCTGGTTCATGAGAACAATATCAGACTTCATCTTGACGGAGCGAGAATCTTCAACGCGGCTGCCGCGTTGAATGTTGATGTCAAAGAGTTAACTGAACCGGCGGATTCGATCACGTTTTGCCTGAGTAAAGGCCTATGTGCCCCGGTCGGATCTGTGCTGTGTGGCAGCCGGCCGTTCATTCAAACTGCTCTTCGGATACGCAAACAGCTTGGCGGAGGAATGCGCCAGGCCGGAGTTCTGGCGGCTGCCGGGATTGTCGCGCTGGAAAAAATGTCTACCCGTTTGGGAGAGGATCATGAACGTGCTCGCAGACTGGCGGATGGATTGGCCAATATTCCCGGTTTTTTCCTGGATTTCGGGATGCCGGCCAGCAATATGGTTTTTGTCTCCATGGATGCGTCCATCAAACTGACCGCGCGTGAAGCGTTGGATCGGCTCTCAAAAATGGGAATTCGAGTGGGAGCAGTGGGAGAAAAGAGATTCAGGTTAGTTACGCATTACTGGATCGATGATGAGGCCATCGAGAAAACTCTGATAGCGTTCTCCCGCCTGAAAGATTGATGCAGGCGTTCCGTACTATAATCTCAATACTGTTACCAATAAAAATAATCAAGAAAATTTTGTAAGAGGTGAACCGGATGAAAGAGTTTTTTACTTTTGAAGAAATTGATCTGGCTGCAAAGGCTGTTCAGAAAAAGCTTCATTACAAACCACGTGTCGGTTTGGTTTTAGGCTCCGGGCTGGGTGATATGGCTGACACGATCGAAAATCCGGATATTATTCCTTTTAAAGAAATTCCCAACTGGCCTGAAGCTACAGCGCCCGGACATGTTGGCAGGCTGGTTGTTGGGCGTCTGGAAAACCAGGAAGTTCTTGTTTTGCAGGGACGGCTTCATTATTATGAGGGCTTTTCCATGGCCGAAGTCACTCTGCCAATTCGGGTTATGCAACGGTTGGGTATAGAAATTTTGGTTCTTACGAATGCCGCCGGTGGTGTCAATCCCGAGTTTAATGCAGGTGATGTAATGTTGATCACAGACCATGTCGGATTGGTTACTATGACGGGTCTCAATCCATTACGAGGCCCCAATCTGGATGAATTCGGCGTTCGCTTCCCGGATGTGAGCCAGGTTTATGACCGCAAGCTGCAGACACTGGCTCGTAAAGCGGCGGTTGAATCGAACACACCCATGCGGGAAGGTGTGTATGTCAATCTATCCGGACCTTCTTTTGAGACCCCGGCTGATCTGCGATTCTTGAAAGCGATCGGGGCTGACGCGGTCGGTATGTCCACCGTTCCGGAAGCAATCGTGGCTGTTCATGGTCATACCCGTGTTCTCGGACTATCCGGAATTAGTAACAAAGCCAGTCTGGATGGTAACACCGTAACATCAGGCGAAGAGGTTCTGGAAGCAGGCAAGATACTGGTTCCCAAGATGGAACGTATCATCCGCGGTTTTCTCCGGAACCTGGATTAGGTTCACGGGATTGGCATTATCCTTGCAAACAGGATAGAAACCCGAACGGTCGGGTTCGCCTTTTGCATTTAAAATAGGCAGTTGGGATGATCGCAACAGAATGATAGAAACGATCAGGTTCCTGACCAGATACGAGGTCTGGATTTATATTCTGGCGGGGGGAATCGGTATTATTTATCTGCGCAAAGTTCTTCAGGCAGTGGAAGAAAGGCGCGCGGCTGTTTTTGGATTGGAGCGGGAAAACGCGAATCGACAGCTTACTTCTGCAGGATCGATCATGGGCTTATTAATTCTTCTGGCAGTCGGGGAGTTTGTGCTTGTGACTTTTGTTTCTCCTTTCCTTCCTGCTGTAAAAGCTGTGCCAACCCCGACGCTGGACATTCTAGCCACCCCAACGATCACGCTTCAACCAGGCTCAGGACTAGCTGGCGCGGTGGAAGCTGCGGGAACACCCACACCTCCTGTTTCCAATGGCTGTATTCCCGGGCAACTGGAGATCACAAATATTGAACCCGGACAGGAATTCAGTGATACGATTCGAATTGAAGGTACAACCAATGTCCCTGGGTTCGGGTTTTATAAATATGAATACGGGCAACCAGGTATGGATAATTGGGTTACTATAGCCGCCGGAAACGAGATCAAAATAAACGCTGAGATCGGAGCTTGGAATATTTCACAATTACCACAGGGTGATTATGAACTGCGACTTGTCGTAGTTAACCAGCAGAATGAAGCCATGCCGCCTTGTGTTGTACCGATCAGAGTAGTTTCCAATTAATGAGGAGCCTGAACCATGCCTGAAGTTGAAATCCGTCCCGCCGTTGTGAGCGACTTGCCGTTGCTGAGCAATCTGGATCATCATTACCAGACAAATAAAGTATGGCAGATGGAGAGGTCGGTTACAGATGAGCAGGTACGGGTTCAATTTCGTGAGATTACGTTGCCACGTAACATTCGTGTGGAATACCCTCACCAGCCCAACCTGGTTTACGGAAACCACAATTCGTACGCAGTAATCCTTGTTGCTATTCTAAATAATTCACCAGTAGGGTATATATCCATCTGGGAGCAGCTTGCATCCAATGCTGCCTGGATCCGCGATGTAGTGGTGCGCGAACGCAACCGCAGGCAGGGGATCGGATCAGGGCTTATTCTGGCCGGGCAGGAATGGGCTGCCCGCAAGCAAATGAAGCGAATGATCATTGAGATGCAAAGTAAGAATTACCCGGCGATCCAAATGGTAATGAAACTGGGTTTTAATTTTTGTGGATACAACGACAATTATTTTGAAAACCAGGACATTGCCATTCTATTCTCACGGCCGATCAAGGTTCTGAGTATTTGAGTGATATGGAGACCTGGGTAACTGGTTTACTCATTTTTTTCCGCACAACCAGCCAGATCCTTTCGGCCGGTATAGCCATAACCGCGTTTTCCCTTCTACTTTATGGATTGACATTCAATCTGAGGGATCGCGTGGCTCGCATGTTTGCTCTGATCATGATCACTGTTGCGGTCGTGTTCACAGGACAATCGCTTGCCAGCACTTCACCCGGTGAATTGGAAGCCGAGTTCTGGTTGAAATTCTCCTGGGTCGGGATCACTATTCTCCCGGCTTTCTATCTGCATTTCTCAGATGCCATTCTGGCTACCACCGGTCGACCCAGCCGGTGGCGCCGAAAATTGGCCATTCGCATGGCATACCTCGCCAGCCTTGTTTATCTGGTAACCCTGCTTATGGGGCACCTTGTCGGGGAATCTACGTTCGAAGTGGTGAATGCACCACACTTTTGGCCCACAGTCGTTACGGGTTTCCTTTTCCTGTATTACGGCATTGTTATGGTGATGGCGTGGATCAATTTTATCCGCTCGTATTTGCGTACTACCACCCCTACAAGCCGGCGTAGAATGGGATACCTGATTACCGGAGCTCTAGCCCCGGCATTGGGATCATTTCCTTTCCTTTTGTATAACTCACAGATTGCTTTGGAGCATTCACTGGCGTTTTGGACCGTATCCGCCTTGAGTATTTTGATCGTAGGTGGATTGATCGTGTTGATGGCTTACGCGGTGGCCTTCTTCGGTGTTCCATGGCCAGACAGGGTGGTAAAGAGCCGGTTGCTGAAGTGGATCATCCGTGGACCGGTTACTGCCATCATCACACTGGGTGTGATTACGGTTGTCCGCCGTACGGGAAACGTTTTTGGTAATCCGTATTCCGGGATGGTTCCATTTGCCATGGTCTTATCCATCATATTGTGTGAGTACTTTGTTACCCTTTTTTCACCGGTTTGGGAACGTGTGCTCTTTTATGGCGATGACCGGAAAGACCTGGAATTTCTTGATAACCTGGAACGCAGCCTTGTAACACGCAATGACCTTAGCCAGTTTCTCGAAATGATCCTGGCGGCAGTTCTTGACAGGCTTCAGGCGTCAGGTGCGTTTGTGGCAGCGGTTGATACTGACGGACTGGAAATGGTTAAGATGGTGGGTAAAGTTGATTGGCTTGAAAACGGAAATGACCACCGGGAGTTGGTTTCCAAACTCCAACAGCCCGAAGAAAACGAAGATGTGTTCCTGTGGCACAATTCATTGATACTGCCGCTTCATCACCAATCGGGTGAAAGTACGAACGAACTGCTCGGTTTGATGGGTGTTTGTGGAATCCGGTCAAATCAATTGGAACTGGAACAAAAGCAAAGCCTGGATCAACTGGCTATCCGTGCCACTGTTGCCCTGCGGGATCGACACGTTCAACAGGAGTTATTCCGCTCGTTCCAGTCATTGGCGCCGGATATCAATTATCTATCTGAATTGAGGGCAGCCGGGCGATATGAACCACAACACGTTTTGGATATTCCACATCCGGCTGATGAAGAAATAACCGCATGGGTCAGGGACGCGTTGACCCATTATTGGGGAGGTCCAAGGTTAACGGAGAGTCCATTATTGAACTTCACCATCATCCAAAAAATGTTGGATGCATACGAAGGAAATTATCCAAACGCGTTGCGCGCCCTGTTGAAAAACGCCATCGAGAAGGTGCGACCTGAAGGTGAAAGGCGTTTCACAGGTGAGTGGATACTCTACAATATATTGGAGATGAAATTTCTTGAAGGCAAAAAGGTGCGTGAGATCGCTGGCAGATTGGCTATGTCTGAGGCAGACTTATACCGCAAACAAAAGGTGGCGTTAGAAGCCGTGGCCCGGGAAATCGCACAAATGGAAGAGGAAGCCCGGGAATCTCACACAAATTGAAACAAAAATGAACAAATCATTGAAAGATTGCGTTATAATAATTTGATATTATCGTCCTTATTGTCGCCTGGAGGATCCTGTGGTGGGGAAGACTCTCAATAGCTATATCGAAATTGAACAAGAAGAACTGGATGAAGGCTGGTGGGCTGCTGTCCTGGCGGATGAAGAAAGCTCGCTGGGCGAATGTGCTGATGCATTCCAGGGGACCAATCCGTCTGAAGAACTAATCCAGGTCGATTGGAATAAAGTCAGAGCCATTTATGAAAATGATGAAATTGTAGACCTTCAAGTCTATGGATATAACCGTGGGGGGCTACTGGTTCAAAATGATGGAATTCAGGGATTTGTCCCGGTCTCTCATCTTGTTGATATGCCATGTGGCATTGACGAAGAAGAACGAAAAATCACTTTATCCGAATATATCGGCAAAACACTCAACCTAAAAGTAATTGAATGTGAACCATCATTGGACCGTATCGTTCTTTCTGAACGCGCGGCACAGGCTGGTGAAGGGCGAAGGAAACAACTTTTTAGCAGTCTCCGGGTTGGCGATACCGTAAAAGGCCGGGTAACCAATGTGACTGAATTTGGTGTGTTTATTGATTTGGGGGGTGTGGAAGGTCTGATCCATGTGTCTGAACTTTCCTGGGGAAGGGTACAACACCCCGGTGATATTCTGGGCATTGGTGATTGCACCGAAGCCATGGTTCTTCAGATCAATGAAGATACGGCGCGTGTAGCACTCTCATATAAACGCTTGCAGCCAAATCCCTGGGAAGTAGTCGCGTGCTCTTATGGCCCGGGAGACGAAGTGGATGCTGTCATAACTTCAATTACCCGTTTTGGCATTTTTGCCCGCCTTAATGAAGGGATTGAGGGTTTGATCCACATTTCATCGATCCAACTGGAACAGCCGTATCAAACACTCGAAAGCCAATTCTTCCCGGGTGATAAAATAAAGGTACAAATCTTGCATATAGATCCAGACCGGCGTAGATTGGGTCTGGGATATATTCAAAACTGATGAATTCACAAATACCTGAGGACGAAGATCCCGCTGGCGAGTTTTATCCAGACGGGATAGATGTGGCATCTCTACCTGACTTTCCTGATAATTCAAAAAGTGAATTTGAATGGAAGGGAAAAGACGGGTTGGGTATCGTTTTAATTATTATCAGTTTACTGACGCTTTTCGGGCTAATAAATATCAGCTCGGGTGAATTTTTGGAAGCCTGGACGACATTCCTGCGACGTTGGTTTGGCTGGGCGAGTATTTTACTTTCTGCGCTTTGCGGATTTGCCGGGGTGATCGCCCTGAGAAAACCACACGGTACCCGCTCGTATCCACTGGTTCAGATATTGGGCGCGGAAGGTATGGTTTTTTCACTGACCGCGTTTCTTGCTTTGATCGGAGGCAATTCAGTGGACCGGGCAGCCCGGGGCGATGATGGCGGTCTTATCGGGTGGGGGTTGGCGCGGATGGGTGAGTTTATTCTCCCATTGCCATTGAATATCATCCTTTGGATGTTCCTTTTCGTATTAACCGGTGTGGCAACGTTTTGGCCGATTCGTCATAAGGTTATGCAGACAGTAACCCGCAACCGTGTCAAACCGGTGCATACACCACGTCCGATGACAGAAACCCCGCCAGCTGTTGCGGAAGAAGTAAAAAAGCCGCCCGTTCCGCATTCGTTGACCAGTTTAGCCGAATTGCTAAAACGCGATGAAAAGCACGAGGATAATGGAATGGTTGATGGTACCGATTCTCGTTTGGTCAGCAGCCCGGCTCAGATTAAAACTGACCGTCTGCCTCCAGTAAATCTCTTATCACACGAACAGATCGAGAAACCGGATCCACAATATATCCACCTGATGGCGGAACAGATTGAGACAACGTTGACGGAATTCGGCGTGCCATCCACCGTCACCGGCTACCGCATCGGTCCAACAGTAACCCAGTTCGCCGTAGAACCCGGTTTTATTGAAAAGGTTGGCATAGATGGAAATGTGACCCGTCAGAAGATTCGGGTGGCGCAAATTTCCGCCCTTTCCCGCGATCTGGCGTTGGCGTTGAAAGCGCGCCGGCTTCGTATTGAGGCGCCTGTCCCTGGACAGTCATTTTTGGGAATAGAGATTCCAAACTCCAATAACTCAGTTGTCCGTTTGCGCTCCGTGCTGGAATCGGACGAGTTTCAACGGCTGACTTCGCCACTGTCACTGGCGCTTGGCAAGGATGTTTCCGGTATCCCGATTGTGGCAGATCTGGCCAAAATGCCGCACTTGCTGGTTGCCGGAACAACCGGCTCCGGCAAGTCGGTCTGTATCAGCGCAATGATTGCCTGTTTGATTATGAATAATTCTCCGTCTGATCTGCGGCTGGCCATTCTGGACCCGAAGAAAGTGGAATTGGTCCATTTCAACGGACTGCCGCATTTACTGGGTCAGGTGGAAACCACGGTTGAACGGATGCTGGCAGTATTGCGCTGGGCTGTATCTGAAATGGAAAGCCGGTATAAATTATTGGAAACACAGCATTCGCGCAATATTGATATGTTCAACCGTAAGATGCAGCGAAAAGGGATGGAACCATTACCTCGAATCGTTATCCTGGTGGATGAAATGGCCGATCTGATGATGGCTGCGCCGGAACAGACTGAGCAGAATGTGGTCCGGCTGGCTCAAATGGCACGAGGAGTAGGGATTCATCTTGTTGTGGCAACGCAGCGTCCAAGTACGGATGTTTTGACTGGCGTTATTAAAGCAAATTTCCCGGCACGTATTGCCTTTACGGTTGCTTCCGCCATTGACTCCCGCGTAATTCTGGATGTGAATGGCGCCGAGACCCTTCTGGGGCGGGGAGACATGCTTTTCCTGAACTCTGATGCTTCATCTCCTCTGCGTGTGCAGGGGGTTATGGTTACAGACAATGAGATCGACAAGATCGTAACATTCTGGCGTAAGATCGCCCCGCCGAGCGAAGATGGGGAACTGGCAACCTGCCCATGGGAAAAGATGGTGCCAACAAGTGATGAGTTATCCGCTGATTCCATGGTAGAGCAGGCTATCGAGATGGTGGAAGGGATGCAAAAGGTAAGCGCTTCGCTGTTGCAGCGAAAACTTCGTATAGGTTATCCGCGAGCGGCCCGGTTGATGGACGAATTGGAAAAAAAGGGTATCGTTGGACCTCCCATCCCGGGTGGTCGGGAACGTGATGTCCTTATTAGTCGGGATACTGAAGATCAAGATTTGGAAAACGATCAAGAAGATTAATTCAGACTTGAAGAATTAGCGCTTCTTGACAGGATTTCATGGGTAGGATAGCATAAGCCATCCATCTCGTTTTTTGTCAGGAATCAATCGTGGAAAATGTAAGCAATGATAATCCAAAGTCACTTGAAGAATTCCTGCGATACCATTCCAAAGGAATCCTTGAAATCATCGGACGCGCATTACTGAAACTGGGGATACATCCAAACACCATCACCATAGCTGGTCTGATAGGAAATCTGATCGGTGCCTGGCAATTGGCGATAGGCAACCTCACAGTGGGGGGAATTATCATTCTGGTTTGCGGTCCATTGGACGCGTTGGACGGAACACTGGCACGACTGAAAGGCGAAATCTGGAATTTCGGCGCGTTTATTGATTCTGTGACCGACAGATATTCGGAACTGATCATTCTGGGCGGTTTACTCATCCACTTTCTATTGATTAATGATCCGGTGAGTTGTGTCGGAGTATTTCTGGCGGCTGCCGGTTCGGTAATGGTTTCTTATACCAAGGCGCGTGCAGAGGCACTGGGTTACACGGCCAAAGTGGGCATTCTGACACGGGTTGAACGTTACCTTGTATTGGCTCCATTACTGGTCTTCAATCAGCCGATCATCGCAATATGGATTATTGCCATTCTGGCGAATTACACGGCCTTACAGCGCATCTGGTTTGTACGCAAGCAGGCTTACAGCGAGTTAAAGAAATAATTGCCATTTTTCCGGAAAGGTTGATCACTGTCCTATGAATCCAGGATTTACTATCGGTCCGCTGACCATCCATTTTTATGGAATAATCATCATGCTTGGTGTGCTGATGGCTGCCTGGCTTTCTTCAAAGCTTGCCGTCAAGCATGGACAGAATCCCGATCTGGTATGGGACGTGCTTCCCTGGGTCTTAATTACCGGTATCATTGGCGCCCGGATATGGCATATCCTTACACCCTCAGAAGCGCAAGTTGCGTATGGATGGACAACCGAGCATTATTTGACACATCCATTGGATGCCATTGCGACCTGGAATGGCGGAATGGGAATACCGGGCGCGGTCATTGGCGGCTTGTTGGCACTATATTTCTATTGCCGGAAGATGAAGGTGAATTTTGCCACCATGGCCGACATCCTGGCTCCAGGACTTGCTTTAGGGCAGGCAGTGGGCCGGTGGGGTAATTTCGTCAATCAGGAACTTTATGGGGCACCGAGCAATCTTCCATGGGCAATAACCATCGATCCACCATACAGACTGGCTGAGTACCAGAATGTAGCGACATATCACCCCCTGTTTCTCTATGAATGCATCTGGAATTTGCTCAATATGGCTTTATTGATCTGGATGGGGAAGAAGTATTCAAAGATCCTCAAGCCCGGCGATATTATGTTAACCTACCTTATTGTTTATCCAGTTGGCCGATTTATTCTTGAATTTTTGCGTCTGGATCCCTCTCCCATTGCCGGGTTGAACATCAACCAGGCTTTTATGGGGCTCACAGCGCTTTGTGCCAGTATCGTCCTTCTGATCCGGATTAAAAACCGCCCAATTTCCGATTCAATGGAAGAGGAACTGGCTGATTCAGTGGATGAATCAGAACCTGTGACAGAGACTCCTGGTGAATAGCTAGACAGTCTATAATGGGGTTACCTGGACACAGGTAAAGGAACCCTATGATATATGCTGAGGACTTAAGCAAGCAATTTGATGATATTCTTGCGGTTGACCATATCCGGCTGGATGTAGATGCCGGAAAGGTTCTCGCGCTTCTGGGGCCGAATGGAGCGGGGAAAACGACTACTGTCAGGATGCTGACTTCCGTGCTCAGGCCTACCACCGGATTCGCGAGAATTGCCGGTCATGATGTGGTAAGTGAAGCCAACAGGGTTCGGGCTTCCGTGGGTGTCCTGACCGAGCATCATGGGCTGTACGGCCGTATGAATGCCCGTGAGTACCTGAAATTCTATGGAAGGTTATATAACCTGCCGGATAAGGTTATTGAGAACCGGAGCGCATTACTGCTTGAGACTTTTGGATTAGCCTATGCTTCAGGAAAAAGATTAGGTGAATACTCGAAGGGAATGCGTCAGAAGCTGGCACTGGTACGTGCCATGTTGCACGACCCTCCCGTCTTATTACTGGATGAACCGACCTCCGCGATGGATCCGGAAAGCGCGAAAACAGTGCGTGATGCCATCCTGAATCTCCGTGATTCACACCGGACAATCTTACTTTGCACCCATAATCTGGCAGAAGCGGAGTTGTTGGCTGACCAGATCGCCATAATTCGCCGAGGGCGGATCATATATCAGGGTGGAGCGCAGCAAATGAAACATGATTTGCTGGGTTCACCGGTGTATGAAGCCCGTCTGGCGGGTAATTTGAATGGATATTCCCCCGTATTACCTTCCGGCGTGCAACTCCTGGCCAAAGGTGAAGACTTCTTGCAGTTTACGATCGAGGATCCGAAAACCATCAATCCTTTACTGGTGGAAGATATGGTACGTTCCGGTTTGCGGGTGGTTTCCTTCCACGAGAAACACCGCAGTCTGGAACAGGCATACCTCGAAGCAATCTCACGTAAGGATGGTGATCCCCGTGCTTGATGCCTTACGGCCAGTTTTTGTGATCACCTTCCGGGAAGTACGGGACCAATTCCGTGACTGGCGGATCATTTTTCCGATTGTTGGGTTAACCATACTTTTCCCATTCCTCATGAATTTCACGGCCAGTCAAATGCTCGGGTTTGTCAACCAATACGGGGCAGCCATCATTGGTGAACGGTTGATTCCCTTCCTGTTGATGATTGTTGGTTTTTTCCCGATCTCTGTTTCACTTGTCATCGCGTTGGAATCCTTTGTCGGTGAAAAAGAGCGCGGCAGTATTGAGCCGTTGTTGAATACCCCGTTGAAAGACTGGCAGTTATATCTGGGTAAATTGCTTTCATCGACGGTTCCCCCGCTTGTTTCCAGTTATCTGGGAATGTTGGTTTACATTGTCGGTTTGATCTATTCTGACATTCCCATTCCGCAGCCGCAATTGCTGATACTGGTCCTCTTCATGACTACCATTCAGGCTTTTATGATGGTCGCCGGTGCGGTAGTGGTTTCCTGTCAGGCGACATCCGTCAGGTCGGCCAACCTGCTTTCAAGCTTTATTATCATCCCGGTAGCCTTTCTGATTCAAGGCGAAAGTGTGGTTATGTTCTGGGGGAACTATTCCACATTGTGGTGGCTGGTATTTGGTCTGGCTGTACTTTCCTTGCTGCTGGTACGCGTTGGTCTGGCTCATTTTCAGCGGGAAGAGCTGCTGGGCCGTGAGATCGATGTACTAAATTTCAAATGGGGGTGGCGGGTTTTTCGGGATCAATTCGTGGATGAAGCCGCGAATATCCGGGAATGGTATGGCCGGGTTATTCCCGCGACACTCAGGCGGATGAAATGGTCAATCATTGTGGTTTCATTGTTCTGCATCGGAGCGTTCATAACCGGGACACATCTGGTCAGTATTTTTCCGATTAACTTACCCGCTGAACAGATAGATGCCGGTAAAGGGTTGGAATCGTTGATGGAATACTGGCCGTTGTTTTCAATTTCCCCTGCAGCAACCATCTGGTGGCAAAATGTGCGGGCATTGATAATCGGGTTAATTCTGGGTTTATTCTCTTTTGGGATACTGGGGATTATGCCCCTCTTTATCACCATTGCGGTTGTGGGTTATCTGTATCAGATTATGTTAATAAATGGATTACAGGCAGCCAATATCTTAAGTGTGTTGATTCTGCCGCATGGTATTGTCGAAATTCCGGCTGCAATAATTGCAACGGCTGCTGTAATCTCCGCCGGGGCAAAAATGGCGACGCCGACTGCTACAGAGACTTTTGGCGAAACGTGGATGCGATCGATATCCGATTGGACAAAGGTTATGATTGGTGTGGTAATTCCATTGCTGGCAATAGCTGCTTTACTTGAAACCTGGTTGACACCCCGTATTGCCCTGATGTTGTTTCGCTGATTATTTACCAACCGTGTAAAAATTCTTCCCATTCTCTGTTATTGCCCAGATGATGTCCGAAAACATATAAAGCGCTGGCGGGTGGTTCTTTCGGTTGATGAAGAAGTCGCATTCCTGATTCCTCAAGAGTTTTTCCGCCTTTGCGATGATTGCACGCGGCACAGGCTGCCACCACATTGGTCCATGAGTGTTCTCCACCCAGGTGTCGTGGGATGATGTGATCGATTGTCAGCGTGAGGGAATGTTTACCACAATACTGGCATGTCCAGTTGTCACGACGGAAGATCTCCCGCCGGTTCATGAGATTTCTTGGTCTCGGTCGGTGCACCATTTTGTCCAACCGTATTATGGAAGGGCGCGGATAATCCTGGTTGACCGTGTGGATCACTCCCCGACCATCCATAACCAATTTTGCTTTTTCCGCCAAAATGAGACCGATCGCACGGCGGGTGTTACAGACATTGATCGGTTCAAAATTGGCGTTTAGAACCAGAACGAGCTTGTCCATATCTGTTCCCTGGAAGGATTATAGCACCGGGAACAAGCAGTTCGGATAGATTAACGAGGATCTTCGTTGGAAACAATTACCAATCCATAACTATTCTGACCGAATATCGTTTTCCAGGCCGCGTTAGGCGGGAATACTTGCAAATTGCTATTGGGATAGAACTCTTTGAGATGCTCGGTTATGATTTGAATATCAGACACATCCGCGTTGTTTTTCTGAATACCGGCAATAAGATGGAATTTTTCAAATTCGTCAATAAATTCGATCAAATATTCATATGCGGCTCTGCGATTCCGAACCTTGACCAGTGGAGTTGGTAGACCTTCTTCCAGGGAGAAAATGGACTGAATGGATAAAATGGATACAGCATTTGCCTGGGCGGCGTCTACGAGTCCAATCGGGACAAGCGGTGTGATATCCGGCATTACGATCGCTGTGTAAAGGGTTCCACAGGCTTCCCGAATGGTCGTCTCAATCTCTGCGCTGGATTTGCCAGCGGCTGCCATCCCGGCGGCTTTTTCAACAAGATAGCCGGTTCCGATCCCAATGCTAAGAGAATCGATAATGATGATATGGGGGGCAGCCGATGATGCTTTGACCAGACGAAGAATCTGATTGGGTAGGGCAGAAAGACAACCGGATGACAGGATGGCAAAGACATGTCCGGAATTCTGATTTGTTTCTTTTAAAATAATCTGAACATCCTGGTCTGATATGGCAGATAACCGGTAATTCTCCCGGGAATCGCTTTCCACGGGAGTCAGAGGAATAACTTCAACCAGGTCATCACCCGGGAAGTTCGTATGAACGAATTGGACGGCGGAGTCAGTCAGAATGGTGAAGGGCCGCATATATTATTCGATCATAAAGATGAATTGGTAATGAGGCTGTCCGCCTTCGTGGACTTCGATCTCATGGTTTGGATATAACGTGCGGATTTCATCTGCAATGCGATTGACTTCGTTCTTTGAGATGTTATCACCGTAGAGGATGGTGATCCTCTCGCGATCTTCCGCTCCGGCACTTTCCAAAAGCTTTTCGCAGGCTTCCTCAAGGGTTGCAGATGCGTTGACGAGTTTTCCATTATGCAGCGCGATCACCTCGCCGGATTTCACGTCCACACCATTAATCTCAACAGAACGGGTGGCAATGGTTACCTCACCTGTTTCCACTTCTTTAATTGCCTCGTTCATCTCCTCTACAACCTGGTCGAAGTCCGCATCACCTACCAGCCGGAGCATGGCAGAAAGGCCTTGAGGGATAGTCTTGGCCGGGATGACGGCTACCTTCTTGACGGTCACAGAGGCGGCGGATTGCGCAGCCATTACGATATTCTTATTATTTGGAAGAATAATCACCTTATCTGTTGGCAGGTTCTCCAGCGCGTGCAGGATCTCTTCTGTTGACGGGTTCATTGTCTGACCGCCTTCTACAATCGCTGCGACGCCCAAACTGGCAAAAATCCGCGATATTCCCTTTCCGGGGGATACAGCAACAACCGCAATATGACCGGGCTCGATTGGTGCGAGTGCGATCTTCTGATCGGAGATTTCCTGACGTTCTTCCATCTGAGCGAGGAGGTTTTCCATGGCTACTTTTGTCACAGTCCCCAGCTTCATTGTGAATTCAATTGGGTCATACTTCTTGTCGGTGGGAACGTGGATATGCATGCGGTACATTCCGTCGCCTTCCCCTACCTGGATGGAGGTACCGATCTCACTGAGCCCCTCGTAGAATTTTTCCAAATCTAACGGTGCATCCGGACGGAAATCCACAACAACCTCATAATCCTGGCCGGGCTCAACCTCTTCCATCGTCTCATCCAATTTCATGGAGGCGAGTGGTTGAACGGTTGTAACGGCAGTTTCCATCGAAAGCCCCTTAATTTGCCGCAACATACCTTCCAGTAAGAAGAAAAGACCTTTTCCGCCTGAATCGACGACTCCGGCCTGTTTTAATATGGGCAACAATTCGGGGGTGTGTTGAACAGATGCGTCTGCGGCGTTAACAATTGTTTCAAGCATGGCATACAGATCTGTGTTTTCTTCGGCAGCTGCCTTAGCTGCGATTGAGACATCTTTGATGACCGTAAGGATTGTGCCTTCAACGGGGCGGACAACTCCTTTATAGGCAGTGGCGCGGCTTTCATCCAGCGCTTTTGCGAAAGCTTCCGCGTTCATAGTCTCAAGGTTATCCAGTCCGCGGGCGAATCCGCGCCAGATCTGTGAAAGGATCACGCCTGAATTGCCGCGAGCGCCCATCAGAGCTCCCTGCGCAATCGAGTGGGCCATTTTCCCAACGTTCTTCTCGCCCGAGCTGGTTATTTCGTTGTATGCGGCCTGCATGGTCAAAAGCATATTTGTTCCGGTATCGCCATCGGGTACAGGAAAAACGTTCAACGCGTTTATTGTCTGTTGATTGGTTTTTACCCATGTCATGGCAGCTTCAACAAGAACTTTTAATTGCTGTCCATCAATGGACGCGCATGTCTTGGTGGGTTCTGCTTCCATCACAGGGGTAGTTGCGGTTTTGTTACTCATAATGCTCCTAAAAAAAAACAGATGATGGCGGGATTAATCTGGATTACTGATACGCAAACCACGGACATGGACATCCACATGACTGACAGGTAACCCAAGGGTCTTTTCAACCTGGTAGGCAACACTGTCAGCCACACTTCGGGAAACTGAGGTAATGCGGGTTCCATATTCCACGACGATATACAGATCGATTCTTATAGTGCGTCCGTCAAAATGAACCTCTACTCCAAGAGTTGGATCTTTAACCAGAACCTGAGCGAGGCCTTCGACCAGATTTTTTGCCGCAAGCCCCACTACACCATACGATTCTAGCGCTGATTGACAGGCAATTGTCGCGATGGCATGATGTGAGACATAAATGTTTCCGTAGATATTATTGCTTTCGCTCATAGACGATACCCTCTCTGATATACTTAACCTGTTTTCTTGAGCAAAGATACGAAATATGGTAAAATCTTTTTTCGCAGTACAAGAATTGTTTTTTTGCAATCATGTTTGAAAGGAATTCAAGATGGCACGGTGTGAATGTTGTGGTAAAACGACCACATTTGGTCACAATCGAAGTTTCTCCCAGCGCGCCACAAACCGCATCTTTCGCCCGAATCTTCAGAAGATCACTGTCTTCAAGGATGGGCGCAAAGTTCAGATGGTGGTTTGTGCAAGATGCATTCGGACAATGGCTAAGGTCTCCTGATTTCTATTGTTCTTTGCAATACTGAACAAAGGTCACGGCAACTGGGCCGTGATTTTTGTTTAACCTGCGGCCTGGCGTAAAGCACGTACACCTTCAGCCGCGCCCTGCGGATACTTGAAAATGGCAGTTGCCGCAACAAAAACGGACGCTCCGGCTTCGCACAGTCCTTTGATGTTATCGACTGACACACCGCCATCAACTTCAATGGCAGCCTGCGGATTTATTAAATCGAGCAGAGCGCGCATTCGTCTGACCCTGTCGAACACTTCCGGCTGAAAACTTTGCCCCGAATAGCCAGGATTTACAGACATCATCAAGACATAATCCACCAGGTGGAGAACGGCAGAAGCAGATTCAACCGGTGTTCCCGGATTAAGCACAATACCGGTTTTGACGCCTAAACTTCGAACGATTTGCAATGTGCGATAGATGTTTGGGTTCCCTTCCAGGTGAACAGACAGACAACTGGCTCCTGACTTGGCGAACACTTCCACATATTTATCCGCGTTTTCGATCATCAGGTGAACGTCAAGCGGCAATCCGGTGATGCGTTTGCATGTTTCAACGATGAACGGACCCATGGTGATATTGGGAGCAAAATGTCCATCGATAACATCGATGTGGATCCAGTCAACTCCAGCTTTTTCAACTGTTCTAATTTCTTCTCCCAGTCGGGAAAAGTCTGCCGATAGAATGGAAGGCGATAAGATAATCGACATAAGATTTTTTCCTAGCGATTTAATGCTTGAATGAACAAATAAATGTAGGTCCAGTATGGAACCAGGCCTCCAACAGCTATGATTGCCATAATACCCAGTCCGATGGAAACCCAGTCAATATTAATGTTTTCATTCGCGAACCAGTTTTTTATTGAATCAAACAAAGATGGAGATTTTTTCCTCGGTCGCGGACGGGATACGGGGTTGACTGCAACCGGCTGGCTCTCAACGATGACCCCTTGCTCTACTTCACGGCCAAAGGTGGAAAGGACCTGACCGAATTGGTCTGCGCTTCGATAGCGGGCTGATGGTTCCTTTGAGAGAACCTTGAGCAAGATCCGTTCCAGCGACACTGGCATATCGGGTTTGAGCATACGTGGTGGAACTGGTGGTTCATCCCGGTGTTTGCGAGCCAGATCTGTGGCCGAATCGGCATTCAACGGGAGTTGGCCGGTTAGCATTTCGTACAGTACGACGCCAAGCGAGTAGACATCTGATGCTGGTGAAGGCGCGCTTCCGGAGGCTTGTTCTGGCGAAAAATACTGCGGGGATCCCCAGACTACATCACTTTTTTCATCCGGATGAATACTGGCAAGGGCGCGGGCAATGCCAAAATCAGTCACCTTTAATTGGCCTTCGGGGGTAACAATCATATTATGCGGTTTCACATCGCAATGGACTATACCGCACCGATGCGCGTGGCCCAACCCGGCGCAAGCCTGCAGGATAAGGGGGATGGCATCTTCCAGTTCAAATGGACCATGCTGCCGCATGACTGTTTTCAGGTCTGTGCCCGGTATGAACTCCATGACGATGAATAACCGGTCATGGTCCAGGCCAAAATCATGGACGGTAACAATATTGGGATGGGATATGTTGGCCGCTGATCGCGCTTCCTGCCGGAAACGGTCGCGGAATGTGTCATCTTTACTAAAATTGGGACGCAATACTTTAATCGCGACCTGACGCTCCAGCATCAGGTCGCGGGCACGATAAACTACAGCCGTTCCACCGCTTCCCAGTGTTTGAAGTAACTGGTAACGGTTTGATAAGACAGGATTGGTGGAAATGGGGTCTGTCATCTCAGGCGATTATAACATGCCGCCCGATACAGCTTCTCACTCCGCCCGTTTCGTGGGTATAATTTGTCTTTATGAAAAAAATACTAAATGAGAATCCAACAACCATACTGCTTTTGGCGGCTCTGTTTTCTGTAATTGGACATTACTCCGGATGGAGTGACGTATGGGTTTTTGCCCTGGCAGCTCTTGGCGTGGTTCCATTGGCTGGATACATTGGATCAGCGACCGAGGCTTTGGCGCATTACACAGGCCCGAAAATTGGTGGGTTGTTAAATGCTACACTGGGAAATGCGGCTGAGCTGATCATTACGCTGGTTGCCATTCGGGAGGGACTGCTTGAACTGGTCAAAGCGTCCATTACTGGTTCCATTCTGGGTAACCTGTTGCTGGTTATGGGGATGGCGATGCTTCTGGGCGGTTTGAAAAACGGTGCTCAAAGTTTCGACCGAAAGCAGGCAGGCACGTACGCTGTTCTGCTTGCGATGACAATACTCGCGCTGGTCATCCCTTCTTTCTTTGGACATTCACTGGGTGACGAAGGTTCCATTGGTGTTGAAACGATCAGTCTTGGTGTGGCAGGTGTGATGGTCATCCTGTATATTCTGGGGATTATCTATAGCCTGAAATCCAGCGGGACACCGATCGCAGCAAACCAGGAAGTTGTGTCTCATTTAAAACCAACCTATTCCGTGACAACGGCTATGATCATTCTCGGTCTGGCAACACTGGGGGTTGTTCTCTTAAGTGAATTGTTGGTGGGATCAGTTGAAAGTGTTGTGAGCCAATTCGGCCTTTCTGAATTCTTTATCGGCATTATCTTGATCCCGATCGTTGGAAATGTAGCGGAACACCTTGTGGCTGTTCAATCCGCTTATTACAACCGGATGGAATTAAGTATGGAAATCTCTTTATCATCCAGTATCCAGATAGCGCTTTTTGTGGCACCTTTGCTCGTGTTTATCAGCCTGGCGATGGGGCATCCTCTTACACTCATGTTCAACGCGTTTGAGCTGGTGTCTCTGGGTGCCGGCGTGGTTATAGCCGCTCTGGTTTCAATGGATGGTGAATCCAACTGGTTGGAAGGCGCTTCTCTTCTGGCTGTTTATCTTATTCTTGGGCTGGCTTTCTTTTTGCTGCCCGCGTCTATGTGATGGCTAATTCATCGGGGGTTCGTTTTACAGGTGGGATGCTGATCACCGCAATCTTTTTTGGCTTGATCATGGTTGTGTTATGCCTGGGGTCGTTATTTATCTTTCGTCCTTCATCCAATTCAACCGCGCCTCTGGCCGTGTTCACGGTCATACCCGCACCTACATCCACCGTAATTCTACCCACCGAAGTATCCCCGACGCCGACATTATCAGCGGAAGAATTGCTGTCTGGCAGGATTGAAATTGGGGTCTTTGTCAAGATTAACGGGACGGAAGGAGCCGGACTTCGTCTCCGCGCCGAACCCGGTGTCTCAGCCGCCGCGATCGTATTGGGAAATGAGGGCGAGGAATTTCTTGTAAAAGACGGTCCGTCCAGGAAAGATGGTTTCAACTGGTGGAAACTTGAATCGCAAAAGGATGCTACCAGAACCGGTTGGGCCGCGGCCGATTATTTAATGGCCATAACTCAACCGGAATAGGGAGTTCGTTTTATGAAATATGCTGCGCCGAAGGAAATAACCGCAAACAAGAACACTCGCATAATGACAGTCCAGTGGGCTGACGGTCATGTCAGTCAATACCCGTTTGGTTTGTTACGGGCCGGATGTCCCTGCGCGGATTGCCGTGGTGGACATGAGAATATGCGTCCTGAACCAGACCCCGCTGTGTTTGATGTGCTTTTACCGGATACGCCTGCCACTCATCTGATTCAGATAAAACCGATTGGCAGCTATGCCATTGGATTGGAGTGGGAGGATGGACATCACGAAGGGATATTCAGCTGGGATTACTTACGCGCATTATGCCCGTGTGATGAATGCAGGAGTAAAATAAAGTCACAACCAACTGACTAATTTACACGGGGGACATGAAACGATTTTGAAGAGTTGCAAGCCTGATTAGTTGACCGTATAATTGTTCCGTTAGGTGTAGAAACAAGTTTGGATATTGGTTCGAGGAGCAAGGGACTGGAAACTCAAGGATATCCACAGGAAGATCAAGTCTGGCAAGAAACCGAAAAGCCGTTGTTGGCCGGGTCCATTCTTGCCAACCGTTACCTGATCCAGGATGTAATTGGAGCAGGTGGGATGGGCTCTGTCTACCGCGCACGGGATATGCATTTTTCCAATGCCATCAAACTTGTTGCCGTTAAGGAAATGATCAATCAGACACGTGATCCGGCGCTTCGCCAGACCATGTTATCCAACTTTGAACGGGAAGCCAACATACTGGTTTCGTTGAATCACCCTTCCATTCCAAAGATATTTGATTTCTTTGAGGTTAATGAGCGATATTATCTCGTCCAGGAATATATTGACGGGAAAGACCTTGAAAAATACTTAAACGATGTCAAAGGCCACATCCCGGAGGATCAGGTAATTGGCTGGGCCATTGAAATGTGTGACGTGTTGGAATTCCTGCACTCGCACAGACCCGAACCTATTATTTTCCGTGACGTTAAACCTTCCAATATTATGGTCAACCGCAATGATCATATTATTCTGATCGATTTCGGCATTGCAAAGGTGTTTAAGGTTGGACAAAAAGGGACCATGATTGGAACGGAAGGGTACGCTCCACCGGAACAATACCGGGGTGAAGCCAACCCGACGGTCGATATTTATGCTTTGGGAGCCACACTTCATCACCTTCTAACCAAGAAGGACCCACGGTTAGAAGCTCCATTTACATTCAGCGAACGGCCTATTCGCCAGATCAATCCATCGGTTTCTTCCGAGCTTGAATCGGTGATCAATACTTCGCTGGCTTATAACGGGAAGGACCGGTATCCGACTGCTTCGGCTATGAAGGAGGCTCTTCTGGCCGTTGCGGGACGCAAAGGGATACCATCCTACACCAACCGGGTAGTTGCTGCCGCCCAACAGGTGGTGTTGACGCCAGAGTCAGATGTCAAACCGCTGTGGACGTTTGAATGTGAAGATGAGATCAGAGCAACTCCCATGGTTGACGGTGGGCTGGTTTATGTCGGGGTGTATGACAACAATATGTACGCGCTTGATGCTATGAGTGGTGATTTCCGCTGGAAATTTGCCACAGACGGCGGTATTGTGTCTCAACCTGTTATGGCAGATGGAAAGTTGATTTTTGGTTCGGAAGATCGGAAAGTTTATGCTGTGAATCCGAGGACCGGCAAAGAAGTATGGAGCGTAGATACAGGTGGCCCAATTCGGAGCTCAGGGCGGGTAGCCGAAGGTCATGTTTTCATGGGATCTGATGATGGATACCTTTACGCCATCAATCTAACCACGAACAAGGTTTCCTGGCGGGTTGAAACACAGGATGCCATACGGTCGACCCCGTTCATCACAGATGATTACATATATTTTGGAAGTGAGAGCGGCGAATTGACCTGCTGCGATTTCAGGGGGGCTGTGAAATTCCGTTTCCTGGCAAAACGGGCTATTACTTCCTCCCCATTGATTACAAATGGACGGATATTCTTTGGGTCAGTTGATATGACCTTTTACGGGCTGGATGCGAAAACCGGCTGGACGATCTGGCGGTTCCGAATGGGTAAGGGTACCGTTTCTTCTCCCTGCACAGTGGACAACCTGTTGTTCTTTGGCTCAGCGGATGGAAATATCTATTGTCTTGATGCGGGAAATGGACGTGAAATGTGGCGTTACAAAACGGATCATCAAGTCAGTGGATCACCGGTTGTTTATCGCGACAACCTGATCTGTGGTTCAGCAGATGGCATTCTCTATTGTCTGGAATTCCGGTCAGGCAGGCTACGCTGGAAATTCCCAACCCGCGGTCCAATTACCGGAACACCAATCGTGTATAATGACGTTATCTATTTCGGATCGGTGGACCATACCTTATATGCCCTGCCAGTTTGACCCAACCTTATCTATCAATGGGATGATGCTATGAATCTGGGTCGCTTATTTACCAAAAAGGAAGAATCTGGTGAAATGAAAACCACAACGGCCGCCGAAGATCAACCAAAATCAGTTGCTAAAACCAAAGAGCGAAGAATACTGGGGCAATATCTACATGGTACTGCACAATCGGTGGGACGTCAGCGGGAACATAATGAAGACGCACTTTTTGCTTTAACGTCAGTTTTGCGTGAGGGTAATTCCGAATTCCCATTTGGTTTATACATAGTGGCTGATGGTATGGGTGGACATCAGCATGGAGAAATTGCAAGCGGTGCAGCCATCAGGGCTCTGAGCAGCTTTCTTGTCGATAAACTTATGGTGTCTGTCCTGGCAGATGGGTCCAGCTCGCCGGATACCAGTTTGCAGGAACTTATGGAAGAAGGTATCGCGGCAGCACAGGAAGCTGTTGTTAACACAGCTCCCGGTGGAGGCACTACTCTTACGGCGGCATTGGTCATCGGAGATCAGGTTACCATTGGCCATGTTGGTGATAGCAGGGCTTATTTTGCCGATGCCGCAGGCGAAATGCAAGAAATAACTAAGGACCATTCCCTTGTCAAGCGATTGTTGGAATTGGGACAAATATCGGAAAAAGAAGCCAGTGTTCATCCACAAAGGAATGTGCTTTACCGGGCAGTTGGACAACAGGAGCCTTACCGGCCTGATATTGAGACATTAACCTTCCCATCTCCTGGTTCCATGCTTATTTGTAGTGATGGGCTATGGGGTGTTGTTGGGAAGAATAATTTACAAAAAACCCTCAGGAAGGGTGGCTCTCCTGAGGATATCTGCATTCGGATGGTAGATCTGGCCAATCAGGCAGGCGGCCCGGATAATATTACCGTAATACTCATACGGAATTTTGATTGATCGGAGCGATCATCTATGGGGGCAGGCCTATTTGAAACTCTTGGATTGACACATGATGCATCGCCGGATGAAATTCGTCATGCATATTTTGAGGCTGCCCGTAGACTTCATCCTGACGCCAATCCAAAGCCAGATGCTGCCAACCAGTTTATGGCCATTCAAAAGGCCTATGAAGCGCTTTCCAATCCTGAAAAAAGAATTTCATACCTAATCTCCAATGCGATCAGCGAAGGACGGCCGCCGGTCATAACCCAGTATCAGTATTCTTTAGACTCCCTGCAGTCTATTAATGAAGAGCAGTATGTATACGCTCTGATGGAGATCATCAATACCGAAGAAGCCAAGACGCATGTTATGCCATCGAGCAACATATGCCTGGTGATTGATCGTTCTACTTCGATGCAAGATAAACGCATCGATATGGTAAAAAAAGCTGCTTATGAATTGATGAAACAGCTTAAACAGGATGACTGGGTATCAATCGTTACCTTTAGTGATAAAGCGGAAACGATCATTCCTCCCACAAAAGCCAAAAAATCGATGGTTTCTGATCCCCGAATTGCCTCCATCCATACTGGCGGTGGGACAGAGATCCTCCGCGGGTTGGAAGCTGGGTTGGATGTTCTATTAAGCACAACAAATACTGATGCGAACCGTCATCTGGTTTTAATGACCGATGGTCACACCTATGGTGATGAGGAAGAATGTCTGAAACTGGCACAGAGGGCCGGTGAAAAAGGCATCATTATCAGTGCCCTGGGTTTTGGTAGTGAATGGAACGACGCGTTTCTGGATCGATTGACCGGATTGTGCGGCGGTACGGCCCGGCTGGTCGTTACGATAGATGATCTAAAACAATTTATTCGCAATCAGGTTTCACAACTTAGCAAAGTATATGCTTCCAATCTTACACTTCGGGTTGAAGGATCACCGCAATCGTCTCTCGTGGATATTTTCAGAATATTCCCGGATGCATCACCTCTTCCAATTGATCCTCAAATACGCCTGGGAAATCTGCCATTTAATGATAGAGTTAAAATCCTACTGGAATTCAAGGTTGCAACCGGATTAAATGAAGGTGATACGATCACAATGATGCAGGGTACCCTGATGATGGATATACCGACACGGAAAGATCCCATTAACCGGATTGAGCTATCCATGCGCCGCCAGGTTCGTGATGATCAGGAAAAATCGACGCCACCACGTGAACTGGTTGAAGCAATTGAAAAACTTACTCTGTACCGGTTGCAAGAGAAAGCCCGGCAAGAGGAGGTGTCCGGCGACCATGAGAATGCTTCACGGCATTTGAAAAACCTGGCGACCCGGTTACTTCAAAAGAGAGAAAGTGACAGTCTCGGACGCATGGTGTTGACAGAAGCAGAAAAACTGCAAAGTGGCGAGGGTTACAACCCGGAAGCTCAAAAACGAATAAAATATGGTACCAGAGCTTTATTGTTACCCATGGCGAAAGAACACAAAGATGATTAAATGTCCAAACTGCCGACATACCGAACCCAATGGCACGCTTTTCTGTTCAGAATGCGGTGCAGAAATTTTTAATGTCCTACCAGAGGGGGTGAATGAAGTGGTGTTGGAATTTGTTGATTCAGGAAAAAGACTTCGTTTGAAAGAGAACCGGGAATATACCATTGGACGAATGGGAAAAACGCAGGCATTGATTCCAGATGTTGATCTCTCTCAATACGGTGCGTTTCAAAAAGGCGTTTCCCGACTTCATGCCATCATGAAGACGTATCCGGGGAAGTGCTCTCTGGTCGATCTTGATTCGGCAAATGGGACCAAGATCAACGGTGAGCGTTTGACAGCGTATGTAGAGACATCGCTGAAAAATGGTGACACGATTACTCTCGGTTCATTTAAGGTTTTGGTTCACATTTCAAATGCAAAGGTAACTGCTAAATTATGCCAAGCGTAATAATCCATATATCCAATGAAGACCCTGTCCTTGGCGAGATCGAAGACCTCCCGGGGATCACGGACTCGATCATTATTGTTAAAAATCCACGCAGACGTGATGGCAAAGACCTTCCTCAAATCGACCCCAATGTGACCACTGTGATATGGCCGATGACCCGCCTCAATTACATTGAAGTCCTTCCAAGCGCTGAAGAAGAGGAAATCATTACCCACGTAAGAGAGTAGTAAATGCCTGACGAAACATTAAAAAACCGCGTAATTTTAGTGGTTGACGACGAAGAGCGGATGGCTCATTTTGTCCGCCTGAATCTGGAACAAGACGGGTTTCAGGTGGTTGAAGCATACCGTGGACTTGATGCTATTCAAAAATTGCGGGATGCCATGCCGGATCTTATTCTGCTGGATATTATGATGCCAGATATTGATGGTTTTGAAGCATTACAAATGATCCGCGAGATCAGCAGTGTGCCAGTGATTATGCTTACCGCCAAAGGCGAAGAAGAGGACAAGGTCCGCGGACTCGAGCTGGGGGCGGATGATTACATTACAAAGCCTTTTAGTCCGCGTGAGCTATCCAGCCGGGTAAAAGCTGTATTGCGCAGAGCTGAAATGTCAACTGCTTCACCCACTCATGAAATGATTGAAGTGGATGAGCACCTGAAATTGGATTTTGGCAAACGTGAAGTATGGGTGGATGGCGAGATCGTCAAACTTCGGCCTACAGAATATCGTCTTCTATATCACCTGGTGCAAAACGCGGGGTGGGTTCTCACGTACGATCAATTGTTGGCTAAGGTTTGGGGTTATGAATATCGTGATGAGCCTCATTATGTGCGTCTATATATCAACTATCTTCGCCAGAAGTTGGAACCCGACCTTGCAAATCCCCGTTATATCTTTACCGAGCGTGGTGTCGGATACCGGTTTGTAGATTACAAACGGGACAGGTCTTCTGCGCAGAGCTCAACCAGAGAATAACCACTACTATTCCACGCAGTAATAAGGCACCGGAGAACTTCCGGTGCTTTTTTCAAAAACCGGGTTTCAAGGTTTCATACAGTTTTCTGACAATACTATTGCATATTTCTTACAATTCTTTCCTACCATCAATATTGAAAAATCACTATTCAATATATGGAGGTTGAAATGGCTAATATAGTGCGTTTTGAACCTATGCGGGAAATGGTACGGATGAGTGACGCGATGGACCGGTTGTTTGACAATCTGTACGGTCACAATTGGCGTGATGGAGATCTCTTTGATGTACCTGCCATAGATTTGTTCCAGACCGAAAACGAGGTTGTGGTTAAGGCTTCACTCCCTGGAATGAAGGCGGATGATATTCAGATCTCTGTCGTCAGTGATGTTCTCACCATGAAGGGTGAGACGCGTGTCGAACAGGATGTCAAGGAAGCAGCGTATCATATCCGCGAACGCCGGAGTGGTAGTTTTACACGCTCAATTCAGCTACCGGCGCCTGTGCAGGCTGATAAAGCCCGAGCGGAATTCGAAGACGGTGTTCTAACTCTGACGCTGCCAAAAGCCGAAGAAGTCCGCCCGAAAACCATTACCGTTAAGGCAAAGTAAAACAAGAAAAGCCGGAGGAAACTCCGGCTTTTTGTAACCTATTTCAAGGAAATTCATCAAATACATAGTAATTATACTGGTAGTTGCCAGGTAATCACTGTAAACTATATTAATCATAAAAATAAGGAGTTTTAAAAAATGAGTGAACCGATCCATGTTACGGACGCGGCTTTCGAGAAAGTTGTTTTGAAATCTGAATTGCCGGTGATCGTAGATTTCTGGGCACCGTGGTGCGGTCCATGTCGGATGGTTGCGCCTACCCTTGACAAGCTGGCCAAGGAATACGATGGGAAACTGGTCATCGCCAAGGTAAACACAGATGAGAATCCGCAGTGGGCTACCCAATTCGGTGTTCAGGGAATTCCGACCATGTTGATGATTTCTGGTGGAAAGGTCGTACACTCACAAGTTGGTGCACTACCGGAAGGAATGCTACGTGATGTGGTAACCCAGTTCCTCGAAGTAGTTAAGAACGCGTCTCCTGCCGCCTAGAGGTTTTTCTACAATAATAAGCAAAACGGCATCTTCTTAGATGCCGTTTTTATTTGCTTTATTCTTCCCGCATACGTTGAATTTTTGCTCCCATGGCAGCCAGTTTTTTGTCAATGTTCTCGTAGCCCCGGTCTATCTGACCAATATTCCGAATCTGAGATCTGCCATTGGCAGAAAGGGCGGCAAGAACCAACGCCATTCCAGCCCGAATATCCGGGCTTTCCATTTTCTCAGAATACAGCTGGCTGGGCCCCTGCACAATACACCGGTGCGGGTCGCACATCACGATCTGTGCTCCCATTCCAACAAGCTTATCGGTAAAGTACATACGGCTCGGGTACATCCAATCGTGGAAGAGCACCATCCCTTTCGATTGTGTGGCAATTACGATACATATACTCATAAGGTCGGTAGGAAAAGCAGGCCAGGGCATAACGCTGATCTCAGGTACCATACCTCCCAGATCACTCTCAATGCAAAGAGGCTGGTCAGCGGGGACGATAATATCCTGATTTTCAACTTCCCAGATAACTCCAAGCCGCCCCATCACAAGACGGATCATGTCCAGATATTCAATGCCGGCGTTTCGAATTCGGATCGATCCCCCGGTTACGACTGCCGCTCCTACATGGCTGATCACCTCAAGGTAGTCAGGACCGATGGTAAATTCACCGCCATGAAGTCTATCCACACCGTCGATCTTCAGTGTATTGGAACCAATATGCAGGATCTTTGCGCCAAGAGCGTTTAGGAAATGGCATAATTCCTGAATATGCGGCTCAGAAGCGGCATTACGAATAACAGAACGACCTTTTGCCAGTACGCATGCCATTATGGCATTTTCTGTGGCGGTAACTGAGGCTTCGTCTAAGAGTATGTCGGCTCCGGTAAGCCCGTTCGCTTTGAAATGGAAGGAACGGTCGTAATCAATTTCTGCCCCCAGTTTCTTTAATGCCAGAAGATGCGTGTCCACTCTGCGCCTTCCGATGACGTCGCCCCCCGGAGGAGGAAGGTGCAATTCACCCATCCGTGCTGTCATTGGACCAGCCAGCAAGATCGAGGCACGGATACGCCGGCAGATATCCGGGTCCAGGTCAGCCGGACGGATTTCTCTGGCCTGAATACGCCAGGTGTGGTCTCCTGTTTCTTCAATGCTGACACCCAGGCTTTCCACAAGGGCGCGCATGGTTTGAACGTCACGGATATAGGGTACATTATGTAAAATGACTGGCTCATCTGTTAACAGGCACGCCGCCAGCAATGGTAATGCAGCGTTTTTATTCCCAGAAGGAGTTACTTCACCTGAAAGAGGAATACCCCCTTCAATGATGAATTTTTCCATTAAGCCTCCAGAAAAAATAATGATTTGTTTATGGGCAAAGCAGGGTTCAGGCAAGTATACTTTAAATCCAATGGAGTATTGATGCCTGATTTATGATTAAGAAAAGGTTTCAAAGCCCTGTAAAGATTATGCGTCCAAACAAAAGAATCCTGATAACGGCTCTTATCCTTATCGGGTTTTGTGCCATTATTTATCCAACTCTGATGGTATTCAGGTTTATTTCCAGCAGGTCTGTTCCCTATACACCCACCCCGATTCAAGATGAGAACCGAACGTGGACGGAAGATTTATTGTCAACAAGACCGCCTGAGGCAATACACTCCGGTAACAAGGTCATTCCGTTTCAATCCGTCGTTTTGATCACGGCATTTTATACGGAGAATGGATCAAGGAAGGTCGGGTGGACGGGTTCCGGCACATTTGTCAGTCCTGCGGGTTTGATATTGACCAACGCCCATGTTGTGCTGCCGGCTTTGGATTATCCCATTGATCTATTGACCGTCGCGCCTACAACGCAGGAAGACCGAAAACCGGATCCGGCATATATTGCGCGGGTCGTTCAGGCGGATCCCCGGTTGGATCTGGCTGTGATTAAAATTGTAAGCGATCTTAACGGGAATCCAATTGATCCTGGAACGATGAACTTCCCATTTGTTGTTCTGGGTGATTCTGACCGGCTGAAACTGGGTGATGCTTTGACCATTCTCGGATATCCGGGAATTGGAGGCGACACGATCACCCTTACCAGTGGAGAGGTGGCTGGTTTTACCGGTGAAGCAGGGTACGGGAATCGGGCATATATTAAGACTTCGGCGGCCATAGCCGGGGGAAACAGCGGTGGATTGGCGGCAGATGTTTCGGGTGCACTGGTCGGAATACCGACCCTTCTAGGTTCGGGGACGGATTCCTCTGTGGTGGATTGCCGCATCCTGGCAGACACTAACTACGATGGATTTATCGATCAGGATGATACCTGTATTCCGACCGGCGGTTTCATTAATTCCCTCCGGCCTGTAAATCTGGCAAAGCCATTGATCGAGGCTGCCATCCGGGGAGAAGAGGCGGTAGTTCAAAAGGCTGTTCCGCAGGTGGCCACGACCCCGGTGCGATCCGGTATTTTGTTTTTCGACGATTTTTCTGATGAAAATAGTGGGTGGACGATTTATGCCGATGATGATGGTTACGTGGGTTATTCAGAAGACAAGTATCTCATTGGGATCACAGACGCGGGCAATGTTCTTACAGGAACATCCGATATTCCAGTTGACAATGCCACCATTGAGGTAACCGGCACCATAACACAATCAAATGGTGATGGGGGTATTGGCCTGATTTGCCGGCAACAATCTGATGCTTCCTATTACTATGCCATGGAAATACGTGAGGATGGATTCGCGTCAATATGGAAAAATGACGCGAATAATGAGGTGCAATTGACAGGCTGGCAGTATGTACAGCCGATACAGGCCAATATGCCAGTTACTTTGTCCGGGACCTGTTCAGGAGAACAGTTACACATGCGGATCAATGACCGGCTGGTATTGTCTACGGTCGATCCGGATTTTTCATATGGATACCCTGGCCTGTTGGCCAGTACAATGAAATCAGGTGGTTTTATTGTCATGTACGATGATTTTCAGGTCAAAACTCCGGAGTAGAGAGTTGCCAGTTATACCAATTCGCGTCGGAAAAATCCATTTTCTAGATCCATCGCCGGAAAACAGTCCGGCGGTTATTATGGTTCATGGGCTGGGGACAGAGAGCAGCAGTTGGATATATCAGATCACAGCATTGTTGGAGGCGGGTTTCCGTCCAATTGCACCCGATATACCCGGTTTTGGGAGATCCACATATACGGGGAGCCGTTGGAGCATTCGTGAAGCGGCCGATGGTGTTGCGCAGATCGCGGATTCATTGTCGCTGGACCGGTTTCACATGGCCGGAATATCCATGGGTGGGACCATCGCTCTTCAGACAGCGATAGATCACGCTGACCGTTTGCGGAAGTTAATTCTTATCAATACATTTGCCACATTGAGGCCCAAGCGGTGGAATGAATGGTGTTACTTGATCAAACGCTACTTTCGAGCGCGTTTCAAAGGAGCTAGCGCTCAGGCAGAGATGACTGCCAGACGTATCTTTCCACGGGACGACCAGGCAAAATTACGCATGGAGTTGATAAACCATATTCGTAACACCGACCCCGTCGTGTATAAAACAGCCATGCGGGAGCTTTGGCTTTTTGACGTACGCCAACACCTGAGTCGGATCTATGTCCCTTCTATGGTCATTACTGGTGAAAACGATACGACCGTTCCGCTGGAGAATCAACATGAGCTGGCAGACGGTCTGCCATTCTGTCAACATGTGTTTGTGCCCAACGCCGGCCATGGTGTGATCGTTGATCAACCGGATGTTATCAACCGGAATCTGCTACAATTCCTGAAGACCAATTGATTTGAATCCTATCCATTTATGGGATAAAATTCCGAGAGGTAAATATCACGCCTTACCGGCAGGAGGTTGTATGCCCGATATTTCACAATCCATCACGCTTGATCTTTCAAAAAAGATTGAAGCATTTTCCCCGCAAATTGAAATTCGAGATATTGGTACAGTAACTGAAGCTGGTGATGGTATAGCCAGAGCTGATGGTCTTTCTTCTGTTAGATCACAGGAACTTGTGCAATTTTCCAATGGTGTAATGGGTATCGCTTTTAACCTTGAAAAAGACAGTATTGGTATCATTATTCTGGGTGATTACTCCTCCATTAAAGAAGGTATGCAGGTACATTCAACCGGGCGGATCGCATCTGTGCCGGTGGGTGATGGACTTATTGGGCGTGTAGTGAACGCGCTGGGAGAGCCGGTGGATGGCAAGGGATCACTCAATTTTGACCGGTATCTGCCAATTGAACGTATCGCTCCCAATGTAGTGGAGCGGCAGGATGTGGATACACCTGTGCAAACCGGTATCAAAGCTATTGATGCCATGATCCCCATCGGTCGCGGACAACGCGAATTGATCATCGGTGACCGTCAGACCGGCAAGACCGCCCTTGCACTTGACACGATCATAAACCAGAAGGGGAAAGACCTTGTCTGCATCTATGTGGCGATCGGACAAAAGAAATCCTCTGTTGCCCGGACTATTTCCCTGCTCGAACGATATGGCGCTATGAGCCATACTGTGGTTGTGATTGCTGCAGCGGATGAACCGGCTGCCATGCAGTACATTGCCCCGTATGCCGGTTGTGCTATCGGCGAAGATTTTATGGAACGCGGCAAAGACGCACTGGTTATTTATGACGATATCTCCAAGCATGCCTGGGCTTATCGTCAGGTTTCTCTTCTGCTGCGCCGTCCGCCAGGACGGGAAGCCTACCCGGGAGATGTCTTCTACCTGCACAGTCGCTTGCTTGAGCGGGCTGCCCGATTGGCCAATAGCTATGTGATTGTTCCTGATACGTTTTCCGGGACAATGGCCAAAGCGAGTGATGCGTTGGATGATGTTGTTTTTATCGGCCCGCGGTCTTTGCACGAGGCTGAAACTGCGTTGAAAGAGCGTTCTGATGCCGCCGCGTGCAAGATCGTAAAAGTTGAAGGAACCGGGGGATCTTTAACGGCTCTGCCGATTATTGAAACCCTTTTGGGTGATGTTTCCGCCTATATTCCGACAAATGTTATATCAATTACCGATGGGCAGATCTACCTGGAATCAAACCTGTTCAATGCCGGCATCAGACCGGCTGTCAACGTAGGTATCTCTGTTTCGCGGGTGGGTGGTTCTGCGCAGACAAAAGCCATGAAACAAGTGGCTTCGCGTTTACGCCTTGATATGGCGGCGTATCGCGATCTGGCAGCTTTTGCCATGTTCGGCTCCGATCTGGACAAATCAACGCAGGCTCAGTTAAACCGGGGGCAGCGGTTGCAGGAAATTTTAAAGCAATTACAGTACGTGCCGATGTCACTGGAGCAAATGGTAATAATACTGTTCGCGGGAACTAACGGTTATGCTGACCAGATCCCGGTTGAAAAAATGAGCCATTGGGAAACAACGATGCTGCGTTATATCGAAACCAGCAACCCGGCTATTGGCAAAGATATAGCAGATAAGAAAATGATCACACCTGAGACGGATAAGAGCCTGCGAGAGGCGTTGAAAACATTCAACGCGTCTTTTGTAACCGCCTGATCGGTAAATAGGATAACTGAATGGCCTCTGCACGAGAAATGCGGCTCCGGATACGGAGCGTAAAGAGCATAGCCCAGGTGACCCGGGCATTGGAAACAGTCAGCGCGGCAAAAGTCCGCCGTGCGATTGCGGCTGTAAACGCCACCCGTCCTTATGCGGAAAAGTCCTGGAAATTGTTGATTCACCTAGCCAGACAGCCAGGGCATGCCAGTCTGCATCCACTGCTAAGTGAACATGCCGATGTTAAAAACATTCTGGTCGTTCTTATTAGCGGAGATCGAGGACTTGCCGGCGCTTTCAATGTGAACATTGTTCGTGAAACGCTGGATCATTTCCGTGATACGAATGCCACGGTCAATTTCATCGCGGTCGGGAAAAAGGGTCGGGATATGTTGCTGCGCCGCCGCAAGGATATCATTGCGGATTTTAGCGACCTGCCTATCGCACCCAGTTTCTCGCATTTATCTGCCGTTGGACACATCGTAATTGAAGAATTCTTGAATGGTAAAGCCGATCAGGTGTATTTGGCCTATACGGATTTTCTCAGTATGGTTAAACAGGAAACCGTCGTGAGAAAGCTGCTCCCGCTCGAGGTGCAATATGCCGATGACCGGGTTAAAGCATACAATGTAAGCCACCATCGTACGAATTCGGTATTTCAAATCGAACCGGATGATCAAAAAGTGTTAAGCCAGATCATTACGCGTTTCTCGGAGTTGCAGGTATATCAGGCCGTTCTCACTTCCCAGGCCAGCGAACAGGCTGCCCGGATGGTGGCCATGCGAAATGCCACCGATAACGCGCGTGATCTTATTGCATCATTACAGATGGATTACAACAAAGCTCGCCAGCAAGCCATAACCAATGATATGCTGGATATTACCGGTGGAGCCGAGGCTATGGCGTCATCGGAACGCATCGCGATCAAAGAATAAACCGGAAAATTCTGGGAGGCAGTATGGATTATCAAACCGGGCGGGTATCTCAAATTCAGGGTAGTGTTGTCGATGTGGAGTTTTCCCTAGACAATATGCCAGAGATCTATGAAGCCATTGAGGTGGTCTCACCGGATGGTCCGGTGATCGTTCTGGAAGTGGAAAAACACCTTGGAGATAACATGGTCCGCTGTGTGGCCATGGATACAACGGACGGAATGCAGCGAAATACGGTAGTCCGGCGGACCGGAGCACCGATTAAAGTGCCTGTGGGACCGGATATTCTGGGTCGGGTATTTAATGTGCTGGGAAACCCCGTGGACAATAGAGGTGAAGTCAAAGCCATTGACCGTTATCCCATACACCGTCCGGCGCCAACATTTGAAGAACAATCTACCCGTGTCGAGGTTTTTGAAACCGGATTAAAAGTAATTGACCTGATCGCGCCGTTTACCAAAGGTGGTAAGACAGGAATATTTGGTGGAGCCGGTGTAGGCAAGACTGTGATCATTATGGAATTGATCCGGTCTATTGCCACTGTCCATCAGGGAAATTCGGTGTTTGCCGGGGTGGGAGAGCGTACCCGTGAAGGGACACAGCTCTACCGCGAAATGCTTGAATCCGGCGTTATGAAGGACACCGTGATGGTCTACGGACAAATGAACGAGCCATCGGGTGTTCGGCTTCGCGTGGCTCTTTCTGCACTCGCCATGGCTGAATACTTCCGTGACGAAGGCAAGGATGTTTTGCTCTTTATCGATAACATTTTCCGGTTTACCATGTCCGGTTCTGAGGTATCCGCGTTGTTAGGGCGTATGCCATCTGCTGTCGGATATCAACCGACCCTGGCAACAGAAATGGGCGAATTACAGGAGCGGATCACATCAACACGAACCGGGTCTATCACTTCGATGCAAGCTGTGTACGTGCCGGCGGACGACTATTCAGACCCGGCTCCGGTTGCAACATTTACTCATCTTGATGCTACGATTGCCCTGGAGCGTGCCATTTCAGAGAAAGGTATCTACCCCGCGGTAGATCCACTGGCTTCCACTTCCCGGATCCTTGACCCCAAGATCGTGGGGGATGAGCATTACAATACCGCCCGTGAGGTGCAGCGTATCCTCCAGCGATACAAGGATTTGCAGGATATCATTGCCATTCTTGGTATTGATGAAGTCAGCGAAGAAGACAAGATCATTGTCTCGCGCGCCCGCAAGATCGAACGCTTCTTCTCACAGCCGATGTCTGTGGCTGAACAATTTACCGGTATTCCCGGACGGTACGTTCCCTTGCGCGAGACGGTTCGCAGCTTCCGTGAGATATTGGAAGGCAAGCATGATGATCTCCCCGAGCAGGCGTTCAGCATGGTGGGGACGATCGATGATGCCGTGGAAAAAGCCCGGACACTGGCGGGTTAGGGAGATCTTCCATGCCCATACGTTGTGAAGTGGTTTCGCAGGACCGAATCGTTTTTCAGGGTGATGTTGATATCGTTGACATCCCTGGTATTGAGGGAGATATGGGAATCCTCCCGAACCATTCCCCGGTTCTTACATTACTTCGGTTTGGTGTCGTAACCATAAAGTCAAAAACTGACGAACAATTCTTTACCGTTGCCGGAGGTGTTGCCGAGGTTCAACCAGACCAGGTAACCATTTTAGCCGACGCGGCTGAAAACGTAGATGAGATTGACATACAACGGGCTGAATCGGCCAGAAAACGCGCCGAGGAACTTCTGGCAAAAATGCCAGCTGTTCCAACGGAAGAGTACCTTTCCGTGCAGGCTGCCATGCGGCGCTCAAATTTGCGGTTGGAAGCAGCCAGGCGTTACCGTACAATTCGAAGCAGCCGTTAAAGAGTGAATGAAAAGAAATATGAGAGGAAAATAATTTATGCCCGGTTTCACAAGAGAATTAGGCATTGACCTGGGCACGATGAATATTGTTGTTGCTGAAGGCAACCAGATACTTCTGCAGGAACCAACCGTCGTAGCCATTATCCCGGATGAAATGAAGATGGTCGAATGGGGGCAGGCCGCCAGCGACATGATAGGCCGAGTACCCGAATCGATTGAGGTTGTGCGCCCTTTACAGCATGGTGTGATCGCGGAATATGAGATCACAGAGAATCTTCTGGGATTCCTGGTAAAAAAGATTTGTGGTCCCATGTTCCTTTTCAGGCCGCGGGTAATGGTTACAGTGCCATATGGAGTAACCAGTGTGGAAAGCCGGGCTGTACAAGAGGCGAGTCTGGGAGCAGGTTCACGTGAAGTGGCACTTATTCAACAACCTCTCGCCGCTGCGTTGGGAATTGATCTGCCAATCGGAACCCCGACAGGGAATATGGTTATCAGTATGGGTGGGGGAACGATGCAGGCAGCGGTTTTGTCCATGTATTCGATTGTCACCGCTGAAACATCTGACGCCGGTGGACTCCATTTTGATGATGCGATTATCACGTACACACGGCGAAAATTTGGTGTGATCATCGGACAACCAACCGCGGAGTTGTTAAAGATCAAGATAGGTTCTGCCATCCCACAGGAACAGCAACAGGCCATGGAAGTACAGGGACAGGACCAGGTTTCCGGTTTGCCCAGACCGGTCAATCTGACTACTGACGATTTGATCGAAGCTCTTCAGGATCCGATGAATGATGTGGTTAATACGGCTCGCAAGGTGTTGGAAAAGACACCTCCGGAACTTCTTTCCGATATCATTGACCGCGGTGTCGCCTTATGCGGTGGCGGTTCACTTCTGCGGGGCGTGGATAAATACTTGACCAAAGCCCTGGGCATTCCAGCTTACATGGTTGACAATCCGCTGACCTGTACGGCTGAAGGGGCTGCCCGTGCTATGGATATGCGGGAATTGCTGCGGCGCAGTCTTCCTCCGGTCTAAACCGAAGGAGGACAAAAAAATACATCGGGTGAAATTGCTACACCGGTGGATTTTTTACTGGATGTAATACGTCATATGTTCAAGTTGAATGATCGGGTTGACGATTTCCACGCGGATGCCATCTGGCACGACCAGTGGGACTGGCGCATAATTCAGGATAGCACGAACACCCGCACTCACCAACTCATCCGCTACCTGCTGGGCTGTTCTTGATGGTACTGTTAGCATTGCTATCTGGATGCCAGTAGCTTTGATGTTTTCAATCATCTTTTCAGACGATAGAACAGTTAATTGACCCACCGATTTGCCTATTTTTGCCGGATCGCTATCAAAAATGAATCTGATGTAAAAACCCCGTTCCAGAAATCCCGGATAGCGGGCGATGGCATTTCCCAAATCCCCTGCACCAACGAGGGCGACATCCCAGGTACGGTCAATTTTTAGGATTGATCGGATTTGGGATGTAAGAAAACCGATGTCATAACCTTTGCCCTGTTTTCCGAATTCACCGAAAAAGGAAAGGTCTTTTCGTACCTGGGCTGCCGTGATGCAAAACATCTCACCCAATTCCTGGGACGAAATAATTGTTTTCCCCCGTTTCTCAAATTGCTGAAGTGCCTGGAGATATAAAGGAAGTCTTGAAATTACGATATCAGGTATGGTTTTTTCCGCCATGTCCACCTTGTTGTATTGTGTCGGTAATAATCTTGCATGAAATTGATGTTAACTTTATCATAATCAATCAGGTATCACAAAACCATGGATGAAACGCGAAAACCTTCAAAATCAATACGCCTGGGCGAAGATTATATTCCCTATATTGTCCGTTTATCAAAAAGAGCATCGAGATGGCGTCTTTCTGTAAATGCGGACATTGTGGAAGTGGTTTTGCCTGAGGGTTCCCGTTTGAGTCCTGAAAAACTTCTACGTGATTACGCGGAATGGATTCTTGAAAAGCGTCAGAAATTACAGAAACGTAAAAAGCGGTTGGAGAAGAGATCATTACCAGAAGGTCAAATTCTATTAATGGGCAGGCCGATGCTGTTGGAGATCAAACAGGCAGGTCTCTCAGGTAGGCAACAAGTGTCACACTTGCCTGGCAGGTTGCAGGTGGTGGCAGGTAGGAACAAGCCTGCAAGCCTGTTGCAAAAATGGCTTTCAAGGCAGGCAGAGGCAGCCATTTACAGGCAGGTTCAGATTCGAGCCCTTGAAATGGGTGTAAGACCGTCTCGATTGTCAATCCGCAGCCAACGCACACGCTGGGGATCCTGTTCACTAAAAGGCGCCTTAAGTTTTAACTGGCGCTTGATCATGGCACCCCCGGAAGTGCTTGATTATGTTGTTGTACATGAATTGGCGCATATGAAAGAGCATAACCATTCGAAAGCGTTCTGGGATATTGTTCGACGGTATTGTCCGGATTATGCGAAACATCGCACCTGGTTAAAACAAAACCAGGCCGCAATGTGGCCTGGTTTGTTTGAGAGTTAAAAGGATTAGTCGTCGCGTCTGCCTAGCAGGAGGAACAGATAGTAGAGTACGGTTGATATGGCCTGTGCGGCAGCGGCCACATAGGTTAGGGCAGCCGCGTCCAGCACGCTGTGGATGCCTGTCATTTGCTGCATGCCAATAAAACCGCTGGATTCTAAGGCCATCTTCGCGCGCCGTGTCGCGTCAAACTCTACCGGCAGGGTGATGATTGCAAAGAGGGCGGTAAGGGCAAAGAGGATGAGGCCGAAAATGGCAATTTTCTCACCCATGGTTGAAGACATCACCAGACCGACCATAAAAATGATCGGACCAAGCCATGAACCCAACTGCACCGTAGGTACCAGAGCTGAACGAATCTGTAACGGGAAGTAATTCTCCGCGTCCTGGATGGCATGTCCGGCTTCATGAGCGGCAATGCCTGCTGCGGCTATGGATGGTGTGGAATAAACATCCTGGCTTAACCTCAAGACCTTGGCCTGAGGGTCATAGTGATCGCTCAACATCCCATTAGTTGGTTCAACCCGTACATCCCGCAGTCCATTAAAATCGAGCATTCGGCGGGCGACTTGCGAGCCGGTGAGTCCCGTGTAATTTTTCTCCCGGGAATACTTATTAAAAGCTGACTTTACTTTGGCCTGCGCGTACAAACCAAGCAATAAAGCCGGGAGAGCGAATAGTAGATAAGTAAAATAGGAACTGTACCAGTGAATGGTAGGTAGCATTCATTATCCTTTCTTGTGTTGTTGGTATTGTACAACAACCGTAAGATAAAAATATATGAATAAAATAAGAAATATGATCCCTATTGTAAAATTGCTGTAAGAATGTCGTATAAATAGTACGATTTCGATCGATTGGTGAAAAATGCCCGGAAACATCCTTCTGATTGATGATGATAAATTAATGCGCCGCAGCCTGGCTTTTAACCTTCAACAGGCTGGTTACACGACGGTAACTGCTGCAGACGCGGAATCCGGGCTTATGCAGGTAAAACAACGCAAACCAGATCTTGTGATTCTGGATATCGGATTGCCGGGGATGGATGGACTGGATGCTTTGAAGATTCTCCGCGACCAGATGGGAATTCCAGTCATACTGTTGACGGCGCGCCGCCGCGGCGTGGATGAGATCGTCGGACTCGAACTGGGGGCGGACGATTACATCACGAAACCATTTGACTTTGATGTGTTGCTGGCTCATATCAAAGCGGTATTGAGACGGGCCGGGGCCACGCGTGTTGCTGCAATTCCCGTAGAACCTCTTGTCAGGGGTGATCTTATGATTGACCCGGCCGCGCATCAAGTTTCCCTTGGTGGTAAACCGCTAATCCTTTCACCGAAAGAGTTTGATGTCCTTTCCATTCTTGCCGCGAATGCCGGAAAGGTTCTGGCGACCAATGATATTTTGTCGCGGGTGTGGGGCGCCGAGTTCGACGGTCAACCGCAGGTGGTTTATGTGCATATCCGCTGGCTGCGGGAAAAACTGGAAGATGATAAGAACGGAACACCACGCATTCAGACGGTACGTGGTGTCGGGTATCGTTTTGTCCCGAGGGAGTCATGATTTTGCGGTCATTAAGGCTGCGTTTGATCTTGAGCAATCTGTTGCCGTTACTGATTGTGCTGCCTTTTGTCGGGTTTCTTATGATTTACCTTTTGGAAACACAGGGGATCGTTGCCGGCGTATCGCGCGATCTTACTCGACAGGCTGTATTGGTGGCGGATACCGCCGGTTTGCAGCCGTCCATCTGGATGGATCCCAATTCAGCCGATCTATTCCTGAAACGGATCAGCCCACGATTGAGCGCCCGTCTGATGCTGCTGGATTCCGGCGGTCGGGTGCTTGCTTCCAGTGAGCCATCCGATGAGGGATTGATCGGAAAAATTCTATATACCGGAGAATATCAGTCCGTTGAAGATTTATCCAGGCAGGAAAACATCTCGACCGAGGGGGCTGGAGAGGTGGTTGTCCCTGTTGTTAGAGCGGACGGGCTCCTATTGGGTTTTGTGCGCATGGATAATCCCTTATCACCCTTATTTGAGCGTTCCAATCAATTGAGACAAGTGGCATTATGGGTGGTTGCGGCTGGATTGATCTTCGGAGTGGCATTGGGGTGGTTACTGTCACGTGATATCAGCCGTCAGTTGCGGGCTGCCACTGAGGCGGTGACAAATCTGGCTACCGGGAAAGACCTGGCGCTGCTTGACGGTTCAGATAAATTGGATGAGGTTGGCCGTCTGTATGGAGCGTTTAACACTCTGGTTGAACGTTTGCGAAACCTGGAAGAAAACAGGAAACGGCTGCTGGCAAACCTGGTCCACGAGCTCGGACGCCCGCTGGGATCATTGCGATCAGCTGTGCATGCTTTGAAGGGCGGGGCGGAACAAGACCGTGAATTGCATGCTGAATTACTGGATGGGATGGACGGAGAACTCCGCAGGTTGGACCATCTGGTAGGTGATTTGGCGAATTTGCACAACGAGTTAGCTGGCACGCTGATCCTAAAGCGGGCTCCACTGGATATCGCGGACTGGCTTCAGAAGATCACAGGCACATACCGGGAGGAAGCCATCAGTCGGGGGTTGGACTGGTCCTGTGATGTGCCCTCTGATCTACCGGTTATTAACCTGGATAGTGAGTTATTAACGCTGGCTGTACAAAACCTGATCAGTAATGCCATACGCTATACGCCGGCCGGTGGAAAAGTAAAGATTAAAGGATATTCGGATACGGAATCCCTGTATATTGAGGTCGCTGACACCGGCCCTGGTATAAAGCCTGAAGAACTTCAGCGGATATTTGAACCGTTCACCCGGGGCAGTTCAGCACGCCGGTTCTCGCAGGGGATGGGACTCGGGTTGACTATTGCCCGAGATATGGTCGAAGCACATGGGGGCACCTTGCAGGTGGAAAGTGAACCTGAAGCAGGCAGCACTTTTCGGATTCAAATCCCAATTCGCTCGTCTTAAGGTCACCTTAAACTATCCATTAACCCATCATAAAGACAGATGGGATTGTATTTGCTATTATCAATGCTGATCAAATTTCTATTTGTGAGGTGTTTGCATATGAAACGATTATCTGTAACGATCAGCATTTTGTTGATTATGACCGTACTACTCTCCGCGTGCAGTTTCGAACTGCCGCAGATATCCAAAACCCGGCCGGTGCCTACTGCGGAAGCGGGAAACTCTGAATCAGGCGGGGCATCCGTCCCGACCGCAACTATTGTTCCCTCGGTTGAAATGCCGGCGGAAGCGGTTGATACCAGTGCATTGGATGCCTATCAGGCAACTCTGACGGATGTCTATGAGCGGGTGAATCCATCCGTTGTTAGCATTCAAGTTGCCTCTCGGGTAAACCGGGAGATGCCGGATTTTGACCTTCCGTACAATTTTCCTGATTTGCCCGGTTTTTCTGTTCCAGATGAAGAAGGCATGGAACAGCCTCTGCAACAGGGGGTTGGCTCTGGATTTGTTTGGGACAGGGAAGGCCACATTGTGACCAATAACCATGTGGTTGATGAAGCCGAAATGATCAATGTGACCTTTTTTGATGGCACTAGCCTGGAGGGAAAGGTCATTGGTACGGATAAAAACAGCGATCTGGCTGTTGTCAAGGTGGAAAAGGGCATTGTTGATTTGCAACCCATTGAACTGGCAGATTCGAATAAATTGAAGGTTGGCAATGTGGTCATGGCAATCGGCAACCCGTTTGGACTTGAAGGCAGTTTCAGTGTGGGTGTTGTGTCTGCCCTTGGCCGATCCCTTTCTGTTGACGGCGGAATGCTCACCGGAAGTTTTTCCATCCCAGACATCATTCAGACAGATGCCCCCATTAACCCCGGAAACTCGGGTGGTGTGCTGGTGAATACAAAAGGCCAGGTGGTCGGTGTACCGACGGCGATCGAGTCACCGGTTCGTGCCAATGCAGGCGTAGGCTTTGCCGTACCATCGGCGCTTGTTCAGAAAGTAGTTCCCGCATTAATCCAGGATGGTAAGTATTACTACACGTACCTTGGTTTGAGCGGCGGAACATTGACCTCAGATATGGCTCGAGCGATGGATCTGAAAGAAACACAGCGTGGAATTCTGGTGAATACGATAAATCCGAACACTCCTGCGGATAAAGCCGGTTTGAAGGGCAGCACAAAAGAAACGACCATTCAGGGCGTACCTCTCAAAGTTGGTGGTGATATCATCACGAGAATTGATGGACAGGAGCTTCGCAAATTTGAGGACCTGGTCAGCTACCTGGCAAGTTCCACGGTTGTTGGACAGAAAGTAATGCTAGACATTATCCGTGACGGCAAGGAAATGCAGGTTGAAGCTATTCTTGAAGCACGACCTGAGACAGAGAAGACCCCCGAACCGGAGGAAGGAACAATCCAAGGGACTGCCTGGATGGGTGTCACTCTGGTCGAATTGAACAAGGATATTGTCAAGGCAATGGATCTGGATCTCGAGACAAAAGGTGTGCTGGTGACATCTATCGAAAAAGATGGGCCTGCCGATAAAGCCGGGATTAGGGGTGGTGATAAGCCTCTGGAAGTTAACGGAAATGACGTAATGATCGGCGGAGATATTGTGACAGCCTATGATGGTGAACCCATCACAAATATCCGGGACCTCCGCAACCGGGTTTTGCGGGCCAGTCCGGGTGACGAAGTTACCCTGACCGTCCTGCGAGACGGTTCAGAAAAGGAGCTAAAATTGACTCTGGAAGCCCGTACGGCCGAATAGTCATCCCGGATTTTTCTCCCTGACAGGCTCGTCTACTACCGCCACGTGTAGATGAGCCTGTTCTATTTTCGATTTATGGCCATCCGGCAGACCGCCTGTATAATTTGATTATTATCAAAATTTTCCTTCAAGGACCGGTCGTTGACGATAGCAATTTCCCGGGAAAAGTGGTTACCTATACTATTCTTTACCGTGCTTTTCACGGCAGGCGTGTTGGTATTTCGGGATTACGGTGTACATTATGATGAAAAATGCCAGATTGCAATCGGGGTAACGAATTACCGGTATATCAATCAGGGTGATCCGACTCTGCTGGATTTTCAAGATCGGTATTACGGACCACTGTTTGAACTGATCATGGTGGTCCTGTTTCACAACATACCGGCACCTGGGATGATTTATGCACGGCATTTTTCAGTTTTTCTCACTTTCTTTGTCGGTTGTGCCGCGTTTTACTTACTCGCGCGCCGGTTGTTCGGGAAAACAGGTTGGGCACTACTGGCCTGCCTGCTGCTGGTAACCAGTCCGCGGATCTTCGCGGATGCTTTCTACAATTCCAAAGACATCCCCTTCATGGTCGTATTGGTCATTGGAATGACCAGCCTGGTCTACTGGTTGGATCTAATCGAAAAAGAAGCATGCACGCGAACGGTTTGGATGTCAGCCATTCTTCACGCGGTGATATCTGCTGCCGCAGTCGCCATTCGCATACCTGGGCTGTTACTGATGGGGATAACCATCGGGATCATTGGGTTGTATGGATTGACTAAGCCGGGCCGGCGAAAGGTACTGGCTGTTTTACTGGTTGTGTATACAGTTCTGGCTTTTGTGTTTCTTGTAGGGTTCATGCCGGTCTTGTGGCACGACCCGGTCGGTGAATTCATTAATGCTATTGGACAAATGAGCCGCTACAACCTGTGGCAGGGATCGATCCTGTTTCAGGGCAATATATTCCCGGCAAACAACCCGGTTTGGACATATTTACCGGTTTGGATCGGGATTACCACGCCGTACCTACCGCTGGCGGCGTTCATCGTTGGTTTCCTGATTATGGTCATAACTGCCATCCGTGCCAGACGATCTGGAACGAAAAAGATACTTATCCGTGCAGATGATCTGGCCTGGCTGGCAGTGGTTGCGTGGTTCATTGTTCCAGTGGCGGCGCTGTACCTTTTCCGGTCTGTTCTTTATGATGCCTGGCGGCAGATGTTCTTTATTTATCCACCTATGGTTCTTATTGCGGTCTTTGGGATACGGTGGATATTTACCCGGATAGAGAATCGATACAAAAGTAGAAAAACGGGATGGAATCTCGTCTTATTGATACTTTTGTGGGGGACCTTGATTGCCGGCATTTTGCATCCGCTGGTGTGGATGGTGCGCAACCATCCACACGAGTATGTGTATTTCAACGGGTTGGCAGGTGAGCGGAAAACTCTGCGCTGGCAGTATGATCTTGACTACTGGGGGCTGTCATATAAGCACGGAATTGATCAGATACTGGCAACTGATAGCCGGGACCATATCAAACTTTCGGCCGTTAGTCCCCCCGCGTTATATGTGGAATACATGCTGCCGGGTGAAGATGCTGCCCGCCTGACTTTTGTTGACGTGGAAGATGCGGACTATTTCCTGACGAATTACCGCTGGCATCCGGATGATTTCCCATACCCGGAAAAGTTCTTTTCGGTTTATGTGGACGAAATGGAGATCATGACCGTATACCGACTGCGGGAACCTGTCGGGAATTACGGGAATTAAGGATGATCATGGAAGTTACTGAAATCCGAAAACTACTCGTGAAAGTACCAGCCTGGGTTGTGGTACTTACTCTGGCGGTTTTGTACTGCCTGTACATCCTCGCGACCCATGCGTGGGACCCAATGGCTTTTGTTGTGATCGGAAGGGAATATGACCCTGCACACGGGATTGCCAATATGGGTTATGACGGGCAGTTCGCGTATCAAATTGCCATAAACCCGACAGGCGCAGCGCCTTTATTGGATATTCCGGCATACCGCTACCAGCGTATTCTCTACCCGGTATTGACCCGTCTGCTCTCGCTGGGAAACTCCAATGTAGTTCCATGGTTGATGATTATGATCAACCTGGCCAGTATGGCTCTGGGCACGCTGGCAACAGAGAAGATACTCGCATCGCATGGTTATTCACACTGGTACGCGCTGGTCTTCGGGCTGTTCGCCGGGCAGATGCTCTCATTACGCCTGGACCTGACCGAACCGATGGCTTTCATGTTGGCCCAGTGGGGTGTGTACCTCTTTGACCGGAAACGTTTGGGCTGGAGCGGGCTGCTCTTTGCCCTTGCCGCGTTGACCCGTGAGTTGACCTTGCTTTTCCCGGCAGCCTGCGCTATAGCGTTGCTGACCGGCGGCAGGAAGTTGAAAGGGATCGCCTGGGGGTTGGCTGTTGTGATGCCTTTCACCCTATGGCAGGTGATTCTACGTTTATGGCTGGGTGAATGGGGCGTCGGTTCGGGCGGCGCACGGGCCAGCTCATTCGAGATCATCCCCTTCAAAGGATGGTGGGGATATCACACGGAAGAAATGATGGTATTTGTCCTGTTTTCCGTCTTTGTGCTGGCGGTCGCGTTGATACCGGCTACGACAGGCATTATTACGGCTGTCAGAGATCTTCTGCGGCGGCGTTTTGGAGCGGGAGTCTGGATTTTGCTATTGAACTGTCTGATCTTTCCGTTTCTTCCAACATCCAATGTGCTTAATCCGCCCGGACTGGTGCGAATGGTCATTGGACTGGTGGCAGCTGTGCTGGACTACGGTGCGTTGGAAGGATCGAAAACAGCCCTGCGTTTCAGCGTGTTATGGCTGTTCCTGCTGGCTTTTGGAGAAGGATTGGTAGCTATCTATTAAGACAATCCGGTTTTGTCTCATTCGACCGGTGGCACTATAATAATGACCGGGAGGAAACATGAAGAGAATATCCGCGTTGATACTGATCTGCCTGGTCACCCTTGCCTGCGCGTTGACCCCAACCGTTGACCAGAGTGCGGTTCAGACGGTTGTAGCTGAAGAATTGGCCAGGGATATCAAGAGTCCGACCGTGGTACCGACCGGATGGGGAGTTCCCACTTTCCGGCCTCCCATTCAGGTAACGCCGCTGCCGGCTTCCGTACTATCAACGGAGCCAGTTGGCACACCGATTCCCTCATTGACCATTGCGGTTCCCACTCCCATTCCAGCTGTGATCAAGAAAAATGGATCGAACACCGGCTTTGTCCTGGTGCCGGAAATGGTCCCCGGCTACCGTTTTGTGGGGATTACAAATTCGGGTGACGCCGCATTTGCCGTATTTGGTTCGGACGCGGCAGGTAACAAGCAGCATCAGTTCGTGAATACCACCGGCGCATATTCCGGTTGGCATCTGATCGCCGGTGATCTGATTATCCCGCGGTTTGATGTGGTCTCCAATGGTGAGTGGACGATCGAACTGCGGCCGGATGTCAAAGATGCCGTCCCTCTGATCACTGCTCCCGCGGGGCACCACGGGGAAGGGGATACGGTTCTCGCTGTGTATTGTTGTACAGCGCACAGGCCGGATGTAGCCGATTTTACCTATGCCGGGGAAGGAAATTTTTCGGTTTACGCCACCTCAAAGACCGGCGAACGTATCGAACTGATCAATCAACAGGGCCCGTATCAGGGACAGGTGGGCATGCCATCGCGATTGGTGTTCCTGGAAGTCTATACCACAGGTGGGTGGGACATGAATATGACCGAGAAACCTGAACCACAACCCGAACAGCCTGCTGAATGAGAACCTGTTTTTTGGCTATTTAAATATCGCGGCTGTAATGGCGACAAATACCAGCAAAACATGCATGTAGTACACAATCGACAGAATGGGGTAAACCCACAACTTCGCGGTAGTACATGCAGAACGGACGGTGACCGCTATGCTCCTGTGGGTATAGACAAAAAGCGGCGTACTGATCACATAAAAAAAGCTCCAGGCCAGCAGCCAGGGCGGGTAAACCCCATGGAATACGCCACCCGCTGCCTGTACCGTGAAGAGATTGACGCACATAAATCCCGCGCCGGTCAGACCGGTCACGATAACAAACAGCAAACCGCCGAAGGCTTTCAGGTTTCGCAGCCAGCCCCAATCGGATGGTTCATTTCTTCCGGTCAATCCCAGGATGGTAAAGACCCCGATCAGGGCGGAGGAACTGTTGACCAGCATGTCGCTCCAGCCGTACGAGCGGCCGGGGTGAATACCCTGTTCCAGCTCATCTACAACACCCAGCAAAGAAGCGCACAGAAAGATGAGGATGAACAACCCTTTGCCCCTGTGATCACGCACCAGTGCGAAGTATAGCAGCCAGGCCAGGAGCACATATTCCGGGATGTGGATGTGCTTGTTCGGGTTGTCCTCAAGGTTCAGGATGACAGCCACTATCAACGCGCAGGGGATGAGATAGAGCGCGTTCTTCCACTCGATCCGCGACAGTCGCAGGTAGGCGATAAATGCCAGCCCGAAAAGGATTATGATCACAAAGGGGATCTTTCCGGCAAAAACCAGCCCGTATTTGCCTTCGATGTAACGATAGACAACGATGGCGTTGGGGATGAGGAAGACGTACAGAACAATCAAGACCCACAGCAATGATGGCGGTAGTATCTTGAGCTTTTTCAGTAAGGCTTGATCGGACATTATTCTTTTTATTATTGGCGTCCCCGGGGAGGCTCGAACTCCCGCTTCTAGCTCCGGAGGCTAGCGCTCTATCCACTGAGCTACGGGGACGGATGTGCCTATTTTACCACGGGCGAATCGGGTTTGAGGAGCAAATTCGTCCGCGCGATGGCGACCCCACTGGGGTCGATATCCAGCGCGGAGAGCACCTCATCCGCGCGACCGGTGGCTCCCTCACGGGATGCCAGGGTCATCTCCAGCCGGCCGCTGTCGCCTTCGGGTATGGCTTTCAGGTCAAGGATGAGCGGTCGCAGGTCATAGGGTTTTCCACGGCGTTCGCGCGGCAGGCTGTCGGTTGCCAGAACGCGTTCAACAGCATTCTTTACCTGCGCAAAGCAGTCCGCAGAAAAGAGTGAGGTCCGGTACTCAGCCGAGTCCACACGGGTCTGCAATGCCGGGGTTGACAGGGGCACCACCTCCGCTGTGATGGCTCGAAGGCCGACAGGCGCCGCCTGATTGACCTGGTCGCAGAATGAAGCCAGGTCGGGGGGATCATTGAACCAGAAATCGGCCAACTCATGCTCTCCGCTTATACCCAGTGGGATGGCGGAAGCCAGATTGATGCGCGGGCCGGGATTGAACCCCTGGGTATAGGCGACTTTGAATTTCGCGCGGCGCAACACCCGTTCCCATATCCGTTGCAGGTCGAGTGCCCCGGTATAAATGAGCGGTCCGGTTCGGGAAAATGTCACCCGCACCCGGGTGAGCTCTATTGACTGGTTTGGTTGGGGGTTGTTTGTGGTATCCATAATCACACACTCGCCGGGGTAGATTTGCGTTTCGGACGGGTAGGCGGGCAGTTCCACTCACCGGGTCTGATGGTCTTGCGTATACTTTCGTAGGAGGTCAGAATACCGCAATTGTGGCATCCTTCGCGGCAATCATCGCGTATCTCTCCGGCTAGGCTCATACGGTAATCCTGTTTGAGGTAGTCCAGGTCAATCCCACTGCCCAGATGCTGCCAGGGAAGAACTTCCTCAAGATCACGCGGCCGGTGGCTGTATACGTACGGGTCGATACCGAATTCCGAATAGGCTTGAAGCCACAGATCAAAACGGAAGCGGTCCTGCCAGGCGTCGAAGCGGCAGCCAAGTTCCCAGGCGCGTTGGATGACTCGTGCAGTACGCCGGTCTCCACGTGACAACCAGGCTTCCAGCAGGCTGGATTCCGGATCCGCCCAGGTCATTTTCAAACCGGGTCTTCGAAGTTCATTGCGCAGGAGCGCGAGTTTTTCGCGGATGGCGTCTGTCTGGTCACAGGCTGCCCACTGGAAAGGCGTGTGCGGTTTGGGGATGAACGTGCTCACACCGGCGTGCACCTTCACCCGACCGCCGACCTTCTTGCGGCCTATGGCGTGTACCTGCTTGCAAAGATCGGCAATGGCGGCCACATCTTCCATGGTTTCAGATGGATGACCGATCATGAAATATAGCTTGATGGATGTCCATCCGTGGTCGAAGATTTCACCCGCGGTTTGCAGAAGCTGTTCGGTGGATACAGGTTTGTTGATGATGCGGCGCATGCGTTCAGTGGCCGCTTCAGGAGCCAGGGTAAACCCGCCGGATGGCCTCAGGTCGCGCAGGCGTTCCATCAGCTCAACGGAGAAGGATTCGATGCGCAGTGAGGGCAGGGAGACAGAGACCTGACGTCCCGCGAAGCGCTTCGTAAGCGCTTCAGTCAGTTCTGTAATTTGCGTATAGTCAGACGAAGAGAGCGAGAGCAAGGCCACTTCTTCGTATCCGGTCTGGTCAAGGGCTGTCTCTATGGCGTTCACCACTTCGTCCACCGGCCTTTCGCGAACAGGGCGGAGAATATGCCCGGCCTGACAGAACCGGCAACCGCGGCTGCATCCGCGCATGATTTCCACCGCGACCCGGTTATGAACGGTGTCGATATTGGGAACCAGGAACCGGGTGACAGGCGGGGGTAGGGGAACGACGAAACGTTTCAATATCCGCTCTGGCGCGTTGGGGTTTAAGATGGTTGTTCCGGTCACCCGTCCTTCTGCGTCATATTGGATGTCATAAAAAGAAGGGATATACATGCCTTCAATACGGGCAAGCTGTTCCAGTAACCGGATCTTGGGTTCGCCGGTGCGTTTCCATTCCTGCCATACAGACAGCAGATCTTCCATGACGGCCTCACCGTCCCCCAGGAAGATGGCATCCATAAAGGCGGCCATTGGTTCGGGATTGAATGTGGAATGCCCGCCTGCGATGATCAACGGGAATGATTCATCCCGATCTGCGGCCAGGAAGGGAATCCCTGCCAGGTCAAATGCGTTTAAGACATTGGTGTATAGCGTTTCGTAAGGAATGGAAACTCCGATGATATCAAACGCGGTCAACGGGTTCTTGCTTTCCAGGGTATAAAGCGGAATACCGGCGTGACGCATTTCCTCTTCCATGTCTGTCCAGGGAAGGTAGGCGCGTTCCGCCAGAGCATCTGAGCGGTGGTTGATTGCGTCGTACAGGATTGATATCCCCAGGTTTGGCAACCCGATGTCATAAATCTCCGGGAAAAGCAAAGCCACTCTGGTTCTTACAGATTGCCAGTCTTTTTGAACCTGGTTGTATTCCCCGCCCACATAACGGCCGGGTTTTTGGACTTTAAGTAAAACCCGCTGCAGGCGGGTTTCAATTTCGGTTGAAGAAACCACCGGTAAACTCCTGGTAATGATATTGATCCGGATCGATTTTACCCGATTTTACAGCGTTGCTTTGTACATACCACCGTCAACCGGAAGCATGACTCCTGTCAGATAGGACGCGGCTGGCGACAGCAAGAAAACGGCGGCGCGGGCAAATTCTTCCGGAGTTGCCATTCGTCCCAGCGGGGATTCCGCCGATTGTTTTCTTAGCTCTTCATCAATGGTTGAGTGGTTGTTCTTCGCGCGAACGGACAGCAGGTCTGTCACGCGTTCCGTCACCGTCCAGCCTGGCAGGATGGAATTAACGCGGATCCCATCGCTGCCCAGTTCCAACGCGAGCGATTTTGTCAACCCGATCGTGCCCAGGCGGAGTGAATTGGAGAGGATCAGGTTGGAAATGGGTTGTTTGGTGGAGATGGATGTGACAGTAAGAACACTGGCTGCTTCCGATTTCCGCAATTCAGGCAGAGCTGACCGGATTAACCGAACGTGGCTGAGAAAGACCAGATCAAAGGCTTTTTCCCAGGCGGCATCATCAAAACTTTCTAAACCTCCAGCCGGAGGACCGCCCGTGTTTGTCAACAGCAGGTCCAGACTGCCAAAATGCTTGACGGTTTGTTCGACCAAAAAATTAGCTGCTCCAGGATCTGAAAGATCGCCGGCCAGAGTGATAACCTCTCCCCCGGTCTCGGTGATGAGTTGGTCTCCGGCTTTTGTCAGCTTTTCGGGATCGCGGCTGTTGATGGCCACTTTCGCACCTTCCAGTAAAAGCAGGCGGGCGGTCGCGTAACCCAAACCCCGGCTGGCGCCGGTAACCAGCGCGATACGGTCTTTTAATCCCAGGTCCATGCGTATCTCCTTAAAATGATTCGATCCGATATTTCAGGATCTCAATGTCCGGCCAATGCTCCGGAATGAAGTCCAACACATGCTGCAGGTAAGCCTGTACCTCACGGTTGCTGGTGCTTAACGCGGCACACTGTATGGTTGCTTCCGCGTGGCTGTCAAGATGATCCATTTCCGCAGCGGCGATGTTGAATTCACGTTGAAGCCGTGCAAGGACAGGCTTGATCAGGCTGCGCTTCTCTTTGAGAGAATGGCAGTCCGGGAAGGAAATGTATACGGTCAAAAGTCCAATAGCCAAGCGGCACCTTTTTTCATTTTATGGATTTGTGATGGGATGTCAAACCCTTGTACGCGTCTGTATTGATGGTGGTATAACTGGCGTCTTGCATAAACACCCGCGGATGGTTACAATCCTCTGACAGAATCGAAGGAAAACAATGGACCCTGAAGAAAAAGAATACCAGGAAAACTTGGACTATTTGTACAAGTTCGTGGATTACAGCCTCACGCGGAATCTGGAATACTCGCCGGACAAGTTTAACCTCGACCGGATGAAAATGCTTGCGGCAGAATTAAACGATCCGCAGACGAAATATCCGGTGGTACATATCGCCGGAACCAAGGGAAAAGGTTCAACCGCTGCCATGATCGCGTCCATTCTAATGGCCGCGGATTACCGGACAGGGTTTTACATTTCACCGCATCTGGTCGATTTCGCAGAACGGATCCAGGTTAACAATCTGCCCATCCCGCACGGCACTTTAAACAAGTTGATCGAACAGATGAAGCCGTTGGTTGAGAAGATCGGGCGCCTGACGACATTTGAGATCACTACCGCTCTCGCGTTTGAAGCCTTTCGCCGGCAGCATGTGGATGTTGCTGTGGTGGAAGTCGGGTTGGGTGGACGGCTGGATTCGACCAACATTGTCAACCCGGAGCTGTCCGTGATCACATCACTATCAATGGATCACATGAAGGTACTGGGAGACACTCTGGAGAAGATCGCCGCGGAAAAAGCCGGGATTATCAAGCCGGGGAAACCAGTGGTTAGCGCGCCACAACAACCAGACGCTCTGGCAGTAATACAGAAACGGGTGGTGGAGACTAACAGCCAATTTACACTGGTCGGACGTGATTTGCAGACCCGCTTGGTAAAACACACCCTGGATGGGCAATGGTTTGAAATCAAAGCGACAAATACCAATGACGCGGCTGGAACAAATGAAGATGTTGGTTTATTCCCGCCGGATTTTGAAAATGGAGCTGATTTTTACATCCCGCTTCTGGGTCGGCATCAAGTGGATAATGCTGCCACCGCGATCGCGTCCATAATGAAATTACGTACTTTGGGATTCGACGTGAGCGAAAAGGCTATTCAGGATGGGCTGGCAAGTGTTAACTGGCCATGCCGGTTTGAGGTCCTGAGTCGTGATCCATTACTGGTTGTGGATTCTGCCCATAATCGGGATTCAGCACGGAAACTTCGCCAGACTATGGAAGACTATTTTCCCGGAAAGCCGGTGACCCTGATTTTCGGAGCTTCAGAGGATAAGGATATCAACGGCATGTTCAGCGAGCTGCTGCCCATGTGTTCACGGTTAATCCTGACCCGGTCCACTCATCCGCGGGCAGCAGACTTGAATACTCTGATAAAATCTGCAGGCTCATTTTCGTGCTCTGTGGTGACAGCCGATTCCATTGAGATCGCGTTGAAATTCAGCCTGGATCCCGGGGAGCCGGATGGAGTTGTTCTGGCTGCCGGAAGCCTTTTTGTTGCGGCTGCGGTCAGGGAAACCTGGGAAAAACAGAAATCGCCGGATACGGCATAATAGGTATAAAGGGAAAAAGAAAACAAACATGGATGAATGGAATACCGGCAACGGAAATGGAAACGATGAATACTCCGCCGCGCTCCACCAGCGAACGGAAGAGCTCTACCGTATACCAAATGCGGTCAGCGATGATAACGGGATCATAGAGCTTCCTGGAGTCGTGCTTACCGATCTGGTAATTTTCCCGCGTCTCACATTGCCAGTATTTCTCACACCGGGGCCCAACCTGTTGGCCATTCAGGACAGCCAGGAAAATGTGGAACCGGTCATTGGATTAATGAAACGGGAATGGGAACTCGATTTTCCGGAATCTGGTAAGTATCTGGCTATAGGGATTGAGATGGTTGTTGGCCGGATCTTGACCATGCCGGATGGCAACAGCTCAGCCCTTGTTCAGGGACGCCGGCGTGTTGAGATCATCGAAGTGCTGGAAGATGGTCCATACCCCCGCGTTCGGGCACGCATAATTGAGGAATCGGTGCGTGTCACCCGGCGGATAGACGCGCTGATGCGCACCACCCGTGATCTCTTTGAGCGTTGCGTCCAATTGGACCGCAGCCTGCCGGAAGAAGCTCATCTTGTGGCTATGAACATCAATGAGCCGGGATGGCTGGCGGACATGATTTGCACATCCATCTCGTTATCGATCCACGAGCGGCAAAAACTACTTGTGATCATTGACCCGGAAGAACGGTTGAAACGGGTTAACTGGCTCCTTGCACAGGAGCTTGATGTGCTTCAGCTGGAAGATGAGATCCAAACCCGCGTTCAGAGCGAGGTTGACCGCAGTCAGCGGGAATTTTACCTGCGGGAGCAGATGAAAGCTATTCAGGTTGAACTCGGCGAAGGGGATATTTGGACCCGCGAGATCAATGAACTGAAAGAAAAAATCCAGACAACAGAACTACCACAGGAAGCCAGGACTGCCGCATTAAAAGAGATCGAGCGTTTGAACCAGATGCCGCAAATGGCTCCTGAAGTCGGTATCATCCGGACCTATCTGGACTGGATATTAGATTTGCCGTGGTCGATTGCGACAGAAGATAACCTTGATGTAAAACACGCAGCTCAGATTCTTGAGAACTATCATTACGGTCTGGGAAAGGCAAAGGACCGCATTCTGGAATATATTGCGGTGCGCAGCCTTAAGCCGAAAAAAGAGCGGCAACCTATCTTGTGCTTTGTCGGACCGCCGGGAACTGGTAAGACTTCACTGGGGCGTTCCATCGCGGAGGCGCTCGGACGTAAGTTTGTGCGTCTATCACTGGGCGGTGTGCGCGATGAGGCCGAGATCCGTGGACACCGGCGTACCTATATCGGCGCGTTACCCGGCCGCATACTCCAGACAATGCGCCGGGCTGGTTCCATAAACCCATTATTTATGCTGGATGAGATCGACAAACTCGGAGCTGACTTCCGGGGTGATCCATCCGCCGCGCTGCTGGAAGTGCTTGACCCCGAACAAAATAACGCGTTCTCTGATCATTATCTGGAATTATCATTTGATCTTTCGCGGGTTATGTTCATCACTACCGCGAATGGAATCGGGTCCATTCCTCCGGCTTTGATGGATCGCATGGAGATGATTGAATTTCCCGGTTACATTGAAGAAGAAAAGGTCGAGATTGCCCGCCGGTTTCTCATCCCGCGCCAGATGGAAGAAAGCGGTCTGGATGAAGGGGAGACAAAGATTGATGAAGCCGCGCTTCGCAAGATTGTACGCGAATATACTTATGAGGCCGGTGTTCGCAATCTGGAACGTGAGATCGGACGTACGTGCCGCAAGGTAGCCCGTCTAAAATCGGAGAAGAAAAAATTCCCCACTCGGATTACTCCAGCCATCGTGGAAAAGTTCCTCGGTCCGCCGGAATATCTGTTGACCGAAGCTGAACGTACCGACGAAGTCGGTGTAGCTACAGCCATTGCATGGACGGAAAATGGCGGTGAGATCATGCCGGTTGAGGTTTTGATCCTGGACGGCAAGGGAAACATGCAGATCACAGGGCAGGTAGGTGAGGTCATGCAGGAATCAGCCCAGGCAGCGTATTCTTACCTGAAATCGCGGTGTAAAGAATTGATGATCGATCCCAAAGAATTTGAAGATCTTGATATTCACATTCATATCCCTGAAGGGGCCATACCGAAAGATGGCCCGAGTGCGGGGATAACCATCGCCACGGCATTGATATCTGCTTTTACTGAAAGACCCATACATAAAGATGTGGGTATGACCGGGGAGATCACCCTGCGAGGCCGAATACTGCCGATAGGTGGATTAAAGGAAAAAATTCTGGCAGCACATCGCTCTGGATTGAAGCGGATCATCATGCCTGAGCGTAATGTGAAAGACCTGGTTGATGTTCCCAAGAAGGTACTTTCAGATATAAAAGTCATATCGGTGAACCACATGGACCAGGTTTTGGATATCGCGCTTCACCCGCCTGTAGATCGGACACCTCGTTTGCACTCACAGAAAAAAACGTCCACAAAATCGACGAAGACAAAATCCCACAACGGGAAGCAGGATGATTGATCCTCAGGGCTGTCACTGCAATAGTGACAGCCCTGTTTTTTATTGAAATTCAAATGGTGAAAATGCCCTGGTCCATAGTTGCGGGTATGTACCTGTGGGATGACCAAAAGGATCATAGCCGGAAGAGCCGACATCCAGATGGACATGGGGCGCGCCGACATCTTTGCCTGTCCGTCCGACAACCCCGATGATCTGCCCGGCGAAGACTTCCTGGGTTCCTGATATCAAAACCGTATCCAGATGGTTATATGTGATCAGGCGTGGAAAATTATCAACCATGACAATGACCTGTTTACCCATTTTCTCGGATTCCCGGACAGTAGCCATACCAAAACCGACGGAGATCACAAGATCACCTTTCTGTCCACCGATGTCGACACCATCCAGGTTGTCCGTCAACCGGTTGGGAAGTTGGTTGTAGCTTTTCGGACTGAGAGCTGTCCTGGTGCGCCAATCCAGGCCCCAGCCAATGCGGGGGTCATGGTCAAAAAAGCTGTAGATGTAAGGTTCTCCCAACAATGGGGGATATGGCAGAGCTCCCTGCGTTAAACCGATATTGACCTCATCTTTCCCCGCTTCTATGTAATATGTGTTGGTGATCTTCATCAAGTGGGTTTGTACCAGTGCCTGCTCCGGTACTGATATCCCGTTCAACTCATAGGCTGGAATGGTGACCGGCTTCACATAGCGATTCTGGTAAGCCATGCCGGGTGCCGGACCTTCGTTTTTGTCGATGAAATTTAAACCAACAAAGTCACCCTGCCGTATGGCCGAATTTTCGATGGAAAAATATCCCTGTTCATCCGTAAGCACGCAGTCCTGGACTGTTCCCTTGAGGGATGCACATACTTCAATATTGGATAATCCGGGTTCCATGATTGTGATCAAGGTCCAATCACGGGTATGGGGATGTCCGGCAACATAATCTTCAAGAGTATGGATGAAATCCACATTTTGCGTCTGCGGTCGGTATCCCGGATGTATCAAACCATCGAAATACTTCATGCGAATCTCACTGCGGGATCCGGATAGATCGATATCAAAGAACAAGTGACCGTCAATCGATGCCGGAAGGCTGGTTGCCGTTGGAACAGGTGATGGCGGCAGTACGGTCGGGATGGCTGTCGGGGTGGATGTGGGAATGCTGGTTGGCAAAATGGTCTGGGGAGTTGGAGCCACAGTGGGTGGATTGTCTGAGGGAACGACAGGAACAATTTCTGGTGGGGGCGAAGCCGGACGAGAAAAAACAACCAGAAGCAAAAGTACCACGATGAGTGCGGATATGATCAATAAGCCGATTTTCTTGTTCACCATTCCCTCCAGTGGATTATCCGGTGATTCCTTTATCCCAAAATATTATAGGTTTTTGTAAGTTTTTGTGTTTTGTACTCTTGACAATTCCAGATATGGTTCTGGTATAATATCAATGACCAAAATACTAAAGTAGTCATAGAGTACCAGAGGTGCTTATGCCCAGATGGTTTTCGGAAGATGAGAAAGAAATAATCCGCGGAAAATTGCTGGAACAGGGTGAAAAACAATTCTCCCGGTTCGGGTTTAAAAAGACCAGTGTGGATGAGATCGCCGCGGCGGTGGGAATCTCAAAAGGCGCTTTTTACCGTTTTTTTGAATCGAAAGAGCTATTGTTCATGGAGATCATTGAACAGATTGAGGTCCGCAGCCGTCGTAAAATTCTGGCCTCCATTGATCTATCCGGAGCAACGCCGCGGGTTCGGTTGTTCCGCCTGTTGAAAAGAGCCTTCAATCTTTTCGCAGAATTTCCGATGCTTCAGCAGCTTACAGGGAATGACCTTGACATATTGATGCGCGGAGTACCGGTTGATACCTTTCGCGCCCATATAACAAGTGATCAGGGTTTCATTGACGAGTTAATTGCTGAGTGCCGTAAATCTGGCATATCCATCCAGATCGGAACGGAAGAAATGCTTGCATTGATCTATCCGTTGGTTGTTTCATTTGTTTCCGGTTTTGGCCAGGGAGACCAGACTCTGCCTGGAAATCTTGATATGCATTTGGAATTGATCGCTGCCTACTGCCTGGGTGAAATCGAGTTGGAATGCCAGCTGCCAGACAGAATAGATGAGAGCAACGAAGAAGGAAAATTAGAATGAATATGATTGAAACAGTAGGGCTCGGAAAAAATTACAGGGATGTAAAGGCAGTGGAAAACCTGTCCCTGAATGTCGCCGAGGGAGAAATATATGCATTCCTGGGTTTAAATGGAGCCGGGAAGACCACAACCATTCGTATGTTGCTTGGAATGGTCAAACCGACTACGGGATATGCGGCAGTTCTTCAAACCAGGGTTTCGCCGGGATCTAACAAGCCCTGGAAGGATGTAGGCTATCTTGTGGAGACACCTCATCCATACGCAGAAATGACTGTAATCGAGAACCTGGAAGCAGCCCGTTACCTGCATCCTGGAACACCGAAATCGGCTGTCAGCGAGATCATAGAACGGCTGGGGTTGTCTGAATATGCCAACCGGCGGGCTGGCAATCTTTCACTGGGGAATATCCAACGGTTGGGATTGGCGAAAGCTCTTATCCACAAACCCAGATTGCTGTTTCTGGATGAACCGGCAAACGGGCTGGATCCTTCCGGGATCGTGGAGATTCGTGAGCTTTTACTTCAAATGACCCGGGAGGAAGGGGTCACGGTGTTTATGTCCAGCCATATTCTGGCGGAGGTTTCCCGCCTGGCTCAGAGAATTGGAATTATCCATAAAGGACATCTTCTTCAGGAATTGACCCGTGAAGACCTGGAAAAGAACCGTCATCGCCGGTTGATTCTGCAAACACAGGATAATATCCAGGCTTTGCAGGTCTTACATGCAAACGGCAGGGTGGATTGTGCCCCGATGAATGGGAGCATTCTCTTAACGGATGACTTTTCAATCCAAAGGCCGGACAGGGTGAATGAGATCCTGGTCAACGCCGGGTTTCCTCCGACCCGTTTATATGTGGAAGAGGAAGAATTGGAAGATTATTTCTTGCGTTTGGTAGGCATGGAAGAAGGATATACAAATGGACATTCTTAGAAATATGATATGGGTCGAATGGAGGAAAGCCATACAGTCCAGGATTCCCCTGTGGACTACGATTGGCTCGATCTTTTTGCCTGTCGTGATTGCGTTGATGATTTTGATATCGAAAAATCCCGAAATCTCACGAAAGCTAGGTGTTATCAGTGCCAAAGCGGATCTGATCGGATTGGCGGCAACAGAATGGCCGGGTTTCCTTGTTCTCGTTGCGCAATTGATGGCTACTGCCGGATTTTTTATGTTCATTGTCATTCTAAGCTGGATGTTCGGACGGGAATTTGCCGATGGTACAGCCAAAGATCTTCTGGCTGTACCGGTACCCCGAACAACCATACTGATGGGAAAATTCATCGTTTACGCCGGTTGGGCACTTGCCATGTCAGTATTGATCCTATCAGGTAGTATGCTCATGGGTTCCATGATCAGTTTACCGGGCGGAAGTTCTGAAGTGATCTGGCAGGGAATACGGTTGAATGTTGTAACCGCTTTACTGGTCGTTCTATGTGTGATCCCCTTTGCTTTGCTGGCAAGTGCCGGACGAGGTTACCTGTTGCCTTTGAGTATGGCCATATTGACCATGATCGTGGCAAATGTGGCCATCGTCTTTGGCTGGGGCGATCTGTTCCCTTGGAGTATCCCGGGATTATATTCACAGGATACCGGTCTGATTGGGATGACAGGAATCTGGGTTGTGATAATCACCGGTTTGGTAGGCTGGTATTTTACTGATCTCTGGTGGAAGAAAGCGGATCAGAACAGGTAAAAGTAAAAATTTGTATATAAAAACAGCCCGGATTTTCCGGGCTGTTTGGGTATTTATTCTTTATTTGGCCTTCGCCTGTTTCTCACTTTGCAGTGTGCGAATCCCGTTGCGGACCTGGGTAAGAGATCGCTCCATCTCCATTTCGAGTTTGGATAATGACTGAAGCACGTAATCATCCGCTTCCAGGCGGGTATTTTCAGCTTCCACCTTCGCTTCGTTAATAATCTGATTGGCACGCGCCTGGGCAGCCTGAACCAGCGAATCTTGCTGTATCAGTGATTCGCCTTTTTCACGCGCCAGAGCCAGGGTTCGGTTGGCTTCTTCCTGAGCCTGAGCCATAATCCTGTCCCTTTGGGCCAACAATTGTTGCGCTTTTTTGATCTCATCAGGGATTGATACACGCATCTGGTCGATCAGATCCAGCATGCGGTCTTCATCAACCACAACGCTGTGAGTAAACCAGATCGATCGGCTTTCGTTAAAAAGTTCTTCCAGGCGGTCAACCAGATGCAGAATATCCATACCTACCTCCAGGGCGTACGCTGTTTCATTGGTTGCAAGTAATGAGCCAGGGCGGAACGGTGTTTTCTGTCCAGGATCAATCTCTTAAGGATGTCATCTGATCGTTTGGGCGGTCGCTGCTCATATCCTTGAATTTCTCATTGAGAGCTTCTGCCACATACGAAGGTACCATGGTGGAAATATTTCCACCCAAAGAGGCAATCTCCCGGACTGTGGTGGATGACAGGAATGTATGCTCTTCGTTTGTGATCAGGGCAACGACTTCGATGTCATGCGCCAGCCGGTGGTTGGCCAGGGCCATACGGAATTCATATTCAAAATCAGAGAAAACCCGCAACCCGCGTACGATGACTTTGGCGTTGATCTCACGGGCGTAATCAACCGTCAATTTGTTGTATCCCTGGACGATGATCCTTGGTTCTTCCTCGAAGGTCCTCTTTGCCATCGCAATCCGTTCTTCAGGAGTAAACAGCATATTTTTCAGTGGTTTGTTAAAAACGCCCACGACTAATTCATCAAATAAACGCGAGGCACGCCAGGCAATATCAATATGCCCATAATGAATGGGATCAAACGAGCCAGGGAAAAAGGCGCGGATCATATCAGCTCACATCTCCTTTGCCATCACCCCAGAAGTCATTCAGGGCGTTGGCTAATTTGCTGTTTTCCGGTTTCTCCAAAAATGGATCGACTTTAAACAACGATTGCGCATGATGTCTTGCGGATTCGATCAAACGCACATCGGATAATTTGGCCATGCGCAGATCAGCATAACCTGATTGCCTTGTCCCAAGAAAATCGCCCGGTCCGCGTTGCTCCAGGTCTTTTTCAGCAAGGATAAAACCGTCATTGGTGGCTTCCATTACAGCCAGGCGCTCATTCTCGAGGTCTGTGTCTGCTTCTGGAATGAGAAGACAGTAGGATTGAGCTTGTCCCCGCCCGACACGGCCGCGGAACTGGTGAAGCTGGGAAAGGCCGAAGCGGTTGGCGCTTTCGATTAACATCACGGTTGCGTTGGGAACATCCACGCCTACCTCAACCACAGATGTGGAGACCATGATCTGAGTTTCACCCGCGCGGAACTTTTCCATAACCGCGTCTTTTTCTTCCGGTTTTAACCGACCGTGCATTAATCCAAGTTGATATTCCGGAAATACTTCCTGTTGCAGCCGTTCATGTTCCTGGACTGCCGCGTTATTCTCGTCACTGTCCTCCCCCTGTTCCACCAAAGGATAAATAATGAAAGCCTGAAAGCCATCTGAAACCTGTTTCCGGATCAAGCGGTAGGCGCGTTCTCTTTCAAGCGGATGAACAACATGGGTTTCGATTGGCAGCCGGCCAACAGGCATTTCGTCCATAACAGAGAGGTCAAGGTCGCCATATACTGTCAGGGCGAGAGAGCGGGGAATGGGCGTGGCGGTCATAACCAACAGGTGTGGATTTTCGCCTTTCTGGCGCAGAGCAGCCCGTTGGGCCACACCAAAACGGTGTTGTTCATCAATCACGGCCAGTTGTAGCTGCTGGAAGGTAACCGGCCCTTCGATCAGGGCATGGGTTCCCACAATGATCTTTATGGTTCCATCCGCCAGTGATTGCCGGATCTCGGCCTTCTCAGATTCAGGCGTGTCACCTATCAGCAGGCGAATTTCTTCAGGACGCAGTGGAGTATTTTCGCCTTCCGTCAGCAAACGAATTAATCCGCGGTAGTGCTGATCGGCCAGGATGCTGGTGGGTGCCATGAATGCCGATTGAGCTCCATCACGGGCGACCATCAGCGCCGCCATGGCCGCCACGATCGTTTTTCCTGAACCAACATCGCCCTGAAGAAGGCGGTTCATCGGCCGGCCTGATGAAAGGTCTGAGCGAATATCTGCGATTGCCTGTTGCTGGGCGGAAGTAAGCGTGTAAGGCAGTCGGGTAATCTGTTCAGACAACCAGTCATCCTGTGGTTGGAATACGCGGGCTGTGTTCGATTGCCAGAGCGCTTTCTGCCGGAGAACCCCCATCTGCAGTAAGAAGATCTCATCGAACGCTATTCTTCGGCGGGCGTCGTTCAGATCGTCAAAGGAATCCGGAAAATGGACTTGAAGCAGGGCTTCTGGCAGGGTGGTCAGGTCGGCTTCACCGCGAATCTGTTCGGGAAGGTAATCGGCTACTCGACGGGCGTTGTAGTCCACAGTCTGTTTCATCACACGCCGCATGAATTTCTGGGTAATCCCCGCTGTGAGCGGATAGACCGGGCTTATCCGGTTTGTGGAAAGGTTTTCCGCTTCCAGGGGTTCAATTTCTGGATTATCCATCATCAGCCGGCCAAGGTATTGTTTGATCGTACCGCTTACTGACACCTGGTCACCGGGTCGATATTGATTCACCAGGAACTTGCGGTTGAACCAGGTGATCCGCAAATTTCCGGTGGTATCACCGATAACAGCCTCAACAATGCTGACTTTGCCACTTCGAGCATCACGGGCGTGTATGGATTGAATGGTTCCGATAACGGTCAGGGTATCGCCATACATGATGCGGTTGATGGTCTTTGCCTGACTGAAATCGTGATAATCGCGCGGGAAGTTGTATAAAAGATCTTTGAGTGTGTAGAGATTAAGATTGCGCAGTTTCTTCGCTGTCTCTTCTCCAATACCCTGAATAACGGTAAGAGGGGCTCCAAGAGTTACAGGCGCGGCGGAATCTGGCAGGCGGGATCCGGGAGTTAACCGGCGCGGCGGTTGTGTTTCCCGCGGTTTGCGTCTATCTATCACGGGTGTTGGGGTGGGAGTTCGAACAACCGGTGGTGGTGGCGGCGGTACAGGCCGTGGAATGGGAGCGGGACGTTCTTCTGATGATTTCTGTGGTGGAATTTCAGGCGGCGTACCAGGAGTAGCCGGTGTGGTTCGGGTGTTCTGTGGAAGAGGTCCGGTAGGTTTTCTGACCGGTTGCGGACGGACATCCTGTGGTTTGGGAGCCGGGATACCCATCATGTGGATATTCAGTTCCTGAATGATATCCTGCCGGCGTCCGGTTTCCGCTGTGCTGTATTCCTCCAACAGATCAGTCACAGATTGTGTAATCTCCGTCGGAATACCCAGCGCGCGGGCTTCATTTTCCCAGTATGGAACAACCTTATGTAATCCACCGATTATGGCTGTGTTCTTAAACCCACGCTCTTTTTCAAGTTTAAGAAATTTTGATAAAGATTCAACGATTGATGGCATCTCGAAATTTTACCTTATTTTAATCTTCCGTATGCTCCAACTGGCGGCTTATATATGGAATGGACTTAAAAAGTGAAATATGTACAATAATTATGAGGAAAAATGAGATGGCTCTCGCTTTGATCAGTGGTGGAAGTGGAATGATAGGAAAAGCCCTCACAAGGCTTTTGCTAGATCGCGGGCATCAGGTGGTTATATTAACACGAGATCCCTTGAAGAAAAATGCTATCACTGAAAGCGCTGTTTGGGATGGTATTCACCCCGGTCTGTGGATGGATCGGGTCAATCAAGCGGATTGGATCATAAACCTGGCCGGCGAGAATATCGGGGGAAAACGATGGACACAGGACTACTGGCGCGCGGTTCGCGAAAGTCGGATCTTTAGCGGAGAGTTGCTGACGGAAGCAGTACGCCGGGCTTCCCATAAACCCACGGCTATGCTTCAAATGTCTGCTATTGGATACTATGGTACTCAGGATGTGAATGACGTCTCAGAATGGGACGAGAAAACACCGCCGGGGAATGACCGTCTGGCTGCCGTCTGCCGCGAATGGGAAGCCAGCTCCGCGAAAGTTGAAGGTATGGGAGTCAGGCGGCTTATTATCCGGACCGGGCTTGTCCTCAATAAAAATGCCGGTGTTTTGCCCAGGCTAGAACTGCCTTTCCGGTTTTTAGCGGGTGGTCCTATGGGAAATGGCAGACAAGTATATTCATGGATCCATGTTGCTGATCTGGTAAACGCTATGCTTTATCTGCTGGAAAAGCCGGATCTAACAGGAGCATTTAATCTTACAGCTCCCGGACCGGTTTCGAACGCAGAATTCAGCCAGACGATTGGGCAGGTTTTGCGCCGCCCGTCCTGGCTGCCGGTTCCCGGCTTTGTGCTTAAGTTTGTTCTGGGGGAAATGTCCACATTGGTTATTGATGGTCAACGCGTGATTCCCAAACGTCTGCAGGAAGAGACTGGTTTCCATTTCACATATCCGGATATTCAATCTGCTCTGGAAAACATCTATCAGCGAACCTGATCCTTACAGGTATGGGACTCTACTGCGGTATAATCTGTCCGGGAAAATCTGGCGCCAGCAGGCGCTTTTGTCAATGTGGAGGACACGGTGAATATCGACGATCAAGTAGAACTATTCATGCAGGGAACCGAATACGGCGATGAGAATTTAATGCAGGCGATGAAAGCTGAACTGAAACAGCGCCTGATCGATGCTGAAAAAGAAAATCGCCCTCTCCGCATCTATTGTGGATTTGACCCCCGCAAAGCAGACTTACACCTGGGTCACACAGTGCCAATGACGAAACTGCGCCAGTTTCAAGATTGCGGGCACGAAGTCACATTCCTAATCGGTAATTACACATCCCTGATAGGTGATCCCTCGGATAAAGATATTCTTCGGCCCCAATTAACCCCGGAAGAAGTGGAAGAGAATGGCCGTACGTATGCTGAACAGGCCTTCCGCATTCTTGATCCGGAAAGGACCATCATTCGGTATAACGCTGATTGGTTATCCAAACTATCGTTTGGGGACTTGATCAAACTGGCATCCAATTTCACCGTTCAACAATTCCTGACCCGTGAAAATTTCAAGCTGCGTTGGGAAAAAGGGGATGCCATCTATCTTCATGAAACCTTTTATTCGATCATGCAGGGTTATGACGCGTATGCCATGCGTTCTGATGTTCAGGTTGGTGGAACAGACCAGCTATTCAACATCGTTACCGCCGCTCGTAAAGTGATGACCTACATGGGAGAAAAACCGAACATTGCCATTATTCTGGGTATTCTTCCCGGCACTGATGGGATAGTCAAGATGAGCAAATCACTGGGTAACCACATTCCGATCAATACGACACCGGATGATATGTTCGGTAAAGTAATGAGTATTCCCGATTCGGCCATGGGAACGTATTCTCGATTGGTCACACGATGGACTCCGGCAGAGATCAGAGTGCTGGAAGAAGGAATAAAGAATGGGTCTCTGCATCCACGCGATGCCAAAATGAAACTGGCACATGCGGTTACCGGCACCTTCTACGGTGAAAAAGAAGCTGACCAGGCACGTGATAATTTCGTCCGCCTGTTCCAGAAACATGATGTCCCTGAAGAAATGCCGGATGCCAGCGTTGCCCGTGACCAGTCTCTGCTTGATGTACTGGTTTCGTGTCAGTTGGTGTCATCACGCAGTGATGGACGCCGCCTTGTGGAGCAAAAAGGTGTCAAATTGGACGGGCAGGTATTATCAGACGGAAGAGAACCATTGCCGCATGAAGGCGTTCTTCAGGTTGGAAAACGTCATTTTGTGCGAATTACGTTTTCTTGAGCCGAAAGTTACGCGTCACTGAAGCATGACTGATTTCAGCAGATCTCTTCCGAGGTCTGCTGTTTCTTTTGCGGAACCATTTTCGATCACTACAGCAATGGCAATGGAAGTGCCCTGCCAATCACGGGATGTTCCACCTGTGAACCAGTGAGCCTGTCCGGCACCAGTAGGGACGCTGGCTGTTGTGTGCCAAGCGGAAATATCGCCATCGGCAAAGTATTCCATGGCCATGGAGACACCTTCCATGGAAAATGATTGCGATTTCTCTCCGGCAGGAAGGATAACCCAACCCTGGGCTGGCGTATTCACAGCCATCGCAATACGGGGGGAAGGTCTTAAACCATCAGCAGAAATGGATGCGGCGGCAAGAACCATTTGCAGGGGGCTCACCGCGGCGTCAGGACTACCGATGATTGCCTGTCTTCTTTCCAATACATGAGTCTGCATCGTTGGGGCTTGAGCGAGAGCGATGTCCGGTTGGCTGAAGAAACCTGCGGATTGATATATATCGATCAGCCTGTTTTCTGTAACACGGTTCAATACATCGTTGAGGGCGCCCGGACAACCGGCTTTTAGGGTTTTATTCCAGTCCGATTTTTCATCTATCCCCAAAGCGCAGTCAATACCATCCAGCTGAGTGGTGGTCGGTTTGTTGTTCAAGGGAATTTTTTCTGGTTGATAGGCAAGTATAAATGGACCGATTGCCGCTCCGACTGGATATTGTCCCTGGGTAACACGGTTGACCAGGGGGCTGTCGTTTTGAGTTGTCCAGGTTAACCAATTCTCTTCGAGCGTATTAGGGTCAAATCCGGGTTGTGAAGCGATTGCCAGAATCTCACCGGTGTTCGCATTCATGAGAATAATGGCTCCCTGTTTTTCTGCCAGGGCTTCATCTGCCAGTTTTTGCGTTTCGAGATCGATGCTCAACCGGATGTCCAGCCCCGGCGGGGGTTGTCCGTATAAGGCCTGATTGGACCATATCAACATGGAGGGATTTCCCTGGAGGCCTCTGAGATATTCATCATAAGCCAATTCCAGTCCGCTAAGTCCATAAACCGGATGGGAATAACCGGTGGTGCCAGCTAGCCCGGGGATCAGGTATTCCCGTTCAAAGCTGCCGGATATGCCGGTTGATATGGTGATGGGCTGACCGGTACGGTCGACCAGTGACCCACGCTGAACATACCGTTCCGCTATGGACCGGCGTGGATTATCGACTCTATTCGTTAATTCAATAGAGCGGACAGAGGTCCACCAACCGGTAACAATTGCGGACGCGACCAATCCAGTCAGGATCAGAGCGCTTGATGTTATGTAAGGACTCACCTTAATGGTGGTCATTGTCCGGTTCTTTGACTGATCGGAGATGGTCATTAACATCCAGAGTGCGATAAAACCGGTGAGCAATGACGACCCACCGTAGGATACAAATGGTAAAGTTACGCCACTTAGTGGAAGCAACCGTAGGTTCCCGCCGATGATGAAAATGCTCTGGATGGCTAGGTAAACGGAAATTCCGGCGGCCAGATTCCGTCGATATGTGTCGGATGCCTGTAACGCGGTATTCATTCCCCGGTTGAAAAGGAGGCCGATAATAACCAAAAGCCCTATTGCTCCGACCAATCCGGTCTCTTCGGAGATCGCAGAATAGATGAAATCTGATTGGGCGACCGGTATGATGCCCGGACTTCCCAGTCCTGCGCCACGCCCAAATACACCTCCACTGGCAATGGCAATTATGGATTGGACGATCTGATATGACCTTCCGGATGGGTCAAGCCATGGGTTCAGCCAGGCATCCACCCTTACCCGGATAACATCAAAGAGTTGATATCCCATAAATCCAGCGGCGGTTATGGTCATCCCGCTAATCAGCAATATCCGGCGTTTGCCGGTGGCGAGAAAAACGATGAATGTAAAGATAAGGATAAAAATTGTCGCGGTACCAAGATCACGTTGTGCCAGAAGGATGAGCAGGGAAGCTGCCAGAATGATCAAGGCCGGCATCAGCCACTGCAGGAAGCCGAGCCGTTGTAGACTAAGATCAGCTGTGTAGGCTGCCAGATAGATGATCAGGAGTAATTTCAGCGGTTCCGATGGTTGAAGGTACATGCCAAAAAAGCCCAGCCATAAATGCGGACCCACTCCACCGGGGTAGGTACCAATGAAAAAGGTGAGGGCTGTAAGAACAAGACCGCCTGCAAGCCAAAGATATTTGTAGCGGCGGAAGATGTTCAAAAAGATTGGGCGTCTGGTCAACCCCCAGAGGGCGGCAAGGCATACTGTGAGCCAGATCGTTTGTCGCAATCCGTAATCTGCCGATAAACGCCAGATTTCCAACAAGCCCCATCCAGCGAGGATCATAACCAGAGGGAAGAGGAATGGATCTCTGTCAGGGAGAGTCCGGTTCAATTGATGGAATGTTATTGCCGTCGTAATGAGCCAGACGGAGAACCCGATCCAATGATCCCAACGGTAGGCAACATTCCATGAATGCATTCGCGCGGCTGGAGCAAGGGTGATGCAGACTGAATAAAAGAACAGAAACCAGCCTGATAGCACCAGAAGGCGGCTCTCAACTTGATCCCTATAGGACGACGACGTGGAAAAGAGAAGTTTCAACTTGGCAGGTACTTATCCACCAGTAGCCGGAGTTTCCGGCGGGTATCACTTTGTATTAAACCGGGGTTTGTGATGATGGCGTCTTTCATGGCATTACTGCAAGAACAAGTCCGGTTTTCCGGCAGGATTTCCACCAGGTTCGCGATTGCCTGACGCGCTGCTTCCGTATTCTTATTGAGCGTTTGAATTACCATTTCCACACTGACCGGTTCAGTGGCAGTCCGCCAGACGTCAAAGTCGGTTACGTGAGCCATAGTCACATAGCACATTTCTGCTTCGCGTGCCAGGAAGACTTCCGGGCACGCGGTCATACCGATGATTGACATCCCCCACGCCCGGAAGAGGTCTGACTCCGCTTTTGTTGAAAAGCGTGGACCCTCAATGGTGATTAGTGTTCCTCCGGCGTGCGTGACCGCGCCTGTCTGGGAAACGGCTTGAAAGACACGGGCGGTAAGATCTTCGCAATATGGATTTGCCGTACCAACATGCGCTACCATTCCTTCTCCAAAGAAGGAATGTTCACGTCCACTGCGGGTAAAATCAAACACTTGGTCCGGGATCACAATGTGCCCGGGAGCATAATCTTCTCGTAAAGAACCGCACGCACTGATGCTGACTACTTGTGGTACACCAATTGATTTCAAGGCAAAGATATTTGCGCGGTAATTTACTTCCGACGGGCTGATGGTGTGACCGATACCATGACGGGCCAGAAATGCCACACGTTTCCCATTCAATGAACCAAGGACAATCGGAGCGCTGGGCTTTCCAAAGGGGGTATCAATTTCCATCGATTCAACATCTGTAAGTGCGGAAATGGAATATAGCCCCGAACCGCCTATGACACCCAGTACTGGTGGATTAATCATTTTTCCTCCATGTAATTGCTATACTATCTACTGAATCATAGCACAAGAATTTTCAAGGAAGTTAACTCAAAAACCGGATGATATACTTAACACCTGAATGAGCCCTTCGAAAGAATCCTACGACCCTCGTTTTTTTGAGCCATTATTTGCCGCTGAAGAGCGGCATTTCTGGTTTGTTGCCCGGAACAGGGTGATTTGCGCGATGGCGAAAAAAGCGCTGGGTGACGAAAGCAATGTCTCTATTCTTGAGGTTGGATGTGGTACCGGAAATGTTCTGCGGGCACTGGAAGCAGATTTCCCTCAGGCACAGCTAACTGGCATGGACCTTTTCCATGAGGGTTTGCTCTTCGCCAGCCGGCGTGTATCTTCTGGTTTGGTTCAAGCTGATCTGGCTTATCCACCTTTTAAACGCCCGGTGGACCTTCTGGGCATGTTCGATGTGCTGGAACATATACAAAATGACACAGATGTCCTCTGCCAGGCGGAAAAACTGATCAGACCGGGAGGATGGCTGCTGCTGACTGTTCCATCTGACCCGAACCTGTGGAGTTATTTTGATGTCGCAAGTCATCATGTGCGACGCTACACAGAAAAAGAACTTACAGATAAGGTTGAAAATGCGGGATTCGTTCTGCAGTTTTCTTCCCCCTATATTGCGGCAACATATCCTCTGGTATGGCTGGCCCGGACTGCACGTGAACACACAGGGAGTGAAGACGCAGGTTCCGTTGAAAGCAGGGCTGAAGAAGAATTGAAGATCATTCCAATCGCAAATGAGATCTTACGCGGCATACTCAGTATTGAAGCAAGCTGGTTGTCCAACGGACACAGATTGCCGTTTGGATCGTCCCTGGTATTACTGGCGCGAAAACCGCTTACTTAGCCGTTATCAATATTTTTACGACAACCTGCCCGCAACGGATTTCATCACCGGTGATCACTACCGTTGGGGTGAAAACACGATCGTCATTCAAGAAAGTCCCGTTCGTTGAATTCATATCCTCCAGCCACCATTGATTATGGTGGTATCCCAGCCGGGCATGCCGGGAGGATATTGTTTCGTCAGAAATGCAACAATTGCAAAGCGGGTCGCGTCCAATTACAACTTCAGGTGTATTGAATTCCATGGTGGTGAATTCACCGGTTATTGGTGCAATCGTCAACAGAGGGATCTGAGCGGCTTTGACCAATTCCGATTGCATTTGGAGGTCCTGCCAGAGTACATACAGAGCGGTAGCGAGGAACGCGTACAGGGCTACCGAGACGATCCCGCGGATGATCAGTACGGCTATTCCACTCATAATCCTTCTTTATCCTTTGTTGGGTTGAAGAAAGGCTCCACCGGTCCGGTCCTTGTGAATGGTGTGGGTGCGTCCTGACCGTAGACTAATGGCACTCCAGCCAGAGAAATTACATCACCGGGGAATAACGGTTGCTTTGTTATTCTGACGGAATTGACAAATGTACCACCGGTTGAATTCAGATCAAAGATCACAAATTGTCCTTTGATAGCCCGTATCTGGGCATGTTCGCGAGATATGCGGGGGTCTTCGACCACCAGATCGTTTTGTAGCCGCCGGCCGATGTTGCAGACCGGCTTTGTCAGTGGAATTGTCTCAAGACCGTTCACAATGAGAAAAGCGTTGGATGGAAATGCGTCGCCAAGAATATCATCATTAGTTGATGCGATAGATTGCATGGAAGCGGTTCTATCGAGAGGTGGGGGACCCTGTTCCGCGTCACGCAGAATGATTTCACCATCCAGAACAGACGGACTGGACAAAACCGAAAAATCTGGAAGAGCGGTTGAGTCGAACCCCGCGTCCATGAAGATGGATTGCAGGGTGCTTTTGAAGGGGAAACCTTTCCATGTATCTGCCTGCGATTGTGGAATCTCGATCAAGATAGATGCAGGGAGCAGCGTTTCACTGGATTGAAATGTATCCTCGAAATATTTCTTTACAGCAACAGCCAGGCGCGAACTCCGTTCATCAACCTTGTCCGGTTCAGTTGATATCAACCGGGAACTGGATTCGACAAACTTTTTCAGACGGGCTTCTAAACGATCGAAGTTGATCTTCATGGATTTATTATAATGAAACTAGCCGGATATGTAGTACACAGATGAAAACGAAGAATTCGTAATTTTTTTCCCACCCGGATACGGTTCCTGTTTTCAGGATTCCTGATCCGGATTGCTGATGGCCGCAACACGCGCACCGGTTAGTCGAATCAAATCGGCAACCGGCAGGCGGATGTTCAAGCCCCTTTGCCCGCCGCTAATGTGGATTTCCGTATAATTTTGTGCCGCGGAATCAAGCCAGATCTGAAAACCGCGGTTGATGAGAGCCAGTGGAGATATTCCACCGGCCATTAACCCGGTCAATTTTTCCGCCTCTGCCTGGGTGGAAAGTTGAAGCTTCTTCTCATTGACTGCTGCTGCCAGTAATTTTAAGTTTACTTCGCTGTTTCCAGGAACCACAGCCAGAATGGGTTTTCCAGGTTTTGGCCTTAATACCACAATGGTTTTAAAGACCATTCCGGTTTCCACTCCGATCAAACGGGCGGTTTCCCGCGCGCCCAGTTTTTCCGCCGGCAACTCGAATGTTGCATATTTTATTTTTTGTGAATCCAGAAAGCGGGTGACATTATTCGTTATCATACGGCCTTCTGCGTCCGGTGTTCGGTCGTATATAGATGGGATTACTGAATATCCAGCCGCGGCGGGCGCCTAGATACGGCCTGTACACCTCAATTCGGTAAACTCCCGGGCGAGTAGTTGTTAATGCGCCGTTTGTGGTGTTGTTCCATTCACGAACGATTTCACCATTACATAACAGACGAATTTCAGCTGCAGCAGGAAGTTTTACCTGCAGGGTGACACCATCCTCCAGCGTGAGCTCATCACCCATAATGGCATCACCTTTTTTGTTATGGGCTGAAAACCGGAAACCGCGGGTGGATGCCGGTAAATCGTACCCGATAAAGCTATTCCCCTTGCTCAAGGCGTTTAGGACCATGCCGCGATCGAATGCGAGTTCACCGCGTAGCGGTTCAGGAAGGATGAGATGATTATTGATCGCCGAAAAGTGGAAGGTGTACGGGAAAATGGTGCGACTGATCGGACCGAGTGTTTTATGAAGCGCATGAGCGTCAGATCCACCCACGGCACAGATACGCTTGCCGCCCGATGTCAATTCATCCCATTTCTTTAACGTTGGTTGGAGGGGCGCATGTGCCATGAATCGGGGAAAGAACGCGTAAAAAATAGCCGATAAATACCCGTGGGCTACAGATTTAAGCTCGCTAAAACCATTCCATAACTCCAGCCCTGTGAATCCCGAGACCGACCAATCTTCCCAGGAGATATCCGGTTCACCAAAAAGCTCCAATGCGGGGTCAACAGGATGGGCAATAAAGCAGCTGCCACCGGATTGTCTGACAAGGTTAATCAGGTTTTGAGGATCGGGGGCAAAGGGAGCCAGTTCCCGGTTGGTGCCAAATACCAGTAGATGGTTCTTTTGTGGAATCCTTGCCTGATTGTGGACCTCTTCGCCGACCAATAAAAGCACACTTTTTCCATCGAAGGTGTAATATCCTTCCTTTTCTGTCACCAAAACATTGTGGTCTGTTACGATGATCGCATCCAGTCCGGATTTGCAGGCTGCCCGTGCAATATCTTCGTGGGTTCCACTGCCATCAGAATATTTGCTGTGAATATGAAGGTTAAGGCTGATCTCTTCCATTTTGTATTTGACGATTCGCTCCGGGTAAAGGTATAATCACAACTTGCTTCAGGAGGCTAAACGTGACTATTTACTTCGATATCGCGCTGATTATAATCTCGGTGACATTGATCACAAGCATCATTTTGCAAAATAAGGGTGTTGGTCTTGGTGGTTTGACCGGCGCCGATACAGGCGGCGTTTTCTCAGCCCGTCGTGGTATTGAAAAAACCCTCTTCTGGGTCACGATCGTGTTGAGCGTCATTTTTGTTTTGCTTACACTGGTCACCATCATTGTCAGTAAATAAGAAATCCATTTATCTACCATTTTTTCGCGCGGGAAAAAAGGGCGACGCTCCATAGCCTGAAGCGCACGCCTTTTTTCTTATGATGAAAAATCTTCGCTGGCAGTTTGTCATAATATTCCTAACCGGCCTGGTTGTCGGAATTTTATTATTGGGTGAGCCAAAGGATACGGCTTCTCCAGAGGCAACGCCCAGACCGGCACAGGGTGGTATTTATACTGAAGCCGTTGTCGGTAATCTTCAACGGCTTAATCCGCTTCTTGACAGCAAGAACCAACCGGACCGTGATATCAATCGATTGCTCTTTAATGGATTGGTTCGATTTGACTCGCATGGGTTGCCGGTTCCAGATTTAGCCGAATCCTGGGGAATCTCACAGGATGGTACAACCTACAATTTCACGCTACGTGATGGATTGAAATGGCATGACGGGCAACCGCTAACAGCGGACGATGTTGTGTTTACTGTTGAAATGATCCGGCAGGGGAATCCATCCGTATCATCCGACCTTCAAGAGTTCTGGAAGACAGTAAAAGTGACAGGTTCAGGCCGAAGTTTGCAGTTTGTTCTTGAAGAACCCTTCTCCCCATTTCTGGATTACCTTACTTTCGGCGTTATTCCGCGGCACCTGCTCGGAGGGCTTTCGGGAGATGGTTTCATTAACGCTCCTTTCAACCTGCAACCGGTCGGAACTGGACCTTTCCAGTTTGAGCGGTTGATTGTTGATAACGGAAACATCTCGGGGATCGTGTTACGGGCAAATAATAACTATCATCGAGCCAGACCCAACCTGTCTCAGGTTGTTTTCCTTTTCTATCCCGATTCTATTGGTGCGCTGACCGCTTACAAGGAGGGTCGTGCGCAGGGTATAAGCCAATTAACCCAGGATGTGCTTCCCCAGGCCTTAAATTATCCGAACCTGGCCTTGTATTCAAGTCGGAAACCGGAACTCTCTATCATTCTTTTAAACTTGAAGAGCGCTGAAGCGCCATTCCTTCAGGAGGAGGTCGTTCGAAAGACCATCCTTCAGAGCATTAACCGTCAATGGATCATAGATAATCTCCTTCAGGGGCAGGGAATTGTTGCCGATGGGGTGATCTTTCCAGATAGCTGGGCGTATTACTCCAATTTGAAATCAATAGCATACGACCCAAATACCGCAATCCGGGATTTAAAAGAAGCAGGTTGGGCACTTGCTGGAGAGACGGATACTGTACGTTCCAAGAAGGAAGCTTTCTTGAAGTTTACGATGGCTGTTCCTGACACAGAAAGACACAAAAACCTTGCCGGTGCCATCCAACGAGATCTGGCGGTGGTGGGTATACAGGTTGACCTGGAAGTGCTGCCGTTCGATACGATTCTGTACGACCGACTAAATCCACGCACATACCAGGCAGCGCTTGTTGACCTTAATTTCTCACGCACGCCGGACCCGGACCCCTATCCTTTCTGGGATCAGGTTCAGGCAACGGGTGGGCAGAACTATTCACAATGGAACCACAGGGTAGCCAGTGAAATGCTGGAACAGGCCCGGATAACAACAGATATTGAAGAACGCACCAAGCTCTACCGGAATTTCCAATTGATCTTTGAAGAAGAAATGCCGGCAATTCCACTGTACTATCCGGTTTATACCTGGGGCGCTGATAACATCATCCGCGGGGTGCGGGTTGGGCCATTGATGGATACCGCAGACCGGTTCAATACGGTGAATGAATGGTATCTATCCATCAATCCTGCAGTCGGTGTAACAGCGACCCCTTAGTAATCAATTGGATTTTTTTTATAGAATTCAGGCATTATGGCTGAAAAACTCAAACATGATATAGCATATGTACGATCCTCGCACCCTGAATTGGAATCGTATCTGCTATCAACAGATGTGATCCGACAGTTGCCGAATATTTCATTATCTGCTGGTGGCATTCTCCTGGCGCATAAACGGCTCGTATCGGCAAATCTTGGCGAAACGATTGTTGAGGACTGGAAGAACATTGAAGACATCCGCGCGAATTGGAAAGTCGCCTGGACGAATAAATGCCGGAGTGAATTTAAAATGCGTTTGCGTTTGTGGGGGGATTTTATTCTCGGCATGGCGCCTGATAAGAATGAACCGTCAACCGCATTCAAACATCAAGTGCGAAACCGTGTGATCATGCAGTTATTCACGGACAATCTGCCAGAAATGTCTGCGGAGTTTTCCGAAAGCCTGGAACGTAAGGATAAAATTCTGACGAAGTTTTCTGTGGAAAGTGATTTCATCTGGGAGGATGAAGTGAAAGATGGATTTCCATCGGAAACCTTCTGGTATTTATACCGGGTCATGAAGTATGAAAAGGGGAAGGATAACTGATGAAATACTACACACGCAAAGGCGATGATGGATTGACCACCTTTATCGGGAAGGGCCGCATTAAAAAATATGACCTGCGTTTGCAGGCCTTGGGCTCCCTGGACGAGACGACCACCGCGCTTGGTTTGGCCCGCGGTCTATCGGTGGACGATCAGGTAAAAAGCATTATTCTTCATGTTCAACGTGATTTGAGTGGAATGATGGGCGAAGTTGCCGCGGATCCTTCCGAAGCAGCCCGATTTCGCACGATTGCGCCTGCCAATGTGGCATGGTTGGAAGAGCAGGCAGATGAGATCACGTCCACTGTTGATGCTCCCCGCAGCTTTTTAATGTCGGGCGACACACCGGGGGGAGGTGCGCTTGGCTTTGCCCGCGCGACAGTCCGCCGCGCGGAGAGGGATGCTGTTGAGCTTACTGATTCCGGTGGGTTAAATAATCAGGCGATCATTGCGTACCTTAACCGGCTTTCTTCCCTGTTGTTCGTTATGGAACTGCGGGAATTGAAAACCGCCGGCATTATCGATTCCAGTGTGGCAAAGAAATCCTCCAAGACATGACCGGCAGTCTTCTTAATGCTGGAGCCATTGTACTGGGAGGCATCATTGGCCTGTTGCTGGGGGCGCAACTTCCGGAGAAGATCCGGCAATCGGTATTGCTTGCGTTGGGAATTTTCACGCTACTCTTTGGTATCCAGTTATTTCTGGAAACGGAAAATGCCCTTATCCCACTTTTAAGCCTGCTTACAGGATCCGTGATTGGTGAGTTTATTGATCTTGAAGGCCTTTTGAACAAAGCAAGCGTGAAGCTTGAAGCGAAAGTGTCTGCGATCCTCGAAAGGGGAGATTCTGTAAGTACACGGAAAGGTCTGCTCTTACGGGACAGATTTGTTCAAGGCTTTGTTTCAACAAGTCTGATATATTGCTCCGGACCTATGGCATTTTTGGGTGCAATTCAAAATGGTTTGACCGGTGATATCAGTACTCTGACCGTGAAGTCCATTCTGGACGGGTTCGCTTCACTGGCTTTTGCCTCAAGTCTTGGTTTGGGTGTAGTTTTTTCCAGTATTCCGGTATTGGTTTACCAGGGTTCTGTGTCCATATTTGCAGCACAAATTGAGCGCGTTATGACAACAGCGATGATCAATGAGTTGACATCTGTTGGCGGTATCATTCTGGTTTCATTGGCGATCAGTAGTTTTCTTGAAATAAAACCAATTCGGACGATCAATTTTTTGCCGGCCCTGATTATCGCACCCATTTTCACCTGGTTATCCCAATATGTATAGAAAAAAAGGACCGGCTATGATGAAAGCCGGCCCTGTAATAAAATAATGGATTGATTAATTAGCCTGAAGCGCGGATTCTATGGCTGCTTCCAGTTGTGACGAGTCAACTAATGCGCCATTTACAATGAAGTAGGGTGTGGCATTCACACCTTTGCTTTGCGCGTAGGCGATATCATTCATTACCCGTTCATTGTGAGTTGCGTTATCAATGCAATCTTCAAACGAGTCCATTTCCAATTGAAGAGTCTGGGCAAAACCGACAAATCCGGACCGTGACAGACTGCTCCGGTCACCACCCAACTGGCTTCCAAAGATCTGGTCGCGGTATTCCCAAAATTTCCCCTGGTCAGCCGCGCAATAAGCTGCTTCGGCGGCTTTAACTGACGCTTCTCCCATGAAACTAAAGGGTACAAACGTAAAATAAACCTTCCCGGTTTCAACATATTTTTCCACATACTCCAGTTCAGCCTGAAGCGCGAACTGTCCACAGTGTGGGCATTGAAAATCGGAAAATTCTTCCACTTTCACTTTCGCGTTCTTATCTCCCATGGATGTGTACTCCGCCTGAGGTCGTTCAATGATTTCTACGTTGTTTTTTTGTATCGAGGGCAGAATAAGAGCACCGGTAAATAGAAAAGCGCTCAGGGCAATCACACCAACGATGATGAAATTCTGTCTTCGGCGATCGGCAGCCCGCAGTGCTTTTAATTTTTGTTTGCTGGTCATTTTTTCTCCTAACCAATTAATCGATACGCAATTTTATCCCAGGAAATCGTGCAAGTCGATGACCTGTACATTGTGTGTTGTTTACTACGTACTCGTTATCGATCGGTTAGATGAGATATCTTATTCTTTATAGTTGTATAAATATACAGGAAAGGTTTCACCTGTTTCCGTGAAGCCCAGTGATTGATAAAGGGCTAATGATGCTGAATTATCTCCCTGAGTGTTTACAGTGACTTGCCAGCAATTCATATTCAAACTGGCTGTCTGCATATTGCGCACCAGTTCATAACCGATATTCTTCCGCTGCAGTGACGGGTGGACAGCCAGACGTGCCAGGTGCGTATTAATGGGTGTGGATGTGCTGATCTGATATCCAACCACCTGCTCATTGATACAGGCTACTGTGGCGATGGATGCTTTCTGAAATGCCAGGATTAACGCGTCGAGGGAATTTTGCCACAAAGGCTTGAATGCCATCCGATCCACAGCCGCAACGGCGGGCAGATCGGCGGTGGTCATGGGCCGAATGACCAATTCAGGTGGATAAGGACGGGCCGGACGGAGGGTAAAATCCCAGCTCAGAACAACGATCTTCTGTCGCAGTGAGAAGTTATTCTGTTCGAGCAGCCGGGCGAACCACTCTTGAAGTCCAAGGGCAGCGAGAATGGGCCGGGGTTCCATCGCTTCCAACTCTTTTACGCATTTCTCCAGGAGAATGGGGAATAGCCTTTCAGGTAGTGGAGACCCGAAGACACGGATCCATGCCACACCATCTGGATCCACAGGGGCTGCCATCACAGCCAGTATCTCGTTCCGTTTAAGAAGAATGTAATACGGTTGATACCCCACCCATTCAAGCGAGGTTCGCCAGTCCAGATGGTGTTGGATCCGAATAGGGCTTTTGAAAAAGGTCGATAATCCGGTCAGATCCGAGGCAGCGACAGGTCGCAGAACGATTTTCCCGATCGGGTTGTCCTGGCGAGATGGATTTTCCATAATCATTTGGGCATTATTCGGGATGCCAGAGCGAAAAGTCTACGTAAGAATCTTTCTCGAAGAGTGAGTTTTTCCTTTACGCGCAAGGCATCCAACATGGCGCTCATGGCACCAAAATTGTCGCCTTCCTCCATCTCGAGCGCAGCAATCGTTTTGTGAACAATCGCCAGGTTTTCTTTTTCTCCTGCCTGTTGCAGTCTCTCTGCCGAGAGCCGGTACAGCCGCAGACTTTCCTTTTTTTGCCCCAGTTCTTTGAGGGCTGCGGCTTGATTCCCAAGAGAGAAACCCTCGCGCAGAATGTCACCGGCGGCCGCGAAAACCTTGTAAGTGTCCTGGCAGGCGGATAATGCCCCCGCGGCGTCACCTGCTTGAAGCAGCGCGACACTACGATTATTGGCCATTTCGGACGCTAAAAGAACATCTCCGTTCTGGTTATATGCTTCTTCAGCCTGAAAAAAGAGATCGCCGGCTGAAGAGAACCTGCCAGCCTGATAAGCCTGTTTGGCCAATGTGGCCAGGTTTTCGGGTGTGTTTTCCATAGATCAGTACGTGATGTCCAGAAGTGATTCGGCGATGCGTCTTAATTGGTCGGCAGGCATACGGCTCAGATTATTGGCAAGCAAAAGATACTGTCTATTAATTGGATTGGCGATGAAGTCTTTCAATTCCTGGGGGAGATCAGAGCTCAACAGAATATCCAAATCAGTATTCGAAGAGGGAGCTTCAGTTATTTTTTCCGGTTCCACCTTTTGTGTTTTCTCCTCCGCTGCCGTTTGGGTGGTCGGCTCGGTAGGAATAACCACGGCTTCTGGCTCTGGTTTCGAAATCTTTTCCGGTTCCACTACTGCAACTGATATTGCAACAACCTCAGGTTGAACTTCTGTAGCGGCCGGTTGGTTTTTCGAACTCTGATCCTCTTCGGTGGGAAGGACAGCCGGTTTCTCTGTGATTTCTTCATTTACGACAGACTCCTGGCGGGAATCCGTTGCGGAGGTGGTCTGCGAAGAAATATCTCCGATCTTGTAGGGTCGGAAGATCATATCGCGTGTTGGGATGGCGTAACTGTCAATCCAATCGGTGATATCGATCTGCATCATGCGGGTAATATCCTCAAGATCTGTGACCGGGATTGGGACTTGCCCCAGCTCATATTCAATGATCTGCTCTAATGGAATATTCGTCGAGTAAGACAGGTCATCGCGCGAAAAATTGCGGCGCAACCGTGCCTGCATGATCATGGCGCCCAGAATACGATTGCGAAGTTCAAGCCTTTGAGTCATTGTCTCAGTTCGCAGGCGGGGCATACCGTCAGAAAGACTGGTGTTCCCAAAGAAATGGTCGACCGGAACGGCATAAATGGCAGCAAGTGCTTCCAGTTCCGGAAGTGTAGGGGGAATGGCTGCAATTTCCAGGTCTTCCAAATGTTCAATTTCCCAATTGAGAAGCGCGCAGGCTTCTTCGGGTGTACGACGGGCATAGAGCCGGGCATCAACCAGAAGGGCGGCCAGCTTATGCGCACGCAGGGTTTTAATTTGAGTTTTGAGTGCCAAGGGTTAACTCCTCCGGTGTCCAAACATATCGTTAAGATTTGCTCCAAAAATTTCGGGTCCCAGTCGAAAGCCGGAAGCTTCAAGACGCTGGCTGAATTGTGGTCGGATACCGGTTGCCCGCAATTCTCCAATGATGCTTCCGTCTTGTTGTACGCCGGTTTGTTGAAACTTAAAGATCTCTGTCATGGTTATGGTATCGCCCTCCATGCCGGAGATTTCCGCAATGGATGTCACCTTTCTGGAACCGTCTTTTAAACGCGCCTGTTGTACGACAAGATCAATGGCAGCTGCAATCTGCTCTCGGATGACCTTGACCGGCAGATCCATTCCTGACATCAGGCACATGGTTTCCAACCGGCTGGTGGCGTCACGGGGTGTATTGGCATGCAAGGTCGTGAGAGAACCATCATGACCGGTATTCATAGCCTGCAACATATCCAGAGCTTCGCCACCGCGAACCTCCCCCACAATTATCCTGTCAGGTCGCATGCGCAAACTGTTGCGTACCAATTCGCGGATCGGAACCGCGTGCAATCCTTCAGAATTTGCGGGTTTCGTTTCAAGACGCACTATATGCGGTTGTTGCAATTTTAGTTCCGCCGCGTCCTCAATTGTCACTATTCTTTCATTTGACGGTATGAAACTGGACAAAATGTTCAGAAATGTGGTCTTTCCTGATCCTGTACCACCGGAAACCAGTATATTCAATCGGGAAACCACACAGGCTTTTAGTAGATCTGACATTCCCTTGGTAATTGATCCAAGCGAAATGAGCTGATCCATGGAAAGCTTATCCTTCATGAACTTCCGGATAGTAATTGATGGGCCATCAATTGCCACAGGTGGGATGATCGCATTTACACGGGAACCATCTGGGAGACGGGCGTCCACAGTGGGGTTATCGGAGTCAACATGTCGGCCAAGAGGCAATATGATCTTGTCAATGATCCGCAGAACCGCGTCATCATCTTCAAATTGAACATCTGATAAAGTGAGTTTCCCGTTTCGTTCTATGTATACGCTCTTCGGTCCATTGACCATTACTTCACTGATGTTCGGATCATCAAGAAGTGGTTGGATGGGGCCAAACCCGAGCAATTCATCCTGTATTTCTTTGAAAATCGCGTTCTTTACTGGATCTGGTAGATTTAGTTTGGTAGCTTCATAGGCCTGGCGCAGGAAGCTCTCTACCATTTCGTAGCGTTGTCGTGGAGATGGTGGTCGGGCTTCAAGTTCTCTGGAAATTGAATTGATTAAGTATGTCTTTAACTTGGCCTGTTCGGTCGGGTTTAAGGAATAGCCGCTTGATGGATTCATTTTACGTCCCTGGCTGGTTTCACCTCTTCGTCAGGCATCAGCCAAACGATCTGTTCGGTATTGACAGAAATGAATCCTCCATGAAAGAGCGCCTCGCCTGAAGATGAGAAGATCGTCGCGTCTGTGACCGCGATGAACAGGTCTTTCCGGTTCAATTCGTCTTTTACACGGTCTTCCGGGCGGATATGGATTTTCCCCCGGATCAATTGCGACGTGGTTTGGATTGTAACGTTAATGGGTTTCTTTGTTACTACCTGGGTAAATATTTTGCCTTTTTCCTCAAAATTGGAATACATTTAATCCTTCTTTCCTTTCACAGGAGATGCCGTCGTTACCTCTGCCGGCATTAAGTATCCCAACCCGGAGCGGGTGACAATATGGATCGGACTATGCGGGTTATCTTCGAGTTTTTGCCGTAGACGCGCGATGCTTACCCACAGAATCTCTTTGTCATCCTTATAGGTGGGCCCCCAGATGGCGGTTAGCAACTCTTCACCAGTTAAAATCTGTCCAAGGTGGTGGGCAAACTGGATCAGTAAGCGGTATTCTGTGGCGGAGAGAAAAACCGGTTTTTCACCCTTCCAAACCTCTGCCCGGGCGAAATCGATCTTCAGGTCGAGGTGTTGAAAGAATCGTTCTCCCATGGATGAATCATCCTTGCGTGCTCGACGGAGAACCGCCCGAACCCGGGCGATAAGCTCGGTTGCGGAGAATGGTTTAACCACATAATCATCGGCACCAACATTGAGCCCTTTAACACGGTCCTGCTCCTCACCTTTGGCGGTCAGCATGATCACCGGAACTGTCGAGAATTGACGGATACGTTCGCATGTGGTGAATCCATCCAGTCGGGGCATCATTACATCAAGTATGACCAGGTCTGGTTTTTGAGAGGAAACCATTTCCAGCGCGTCTTCTCCGTTTGTGGCAAAAATCACTGCATACCCTTCAGCTTGAAGGTTCACTTGAAGAAGATGTATATATTGTTTTTCGTCATCCACCACCAGAATCTTTACCGGCATCTTGATCTCCATCCAGTTACTGTTGAAGCGCGGGAAGAGTAATGGAAAAAGTGGTACCCGCCCCCATATTTGATTCTACTGAAATTTTGCCTTTGTGCGCATCGATAATTTGCTGGCAAATATATAAACCCAAACCGCTGCCTCGAGCTTCTTTCGATGATTGGGGGTCCCGATAAAACCGCCAGAATATTTTTTCCAACGAATCTTGCGGAATACCCGGACCTTCATCACGGAATTGGATCAGAAGGTTGTTCTCAATCGGTTTAATATCTATTGAGAGGGGAGAGCCCGGTGCATATTTCAATGAATTGGTCAATAAATTTTCAAATACCTGTTCAAGTCTGCCGGGATCGGCTTTGATCATTTGCAGGGGCTGATCAATATGTAAATTTATGATCAAATCCGGGTGATGAAGTTTCGCCCTGGCCAAAATGTTGTTGATCAAACCTTCCACCCGCACGGATTGCATATGAAATTCCATCATATTGCTTTGCAATCTGGCTGAATCGAGAAGGTTATCGATAAGATCCTGTAGGTGGTCGGTTTCTGTATCAATGATTCGTAGAAATTCGAGGCGCGATTTTTCATCCCATTGGGCGTCCGCGCGCAATAATGTTGTTGTGTACCCTTTAATGAACCCCAGTGGACTGCGCAATTCGTGGGTTACATTGGAAACAAAATTATCCTGTAATTCAGCGGTTTTACATTGCTCGGTAAGATCGTCGACCAGTTTGCGTAATCTCTGATTCCCGAATAACAAACTCATAACCGCCGTAAACCCTTGAGCCTGTTCAATATCCAGATTGGAATATCCAGGTCCACCGAAACGGATCAATACAACAGCACCAAGCGGGTCTCCCTTGCCGTTGTGGATTGGCAATGCGAGACCATATGGTCTGTCAAGGCGGTTAGAACCGGGAGTTATCTGCGGTAACGTGGATACAGGTTTGTTTTCCAGAATTGCCTGGTTGGCTATCGTATCACCCCATGAAGTATCCGCTTCTGCTGACCGGCCGCGACCGACAGCTCTGGCATAGACTGGTTCCAGGTTCTCTTTGCCATTTATTTTGTAGATCACCAAATGATCAAATATCAACCCTAATCGAACTTGATGGGCAAAATCATCCAAACCAGATTTCCACTCTTCCGTCTGGTTCAATCTGGTAAGAGAGCGAAGCAAATATATATTAGGGTTTTCTTCTAGGGCTCCAGGTTGAGAAGGCATTCTAAATACGTCTCCTGCACCGTGGAAGTTTCATCAGGCTGCTGTCAGTGAGAATTCAAACTCGCTTCCCTGGTTTATTACAGACCGAACCCGGATGGATGACCCATGCGCTTCGATTATTTTTCGTACCAGGGTAAGGCCGAGCCCTGTACCCCCATACCGCCGGGTGGAAGATCCGTCCAACTGATGAAAGGGTTCAAACACTTCATCAATTCGCTCAACAGGTATACCTATTCCGCTATCCTTTACGATAACCTTGATTTTTTCTGTGTCGAGCGAAAAACGAAGTTCAACCTTTCCATTCTTGGGGGTAAATTTGATCGCATTGTCCAACAATTGCCCGATAACCCAGGAAATCTTCTCCTCATCAATGACTGCCTTGGGAAGAGAGGGGTCTGAGATCAGGTCGAGCTGAATGTGTTTCTCTTCGGCTTTGACCTGTGACCGATTGACCAGGGTTTGACCCAGGCGGTGCATATCAATAGGCTGCAAGTTTAAGGCCACTTCTGCTTTATCTGCTTCGGAAAACAGCAGTAAATCTTCAATCAATTTCTCGAGTCTGGCCGAGGATTTTTGCATTACTTGAAGACCATGAGTTTGATCTTCAGTAAGCGGCCCGAGAACACCGGTCACCAGAAGTTCTAGATACCCTTTGATATGTGTCATCGGAGTGCGTAGTTCATGAGAGATGTTGGCCACAATATTTGCCTTCATCCGATTGAAATCAGCCAATTTATCCAGCGCAGTTTCCAACTCAGCAGTTCGCGCTTTGACTCGTTCTTCAAGGCTGGCATTGGCATTTTGTAGAGCGGTTCTCAGTTGAATGATCTGTTCTGTAATGGCATGATCGAGATCAACCCGCGAGACCATTTTCTCGTTAATTAGAATTTGCCCAAGGCGTTCTGTCTTTCCTTCGCTCTGATATACCTTTTGAATTGCGATCGCCCTGTTAAGTTGCGCTTCTGTGATCAACCCGCGTGCCATGAGATATTCTCCCAGCCGGGGAACCAGTGATTCCGGGGTTAATCCGGTCGATGGTTTATCAATTGCCGGTACAGTATTATCTGTCATATTGGTCCAGAAAGATCAGCGAAACCCGAATAATCAGCTTTTTAATATTGTATCCAAAACGGAATTAAGTTCTTCATTGGAGTAATAATAAATTACAAGACTGCCACCTTTTTTCCCGTGGTTGACCGTGACGCGCGTGCCGAGGTGCTCCCGGAGGCGGTTCTCGATTTCTTTCAATTCAATCGGTACATCTGGTTTGGGTCTGATCGGGGCTTTTTCTCCGCCATATTTCTTAACCAGTTCTTCTGTCTGCCTCACACTGAGGTCATTGCGGATAATGGTTTGTAAAACAGCCATTTGAGACTGAGAAGTACCAAGCGCCAGTAAGGCACGTGCGTGCCCTTCTGTAATATCACCGGAAAGAATGGCATTTTGTACAACTTCAGGTAATTTCAGCAAACGCATTGTGTTGGTCACAGCTACCCGGCTTTTCCCGACCCGAAGAGCAATCTCATCATGGGTGAGGTTAAATTCTTCTGCCAGCTGACGATATGCCTCTGCTGTTTCCAATGGCATCAGGTCTGCCCGCTGTACGTTCTCGATCAATGCCAGTTCAAGTCGGTCTCGGTCATTTGCTTCCCGAAAAATAACCGGAACAGAATCCAGCCCCGCGATGCGGGCGGCTCTCCAACGGCGTTCTCCGGCAATAAGGACATACAGATTCTCGCCTTCGTTTGTGACAATCAGGGGTTGCAATATTCCATGCTGCCGGATCGATTCTGCCAGCTCATTTAATCCCTCTTCCGCCATAATGGAGCGCGGTTGTCGGGGATTTGGGATGATACTATCGATGGGAACCATTTCCGTCCCGCTTTTTGGTTCTGTAGGGGCGGGTATGATTGCGTCCAGTCCACGACCTAATCCGGCTTTGTGTGCCATCTAACTCTCCTGACCATTATTCCGGGGAATGTTCACACCGTCCTGCCCAAGGATTTCACGAGCCAATGAGGAATATGCCTTTGCCGCACCCGAATCGGGTGCGTACATGGAAATTGGAATTCCATATGATGGGGCTTCAGCCAACCGGACAGAACGTGGTATTACCGATTGAAATACCTGTGTGGGGAAATGTTTACGTACTTCATTAACGACATCAATCGCCAGACGGGTTCGACCATCATACATGGTCAATATGACTCCACGAACTTTCAATCCCGGGAAAAGAGATGTTTTCACCCGATTGATCGTTTGTGTCAATTGCCCGAGACCTTCCAACGCGAGGTATTCACATTGGACGGGAATGATCACGCCGTCTTTAGCGGCCATAAGCCCATTCACGGTCAGGAGGCTTAGTGATGGAGGGCAATCTACCAGTATGTAGTCGTAGCGATCTGCCAGACTGTTCACCACATCCCTGAGTCTGCCTTCCCGGTTTTGTCCATCAATCAATTCAATATCCGCGCCGGCAAGAGCCGGAGAAGAAGGCAACAATGAGATTTTAATACGGGGATTATGAAGTATATGCGGCGTGGCCTGGGCTGTTCCGATCAACACTTCATAAGTGCCGGTTTTTACCGTGTTCTTGTCGATCCCAAGAGAAGATGTGGCATTTGCCTGGGGATCAAGGTCTACCAGTAATACGCGTTGCCCGTAGTACCCCAGGAAAGCTCCAAGGTTTATGGCAGATGTAGTTTTTCCCACTCCACCTTTTTGATTAACAAACGTGAAAATCTTGGTCATATTTTTATTCCGCTTTGAGGATTTCAATACTGGCCGCGTCCACCTCTTCAGGTGAAGGAATGCTGTCTGTCCCTCGGCGGGTTACTGAACCGGCCGCAAGCAGTGTTGCAAAGCGGGCTGCTTCCCAGGGGTCACGGGTTGTATTGTATTTAATGAAAAAACTGGCTGCGAAAATGTCACCCGCGCCGGTTGAGTCAATTTCATTCATGGCAGGCGGAGAAAAGCGCCTGATATCACCGTTCCAGTATACGCGAGCTCCCTCCGCTCCTTCTGTGACAACCAGAATGCGAATGGACCGAAGCATTTCTTCTATTCGGTTTTCATCTCCGTTGATATCTTCGATACTCAACACTGCCGCTGTGGAATGTTCCAGTACGAATGCTCCTTCAGGCCATTCTGAAACACTGACACGACCTGTTGAATCCCATTGACGCATGAAACCCTGGGGGGTGAGGCAAACGATACTATTTGAAAACGCACGTGGCAAGGTCGGGTCCACCTCACGTGCCACTGGCGCGATATGAACGATGGGCGTTTGCCGCCATACCTCTGGTATGGCAGACAGGTGGAGGGTATCAGCCACACCATGGATCATCTGTATACGGCCTTCAGATGTGTAGATATTCTCAAAAGTTGTTGTCTTCTCCGATGGTATTGAGAAGAAGGTAATCCCATCGTAATCGGGCAGGGAATAGTCTTCAGTGCAGGAAGTTACCACGCCAACTTTTAACCCGATGGCACGGGCTGTAAGGGCAGAATACAATACTGTTCCCCCTGGGACATTGCCCAGAGGGGTGATATCACGCGTTATATGACCGATCACCAGGTAGTCGACCGGTTTTATATCCAAGTGCGTTGACATAGAGTGATTATACCTGAACGGGGTGGTCAAATTCCGAACCGGCCGTGGTATTCTCGTTCAATGTATTACCGCAATACGGGCAGGTATTCCATGGTAGTTCAAGCAAACGGTGGCAGGATGGGCAACTCTTCTTCAATCGCGTCTGGCAGGTGGGGCAAAGGATCCAATCTTCCCGTGTGTGTCTTCCGCAACCCGGGCACGTGTTGATTTCTTCAATGGCTTTAAGAAGGGATTCCTCTTCCAAGGTATGTTGGTATTCCTCTTCAAGAGTCTTTCCCGGACGCAGGATCAAATAGATGACAATACCGGGAATAAATAATACGGTTACCACCACGATGGCAAGTATTCGGGCAAAATTATCACGAGTTCTGGACCGAATATCACGGTAGGTCCAGAAGATCAAACTCAACCAGAGCGCGGCTAAAAATGCCGCGGAAAATCCGATGATGTATTGCAAGTATTCGCTAAAAGAAGATGGATCAATGGGCATTTATACTGAAGTTCCTTGCGTTAATCCTGGTAGTTGTTGATTAGATCGCGGATGATGGTAACGTTTGATGGAGTTACCGGGATTAATTTACATCCAACAGAGAATAAGTCTGGATCCAATTGGTGATCGCACCATACAGTGATCGCGTTAAGTTGAAGTTCGTGTTGGCCATCGACATCCTCTGGAAATTCCATGCGAATTTCCAAAAGAGTTCCTTCTTCATACGGTTTCTCGCTGATCAGTTGCAGACCTTCCGATGTAAGATCAACCAGATTGCCGATCAATTCGCCGGTTTTGCGGTCAAATAAGCGAAGGTAATGGATAAGGTGGATTCGATCGAATTTTCGTTTTTCCGACATATGAGTCTCCCTTCCTGTTCCGACCGGTATTTTGCATTATATGCTCATCATAACCGTTTTGCAACCATACGGATAGTCAACGGGTATAATCGGGAATGGTGCCATATCGATGAAAAGAGAAATCCCAACGTTATACCGAATTCAAGATTATGATGCTGATGACCGGCCGCGTGAACGATTGTCCAAATCAGGCGCATCCGCATTGAACAACGCCGAGCTGCTGGCAATCCTTTTGCGCACGGGTTTACCGGGGGAGAACGCGGTCCAAATTGGACATCGGTTGTTGAGACAGCTTGGTGGTTTGACCGGACTTCACCGGGTGAGTTTTGATGAACTTTGTACTCAAAAGGGGGTTGGTATTGCCAAGGCCAGCCAGATAAAAGCTGCCATAGAACTTGGTCGCCGTCTTCCCCGGGAAGAAGCGGAAGAAAAGCCGGTTATCAAAAGTCCGGCTGATGCCGCAAACCTTGTTCAATACGATATGCTGGCGTTGCCCCAGGAGAATCTTTGGGTTCTTTTGTTGGATACCCGTAACCGGGTTTTAAAGATCGAAAAACTCTATCAGGGATCATTGAACTCATCGACGGTTCGTGTAGGTGAGTTGTTTAAATCAGCACTGATCAATAACGCCGCCTCTGTAATTCTGGTTCATAACCACCCGAGTGGAGACCCGACGCCCAGTCCGGAAGATGCAGCATTAACAAGGGCAGCGCGAGAAGCCGGACGATTGCTCGATGTGGAAGTGCTTGACCATATTGTCATTGGACACAACAAATACATTTCCCTCAAAGACAAGGGATTGGGCTTTTAAAAAGTTTGCGCGACTTTGTTCCAAGAATGAAGTGCAAAGGCTATAAGAACGACTGTTTATCTTAAGAAAAAGGGGTAAAACCTCCATTTATTGTGGGATCAGAATATGAATGTTTCGGGTAACAAATATTTTTTAAGAAAAAATAACTTAATAAAACCAATTTTTATTTTTCTGGTTCTTTTAGGGGGTGTGCTTTTTCGTTTCTTACTATTTCCATGTATCAACCATGATCTTACTGACGCGTTAATTCCCTGGTATGAATATCTGATGAACAATGGCGGATTGAGGGCTATTAGTGGGCTTGTCGATAAAACACATTTTTTCCCCCCTTATATTTATTCACCACCCTATTTATATTTGCTCACATTAAGCCAACCGTTGCTTCAATGGTTCTCCATCGTTGAAGTGATCAAAATAATCTCTGTTGTGTTTGATTTCGTCGCAGCCTACGCTGTATATCTTCTGGTTCAGTTAAAATACCCGACCGGGTGGAAAAAGTTGACAGCTTTCGTTGTTGTCTGTTTTACTCCCACGGTATTCATCAACAGCGCATATTGGGGTCAATTTGATGGTATTTATACGGCTTTTCTGATTATCTGCCTTTATTTCATTTGTACTCGTAGATACCTGCTTTCACTCCTTTTCTTCGCTACAGCCCTGGCGTTCAAGATTCAAGCGTTACTATTTGCCCCCATTTTTGTTGTTCTGTTCTTTCAGAAAAAGATCAGTTGGTGGATGTTTTTCTTTATTCCTGTAGTATTTATGGCGTGGATGATTCCCGCGTACATGGTTGATTATCCACTGCTGGCTCCTTTTACAACCTATCTGGGAGGGGCAACCCAGTTCCAGGCAATAACAATGAACACGCCAAATCTTTATGCATTTCTTCCAAATCAGTTTTACGGATTGATTGTTCCGCTGGGTACATTGATGGCTGCAGCTGTTTGCATCGCGATTTTGTGGTCAGTTATCCAAAATAAAAATGATTTTTCTATCGAAAGGATCATTCTTTTTTCTCTAGTGATCTCAGTTGTTCTGCCTTACGTTCTTCCAAAAATGCATGAACGTTACTTCTATCCCGCTGCTCTTTTGGCCATTGTTTATTATTTTTTTCAACCCCGTATTCACCTTATACCTCTGGCTTTGCAAGCTACATCCTTGCTTTCATACACTTTATTTTTGATCGGTGACGAACTCGTTCCAATATCGATAACCGCTATGATTAATGGATTGATTGTTTGGGAACTCATCCATTTTTTCTATTATGAAGATACGACAGATAATCTTGCGATGGGTTCATGGTTGGAAACAAGACCAATTCCAGATCCATAATTTTCTTCCAGGACTTTTTTTGATAAATTCAGGATGTGATCAATAAAAATTATTAAAAACCCTGTATAATTTAATCTCGGAAAAGGTTCAAGGATAGTATAGATGGGTGATAGCAGCCACTAACATTTGATGGATTTCAGGGAGCGTTTTGCTCGGTTTGTATTTAACCGGGGGCGTTGCCCCCGGTTTTCTATTCAAAAAGGCTGCGTCATGCTTAAGATACGGAATATTTCAAAATCTTTCGGGGTGAAACCCGTATTAAAAAATATAAATTTTCATTTGAGTGATGGGAACAAGGTTGGGTTGATCGGGCTAAATGGATGCGGAAAATCAACCCTTTTGCAGATCATCGCGGGAGAGATCAGGTCGGATGGCGGTAGTGTGGAATTTATGCCCGCTGGTCTGCGAGTGGGATATCTGCATCAAGGATTAAAGTTGCCGGATGATGAGACGGTGGGCTCATTTCTAATCGGTTCCCGGCACGACCACGATGAGATTGCAAAGGAAGTGGAGCGTATCGCACTGGAATTGTCAGAGCAACCGGACAATCAAAAACTGGCAAATGCGTTCGATTTTGCTCTGAACCAGTTGCAAAATGCCGGTGTTTCTTCTGCCGGTGCTGAAGAAATATTAACCCGTTTTGGCCTGATGGAAATACCCCTGGATTGGCCGATCGCGAATTTAAGTGGTGGACAAAAGACCAGGCTTGGATTAGCGGGAATTCTTCTCTCTAATCCTCAGTTGCTATTATTGGACGAACCGACCAACCATTTGGATATTGAGATGCTGGAATGGTTGGAATCGTGGCTGAAACAGACACGGATTACGGCGTTGATTGTGTCACACGACCGCACTTTTCTGGATGCGGTGGTGGAAGGTATCCTCGAATTGGACGAACATACACATACAATCCGACAGTTTGCAGGATCTTACTCTGATTACCTATGCCAAAAAAGAGCTGAACAGGAAAAACAATGGCAGGCTTACACTGACCAGCAGGATGAGATCCGGCGACTGAAGAAAGCCGCGATTGGTGTACGAGACCTGGCGCGGTATCACCGCGGTGGAAAGACGGAAGCCGGCAGTACTGATGGTTTTAGTATTGGTTATTTTGCCAATCGGGGTAAAGAGACTGTCCAACGGGCAAAGAATATTGAAAAAAGAATAGAGCATCTACTGACGGATGAGCGTGTTGAAAGACCTTCACGTTCCTGGCAGATGAAAGTGGATTTTCAACCGGTTGGGGAATCCGGACGGGATGTTGTGGTGATGGAAGATCTGAGTATCGGTTACGGGCAAAATATGCTGGCCGAATCCATAGACCTGACTGTACGGTACTGTGAGCGGATCGCGCTGGTCGGACCCAATGGATGCGGTAAGTCAACCCTTTTGAAAACAGTGGTTGGTGAAATACTCTCTCTGGGTGGGTCTGTCCGGTTGGGAGCGGGGGTAAAATGTGGATACCTGGCGCAAGAGCAGGAAACGTTGAACCCCAATCTGACCGTGCTGGAAACCTTATTATCAATCAACGGACAATCGGAAACGGAAGCCCGGTCATTTCTATCAAAATATCTCTTTATGGGTGATGATGTGTTCACTCCGGTGTTGGAATTGTCCTACGGAGAAAAAGTCCGCCTGCAGTTAGCCTGTCAGGTGGCGGACGGGTGTAACCTGCTTCTTTTGGATGAACCTGTCAACCATCTGGATATTCCATCAAGGGAGAGATTTGAACAGGCGCTTGGAATGTTTCAGGGAACGGTATTGGCCGTTGTTCATGACAGGGCGTTCATCCATAATTTCGCGAAGACAGTCTGGAAGTTTGAGGGAAAGCATGTGTTTCCAGACCACAAATGGAATTTATAATCAGATTATTAAGAACTTATGGAATGGAATTGATGACAAAAGAAGAGTATTCTGGTCCGAAACACTCGGAGATGCAATCAATTGTTGTAATCATCCTACTGCTTGGGGCGGTAGGATTTCGGATTCTTTTGTTCCCTTATGAAAATAACGACATTGTGCAATTCCATATCCCATGGTTCATCTATCTATCGCAACATAACGGGCTGTTTGCGATCAAAGACTTGCTTGATCCAAACAGTCCGTTCCAGGGTCTGACATATTCACCGCCGTATTTTTACCTGATGTCAATCCTCCTCCCATTGGGTAAATGGGTTTCACCAGTCGTTTTGATGAAATCGTTATCGATCGTATTTGATTTCCTTTCCGCCACTGGAATTTTTCTCATAATTAGAAGGAGATTTCCCACAGGTATCAATAAATGGGCCGGTTTTTTTGTTGTATGCTATGCCCCCACTGTAGTCATCAATAGTGCATACTGGGGGCAGGTGGATGGTGTGTTTACATCACTTTTAGTATTCAGTTTATTCTTTATTCTTAATCAAAGGACCAAACTATCACTTGTTTTGTTAGCTTCCGCCATCGCATTCAAGATACAGGCGCTGATTTTGAGTCCGGTTTTCTTGATACTCCTTTTTCGAAAGAAGATCAGTTTGGTGGAAACCATGATCATTCCGTTGGTCTATTTTCTATGGATGGTTCCTGCGTATATTTCTGGCTATCCTATCCTGGCGCCGTTTACCGCCATATTCAATGTGGCTGGCGAATACAGCTCCCTGACGATGAATTCTCCGACAATCTTTGCCTTTGTACCGAATCGTTATTTTGATGTGGCTGTTCCATTGGGAGTGTTGTTTGCCGCAATTTGTTGTGTGGGATTAGTCTGGTACGCGATCAAAGGAAATTGGGAACTAAATCAGGAGGATATCATTTTTTTTGTAGTAACTATTGCGGTGGTTTTGCCCTATGTTCTTCCTAAAATGCATGAAAGATATTTTTATCCGGCAACAATGTTCTCGATTCTTTTTTTCTTCTTCAATCCACGTTTGAAATTGATCCCATTGGCGTTACAGGTTACATCCTTACTATCGTATTTGCCATTCTTACGCGGATATGAGCTTGTTCCCTTGTTTATCCCGGCCCTAATTAATGGTTATGTCGCGATAGTTTTGATCGCCGGTTTGATAAAACGAACCAAAGTGCCTCTCGAAAAAACAACAATCTTGAATGAATAAAAAATACTCGCATAACACAGATCAGGATGATTTTCGTTGACAGGCAGACGGCAATATAGTAAACTTGCTGGCGCGTTACGGCGAGGTAGCTCAGTGGTAGAGCAGGGGACTCATAAGCCCTTGGTCGTGGGTCCAAATCCCACTCTCGCCACAAAATAAAAACCTCCGGTTTTCTTCATCAGAAGCCGGAAGTTTTTAATTAAGAAATGTTGGTAATATTTATTTAATTCGATTTTTCCCCCAAAAAATCACAAATTGTGGAGGATTACATGAAAAAATACCCGTTAATTATCATGCTGGGTCTGATGTTGACCACTGTGGCATTCACATGGGGAAACACAGGCACTTCAGCTGTTAGTTCGGGTTATGGATTATCAGAAAGTTATCCGGATCAGAACGGGCACCTGCGAGTTGATGATCCCACTGCGACTCCGACAGAAATTTGCCTTACTGATTGTGATATACCGCTTCCCAGGGAGAGCTATGCTCCACTGGATGTGGCAAAGGAATGGGAGCGGATTAATGAAGTTGACGCGTTGAACATCGAGTATTGGAAAAGTGCAGACCAATCCAACCCGCTGGCAGAAATTCGGGACTCCAGTGTATATGATGTATCATTACATTTTTCAGGTTACCCGAATTCGGATTATACGCCGCCGGACAGGGTTATGGTTGTGTACACTGACCCCAAACAGGCTATTGTTACGGTACTTTCAGAAGGAATGCTGGATGATTCGATCATCGACCAGGAATACCGGATCGAGTTGTCCGAAATGGACACGGAATGGAAGATCAACTGGGCTGGTGTTCGTTACCGGTGTGCCAGATCGGGTAACTTTGAATGGACTACTTCGCTCTGTCCATAAAGGCCTAATGCCTGAAAAAAAGCAGGTTGATGGGTGGGTAAAACCGCCCGTTTTTTGATCAAATGCACTCAGATGGGTCGTTTTTAAGAATGACGTAGGTATAAATTTAAGAAAACCGGTGGTGAATAGCGGTTGACAGAACAGGGTTACGGAATAAAATCTGGTATGAAGGTCAGACCAAAATACCATGAACATACCAAACGCCCCGATAACCCGTAAATCACTAGCCGAGATCATAGCCGGCAAACTGGCTGCCAGTATTCTGGATGGCCTCCTGTCTGCAGGGACCCAGCTTGCTTCTGAGCGGGACCTGGTAAAAGAGTTTGGTGTCAGCCGATCCACCCTGCGCGAGGCGCTTAAGATTCTGCTGGACAGCAAACTTATCGAATCGCGAATCAGTGTGGGATGGTTTGTATGTGAGATCACATCAGCCAATTTAGCTCGCGCCCGTGAACTGGCTTCCTGGGCAAGGGCTGAAGATCCGACACCCACAAAACCCGCCGGTCAGGAGCCGCCAACCGGACCACGCCGGCTTCCGGTTAACCCGGAAAAACCCCTGCAGATTCCCAATTTGAAGACCGACCGTTCCGGCACGTTTCAGCTAATTTCCTGGTGGGAAAAGGAAAAAGTGGAGAAAGCGCGGGTGATGGTGGTGGGGGCAGGCGCTCTGGGTAATGAAGTTGTAAAGAACCTGGCATTAATGGGTGTGGGATATATTCTGATCGTTGACTTTGACACGGTTGAAATGGCGAACCTGAGCCGATCAGTTCTGTTCCGGGAGAGTGATTCGTCACGAAACAAATCCGAGGTGGCTGCGGCGCGTGCCAAGGAGATAAACCCGGATGTGCACGTGCAATATCTGCATGGGGATATTTCCAATCAAGTAGGTTTGGGTATTTTCCGGCGTATGGATGTGATCATCGGCTGCCTGGACAACCGGGAAGCACGGCTGGCGGTCAATCGTTTCGCTTACTGGGTGAACAAGCCCTGGGTTGATGGAGCCATTCAAGAATTATACGGGCTGGTAAGGGTCTTTGTCCCCGGACAGGGTGCCTGTTTTGAATGCAGCCTGACAGAACAAGCCCGTCGTGATCTGGCTGTGCGGTATTCATGCCCCCTTCTGGCCCGGGAAAACGTCTTGTTGGGGAAGGTTCCAACCACACCGACTATTGCTTCGATCATCGGAGCGATGCAGGCACAGGAGGCATTGAAGCTCATTCATGGCATGCCGGTGGAAGCGGGAAAGGTCACCCACTTTAATGGTTTGACCAATGTGATGCATACATCGGCTTATACGGCCCGTGAGGATTGTGAAAGTCATTGGAATTATGGCGAGATCACTGAGCTGCCGCTAAGCGCGGGAACCACATCACTTTCGGAATTTGCACGGGTGGTAAAAACCGACCTGGGACCCGATACGCTTATCGAGCTTGACCAGGAATTGATTCTCTCGTTGACTTGCCCACAATGCGGCTCTCATGAAGAAGTGGTAAAACCCATGTCACAGGTCGGATTTAAAGCAGCCCATTGTCCGACATGCGGTATTCTGCGAGAGATAGAAATGACCCACACGATTACGGGTGATGAACCGTTTGCTCATCTATCATTGCTGGCTGTCGGTATACCGCCTTTGCATATCATTCGTGCTTACAACGCGTCAGAATACCGGTTTTATGAGTTGACCGGTGATTTGAAAGACACGCTCCATTTCCGTCATTTCGAGCGTCAAGACAACCGTTTAATAACGATAGGTTCACGCGATTCCATCCGTCTACACGCGGTCTCTGCTGCCGATGAACCACCTTCGAACCCGGCACACGGTCGTGTGACTCTCTGGAAAGATTGACATGGAAATGGGGATGCAATCACAGGTGATTGAAACACGGTCACACCACGGTATTTTGTCCTCCTTTGTCGGGTTTATCCTGAAAATCGTCACAATGATATTCCTGACTGTGGATATCAGTGGTGCGTTCATATACCTTCTTTACAAACGTGAATTTCAATGGATCGCAATAATCCCCATAATCCTGGCGTTTTTTGCCGGTTTTTCATCAGGTATCCTTTGCCGATTGTTCTTTTTTCGGATGCCCCGTATAGTCCGTTGGTTCTTTTCCTGCCTGGCGGTGATCGGAACTCTGGCTGTGGGCGGATTGGCCGGACAGTATTGGATGCAGATTGATCTGACCGGAATACGGTCAGCAGCGATCAATAATGATTTTCTGATCCTTTCGCTTATCGGCTGGTCAATCGCGTTTGTGACTGTTTTCGCATGGAGTTCGAAGAAAAAACAAGTGATAGATCCGGCTCCGGAGATTGAGCCTGTAAGTGAGTACACTCCAGATCCAATTGTGTATCCCACACCTGCGCCTGTTCTTACTCCGATCGCCGTTGTCAGCGGTCGACCCATGGTGAGAACCCGTAATACGTCACAAAAAATTCGCTGGCGACGATTGAAAAAGCAGTTATTGAAAGGAATAAAGACCTTCATTAAACCTGGCAGACAGGATTCATCCAATTCGCTTTTTTCTTTGTTTAGACCCGGGACACGAACCAGGGTTGGCGAAAGACGACGCACAACGAATTCATTGCAGATACGGGTTCCGGAACGTCTTGGTAATCCTACGACATCGCTGCCCATACGTACACCCAAAAAAACCTCCAATCGTCGACACCATAAAACTGTCCGATTTGTTGGAAAGGAAGAAATGCGATGTCCGTACTGCCTTCAGATTATTGATCCAAATGACCCGAAAGGTATCGTGTACTGCCCCATCTGTCATGCCCCGCATCACAAAGAATGCTGGGACATCACCGGCACATGCCAGGTACCTCATAATCACAATGTTTTGTAAAACTGCTGCTGGAGGATTGCATGCCTGATTGTTCCATAACCATCGTATTGCCAAACGGCGGTGCCCGTCGGGCTGATATTCCGGATGATGTTGCTGTTGGAGACATCCTGGCTGAATTGACTTCGATGCTGCAACTGCCAACCATCGGTCCTGATGGTCGACCCATGGGGTACCGGTTGGACAGTAAAGCACTGGGTCGTGAATTGCTTGAACGCGAGACACTGGCGGAAGCCAGTGTGCCAGATGGAGACCGCTTGATTATTACGGCAGATATTACTGCCGGAGCAGGTCCGCTGGAACAAAGCCCGCGTATGCGAAGATTGCGTGCTGATCATGAATTGATGCAGGAATTGGTTGCGCGGAGTGATCTGATTTCCATGCAAACGAAATCAGCAATTGCTGGATTGGCCCCGGAACGGTACATCATTACCTTCAAATGCAAGTCCATCGTAGGTGTTGATTCCAAAGGTAATCCGAAATTCGCAGAACATCATCAAGTGGAAATCTATCTGCATGCCCAGTACCCACAACGCTGGCCAGGGATGAGCTGGTTGACACCCATCTGGCATCCAAACATCAACCATTTGAATGGAAGTGTTTGTATCGATGCTGCATGGTGGGCTGCCAGTCGCTCACTTGATCGATTGGTCATCATGTTGGGTGAAATGCTTCAGTATAAGAATTTTCATGATGATCCGACAAAACCACCATTTCCATGGGACGCGGAAGCGGCAAAGTGGTGCCGTTCATACCGAATGGTTCATCCGGGTATCTTCCCGCTGGACAAACGCGAGTTGCTTCGTCCGGAGAGAGTAAAACTCGTGACGTCAAAACCAACCATAAAAACGGTTGAGAAAAAAGCGGCAAAACCGGTCATTAAACCGGCGCCCAAACCGAAATTTAAACTGAAATTGAAATAACCGATATCAAGGTGCACCTTGTTTTGGAAAACCATGTAACCAATTGGAGGAAAAATGCCAGATAAAAGCGTAACATTCATCTTACCTTCCGGTGGAAGCCGTACGGCTGAAGTACCGGATGATGTGGCAGTTTCTGATTTGATTCCGGAACTGACAACATCACTGCAACTACCCACCACAGGTCCTGACGGGCGGCCTATCAGCTATCGTCTGGATAGTAAAGCATTAGGCCGCGAGCTGCAGGAAGCTGAGACACTTGCTGCAGCCGGTGTTCCGGCAGATGACCGCTTGATGGTAACCGCTGATATCACTGCGGGGTAGTTCAATAAGGCCAGGCGGTATTCTGGTGGTCAGAGCCGCCTGGCTACCATTTTCATTGAGGTATCAGTGAACCAGACTTCACAGATTCGAGTTGCCATGGACAGCAATCGTAAGTTCAGACATCACAGGGCACCGTATTACCGTGCCCAGGCGTGGCAGCCCCTTGACTCGAATGACCTGGGTAGACCGGCTGTCCATATCTTTCTAACCCAGCGGGCATTCGTGCGTATTTGTATGCACGCAGGTTCAGACCTGAAAAACGAAGTTGGGGGTTGGCTGGCCGGAAAAAACTATATCGATAAGGAAACAGGCAAGCAGTTCATTGTAATCAACACAATTCTGCCCGCCGAGTTTACCGTCAAAGGGAGTGCTTTTCTGACGTTCACGCAGGAAAGCCAGGTTAACATGCACGCAAAAATGGCGGATTCCTACCCGGATCTTATGCTGCTGGGATGGTTTCATACCCATCCACGTATGGGCATTTTCTATTCGGAATGGGACCGCTGGCTGCATGAGAATTTCTTTCCGGAACCGTGGCAGGTTGGGCTTGTCATAGAACCTTACAGCGCTTCAGGAGGATTTTTCCAGAAGCAAATGGATGGGACACTGGATACCCGTCACTACTTCGGTTTTTACGAGCTTTTTCAACGGCGCAGACGGTCTATTGTGCACTGGCGCAACCTGGCTCCGGTTGAGAAGCTGTTGGAAACATGAGAGGCAATTATGAGCCGATTTATGAAAATCTATTACTATGCTGTGCTGGGAGGAATTGGTGGTTTACTGGCATGGCAGGTGAGCAATCTGATGGGTTTGTCTTTCACCGACAGCCTGTATTTCAATTCGCTTGTTGTGGGAGGATTCATCGGTTTCCTGATCGGATTTATGATCGGAGCGGTTGAAGGTATTTCTGCCCACAATCCACAGAAAGCACTGCTATCCGGAGCTATCATTGGCGGGCTGGGATTGATTGGCGGTGCGATCGGATTACCCATTGCTGAGGGACTTTTCCAGGTTGTCGGTGGATATGATTGGGCTCGTCCATTGGGGTGGGGGTTGTTCGGGCTTCTGACCGGTACAGCCGCCGCGTTCAAGAGTGGCGCGCAGATCTGGAAAGGGGCAGTGGGTGGATTGGCCGGAGGTATCATTGGAGGATTGCTGCTTGAGTTTTCTCGTGCCAATCTTTCAGATCCGCTATTGGGTAAGGCTGCCGGTTTGATGCTAATGGGCGCGGCTGTTGGCGGCTGTATCGCATTGATCGTGTACACCCTTTCCAGGGCGTGGTTTGAAGTAAAGAACGGTAAATTAAAGGGCACGGAATTTATTCTGGATAAGTTCCTTCAGGCCAATGGACCGGCGGCCATAATCGGCAGCAGTTCACTAAAAGCGGATATTGCCATCCCCGATCCAGATATATCACCCCAGCATGCCATGTTACAGGGCGGAGGAGAGTTCTTTAACCTGAAGGATATGAGCATGACTGGAACGTTTGTCAACAACAGGCGTGTGGAACAAACCCGTCTGTCCAACCAGCAGGTGGTCCGGATGGGCAACACCGAGTTGGAATATCACGAAAAGAGGTAGACCGTGATGATAATGCGAAATTTTCTCAGTAAGGTGGTATCCATCCTGGTAATTGCCGGGTTGCTGATGGCCTTCACTCCCATGGCAAGCCCTGTTGAGCAGGCAAATGATCTCGTGATCAACATCACCCAGGTTGATAATTCCAAGTTTCCTCTGGTAACCGTTTATGTTTCTGTGGTCAATTCCAAAGGGGAACCTGTAGCTGTCAATCCGAATGCTCTCATAATCCAGGAAAACGGGAAGACTATTCCGGCAAACAATCTTGAAGGTGCCGGGGAAGTCGGTCCATTAACAACATTGCTGGTAATGGATATTTCGGGAAGTATGAATAAGGGGGGAAAACTGGATGCTGCGAAAGCAGTTGCCAAGGAGTATGTTCAACAGATGCGGGATGGCGATATGGCTGGTATTGTACTGTTCAATACCTCTGTTCGAACGCTTCAGGTTCTAAAAAGTGGCAAAGCTGATCTGCTTGCTGCTATCGATGAGATCTCGGCGGGTGGTGATACAGCCATGTATGACGCGCTTGTTTCTTCTGTTGAGATGTTGAATTCCGTTTCAGGCCGGAAAGCGATCCTGGTTTACACCGATGGACTGGACAATCGGAGTTCCGCCAGTCTGGAAACTGTGATATCCAAAATCGGAACCGGTGGATTGACTATATCAACGGTCGGTTTTGGCGATGTTTCCAAAGATCTGGGATCTCAAGAATCATTGGATGAGGCGTCATTAAAACGCCTTGCCATGGAGTCAGGTGGGCGCTACGGATTTGCCGCTAACAATGATGAGTTGAGTGCCTTATATGCGTCGTATGGACATACCATGCGCAGCGAATATGCACTGACATACCAGTCTCCTTATGGCCTACGAAATGGCCTCAACCGTTCATTGACTGTCACATTGGACCCTGCATACAGTGGAGGGGCTCTTTCCGGGGCATCTGCGACATACAATCCCGGCGGGTTGATACCTGAAGTTCCGGTGAGCGGTTCATGGTCAATCTTCTTCATCTTTCTGGCCGTTTTGGGTTTACTGGCAGCCGGTCCCATGCTTCTGCCACTTGCCCAGGAACGAATCCAAAAACCGAGAAGCAATGTCAATGTAAAAATGCGTCAAACCAAAAAAGTAGCGATCAAGTTCAAGGACTAAATCTGATCGTAAAAAACAAGCTTGCCGGTCTCATAAAGAATTATTGAGACCGGCTTTTTTTTGACTTATTTTCCTGAATGAACAGGTTAAATGCTATCAAACCAGAATTTTTTTAGTCGGTTTGATTTTCATGGACGCAAATGGCATCTCTGCCGCTTGTTTTCGCCTGGTAAAGGACTTTATCTGCCAATTCAAAAAGCTGTTTGATTGTTTGAATTTCCCTGTAGTATGCCGCTACACCAATGGACGCGGTTATATGGATTTCTTTTCCTTTTATCTCCACAGCGCGGGATTTCAAAGACCGCCGAAAGCGTTCAGCCGCCTCCCGTGCATGGTCAAGCGGGGTATCTGGCAGAAGAATGGCGAATTCATCACCACCATATCGTGTGATCAGATCGATCTGGCGAAAAACGCTTCGACAGCAATCCGCCGTTTCGCATATCAATTGGTCGCCAGCAAAATGACCGTATTCATCGTTGACCTGTTTTAAGAAGTCAATGTCTATCACAAGCAACGACAGAGGTGCGCTGGTTCGCAGGGAACGATTGATCTCTCTCTGGCCGAGTTCCTCAAATCCTCGTCGATTATAGAGTCCCGTGAGCGCGTCTGATAGTGCGATCTGCTGTACTTCTGCGTGCAGTTGCGCGTTTCTGATCGCAGCCGTCACCGTATCGGCGAAACTTACCAGGGTATTCAAATCGTTTTCATCAAAAACCTGGGCTTCTGGAGCAGAAAGCTCAATTAATCCAAATAATCTATCTTTTTGAAGCAGGGGCGCAATTATCCAACTTTTATGTCGGATGATTTCATACTTTTGGTCCCGATCATTGTATGATTTTTCCGTTGTAACATCGTTGAACAAACGAGCCTTTTTTTCATCAGCCACCAATCCAGTTATTCCCTCGTGATTATTTGTTTTGATGGTAAAAATCGCAGGATCATCAAATCCGTACTGTGCCCGAACGTGAAAGCCTTTTCTTTTGGGGTCAAGTTGAAAAAGAAGACCACCTCTTGCGGATGGAATCGCACCTACGGCTGCTTTGAGAATTCTCTCCAAAACTTCTTGCAAGTCCAATGTTGCGGTTAACATGGAAGCGGCCTTGCGTAAGTTTTCCGCCTCTCTGGCCTTGCTGTCGGCTTTATGGATGGACAAGTTCTTTGAGAGCGAGAGAGAGATCTGGTCAATGATTTGTGTGAAAAAGCAGGTTTCCTTATGTGAAAATTCATGAGTATCGACAAACCCGAAGGAAATCGATCCAATACGGATGCCATCCATATTCAAGGCCTGGAGGAAAAATGCATTGAATGGGTTGGTTGGGTGGTTTTTCTCCGGATAACTGTCTGCGGATCGACAGTTCCCAATTATTGTTGGGTGAGCCGCGAACTTTAAGCTGGATTCAGGGTTTTGAATAATTCTGTCTATGTCGGAAAAAATTTCTGGCTTATTGGCCGCAGCATATCCGTTCATGATCTTTCGAATGTATGGATCAGAGAATGCGATCAGACAACCATCCAAAGACAGTGCCTTCACGATCAGATTAACCTGATCAATTAACATTTGTTTCAAATCACAGGTTTTAAGCGAGATTTGTGTGAGCTGATTCAGGATATCCATCTGGAAATCATGTTGTTGCAGACGCTCGATCAATCGTGTATTTTCCAGGGCCTTTGACGCTCGCTCTGCGTACGCCAGGAGAACTCTTTGGGCTTTCTCATTAAAACCATTAATTATGGGACTTTCAAGATTTAAGACGCCTATGATCTCATCACCGATCTTGAAGGGAATATCAAATTCGGAACGGGTCAAATGAGAATCCCGATAATATCGTGGATCGTTTTCAACATCTGGAACATAAATGGGTTTCTTTTCCCTGATCGCCGCAACAGTCAGTCCAGTTTTACTAACCAGCGGAAAGGAATTTGATCGATCCAGCGAATACCCGGATTGTGAGACATGAACCAATTCATCAGTAGACTCGTCGATCAACAAAACAGCGACATGGGCGCTTGCAAAGTCCTGATGGACTGTACTTGTAATCTGCTCAGCCAGGGATTTAATATCACCGGTCGCGCTCAATAATGCGGTTGATGCCCGGAAAAGCGCGGCAGCCTCATCCGCCTGTTGTTGTAGATCTTCATGTAATCTGGCATTCACAACGGCTGAGGCTGCGAGATCAGCGAAAGCCTGAAGATGTGCGGCGTCTTTCTGACAAAAGAAATCGGGAGTTCCACAATCCAGATTGATGATGCCGATCACTTGCCCCTGATGACGTAAAGGAGCACCAACATAAGAAAGAAGCCAGGCAAATTCCGGTGAGCTTTGCCATCCGGGATATTTTCGGGTATTCGGGATAGCCTTTGGAAGGCCATCCTCTATCATCTGTACCATGGATGAGAATTCTTCAACACGCATCGAAATTTGCATGGTGAAATCATGAAGCTCTTTTGTTTTATAGCCTCTTGACCTGACTACATGGACTCTGTTGTTATCGATCAGCATGATGTTGGCTGCATCATGCGGCACCACCCGTTGAGCCAATTCAAGGATTGTATCCAGGACATCATCCAGTTTTAAGGAACTGCTAATTGCCGCAGCAGAACTGACAAGAGCTTCTGCCAGAGTACGTTCCTCTTCCCCTATTTTTTGTAGTTTTTCTTCTTCAGTGACATCGCGGCTGATGATTAGTATTCCAAAAGGTTTTTTATCTGGACCAATGATTAAACCGGCATCAGTCTCTTTGCGAAACTCAGTTCCATCTTTCTTGAGGGCAGTAAACCGGAGCCTTTTTATACTCCGTTCTTTTTTTATTGACTGAATGGCTTTGTAAACTAATGGTATATCATGGGCTGCGATTATTGTTTCACGTCGAAAGTCTGCTTTGGTGATTTCATCCGGCGAATACCCATGCATGTCGGCTGCATAGTTGTTCGTGAAAACATACCTCCCATCCAGAGTTTGTAACATCACACCCACTGGAATGGAATTAAGAATCGTTTCCAGAAATGCCCGATTCCCTTTTCCCAGGAGGGCTTCGGCCATGACCTGATACTGATCAATAGCGGATTCATTTATTTCTGGAAAAGCTTTTTTTGATCTTGGATCCATCATGCTTAATCCGCTCATTTTTACCGGTTTTAGCATGAGTATAGATTATTTTGTTACACCATGCATCCGCGCATAGCTAACCCAGACTATTTCGTTTCTTCTGAAGGATTTTCTGTTTTGGATGAAGATTGAAAAGCCAGTGGGTTATATGCTTCATTCATCTGGTCACGGAATTGGCGTGTGTAGAGGTGATAGTACTTGCCGCCCTTGCGTAATAATTGAGAATGAGTGCCAATTTCCGCAATAGCCCCATCCTCAATAACAAGGATACGATCAGCCTTTTTTATGGTGGAAAGACGGTGGGCGATGATGAAGCTGGTCCGGCCGCTCATGAGTGTTTCCATCCCTTGCTGGATCTGCGCCTCTGTAAGTGTGTCCACTGAACTTGTGGCTTCATCCATCACAAATATCTCCGGGTCTGCCAGAATGGCACGTGCCAGACTTATTAGCTGTTTTTGTCCAACGGATAAAAGATTACCGCCTTCACCAACCGGTTCATCGTACTTTTTGGGAAATTTTTCGATGAAAACCACCGCGCCTGCCATTCTTGCGGCAGCTTCCACTTCTTCCCGGCTGGCATTCAGTTTTCCATAGCGAATGTTTTCTGCTATAGTCCCGGAGAAGAGATGGGGCGTTTGGAGTACCACACCGATCCTTGATTGAACGGCTAGAAGAGAATAATCGCGGTAATCACAATCACCGATCCTGATTGATCCAGCCGTAGGTTCATAGAACCGACACAGGAGATTGACTATAGTAGTTTTTCCACCGCCCGTCGGTCCGACAAGCGCGATTGTTTCTCCGCGTTTGACTGTCAGTGTAAAGTCTTTCAAAACAGGATTGCCATCGTCATAGTTAAACGAAACATGGTCGAATTGGATATCCCCGGTGAGTTGACCAGGATCAACCGCGCCGGCTTTATCCTTTATGTCCGGTACAGCATCCACCAGCGAGAAGATCCGTTCGGCTGAGGCAATGGAAAGCTGGATTTCCGCGAATACACGGGCAAGGTCCTGTACCGGCCACATCATAAATGTGATATACGAGATAAATGCCTGAATGCTTCCTATAGACATCATGCCATTTCCGTATGTTACGCCGGTATACCAGACTATGGCTCCCACTGCGGCGGCAGAGATGATCTGAACGGTGGGAAGGAATAACGCGCTCAGCCAGGCGGCGCGATAGCTGGCTTTGTACATCTCACCTGTGATTCCACTGAATTCATCGAGGTTACCGGTCTCGCGTCCCAGTGATTTGACAATCCGGACGCCGGTAATGTTTTCATTAAATGCGCCTGTGATGCGTGAGTTTAACTTGCGAACAGTCCTATATGAATGCAGTATCCGCCGGCGGAACTGGACAGCTACATAGACGAGAAAAGGAATAAGAACCAGCACAATGAGAGCCATCTGCCAGTTAATGATGAACATGAAAACCAGAGATGTTGTGATGTTCATTACCGCCCAGGTCGTATCCACCAGTCCCCAGGTGACCAGTTCGGCGACGCGGTCAGAATCAGATGTTACCCGTGACATGATCCATCCGACAGGTGTCTTGCTGTAATAAGAGAGTGATAGCTCCTGAAGATGGTTGAACATTTCCTTGCGGAGGTCATACCGCACGCGTTCCCCCAGAATTCCAGCCAGATAAATAAAACCAAATACCATTACCGCCTGGAGAAGGGTTAAGGCGCCATATATATAGAAGATACGGATGAGAGCCTCAATATCTTTCGGGATGATACCGGTATCGATGATCTGTTTCCCCAGGTAGGTGAAGTAGGCATCAAGAATTGACACCAACATGATGGTGAATAGAAACCCTGCCACCCAGCGCCAGTGTGGTTTTGTTAAACCTAAAATCCGCTGGAACGTTTTTCCACTAAATTGGGTTTGAAAGTCTTCTTCCTCAAACGAATCAATCTCTGACACTGGAAATCTCTCTTTTCAGTTCTTCTTCAACACGGGTTTGAATGTCAAAAATTCGGCGGTACATACCTGGCTTCCTGATCAGATCCTTATGTTTACCATGCTGTATTATGTGCCCTTGATCCATAACCAGGATCATATCCGCATTCTGGATGCTCTGGATACGATGGGCAATAATAAACGTTGTTCGATCCCGCATTAATGATTGCAGAGCTGTCTGAATCTCGGATTCGGTTTCCATATCCACCGCTGATGTCGAGTCGTCCAGAATAAGAATGCGCGGATTTTTAAGCAATGTGCGGGCGATAGCCACCCGTTGTTTCTGACCGCCAGAAAGGGTTACTCCCTTCTCTCCCACGATCGTTCTGTAACCTTCAGGAAATGTGAGGATCACATCGTGGATGGCCGCAGCCCGGGCTGCAGTGACAATTTCTTCATGGCTCACCTGGCGGTCAACTCCATAAGCGATGTTTTCCTCGATCGAGCGGCTGAACAAGAATGGTTCCTGTTCCACGATCCCAATTTGGGCGCGTAACCAGCGTCTTGGAATGGTGTTCAGTTCCTGCTGGTCAAGCAGGATACGCCCCTCCGTGTATTCATAAAAGCGGGGAAGCAGGTTTACCAGAGTGGTCTTTCCTGATCCTGTGGATCCCAGTAGAGCGATGACCTGACCGGGTCGGGCTTCGAACGTTATCCCCTGCAATGCGTTCGTTCCGTCCTTATATGAAAAACCCACATTTTCAAAACGAATGGAACCGGTTACCGGAGATGCCGCGATGGATGTTCCCTCGTCCAGTGGTTCGCGGTCCTGTTTAATGATTTCTGAAACCCTGCTGTAGGATACAAGCCCGGTGGACATTTGGACGATCAGTCGGCCAAGATTTCGCATGGGAAATATGATCCAGACAATGAGACCGGTGTAAGCGAGGAAAGTACCAACACTGATCTCTCCATTGATGGTCATCATCGCGCCGGTATAGTAGCCATAGAGGATCTGAGCCGTGCAAAGAATATCCGTCATTGGCCAGAAATATGAATTTAGGACCAGGAGCCGTTTGCCGCGGATGAATTTTTCATAATTGTGGGTTTCAAATTTCTGTTTTTCAAACTGTTGTCTGGCAAATGCTTTTACCACCCGAACCCCGGCAAGGTTTTCCTGGAGTGTGGTCGAAAGAACAGCTTCCTGTTCCTGGTAGGCTTCGTAAGCTTTTGAAATGTAGTAAAAGAAAATTGTTGAGATGATCACAACCACGGGGACGACGACTACGGATTTCCAGGCAAGAACTGGCTGGAGATGAAGAAGGGCGGCAAAGTTCACAGCGAAAAGAAGTATGATACGGCCTGCACTAATCGCCTGGTCAGCGAAGAAACGGCGTAACGCATCAACATCGGAAGTAGCCCGTTGGATCAGTTCCCCTGTCTGAGTTGTATCGTGATAGGTGAACGTAAGATGTTGGATATGGTCGAACAGGAAATTCCGTAAACGACGGGTGACCCCCTCTGCTGTCCGCGCGGCAAATGTTCCCGAAAGAAATGAAAAGCCACCTTCAACGGCGGCCATCCCAAGAAAGCTGAACGCCAGTAAAGGTAGGTATACCGGACTCCCACCGGAGAGGAATGTATCTACGAAGTAACGCAACAGGAAATAGGTGGCAGTTTTTGCCAGAGCGGAAAAACCCTGACTGATTGTCGCAATAAGATATGTATGTTGGTATCCGGACATTAGGCGCCAAAGGCCTAACAACCGGTTTTGTGATATCACTTGTTTTTGATTTATGTTCTCAAATCGGTTTTCTGTTGTCATGATGGTATCTACCTGTATGCCGCTGCAAAGAGAAAACTATTTTACTGTATCTATGATCTGCGACCGGAAAAGATGATTGAGCAATTGCTAAATTCTGGTATTATTGCGCATGTTTAATCATTGGATTAAAGCTTCGCGTCCGATTATTCCATAATTGCGAGTGGTGAAAAAATGGATTTTCCACTGTACTCTGAACCTCCAAAGTCGACAATCCCGGAAGAAGGTGTGGGTTTTTTCATCCGGGCGGTGGCAAAAACTCTGGATCTAATAATTCATAACCTCGTAGGGCTGGGGCTGGGGCTACTGGTTGGAATCGGCATTGGAGTGGTGACAGCCGCTGCGGGACAGAATGTCCCGGAATTGAACGACGAGGATCTCGTCATGCGACTAGTCACAGGATTGATTTCTACCGTTGGTTTTATCTTCTACTGTTCCATTTGTGAAGCGTATTATGGAGCCACGCTGGGGAAATTCCTGCTTGGCATCCATGTAGTTGACCGGAAGGGGGAGCAGATCTCTTTTGGAGCTGCTTTTATTCGCGCACTGGTTTTTCAAATTGATCAGATTTTTTTTGGAATTGTTGCATATTTAAGCATGAAGAGTACTCCCTTACAGCAACGCCTGGGGGATAAATGGGCCGGGACGGTAGTGATCAAGCGTTCTGAGGTCCAGAGTTCAGAACTTTCATCCGGTTGTATGTTCTTTTTTGTGCTTCTGATTGGACTGGCATTTGATGGTCTTTTACAGGTTCTACCTGCTGTTTATTACATGATGAAGTGATGAAGCCTGCCAATTCTCCCTTTTGTTGAGGGCGCGTTTTCTTTTCCTGTTTTCCATTTGCGCTATGATCCATACTGCGATTTAATAATGAAGGTCGTATTTGGGATCTGGCCGGATGGAATAGGGAATCGGGAACGTGGGAGAATCGCGTAACACACTATTCGGAAGTGGAGTTTTTGTCGGGGTGATGGTTACAATAATCATCTTCCTGATACTTTCTGTATGCGGTATCACCGGTTATCTTTTCCTTGAACGTCCACAGCTTTTTCCAGGAACCGTAAAGAGCACCATTGACGCCCGTGAAGGGTGGCAAAGTTCGGGTGTATGGGTTAAGCCGGGAAATAGAGTAGATATTCAGGTGGTAGATGGGGTATGGACACACTGGGATGGAACAGAACCGTACAACAAAGGGACGGGTGGGGGATATGTGTGCGGAAAAGCCATGGATCCGGATGATTGTGTGGAGCCCCTCCCGGGGTATTCAACGGGCGGCCTGATTGGGCGTGTGGGTGAAGAGATATTTGAGGTCGGAAATGGAACGATATGGAAGTCCACGGAATCAGGCAGGTTGGAACTGCGGATAAATGACGGGGATGTAGGTCTGCATGACAATGACGGCAAATTGAATGTGGAAGTGCATATTCAGAAATAGTCATTACAAAAAAAGAATTGTGTTTTCGTTAAAAACTATCACAGGAAAATTGTTTCCAATGATGGCGCGTAAATAACAATGTATAGAAGCGATCATCACCTCTGCCAGAGTTTATTTATTTCCTGAAGACCTTCAATAAGGTTTTGCTTCCAGGTTTCTTCATCTTCCGGCATGGGAAGCCAGTAAGAATTCTTGCCCGGACGGGATTTAACCGGTAATTGTGGGAGATTGCGGGCTGGAGTACCTTCTGGAAGAGGCGGGAATCGTAGAACAAGTTGTTGGTTTTCGACGGTGATAGAAGTAAGCCCCGCGGTTTCAGAAAGGACCTTGACGCGTAACATATACATCAGGTTATTTAATTGCTCAGGGATGGGGCCGAACCGGTCGCTGAATTCATCACACAATGAATGAATATCTTCTTCAGATTGAACATCGGCCAGACGGCGGTATAAACGCAACCGCATGGTTTGGTCTTCCACATAATCAAGCGGGATCCCAACGGATAGCGGTAAATCAACAGCAACCGGCATCTGTACTTCCCGCATGTTGAGTTGTTCATCATCCAATGGAGGCATGCCTTCAGATTGGCGTAATGTACGGACAGCCGACGCGAGCATGCGCGTGTAGAGGTGGAAACCGACAGTGGCGATTACCCCATGTTGACGATTGCCAAGGATTTCTCCCGCCCCGCGCATTTCCAAATCACGCATTGCTATGGAATAACCGGCTCCCAGCTGGGTGTTTTCCGCAATAACTTCCAAACGTTCCTGGCCTTCGGGAGTAGGTGACTTTTTCCGGTGGCGAAAGAAATAAGCGTAAGCACGCTGTGCGCCGCGTCCCACCCGTCCGCGCAATTGATACAGTTGCGCCAATCCGAATGTATCACCGCGGTCAACGATCAATGTATTGGCGTTGGGTATGTCCAATCCGGATTCAATGATTGACGTGGATAACAGTATGTCGATCTCCCCGCGTGAGAATTGGTCCATAACGTGAGCCAGCTCGCTCTCGTGCATTTGTCCATGTGCCACGCCTACGCGGGCTTCCGGCACCAATTTGTGCAGGTGACTTTCCATTGCGTGGATGGTTTGAACCCGGTTATGCACAAAGAAGACCTGCCCTTCCCGATCCAATTCCCGGATAACAGCCTGACGAACCAGGCGGGGAGAATATGGCCCGATGTGTGTGATGATGGGCAAACGTTCTTCCGGCGGTGTATTGATGGTTGAGATATCCCGTACTCCGGTAAGTGCCATGTACAGTGTGCGCGGGATGGGTGTGGCCGTGAGCGTGAGAACATCAATTTCTGTCCGGAGCTTCTTGAAATGTTCTTTGTGTGTTACCCCGAAACGTTGCTCCTCATCAATAATTGCCAGTCCCAGGTCCTTGAATAGCACATCCTGGGAAATAAGGCGATGGGTTCCAATGACAATATCAACTTCACCGCGCCAGAGTTTGCGGATGATCTCATCCTGTTCGCGGGTGGTGCGAAACCGGGAGAGCATTTCCACGGAAACCGGATAGGCGGTCAGGCGCTGCCGGAAAGTTTCATAGTGCTGTTGGGCAAGAACGGTGGTGGGAACCAGGACGGCCACCTGTTTACCGTCCATTACGGCTTTGAAGGCTGCCCGTAGCGCCACTTCCGTCTTCCCGTAACCTACATCACCGCAGAGCAAACGATCCATCGGCCGGCCGGCTTCCATATCCTTTTTTACCAAACGGATGGCACTCATCTGATCTTTCGTTTCAATATAGGGAAAACTGGCTTCTAATTCAAACTGCCAGGGAGTGTCACCGTGAAAGGCATAACCTTCCGATACCTGACGGCGGGCGTACAGGTCCAACAATTCACGCGCAACCTGTTGGACAGCTTCACTGGCATGCTGCCGTGCAGTGGCCCATTCCGTGCTGCCAAGGCGGGTGGGGCTGGGCGGTTCTCCACCCGGTCCAATGTACCGGCTCAACCGATCGGCCTGATGAACAGGAACGAAAAGCTGGTCGCCGTTGTCGTACTCTATGCACAGGAATTCTCCTGTTGTCTCCTCTATATTCCGCTTTACCAGGCCTACCAACCGGCCAATACCGTAATCCATATGGACTACCCAATCACCGGCTTTTAGATCAGCGTAACCGGCTTCTGGTGCTTCGGCTGATGGCGCGTGTCGTTGCCGTACCTGCGGACGTTCCCAACCAAAGATTTCATTATCTGTTAAAAGAAAGGCGGATTTATTTCCACCCGTTATTTCCCAGCCATCGCTTAATGTGCCTTCAATGATCTCTGGTGAGGCCTCAATACCTGCTTCCTGCTGACGTTCCTTCCATAGATCCTGTAGACGCGATGCCTGGCGCGAAACGATCATTACCCTCGCGTTGTTTTTCAGACTATCACCAACATATTCGTTGAACGGTTTCAGGCGGCCCCCAAACCGCTGCCCGGGTTGAATAGCTTCGCCATAGTATCCTGTCTCAGATGACGTGCTGCGTCCAAGTTCAAGCCAGGTTTGACCGGAAAGAGTGTCCTGCAATTCTGACCAGGTCAGGTATGGGATGGGATAATCGTCCGGCAAAACACTTTCTTTGATAAGGTCAGCCCGAAGTCTTACAGCCTGTTCCTCTATGTCATTGGCGGCTGTTTGAACAGATTGCAGGTCATCAACAAGAACAAGGCTGCCTTTTGGCAGGTAATCCAATAGGCTGGCATGGGCTGGATGTACCAGGGGTAGATGGTACTCATCCACATCTCCTGTAATACCAGCTTTTTCCGCTGCTCCTGGCAATACTTCGCGTGCCGGGGTGATGCGTATGGATTCGAGGCGAGACAAAGTTCGCTGCGAAACCGGATCAAACTGGCGAAGTGTATCGATCTCGTCGCCAAAGAACTCTATCCGCACCGGAAATCGTTCAGCCGGAGGCCAGATATCCAGTATGCCACCCCGGCGCGAAAAGAAGCCGACCTCAAGAACTGTATCCGCGCTTTGATAACCGGTTTCCACCCAGTGCCGGACAAGTTCTTCGATCGAATAGCTGGAACCTATTTGAATATTCCGGACGACCCGGATAAAGTCACGGCGGGGCAAAGTCCGGGCCATGAGGGCGCGAATCGGAGTAAAGATGATGGGTGGTTTAAGTGGACGGGGTGAACCGGGAACATGGTAGGCAGCGAGGGCAGACAACGTCTGCAATCTTTCCCTGCGGGTGATATTTCCCCATGCTGCCTGTTCATAAAATAATGGGTTGGGGGCGGGAAAACCCATACGGTTGGCTTCGGAATACCAGAATTTCAACTCGTCGCCCAATGTGAAGGCGCGCTCTGACCGATCCGTAAGGATCAATACCGGAGACGCAATATCCATTGCAAGGACGGCGGCTGCCGGTATACGAGCCGATCGTATCAACCCCAGTCCGGGAATAGTCTTACCGGGGCCGATCGAAGTGAGAATGTCAGAATAACCGGGCAGGCCGCGAAAGAAATCCAGCATTTCAGTTTTTCTCAACAGATCCGTTGTATCGGTTCATTGCCGCATCCAGCCCTTCGCGGACGAAAATGAGGGCTGCCTCTGCTGCGGAGTCCAAAACGGAATCAAGCATTTGCCGGTCATTCGCATGGAAGGTTTGGAGGACATAATCGGCGGCATCCATACGTCCCGGTGGGCGTCCAATGCCGAGGCGCAGTCGGGCAAAATCTTGTGTGCCCAACCGGTCGATGGTTGAACCCAACCCCTTTTGTCCGCCAGATCCACCTGAAGGGCGAATCCGCAGGGTTCCCAATGGGAGGTCAAGGTCATCATGGATGACAAGCAAGTTCTCCACCGGTATCTTGTAAAATCGAAGCAATCCGTTTACTGCCTGTCCGGAAAGATTCATAAAGGTCTGTGGTTTGGCCAGAATGATCCTGTGGTGTTCGTCTTTGTATTGGGCTGTTAATGCGTTGGCCTGTAGTTTTCCAAGGAAAACATCCAACTTCTGGCAGATACGATCGATAGCCATGAATCCAATATTATGCCGGGTATCCATATATTCCCGTCCGGGATTGCCAAAACCGGCGATGAGGTAGATTGGAAGTCCGGGGTCGGACTGCGGTTTGTGTAAAAATCGAAACATCAGATCATCCGTCTAATTATGAAAGTGAGCGTTTAACGATCCAATAAACGCCAAATGCCAGGAAGAAACCAATCCCCACTATCCCGCCACGGATCAGGCTACTGTTCAAATCTGTTGGGGTAAGAATGGCCGGGTTGGTCTCAAAGGCTGGCCGGGTTGGCCGTGGTGTCCGGGTTGGGACAGGGGTTTCTTTCGTTACAATGACTTTCGCTGTCGCGACCGGGTCGGGTGGGGTCGGGGTTTCCACCGGAGAATAATTACGAACACGAACACCCTGAACAACCGTGTTTTTGCAGGTTCCGTCTGTCAGACATACGGATAACCGTAGATCATAATTGCCATCCGAAATGACACTGGTATCCCACTCTGCGACCTTGCCCGGATTAACTGCCTGGTCCGTTTCAGCCAGAAGGAACCAGGTCCCTTTGGGGTCGTTCACATAACGAAATTCGAGTTCGGCGCGTTGGAAACCAGCCAATTCAGTGATACCGCTGATCTCAACCCGTCCTTGAATGGCTTCTCCGTCGCGTGGTGATATAACAACCGGTTCATCAGAAGAAACCTGCGCAAAAACGGGTGTTAGAACGATAATCAACAATATCTGGCAAACGAGAATGGATCGACCGAATAAACGCATAGCATGTTATTTTATCATCACTCATACAGTTGTTCTTCCTCCGAAGCAATAGACTGTGCATTAATACATCTCGTTATCCACAATATGCTATAATTTTTTTACTATGATAGATGAACCAGCAGAACAACCGTATGAACCTGTTGAACCAACCGGCCATATAGCAAAAACTGATTTGGATTCTTCGCAGAAAAAAGCTGTTATATGGATGGCGGTCATTGTTATCATTGTTCTTGCCATACTGGCTGCGGGGACAATCTTTCTGTTGCGCAGCGATGTTGATACTACCAGCCACATCCGGGATATTTTTATCATCTTCATGGCTCTGGAGTCGTTCATAATTGGGTTGGCTTTGATTGTGTTGATCGTCCAACTTGCCACATTGATCAACCTTCTTCAAAATGAGATCAAGCCGATACTGAATTCGACCAGTGAAACTGTGAACACACTGCGGGGAACCGCGACTTTCCTGAGCAATAACCTGGCTGAGCCTGTTATAAAAATGAATGAATCGCTCGCAGTGGTACGCAAACTTATGGATTTTCTAAAAATCTTGAAATAGTATTGGTTTGCGAAAACCGGTCTAATGAATCGTTGAAAGGAGAATAAGATGTCAGATAATGATGAATTTGGTGCGTTCTTAGTGGGGTTTGTAGTTGGTGGTCTGGCCGGAGCCGTCACAGCATTATTGCTTGCGCCGCAATCCGGTGAAGAAACCCGTACTGTTATCAAGGAAAAGGCTATTGAGTTGAAAGATGTCGCGGCCGATTCCTATTCTGAGGTCTATGATAAAGCTGAGGAATTGGTAAAGACATCACGCGACAAAGCAGAAGATCTGGTGAAAACATCACGTGACAAGGCTGAAGAACTGGTGAAAACAACCCGTGAAAAAGCCGAAGAATTAACCCAGAAGGGACAGGTTGTTCTGGAAGAACAAAAAAGCAAACTGACCGGCAAGAAAGAATCCAAGCCGGCTGCGTAGGGTTAACCCCTCCCTGGACAATAAAGCAGGCCCCTGTAAAATTTCAGGGGCCTGTATCATTTAATCAATTTTCCAGATTATTCTGCCAAAACCCGGAGAATTCCCAGCGCGGCGGGAATCTGGGCTACCAGGTCACTGGGGAGAATTGCCGCCGGGTCAACATCTTCCGATGACAGGTCGCCGCAACTGGCATGAACCCACACTCCCAGACGAGCAGCATCCAGTGGTTTCAATCCCTGTGCAAGAAAACCTGTGATCAGCCCGGCAAGAAGATCACCGCTTCCGGCACGGGCAAGAGATGGATTGGCACAGGTGGAAATATATGCATGCCCATCCGGTGAGGCGACAATTGTTAATGCGCCTTTTAGTATGACAATCTGTTTCCATTCACGGGCAAAAAGAATAGCCAGATCCAGGCGGCGTTCCTGCACTTCCTTCACGGTCAGCCCTGTAAGAGCAGACATTTCGCCCGGGTGAGGGGTCAAGATACTATTTTCCGGAATGGTTTTCCACCAATCCGGGGTATCCGCCAGGATTCTCAGGGCATCCGCGTCTAATACTAATGGCGGCAGATTCTTATTGGATTTTGTTTTCGGTACTTCCGACTCTGCGGGTACGAACCCGATGACACTGGCGGTACCCTTTTTCCCCTGGCGGTTCAGAAACCGGCGTAAGAAGTGAATGGTGGTTTCTTCCGTACCAAGTCCGGGACCGATCAATATGGCAGTGGTTTTTTCCAAATTCTTATTCAACAAATCCACGGCAGATTCCGCGACTACACCAGCTTCATGGGGAAGTAGCAGCCAGGTAACTTCGGGTATCTGTCCGGCAATGGCTGTGTGGATCATTCCCGGAATGGCCGCGCGAACAAGTCCGGCTCCGCTTCGATAAGCGGCTTCGGTTGCCATTATTACTGCACCGGTATAATTGATCGAACCAGCTACGATCATGGCTGTGCCAAACGTACCTTTGTGGGCATCAAGGGGCCGCTTGGGCAGTAATGCTGCCATGTCCACGGGGGTGATCAGTTCATGCAAACCATTCGTCCAATCTGGAATGGCTTTTTCAAGGCCGATGGGAATATTCACGAGATTGCCGCAATATTCATAGGCGGGGAATGTTAGCAGGCCTGTTTTTACGGCAGCCATGCACAGGGTGTAATCGGCATGGAGTGTTTCTGTTGCCGTCGCCCCGGAGGTGCAATCGATACCACTCGGGCAGTCAACCGCCAGAATTACAATCCCTTTTTCGAATTTATCCACTATCTTTAATACAGAGCGGACGTTTTCATCCAGTGGGAGGTGGATGCCGGTTCCCAGTATCCCGTCAAGCAGAAGCTGTGTTTTTCCGCACCATTTCTTCAAGGTGGCAGCACGCTGGTCTTCCTCGGAGTGCATAACCGTCCCGCCAGCTTCAAGATAGGCGGTTAAAAGTGTATCGTTTTTCGGCCGGGGTTTAACAATGTAAGCAAAGGTTTTCCATCCCTTCTGTTGAAGATGATGCAGGGCAATTAGTGTGTCACCGCCGTTATTGCCCGACCCAACGAGACCAAGAATTGACCGTTCATCTTCTTCTTCAAATTCTTCGCAAAAACGGGTGTCAACAAATTCTGCAATCCCGGTTCCGGCAGCCTCCATCATATTTTCATATGAGAATCCCTGACTGTCAGCTTTTTTCTCAAGGGCTCGTATTTGATCTACAGATATGACAAACATAATTCTCCTTATTTATGATCGGGAGGGGTATTTTTTTCTCAATGCTGTTAAAATTCTACACGGGAATTACCAGAATAGCACACATCATTTTGACGGGAATACGCAGCCCATTATGAAAAAATACCTGTATTTCACTGTTTTTATATCGGGTCTGACAAGTCTGGCCTCCGAAATGGCCGCATCACGTTTGATGGGGAATTATTTCGGTTCCAGTAATCTTGTTTGGGCCAGTATTATCGGATTGATCCTCATCTATCTGACTGTGGGTAATTATATTGGCGGGAGCTGGGCTGACCGGTCACCTCGGTTCGGAACGTTGTACCGCATTCTTGCCTGGGCTGGACTTAGTATTGCGCTCGTTCCGGCTGTCTCGAGGCCAGTATTACGCTGGGCGGCTGACGCGTTTGACACTTTACAGATGGGCGTGCTTTTTGGTTCTTTTACAGCCGTTATGATCCTTTTTATTGTTCCAATTATCCTGATGGGAACGGCATCACCTTTTGCCATCAGGTTGGCTATAAAAGACAGCCAATCTGCTGGAAGTGTCTCCGGAAAGATCTATGCCATTTCAACATTAGGATCATTTATCGGCACTTTTGTTCCGGTACTGTTGCTGATACCTCTGGTTGGAACATTCCGTACATTCCTGATCCACGGGGCGGTTTTACTTTTCTGCGCCCTGGGCGGATTGAAATTGGCTGAGGGGTGGAGGGCTGTATTAAAATTCCTTTGGATGCCGTTTGTGATCGTGGGACTTTTTTTCCTGGTCAATACCGGAAAAGACAAGAATAGTGCCGGGATGATCTACGAAACCGAATCGGCCTACAACTACATTCAGGTTTTGGAACAGGATGGCTATCACATGCTCCGGCTGAATGAGGGGCAAGGGGTTCATTCCATGTATCACCCGGATATTTTGAATTATGCCGGTCCATGGGAGCAGGTTTTGGTGGCGCCTTTCTTTAATCCCGCGCCTGTGAGTATTTTCGATGTCAGGAGCCTGGCTATAGTTGGGCTGGCTGCAGGGACAACTGCCAGACAGGCTTCACTGGTTTACCCGAATATTTCCATTGATGGGATAGAGATTGACTCTGCTATTGTCGAAGCCGGAAACAAATACTTTGGAATGGATTTGCCGAATCTGAATGTCATTGTGCAGGATGGGCGCTGGGGCTTGCAGCATACGGGGCGAAAATATCAGGTGGTGAGCGTAGACGCGTACCGCCCACCGTATATCCCCTGGCATTTGACCACACGGGAGTTTTTTCACACAGTGCATGAAAGTCTGACGGAAGACGGAGTTATGGTTATCAATATTGGCCGCGCACCGGATGACCGCAGATTGATCAATTCGCTGGCATCGACAATCCGACTTGAATTTGCGTCCATCCATGTAATGGATTTGCCGGGAACTTTCAATTCCATTCTCTATGCCACAGTTCAGCCCACCAGTGCTGCCAACCTGGCCGCAAATTTTGATGCCCTTCTGGCAATGGGAGATACACCATTATTATTGCTGGAGACGATGAATGTAACCCTTGCCAGTCTTCAGCCAGATCCACCGGAGGCCATGGTGTTCACGGATGATTTTGCCCCCATTGAAGGGTTGACCAATGATATGATCCTCAAATTCCTGCTGGCAGGGGATATGGAGCAGTTGCAATAATGATCAGATTTCAGAGAACAGCAATAATCTTGATAACCATTTTGGTACCTGTGTTTCTATTGATGACATCCATCCGGCTGTTATTATTTCCCGTTTTCACGCAATTGGAATATCAACGTCCCGGTTTTCCCGCTGATCCCTACGGGTTTACTTTACAAGATCGATTAAAGTGGAGCCGTATCTCGATAGATTATTTAACCAATGGTTCCGGAATAGAATTCCTGGCGCAGCATAAACTTGATGAGAACACTCCGCTCTATAATCAACGTGAACTCAGCCATATGCTGGATGTTAAGAACCTGGTGCAGCTAATGCTGATCATTTGGCCACTTATTGGTATTGCGATTCTTGGGATGGGTGTGCTCTCAATGCGCGAGGGATGGCTGTCACAATTCTGGCTGGCCATAAGCCGCGGTGGATGGGCGGCTGTCGGATTGATACTGGCTGTTCTGTTTGGTGTGCTGGTCAGTTTTAATGCATTATTCACGGGGTTTCACCGTATTTTTTTCAGTGGAGACACCTGGCTTTTTCTGTTCTCCGATACGCTTATCCGACTATTTCCATTGACATTCTGGCAGGATGCATTCATTTTTATGGGTATTCTTGTTTTTGCCGGTGGATTACTCGCGGGAATACTTGGTAAGCATTACTCCAGACAGTCTTAAATAAAAATGACGACCGCAAGCCGTCATTTTTATTTATTTTTTGATAAAAAACTATGCGCCAAATTTATTTAGACGCAGTGCGTGTGCCAGAGCAAAAGGCATATTGTCGAGAGCCGGGAAAACACCCAGCCCGCCGCGCATACAGGCACGCTCGCCAAATTCAGTCTCCGCATCCGGGCGGACAGAATCGGGCGCCCACAGGACATATGGAACCGGATGCCATGAGTGGGTTTTTAATTTTGCCGGGGTGCTGTGGTCACCGGTTATGATCAATACATCCGGTTTTAAGGCCAGGAGTTCTGGCAGGGCGGCATCAACACCTTCAATGATCTTTACCTTGCCATCAAAATTACCGTCCTCACCATAGGAATCGGTCTTTTTGATGTGAACGAAGAAGAAATCATAATCGTTCCATTTTTCTGCAACGGCTTTGAATTCGTCCGATGGAGTCTCGCCTGAGAATTTGACGAGGTCCATGCCGACTAATTGTGCCACACCGCGGTACATGGGATAAACAGCCACACAGGCAGCACGCAGGTTATACAGATCTTTGTATGTGGGCAGACCGGGATCAGTGGCAAAACCACGAAGAGTCAGTCCGTTGGCTTTTGGTTCATTTTTCAGGATTTTTAAAGCTTCTTCGATCCACTGGTTGTACAGATTGGCGGCTTTCTGGGCGGCAGCATCTTTTGCTATGACTTTCAATGGGGCCGCGCCAACACGCTGGGGATCGGTCTCTTCCAGGTCTGGCGATAGACCTTCACCGCGCATGACGACCGCGAAGCGGTATTCTTTCACATGTTTGATCTCGATCTCAACACCGGGGATCTTGATGGATTTCAACTTTTCACAAATCGGTGCGGCTTCTTCCGATGGAATACGACCGGCACGGCGATCACTGATTAGACCATTGGAATCAAGAGTACAGAAGTTACCCCGGGCAGCGACATCACCTTTGTTTACTGTGACACCAACGCCGAATGCTTCCAGCACGCCACGTCCAACTTCAGTTTTGACCGGGTCAATACCAAACAGGCTTAAGTGTGCTGGTCCGGAACCTGGCGTGATACCCGAGCTAATCGGAACAGATTGACCCAGAATACCTTCTGCTGCAATCCTGTCCATATTCGGGGTTTTTGCGGTTTCCAGTTCCGTCTTTCCACCCGGTTCCATGGGCAGACCGCCAAGTCCATCCATTACCAGCAGAACGATCTTGCTGTTTACAGGTGCCAGGAGTGATTTCAAATCTTCAATTTCCATTATAGAGCTCCTCTAAGAATTGGCCTTTTGTATAAAAGCAGCGCAAGAAGGACTCTTGCGCTGCTTGATTTCAAATGAGCCTTCAGCTCTCTATTTTACCGCACAGCTACCGGGTTTTCAGCATCTTGAGACGGATCAAAAATGTGCATATTGTCCATGTTGAAAACGAGCTTCACTTTGTCGCCAATTGCGAAACGCGTACGCGGATCAACGCGGGCAACGTAGTTATGTGTACCCGAAACCAGGTAAAGAATGATCTCGTTACCCATCAATTCAATGACATCAACCTGTGCTTCAACATCAGCCGCGCTGATATTTTGCGGCAGGAATTCCGGATTGTGGATATCTTCAGGCCTAATCCCAAAAATCACAGATTTTCCGTCATAGGGAAGGAAAGTCGCTGTCTTGTTTTCGGGGATGCGCAGTGTGAAGCCATTCATCTCGATAACAGCGCCCTTTTCGGCTTTCTTGATCTTGGCATCAAAGAAGTTCATGGCGGGAGACCCGATAAAGCCGGCGACGAACAGGTTTGCCGGTCTGTCATACAGGTTTTGCGGCGTGTCGAGTTGTTGCAGAATACCCTTATTCATTACCGCAATGCGGGTGGCCATGGTCATGGCTTCCGTTTGATCATGGGTCACATAGATGAATGTGGTTTGTAAACTCTGATGAAGCTTGCTGATCTGAGCCCGGGTCTGGACCCTCAATTTCGCATCCAGGTTTGATAATGGTTCATCAAACAGGAATACCTTGGGTTCCCGAACAATGGCGCGACCGACTGCCACACGTTGACGCTGTCCGCCGGAAAGTTCGCGCGGGCGGCGTTTAAGTAATTGTTCGAGGCCCAGAATATCTGCTGCTTCCTTGACGCGTCTGTTGATCTCTTCTTTTTTGACTCCGCGCAGCTTCAAACCAAATGCCATGTTGTCAAAAACCGTCATATGCGGATAAAGCGCGTATGACTGGAAAACCATGGCAATATCTCTGTCCTTGGGAGGGGTGTCGTTGACCCGATTCTCGCCAATGAAAATATCTCCGGAAGTAACATCTTCCAGGCCTGCCAGGCATCGCAGGGCGGTGGTCTTACCGCAGCCGGAAGGACCGACCAGAACAAGGAATTCCTTATCATTTACGGTGATATCCATATTATTCAATGCTGTGAAATCACCAAACTTCTTAAACACATTCGCAAATCGTACGCCAGACATAAAACACCCTCCATTCGGAAAGAATATAGTGACTTAATTATACGGCTTGTCAGGAAGTGCGCAAATACTATTCATCTGTTTGTGGGGTGATATCCATCTGGTTTTGTCAACGCTTACAAAGCTAAAAAAACCAGATATCCTCACAATCTAAAAGAAAATTTGGTTACCTGTATGGATTATTGGATTTCTGTTTTTTCCAACTGTCCGAGCACCATGCGATTATCTGTGAGCGGGTACTTGATTGCGAGCATCAGTAGGATGAATTGAACAGTTGCAGGTACTATCGATGAGAATTGGTCAAAATAGAATAACAGTGGAGTAAGGATTGTCAAAGAGAGCAGCAAAACAAAATAAATACAATTTAATAAACGAGATTGCCATCTCTGTATCCGAAAGAAGAGAACGGCTGATGTCATAAAAAGTAACAATCCGGTACCTGCCTGCAGGCCAATTAATAGGATGTAAAGATCCAATGACATGGTCCCACGGATGTAATTACCTTCCACAAGCGGCTGCATGAGTTCGATCAACATGGGGAGGTCGCCAACCTTCGACAGGATCCGGAAAGACTCCGCGAGGATCCAGATGCTCCACGCAATCAATCCGCCTACCAAAAAAGTATGAATATGAAATGGTGAGAGAAACTCAACGATCCATGTTTTTAATTTGACAAACCACATTGGGGGTGGTTCGGGGGCGAGATTGAGATCTTCATGCCCGAGGAAATCCTGCAGGTTTATGGCGAGTCGGGTGATATCCGCCCGGTCGGAGACTTTGATCACCTTTTCGAGACGCATTTCGAGCTCCAGCCTCTCGTTGTCTGAAAGGTCGTTGTCCAATACTTCATGAAAGTCTTCAAAAGCCTGGTAAAGCAAAGCACGGGCATCCTGCCTAACCGGTTTCTTTGTTCGAAAGTAAAGCATCACCACCAACAGAAAGAAGATGTAAATAACCGGAGCTGCCGGGCGGTAAAAATAATCATTAGTGGATGTGATAAATTTCCCGACTTCGTCAATGAAAAGGCCGACACCCATCCCGGACAAGGCCGCTGAAAGGTTATAGACCCACCGGTTTGTAAAAATCAATGGCAATAAAGAACTGGCGAAAAGTATTAATCCTCCCCAGAGTACGTGGGCGATATGTAATTCACCGCCACCTATCTTTGGATAATTCGTGAGATGAAGAAAGAATCTTGTCGCGCTCACGGAAAACGCGAAGCTCAACATGAGGATCAATAAGTATTGTTCCGCGTCTTCACGGCGGATCAGATGGCGTACGGGAGATAAAATTGTTTTCATGTGTTTCGATTTCCATCAAAATTCAACAGACTAATCCCGTTTGAGTGGATGTAAATGGGATTGTCGGGAGTCTTTTTTCTTATTTTAATGTGAATAGATGATTATTTAGGTTAGAATTTAACCAGTCATTCTCAGGTTTTCATTCATATATACGTGATTAATCTGCTATTGTTGCAATACGATTGAAAGGGACAGGTGGGACTGTAAGGCAATAAAACCGGTGGATTGAACAGTGAGATCAAACCCAAATAATTGATCATTGGATCATGCATTGGATGTACAGTTCGAATAAGGAAAGAATCTCATGACAACATCCAGATATTCGTTAGGCGTTATGGTCAGGGAAGTGAAGCGGCCTTCTTTGGAGGAATCGCTGGAACGAATTCGTATGATGGGTTTTGAATGTGTTCAATTCAAACTGAGCACACTGGGTTTACCAACACTGCCTGAAAAACTCCCCCATGGTAAAGCAGGAGAGATTGGGGCTACGCTATGGGCATTCGGATTAAACCTGGCAGCTATTTCCGGGACTTTTAACACGGCTCATCCCAACAAGGAAGAGCGGGAAGCCGGGATAACCGGAATGCGTACACTGAGTGAAGCCGCGGAAGAAATGGGTACCAATATCATCACGATCAGTACAGGGACCCGAAATCCGGAACACCTCTGGCGTTCTCACCCGGATAATGAATCTCCGGAAGCCTGGCAGGTGATGAAAAAAACGATGCGAGAAATCATCCGGATTGCTGAAGCCAACTCTGTTCATCTTGCTTTTGAGATCGAGGTGTCGAATATTGTTAACACGGTTGAAAAAGCAGTCCGACTTATAGACGAGATCGAATCGGATAATCTTAATATTGTTATGGATCCTGCCAATCTTCTGTTTCGTGATGATTTGCCACGACAGATTGAAATTTTTGATGAGGCGTTATCCCGCCTGGGTAACAAGATCGTTCTGACACACGCAAAGGATGTCGGCGACTATGATGAGGAAACCGGAGAGTTGAAGCGGGTTCCAGCCGGGAAAGGCCGATTGGATTTCGCGGGGTTTTATAGATTGTTGGAGAATTCAGGATACCAGGGGCCTGTTATCATTCACAGCCTTTTGGAGGAAGATATGCCGGAAAGCCGGGACTTTCTCCTCAATACACTGGCGCAAATTCGGTGATTTTTCACAACAAATTGCCAATAACGGGAACTTATAATAAAGGGAGCAATCCAGCGTAGACACACTCACTCATCACAGAATCCGCACATTACAGAAATCTCATGATATTATGTGCGCCGCGAATTTTTTGAGTCGCGTTAGAGTTATGAATACAGGGCATCCATTCAGGTTGATCTGTATTCTTAAAAAGACAGTTTGGACTCATGGCGTCTGTTTTAGAAAGTCTGGTTTTTATTGATAGGAGTTCATTATGGAAAAAGTTCCTTCCCTCTGGTGGAAAACTGGCGTTATTTATCAAATCTATCCGCGGAGTTTTCAAGACAGTAATGCGGATGGAATTGGCGATTTACAGGGTGTGATCAACCGGCTGGATTACCTCTCAAAGACTCTTGGAATTGATGCCATTTGGTTGTCACCGTTCTATCCCTCACCACAGGCCGATTTCGGTTATGACGTATCTGATTATTGCAATGTTGACCCGGCGTTTGGAGACCTGACAATTTTTGACCGCCTGGTGTGCGAAGCCCATCAACGGGGCTTGAAGGTGATCATCGATATAGTTCCCAACCACACATCTGACAGACACCCGTGGTTCATCGAGTCACGGTCCAGCCGGGATAATCCCAAACGTGATTGGTACACCTGGCGGGATGCCAAGACGGATGGAACTCCGCCGAACAACTGGCTGGCGGTCTTTGGCGGTTCGTCCTGGGAGTGGGATGAGAAAACGCAGCAGTATTACCTTCACTCTTTCCTCAAGGAACAACCAGATCTGAACTGGCGTAACCCGGATGTGCGTGAGGCGATGTTTAACGTCTATCGTTTCTGGCTGGACCGGGGTGTGGATGGTTTCCGGATCGATGTGGCGCATTACATTATGAAGGATCCGGATCTGCGCGATAACCCTATCAATCGTGATCCATCCAGGGGAGAACTGAAGCCAACCGGGGATTATGATAAGTTATTGCATATCCATGATAAAGGCCACCCGGACGTCCACATGGTGTATCGTGAGCTGCGCAATATCCTTGATACCTATTCCCCTCCACGATATTCGGTGGGCGAGATCCATATCGCGGATTGGAAAGAGTGGGCAACATATTACGGACAAAAAAACGATGAGCTGCATATGCCCTTCAATTTCGCGCTGTTGGTTGCTCCCTGGAAGGCCGCAGCCATCCGAAAAGTGATTGAGAATGTGGAAAAGGTAACACCTTCGTGGGGCTGGCCGAATTACGTGATGGGGAACCATGATGAACCCCGGATTGCCGGAAGACTGGGACCAGATAAAGCCCGTCAGGCAGCCATGCTGCTATTGACTCTGCGTGGAACACCAACGCTATATAATGGCGATGAATTCGGGCAGGTAAATGTTGAGATACCCTTGGAAGAACAGAAGGATCCCTGGGGCAAACGCGTCCCTGGCACCGGCCGGGATAGAAACCGTACTCCAAACCAGTGGTCATCCGAACCGAATGCCGGTTTTACTGCGGCAGGTACTACTCCCTGGCTTCCAGTGGCGGAAGATTATCAGATAGTCAATATGGAGGCTGAAGTTAAGGATTCTCACTCCATATTAAATCTATACCGAAGATTGATCGCATTCCGCCGACAATCCGCTGCCTTGAATTCCGGTTCGTATGAGCCCATAGACCCTGCACCGGCAGATTGTTATGCCTACCTGCGGCAAGCGGGTGATGAGAAGATCATTGTCGCTTTCAATATGGGCGAAACAACCGCACGATTTGACTTCCGGCGCTTTGGGAAACTGGAGATCATCGTCTCGACAGGTTTGGACCGTACAGGGATGGCTGAACAACGGTGTGTTGATCTTGCGCCGTGGGAAGGTATCGTCTTGCGGGTGTTGTAAACACTATTCCAACCAGGCTGATTGATGCGGCGCCAGTCTGATCGTTTTCAGTCCCGGATTTATCGGAGTTCCAGTAAGCAATTCGATCTTTGGTGTGAAGCCCAGGGCGGTCTGGAACGTGACATAGGCATTGCAATCGCCCAGGTTGTGGAGAGCGATCATCTGCTTATCTCCTGATCCCCGAACAACACATAAAGTGTTCGGGCTGGTCGTTTCCAGGAATTGAATATCGCTTTCGGCCAGATACGGTCGTTCTTTCCGCAGCTTTACCAGGTGCTTCATAAAACTCAGGAGGGATGCGGGGTCTTCCTGCTGGTCGGCTACGTTGACCTGTTGGGGGGTATATGGTTGTGTGTTGATGACCGGAGCGTACGTTTGATTGGCTTCGGAAAATCCGGCATTCGGCGCATCGGCGCTCCATTGCATGGGTGTTCTAACGCCATTGCGGTCAAACAAATCGATATTGTCTCCCATCCCGATCTCGTCGCCATAATAGATGATGGGTGTGCCCGGCAAAGAGAATAGAATGGCGTTGGCTTGCTTCATCTTTTCGATATTGTTGTCCAACAGAGGGGCGAAGCGGCGGCGGATGCCAAGGTTCAACTTCATCCTGGGGTCCGGGGCATATTGCTGCCACATATAGTCGCGTTCTTCCGGGGTGACCATTTCTAATGTCAATTCATCATGATTACGAAGGAAGGTGCACCACTGGCAGCCATCCGGTATGGATGGAGTATTCTCCAATGCCCAACGGATGGGGGCGGGATCCCCTTTTTTCATCGCCATGTAGATCCGAGGCATTAGCGGGAAATGGAACGCCATTGTGAATTCATCACCTTCCCCGAAATACTCGCGCACATCATTGGGCCACTGATTGGCTTCAGCCAGCAGAATTCGTCCAGGAAATTCAGAATCCAGAACACGTCGTACTTTCTTCAGGAACTGGTGTGTTTCCGGTAGATTTTCGCAGTTAGTTCCTTCACGCTCAAATAGATATGGAACTGCATCGGCGCGGAATCCATCCAGTCCCAGGTTTGCCCAGTAGCGCATGGTATTCAACATCTCTTCCTGTACGGCCGGGTTATCGTAATTAAGGTCGGGTTGTGACGCGTAGAATCGGTGCCAGTAATGTTCACCGACTTCCGGGCAATAGGACCAGTTGGATGGTTCCGTGTCCAGGAATATGATGCGGGTATCGGCGTACTCTTTGCCGGTCTTACTCCACACATAATAATCTTTGAACGGTGATGAGGGGTCTTTGAGCGCCGCCTGAAACCAGTAATGTTGATCGGATGTATGGTTCAAGACAAGATCAGCGACAACATACATATCCCTTTTGTGGGCTTCTTCCATTAGTCGTTTGAAATCATCGACATTTCCAAAGTCTGGATGGATGTGCATGAAATCTGCAATATCGTAGCCGTCATCTTTCAGGGGTGAAGGATACATGGGCAGCAGCCAAAGGCAGTCAACCCCCAGGTCTTTCAGATAATCCAGCTTCTCGATAACGCCGGGGATATCCCCTTTGCCATCGGCGTTGCTGTCACGAAAGGCGCGTACATTAAGTTCATAAAAAATGGCATTCTTATACCAGTCTTTTTTCATGTTTTGATCCTTGGAAAAAATGTCTAGAAACCCTGGTAAACAAAAGAAGCAGATGGGATGTTTGACCAGAGAATACTTAATATTACACAGAAAACCAGCAGGGCGGCAAAGGCGGATTGAGCGAAGGAAGAAAATGAACCAAATGGGGAGTTTTCACCATTCTTCTCCTGCAACCAATCCAAAATGAGCGATACACAAAGCCCGATGACCGGAATGGCCATTTCCAGCGGACGGACGCGCAACATTCCGCCACCGGCGAAAAGTGACAGAGAAAAACTGGCGGCCAGTTTCAATCCACCGGTTGCGAACAGTATCCATGTCGGAAGAAGCAGAAGATAAACCCGAAAAGCCATATATATCTGTATCCAGCGAGGTTGGCGTGAAGGGATGATATGCCCGGGTGTTTGTGAGGTGATGTGATCACTGGCTTGATAAATGCCGTGAAGCAAACCCCACGCGGCCAACGAAAAGGCGGCGCTGTGCCAGAAACCGCTTGCCAGCATGGTAATAACAGGCGGGATTAGCGCGCGAATCGGATTGGCTGATGAATATCCACGACGTCCAAACGCGCGTTGTATTGGGAAAAAGATATAGTCGCGCAACCAGAAGGATAGGCTCATGTGCCAGCGATTCCAGAACTCAAGAAATGTGCGGGCAAAAAATGGTTGTCGGAAGTTTGACACCAGACGGATCCCAAAGAACAGACTGATCCCGCGGACAATGGATGTATAACCGGCAAAGTCGTTGTACAACCAGAAACTGTAGATCAATAATGAGACCCAGCGGTCGGAAACGGCAAATTCCACCGGGCGTGTGAAAACCCCATCCGGGATCAGGGTGGCGAACAGGGCAGAGAGAACCAGTTTTCGGAACAAACCAACCAGGACCAGCCACGCGCCTTCCGCAGCACAATTATTACCTACAACACGGTCATTTTTTAATTGCGGGAGAAATGATTTGGCTCGTTCAATGGGCCCGGAAAGCAGACGGGGGAAGTAGCCCAAATAAACTGCGAAATCCACCAGGTCATCTTCTGCGGATATCTGTTTTTGGTACACATCCACCAGGTAGGCAATCGCCTGCAGGGAATAGAAAGAGAAGCCGACTGGCAACAGGATTTCTGTGGTTAAAGATTGGCCATTGAAGAGGACTCTGATCAACAGGTCAAGATGCCCGATCACAGCGAACCGGTAAAAAATAAGCCAAACGATGTTGAAGGCGATTCCGGCAGTTAACCAGGTTTTTCTCCTGTTAAGTGCCGCGGTAATGGATTTCCCCAGGAAGAAATTGATCACTATCGAGATGGCGAGGATGATGGCGAAATCCCAACGCCATGACCAGGCAAAGTAGAACGAGCAGAAGGCCAGCCAGAAATTTTGCCCACGCCTGGGAAGCAGGTTATAGACTATCAGAGCGATTAGGCAGAAAAGCGCGAACGGCAGGCTAATGATTTCCATCGAAACTCATTGATATGGATTTACTGGAGTCGGTTGGATAGAAAAGCTCTGCGGCGCGCCGGGCAAACCACCGGCTGAATATCTCGGCACCCTGTGTATTCAAGTGTTTTACGTCATTCCAGCCTGAACCGGGTATATGAATACCGATCGCTTCCTGCGAATAGATAAACGGAGCACCGTAAACATTGATGCGTTCCTGGACGGGAACACGGAACATGGTGAAATACTTCTCCGAATCACCTTCCACGTAATGCGGTAGGAAATCGGGATAGATTGGTACTTCGAGAATAATGACTCGAACTCCCTGGGCTTCTGTTGCCATGACTTCGTCCAGGCCGGAAAGGTCTTCGGCGTGCAATTTATACTTCGGGATGAACGCGTCTGTGTCAATGGATAAATCGTTCCCGTTGTATTGCAGGAACCCGTCCGGGTTCAGTTGACGAAGCATTCGTGTTCTTAATGTCTGGTAGTCCGGGTTGAAAGCCACCCGGTTCTGGCTGAGAAAGCGAAAGAACATGGATATTTCGGTCAACCGTCCGGTCAGGTTGGGTTGCCCGACGCGGTCCTTTACCCAGGGATCGTCGATCAGTGGGCGGGCCAGCTCCCCAAAATCACGGGAAAAGTCGCGGGCGGATATTCCAAAAACCAGCAGCTCGGGCTGATAGCGGTAAACGAGAAGAGCGGCGATCTTGCCGGCCGGTCCGGCTGTCAGGGTCCCCAGACTGAAGTTATAGCACTTGATCGGGTATCCGGTTTCGTGTTCATACGTCTCAGAGAAAATTGACGGATTAAGAGCGGTATCCAGCTGTGAACTACCGAGAAAAATACAATCCACTTTTTCTTTTCGTGCGATTTCATCAAGCGCCTGGAGCTTTATATCCAGCTCGGCATTGGCAGACCCGAGTAAAGGAGCCGGCCAGAAATCAAGCGACATTCCAAGTCTAATCACAAATTCACCGGCCAGTGATACAAAGACCAGAATAAACACAGCACCCAACAGCACACCGCCAAACGGCGGTGTGATCTTCATGCTGGTGAAGGGATTGAAGTTTTTCACCGAAGCGACCGGAGAGTCGAGGGATTAAAGTTTGGGAAGGACAATGGATTGCTGCCCTTGATATTTACCCTTTTTGTCAGCATAGGAGATCTCGCAACCTTCATCTGCCTCAAAGAACAATACCTGGGCGATACCCTCATTTGAATAAATCTTGGCTGGCAATGGCGTGGTGTTGCTGATTTCCAGAGTCACATAACCTTCCCATTCCGGTTCAAAGGGGGTGACATTGACGATGATGCCGCAGCGCGCGTAGGTGCTTTTCCCAAGACAGATCGTCAGCACACTGCGCGGGATGCGCATATATTCAACGGTGCGTGCCAGGGCAAAGGAATTTGGTGGGATAACACATACATCACCTTTGAAGTCGACCATTGACCGGGGATCAAATTCTTTCGGATCGACCACGGCTGAATAAACATTGGTGAATATCTTATACTCATCCGCTACACGGATATCGTAACCATATGATGAAACACCATAGGAGATTACCCCCTGCCGGATCTGCCGGTCAGCAAAAGGTTCGATCATTTTATGTTCCATTGCCATTTTCCGGATCCAGCTATCCGATTTCAGTCCCATGTTGTGCTCCTTATTTGCGTTTTTGTTTTATTCCAGCGAAAAATTTCCGCGAGTGGATAATGTGGTCCTCAGCCGGGTGATCGTCTCACGGGCTGTTGATTCTATCTGCCGGGCACGTTGAATATACGCCTGAGCGGAGGCTTCATCCAGCCCCGGGCAATTAATGCGCACATTGTAACCGGCTGCCGTAATGGCGGTGAGGGCAAGTTCGCCGCCGGAACCGGCATCAGATATCGCGTTCAGATTCCCGGTCTCTGCCACTTCCAATGCCAGCATCAATGCCTTCAGAGCCTGTTCCATGGTTCGTAACGGGACTTCAATGGCGTTGCGGGTAGCCAGTTCAACGGCGGTTTCACGGGTGGATTGTTGTTCTGCTGTGTCTTTTGGTAGACGGTTGGCAGCCATCCAGGCTTCAAACGCGGCCGCATCGGCCTGCATGGTTTCCAGTAATTGCAACCGCAGGGCTTCAGCCTGTTGAATGATCTCGTACATGCGGGATTCTACAGCGGCATATTTCTTTTTGCCTACTGTCAACCGTGCGACCATGCTGACAAGGCTGGCGGCGGCTGAACCGGAATACGCGGCCGCACTGCCGCCACCCGGAGTGGGAGTTCCGGCAGCCAGGTTGTCCAGGAATTCTTTACCCGGAATAGCTGTTGATGTGGACGGTCCGATTCGGCTAACGGCAAGTTTTTCTTCCAGAACCTGCTCCGTCTGGAAATCATCCAATTGCAAATACCACACAGCCGCGTCGCGTAAAGCATCCTGTGGAATAAGACCGATCAGTTCGCTGTGATGGACTCCCGCGCCATATCGAGCCGCTTCAGTCCTTACAGCTTCCATCACGCGGAACACAGGGGTCTGCCGGAAATTGGTGAGGTTCATTGAGACCTGGGCGCGGCCTTCGACCAGCAGCCCAAGCGCCTTGACATAACGGAAGCCACCGGAAGAGTGGCGCACAGCTTTTGCAATCTTCTGCGCGATGCTGACGTCACCGGTCGTGAGGTAGATGTTATAGGCAATGAGCGGAGCTCGCGCACCGATTACTGTGGCACCGGCCGGTCCGACCTTTTTTGGGCCGAAATCCGGGTCACGAGCTGGATTGACACCAATCTCGGTTTTTAACAGCTCATATTCGCCGCGCCGAATGTTTTCCAGGTTTTGCCGGTCAGGGTGGGTGGCTGCGGCTTCGTATAGATATACAGGAATGGAGAGTTCCTCGCCGACACGTTTTCCCACACGACGCGCCATTTCAACACATTCCTGCATGGTTATGCTGGAGATGGGCACAAACGGGACAACATCTGTGGCACCCAGGCGGGGGTGTTCACCGGTGTGCTGATCGAGATCAATCAATCGCGCGGCTGTTTTGATGGCTTGAAATGCGGCATCTTCCACGGCAGCCGGCGGGCCGACAAAGGTTACAACGGTCCGGTTATGGTCTGAATCTGAACTGTGATCTAAGATATTGATCCCGTTGACCGAACGGATGGCGGTAAGTATCTGTTCGACCACATCAGGCCGGCGGGCTTCCGAAAAATTGGGAATGCATTCCACCAGAGGTTCAGGCATTTTTCCCTCTATCATTTCAGGATTACGGTAATTATACCGAATGAACCTGTGCCATTTGTATCCTCTAATGAAAATTGTAGTAATGAGGGTATGTGAGCCTGTCAATCAGTGGGTTCGACAGGCTCACCCACCGGATTGTGCCTACCATCCGTAACCCACCGGATTGTGCCTACCATCCGCAACCCACCGGATTGTGCCATCCCTCTGTTTATATGCGGTGTTGGCAGCCTCTGGTCGCGGAAAAATGGCTATACTTTATCTATGTGCGGACGATTTACCATCGCGTTTGACCTGGCTGACTTAAGTGATGAACTTGGTTTGGGGGAGATACCATTGGATTGGGAACCCCGCTATAACGTGGCTCCCAGTCAACCGGTGTTGGCCGCAACGGATGCCGCCACCCGCAAAGCAGAATGGCTGCGCTGGGGATTGATCCCATCATGGGCCAAAGACGCGGCTATTGGCAACAAGCTGATCAACGCGCGGGCGGAAACCTTGACGGAAAAGCCGTCATTCCGAAACGCATTCCAGAAACGACGCTGTTTGATTTTTGCCGACGGATTTTACGAGTGGCAGAAACCGGCTTCCGGAAGGGGAAAAACACAACCGTTTTACTTCAGGCGGAAAGATGGCAGACCGTTCGCTTTTGCCGGATTGTGGGAAGTCTGGCAGCCGGGTGGAGAGGCGCAGCCGTTGAAGACCTGCACGATCATCACCACCAGCGCGAACGAGGTGATCGCGCCGGTACACGAACGTATGCCGGTTATGCTCACGAAAGAAGATGCCTGGTCCTGGGTTACAGGCGGGCCGGAGGTTGACCTACAACGCTTGCTGTCATCCTTCAATCCGGATTTACTGGAAGCTTACCCGGTGGGGCCTTATGTCAGCAAGCCGGGGTATGAGTCAGCAGTTTGCAGGGAGCCGGTGAGGGGATTCTTGAATTTTTGAGCTTCAAGATTATTCATATTATCTTTATATAAAGTACACAAACGGGTACTATCCTGATTATTGTGTTATCACCTATAATTTCTCCTGTTTTGCTGAATAGAAAAAGAGGTTTCGTGGAACTACCGATCATCATCAGGGGCATCATTATGGGATTCTCCATCGCCGCGCCGGTCGGGCCGATCGGGGTATTGTGCATCCGGCGGACGATCAGCAACGGACGACTCTCCGGACTGGTATCCGGGTTGGGGGCGGCCACTGCAGATGGTTTGTATGGTTGTGTGGCGGCGTTCGGGTTAACATTCATCTCGTCTTTCCTGGTGAGTCAAAAGTTCTGGCTGAGTATGATCGGTGGGCTTTTCCTGTGTTATCTCGGAGTGAAAACGTTGATCTCCCGTCCGGCAGAGCAGGCGGCTTCCACATTGTCCAATTCGACCATTGCCGGAGATTACCTGTCCACGTTCTTCCTCACGGTAACAAACCCGATGACCATTCTGGCGTTCGCCGCTGTCTTTGCCGGTTTGGGCCTTGGAACTGCCAGCGGAGGTTACGCATCAGCCGGAATGTTGGTGTTAGGCGTGGTGATTGGTTCCAGCTTGTGGTGGTTATGTCTTTCCGGCATGGTTGGATTGTTCCGGCAGAAATTCAATACCACCGGGCTTATCTGGGTCAACCGAATTTCGGGAGTGATCATCACCGTTTTCGGTGTTCTGGCACTGTTGAGTCTGCTTCAGACTGCCGGCTAAACCACTCAAAATTGTATATTTGAAATCCTTGACCCACAGACAGGTTGTGGTAGAATTTCGTCCGTTGCCTCCATCGTCTAGGGGACCAGGACGCAGCCCTTTCAAGGCTAAAACCGGAGTTCGAATCTCCGTGGAGGCAC
>CAYUQJ010000004.1:0-208712 GCA_964446955.1 uncultured Leptolinea sp.
GGGATTCGAACCCTCTTTGTATTATTGATTTTGGCGGGGAGGGTCGCTTGCACACCGGAAGTGTGGGATTCGAACCCTCTTTGTATTATTGATTTTGGCGGGGAGGGTGGGATTCGAACCCACGGCTGAGGAACCCCAGCACTCACTTAGCAGGCGAGCCCAATCGGCCACTCTGGCACCTCCCCAATATTACGTTATTAACGTTAAAGCCTTCGGGCTTTAAGGCGGAAGGAGAGGGATTCGAACCCACGGTGGGTTTCCCCACACCTGTTTTCAAGACAGGCGCCTTAAGCCACTCGGCCATCCTTCCCGAGGAGCAAATTTTATCATAACTCCGGTGTGGATGGAACGGATAACATCTCCCCGAAAAACAAATGGATTTAGCCCCGCAAATCAAATCGGAAGCTGATCTTTCCCATTCGGATGATATCCCCATTGGAGAGAGCCGTACCAAGGTTCGAAACCGGAGTGCCATTGACCCATGTTCCGGAAATGGAGCCGGCATCTTCCAGCCAGTATGTGCCATCCGGGCGTATTGTAATGCGCACGTGCAGCCCATCGACACTGGGTGAAGGGATGACCACCTGCGCACGGATAGGGCTGCTTCCCAGCGTGACTATTTTTTCGCCCAACCGGATGCTCGGTTGGGTGGAAAGCGCGTCGCCACCCTCCTGCGGCAGCAACCAACCGGTTCTATCCCGCGGCGTTGCGGTGAGCGATGGCCGGGTTGTTGAGTCAGACAGATTGATCACAGCGCCCGGGCGTTCCAGTGGATGCGAATCCACACGAATGGATGCCGGTCTGGGACGTGTAACCTCCCGCGTTTTTTTCGCGCGGTTATACCAGATGATTCCCCCAATGACCACGAGCAATACAGCACCTATAGCCAGGGCTAATCTCTCGGAAGAAACGGCTTCCATTAAATTGGCCGCTGGTGGTACCGGAACCGATACATCAAGCGAGAGAATCACGGTTTTTCCGCTCAATCCAAGCTCATCTTTGATCGTAACCTGAACATTGTAGGTACCACTGGTCTTTAAGCGCAAAACCGGCCACGTTAAATCAACAAAAGGTTCCGCATTTCTTTCATCCACAATCTGCCCGTCAACAAGCAGCCGGCTGACTGTCAGGTTCCTGGGATGGTTGTCCGGGAATTCCACAAAAAGTTCGAAGGGCACTTCCGCTGGGGTCAACGCAAATCGGCCGTCATCCGTTTCTTTCCATTCCAAAGAAACCTGCTCGATAGGGCTAATGAACATCACATTGGGCGCCTTTATCGAAATGTCATAATTCTCTTCCGGCGACCGTGTCTGGACTTCGTCTGTCTGAACTTCAAGGATGACCGTCTGAATACCGCTCTGATTGGAACGCGACCGGTAATTGATCTCATATTGGCGCCGGAGCGGTTGCAGGTACGTCTCGATCGGCGGGAGTGCTTCCCGACCGGAAAAACGGTATACCTGTCCACCCGTACGATCAGCCAGCAATTGGACAGCCTCTTCAGCTACAGGTTGCTTAGCTGATGAAGGCGCCGCCAACCAGATATTGATCGTCACACCCGCGCCGGCTGCCTGTTCAGCCAGACCATCCATGGCTTTCGATAGACTGGAAGACATCAACGGTGTAATGTAAAGAATGGTCTGCTTCATTCCCGGCCGCGAAGGAGCACCGGCCGCCTGTTCTATTGCTTTTGTGAGACTTGTCAGGCTGGGGGTTGCATTGATCAACTCAGGGCTCAGCGAGTTAAACACCGCCGTCCATTCCTCCGCGGTATCCATTCGCACAGCTTTAACACCGGCATTGGTCACAAGTGTGACTGAATCCCCTTTACCAATCGACTCGGCTTCTGGCACCCAACCCAACAATGCTTCTTTGATCAACTGGAAGTTCGTCTTACTTGAGATGCGGTTGCCAAGAATAGCCCCACCATTGACCGCCACGATAAAATCAACCGCGTTCGGGGTCTCACGCACCTCATCAACGGGACGTTGAACGCCGTTCTCGATGATCGAAAGATCCTCTTTCGTCAAACCTTCCACGAAGCTGCCGTCTGGGCGGTTAACATCCGCTTCTAACCGGATGGTCGGAAATCGTGAAGCATCAAGCAGGTTTATCTTTGCCCGGGGAATAGTCTGGGCATATACCACCGGTACCGTAAAGACCTGGCTGAGAACAGCCAGTAGCAGAAAAAATGCCCCTGTCTTTCTCAGCCAAGTAATCACGCTTTTTCCTTATATCAGTATTGTTCTAGTCCGTTGACGGGAGAGCCTGCCATTCCGGTTCTTCTTTTTTCGGTGCTGTAAGCCGAAGGAAGGTCAACGTCCATGCCGTGTCAATGTAACTTTGCAATATACCCTGCAACGCAAGGACAAACGGCATAAGGCAGCACAACAAAATCCCAAATGTGGCAACGCCACCTGTCATCAGGGTCTGATCCTGAGAGATCACACCGATCACAAGAGGGACGAAAACGATCAAAAGCGGTAACCCGATGATCAATGAGACGACCGCTCCACCGACGATAACGACCAAACCGGTAACCGCCACCGGCCCCAAATTTTCACGGCATACTTTCCAACCGCGTTTCAAAGCATCCACCATGCCCAGGTTCTCAACCACCAGTGCCACATTGGACTGTTCGATTATCACGTTTACAGCCCATCCGACAGGGATCATCAAACAGAGCAATGGAATGATGCAAATCAAACCAATACCCATGGTTAGTATTCCAACCAGGACGAGTGGTACCAACACGATCATAAATGCCAGAAACGCTACAATCCCGAGCAGGAAATTAAACAGGAAGACTTTTACAAAGTAGGGTGATCCGGCTGACCAGATCTGGCTAAATGTCAATGCCGCATCACTACCATCCGCCAGGACCGTCCCACGGATCATTCCAGCCCGTCCAATGGCCTGAACAAACAGGAACGCCAAAGAAAGGAAAATGACAATGCAGAAAATGGCAATCACCAACCCGATGGCAGTCTGATCACCATTTTCGAAAACATTTTCAAAGCTCCGGCCAAATTCCTCCAATTGAGGGAATTCACCGTTAGAGAACGGGTCTCCCCCATTTTCAAAATCAAAATTCTGATCACTTGGCAGATTGAAATTACCACCTCCGCCATTACCCCCGCCACTCCCCCGACCACAGGAGGATAACAGGCCAAAGATCCACAGAATTTTATTCTTCCAAATGATCTTCCACGCTTTGGATAGCACTTCGCCCAAATCCATGTTCCTTCTCCTTTGATGTATTCCGTTGTTTACCGTACTATTCCCATTCAATTGTGCCGGGCGGTTTACTGGTAATATCATAAACTACCCGATTTACCCCCGAGACCTCATTGACAATCCGGTTGGCTACGCGTGCCAGTAAATCTGCCGGCAGACGTGCCCAGTCAGCCGTCATAAAATCTTCCGTAGTTACCGCACGCAGTGCCACCACTTCCTGGTATGTGCGCTGATCGCCCATAACACCCACTGATCGCACCGGCAACAAAACGGCAAACGCCTGCGCGGCCCGGTTCTCTTCTCCAGTCGCGCATGATTTTAACCAGCCCGCGGATGTCAGTTCTTCTGTGAAAATAGCATCGGCTTCGCGCAGACACTCAAGCCGCTCGGATGTGATATCCCCAAGGCAACGAACGGCCAATCCCGGACCCGGGAATGGCTGCCGCCAGACGAGTTCGCGAGGAAGTCCAAGTGCTTCGCCGACCAAACGGACTTCATCCTTGAAGAAATACCGTAAGGGTTCAACCAGTTTGAAATCCATATCCTCGGGAAGCCCACCCACATTGTGGTGAGTTTTGATCCGCGCTGCTTTGTTCCGGTCAGGCGCGCTTGATTCCACTACATCCGGATATATTGTTCCCTGTACCAGATAGTCGATCTTTCCCAGACTTCGGGCATGGTTTTCAAATACACGGATAAAAGTCTCGCCGATGACCTTGCGTTTTACTTCAGGATCGTTTACTCCTTCAAGGCCTTGAAGAAACCATTCTGAGGCATCCAAACACACAAACCGTTCCCCCATAAGCGGCGCAAAAGCCTTTTCTACATAGGCTCGTTCATTCTTGCGTAATAATCCATGGTCCACAAATACCGCGTTCAACCGGTTACCCACCGCTTTTGCGGCCAGGGCGGTAGCCACGCTGGAATCCACGCCACCGGATACCGCGGAAAGCATTCGCGATTCTCCCACAGTGGAACGAATCCGCTCAACGGCCATATCAATCATCGACTCAGGAGTCCAACTGGCAGCCGCGCCACAGATATCCAGAACAAAACGCCTCAGGATCTCCTGCCCTAGCGGAGTGTGGCGGACTTCGGGATGGAACTGAACCCCATATATCCGTTTCTCAATATTCCCCATGGCAGCATACGGACAATTCGGATTCTCCGCCAGAATGGAAAAACCTTCCGGAATTTTTTCAATTCGATCACCATGAGACATCCACACGTCCAGAGTATTATCCGGAATCAATGGATTTGGCCGGACAACCCGGATCTGCGAAGGACCAAATTCCCTTTCACTCGCCGGAATCACCTGCCCGCCTAGAATGCGAGTAATAGCCTGCATACCATAGCAAATGCCCAGAATGGGAACATCAGCCTGTATCACAAAGGGATGGATGGATGGCGCATCATCTTCATAAACAGACGACGGACCACCCGACAGGATTATCCCCACCGGATTCATTGCAGTCATCTTTTCAACTGGGGCATCCCAGGGAAGAATCTCGCTGTAAACCTGCAATTCGCGGATACGGCGGGCTATCAATTGTGTGTACTGGGAACCATAATCAAGAATAAGGATAGTATCCATAAAGCTGCCCCGGGGTGGATTTCTCTCATTATATACGATTAGATACCCAAATCAGACACGATAACCGCCCCGGCATCAGATATAATAGGCGCATGAGATCCGCCGCCCTTTTTTTAACCGCGACGGTACTGTTGCTGGGGAGTTGCAGCCCGGCTCAAACCGTTGAAACATCAGGTCTTGAATCATCCGCCTATATTCAAAACAAAGGCTCTGATACCATGGTGAACTTGGCCCTTCTTTGGGCGGAGGCATATCAGAACGAATATCCGGAAGTGCGTATCTCTGTAACAGGGGGAGGCTCCGGTACGGGTATTACAGCCCTGATGACAAATACAGTAGATATTGCCAATGCCTCCCGAGCCATAAAAGCAGAGGAGATTGAAGAAGCCCAATCATTGGGGTTTGAACCCAGGGAACTTGTTGTCGCCCGCGATGCCATCGGTGTGATCGTTCACTCCTCCAACCCTGTGGACCGTTTGACCCTGAAACAAATTTCGGATATTTATAAAGGAACCATTGCCAACTGGGCTGAAGTCGGCGGCGAAGACAGGCCCATAGTACGTCTGTCTCGCGAATCGAATTCCGGAACTCACGTATACTTTCTGGAAACTGTGGTCCGGTTGGGAGAAGATAGTACTGATTTATTCTCCGAGAAAACGCTGCTTTTACCATCATCGGAAGGTATCATCGCGGAAGTCCATGATAATCCAAACGCCATCGGGTACGATGGGTTGGGATATATAACGTCTGACGTAAAATTATTGGCCATCGCGAAGGATGATAACTCTGCTTACATTCTTCCCTCAGTTGATACCGTCAATAGCAATATGTATCCGATATCACGCGATCTGTATATATACACCCGCGGAGAACCGGATGGCGCCATAAAGACCTATCTTGAGTGGATACTGGGAAATGAAGCCCAACAGGTTGTGATCGATTCAGGCTTCGTACCCATCACGGCAACAGGATCAGGCAACGATGGATGATTTACGGTCAATGCCCGTCTGGCGGGAAACATTGGTCACCCGCATTATTCAGATTTGCGGTTATTCCAGCATTCTTTTTGTGCTTCTCATCTTATACTTTCTTCTCAGCGAAGGCCTTCCTGCGTTGTGGACCGCCGAATTTGACAGTCTGCTGGCCGTCCGCTGGTATCCCACGGAAAGCTATTATGGTATCTGGCCTTTGGTTTTCGGCTCGATCATCGTAACCATCGGCGCGGGACTGGTATCCATTCCTCTGGGTGTGGGAACGGCCGTTTATATTTCAGAAGTTGCTCCAGCCTGGACAAAAGAGATCCTCAAGCCATTGGTCGAACTTCTTGCCGGTCTTCCTTCGGTTGTTCTGGGCTTTCTGGGTATTCAGGTGTTGGTTCCCTTTGTTCGCCGGTTTTTTGACCTTCCCACCGGCCTTACAGCCCTTACGGGAGCCGTTCTGCTGGGAATGATCTCCATCCCTACCATTGTTTCGGTCGGCGAAGACGCGTTAAATACAGTCCCCAAATCATACCGCGAAGCTTCCATGGCACTGGGAGCCACGCGCTGGCAGACAATCTGGGGTATCACTCTCCCGGCCGCAAAATCCGGAATGATTACCGCCATACTTCTCGGACTGGGCCGGGCTATGGGTGAAACCATGGCGGTGATGATGGTCACCGGCAATGCACCGGTGATGCCCGCGGGGTTACAGGCACTGGTTGAACCCGCGCGTACAATGACAGCAACAATCGCCTCAGAGATGGGCGAAGTTGCCGCCGGTAGTGTGCATTACAGTGTACTATTCCTCATCGGGATTATTCTTTTCCTTATCTCATTGGTCGTCAATGTGATCGCCTTTAGTCTCACAGCCCGCAAGACAACCCGCAGTGAGAGGCTTCTTTCATAATTACCATGCAAAACCACCGGCTCCTCCCCCAACAGGTACAAAAACTTGGTTTTGGTTTTTTGACATTTATCAGCCTGCTAACCGTGCTGCCGATTATTATCATAGTGGTCTATATTTTCATGCAGGGGACTTCCTCCATCTCATGGGAGTTCCTCACCAGTATGCCTACCAATGGAATGAAATCTGGTGGTGTATGGCCGGCGATCATCGGAACATTTTATCTAACCCTCGGAACGGCCATTTTCTCCGTGCCGCTGGGTATCGCCGCAGCCGTCTATATTGCCGAATACGCCCCCAATAACCGTTGGACCCGGTTGATCCGTATCGCGATCATCAATCTTGCTGGCATCCCTTCGGTAGTTTATGGGCTTTTTGGTCTGGGATTGTTCGTTGTTTTTCTAAATTTTGGAACCAGCATATTAGCAGCGTCATTAACTTTATCCATTATGACTCTCCCGGTGATCATCAGCACAACCGAAGAGGCACTGCGGTCTGTTCCCACATCCTTCCGGGTGATCAGTATTTCACTGGGGGCAACCCGCTGGCAGACCATCAGGCGTATCGTCCTTCCGCAGGCGTTGCCCGGGATCATAACCGGCGTCATTCTGGGGTTGGAACGAGCTGCCGGGGAAACCGCGCCAATCCTGTTTACCGGAGCCTCCTTCTTTCTCCCGCAGCTTCCGGCATCGCCCTTTGACGCGACCATGGCCCTGCCTTATCACCTGTTTGTTATATCCACCTCCGTTCCGGGTATGCCGGTCCAGATCCAGTACGGGACCGTTCTGGTGCTTTTATTATTCGTTCTCGGCATGAACATCGCGGCGACAATCATTCGCTCGCGTGCTCGTGCCCGCCGGCAATGGTGACATAATGGATAAGATAGTCGTCGAACACCTGAACCTTAAATATTCCGACGGGACGGAAAGCCTGAAAAATGTCTCCATGACCATAAAGGCGAACACCATTACCGTTCTGTTTGGTCCGGCTGGCGGCGGGAAATCCTCGTTTCTGCGCGTGTTAAACCGCCTGAATGACCTGGCAGACGTCACCGAAATAAGTGGAAAAGTGCAGATCGACGAGCAGGATATCCTCTCGGACGATATGGATGTTAACGCGCTGCGGAGAAAAGTGGGAATGGTCTTTTCACGACCTACCGCCCTCCCGTTGAGTATTTATGACAATGTTGCCTACGGCCTGGTCATGGCCGGAATGAAAAATAAAAAGAAGTTGGATGAAGCGGTTGAGATGGCATTGCGCCAATCGGTTTTATGGGATGAAGTGAAAGACCGCCTTAAGGATCCCGGCGCAGCTCTGTCCGGTGGGCAGCAGCAGCGTATGTCAATGGCCCGCGTTCTGGCTCTCCAACCCGAGATCATTCTTCTGGATGAGCCGACATCCGCCCTTGATCCATTGGCCACAGCCAAGATCGAAGAACTGCTTGCGGAATTGAAAAGAACCTTCACGATCGTCATCGCCCCGCATAACACACAGCAGGCAGCACGCATCAGTGAGATGGCCGCATTCTTCCTGCAAGGTGAACTGATTGAATACGCCCCTGCCGAGGTGATGTTTACCGTCCCGAAGGATTCCCGCACGCAGGATTACATTACCGGCCGTTTCGGTTGAACAAGTCAATCGAACAATCTAAAATATCCCGAACGCGGGTTTGTTCGAGATTAAGATATGGCGCATATGTGGTTGTTATGCCAATGTTTCAAACGTTGATCCATCGGGTGGCGTTCGCTGTGTGGAATCCACTGGATGGGTGGAACGTTCATCTGATTTCGCACCACCTTTTTTTGTTTCCACCCCCCCACTCAATTGGATCTCATCCTCTTCCATGATCGCTTTAAATGATTTCACTTCGGCATTTGGATCCTGCCGTTGTTTTTCAACCTGGTGCGTTAAAAGAACCAGACGACGGGCTAAAATTATCGATTGAATTTGATCCGGTCCTACATACATGCGAGCCTCCCCGCCAGAAGGTTAAATCCTCTTTTGTAATAGTCGGCTGTTGCAGATAAATCTGAGCTTTAACTCCGTAAATAATACGTTAAGATTTCCACTGTAAATTTGACAAACACTGCCGCCTGCAATACACTTGTCACATTCTTGGGCTCCTATTTAGGAATTAAGGGAAGCTGGTGATCGGGTTTTTCCCGCGAGTCCAGCACTGTGCCGCAACTGTGATTGGCCTAACAAGCCGTAAGTCAGGATACCTGCCCGAGAATTGCCGAATACACTTCCCGGACCAGGAAGAAAAGGCATCATCCTAACTAGTTGATGATCAAGCTGTCCGGTCCTCCGGGCAGCTTTTTTTGAAAGGAATTATCCATCCATGCTGCATTTACCCCCTGTTCCCCCTCCAGACCTGGAATTTGAACGCGCCGCCCGTGCCCACCAGAACAGATTGACAAAACCCACTGGCAGTCTTGGCCGTCTCGAAGAGTTGTCCATTCAACTGGCTGCCATTCAAGGATCTCTCAAGCCGGATGTTACCCGCAAGGCTGTGGTCATTATGGCCGGAGATCATGGAGTGACCCGTGAAGGCGTGAGTGCTTATCCGGCTGATGTAACCTTGCAAATGGTACATAACTTCCTTTCCGGTGGAGCAGCGGTAAATGTGCTTGCCCGGCAGGCCGGAGCGCGTGTCTGCGTGGTGGATATGGGTGTGGCGGCTGATTTCCAGCCCGGATTGGGTGTTGTTGACGCGAAAATCGATCATGGTACCGGTAATATTGCCCGTGGACCGGCCATGACCCGCCAACAGGCGGAACAATGCATTGATCGGGGTATTGAAGTGGCAGCTCGCGAGTTCGAACGCGGTCTGGACCTTATCGCGACCGGTGATATGGGCATCGGGAATACGACGCCATCTTCCGCCATTGCCGCCGTGTTCACCGGCCATCCAGTCGAAGAAGTGACCGGCCGCGGGACAGGCATAGATGAAGCCGGTCTGTCTGCCAAGATCGCCGTGATCAAAAAAGCTATCCAGATAAATCAACCAGACTTGAACGACCCGTTGGACGTGCTGGCAAAGGTCGGCGGATTTGAGATCGGCGGGCTGGCTGGGCTGATCATCGGATCAGCTGCCCGGCGCGTACCGGTGGTTATCGATGGCTTTATCTCCACAGCAGCCGCGCTACTGGCTTATCATATCGAACCCGGTATAAAACCTTATCTGATCGCCGCCCATCGTTCTGTCGAGATCGGTCATGGCGTTATGTTGGAACACATCGGATTGGAGCCATTGATGGGACTAAACATGCGGTTGGGCGAAGGGACCGGGGCCGTTCTGGCCTTTCACATCGTTGAAGCATCAGTGCGTATACTTAATGAGATGTCCACATTTGAAAACGCTGGTGTATCTGACAGATCATGAAATTTCTGCAACTTGCCTTTTCCCTGTTGACCATCTTACCGGTCGGTTCACTGCAAAAAACCGAACCGGGCGATACCGGACGAGCGGCAATCTGGTTTCCCTGGGTGGGAGTTGTCATAGGGTTTATCACCGTTGTCGGATGGGGATTATTCAAGTTGCTCTTTCCTCTCATCCCTGCCACTGTGCTGACCCTGGCGCTATGGGTGATACTGACAGGCGCTTTGCACCTGGACGGTCTGGCGGATTGTTGTGATGGACTTCTTTCCGCCGCCAAACCGGAACGCCGTCTTAAGATCATGGCGGATCCACACACAGGGACATTTGGCATCACCGGATTAATCCTTGTTCTGATGCTCAAATACTCGGCTCTGTACACCATCACCCCGACCAGTATGTTCCACGTCTTGCTGCTCGCGCCAACATTCAGCAGGTGGTTGGTTTTGCTGGCAGCCACCCAACCCCTCGCGCGTACGGAAGGCATGGCCGCCGATTTCGCTTCCGGTCTTTCCGGTAAATCAATCCTCGCCGCGGCAATAATTCCATTCGCCTTCATCCTCTGGGGAGGTTGGAACTCTCTACTGGCAGCATCAATTGCCTGTCTGGCTGCTTACAGCATAATCCTCTTCACCCGCAACCGCATCGGCGGAATTACGGGAGATGTTTTCGGATTGATCATTGAGATCTCAGAATTGGCTATCCTCCTGACCTATGCTGCCCTCTGATCTGCCTTTTCGCGTTGGAACCACTTCGTATATCATCCCCGACGATATACTGCCGAATGTCCGGTACCTGGCTGGAAAAGTACACAACATTCAATTAGTTCTGTTTGAATTGGACAATGATCAAAGCAATCTCCCAGACCCCCGCCTAGTGAAAGAACTAAACACCATCGCAAAACGCACGGACTTGTCCTTCACAGTACACCTGCCACTCGATCTTCGACTGGCCTCCAATGAGGGAATCGCGCACATTTCCCTGGAAAAAGCCCGACGCGTGATAGATGCCACACGTGCCTTATATCCCCTGGCTTATATCGCGCATCTGGACGGCCGCGAGGAGAAAGATTCCAGTAATCCGGCTGTCATACACTTATGGCAGGAACAGGCCTTACGATCAATCGAGATGGTTGCCGGTGTGACCGGAGATGTCAGGCAATTGGCTGTCGAAAATTTGGAAGGATACCCGGTCGATTTCAACGATTCGGTCATCACCCGCAGCGGCTGTTCCCGTTGTATTGATATCGGTCACCTCTGGCTGGACGGTCATGACCCTTTAAAGTATTTCCCCGGTCGATTGGAACAAACCAACGTTATCCATATTCACGGGATAAACGAACGCGATCACAAATCCCTATGCCACATACTTCCGGAACGATTGGATGCAGTAGTCGGTCAATTACTTTCATACCCGTTTACCGGCATCTTGATCATTGAGGTTTTTTCGGAAGATGATTTCACTACATCGATGGAGGCAATCAACAGGAGCATCCATCGGGTCAGGAGAAAAATATGACCCCAAAAACAACCCTGATTATCGGTGGTGCGCGCAGCGGCAAAAGCCTTTACGCACAGAAACTGGCAGGTTCGTTTGGCGGAAGGGTAGTCTATATTGCCACTGCCCGTATTTTGGATGATGAAATGGAAAGACGGGTTGCCATACATAAAGCCAATCGTCCATCCACCTGGTTATCGGTGGAATTACCGGAAAACATTACCACCGGGATAGCGGATTTGCGTGGTCCGTTTGACGCGATTCTGTTGGATTGCGTCACCATGCTGATGAATGAATCCTTCCTGCATCTCCCCGACGACGCGGATGAAATTGAAATGGTTGAGGCGGCAGACGCCGCGATTGATGATTTGATAAATGCCATGCAAAACCAATCGTCTCCCTGGATCCTTGTCAGTAATGAAGTTGGCATGGGCATTGTGCCGGATACACTGATGGGACGTGTGTTCCGCGATGTTCAGGGACGAGCCAATCAACGTCTTGCCGCCATGGCAGATGAGGTCTATCTCATGACAGCCGGGATTCCTTTGAGAATAAAGTAGGAAAATCGTATTAAAAATATGTAAGAATTTTTCAAATTCAGTTTTATCTATTGATTTTTATACAATCGCGTGCTATATTCACTAGTTGAATAAGAAATGTCCTCAGTTCGATTGGAGGTTTGAATTATGCCAGTCTATACCTATCGGTGTGAAAGTTGCGGGGTTCAGTTTGAACGAACACAGAAATTCAGCGATGCCCCTTTAACCCGCTGTCCTGAATGCGGAAAAAAAGCCTTGCGGAAGGTATATACTCCGGTTGGGATCGTATTTAAAGGTTCCGGTTTTTACGCCACCGACCACAAATCGCCATCAGGCCAGAGTCGTCTGAATGGATCCCATTCAGAAGAGAAATCCAATTCTACAGAGAGTAAACCGGCTGATACTACAGCCAAACCGGCCGAGACCCCGAGTGCAGACAAATCATAATCATCTTTGAGAAAAAACCTCGAACGGGAGCTTATGGCTCCCGTTTTTATTAATACCGCGATGGTAAAATTATAAAACATTGGAGGATCTACATGTCAGGAAAGAATCAGTCACGAACTGCCATGTCATCGGAACAACGAAGACGAAAAACACAACAGGTCGTTTTCAGTATTCTGGCCATAATTATTATTCTTTCATGGGTCATTTCATTGATCGCGCCGTTCTAGACGGCAATCTACGGAAAAGCTGGATATCATCCACTCACCTGGTGAAAGGTTAATCACTTGAAACGCTGGCAATTCTGGTTAGGACTGCTTATCAGTGTGGCATTCCTGTATATCGCCCTGCGGGGACTGCACCTGGACCAGGTATGGGAATCCTTAAAAACAGCCAATTACTGGTGGCTTATTCCGGGTGTGCTGGTTTACTTTATCGGGGTCTGGGTAAGAGCCTGGCGCTGGCATTATCTGCTACGCCCGTTGAAACCGATATCCACCACGAAGATGTTCCCGATTGTGACAATTGGTTACATGGGCAACAACATTTACCCGGCACGGATGGGGGAAGTCCTGCGGGCGATCGTCTTGAAAAAACATGAAGGAGTTCCCATCTCCGCATCTCTGGCAACCGTCTTCATAGAAAGAGTATTTGATGGCGTTGTCATGTTGGGTTTCGTATTCCTGAACCTTCAGGAGTTGACAAGGCTGAATTCTGACTCGGGATTCATTGGTAGTATTCAAAGCCTGTCGATCTGGGGAGCCGCAGCATTCATTGGCGCGTTGAGCGTCTTTCTTCTGGCGGCAGCATTCCCGGCGGCCAGTGAGCGACTTGTAGAAAAAGTAATCATTCGATTCCTGCCGGAACGGTTCCGCGAAAAAACACTCAATCTCACGCGCCGTTTCCTGTCAGGCCTTGAATCATTACGCAGTCCACGTGAAGCACTGATGGTGTTTCTAACCTCAGTTGTCATATGGCTTCTGGAAACAGGAAAATACTGGTTTGTCATGCACGCCTTTCCGTTCGAAGTCAGCTTTTTCGCGTTGATGTTAATGAACGGCATCGTCAACTTAACCACAACTCTCCCATCCGCCCCTGGATATGTCGGGACGTTTGACGCCCCTGGCATCGCCCTCCTGAGCGCGTATGGAGTACCGGGTGAGATTGCTGCCGGATACACATTGCTTCTTCACGTGGCATTATGGCTTCCCATAACAGCCCTGGGCGCGTATTATTTCGCCCGTGAAGGATTGAAATGGGATATTAAACCGGAGACAACGGGATGAAAATCGCGATCATTGGAAGTGGTATGGCCGGGATGTCTGCCGCGCATGACCTGGTAAACGCCGGTCACGAGGTTGAAATATTTGAATCTGCGCCGCAAGCCGGTGGCCTGGCCGGTGGATTTAAAGAGCCGGAGTGGAAATGGTCACTGGAAAAGTTCTATCACCACTGGTTCCTGTCTGACCGGCATATGTTCGCACTGATCGACGAACTGGGTTTACGCGACCGTGTGATCATCAAACAACCCAAAACAGTCATGTACCACAAGGGACAGTTCTATCCTTTTGATTCAATTCCGGCTGCCATCCTATATCCCGGGCTTGGTTGGGGTCTGACCAAAATCCGATTTGGTCTGGCTACATTATTCATCCGCCTCACACGCAACTGGAAACCCATGGAACGTATTACAGTGGACAACTGGATGCGTAAATGGGCTGGGGAGACGGCATACAACCTGATGTGGCAGCCCATGTTGGATGGCAAATTCGGTGAACGTTATGCCCGTCTGGTCAATATGGCCTGGATGTGGGCACGCCTTCACAGCCGGACAACCAAACTGGCAACATTCGAAGGCGGGTTCCAGGCTTTTGCCGATGCGTTCGCGGCAGATCTACAGAAACGCGGTGTTGTGATTCACTTCAATGCACCGATTTCCGGCATTCGCGCGCGGAAAAATGATGGCATCATCGTCACCTGCTCTGGTGAAGACAGGGAATATGATCGCTGCCTGGTTACTGTTTCACCGGCATTGATGGCAAAAATAAACCCCGAACTTCCCGAAGACTATTTGCGCGGTCTGCTGGATCTGAAAAGCCTGGGCGCGGTGGTGATGGTTCTGGCTATCAAACATCCACTTTCTTCCAAGGGATATTACTGGTTTAACCTTCCCAAGTCAGCCGGGTTCCCTTTTCTGGCACTGGTGGAACATACAAACTTTTTATCCAGTGAGTATTACGGCGGCGACCATTTACTTTACTGCGGTGATTACCTGGAAACTGATCATGAATATTTCAAGCTCAGCCAGGAGGAACTTCTGCAGCGTTTCCTGCCGGCTTTGCAGCGGGTCAACCCGGATTTCAAACCAGATTGGGTTCGCAAGACCTGGCTGTTCCGCACCAACTACGCGCAACCTGTTCCACTGGTCAACCATTCTGAGAATATCCCCGATATCCGCACTCCAATCAATGGAATTTACTTTGCCAGTATGAGCCAGGTATACCCCTGGGACAGGGGGACAAATTTCGCGGTTGAGATCGGCCGCAAAGCCGCAGGACTGATTCTGACGGACTGGCAAAAATGATTCCCTGCATTATTCAGATTCGATTTTCTTCTAGAATTATTAATTCTCCACAACCCCCAATTAAAGGGGGAGGAATCGTTTTTTTGGCCCCAACCCCCATATATGGGTAAATGGAATCTAAATAAATCCTATACTTGGCAAGAACACAAATTCGAACGGCGAATCTTAAGGATCGCCAAATAAGACTTTCTTTAAGATTAATTATCTTAAATTATCAGTTTTTTTTAGGCTATCGTAGCCGATTCACCTTGTTTGTCGATATCCTTTTTGATAGAATCTGGTAGTGAATTAGAGGGGAACGCCCCAAGGCATTTTCACCCTGTATATCCGAAAAAATTGGCACAGGTTTCCCCATTGCTTAGCAATGGGTTTACTTAACCATTTCCATATTCCAGAAGCAACACTGAATCTTTAAACGGAGGCCCATTTGATGATGAACCCACAATCCGCATGGCAGGCAACTTTAGGCCAGCTTCAAATGGAAATGCCAAAAGCCAATTTTGACACCTGGGTCCGTAGTACGGAAGTGCTTAACTATGAGAAGGGCCTCTTCACGATTGGGGTTCAAAATGCCTATGCCCGCGATTGGCTGGAAACCCGCCTGACAAGCACCGTTTCCCGGATGCTATCCGGACTCATGGATTCAAATCAATCCGTTCGGTTTGTTGTATGGCAAAAGAATATTGAACCGGCCATCGATGAGGCAACCATCGAAACCGAAATTGAAGAAGAACAACGCGAAACAGAAGTACGCACAAACCGCACTCTCAATCCCCGTTACACCTTTGATTCATTTGTCGTCGGCGCCAGCAACCGACTGGCCCACGCGGCCAGTCTGGCTGTCGCCGAAAACCCGGCCCGTGCCTATAACCCGCTCTTCTTGTATGGAGGCGTTGGACTGGGAAAAACCCATATGTTACAGGCCATCGGCAACGCGACAAATGCCCGAAATTTGTCGGTGCTTTATGTGTCATCAGAAGACTTTACCAACGACCTGATCAATGCCATTCGCAGCCACAATACCAACCATTTCCGCGACCGGTACCGCAAAGCAGATATTCTGTTGATCGACGATATTCAGTTCATAGCCGGCAAGGAATCAACCCAGGAAGAATTCTTCCATACATTCAACGCTCTACATGGAGCCAATAAACAACTTGTAATCTCTTCTGACCGTCCCCCGAAGGCCATGGTCACTCTGGAAGAACGGCTGCGCTCGCGTTTTGAGTGGGGATTGACGGTGGATATCCAACCACCAGACCTCGAAACCCGCATGGCTATCCTGCGTTCAAAAGCCGACCGGGCTGGCCGCCAGATCCCCAATGAGATCATTGAGATGATCGCCCGCCAGATCCAATCAAACATACGCGAACTGGAAGGCGCTCTAACCCGTGTCCTGGCCTTTTCCGACCTGAGCGGTATGCCGCTCACCACTCAACTGGTAACATCCGCCCTGGCCGATATGCTGCCCCACCACAGCACCATGGAACCACGACAGGTGGTCACCACTGTAGCCCGCGCCTTTGGCGTCACCACCGAGCAGATGCTCGGCCGCGACCGTTCCCGCGGGGTGGCTTTACCACGCCAGGTAGCTATGTACCTGTTGCGTGAAGTCGCCAATGTATCCCTGCCACAAATTGGGCAGGCGCTTGGCGGTCGTGACCATACTACCGTGATGTATGCCTGTGAAAAAGTTGCCGACCTGATCGAACGCGACGATCATCTCCGCCGTCGGGTTGTGCAATTGCGCGACCAGTTGTTTGGCCGAACGCCGGTGGCCCTGTAATACCAATGACACGTCATCGCGCCGAAAAACCGGAACCTGGTTCCGGTTTTTCCTTTAATTCATCAAGCCGATAAGAGTTTGATATGATTGGTGAGATACATGACCGCAAGATCCCTGATGGTGCTTGGAACAATGTCTTCCGCCGGAAAAAGCCTTCTGGTTACCGGTTTGTGTCGCCTATTCGCACGACGGGGTGTTCGCGTCGCGCCTTTTAAGGCGCAGAATATGAGCAATAACGCCGCTGTTTGTTCAGGGGGTGAAATTGGGCGGGCGCAGGCTGTTCAGGCATATGCCGCCGGTGTTGAACCGCATGTGGATATGAACCCCATCCTCTTGAAACCGGAGGCGGATTCTCACAGCCAGGTAATTTTACACGGGCAGGTTTGGAAATCGTTGTCAGCCGGTGATTATTATTTGCACAGACAGGAGCTCTGGCGTTCGGTCACTGAAAGTATCGACCGGTTGAAATCTCACTATGAACTGATCATCATGGAGGGGGCCGGCAGCCCGGCAGAGATCAACCTGAAGCAAAATGACATCGTCAATCTGGCAGCCGCCCGCTATGCCGGCGCTCCCTGTCTTCTGGCCGGGGACATTGACCGCGGTGGGGTTTTTGCCCAGCTACTGGGTACTCTCTGGCTGCTAAGTGAAGAGGAAAACCGTTATATCCGCGGATTGATCGTAAACAAGTTCCGGGGTGACCTTAACCTGTTTAAAGAGGGCATCCGCCTTCTGGAAGAGAAATCAGGCCGTCCCGTCGTGGGGGTTGTTCCATACATAAAGGCCCACGAAATGCCAGAAGAAGATGCGGCTCCTATCACGCACAGCACGGCCTTGAACCCTGAAAAGGATGTCGCGGTCATTCACCTCCCCCACATCAGCAATTTTGACGATCTTGACCCGTTAAGAATGGAGAAAGCAATTTCTCTTCATTTTGTTGACCGGGTTGAACAACTGGCCAATCCAGCCGCCATTATCATCCCGGGCAGCAAAAGCACGGCATCAGACATGCGATGGTTAAATGATACCGGACTCACCCGACGGATCGGCGAACTGGCTGGTAATGGAACGGCAGTGGCAGGTCTATGCGGAGGTTACCAGATTCTGGGCAAAGAAATTCGGGATGAACAGGGAATTGAATCCGGTCACGATAGTACGGAAGGGCTGGGGTTATTACCTGTTATCTCGATAATGGACACAGTCAAAACAATAACCCGCAGCCAGGCAACAGTCGCATCCAACAAAGGATTTCTCAAAGGAATAACGGGAAAAACCATATCCGGGTACGAGATCCACATGGGGAAAACCCGTACCGCGCAGCCCATGTTTCAGATCACATCCCGCGAAGACAAAACGGTCACTGAACCGGATGGATTCATTACCGAAAACGGTCGTATTTGGGGAACGTATATCCATGGCATTTTTGAAAATGACGAGTTTCGGAAGGCATGGCTTAACAGCATAAACATACAAAGCACCTTGTCAAATTTCAGGCACGAAAGAGCGGCGGCATACGACCGGCTCGCGGATGTATTGGAGTCATCCCTCGATCTATCCATGCTGGACTCGATTATCAACACAGGTATAGCGTAAGATGACTGCAGCGCTTTATGGACTCGCTATCGCCTTCCTTCTGGATGTCTGCCTGGGGGATCCTCCCAATTCCGCCCACCCGGTTGTCGCTATGGGTTCATTCATCCGCTTCGTCACCCGGAAATTCAATACCGGCAGCGACAGATGCCGTCTTTGGTCGGGCACGTTATTAATTATCAGCGGCGTTTTGCTTTTTTCTTTACCGTTCACTTTCCTGCAATGGTATATGGCTACCGCGCCTGTCTGGGTGCAATCGATAGTGACGGGTATCTTTCTCAAGGTCACGTTCTCCTTCCGGCGACTGCTAACAGTCGCGAATCAGATCAGAACCGAAATCAACAAGCCCGATCTGATAGAAGCCCGCCGGCTGACCGCATGGCATCTGGTCAGCCGGGACACCAGCCAGTTATCGCGCGGTCACATCATTTCGGCCGTGATCGAATCATTATCGGAAAACCTCACCGATAGTCTCCTGGCACCCCTGTTATTTTTCGCGGTAGGAGGACTTCCCTTAGCCTGGGCATACCGGTTTGTGAATACCGCCGACGCGATGATCGGTTACCGGAACGAAGAATTTGAGTTCTTTGGAAAAACTGCCGCCCGTTTGGATGATGCTTTGAACTGGATCCCGGCGCGGATTGCCGGATTATTGCTTGTAGTTTCCGCCCGATTGACAGGGTTAAATGCCGGAAATGCTTACAATACAATGAAAGATCAACACACACAGACGGCCAGTCCCAACGCCGGGTGGACCATGTCTGCGGCAGCCGGGGCTCTGGGTGTGATACTCGAGAAACATGGCAATTACCGCCTATCGGGTGGATCATCCCTCCCGATCGAATTGGATATTCACCGTTCCATCCGGTTGGTCAGCACAGCCATGGTGTTGAGTTTGCTTTTATGCGGAGGTATCATCCTTGTCATCCAATCTTTATCATGAAGACCACGGCGGTCTTGATCCCGCCGAACTGCGTTCCCTGGGATTAAGCTCCGGGGGAATGCTCGATTTTTCAGTCAACAGCAACCCCTTCGGCCCATCACCACGCGTGCTGGAAGCCATCCGTAGTGTGGATGTGTCCAAGTACCCCGACCGGCATTGCGGAGAGCTATCCGCCCGCCTGGCGGACGCGAACACAGTGCAAGAGGACGAGATTCTTCCCGGAAATGGGACGGCCGAATTGATCTGGCTTATTGCGATGTCATTTATCAAACCTGGAGACCCTGTTTTGATCCTGGGACCGACATTTGGGGAATACAGCCGGGCCGCGCGTGCATTGGGGGCGGAAGTCATTGAGATTCGCTCGCAGCCACCGCGGTTCCTTCCGGAACTTGACCTTCTGTTGGATAAGATCCAAGCCACCAGACCGCGTTTGGTATTTATATGTAATCCAAATAACCCGACTGGCTACCTGTTATCGGAGGAAGAGATACACCAAATCAAACGGGTGTGTTCAGATGAGACAATTCTGGTGCTGGATGAAGCATACAGGGCATTTGCCGGACAGGGCTTCTTTGGTCCGTTTAACGGACGGAACACCATTGTCTTGCGTTCCATGACCAAGGATTTTGCCCTGGCGGGTATCCGTTTGGGGTACGCGCTGGCAGACAGGGGTGTGCTTCAATCAATGAGAAACCTTCAACCCGCGTGGAGCGTCAACGCGGTGGCACAGTCCGCGGGACTGGCAGTTCTGGATGACCTGTCACGGTATGAACAAAATCTGAAAGACCTGCGCCTTGAACGGGACCAATTCTTTGAGTCGCTGTCAGCCATCACCGGTCAAACGATTCATTCAACCACACACTTTTGCGTATTACGTACCCCGGAAGAAGCCGGGAAAATCCGTAAACAATTGTTGGAAAAATATATCCAGGTGCGAGACTGCGCCTCTTTTGGTTTGCCGGATCATATCCGTCTGTCCACCCAGCGACCGGAGGTTAACGCCTGTCTGTTGGATCAACTGCGAATCATTTATCATTTCTGAAATAGATCAGCATTAACGGATATCCAACCATGGGAATTACCTTGACTCTGTGCCATTCTCCGGTACAATACAGCCAATGAAATTCAACCTGCGAAGCCGACGAACCCTGTCTCACCCACATCTGCGGATGGTTGGGTAGGTTTCGTTGAACTGATGTTGTGAAAGCAGGATCATAGCAAAGTACACGTAAACCCCGCCACTCCGGCGGGGTTTTTTGTCATTATTTTTTGGAGGATTAAATGAACGGAAAGAAAGAAGCAAAAAAAGTGGTTCTGGCTTACTCAGGCGGATTGGACACATCGGTCATTGTCCCCTGGTTGAAAGAAAATTACAACTGTGAAGTGATCTGCTACTGTGCCGATGTCGGCCAGGCGGAAGAGCTGGAGAATCTGGAACCCCGCGCCAAACAGCAGGGAGCAAGCAAGGTCATCCAGCTTGATCTACGCGAAGAATTCTGCAAGGATTACCTGTGGCCTATGTTGAAATCGGGCGCGGTCTATGAGCGGAAATATCTGCTGGGCACCTCCATCGCCCGCCCGCTCATCGCCAAAAAACAGGTCGAGATTGCCTGGGCGGAAGGCGCCGATGCTGTGGCGCACGGCTGCACCGGCAAGGGCAACGACCAGGTACGTTTTGAACTGGCCTTCACCGCACTGGATCCCCGCCTGCAGATCATTGCCCCGTGGCGCGAGTGGAACATCCAATCGCGCGAAGACGCCCTGGCCTATCTGGCCAACCACAATCTGCCCGCTCCCACCAAGAACCCATCCTTCTTCAGCCGCGACCGCAACCTGTGGCACATCTCTCACGAAGGCGGCAACCTGGAAGATGCCAACAGTGAACCGGTGGAAGACATGTTTGTTCTGTCGCAATCACCGTTCAACGCCCCCGACGAACCAGAAACCGTAGAGATCACCTTTGAACAGGGTGAACCGGTAGCTCTGAATGGCGTGCCAACGGCTCCTGTTAAACTGGTGGAAACCCTGAACGAAATGGGCGGCAGACACGGTATAGGCCGGATCGATCTCGTTGAGAACCGTCTGGTTGGAATGAAATCCCGTGGTGTTTATGAAACTCCCGGAGGAACCATATTAAGTTTTGCCCATAAAGAGCTGGAATCGATCACTCTCGACCGCGAGACCATGCATTACAAGGATGTTCTCTCCCACAAATACGCCGAAGTGGTTTATTTCGGTCTTTGGTTTACCCCCCTGCGCGAAGCCATGGACGCGTTCTTCCAATCAACCCAGAAAGTCGTAACCGGCTCGATCAAAGTAAAATTATACAAAGGCAATCTTTTGGTCGCCGGACGCAAGAGCCCCTTCAGCCTGTACCGTGAAGAATTTGCCACCTTTGGCCACTCACAGGTTTACGACCATACAGATGCCGCCGGATTCATCCGCCTGTTCGGGCTTCCTTCGAAGGTCCAGGCCATGATGAAAGGTCTGGGTGAAGGCATTCCGCCGGTTCCCGCCGAAAAGATCATTCGTGATTAAGGAGATCATATGACGCTTTGGTCAGGCCGTTTTCGCGCCGGGCTTGATTCCCTGGCATCCATTTTGAATAATTCATTGCCGGTGGATAAGCGTCTGTATCCAGAAGATATCCGCGGCAGCCAGGCCTGGGCACAGGCATTGGCTGCCGCCGGTGTTCTGACAGCCGACGAAGCCGGAAGTCTGGTTGACGGGCTTCAGGCTGTCTTTGAAGAAATGGAATCCGGTTCGTTTGAATTCCATGACAATGATGAGGACATCCATACCGCTGTGGAACGCCGCCTGACCGAACTGGTGGGTCCGGTGGGAGGGAAGCTGCATACCGGCCGCAGCCGTAACGATCAGGTAGCCACTGACTTTCGCCTCTGGCTGCTATCCACATCAAAAAAGCTGGATGCCGCCATAGTGAATCTGCAAAAAGCGCTCATACACAGGGCTGAAATCGACCTGGAGGTAATCCTTCCCGGCTACACGCATTTTCAGCAGGCGCAGCCCATCCTGTTAAGCCACTGGTGGATGAGCCACTTCTGGGCCCTGCAGCGCGATCGTGACCGCCTGCAGGATTTGACCCGCCGTGCTGCCGTACTCCCGTTGGGAAGCGCAGCCCTTGCCGGAACGACATTCCCGATCGACCGTTTCGCCCTGGCTAAAGACCTGGGATTCAACCTGCCATCGCAAAACTCTTTAGACGCGACCTCCGATCGCGATTTTGCCGCCGAGTTCCTCTTTTGGGCATCACTTACCGGTGTACACCTAAGCCGCATGGCAGAAGCCCTCATCCTGTACAGCACCATCGAGTACGGGTTTATCACCATGGCTGATGAATACTCCACCGGTTCCAGTCTGATGCCACAGAAGAAAAATCCCGATATGCTGGAACTGACCCGTGGCAAAGCTGGAACATTGATCGGGCTATTAACCGGTCTATTGACCACTCTGAAAGGTCTGCCTTCCGCCTATGATAAGGATTTACAGGAGGACAAGACAGCCGTATTTGAAGCCGCCGACACAATGGAGGTACTGCTTCCTGTGGTGGAGGGCGTCATATCGACATTGACTGTCAATGCGGACCGCTGCCGGCAGGCTATTCATCCGGCCGTTCTGGCTACCGACCTGGCCGATTATCTTGTGGCCAGGGGGGTTCCATTTCGCAGTGCGCATGAAGCTGTAGGCAAAGCTGTACGCCTGGCAGAGGAAACGGGGAAGAACCTGACCACCCTGACGTTGAACGATTATCAATCCATCCATCCAGCCTTCACAGAAGACTTGTTCAACGCGCTGGACCTTGGATCGTCGGTCAACCGCCGGTCTGTTTATGGTGGAACCGCGAAACAGGTAGTGGAGAAGCAGATCGAAGAAGCGAAGCAAGCATTGCGTTAGATCCATTTGATTGGAATCAAAACAGCAGGCATACCTGATGACTATTCCATCAATGTCCACGGTGTTTTTCAGCCCGGCGGATTTTTTTCGAGCGATACTTCTTTTCCAATTCGGCTGAACGATCCTCTTTTGCTGAATGTTTTCGATCCCTGGTTCTGGATTCGTAGTCTTGCCTGATAAAGTCCTGCGAACGTGTGCTATCGGTTCGTTCTGCCATTTGACGACGGATCTCACGCATTTTGCGTTTGAAATTGACATTTTGCGGGTTCCGAATCTCACAGGGAACTGGCTTTGAGAAGGACAGATTTCTGTAATCGTTCTTCGCAAATTCCAGCAGTTGTGGTTCCGTAGGTTCCACGCCAAACACATGGCGCGCCACGCTGATCGTATTGTTTTCCAAAATTTCAACGATCCCGACCCAGTAGGGAGGATCGAAATACACTGTAAATGAGCCTTCCATCATATCACCCGTACACCAAAGAGACCGCTTTCTGTGCGGTTGGATTCAAAAGCGAAAAATCCGCGATTCAATTGGATGAAAGATGATGGTTTACTTGAATCAGATTATATCAGACAGGAATTTCGTTAATATACAACACCTACGGATGGCTATTTTGAAATGTTGAAAAAAACCAGAATTCTCGTGCGATATGAGAAGTGGGAATTCACAGGAATATTTTAGTTTTCCTTTATGGAATGTGAATATCTAAAGTTATATAATCAAAATACGTAAGGAAAATAACTATATCTGGAATTGTTTTCTCAGTAAAAGTATATTTTCCTGATTTTCCTTAAACTTTTGTCTACATAAATCTCCCATATTGGAGCATGGCTCAGGAATTGTCTTTAACGTAGTGATTTTACGGAAAAAGAAATGTCCCCAAAAAGTCGAAAGTGAGGCTGCCATGCTAAAGAAAATTCAGCTCTGGATCGCAAGCAGTTTGCAGATAAAGATGGCTTTGCAAATATTGCTGGCAATGTCTATTCTATTGGCTGTCTTCGTCATATACGATATTAATATGCAACGTTCACACATTGAAGAAGCACTCTATACAAAAGGTAAAAGTATGGCTATGAGTGGCGCTTTGACGATGAGTCATATTCTGGAGGATGCGATCGCTACAGGCAGACTTACCGAAGAGCAAATCTTCGATACCAATTATCAACTAATTCCGAATACTGATCCACCCAAGTACCATACCGCGTATGATAGTTTCACAGATGCAAATTTTCAATCAATCGAAGATGGGTACCTTTTGGACGAAGATGTTTTATTTTCTGTGGCGGTTGATATTAATGGCTACCTACCCACTCACAATTCGAAGTATTCACAAGCCCTTACAGGCGATTTAGAGAAGGATATTGAAGGCAATCGAACAAAGCGATTGTTTAATGACCCAACAGGAATTGCCGCCGCAAAGAATACTGAACCCGTATTACAACAAAAATATAATCGGGATACAGGTGAGAAAGCCTGGGATATTTCATCGCCAATTTTTGTTAACGGCAAACACTGGGGGGCTTTCCGTGTTGCATTTTTGTTAACAAGAGTTGATGCACAAATGGCTATTGTTTTGCAAAACCTCCTTATTGCCAGTCTGTTAATGGTTATAGCCATTGCATTGGCAGCCTTTATATTAACCCGTACTGTTACCATGCCATTAGGTATTGCAGTTAACATAAGCAAATCACTGGCTGTTGGAAATCTTGTGCGTGAACTTTCTGAAAAAGAAAAGAACAAAGTCCGATTGCGCCAAGATGAAATTGGAGATCTCGGTAAGGCATTTGATAAATTAATTAATTACATGCAAGAAATGGGACAAACTGCCGAAATCATCGCCAGGAACGATCTGACAGTTTCTGTGGAACCCAAGTCCGAAAAAGATGAGCTGGGTAATGCCTTTGTTGGAATGATTGATGGACTACGTGATGCCGTAACCCAGATCAATAACAACGCCGGGAATCTCTCATCAGCCTCAGAGCAACTCGCCAGAATTGCCAATCAGGCTGGTTTGGCCACAAATCAAATCAGTAACACCGTTCAACAAGTGGCAAAAGGAACATCCGATCAGGCTGAATCTATCACCACAACTGCCTTCTCGGTTGAGCAAATGTCCAGAGCTATTGAAGGTGTTGCAAAAGGTGCTCAGGAACAGAGTCAGGCGATCACCAAAGCTTCAGAAATTACCGCGCAGATCAACATTGCCATCCAACAGGTGGCAGGGAATGCCGCTTCCGTAACGACAGATTCGGCTACTGCTGCCGAAGCCGCTCGGGGTGGAGCTCAGACTGTGGAAGAAACCCTCCAGGGCATGCAAAGTATCAAATCCAAAGTAGGTGCTTCCGCAGAAAAAGTCCAGGAGATGGGGCAACGCTCCGGGGAGATCGGCGCAATCGTGGAAACCATTGAAGATATCGCGTCACAAACCAACCTTTTGGCACTTAATGCTGCGATTGAAGCCGCTCGAGCTGGAGAACACGGAAAGGGATTTGCCGTTGTTGCGGATGAAGTCCGTAAACTTGCCGAACGTTCTTCTCAAGCTACCAAAGAGATAGGAACGTTGATTGGCGATATTCAGAATACCGTTGCTGACGCAGTTAAAGCTATGGATGAAGGATCCAGAGAAGTTGAGCTCGGAGTAGCCAGTGCCAATCGAGCAGGCTCTGCGCTCACCGAAATTCTTTCTGCCGCCCAGGCAGTCAATACACAGGCTGTGCTCGCAGGAGAAGCAGCCGGGAAGATGAATGCGTTTGCCAGTGAACTGGTTTCAGCGGTTGATTCGGTTTCTGCCGTTGTTGAAGAAAATACGGCGGCCACTGAAGAGATGGCTGCTAATTCCACCGAAGTTACCCAGGCCATTGAAAGTATAGCCAGTGTCAGCGAAGAAAACAGCGCAGCCATAGAAGAGGTATCTGCTTCTGCGGAAGAGATGTCTGCGCAGGTGGAAGAGGTTACCGACTCCGCTCGTTCTCTGGCTGAATTAGCCCAGGAATTACAGAAGGTGGTTAACCGGTTCAAATTGAATATCGAGTGATTTAGCCAAAAACAACGAGACACGAAGATAATTCCGTGTCTCGTTTCATTTTGTTCTATCTACCGTTAGATAAGTCGCATTTACAACATGTTGGACTTATTTGTGGTGGCTTATATTTTTCCACTTCGCCAGACAAATTTCCCGTCCACCACAGTGCCAACTACTTCGGTTTTCAGAATATCCATTGGGTCAATGGCAAATATGTCCTTCTCTAGAATCGTCAGATCAGCCAGATAACCTTCCTTAATCGTACCCAGCCGGTCTTCCATGCCACAGGCATAAGCCGGACCCTGGGTGTATCCCCTGACGGCTTCTTCCACCGTCAAACGTTGTTCAGGCCGCCATCCTTCCGGACCCGGTGTGCCATCTGATCTGCGCCGTGTGACCGCCGCGTGAATACCCGTGAGTGGATCCAGGGTCTCAACCGGGCAATCAGAACCCAGAGCCAGAACAGCTCCCTTCTGTAATTGGGTCTTGAGGGCATACGCGCCCGTTACGCGGTTCCCCCAGTGCTTATCGGCAATGTACATATCCGAGGTGGCATGGAGGGGCTGCATCGACGCGATAACGCCCAATTCAGCCAATCTTCCCAGGTCTTCAGGTGCCAATAATTGAACGTGCTCGATACGGTTTCGCAAACCCGAATGAGGGTATTGTTTTTTCGCTTCAGCAAAAATATTCAATACTTCACGATTGGCACGATCGCCAATGGCATGAATGGCAACAGCCAGACCATTGGAATTGGCTTTCAATGTGCTTTCACACAAAACTTCCACTTCAGTTGTCGAAATGCCAAGATCATCCGGTGCAGAATCGTACCCGGCCAGCATCCAGGCAGTCCTGGGACCCAACGCGCCATCCGCAAACATTTTCACCGGGCCAAGATGGAGCATGTCATCGCCGAAACCCGTGTAGAGCCCGGCAGCGACTGCCGCATCAAGATATGCCAGCGGTATTCCTTTGTTAACCCGCAGGGTCAACTTTCCTTCTTTGTGTAACCGTTGAAAAGCCTTGAAAACGGAAGGTTGGTCAAGATCATGAACACCGGTCAATCCGTGCCTGTTGGCTGTCTGCATACCGTTTTCAATGGCGGCTGCCAGTTCTTCCACCGTTGGCGTGGGGATATTTCGGTCGACCATCCACATAGCTTCTTCGAGAATGATCCCGGTCGCTTTACCGGCCGCGTCGCGCACAATATGTCCGCCCTCCGGGTCGGGTGTGTCATCGGTAATACCCACCTCTCTTAATGCCGCGCTATTAACCCAGATGGCATGACCACTCTTTGCCTGTAAAGAAACCGGGTGGCGGGGAGAAACCTCATCCAGCATGGCCGCGTTCGGAAATTCACCACCCCATTCGTTGTGATTCCAACCGAATCCGGTGATCCATTTACCTTCCGGCAGAGACCGGGCTTTTTCTGCCACTTTTGCAACCACATCTTTGGCTGCTGGAAGTTCAGCATTGATCGTCTGCAACATCATGGAGTAATATTCAAAATGCAAGTGCGCGTCTGTCAATCCGGGGATGACCGTCGCGCCTTTAAGATCAACACGTTCACACGGCTCATTGGTGAACAACGCTTTTGCAGCATCGTCTCCGCCGACAAAAACAATCTCATTTCCACGCATACCAATCGCTGAAGCGGTAGGTTTTTGCGTATCCAGTGTATGGATCACACCATTAAACAAGACCAGATTTTTCATTTCTGTTTTCTCCTTTTTCCGACCGCTAACTTGACACACCCAGATAGCTGTCCTTCACGCGAGGATCATCCAGTAGATCACATCCACGGCCGCGCATCTTGATCTCACCGGTTTCAAGGACAAACGAATGGTCACTGATCTCGAGTGCCAGTGTGGCATTTTGCTCAACAAGAAGGATGGTAAGTCCGGTTTCTTCGTTCAATTTTACGATCGTATCTAAAACCAGGTCAATGATCATGGGAGCCAATCCCAATGATGGTTCATCCAACAACAACATTTGCGGCTCAGACATCAACGCACGACCAATTGCCAACATTTGTTGCTCGCCGCCGGATAGCGTACCGCCCGGCTGGCGTACACGTTCACGCAGAACGGGGAAAAGGTCGAAGACCTGCTCCATCTGTTTCTCAATGCGATGGGGATCACTTTTTGAATACGCACCAAGCAACAAGTTTTCTTTGACCGATAGTGGTCCAAAGATCCGCCGCCCTTCGGGAACCAAAGTGATGCCTTCTTTTACAACCTGGAAGGATTGCTTCGGAAGGATCTTCCCGTTAAATTGAATACTGCCCGATGTGTAGGCTTTTACACTGCTGATGGTCTTCAACAGGGTGGACTTCCCGGCTCCGTTCGCGCCGATCACGGAAGCGATCTCGCCCTTCATGATCTGCAAATTGATATCCCTTAAGGCATGAATACCGCCATAATGGACGTTTAGATTCTTTACATCAAGAATTGGAACGTTTTCTGACATTACGCTCTCTTTTCTCACCCAGATATGCCGCGATAACCTGCGGATCATTTTGAATTTCAGCCGGGCTGCCAACGGCCAGTGTTTCGCCCAGATTTAAGACCAGAATACGTGAATTGCGACATAGATCCATCACCACATTCATGTGATGCTCGATCAGGATGATGCTGTAGTTTTTCAATTCATGAATATTACGGATCATCTTGATTAATCCGGCACATTCATCCTCGTTCATGCCTGCCGCCGGCTCATCAAGCAACAGTAGTTCAGGTGATGTAGCCATGGCGCGTGCCAATTCGAGCCTGCGTTGCAGGCCATATGGCAAAATGCCAGCCTTATGGGATACATAATCCTGTAGACCCACCAGTTCCAGTAATACTTTTACCTGTTCTTCAACTTCTTTTTCCTTTTTTTGCGCATTTCGAGTACGGACAAATGCTTCAAAAAGAGAATAATGGGGCTCGCCATGCAAACCAAGCGCGACATTCTCAAACACAGACATCTGGGGGAAAAGTCGGATGTTTTGGAACGTACGGCTGATCCCTAAATGGCAAAGCTGATCCGATGATTTGCCTACGATATTCTTGCCTTTAAAACGAATGGTGCCGTCTGTTGGTTTGACTGATCCTGTGATGAGATTAAAAATTGTAGTCTTCCCCGCGCCATTGGGGCCGATCAAACCAATCAACTCGCCGGGTTGTAGATCAAGGTCCATATTGCGGACAGCCCGAACGCCGCCAAAATAAACAGAGACATTTTCCATTTGGAGGATGGACGCGCTCATGCTTGTTCACCTCCATTCGAAGAATTATGCTTTTTTCTAGTAAACATCCTATGGATAAACCTTTTAAGTACTTGCCAGGTATACGTAAAGTTCATCTCAGTGTAACCAAGCAATCCCTGGGGTTTGAAGATCATGATAATCACAAATAGAAGTCCATATATGATAAGGCGCCATTCCGTGAAGAACCGCAACAATTCCGGTACAGCAACCAGTACAAACGCAGCGATTGCCGGACCAATAAGAGACTGCATACCGCCAAACACAACCGCAGCGAGCAAGTCATACGAGCGGGTAGCCGTAAACATGGATGGAACAAGATAGGCCATGTAGAATCCGAACAACCCACCTGCAATACCGGCAAAAAAGGCGCTGATAAACAAAGCCGTCAATTTTGTCTTTAGAAGATTTACGCCCATCATCTGTGCAGCCACTTCATCCTGTTTGATGGCAATACAATTTTTGCCATACTGCGATGTAACAAAGCTGTGGGCGAAAAAGACAGACAACACAACGGAAATAAGGACAACCGGAAGAGTGGTCAACTGGGGGATGCCGGTAAAACCGAAAGCTCCACCCAGAGATTCATACGTGTTATTCAACAGCAAACGGGTTGCTTCAGCAAAGCCGAATGTCGCAATGGCAAAGTAATCGCCTGTCAGTTTACTTCGGAAGGTAGGCACACCGATTACCAGGCTGCATAGCCCTGAGAACAACCCGCCAAAAAGCAAGGCTGGTATGAACGGGATGTTGTAATTCATGAACACAAATGCGGCCGCATAACCACCCAATGCCATAAAAGCCGCGTGTCCGATCGAGAATAGACCGGTATAACCGGTGAGAATGGCAACGCCCAGTGCTGCGATGACACTAATTCCGCCAAGGATCACAATCGTATTTATATATCCCATGGATTGCGCTCCTTAAAGTTTTTCTTCCGTGCGCACACCGAATAACCCGTTGGGCAGGAAGAGCAACATAATGATCAAAAGAGTGAATGAGAACAGGTCACGATAGACCGATGAAACATAACCGGAAATGAGAGTTTCCAGAACACCCAGCAACAGACTTCCGACAACTGCACCTGGAAGACTACCGAGACCGCCAATGATGCTGGCGATCATGGCTTTTGTTGTTACAGAACCCAGATAAGGAAACACAGCATATTTGATCCCGTAAAATACACCACTAATAGAGGACAACACCCCGGTAATGAAGAAAATGATCAGAGCTACACTGTTATTATTGATACCCATAATCCCGGCTGTCACCGTATCCAGAGAGCTGGCACGGATCGCCAATCCTTGTTTGGTACGCATAAGAAAGAACCAGAGCAATCCAAGAACAACAAATGATATGATGGCTGCGGCCAGATCCATCTTTCCGAAAGCCACCCCTTGAACATTGATCGCTCCGGGAATGATCTCCGGAAATTTGCGGAACGCGCCGCCGAAAACCAGGTTTACAATATTAATGATCGCCAGGTTGGCACCCATGGCAGAGATCATCATGTAGAGTCGGGGAGCATTTCTCATGCGAAGCGGACGGTAAGCGCCTGTCTCAACAATCAGCGAAAGAGCAACCGTGATGATGATAGACAGAGAAATCGCGACCCACACCGGTAAATAGAAGCTGGTAATGGCGTAGAATCCGGCAAACGCGCCGACCACCATGAAGGCGTCAAATGCCCAATTCGTGAAGTTATAAACACTGTAAACCAGCGCATATCCCACCGCAAGCAGTGAATAGACTGCTCCAATGGATATCCCGCTGACTATTTGTTGAAGAAAAAGTGTCACGTGTAAAACTCCTCCTCCCGTGTTGATAGCCGGGAGCAAGCCTGTCTGTAAGCCTGAAATTGGTTCTTGTTGCCATAGAACAATCCCCGGGGGGCGTTTTCACGCCCCTCAGGGTTTAATCTTATGTTCCCATTGCCAATCAGGCAAACAGACCAATAATTACGGAGCGTAGGTCTTGGTAATTTTCCACTGCGAATCGGCGATCTCCATAATGATCACCGGTTTGTTGTGCGGATTATGGGTATCCGGTTCAATGGTCAGATTACTGGTAAACACCGGCACATCTTTCATATTCTCCATCGCGTCACGTATGGCAGTGGGTGAAGGAGAACCGGTTTTTGTTATGGCTTCGTTCGCGCCATATTCGATCATCTTCAACGCATCGATGGCGTAGTACGCATAAACAGATGCTTTCTGACCATGGGCTTTTTCAAACGCGGCGTTATATTCCTGAAATTCCGGTGATTCGGTAGAAACGCCACTGGACAGATAAGCGCCTTCAAGTTCTTTGCCGGCCATGCTGAGAAGCTCATCGGCTACCCAACCGTCAACACCCAGGTACTGAATCTTAAGACCCAGATCAGTTGCCTGTTTGGCAATGAGGGCAATATCGCGGTATGTACCGGTTGGAACCATCAACAGGTCGGCACCGGATTCGGCAACTTTGGAGATCTGAGCGCGAAATTCCGTATCATTGGCCTGATACCCTTCCTTTGCCACGACTTCTCCGCCCAGTTCTGCGAAGTGATCTGCGAAGAAATTCTGGATACCCACAGAATAGGCAGATGTGACATCCGTGATAAAGGCAACTTTCTTTTTGCCCAGTTCCTTGTAGGCAAAATCGGCGAGGGCGTAACCCTGGTATGGGTCGATAAAGCAGGTTCGGAACATGTACGGATGAACCTGATCATTGTCATCGACCGTAACTTTAACATTTGACGCGGTTGTGGCGACCACGGGAACTTTCGCGGTAGTAGCCATGCTGGCAATCGGAATGGCAGCACCTGACCACTCAGGACCTATGACGGCGTTCACTTTATCCTGTTCCATCAACCGTTTTGCAGCGGCCACGGCATCCGGAATTTCTGAACGGCTATCGTAGGTGATCAGCTCAACCTTGTAGCCCTGAATACCGCCTTTGTCATTTATGGCTTTTACTTCGTCTTCCAGCGCGACTTTGGCAGCCTGCCCAATGTACGAGTCAGGGCCGGTCATTTGCGCAACAAATCCGACCTTGATGGTTTTGGATTGTGCGCAACCGGATAACAACCCGGCAGCTATGGTGACCAGTAACAACATAACAAACAGCTTACTTTTTTTCATCTTGTTCCTCCTAAACGTTAGTCATCTTCTTTGGTCATGGTCAAAGTTCCGATCCTTTGCCATGGAACACATGGGGAAAACCAGCCTGCCTGTTTGCCAATCGGGCAGTCAGGCATACCAGGCGATTCAAATCTGTCTGCTAAAAAAAGAAATGAGACTTGGGGGATAAAAAACCCCAAGCCTCATCGAAAAATCGTCTTGTTTGCCTATTGGTAAATGATGAGAGTTGTGCCACAAAATTGGGATGTGTTTGCCTGCCCACTATTGATTTGAACGCGCCTGAATACCAGCTTTGAATGATACCTTTTCTGAGCTGTCCAGTCTGTAATAGATTGGGTTTTGATTGGATTTTCATTGATAATTGGGAGGGAAAAACATCGAAATAATCAAAAAACTTGTTTGTTTATATCATGCAATCAACATATGTCAAGATAACCTGTCCCATTTTTTATATATAGTACACATATGGGTAAGAACAAACTTTCTTTTCAGGCGATAGATGAACAGGGAACAAAATGGATCAACATACCTGTTTTAACCCAAAAAGAACAGGGAGGGATCCTGTTCTTTTTAAGATTCTACCGATAATTGAGACTGTTAAGCCTTGCCGCGAGCAGCTGCGACAAATTCTTTGACCCGTTTCGGGTCAACCGGGTTCCAGGTATAACCATCCACCTTTAAGCTGGACCCGACAATTACACCATCTGCTACCTGTAAAAACTTTGCGATGTTATTAGTCTTCGCACCAGTGTTAAGAAACACCGAAGCCATATCACCCACCGCTTCCTTGGCTTCCCTGATTTGGGAAACATCCGGCTCTTCACCGGCCATCATTCCAGAGACCAGGATGACATCAGCCAGCGATGACACTACGGCACTACGAGCACGCTGTCCAATGGTACGGTTTCCAAGCGGGGAACAAAATTCAGGGGCAACATTGAAGAATTTCCTTATATTAAGGGTTCCGGTCCGAACCTGGATATCCGTAACCTTATTGACATCGGGGCTCCACAAACCCATATCCGATTCATAGGTACCGGTCATCACTTCACGGATAAAAGAAGCACCCGTAGCCGCAGCAACGCTAATGGCGGCAATGGGATCCCAGAGGTAATCTACCCCAAATGGCATATCAGCGGGTTTTAATTCTGTAACAACTCTGGTCTGAGCCGCGATCATTTCCGGCCCGGCATGGAATGTGTAGGGGCGGTCGTCTTCATTGCAGAACATCACGGCGTCGACACCGCCTTCACGCAAATACTTGAGGTCCGTCCTCATCTTATCCACCATTCCATCCAACCCCAATTTGGGGTCGAACCGGGGAGTACCCGGAAGTGCTGGAATGTGGGCCATCGCGATGATCGGTTTTTCATGACCGAACAACTCTTTAACCCATTTCATTAGTCTTCTACCTCCAATTTATTATTATCGTCCGGGGTTGTTGTCAGTACCTCTATTCCCTGGACGCGGTATCCCTGCAAAACATCTTCGGATATTCTTCCGTCTGTGATAAGTACATCGACTACCGAGAGCGGTGCGACAAATGAGAATCGTGTTTTTCCCAATTTCGAACTATCTGCCAGAACAATGATCTGTTCCGCGTTGTTTATGAGATTTCGTTTGACCAGAGTGTCTTCCAGGTTGTACTCAGTAAGCCCGTTTTCCAGGCTGATGCCTCCAATACCAATGAAAGCTTTATCGATGCGAAATTCCTGGAAGGTTCTCTCAGCAATATGTCCGATCAGCGAACCTTCTTCCGGGCGCAAAATGCCACCCGACAAGATCAACCGAATTCCCGGCGCATCAGCCAGAATATTGGCCACAGCCAGGCTGGCGGTCAGGACGGTCAGGTTGCGTTTGCCAACCAGGGTTTTTGCCAGCTCGAGTACCGTTGAACCATTATCCAACGCCAGGCTGTCGCCATCCAAGATCAGACTTGCCGCGATCTCGCCGATGGCATGTTTGTCACTCACATTGATTGAACTACGCATCAAATAGGGGGGTTCGTAACTCCTTCCCCGGCGTGAGACAGCGCCACCGTGAACACGCTGCAGCAGCCCCTGATTGGACAGCATGCTCAAGTCGCGTCGAATGGTCATTTCAGAAACGTCCAATAATTCACACATTTCTGCTACTGAAATGGAACTACGTTTTTCCACCAATTCAAGTATCTGTTTACGCCGTTCTGCAGAGATCATCCCCAACTCCTATTTGAAACTGTTTGAATTATAGGCGAATAATGATTGAATGTCAATAAATTAAAGCAATATTCGCCCGTTTTCGAACACTTTTTTACCATCCAGATAGATCAAACCTTCTTTGCGCATATCTTTGACAATATCCCAATGGATCGCAGAATTATAGGTTCCACCACATTCCGGGAATGAACGTCCCACGGCAATGTGAATAGTCCCGCCAATCTTTTCATCGATCAAAATGTCTTTACAAAAACGGGTAACGCCCGGGTTGGTACCGATGGCGAACTCACCAATAAGGCTCGAACCGGCATCTGTATTCACGACAGACTGCAGGAAATCTTGATGTGTGGAAGATGTAGCGCTAACAAGCTTGCCATGATCCCACTCAAATCGAATGTTGTGCATCAACCGTCCACCAAACACACCGGGAAAATCAAACTCTATGTGGCCATTTATCGTTTCTACATCCGGGGAGGTAAATATCTCGCCATCCGGCATGTTGATATGACCATCCGCCGCAACCCATTTACGCCCGGCGACGGAGAACCGAAGATCAGTCCCCTTGCCGACAATGTGTATTTCTTTGCCTTTTTCGAGTAAAGAGGTTATCCGGAACCACTCTTTCGATACAGACGGCCAATCGATCAGGCAGGCATCAAAGAACATATCCGTTATGGTTTCCACATCTGTTTCAGCCTGCATGGCAAATGCTTCGTTGGGAACCCGCACCAGCGTCCAGCGGGTTTTTTCCCAGCGCAAGGCAGACACTTTGCCCATTGCCCGTTGATTGATCACCAGTTTCTCATTGGGTATATCCGCCAATTCGGACAGGTTGTGCGCGCCTCTCAAACCGATGTAAACATCCGCCCATTCCATGCCATAGGCTTCAATTTCCGGTATCCAGGCCAATTGCTCATCAGAACCATATTGCAGCAACGAGTGACGCAATGTTTCTGATAGGAATTGAACCTGGGGATATCCCCCGGCTTTAATAACCGCTTCGTAGGTTGCCCGCGCGAGAGGTAATGTTTCAACCTCATGCATGGCAATCATCACCTTTTCCCCCTTGCCAACTTTTGTTGAGTAATTCACCAATATATCCGCCAATTGATACCAACGCTTATCCATAAATCAACCTCCGTAATCAATAAAAAAGTTATACAACCAGCTCAAACTCAATCATTATATGTGCGTTCGAACAGGTATATTATACATATTAATCAGAATAAATCATAATATCCAAATATTGGGATAAGAAATCCCCCATTGCTGTCACTTTCCTTGTGTAGAGATCTACTGCCTCTTGAACACCAGGAGTTGGTCGCCCTCCCTTGAATAGATAAATAATTGCTCACCTTTCAGTTCAAACTGGCCGGACTGTTGAAACACATAGAAGATCGTTTGCTCCTGTTCCAGCATTCCTTCTATGGAAGGGCACATCGCTTTGGAGGCAGCCAGATTGGAAACGCAAATACGGTCCGTGCCAACTGCGTAAACGCCATTAAAACGATTGCATCCAGAAGAGCCTGTCAGTTGTCCGTCATTTCTGAATGTTACATTGGGAAGTTCAGCTCCGACAGATTCTCTCAATGCGTCCGGCTTTCCGAACTGTGTCAGAATCCATGGTATATCCCGCCACTCGATCTCTTGTGCTTGCGGTTGTATAGACACTTTACTTACCCTTTCCAAAAGAACCCATTGGACATCAGGGGCATCTCCACTCACCCTTGCCATTGTATCCGCTTGAACAACCAATTCATAAATAAAACCGGGTTCGAAAAGAAAACCCATGATCTCGCCTTTATACTGGCTCCATTCCTCATCTACATGTTCCTTTATTTGATAACAAAGGTTATTCCTTTCCCTGTTTACACATTCAACTTTTTCCGGCCCCACAAAAATCGTTTTTGGAGGGGATTTTTCCTGGCCGTAACCCGGAAAATTTGAGCACCCGGAAACATGGATAATTAATAGAATAACCGGGATCAACAACCTTCTCATGCGCCAGCCTCCAGAGCATCCGATAAACCTGTTTTTGCATGCACCATTTGGCGGATAACGATCAGACATCCTATGATCAGAACCAGGGTAATAAGCAGCCCGCCCTCAAGACCAAAAGCCCCACCTGTGATCAGATCAAGACCATTCGTCTTGAGGTTAAGCAAGGTTGTTCCGCCAATGGTGGAACCGCTTACTTCCAGGCCAAAAATATTCCCCTGTGCCCAGTTCCAAAAACTATGGATGGCAAAAACGCCCCACAATCCGCCTTCTTTCATGGCATATATTGACGCGAAAACACCAAATAGAAAGAGGTTTAATAAAGCGATTAAATTCAGGTTCGGATTCAAAAAGTGTAAAAAAGAAAATTGGATGGACGAAACCAGAATACCCCAGAATGAACCAAACCGGACACCAATGACAGGTAGAAGAAAACCACGGGTAAGTGTTTCTTCCGCAGCTCCCTGTACCAGCCAGCCTACCAGCATGATCAACACACCCGGAAGAGCTCCCACACCTGCCCATACAAGAGGATCTGTTTCAATCCGTATATACCCCAATAAAGACAGAATAACAACAGGAATAAAAATCATCCCCGCGCCAACAACCGCACCACGGGAATACTTCTTCCAGATATCTGTTCTCTCCAGGCCTGTAGTCCAGAAAGAGCGGTGTTCCAATACGCCCAACCAGCCCCATATAAAAAGAAAGAAGGGCAAAAAACTAAAAACCAGGAACATGGATGAAATGATGGGTGAATTGGAACTGGTCGGGTTCTTTAGGACATTTTCTGAGAACTGCTCACTCGCCAGGTTTACCAGAATAACCGGAGCCGAACAGAAGGATGAAAGCACAGGGACCAGGCCCGCATAAAAAAAGGCGATAAGAGGATATGCATTTTCCCAGACCTTTTGGATTATCCGGCCCTCAAATCGGGGTATGGCAATTGACCCCTGACGGGCTAACTCAAACAATTGGTTATTTGAGCCTAATATATGACCGGACATACGCCAACCATGAACTCAGTTTTATTTTTGATGATCGGATGAAATGATACCACCACGGCCTGATCCCTGCTATTCATAGTGATCACAGTCACCAAATAAAAACGTATGGAGTGATACAACCTCCCCAATCGACCAGGTGTTCGTCTGAATGGTATGGAATCTTTTCATTACCTACTTATTGTAGGGGAAAATCCATGCAATGAAATTTCTCGCGAATTGTGAATGGAGATGCTTTTTTCTTTCGAAAAACAACCATAAATTGGTACTTGAAATTTGACTTCTACTGTCGTATTATATCCACTAATACTTGCCAAAAAATGGCGGGTAGAAAAAAAATAAATAAAGAAGCACTCTTATCCAGAGAGGTGGAGGGACGGGCCCTGTGATACCTCGACAACCAGCCGGAAGGCATGGTGTCAATTCCCGCAGAAGCATTATTCTGGTAGATGAGAGGAGATCTGTGGCTTTTCCGCACCTCTTCTTATCTTAAAGAAGAGGATTTTTTATACCGGAGAAAGCCATGCCCATAAAAATACCCACTAAATTACCAGCCCGCGAAGTCTTGAACAACGAGAATATCTTCGTGATGGATGAAGATCGGGCAATACATCAGGATATCCGTGAATTAAAGATCGCCATTTTAAATCTGATGCCAACCAAGATCGCCACAGAGACCCAGCTGCTCCGGCTTTTGGGAAATTCACCACTTCAAGTGGACATCACCCTGTTGCGTACCAAAACCCATGAGAGCAAGAATACATCAGCCGAGCATTTGTTGACGTTCTACCAGACCTTCGATCAAGTGAAACATCAACGGTTTGACGGTCTGATCATCACCGGCGCGCCAGTAGAAAACCTTTCTTTCGAAGAAGTGGACTACTGGGAAGAATTAAAACAGGTGATGGATTGGTCGGCACATAATGTTTTTTCAACATTCCATATCTGCTGGGGAGCCCAGGCGGGGCTTTTTCATAAATACGGTATTCCCAAATATCCGTTGTCAGCCAAACAATTCGGGGTGTTCGAGCATCACATATGCACCAGGAACACGAATCTGTTACGCGGGTTTGACGATATCTTTTACGCGCCTCATTCCCGGCATACAGAGATCCGGCGCGAGGACATCGAAAAAATTCCCGAACTGGATATTCTGGCTGAATCGGATGAAGCCGGCATCTATATCTTATCCACGCATGATGGCAAACAGGTATTCGTAACAGGCCATTCAGAATATGATCCATTGACTTTGAAAGCAGAATACGACCGGGATATCAATTTAGGCTTACCGATCACTGTCCCGCGAAACTATTACCCGAAAGATGATCCCGCATCGCATCCGGTCGTGCGTTGGCGCGGCCATGCCAGTCTGCTTTTTTCAAACTGGCTGAATTACTGTGTATATGAAGAAACACCCTACAATCTCGATGATCTTAGGTAGGGATAATGAACCAATTATTCCCGGTATTGAAAAAAATACCGGCGGTTGTATATGAACAGAAAGGATATTTACCATGACCATCAAGGAAACCACCCGGAAATTTGGTTTTTCCACCCGCCAGCTTCATGCCGGACAGACAGCCGATCCTGCGACACATTCCATGGCCGTCCCGTTGTATCAAACTACGTCTTATGAATTTGATAATACAGAGCACGCGGCCAACCTGTTCGCGTTAAAAGAACCGGGAAATATCTATACCCGCATTATGAATCCGACCAGCGATGTTTTTGAACAGCGAATTGCTTCCCTGGAAGGCGGGGTGGGTGCCCTGGCAACCAGTTCGGGGCATTCCGCCCAGGCTCAGGCCATTTTAACGCTGTGCCAGGCTGGAGATCATATCGTGTCATCCGCCACCCTGTATGGCGGAACACACACCCAGTTCTCCCATACCTTCCCGCGCCTGGGTATTGAAGTAACCCTTGTTGACGCATCGGATCCGGAAAATTTCCGCAAGGCTGTCCGTCCCAATACCAAAATTATCTATGGAGAGACACTCGGGAATCCACGCATCAACATCTTCCCAATACAGGAAGTAGCTGCCATCGCGCAGGAATACGGTATCCCCCTGATGATCGACAATACATTTGCCACACCTTACCTCTTCAGACCATTTGAATGGGGAGCCAACATTATCGTCCATTCAGCCACCAAGTTCATTGGCGGACATGGAACATCCATAGGCGGGGTGATCGTTGATGGCGGGAATTTCCAGTGGGAGGGGAACCCCCGTTTCCCCAATTTCAACACACCAGATCCGAGCTACCATGGATTGATTTTTGCCAGTGTCGGTGCGGCAGCTTTTATTACCAAAGCAAGAGTCCAGGTTCTACGCGATTTCGGAGGATGTATTTCACCGTTCAACTCATTCCTGTTCATTCAGGGGCTGGAAACGCTCAGTTTGAGAGTTGAACGTCATGTGCAAAACGCACAGAAAACAGCCGAGTTCCTTGAAAAGCATCCGAACGTGTCATGGGTGGCTTACCCCGGACTCAAATCCAGCCCGGACCATGAAACCGCGCAGAAGTATATGCCCAAAGGCTGCGGCTCGATGATGGGCTTCGGCATCAAAGGTGGAGCACAAGCCGGCGGAAAATTTATTGACAACTTGAGATTGTTCAGTCATGTTGCCAATGTAGGTGACGCCCGCAGCCTGGCCATTCACCCGGCAACCACAACACACAGCCAATTATCCGAAGAGCAACAGAAAGCCGCCGGGGTTTCACCCGATTTTATCCGCCTGAGCATCGGGCTGGAGGATATTGAAGATATCCTCTGGGACCTCGATCAGGCATTGAAAAGTGTTTAGTGTTAAACGGTAAGACGTATTTCGCTGAAAAAATCTGGCTATTTGAAAGCCGGGGTGAGTTGGTGGTCTCGCCCCGGCTTTACCAACCTGTTTTTTATCAATACTTAAAACAGATAAGCTACCAGGCACCTCTTTCGTTATGGCCTGGCGATAAAATTCAGGGTTAACTTGACTTCATCTTCTGTGTTCAGAATACCGGCAATCGAGATGGGACCAACTCCGAAATCACTCATCCTGATTGTCGAGGTTGCTGTACCGAAAAGAGTATCCCCTTGTAAATTTGCCGTCACTGCAAAAGAAACCGGCTTTGTCACTTCATGTACAGTCAAATCACCTGATACCGAAAAGGAGTAATCCTCTCCCTCAACATATGCAGCCGGTAAACCTTCTACCGTATCCGGATTAAAAACAGCCAGAGGGTAGGTGGCTGATTCAAGCCAGCGTTTTCGAATGGCGTCATCACGCCGTGAGCTGTCTGACGTAAGTTGACTGATATCCACTGTCACTGTGCCGATAGTGCTGGCAGGCGGATTGGAAAAAACAGCCGTTATCTCTCCGTTGATCTCCGTTGTCACGCCAACAGCAACGGCAAAACGGTTCTGTTGATTTAAAAAGGTTTCCCCCACCTCGTATGTTGCCTGTGACTCACCGGGAACTATACGGAACACCTTTGTGCTTGCTGGAGACTCCGCTTCTGTGATTGCCAGAGTCGGTTCCAAAACTGGTTCCGATGGAACGGGGGTAGGTTCCATAACTGGTGTTGTTGTTGGTATCACTTCAACCATAGGTTGAACCGAACAGGATGTCAACAAAAACAAAAACGTAAATACCGAAAGAAACAGTCTTCTCATGGAATATCCTTATTTTTAGACTGTTAATATCGTAATTATTTCAACTGTCATATGCCACAGAATGTATAAACCCATTCAGGCTGTTTCAGGACAGTAAATTAATATGCCTTTTGTGATATTTATCACTTGTATTATCCAATTTTTTTTGTATAATATGTTATAGGTTGCTATATCAAATGGATGAATTGCTTACCGCCCACCAGGTTCAGGACATTTTAAAGGTTGACCGGATTACGGTCTACCGAATGCTCCATGACGGTCGTCTGACTGGAACAAAGATCGGACAGCAATGGCGATTCCGGAAAGCAGAGATCGAAGAATTACTTCTCGGAACCCGGTCTACTGGCCAATTCCACGTCACGGCAGATGACAATAATCTCCCTATACATTGCCTGCAAACTATTCAAGATCTATTTTCATCAGTGAGTGAATATCCGGCAATCCTGATAAACATGCAGGGGATACCGATCACAAACATGAGCCGCCCATCAGCATATTATCGATTGATATGCGATCACGCTGAAGGTGAGAAAAGACTTTATGAGTCTTATAAGAAATTTGTTCAACAGGCGAGAGATGGAGAAAGCCGATTCTTATGTTCCACAGGCTTGCATTATGCGGGTAAATGTATATCAGATGCTGCCGAACCTGTTGGCCTCTTTCTGGTAGGCGGTTTCAAACGCGAAGGAGTAATCACCAATCTTGATTTACTCTTCTCATCGCCTGAATTTTATCTGTCTGAAGAACTGCAAACCGCCTACGACTCTGTTCCTCTACTACCATATGAGCAGGAAGAAAAGGTGGATTCATGGGCAGCCGCAACAGTTTTAGCTTTTGAAAGCATCCTTAAAGAACGTTCGACGTTTTCTCAACGGTTAAAAAGAATAGCCGACCTTACCCAGATTTCCTGAGGAGTATATATGAAGACTTTACTGGTATTGGGAGCCGGAACTGCCGGAACCATGGTCGCCCGAAAAATGGCGTCAAAGTTGGATTCACGCCAATGGAAGGTGATCCTGGTTGACAAGGATGAACAACACTATTACCAACCCGGATTCCTTTTCCTTCCGTTTGGCCGATATAAGGCTGAGGATGTGATCAAACCCAAACGAGATTTCATCCCTGAAAAGGTTGAATTTATTATTTCAGATATCGAAATGATTGAACCCTCTGCCAACCGTGTCAAACTTACCAAAGACAATCGTGTGATCCACTACGATTACATGGTCATTGCCACCGGAGTTGACATCCACCCAGAGGAGACAGAAGGTATGCTGGGCGGCGGTTGGCGAAACAACATTTTTGACTTTTACACATTTGAGGGAGCTTCAGCCATTCAACCTTTCCTTGAAAAATGGCAAGGCGGACGGCTGGTGATGAACGTAGTCGAAAATCCCATCAAATGCCCGGTTGCTCCCCTGGAATTCCTCTTCCTGGCTGACGACTATTTCACCAAACGCGGCATTCGTAATAAAGTTGAACTGGTTTATGCCACACCGCTTTCAGGGGCTTTTACCAAACCCAAAGCCGCCAAAGCGCTGGGCGATATGTTGAACCACAAGAACATCCACGTCGAAACTGATTTTATGGCCGGCGAAGTGGATTCAGGGAAAAATATTCTCCGCTCGTTTGATGAGCGCGAGATCCCCTATGATCTGTTGATCACGGTTCCGGTAAACAAGGGGGCCGATGTTATCGGCCGTTCCGGCATGGGTGACGACCTGAACTTTGTTGCCACCGACAAATTCACGCTGCAATCCAAGAATTGGCCAAATATCTGGGTAATGGGAGATGCCACCAACATTCCCACATCCAAAGCCGGGGCTGTCGTTCATTTCCAGATGGAATACGCGGTTGAGAATATGCTGGCCCACATGGCCGGGAAAGATTTACACGCCCAATATGACGGGCATGCCAGCTGCTACATTGAATCCGGTTTCAATAAAGGTGTTTTGATCGATTTCAACTATGATGTTGAACCGTTGCCGGGTGTTTACCCTGTACCGGGTATTGGTCCATTTTCACTTCTAAAAGAAACCACCATCAACCACTGGGGAAAACTCTTCTTCCGTTATATGTACTGGTACATGATGCTGCAGGGAATCGACGTTCCGTTGCCCAGCGCGTTCAGTATGGTTGGCAAAGAACCATTGGTTCTGGCTAACGAAAACAAATAAACCATTCAACCTATCAGGAGGATAATATGCCTACGAAAACAATTGCGGGTGTGACTGTTCAGGTAAACGAGGACGGCTTTATGACAAACCCGGCCGAGTGGACGAAAGAAATCGCCGTTGAGATTGCCAGAGAAGAAGGTATTGAGGAATTGACAGAGACCCACTGGAAGGTGATCGATTTCTCCCGCAAAAGCGCGGAGACCAGCGGTGGGGCATCACCTACCCTTCGTACCATCACCAATGGCTGCAACGTTTCTACAAAAGAGCTGTTTACCTTATTTCCCAAAGGACCTGCCAAAAAAGTTGCCCGTATTGCCGGACTTGGAAAACCGGAAGGTTGTGTTTAACCCGCCCCGGTAATTATTTGTAGGACAGGAGGTATACAATGGCTGAAGAACAACGCAAAATCGCGTTCATTTGTTCAAAAGGCAATCTTGATATGGCTTACCCGGCACTGGTTATGGGTTGGGCGGCACTTGGCAATGGAATTGATGTAACGATATTCTTCACCTTCTGGGGAATGGACATGATCAACAAACACCGGGTGGACCACCTGGAAATTCCTCCGGTTGCCAATGCCAGCATGAAAATGAATATGATGGGAGTCCCCGGGTATGTGGGAATTCCCCAGTTCCTGGGAGCATTTCCAGGGATGACACCGTTCGCGACTTCCCTGATGAACAAGAAAATGAAAGACCTGGGTGTGCCTCCGGTCCGCGAGTATCTGGAGATGCTGGTTGACGGAGGCGCCAACCTGTATGCCTGCAAGATGTCGGTGGATATGTTTGGCTTGAAAAAAGAAGATTTCGTTGACGGTGTCAAAGATATTGTTACCGCCGGTGATTTTATGGACATGACCGAAGGCGCGCAGATTATTTTCATATAGCGCCTTTGATATCTGGCAAATACAATCTTACGAGGAATAAAAACGAAAAGAACAAGATGGCTTGTTCTTTTCGTTTAAGGAGTTAATTCCATACCCCCTGTCCCACATCGTTACTCCGCGATAAATTATTGTTCTCGAACTTTTCGCCTGATATTTGCCGCATAGTTGCTTTTCTTTCGATCACGCTCGTCCAGACCACTCCCCATCCGGTTGGATAGATCGCCATACTCCTGAATCTCTTCCTTTTTCAGGTAATTCGAATTTAATCGTGTTCGGTTTAGCAAATACGCGCCGGCTTCTTTTCGATTTCCCTGATATTCCATTTTCAAAGCTTCATTGGCAGCTTCAGCCATATCCACCTCGGCAAAGCGTGACATCAATTGTTCATCCGGCGAAATGCCCTTCTCATCCGAAATTGAAACGGCATCAAATGTCAGGGTACCTCCGCCTTCAAGAACTTCATCGCTTTCATTGCGGGCAAACACACGAACGGATAATCCAAGAGGTTCATTGTTCGTAGAAACGCCAAATCGAGCTTTTAGATAAATTCGTTTTTCCAGCCCTGAGGCCAGGTTCCCTATATTGATACGCAATCCATTCAGATCTGACCGGGTGGACCAACCACCAAGAACAGTCGCATCACAATTTTTGGGCAGGGAAACAAGAATTTCGGTCGATCGTGCGGTTATATGGGCTAACTCATGGAGTTCTTTTTCAAAAATATCCGGGATGGAAGACGGATCCTCAATAAAGTAATAATTCCCGCCGCCGCGCTCTGCCATCCGTTCCAGAAGGAAATGGTCATAATCCAAGCCAACACCCAGCGTGGTCGTGGATACACCCCTCTCATTCAACTCATCAGCATGCGTGCTTATTTCTACGGGATCAACAATTCCCATATTGGCCCGGCCATCTGTCAAAAGAAGTGTCCGGTTTAGCCCGCGCTCCATCAGGGTCTCAGCCACCGCGTGGCAGCCGGCAAGCCATCCACCGGATAAATTTGTTGACCCGCGCGATTCAACCCTCCGGATTGCTTCACGCATATCAGCACGGTTTTCATCATTCATGCGGACGGAGGGGAAAAGACTATCCACCTCATTATCGAAAACGACCAACGCAAGCCGGTCCGTGCTCTCCAGCATATCAACAACATAGGTAGCCGCTTTGCAGGCATACGCCAGCTTTGTCCCATTCATCGAACCGCTGCGGTCAATGACCAATGCCAGGTTCATTTCCGGTCGGTTGTTGTCCCGCTCCTTCATTGGAGCCTTTACCCGAATCTCAATAATTCTCTCGGATTCCTCGCCCCGCACAACCACATTTTTATCCGCCTGTATTCCAAAATCCAACGTATCGCTCATTCAATCCTCCTACAGTTCACTGCGTAAAACCCGTTTAAAATGCTCGATTATTGACAGGATCTTTGCCCCTTCAGCAGAAATGATCTTCTCGTCTATATGCAATTCGATTCCCCGTCTTAGCTCAATATGCCTCCAACTCACCCCTTCATTTTTTAATTCCGCCGAAGACCGGCCTACTTCAAAACTTCTTCGCTGGTTGCCTGAGGATGGCGTGGATTGCGGTCGTTGATTTTCCATAACGGATCTGTTGATCTGGCTCTTCATCACGTTGTCAATGTAATCCAATGCGCCGCGGCTGGCTATCGGGGTGATCGCATTTAAACCAAGTTCACTCAGATCTTCTTTTTCCGCGTATTCCTTGATCTGGTCTTCATTCAGCGCATCAAGGATCCGTTTGATCTCCTTCAAAGGAAGATAGGCATCCTTTAACCGCTGGATCAGTTTTAAACGCAGGATAAAGGAGTCGTCAAAATACGCATATCGTCCCTGGATCTCAGGCTGCGGAAGCAAACCTTCATCCATGTAATAACGGATCGTACGGATGGTGTGACCTGTTATGTTGGATAGTTCACTTATTTGAAAAAGATCTTTGGCCATAACCACTCCCGGTGTGACGTTATCAGTTACACTGTAATAATACCAGTATTACGTCATAGTGTCAAGAATGTGTTTTTGTCAAAATCTTTTTTGGTGTGATTTCAACAAAAGACAACCGGAAGGATATAATTCTGTCATCGACGTGACCCATTATAGTTAGAGGAGTATGTATGCCGGTAATTTCAATGCTCACTGATTTTGGCCTTCGCGATGGATACGTGGGCGTGATGAAAGGAGTGATTTGGAAGATCTGTCCGGACGCGCAGATCGCCGATATCACGCATTTCATCCCACCGCAGGATATCCGTCAGGGCGCTCTGGCTTTGCAGCGCACCGTGAAGTATTTTCCAAAAGGAACGGTGCATATTGCTGTTGTGGATCCCGGTGTGGGGACAGACCGCAAACCCATGGCAGCCGAAATCAATGGGCATTTTTTCGTCGGGCCGGACAATGGATTGTTTTCTCTGATCATTCAAGATGCCGAAATAAAAGGGATAACCTGCGAGTTCGTAACACTTGATCATCCTGAATTCTGGCTTCCAGATGTAAGCCGCGTGTTCCATGGGCGTGATATTTTTGCTCCGATTGGCGCACATCTGGCCAATGGTATTCCTTTGGAAAAAATCGGGTCTCCTTTCACAAACCCCGTGAGGCTGGAAAGCCCGAATCCGGTTCTGCGAGGGAACACCCTGCAGGGAGAGGTAATCACGATTGATAATTTCGGTAATCTGGCCACCAATATCACGTCCGGTCTGCTCAAAGGGAAGACCATAAGATCCGTTTTGATTGCCGGCAAGAAAATTGAAGGTTTGGTTCACACTTTTGGAGATCTTCCAGAGGGCGAACTGGCTGCCATGATCGGTACAGAAGACGATCTTGTGGTGGCAGTGGTTAAAGGCAGCGCGGCAGCCCGGCTGGGGATCAAAGCAGGCGAGCCCGTCCAGGTGATTTTCGGGGACGGAGACAGCGTGTGAGCCGGCCGGTCATTTCCATCACTACGGATTTTGGAACCACAGATTATGATTCCGGTGTACTGACCGGGGTGATCTGGTCCATCGCGCCCATGGCCAATATCGCAGTGCTGACCCACGACATTACTCCCTTCAATGTACTTGAAGGCGCTGTGATCCTTTCACGTTGCGCACCTTTTTTTCCCGACGGTGCCATACATTTGATGGTCGTCGACCCTGGTGTGGGAACAAAACGGCGTGGGATGGCCGCGCGCATCGGCCGCCAATACTTTGTCGGACCGGACAACGGGTTAATCACATTACTGGTCGGCCAGGTTGAAGCAGCCGGTGAGACCTGTGAATACTTCGCCCTTGAGAACCAGGCACTATTGCTCTCCGATATTACCAATATTTTCCATGGCCGTGATGTATTCGCACCAGCCGCCGCACATCTGGCAGCCGGAAAACCATTGCATGCGTTTGGTTCACCGATCCATGACCCGGTCTTTATCCCCATACCGCAGCCTTCCCGTACAACAAACGGATGGAGGGGCACGATCCTCCATGTTGATCATTTTGGCAATCTTACCGGAAACATAACCCGCGAACACCTTGATGGGCGAACCGGCTTCACGCTGACCATTAACGGGAATACGATCAAGAATCTGACATCCACCTATGGCAGTGCCAGCTCCGGTGAACTGATCGCGCTGCTGGATGACAGCGATTGTCTGGAAATAGCGGTTTCACAGGGCAGCGCGGAGAAGCGGGTCAATGCCGGTGTTGGAACAGAATTTGAATTGGTCTTTCAGGAGAAACCTTGAACCCGGAACCCTACATTACTGTCGAAAATCTGTCTTTTCAATACCACAGTCGCACCGAACCAGCAATCTCAGACCTGTCTTTTCAGGTCTACCCCGGTGAAGTTCTGCTCATCGCCGGGTCTTCCGGTTGTGGAAAAACCACCCTGATGCGCTGCATCAATGGGCTTATTCCGCATACGTACAGGGGTGAGATCAGCGGTTCAATCGAGCTGCTGGGAAAGCCGGTTTCATCGCTAACAATGGCCGACCTTTCGCAGACTGTGGGAACATTGCTCCAGGATCCGGAAAGGCAGATCGTCGGAAGTTATGTTAAGAACGAAGTGGCTTTCGGGTTGGAAAACCTGGGTTTTTCACGGGAAGAGATCATCCGGCGGGTGGATGAAACCCTGGAGTTTCTGGGGATTCTCCATCTACGTGACCGTGAAACCTTCTCGATCTCCGGCGGAGAGAAACAAAAGGTGGCACTGGCCGGGGTTTTGGTCATGCAGCCCCGCGTGCTATTACTGGATGAACCACTGGCCAGCCTTGACCCGGCATCCGCCCATGAGGCTTTACGGATGTTCCGCGAGCTGGCTGACCGCGGTATCGCGGTTATGATCGTAGAACACCGGGTGGAAGATGTGTTATCGATAAAACCGGAACGTGTGCTTTATCTGGATGAGGGTTGCCAGAAATACTATGGTGGTACCGACGGGTTGATGAACGTTGTGGACTATCAGCGCATCAAACTGCCGGCTGAAATTGTGGTGCAGCGCGCGAAGAACAAACCGGTCGAACCATTTGAACCCTTGTTGAAACCCCAACCGGGGGAACCATTGGTCACATTCGAGAATGTTTCCTTCCGCTACCGCGAAGACCTTCCGGACGTTTTGCACAACATCAGTTTCGATGTCAAAAAAGGGGATGTGATCGCCATACTGGGACACAACGGCGCCGGCAAGACCACCCTGGTCAAGCATGCGCTTGGATTATTGAAACCCACCGGCGGACGGGTTCTACTTGAAGGTAAGGACACCCAAAAAGTGACTGTCGCCCAGGCTGCCCACACCATCGGGTACGTTTTTCAGAGCCCAACCCAAATGTTGTTCGCCCCAACAGTAAAAGAAGAGCTTTCTTTCGGTCCGCGCAACCTGCGTTTTTCAGAAGAAGACATCCACGCGAATGTCGATTGGGCTATTCATACCGTCCACATGGAAGCCGAGCTGGATACTCCGCCGCTGGCATTATCATTCGGTCAGCAAAAACGGGTAAGCATTGCGTCAGTGCTATCCATGCGCTCCCGCATCCTGATGATGGACGAACCTACCGCCGGTCAGGATTACTGGAATTACAACCAGTTCATGGATTCCATCCTGGAAATGCCAGGGTTTGATGCCGTACTCTTCATCACGCACGATGTTGACCTGGCCGTAGTCTATGCCAACCGCATCCTGCTGGTGTACGGCGGGCAGGTGGTAGCCGACGGTGCGCCGGTCGATGTTCTGAAAGATGAAGATGAACTCCGCCGCTGCCGGGTGTTGCCAACATCTCTTCTTCATTTGAATGAGAAACACTACGCGCAAACCGGTCGCTTCCTGAGAGCGGAAGAATTGGCTCAGAAGATTTGATCGGATGGCAATTTGATCAAATCCATACCAATTATTAAGTGTTATATTAAAATGTATTAATGCGGGATGAAAAAATTCCGCCATGTCTATGTCATCAAAACCAAACACAATTCATCAGAGGAGGATTTTCATGAACAAGAAGTCGCTTTGGGCTTTTGGAACCCGTGAAGTTGTCTACTCCGCCATTGGCGCGGCGCTCTATGCTGTTCTTTCATGGGCAACCAATTTCCTGCAGATCCCGGCCGCCGGGAATGTGGCATTCCGCCCCGCCGTTTCCATCCCCATGTTCTTTGGTGTGGTATTCGGCCCGATCGTTGGTTTCATCACTGGATTCCTGGGCAACATCATCGGTGATCTACTTTCCGGTTATGGCTTCTGGGTCTGGTGGGATCTTGGAAATGGCATCATGGGTCTCGTCGCGGGTCTCGTCGCTTTTGTCGGCCTGAAAGCCTACAAGGGTTGGGACAATATCTTCAAAGCTGAGATCTTTGTCGTTCTGGGTGTGCTGGCCGGTGCTGCCGTAGCGGCCGCCTCTGAGATCTGGGTCTCCGGTGTGGACCTGGCAACGACCATCTCGATCAACTTCATCCCTACGATCATCCCCAATCTGATCAACGGGCTGATCCTGGTCCCGATCCTTATGGTGGCCTACGACGCCATCGCAAAGCGATCCGGACGGTAAGAGAGCGATATAATAAGGTTCCCTGCAGAAATCGGCAGGGAACCTTTCATTTAGGAATGGACCATGCTGGTAACCTGGCAATACCGAATACGCAACAGTCTGATGGAAACCTTCGACCCGCGCGCCCGGTGGATCTTTTCGTTGCTCTTTCTGGTATCCATATCCATGTTTTGGGATGTTCGATTCATTACCGGGTTCTTTATCCTGGCGTTCGCCTGGTATGGTTCCGCCCGGGTCAGCTTCAAAGAAACCCGGCGCGCATGGCTTTTGATCGCGTTCCTTCTATTCACCATGATCTTTGTCGGCACCATTATTACAGGCGGCGGCGCGGCAGGGATTTTGCCGGAGAAGACACACCCGATAGTAATTTGGAACTGGTCATTCCCTATTACTGGATGGCCGATCGTATTCCGTTTAACCTATGAACGCGTGTGGTTTGCCCTGGCACAGGTTCTTCGGGTGCTCTCCATTTCCGCCATTTTTGTGATCATCCCCTATTCCATGGACCCACGCCTGTATGGATTTACGTTCAAGGGATTGGGTCTTCCGGACCGGGTGGCATATTCCATGGACCTGGCGTTTCGGTATGTTCCAACTCTGGCACGTGATTTTGGCGTGACTCTGGACGCCCAACGGGCACGCGGATACGAGATCGAACGCGTTGAGGGCGGGCTTATCAAACAGATCAGCAAGGTGGCGCCGTTGATCGTTCCGGTAACTATGAATTCCATCGTCAGCGGCGAAGACGTGACCAATGCCATGGACCTGCGTTGTTTTGGCATAAAGCCCCGCACCTGGCTGGAGCGCACGAGTTTTACCCGCCGGGATGTATACCTGATGGTCTTTACGGCAGTTATGCTAATCCTGTCTTTCATATTCAGTGCATTTTTCCACTATGGCGCTTTTTGGATGCCGGAGTGGTTGATCCCGGGGTAAGAATCCCCCCTTCTCCCTTAACATAGAGAGAATTTTCTTGACATTAACGTAACGTAATACTTTATACTGTGGGCATGAAAAATCCCCACGGACTGACGGTAAAACAACTGGCCCGCATGGCAGGTGTCACCCCGCGCACCCTGCATTACTATGATGAGATCGGGCTCCTAAAACCGGATGAAATCGCCGGTAATGGCTACCGGCATTATGGTAAGCAAGCCATCCTGCGCCTGCAGCAGATCCTTTTCTATCGGGAAATGGATTTTCCGTTGGAAACCATTCGCGATCTCATCAATCAACCGGATTTCGACGTGATTCGCGCCTTACAGGATCACCGCTCTTCGTTACTGGTCAGGGCAAAACGATTGGACCGGCTGATTAGCACGATCGATAAAACGATCGAAAACATGGAAGGGAATCGGGAGATGAAAGAAGAAGAGTATTTCGTTGGCTGGACAGAAGAGAAACAACCTGAATTTGAAAAGGAGATTCGGAGAAAATACGGTGAACACGCTATGGATGAAGTGATCGATTGGAATAGCTATACGAAGGAACAAAAAGACAACATCATTGCCGAAGGGCACGCCAACACCCAGGCCATGGCAGACATGATGGGCCGGTCGCCGGATGACCCGCAGGTCCAGACCATCGTCGAAAAGTGGCATCGCCACCTAAAGTATTTCTATGAACCGTCCATTGATCGAATGCGCGGTCTCGGCGAAATGTATTTGGATGATCCACGTTTCAAAGCCGGGTATGAAAAGGTTCGCCCCGGACTGGCACTTTTCATGAAGAAGGCCATCGATGTGTATTGCGACCGGCTGGAAGAAAATGAATAAGTAAAATTTTCTTTTGTATGCTATTAAAGATCAAGTATCAACCAGCCTTTTAGCAAGGCCATTTTCCGCAAAGCCTGATCTGGTGTAACAGCAACAGGATGGGCCGCTCTTTCGAGTAATGGCCTGTCGTTCATTGAATCACTGTACGCCCAACTATCTTCATACGTCGAATCATTACTGATCATCCAGGTTTCAAGGTTTCTTACTTTTCCTTCTTGATAGGCAGGTTCATCCAGAATATTGCCAGTTGGTAAACCGCATACAATTTCAGCTCTGGTAGAGATAACATGTTCAAAACCCAGCATAGATGCAATAGGTTCCACCAATACGCTGGTTGACGCACTGATCAAGATCGTTTGATGTCCTCTGTTGCGATGCCATTGAACACGTTCAAGCATGGCTCCCCGCTTTTTTTTTTGCAATCTTGTAATAAAATCCCCCTGGAAATCAGCCAACACTTCAATATCCAACGATTTTAATGGACTTAAAAAATGTTTTTGATAATCCCAGATATCCAGCGTTCCAGAATGATATAGTTCAAAGAAATAAGCCATCCCATCTAAAAAGTCTGTACCTGCAACCCCTTTTTCTACCAAATATTCAGCCCATAACCATTCTGTGTCACCTTCTAGAAGAGTGTAATCTAAATCGAATATTGAAACTACCATATATTTTGCTCGGTCTATTTATTTAAGCTATCAAATCATCCATCGACAATACTATTGTCTATTATTTTGATTAATCATGGAATAACCCCTGGTTAAGTGCATGTTAATTTTCTAGAGCCACATTGCCAGCCGCGTGCCAGGCGTCATGATTACAAATGATGGAATATTCTTTTCATACCTTAACTTGCTGTTAATTACTGTTAATTGGCTGGAAAAGATAGATTAATGATAACAACCTATTATTGGACTGAAAACTACTACGCCAAAAGAGGAAGGAAGAAAAATCAATGCAACACAAGATCAAAACACCCGTAACAATCTTATTTTTGCTGTCTTTATTGCTGTCTGCGTGTGCTCCTACCGCACCCGCCACTCCCACTTCTCCAGCTGAAGCCGCCCCTGCCCCCACCGAAGCGCCTGCCGAAGCAGTCCAAGAAGCCGCTGAAGCGCCTGTCAAAGCAGTTGATTTCAACACAGTCAAATCCGCTGAAGAAGCTGGTGGAATGGAAGCTTTGATTGCCGCCGCAAAAGCAGAAGGGGAATTAAATGTAATCGCTCTCCCCCGTGATTGGTGTAATTACGGTGAAATGATTGATAACTTCTCGAAAAAGTACGGGATAAAGATAAACTCTCTTAATCCAGACGGTGGTTCCGCTGATGAGATACAAGCCGTTAAGGACAATAAAGAAAATAAAGGCCCTCAGGCTCCAGACGTGCTCGATGTAGGTCCGGCATTCGGCCCTCTTGCTAAAGAAGAAAAACTCGTCGCCCCTTATAAAGTAGTAACGTGGGATACCATTGAGGGAAACAATGATCCCGATGGTTATTACTTTGTTGATTACAGTGGTGTTATGGTCTTTGAGATCAATACTGACGTAGTTACCGAATTGCCCAAATCATTCAAAGATCTCCTTGATCCAAAATATAAAAGCAAGATAGCCCTGGCTGGTGATCTACGTGCATCCAATCAGGCTGCCCAGACTGTATACGCCGCTTCGATTGCCAATGGCGGCTCACTGGATGACATCCAACCCGGTCTCGACCTCTTCAAAGAATTGAATGCCGCCGGCAACCTCTTACCTCTCATTGCTGACTCTGGCCCCATTGCCAAAGGTGAAACCCCCATCACATTCCAGTGGAGCTATCTCGCCTATGCAAACAAAGATAATTTCAACGGCAACCCAGAAATTGAAATTGTCTACCCCGAGGATGTCAACTGGGGTGGCTACTACTACCAGGCAATAAGTGCCTATGCTCCACACCCTGCAGCTGCACGTCTATGGCAAGAATACCTGTACTCAGATGAAGGTCAACTTACCTGGATCAAAGGGTATTGTGCTCCCTCCCGTCTCGCTGACCTAACATCCCGTGATGTAATCTCAGACGAGTTAAAAGCCAAACTTCCCGATCCTGCTTTACTGGCCGACTCAATTGTTCCAAATGGCGAACAACTTAGTAATGCTCGCGATATGATCAAAGAGCAATGGGACTCTGTTGTCGGGCTTGATATCAAATCCGCCAACTAATTACTTCATTGCGCCACTTCTCCAAGGCGTGACCTGGCTACTAACAGCGGGTCACGCCGCTCGAACTTATCTGTTGAATAATTTGAAAATGAACTGGAGGTAACATTGGAACTCACCCCACAAAGGGTACAAACGGTTACTCAAAAGAAAATCCAGAAAACAAGATCCATAAGCAACTGGATAGGAATTATTCCTTTTTTATTATTCATAACAACTTTCGTTGTTTTGCCTTCTACCAATCTTTTCATTGGTGCATTCCAGGATGGTAAAGGTAATTTTACTCTTGCCAATATATCCGTTTTATCCAATCCGTATGTTCTAAAATCATTCAGCGTTAGCCTTCAGGTAAGTTTTATAACCTCATTGATTGGTGGATTTTTTGGTTTTTTTGTTGCATACGCTATCACAATTGGGAAAGCTCCTAAATGGATGCGTAACGTCATCATGACCTTTTCAGGGCTCGCCGCAAATTTCGGGGGAGTTCCCCTGGCCTTCGCGTTCATTGCCACACTTGGCCACACCGGATTTATGACAGCTCTTCTTAAGAATATTTGTTTTACCGGAGTGGACGGCATTAAATCTTGTCCATTGGATATATATCAAGCCGGCTTTAATCTTTATAGCCTCACTGGTCTTTCTTTGACTTATATCTATTTTGAATTTCCATTGATGGTTTTGACAATCACGCCTGCTCTAGAAGGACTAAAACGAGAATGGCGAGAAGCCTCTGAGAATCTGGGAGGAAATACCTTCCACTATTGGTATTATGTTGCGCTTCCCGTATTGTTACCATCCATCCTGGGTGCCATGATCCTTCTTTTTGCCAGCGCATTTGGAGCGTTTGCCACAGCGCAGGCATTGACCGGTGGAAGCATCTACCTTGTTACCATCTTAATTGGACAACAAATAAGAGGTGATGTTCTCAATAATCCTAATGAAGGATATGCCCTTGCATTGGGAATGGTTGTGGTTATGGCATTTTGCATAGGTGTGTATTCCATTCTGCAACGCAAAACAGCAAAATGGTTGAAAATATGAAACCTGGAAAGAGATATTTATGGGGATTGGTTTGGGCGATCCTGGGAATGTTGTATTTCTTTATTCCGCTTTACGGAACCCTTGATTTTTCTTTACGGATGATCAAAGGGAAAATCTCTCTTGAAGCATATCGGGTTGTTCTGGCTGATCCGAGATTCCTTGAAAGTTTTCGATACTCCGCGATTATGGGGGTGATTACTGTTCTAATAAGTCTGCTAATCTTTATCCCAACGGTTTACTGGATCCATTTAAAACTCCCCCAAGTTAGACCGGTGATTGAGATTATCACTATCTTGCCTTTCATTATTCCAGTAATTGTCTATGTGTTTGGTCTCATCCGCACATTCAGCCGGCCACCACTCCAAATGACTTTGCATTCGTTCACTACCGATATCTTGATAGTTGCTGGTTATGTAGTCCTTTCAATGCCATATATGTATCGTGCTATAGATGTGGGGATGCGTGCGATTGATGTGCGTACTCTGACTGAAGCCGCCCAGAGTCTCGGGTCAAATTGGATTCAAATTCTAATAAACGTAATCATCCCAAATTTACGGATTGCCTTATTAAGTGGATCATTGATCTGTTTCGCCACTGTAATTGGCGAATTGATCCTGGGCGATTTTCTGGTTCGGCCTGCATTGGGACCTTACATGGTTTTAGTTGGCCGTTCAAGGGCGTATGAACCTGCCGCTCTTGCCATCTTAAGTTATGGACTTACCTGGGTATGTCTTGGACTAATTCAAGCCTTTAGCCGTGGTGGTACCAGTCAACAACTTACCGGACGTTGATTTTTTACAGAAAGTGAGGTTACATGAGTTTTATTGAGCTTTCGCATATTAGCAAACAATTTGCTGACCATATTGCCGTGGAAGATTTCAACCTTGAGGCGAATCAAGGAGAATTTGTATCTTTCCTTGGACCAAGCGGATGTGGAAAAACCACAACATTGCGTATGATCGCCGGATTTGAGCTACCTACATCAGGCAATGTTACGTTAGCCGGTCAAGATATGACCTTTACACCACCGAACCGGCGTAAAGTAGGAATGGTGTTCCAATCATACGCGTTATTTCCCAATATGACAGTGACAGAAAACATTGGTTATGGATTAAAAATTGCTGGAAAAACGAAAAAAGAGACCAAGAAACGTGTGCAAGAAATGCTGGAGCTCATCCACATGGAAGAATTCCATGCCCGATATCCTGGCCAGCTATCTGGTGGGCAACAGCAACGGGTTGCCCTGGCAAGAGCACTGGCGTTCAAACCGCAGGCATTACTTCTAGATGAACCGCTTTCAGCCCTCGATGCAAAGATCAGAGTTGAACTACGGCAAGAAATCCGCCGTATTCAGCAACAACTCGGGATTACCACCATTTATGTTACGCATGACCAAGAAGAAGCCCTGTCGCTTTCAGATCGAATCGTGGTTATGAGACAGGGTCGGATTGAACAGGTTGGTTCACCATTTGAAGTTTATAAAACTCCGGCTACTGAATTTGTGGCTTCCTTTGTCGGGCATCTCAACCTATTACCGGTCAAGAGTTTTGATTATATAGAAAAACGCGCCCATCTTGATGGATTCACAATTCTCTATGGCCGTATTGCAGAAAAATTTTCACAAGAAAAACCCTGTCTTGCCGTCCGACCGGAAGAGATCAATCCAGGCTGGGTGGATGGACAGAATAATCTGCAAGGTATTGTCAATAGCATTCACTATCTGGGTTCAATAGTACGGATTCGAGTCCATGTACAGGGTTCTGTATTTATTTTAGATTTATTCAATGATTACCACCTGGCAATCCCGAATGTGGGGGACATGTATGATTTCCATTTCCCGGTTGAAGCTTGCTGGTTAATCTAAGTCAAGGAATTACCAATATTTAAGTGGAGACGAACCCAGAAGTGAGGGGCAGCATCCAAAAGAAAAAGACCTTTATTCGAAAGATAAACTGTGATCAATCAATATTTACCTTGAAAAAAAGAATTACACCGTAGGATATGTTATTCGGAATATGAAAAAATTCCGATATTAATTGGCACAGAGCTATATAACAAACGATATACAAGTTCAGGAACAAGCTCACAACGTCTAAAGGTGTTGCTAAAAAATAAAGCCATTTTAGATGTATTCTTCAAGACAAATTCCAAAAGCATTGAGAGAAAATGCAAATCACATATCAATGTGTGTTTCAATCATCAAGAAGCAAAGTGACAAAATAACAAAAGACCCGATTTCTCGGGTCCTTTTGCCTAGAAAAATATCTTTACCACTTTCAGTGCCTTTTGTTTCCAGGGCACACGGTGGGTAACTCCGGTTGCTGTTGAGATTTTATCTTTATTTTCCAAATACCAGCGGTAGTTGCGCACCATGGCATCTTTGTTGGAATATTTCGGCTGCCAGCCCAGTTGTTTCTTCGCCTTGTCAATGGAAACGAATGAATCCTTTGCAGCGGTCTCATAGACCCAGGGATACAACGGGGATAGCTTGAGTTTATCCAGAATCCGCAGCACGATTACCACCGGTTCCGCCGGGAAGCAGATGATCTTCTTCCCGAAACCGGCCTCATCCAGAACAGCCTGGTAATCTTCGGCCATGGTTGTGAACTCTTCCGCGCCCATATTGAAGGTGTCATTAACGGCATCCCGGTCTTTTGTCATGCACAGATGAATACCCTCACAAAGATCTTCCACATCGAACAACTGGTAACGGTTCCTGCCATTGCCAATGTTGGGGAAGTTCTTTCCCTGGCTGGCCCATTCGTAGAAAATGGCGAACACACCCAGACGTTCGGGGCCCACAAAGGATTTGGGGCGGATGATTGACACACACAGTCCCTTAGCCCGGGCATCCAGGCAGGCCTGTTCCGCTTCGATCTTGGCATGACCATAAGGACCAACGCCGATAAGCTCGTCGGTCTCGAACAGGGGGTGATGGTCCGGTACGCCGTACACAGCTGTGGATGAAATATGGATAAAGCGTTTTACCCCGGCTGCCATGGCTTCTTCCAGAAGGATCTTTGTGCCGACCACATCGGTGGTGTAGATCTCTTCCGGCGTGTAGAGCGGTAGCGCGGCAGCGGTGTGGATGACCACATCCACACTCGGCATAAGCGATTTGACGGCTTCACGGTCACGGATATCCCCCTGCAGGAATTTGATCTTATCCCGTTCCGGGTAGTCGAAATCGACCAGATCAATACCGGAAATGTCGGTGTATCCCTTTTGGAGAAGATGACGCACCATGTTGATGGAGAGGAATCCGCTGATCCCTGTGATTAGAATTTTCATGTTCCCTCGTTTAAACCTGTTTTGGATTAACCGGGGATTATTATAAATCAACCTTTGGCGCTTGAAATGAGAACTATCTTAAAGAATTCATCCCGGGATCTGGGTATCGCCCATCAGGTAGCGGTCAACCTCACGGGCCGCGCCGCGTCCTTCATGGATGGCCCACACCACCAGGCTCTGCCCGCGGCGCATATCTCCCGCTGTGAAGACACACGGCAGGCTGGTGGAATATTTTCCATACTCCGCTTTCACATTGCTGCGCGCGTCTCTGTCCAGGTTTAGTTGATCGATCAATTGATCTTCCGGGCCAAGAAACCCCATGGCAATAAGCACCAGATCAGCGGGCAAGACTTGCCCGGTCCCGGGAATTTCTCGCGGTGCCATTTTTCCGTCCTTGCCCGTTACCCATTCCACTTTTACGGTATGGATCTCCATTACACGGCCGTTTTTGTCACCCACGAATCGTACCGTCTGGGTGTTATAGACACGCGGATCCGCCCCATATATGGCCACTGCTTCTTCCTGCCCGTAATCCGTCTTTAGTACCCGCGGCCATTCCGGCCAGGGATTTCCATCCGGACGTTCCGTGGACGGCTGGTCAAGTATTTCCAGCTGGGTCACGCTCCGGCATCCGTGTCGTAGAGCGGTTCCCACACAATCTGTGCCCGTATCCCCTCCGCCAATTACCACCACATCCCTTCCGCGGGCTGAAATGGTATGCATGGTTTCGTCTTCCAACGTGCTGCCCAACAAATTTCGGGTATTCGATGTAAGGAATTCCATGGCAAAGTGAATGCCTTGTAAATCACGGCCTTCCACCGGAAGATCACGCGGTTTGGTGGCACCGCAACAGAGCACAGCGGCGTCAAATTCAGAGATGATGGTTGTAGCCGGAAGATCTCGTCCCACTTCAGTTCGGCTGACAAATCTAATCCCTTCGGCTGACATCAGGTCTATCCGCCGTTGAACCACCGTTTTCGACAGTTTCATATTGGGGATGCCGTACATGAGCAATCCACCCACGCGGTCGGCCCGTTCGTATACCGTCACAGCATGCCCGGCGCGGTTGAGCAGATCAGCGCAGGCCAATCCTGAAGGACCGGAACCAACCACAGCGACTTTCTTTCCCGTGCGGATAACCGGCGGTTCCGGTACGATCCATCCTTCACTGAACGCTTTCTCAACAATATTCAATTCAATGTTTTTGATGGTTACCGGCGGGCTGGAAATGCCCAGCGTGCAAGACCCTTCACAGGGCGCGGGGCAAACCCGTCCGGTAAATTCCGGGAAATTGTTGGTACGCATCAAACGGTCAAGAGCCTGCTTCCATAAACCCCGGTAAACCAGATCATTCCATTCCGGTATGAGGTTGTGGATCGGACAGCCGGATGCGGCACCATTCAGTATCTTTCCGGTATGACAAAATGGTATGCCGCAATCCATACAGCGCGCGCCCTGTTCCCGCAGTTTTTCTTCCGGGAAACTCCGGTGAAACTCCTTCCAGTGCAAAATGCGGTCTTCCGGGTAGAGATCGGTCGGTAGTTCGCGCCGGTATTCCATGAATCCTGTCGGTTTGCCCATAATGACGTATCTCCTTCCCTAATTCCCGCTCGCGCGGACATAATCGCGCGTGTTGAGTTCGAAGGCAGCCATGATGGCTTCCTCACCCGATAGCCCGCTGGCTTCCACCTGACGGATAGCCTGCAGAACATTTTTGTAATCTTTTGGCATCACTTTGACCACCCGTTGTTGGATATCATCCCAGGTTGCAATCACCTTTTTTGCCAGATGGCTGCCGGTATACCGCGCATGATTATCGATAATGGCCATAACTTCTGATATTTCTGCGGGATCTTCCAATTGTTCCAATTCAACCATTTCCCGATTGCATTTGCGGTGAAAATCCCAATCCCAATCAATGACATAAGCGATGCCGCCCGACATACCGGCGGCAAAATTCCGGCCGGTCCGTCCCAAAACAACCACCCGCCCTCCGGTCATATACTCACAGCCGTGGTCACCCACACCTTCGACAACCGCTGTCGCCCCACTGTTGCGGACAGCGAATCGTTCACCGGCCACCCCGGAAATATATGCCTCTCCCGAGGTCGCGCCGTAAAACGCGACATTGCCGACAATGATGTTTTCTTCGGGAGCAAACGTGGAACCTGTTGGCGGATAGACAATAATGCGTCCACCGGACAGCCCCTTACCAATGTAATCATTCGAATCTCCCTCGAGAACCAGCGTGATACCCCGCGGAATAAATGCGCCAAAGCTCAAACCGGCTGAACCCTGAAAGGTCATGTGGATAGTGTCATCCGGCAGGCCAGCCAATCCGTAGCGTCGTGTTACCTCACTACCCACCTGCGTGCCGACCACCCGATTGATATTCCGGATGGGCATGTCGATCTCCACTTTCTCACCGTTTTCAAAGGCTGGTCTGCATTGCTCCAGAAGTACCTTGTGGTCCATGGCTTTTTCCAACCCGTGAGCCTGGTCTATGGTCCGGAAACGGCCCACACCCGGCGCGACATCCGGCACATACAACAACGGGGAAAGATCCACATTTTTTGCCTTCCAATGGCCGATATCCTTCTTTTGCCGCAACTTATCCACCCGACCGATCATCTCATCCACCGTGCGGAAGCCGAGCTCAGCCATGATGGAACGCATCTCATTCGCAATGAAATACATCAAGTTGACCACATGCTGCGGATCACCCTTGAAATTCTTACGCAGTTCCGGGTTCTGGGTGGCAATACCGGTCGGGCACGTATCCTGATGGCAAACACGCATCATCACACAACCCAGAGCAACCAGCGGCGCGGTGGCGAAGCCGTATTCTTCCGCTCCCAGCAATGCCGCCATTGCCACATCACGGCCTGTTTTCAGTTGCCCGTCTGTTTCAATGACCACACGGCTACGCAGGTTGTTCAGCACCAGGGTCTGGTGTGTTTCCGCCACACCCAATTCCCACGGAAGCCCGGTATGTTTGATACTTGACTGCGGTGACGCGCCAGTTCCGCCATCATGCCCGCTGATGAGGATCACATCGGCATGTGCCTTGGCCACACCGGCGGCAATGGTTCCCACGCCAACTTCTGACACCAACTTAACATTGATGCGTGCCTGCGGGTTGGCATTCTTGAGGTCGGAGATCAATTCGGCCAGATCTTCAATGGAATAGATATCATGATGTGGTGGAGGGGAGATCAATCCCACACCGGGTGTTGAATGCCGGGTCTTCGCGATCCAGGGATAGACCTTCTTCCCCGGCAGTTGACCGCCCTCTCCCGGTTTGGCGCCCTGTGCCATTTTGATCTGCAATTCCCGCGCGTGTACCAGGTAATTGCTGGTGACCCCAAACCGGGCGGAAGCGACCTGCTTTATGGCACTGTTCTTCGAGTCGCCGGAGGCATCCGGGTTATAGCGGGTCGGGTCTTCCCCACCTTCGCCCGTGTTGCTTTTTCCACCAATGCGGTTCATGGCAATTGCCAACGCTTCGTGAGCTTCCTGGCTGATGGAACCATAGGACATAGCCCCGGTTTTAAACCGCTTGACAATAGTCTCGACCGGTTCAACCTCATCCAATGGAACAGGTTCCCCGTCGCAATTGAATTCCAGAAGATCACGGAGTGTGGTCAAGCCGTCCACTTGATTATTGATCATACCAGCGTAGATATCGTACGCGGCCTGATCGTTGTTGCGAACAGCCTGTTGCAGCTTATAGATCGTCTCAGGATTGAACAGGTGTTGTTCGCCATCTGCGCGCCACTGGTAAACACCACCAACGTCCAGCGTACGACCATTAACCGGCCGTTCTGGAAACGCGTGAGCATGCCGCAGGGCTGCTTCACGGGCGATCACATCAATACCCACCCCGCCAATGCGGGACGGAGTGGAGGTGAAATACTTGTCAACAAATTCCCTGCTCAACCCAATGGCTTCAAATATCTGTGAGCCGAAATAACTGGCGATGGTGGAAATACCCATCTTCGAGATTACCTTGACTACCCCCTTGACGATGGCCTTGGTGTAGTTATGAGCCGCGGTGTAGTAATCGATCCCGCTTAGCAGACCTTGATTGATCATCTCTTCAATACTGGCGTATGCCAGGTAGGGGTTAATAGCCAGAGTCCCATAACTGATCAGCATGGCAAAATGATGCACCTCGCGCGGTTCCGCCGATTCCACCACCAGGCCGATATGTGTGCGTGTCCCCTTACGCAGAAGGTGATGATGAAGGCCTGAAACCGCCAACAGGGCCGGGATGGGGGCATGTTTCGCGTCAATACCCCTGTCAGACAGGATGACGATGTTGGCTTCATCGTTGGCGATTACGTCATCAACTCGTTTATACAGATCTTCCAGCGCCTGTTCCAGTCCAGCACCATCTTCTGCCGGTTCGAATAGGATGGGCAGTGTCACCGTGCGGAAATACAATCGTTTGAGATGACGGATCTTTTCCAGTTCTTCATTATCAATGATCGGGGATTTGAGCTTGATCATGCGGCAGTTTTCCGGCCGCGGTTCGAGTAGATTCTGTTCAGACCCAAGCATGACCTCAGTTGAGGTGACAATCTCTTCACGAATGGCATCAATGGGAGGATTAGTAACCTGGGCGAAGAGCTGTTTGAAATAGTTGTATAAGAGTTGCGGCTTCTCTGACAATACAGCCAGAGGCGCGTCGTTGCCCATGGAGCCTATCGGTTCCATGGCATCCCGGGCCATGGGAGCCAGGATTTTTCGCAATTCTTCATAGGTATAACCAAAGGCATGTTGATATTGCAGTACTTTCTTTTCCCGCTCTTTTCCCTGAGCGTCCTGCCCGATTCCGCTCATGGGCGGGATCTGTGGATCGGGAAGTTCTTCCAGATCGACCATGTATTCGTCCAGCCAACGCCGGTAGGGGCGGTTGGATGCGACCTCGTGTTTGATCTCGTCATCGCTGATGATCCGACCATCTTCGGTGTCAATCCATAACATACGGCCCGGTTCAAGCCGGCCTTTCTTCACGATGGAATCGGGCGGCAGATCAAGTACACCCACTTCAGATGCCAGGATAACCAGGTCGTCATTGGTAACATAATACCGGGATGGACGCAGTCCGTTGCGGTCCAGTGTGGCGCCTATTCCATTGCCATCTGTAAAGACCATCGACGCAGGGCCATCCCAGGGCTCCATGAGCGAACTATGGTATTCATAGAACGCCTTTTTCTCTTCGCTCATGGTCTCATGCCGCGACCAGGGTTCCGGGATCATCATCATAACGGAATGGGGCAGCGAACGTCCGGTCAACACAAGAAGTTCAAGAACATTGTCAAATATGGCGGAGTCCGAACCATCGTTATTCACCACCGGAAGAATCTTGGGCATGTCACTGCCAAACAAGGGGCTCTGGAAGCTGTACTGTTCCGCGCTAATCAAATTTACGTTGCCGCGCAGGGTGTTAATCTCACCATTGTGGGCCAGATAGCGGTATGGATGCGCCCTGTCCCAGGATGGGAAGGTGTTGGTACTGAATCGGGAATGAACCATGGCCAGTGCCGTTTCCATAAGCGGATCAGAAAGTTCAGGAAAGAAATATCGCACCTGTTTTGAGGTCAGCATGCCTTTGTAAATCACCGTCTTATACGACAGGCTGCAAATATAGAATTGATCCCGGCCGGGCAGGTTACCGTATCGCAATACTTTTTCAGCCTGTTTGCGGATGACATAAAGTTTTCGTTCAAACGACATCCGATCCTTTATGTAAGGACTGCGTTCAATGAAAACCTGGCGTATGACCGGTTGGGCCACGCGGGCCGTCGCGCCGAGCATACTTCCATCTGTTGCCACAGTCCGCCAGCCAAGAACCCTCTGCCCTTCTTCCAGAACGATCTTTTCAAAGACTTTTTCCATTTGCTGGCGGTCTGTCATATCCACCGGCATAAAGAGCATACCAACACCGTAATAACGCGGACCGGGCAGATCAAAGCCGGATGATTTGCATTCGCGTTCCAGGAAGGCATGCGGAGTCTGGATGAGCAAGCCTGCTCCATCGCCGGTGTTCGATTCCGATCCACTGGCGCCGCGATGATACAGATTGTCCAGAATGGTCAACGAATGGGTGATAATCTCATGCGACGGCTTCCCTTTGATGTTGACGACAAAACCGGTCCCGCAGGCATCATGTTCATAGGCAGGGTCATACAAACCGCGGGCGGAGGGTAATCCATTTGGATGAGAACTCATGTTTACTTTCATGTCACACTTCCTGGCTGGTTGAGGATCGGTCAATAACAGTTGGCAATGGATAGATAGAATGAACTGCCGCCCTGCGGGGCAGCATTCGATAAACGGTCGGGTATGATTGACGTCAGAAAATTGACGTGGCGAACCGCAACCCGCGTAGAAGACTGCCGGCACGGCCGGCGAACCCACCGCCGCGAAAGACTACCGGTTGATTGCGAATGACATAAAAATGAATTGCGGGGATTGTGTTCATAAGGGTCACAAATTTCCGGAGAAAAACCCTTGCTGGTTGATTAACCAGTTGAACGATTGTATTGCATTTGACCCAAACGGGTAGTACCCATTTGGGTGATTTTACATGTTGGATAGAAAATTCCAGGCTTTTTATTCTCCATAAGGGTAAAGGAAGCATCACGATAACCGGGCAATTATTCATCTGATGCGGATGCGTGAATTGACTGATGGGCAGGGCAATCAATTGATTCATATCGAAAAAACCTGTTTACTGAAGGGGGTAAAAATCCCGGCCGATACGAATTTCCAAAGCGGCGGGTATAAGGTTAGGCAATAGTATACGGAATTAAAAAACAGGATTCAATAGGGAATTTACACCCGAGAACCGGAGAAACCCCAACCCCTAATGCGGGTTTTATTCTGTGAGGGATATGATCACGCCACCCATCCTGTGATAAATCACACACCAATCTATTATGAAAGATTAGAAAATCAACAATACCCGGGAAAGTGTCGAACAATCCCTTATAATAACTGCTTCCACTCTTTATTCAATCCATCAAATCCATCTATACCGGTGATTATCGGAGACTACATTGAAATATTACCTGATCGTTAACCCCATATCCGGACGCGGCCACGGCGAACGGTCCATTCCTGAAATTGAAGCCCAGTTTAAATCAGCCGGTCTGGATTATCAATTAACACGGACAGAATACCCCGGCCACGCGCTGAAATTAGCCCGTGAGGCAGAGGGTTATGATGTCATCATTTCAGCCGGTGGCGATGGTACATCCAATGAAATATTGAACGGTATCCTGGAATCCAAACGGAACGGTTCACAACCAGCTATGGCGATCATCCCGGTTGGCCGCGGAAATGACCTGGCGTACAGCATGGGGATTCCTACCACAGTGACAGATGCCTGCAAGTGTATAGTAGAAGACCAACGCCGCCGGGTGGATGTTGGCCGGGTTTACGGTGATAACTTCCCCGAAGGTCGATATTTTGGAAACGGTGTAGGTGTGGGATTTGATACCGTTGTAGGTTTTGAATCATTGAAAATGAAATGGCTGACAGGGTTTGCCTCATATATCGTGGCTGCCGGTAAGACCACGCTGCTTTATTTCAAAGCGCCGCGTTTAAAACTGGTAACACCTGAAGGAGACCATACGGGCGAATACCTGATGGTATCCATCATGAACGGTATCCGTATGGGCGGCGGTTTCTATATGGCCCCCGAAAGCAAACCCGCGGATGGAAAACTCGACCTCTGTGTTGTCAACCAGGTACGGCGGCGGGAACTCCTCCCGCTGATCGGAAAATTTACCAAGGGCACCCAGAAGGGTGACCGGGCTGTCAGTTTTCTGCGGTCAGATCATTTGGAGATCCACGCCATCGAGGGCAGCATCCCCGCCCATGCCGATGGTGAGACAGTGTGTGAAAAAGGCTCATCCATCCGCATTGAATTGCATCCACAAAAACTGGAAATGATCTACCAACCCGGACTGCGAGATTGATATGGCACTTGCCGGAGTGATCAATTTTACGCTGCGCGGTATTACCCGAACGATCTGTGAAGTGGATGATTCGGAGCTAACCCGTATTCCCAAAAAAGGTCCGTGCATCCTGGCCGGGAACCATGTAAATTTTCTCGACGCGCCCATTCTGATCTCCCATCTTCAACCGCGCCCCATCGTCGCTCTGGCCAAACGGGAGACCTGGGATAATCCATTCATCGGTATGCTGTTCAGCTCCTGGAATTCCATTCCCATCCGGCGCGGCGAAGCGGATATGGCAGCCTTTCGCGAATCCCTGCGGGTGTTGAAAGAAGGTCAGATGCTGGCCATTGCCCCCGAAGGCACACGAAGCGGCACCGGTGTCCTGCAAAAAGGGCAGCCGGGAATTGTCCCTCTGGCCCTAAAATCTGGCGCGCCGATCTACCCGGTGGCATACTTTGGCGGAGAACGTTTCTGGAACAACATCAAGCACCTGTCTCGCACCCCGTTCACCATTCGGGTGGGCAAGCCGTTCCGCTTGAAATATGACGGTCCGCTGCCAACCCGCGAAGAGCGGGAACAGATGACCACCGAGATTATGTATCAGATTGCCGCACTGCTGCCGCCGCACTACCGTGGATGTTATTCTGATCTGGAAAACGCCTCAGAAAACTGGTTGGAATTTATTTAGAGCCGGCCAGGCTGCTGCTAATTTCTACCAGCTCCCCCTGCGCCAGACTCGCTTCCACATCAATGATGCGCTGATTCGCCGAACCGCGGAAGAACAAGCTCGGAGATCGTTCTGCCTGCCGGTATGGCCCATCCACAATCACATCACTTTGCCTGACCAATCCCATTACAGCTGGATCTTCCATTTGTAACAATTTTTCCCATAGAAAACCGGTATAGGTCCACACGTCCTTGCCGCGCGCGTGAAATTCGCACGCCAGCGCGGACGCGACCTCCGGCTGCAGGAAAGGCTCGCCGCCGCTCAGGGTAATGCCACGAATGAGCGGCGAGTCCTTGATCAGGCCGATGACATCAGTCAGCTCATATTCCACACCGCCCTGTCTGTCCCACGTTTCCGGATTGTGACAGCCCGGGCAGTGATGCTCACAGCCCTGAAAAAAAACCGTGACACGCAAACCCGGACCGTCGGTAACACTCTCCTGCGTAATTCCAGCCAATCTGACTTTCATAATAATCCTAATGGATATGTGCCTGCCGGTCTTTTAGCTCCGACTGCTTGGCGGAGTTGAACCGGTCCACCGTGGAAAGATATCCGGTAATACGCCGGATGCGCCGGATATCCTGAGAGCCGCAGTACGGACATTCCGATTCGATCAAACCGCTGTATCCGCAAACCCGGCATTCGTCGATCGGGAAGTTGATTCCGCCATAGCCCATGCCGACCTGTCCCATGGCACGGATGACTGCCTCAAAAGCTTCCAGATTGTGGACGGGTGGAGCTTCCAGCTCAACATAACTGATGTGACCGGCATTGGTCAGGTAATGGTATGGGCCTTCAATCGACAGCTTTTCAAACGCGGTCATATTTGTGGTAACCGGTACATGGAAACTGTTGGTGTAGTAATCCCTGTCTGTCACACCGGGGATTGTGCCGTAAATCTTTTGGTCTATTTTGACGAACCGGCCGGCAAGGCCTTCCGCGGGGGTGGCCAGCAGTGTAAAGTTCATATCATACTTGTCGCAGAAGAAATCGATCATACGGCGCATGAATCCGACAATATCCAACCCGAGTTTCCGGCTGTCATCTGAACAGGCATGGGTGGCTCCGGATAAGATGGTGAGGGTTTCCGCCAATCCGATGAACCCGATCGAGAGCGTTCCATGCCGGGAGGCCAACCCGATCTCATCGTTGGGCTGTAATTGACCCGAATCCATATAAAGGCCCTGTCCCATCAGGAAAGGCATGTCCTTTACTTTCAGGTGCGACTGGATGTTGTAACGGTGCATCAATTGCCGGGCAACCAGTGTCATGGTTTCTTCCAGCAACCGGTAAAAAGCATCTGCATTCCCATCAGAACGCAGCGCCAGGCGCGGCAGGTTGATCGAGGTAAAGGACAGGTTCCCCCGCCCGTCACTGACCGCTTCACCATGCCGGTTCGCAATGACGCGTGAGCGGCAGCCCATGTATGCCACCTCATCTCCGTATGGGAGGTTTTGCGGCGAGTCCATAAATGAAAATGTCGGGTTCATACGGGTTGCCGCGGTACGAATGGCCAGCTTGAAGAGATCATAGTTTGGGTCACCGGGGTTAAAGTTAACACCTGCCCTTACCCGGAAAATGATGTTCGGGAAGATGGGCGTTTCCCCCCGTCCCAACCCTTTTTCATATGCCAGCAACAGATTGCGGGTCACCCGACGGCCGCCTTCTGATGTATCGCAGCCCAGGTTGATGGAACTGAACGGCACCTGCGCCCCTGCCCGGCTGTGCATGGAGTTCAGGTTGTACACCAACCCTTCCATTGCCTGATAGATATCGTCCTCGCTGGCGTTTTCCACAAACTCCGCCATATCGCGGTCAAAGAAGGCAAAAGACTGCCCTCCGTGCATATCATTCTGCGAACTCTGCAGGATGATCGCGGCCTGCGCGGCTGCCGAACCGGGCCTGCGCGGCGGGCGGATGTAACCGTGACCGGTATCGAAACCGGTATGCAACATCCGTCCAAGCGGGATTTGAATACAGGTAAGCGTTTTGGCATAGAAATCAAGGTCATGGATGTGTATATCGCCGCTGGTATGCGCCAGGGCAATATCTTCCGGTATCAGACGCGAGAGGTAATAGTGCCGGCTGGCAGCCGAAGCGATCTGGAGCATTTTTGCTGAGGGCGAATTGCCCACATTGGCATTCTCGCGGTTGGTTTCCACCAATGTTTCCGCCACTGCCTCCATCAGCTCCGATTTCCCCTCACGGATACGGGTACGCCGGTCACGATAGAGAATGTAAGCCTTGGCCGTCTTCGCATGGCCGTTTTCAATAAGGATCTTCTCTACAGCATCCTGCACTTCTTCCACAGAAGGGATGACCACCTTCTTTTCATTTCTTAGATAGTCCACGGTCAGACAGGCCAATTCCCGGGCGGTTTCCATATCATTACCGCCTACTGCCTGCGCGGCTTTGAATATGGCCATTACGATCTTGTCAATATCAAACTCATCAACGCGGCCGTCACGCTTTTGAATCGACTGAAATCCGGACATCCCATCGGTTTTACCTTCCATGGGATTTGAAACATCTACCTGGAAAGACCGCGACCCATTTATATTCATTTTCATCCCTCTATATGTAGATTGTGTTTACCATCGTAATGAGTTGCTTTTTTGTTGATTGTGACATTCCATCTTTTGCGGGAAGTCATTTCTAGATAACTGTCCAATACATCACGCCATATATACCGGTAGGATGCAATATTCCTGCCATATATACCGGTTTCTTGCGAGATTTAACAATCCCGCCCCGGATATTAAATAATAATGACCATAACTCCCTATACAAAAACAGCTTCACCCTGAAAAGGATGAGCCGGTTTCGAAAAGGAGAATTTTCTTCGATTTCCGCCCCAACCCTTTGACGCGAAGGGTGTTTTTCTTGTGGACAGGCATTCGGGCTGTTACCGTTGCGCGACAGCGCCGGAATTTCACCGGTCTTTCCCTGTTCTTTCAACCGTCTACGACGGTACGGTTCCACAAGGCTGATTATGATTATAGTCAGTAAAAATGTTGATAACCTGACGGGCGGTTTAAATTTTGGGGTTTTTTAAGTTTTCAAATACACCAAGATATATATACCCAGATGTGGACTCCTTCCGAGGAAAGAGCAACCCTGACCCTGTTTATAGACCACCAGATAGAGGGGGATGAATAAGGGACAGGAATTTTTTTCGCCGATGCGTTAAAAACGCATCTTAAATGTCGAGCCCTTACCAGTTTCTGACTCCGCCCAGATATAACCACCCTGGCTTTCCACCAGCGCTTTAACGATGGCCAACCCAAGTCCGGTTTCACCATCATCCGCATGGCGCGATTTGTCCGCCCGGTGAAAACGGTCAAATATCAATGGGAGTTCATCCGGTTTAATGCCGCTGCCGGTATCCGACACTCGCAGTTCCACCTGTCCATCAACACGAACTGCACCCAGTGTGATACGGCCGTTTTCAGGTGTATAGCGCAGCGCATTGCTGATCAAGTTATCCATCACCTGCATCATACGGGCTTCATCCACCCGAATTTCCGGCAAATCCCTTTGAACATCAGTAACAATCTTCACCGATTGTTTTTGCGCATGGTGCTGGAACAACGCGGCTGCCTGGTCAAGAATGGCCTTCGGAGAAATCATCTGCGGTTGTAAAGCCAGCTCTCCGGCATCCGCCTGCGAAAGCATGCGCAGATCGCCCACCAGATTTTGCAGGCGTTCGATCTCTTTGTAGATCAGATCAAAGCGTTCCGGAGTGGGTTGCAGAACCCCCTCCTGCATGGATTCGATATAACCGGCGATGACGGTCAAAGGGGTTCTCAGATCATGCGCGATATCCGCCGTCATCTGACGCCGTGAGGCATTCGCACGCGCGACCTCCCGGCTCATCTGGTTAAATGTAAATGCCAGTTCGCCGATCTCGTCATTGGATGTGACCTGTACTTCCTGTTCCAGATCTCCTTCAGCGATACTTTTCGCAGCCCGGGTCAGATCGCGCAGCGGCCGGGTGAGTGTGCGGGCCAAAAGGATGCCGGCCACCAGAGCGAACAACACCCCTGTGGCAATTCCCAACAGTAATGCCTGATTCGTTCTTTCGAGAAAGAGGGCCTCTTCCGGATTGAATCGCGTAATCCGTCTGGCCTGCAGAATATAACCGGCTGCCTTCCCGTCTGCTTCTATTATCGTTCCCTCCGAGAGAAGCTCGGCGGGCAAGATGGATCCTTCATCAAAATCAGGTTCAACCGCGATAATGACAGTCCCATCCGCCGAGGCCAGGCCGAAAAAATTCCGTCTATAACGATCAGTGTAGGTCTGCTCAACAGGTGGTTCTTTTCCCTGCTCGGGCGGCGGAGGATTTGGCGTTGGCATCAACTGGCGTTGCAGTTCACCCCAGGTATCTTCAATTCCTTCCCATGAACCATTGGCGGTGTAGTAATTCTCCAGCGATTGCTGCATGGATTCGCGCTGCTGATCGATCAGAAGCTGCCAGAGGCTTTCCTGACTGGAAAACCGGATATACACCGCCGCTACAGCGGAAGCGGAAAAAGCCACCAGCAAAAAAGCCAGTGACAGTTTCCAATAGAGAGACTTCTGTAATCGTTTCATTCTTCCTTCAAAAAACGATAACCCACACCAAAAACGGTATCAATATAACGGGGATTGGCGGGGTCGGGTTCGATCTTTGTTCGTAAATTACGGATATGGACATTCAATGTGCTATCCAGACCGGAAAAACCGCTATCTGAAAGATGGTCAATCAATTCAGACCGTGAAAAAACCCGGCCGGGAGAACGTATAAACGCCCGCAGAAGATCAAATTCAATGGGTGTCAGTGAAACCGGCTCCCCATTTGCTGTTGCAGAATGGGTACGTTCATCCAGAACAAGATCACCCTCCCGAAAGAGCGAGAACTTTTCCTGTGTATCTTCACGGCGGCGCAGGACGGCATGAATACGTGCGACCAGTTCACGCATGCGGAACGGTTTTACCACATAGTCGTCCGCACCCAGCTCAAGGCCGACTACGGCATCCGTTTCTTCTTCACGCGCGGTAATAATGATCACTGGCGTCTGGCGTTCCTGACGGTACTGGCGCAGGAAATCGTAACCATCCATGCGGGGCATCATAATATCCAACAAGATAAGGTCAGGTTCTTCATGCCGGGCGGTATAGATGGCGTTCTGCCCGTCTGTGGCTGTGACCACTTTAAAACCCTGTTCAGTCAGATAATCTTGCAGCAACTGCCGCACGCTTGACTGGTCATCCACCACCAGGATCTTGTATCCCATACTCATCCACTCCACATAATCCGGTACGGTTCCGTTTATTGTGACTAGATTATCACGAATTTGTATAGATTTTATTTAGATGATTGCAAGGATCCGTTTACAACAATTAATACCTGCATTACCCGCAAGCACCGGCTTCTAAAGCATATCTAAATAAAAGACTGACGATCCCAAAGTGAAACCGGAAAATTTGCGCTCTAAGTCTAAGTTACATGGCAGCTTTTACTTCATAATGTTGTGACCGGCCATCAAATCGTTTTAAAACGGCACGGGCTTTTTCAGGCACCACGGCTGTTTCGTAATCATCGCCAGCAAAATCCCTGACCGCTTCAATCGAGTCAAACCACATGATGGTAATAAATTCAACCTCGTCATCCAGATCACGGCGGAATAATTGAATACCCTGGTAACCAGAAATATGTCGTTCCCCGATTCCGACAAAAATCTCTTCCTTCAACATGGTTTCATAAATATCTGCTTTTTCCTTAGTCGTGTAGCCGTGCCAGATGCGACTGATCATGTATTTTCCGATCCATTCATGACTTTTTCGATTTGATAATGCAGGTCAAGTAATTGCTGATTATCAGAGTTTAATGCCAGAGCGCTGGCAACAATTTCAAGTGCCTCTTCATAAAGTTGCTGGTAAAAGAAAATGTTAACCAGTAAGCGCCAGTATTCAATGTTCTTTGGATACTGCTTCACCGCTTCCCATGTGTCTTTCTCCACTTCGGTAAATTTCTTCTGCTCAAAAAGGCACTTCAGGTATCCAATATGAAATGCCAGTTGCCTGGGGTATACGTTCCAGCGTTTTCCCAGAAGGACTTCGCCCTGATACCAATCCTGGGTTGCTTCACATTGTTCCAAGAGGAGATCCACCCAGGTAGCCTGAGCATTCGGGTTTTTCACATCCATTGCCGCCAATCGCTCAATATAACTTAATGCCCGTCTGGTATTACGATCATGCCGTTTGCGCTTTTCATCAATGGGTTCATTTTCAAGGAAAAGGTCAAACCGCTTTACCAACCCGTCGGGCCTTTTCTCAACCCCTATCCGCCCACGTTCCCATACATCAACCCGGTTTAAATATTCCACCTGGTCAAAGCATTCTTCCATTTTGAGTTCCAGATATAACCCGACCGGCTCGCTCTGTAACCATTGATCCCACTCCAACCGGTCGTCCCGGGACAGGTAATCTTCTGGAGGAAATTTATCCAGGGTATGGTCTGTTTTCCGGTGAAACCCGGATTCATCGACAACTTCAATGGATATATATTTCTTAAAATCTTCCACTGATGATGGCAGGGGTACCTGCTTCATAGGCCGGCTGTTCTCCATTTCACCGGGCAGGTGTGAGAAATCTTCCAGGTCCTGTGAGGAGTCGATCCAAAAATATCCGGCGTCCGGTACTGAATCTATAAAATTGATCTCTCGAATTTGCGGAACAAGCTCAATGCTTATTCCAGATGGCAGGACAGGCATCTTACACTCCCGTTCTAATGGAAAGCCGAAACCAGAGCCAGCAGCAAACCGCCGGCAATCACGCTTCCCAACTGACCCGCGGTATTGGACCCCATGGCATGCATCAAAATAAAATTCTCAAAATCTTCCTCCTGCGCCATCCGGGCTGAAAGGCGCGCCGCCATGGGAAACGCGCTGATGCCGCAGGCTCCGATCAATGGATTGATGGTGTAGCCGCTTAACCAGCACATCAGCTTGCCGAAGAGCAAGCCGGTTACAGTATCGATCACGAACGCCAGCAAACCCAGAATCAGGACGAGACCGGTTTGAATGTTCAAGAAGCTGGACGCGGTCATGGTTGAGCCAATCGCCAGGCCGAGAAACAGTGTGGCAATGTTGATAATCTCATTCTGGGCTGCTTTGTTCAGTCGGTCAACCACCCCGCTCTCACGCAATAGGTTTCCCAGCATCAATGTGGCGATCAACGGAGCGGCATCCGGTGCCAGCAGGCTGACAATGATCGTGACCGCGATAGGAAAGATCACCCGAACGCGTTGCGACACCGGCCGGGGGGAATATTCCATTCGTACAAGCCGTTCGCGGCGGGTAGTCATCAGACGCATGATCGGCGGCTGTATGATGGGAATCAGACTCATATACGAATAAGCCGCGACAGCAATGGGTGCCAGTAACTCCGGCGCCAGCTTGGTTGCAACAAAAATTGCGGTCGGGCCGTCAATGGCGCCAATAATACCAATTGATGCTGCCTGCCTGAGGGGAAATCCCAACAGAATAGCCAGCAGTAAAGTGGCATAAATGCCAAACTGTCCGGCCGCTCCCAACAGAACCATTTTTGGTTGAGAAAGCAGCGGGCTGAAATCGATCATTGCCCCAACACCAATGAAGATCAACAGCGGGAATAGTTCTGTACTGATACCCGCGTCGTACAGGAGCTTGAACAGTCCAGATTCATATGACATACCAATATTGGCCAGAATACAGCCAAAACCGATCGGCAGAAGCAATACCGGTTCGTATTCCTTCTTGATTGCCAGGTAGATCAAGATGACCCCGGCCAGAATCATGAACGCGTTGCCGGCCGTGAATGTTGAAAAGCCTCTGGAAATCTCTGCTGTCAGTCCGCTCAGGTCCATTCCGCCTCGGTTTAGTCCGCGAATTCCAGTAGAACCTGCCCGTGACGCACCTGGTCACCGGTATTTATATTTATGCTGGCAATCACGCCTCCGCGTACGGCCTTGATGGAATTTTTCATTTTCATAGCTTCAAGCACACACAACTCGTCACCCCGGTTCACTGTCTGTCCAGCCGATACCTTGATCTCTACAATCACACCGGGTATGGGAGCAGTTACCGCTTTTGGGGAGATCCCGGTCTGCGGTAAGAGAGGTGACGGGCAAGGGATATTGGATGGTTCCTTCGTAGCCGGTTTCACATCAACGGCTGGCTGCGTAATAACTGTTGCCTCTTCCTCCGGCCAGACTTCCATCCGCTCTCCATCCACTTTCACCAGAACCGGGCGTGCGTCAAGGTCTTCGATCTCCACCGAATAATTTTGTTCACCGATTTTCACGGAATAGCGCATGGGTTAAGACCTCCGATCCTGACGATGGATAACAACCCGTGATTTATCATGCAATACCTGTGCCCGTTGAACCTGTTTCCAGGCAGATGCCTGGTTTTTATAAGTTATTCCTGAAGTACCTGTACCGGTTTTACGGGCTGCCATAGCTGCAGCCACCGCCGCGGCGGCGGCTTTATACCGGATGAACAGGCTGTCTTGTTCAAAACTCTCTGTTTGCGGTTGTGAAACCGGATTGTCGGGTTTTCCAACACGGCTATCCAGATGTACCATAAACGCCATCAAACCCCACAGAAAGACAATGGCGACAAACACCAACCCCATTCCAATACCGGTGATGATCAGTCCCTGGGAAAATGTATCTGTCATGGTTTGCCCCTTATACAGGGATATTTCCATGCCGGCGGACCGGTGGATTGACAGCCTTTGTCCGCAAGGCTTGTAAGGCAGCAATCACCTTCTGCCGGGTTTCCTGCGGCTCAATCACCTCATCCACAACACCCAACGAAGCGGCTGAGTACGGGTTAAGGTATGTTTCACGGTACTCCTGAACCAGGCGCTTGCGTTCGGCAGCCGGATCTTCAGCTGCTTCCACCTGTTTGCGATAGAGGATATTTACCGCACCTTCCGGACCCATCACGGCAATTTCCGCGCTGGGCCAGGCAAAGGTTACATCAGTTCCCAGATATTTACTGGACATAACCACGTAGGCGCCTCCGTATGCCTTGCGGGTGATGATGCTAACCTTGGGAACAGTAGCTTCTGAATACGCATAGAGTACTTTCGCGCCGTGGCGGATTATGCCGCGGTGTTCCTGGTCAACACCCGGCAGGAATCCCGGTGAATCCACAAGGGTTACCAGGGGAATATTGAAACAATCGCACCAGCGAACAAAACGGCACATTTTGTCCGCCGCATCGAGATCAATCACCCCGGCCATCACCGATGGTTCCTGGGCTATGATTCCCACAACCTGTCCACCCATTCGTGCCGGTCCAACAATTACATTACGCGCAAAACCAGCCTGAAATTCCAGGAATGAGCAATCGTCGACGATCTGTTCAATAACCGCACTCATGCTGTAGGGTATCGACGCGTCCATGGGAACATGGGTGTTTAATGCCGGGCACATCCGGCCGGGATATTCCATCTTTCCGGTTGGCGGATCTTCCAGATGGTTCGCGGGCAAATATCCAAGAACCCGGCGACAGAGATCCAACGCGGTTTGTTCATTCGGCGCCGTCAGATGGGCAAGTCCGCTGATGGTTAGATGCGTGTCTGCCCCGCCCAGTACCTCCGAATCAACCACCTCACCCGTAACCGATTTGATGACGTCCGGTCCGGTGAGGAACATGTACGATTGTTTCTCAACCATTATGATCAGGTCAGTCATGGCCGGGGAGTAAGCCGCCCCGCCCGCGCATGGTCCCATGATCAAACTGATCTGTGGAATAATGCCGGAATACAGGGCATTACGACGGAATATTTCAGCATAGCCGGCAAGGCTCCGCACACCTTCCTGAATGCGGGCACCCCCGGAATCGATAAGACCAATAATTGGCGCGCCGCATTGGGCCGCCAGGTCCATCGCCCGGCAGATCTTGTGACTTTGCATTTCTCCCAACGCGCCGCCCTGAATGGTGAAATCCTGAGCGTACACATATACCGGGCGTCCATCGATCCGTCCGTATCCGGTGATCACTCCATCACCCAGAAAGGGTTCCGGATTGTCGGTTCCCGAATCAGGCCGGGCTGTTACGAAAGGTTCCAGTTCTGAAAAGCTGCCGGCATCCAGCAGAATATCCAGTCGTTCACGGGCTGTGTTTTTCCCTTTTGCATGTTGCCGGCTGATGCGATCCGCGCCGCCCGCCTCGCGCGCCTTCTTTCGCATTTCTCGCAGGTGCAGAACACGTGGATCTTCTTCTGTCATATGGCTCCTAAAAGGGATTCAATCACATTTACTCTATTCTACTGTTTTTCGGGACAAGAGAAAGTATCCAAAGCAGCAGGTCTCCCGAAAAGCCGGGAGACCTGAAGAAATTATGGGATGTCACGATTCCAGCCGTTCCTGGTTGGATAAACCCGAACCTCACCAGTGAAAGGTTTACTGTTCGTTATGCTTTTCCGACCTTTACATCCACCTTGAGGCTTGCCGTACCGGTTGGCGGGAGCGGGATGATGTTTGAATCCAGCTTCTTGCCATTCACGCTGACCTCAACTTGATTGCCCTTCCCCACTCGCTGCATGTGAATCTCATACATCACGCTGCGGAAAAGACGGTTTACTTTCACATCCTTCCAGTCTTCCGGGAATACCGGCTGAATGGATAGACCCTGGTAATCCGGCTTTACACCCAGGATAAATTGCGTAATTGCCACAAAATTCCAGGCGGCCGTACCGGTAAGCCAGGAATTCTTGGCTTCACCCTGGGTCGGGGCTTCTTTGCCGGCTATCGTCTGGGCGTACACATAGGGCTCGGTGCGGTGCACTTCGCTGATCGCTTCCCGCACCGAAGGGCAGATGCGTTTGTAGTAATCATAGGCTTTATCACCGTGCCCCAGTTTTGTTTCAGCAACCATGATCCAGGGATTGGTATGGCAAAAGACACTGCCGTTCTCTTTGTAACCGGGTGGGTAGGAGCTTATCTCCCCCAGATGCAGGTAGTATTGTGAATACCCCGGGTTGTTAACAACGATACCGTGATCGGTGGCAAGACGCTTTTCCACGGACTGCAAGGCTTTTTCCGCTTTACCATCAGCCAGACCGATCTCAGCCATGATACACATTCCCTGCGGTTCAATGAAGATCTGTCCTTCTTCACAGGTGGAAGAGCCTACAGGATTGCCATAATCATCATACGCGCGGCGGAACCACTCGCCGTCCCAGCCATGGCTGATAACAACTTTTTCCATATTGCGCGCGACCATGGTGTAGAAATCGACATCCTTCAATATATTGAGATACCCTGACAGAGCAGCCATCTCCGTGGCAGCCAGAACCAGCATACCCCCGATAAAAACGGATTCAGCCACCTTTCCGTCTTTGCCGGTCGTCGTCTGGAACGATTCGCCGGGTTCGGAAGAGAAACAGTTTAAGTTCAGACAGTCATTCCAATCCGCGCGACCGATCAATGGAAGCCCGTGCGGTCCAAGCCGGTCAAGGTTATATTGAATGGCCCGTTGAAGATGCTCATACAGCGGCTTCTCACTGCCGGGTTTACTATCATAAGAGACCATTTCGCCCAATATGGCTGTATCTCCGGTCTCTTTGACATAAGCGCACACGGCAAGAACCAGCCAAAGCGGATCATCATTGAAATTACCGCCAACCGCGTCATTGCCACGCTTTGTCAGCGGCTGATATTGATGATACGCGCCGCCGGTCTCAAGTTGTGTGGCGGCAATATCAAGCAGACGTTCACGTGCCCGTTCCGGGACCATGTGCACAAAACCGAACAGATCCTGCGTGGAATCGCGAAAACCCATGCCCCGACCAATGCCGGTTTCGAATCCACTGGCAGAACGTGACATATTGAAAGTGACCATGCACTGGTACGCGTTCCAGATATTAATCATGCGGGTGGCGTGTTCATCAGGGGTTGAAACCTGCAACCGTGAGAACAGGGAATCCCAGTATTTATGCAATGAATCCAGAGCAGCCTGCACTTCATCGGTTTGCGTGAAACGCCGGATGATAGGCAGAGCCCGTGTTTTGTTAATGACCTGTTTCCCCGGAACCTCAAATTTCTCGTTCTGCGGGTTTTCCGTGTATCCGAGCAGGAATATGATTTCACGCTCTTCACCCGGCGCCAGGTTCAATTCACTCTGGATCACACCGACAGGCGCCCATCCATGCGCGTGGCTGTTGTAACATTCACCCCGGACCACAGCCTGAGGTGCGTCATATCCATTGAAAACACCCAGAAAATTCTCGCGCTGGGTATCAAAAGCTTTCATCGGCGCCGAGGAGGTGAAATAGGCAAAATGGTTGCGCCGTTCCCGATATTCTGTCTTGTGATAAATGACATTGTCCACAATTTCCACCTCTCCCACATTGTAGTTACGCTGGAAATTGGTGGCATCATCATTCGCGTCCCACAGGCAGAATTCGATGGAGCCAAACGTGTTGAGTTTTGCGGGAGTGTTACGCAGATTCTTAACCCGCAGCCGCCAGATCTCGAGGTTTTGCCCCATTGGGACAAAATACAAAACCTCAGCGGAAATTCCGGCATATTTCGAAGCGATCTTCGTTGTTCCAATACCATGCCGGCAGGTAAACTCATCAAGGTTTTTCCGTACAGGCATCCAGGTAGGCGACCAGTATTCGCCGCTTTCCATATCCCTTAAATATATGTACCGTCCGCCGATATCCATGGGCGCATTGTTATATCGGTAGCGGGATAACCGGCGCAGCCGGGCATCTTTATAAAAAGAATAACCACCGCCAGTATGTGAGATTAAACCGAAATATTCTTCACATCCCAGGTAGTTAAACCAGGGCAGTGGTGTATCCGGCCGGGTGATGACATATTCACGGGCGCTGTCATCAAAATATCCGTAACGCATGAATTCCTCCTCGGACTACTTTTTACTCTTTTTGTATAACAAAATCCAATTACTCATAGTACTCCCACTCAACAGGACCAGGCTGGAAAACAGGGAGACGTATGGATGGTTCCGGGGTTTGAATAATCAAACCCCGGTTCTTCAGCATCGCATTTTACCGCTTACAACACACACATGCAACCGCGTGGTTTTCGCCAATATTCACAAGCTCCGGTGATGTCTTGGCGCATTCATCCGTCTTGTATTCTGAATGGCAGCGCTCGTAGAACACACACCCATCGGGAAGCATGGGTTTCTTTTCAGTCAATTCGACTTCAATATCTTCCCATTTCTTATCCAAACGGGGTACGCTGGACATCAGCATCTTGGTATACGGATGAACCGGGTTGTCGAAGATTTTCTTTGTTTCACCGATCTCCACCACACACCCTTTGTACAGGATGACAGCACGCTCGCTGATATAGTAACCCAATGAGAGATCGTGAGTGATAAAGAGGACGGAAAGACCCTTGGTACGTAAATCGGATAACAGGTTCAAGACATCAATACGGGTTGAAGCATCCAGCATACTGATGATCTCATCGGCCACCAGGAACTTGGTATCCAGGAGCAGGGTACGCGCGATCAGGAAACGTTGAAGTTGTCCGCCGCTGAGTTGGTGGGGGTATTTGTTCAGCACATGCGCCGGGTTCATGCCTACCGATTTCAGGGCATTATCCACCCGGTCTTTCCATTCGGATTTCGGCATGGCGGGATAAAACTCTTCATGCAGAATGGAAAAAATACGGTCAGCTTTAAAGATTGGATTGTATGTGCTGAAAGGATCCTGGAAGACTCCCTGTACTTTTCGGTAGTAATCTTTAAGATGCTCTTCTTTGATCTTTGATACATCTTCCCCGTTAAATAGGATACGTCCATGATTGGTGGCGATCAAGCGCAGGATCATCTTTCCAATCGTACTCTTGCCGCTGCCGCTCTCTCCGATCAGAGAAACGATCTCGCCATCTTTGATATCAAAGCTTACGTTCTTTACCGCTTTAAATTCTTTTCCGCCAAAGGTTCCTGTACGATAGACTTTTGTGATATTTTCCAGTTTAAGCATGGCTATTACCCTCCTTCCAACAGGCAAGGAAGTGACCTTTCTCAATTTCAACAAACGGAGGGACCTCGGCACATTTATCAAAAGCAACCGGGCAGCGATCGCGGAATCGGCAACCGGTGGGCGGATTCAGCAAAAGCGGCGGGTTGCCGGGAATACCGGCCAGTCGGTGTTCATCGATGCGTACACCCACGCTGGGCAGTGATGAAATCAGAAGCTTTGTGTAAGGATGGCGGGGTGCATTGATGATGGTCTCGGTGGATGCTTTCTCCACCAATTGCCCAGCGTACATGACCATGATGGAATTGGCCGTTTGATACAGAATGGATATGTCGTGAGTGATCATCATAATGCTTTTGACGATCTTGTTGTCGCGGAAACCCACCAGCATTTCTGCCACGGCTTTCTGGCTGGAAACATCCAGAGCCGATGTAACCTCATCAGCCAGCAGAAGAGAGGGATCAAGCAAGGTCGAGATAACCATAACCATACGCTGTTTCATACCGCCGGAGAGTTCGAACGGATACATATCCAACACTTCCGGTGCCAGTTTCACCAGTTCAAGACGGTTGCGCAATTCCGGAAGGATACTTTCGTAATCTTCACTGCGGGATTTGATCAGATCCTTGATCATGGCGCCAATCTTACGGGTGGGGTTCATGGCGTTCATCGCGTACTGCGGGATGACCGATATCTTTTTATACCGGAAATCATTCATTTTCTGTTGGTCTTGAATGGGCAGTTCTTCCCCATCAAGGAACACACGTCCACGGATGTATTTCATCGGTGCTTGAAGGAAGATCAGACTGTTGCTCAATGTTGATTTTCCACAGCCGGATTCACCCGCCACACCCATTATTTCACCATCGGCAAGCGTAAAGCTCGCGTCTTCAAGCGCGCGGACATTTCCCGCCAGAGTTTGATAATAGATGGTCAGATTTTCAGTTCTCAGGCTCATGGTTACATCTCCCTCAATTTCGGGTTAAAGACTTCATCGAGCCCAACGTTCATCACATACATACTGCCGACTATCGCTGTAATGGCGATACCGGGTGGCAGGAACCACCACCATGTACCAAGCATCAAAGCACTCCAGTTGACAGCCAGGTTCATCATGGTACCCATGGATACACCTTCCGTGGGGCCAAGGCCAAGGAAGTCAAGTGTGGCCGCATTCAAAATGGAATTTCCGAACATCAAGATGAAGGTCATAAAGAGATACGAGGCCATATTGGGGGCAATCTCAGTAAAAATGACCTTCGTTGAACTCATACCGCTTAACTTAGCCAGTCCGACAAACTCACGAGTTCTGAGGCTAAAGGTCTGGGCGCGGATGGCACGTGCCGCCCACGGCCAGGATGTTAAGCCGATAAACACAGCTTCAATCAATACACCACGAACTGGTATATAAGCTACCAGCACCAGCAGGAGAGCCAGAACGGGGATGGTGAGAACTACATTGGTCAGTACATTGAGTACCTCATCCACGAAGCCGCCCCGATAACCGGCAACAAACCCAACGAGCATTCCCAGGAGGGTGCCAATGGTTCCACCAACAACACCCACCAGGAATGTTGGAGCGAGTCCGTAAACAAACTGGGTAAATACATCTTCGCCAAACGTCGTGGTGCCAAACCAGAATTCCTTTGATGGTGGAACAGATGATGGGCCTACAAAATCAGCCGGTTTATAAGGTGTCAGATACGGACCAATGACCATCAACAAAAGGAAGAAAAGGAGTATGGAAAGGCCGATACGCAGTTTTATGTTGCGGAAGGCAAAATAGAGCATTTCATGTTTCTTTTTCATTCCGCACCTCCCTGCATGCCGGCGCGCGTGCGAGGATCAACAATAATGTACAGGATATCAACAATGAAATTCGCCAACAGCACACCAATGACGACGAAGAGGAAACAACCTTGAATCAGAAAATAATCCTGATTATGGATTGCATTTAACAAAAGATATCCGATTCCGGGGTATGAGAAAACCACTTCTGTTGCGAGGGCGCCGGTGACGATTACACCGATCTGAAGCGCGACACCGGTGATCTGCGGAAGAATGGCATTGTTGAAGGCATAATTTCGGATCAATTTTCTCGGAGCTCCGAGAGCTTCCAGATAATGAGAATAATCCGCTTCCAGTTCATAGATGATCAGGTTACGCATACCAATAGCCCAACCGCCAAATTGGACAATAAAAAGCGAAATAAAAGGCAGGAACCAGTGTTGGACAAGGCTCCAGTAAAACTCAATGGAATGGCTGGGTTGCATGGTGAAACTATATCCGCCGCCAAGCGGGAATATGCGAATGACAATACAGAAGAGCCAGGCCAGCAAAATGCCCAGCCACATATAAGGCACTGCAGTTAGAACATAACCGATGGGTAACAGAGTGTTATCCAATTTCTTATTACGGGCTGCAATAGATCCAAATCTGTTTCCGGCAATCCAGCTTAAAGCAATTGACGGAACGAGCAACGCGATATCATAGGGAACAGCTTCCTGGATAACCTTAAGCACCGGTTTGGGGAACATGGAAATACTGGTACCCAGATCGCCATGGAAAATGGCAATCCAAAAGTTCAGGTACTGTCTCCAGACCGGAAGATCCAATCCAAACGCATCCATGTAATACGTGTACATCAATTCAACACCACTGCCGCGCAACCCCGCCCGTGAGATCATGATATCAACAGGGTTTCCGGGCATAAAACGCGGGATCATCCAATTTATCGTTACGGCGATAAAAAAGGTGAGCGCATAGATCATTATTTTTCTACCAAAGTAGCGCCTCACGATGCCTCCTCTCTTATTCTGAAACCTTACAAAAAACCACCCCTCCTTCACCCGTAAACCGGAGAAGGAGGGGTGAAAAAACTAGCTGTTACTTGGTTGCAACGGGTTCCAGAGCGAGGAGCATCTGAATACCGGACATGTTCCAGTAACCACGCCAGGTGGCAGGCAGAGTGTGGTTATCAGTATCAGCACTTGGCCAATTGGTCCAGACCGAGTCGTTGTACTGGGCCCACAGACCGTTGTACCACAGAGGAATGGTAGGCATTTCGGTCATGGTGATCTTCTGCAGCTTGGAGGTGATTTCTTTGATTGCAGCATCATCGCCGACTTTGACTTTATCCAGGTCATTTACCAGAGCGAAGGCTTCAGCGTTGTCATAGCGGCCGTAGTTGCCGTATTGAGCAGTTGCGATGTTAGCGATCGGGTTCTGGAAAACCCATTTGTAGTATGACCACGGAGTGGAGGACATCTGGGCTTCGTTCTGCAGTGAGAGTTCGAAGGTGCCCTTCAACTGGGCATCGCGCCAGGGGCCGTAATCCGGGTAATCGGGTTCGATGTTCAGGCCAACAGCTTTGGCATCGCGGGAGATGATCTGAATGGCGGCCATCCAGTCGGTCCAGCCGGAGGGGCAGGTGACTTTCAGGGCAATCTTGGAGCCATCGGGGGCTTCGCGGAATTTGTCGCCATCAACATCTTTGTAACCGGCTTCGTCGAGGATAGCTTTGGCTTTTTCGGGATCATAGGTCCAACCAAGTGCTTTCACCTGGTCCTTGTCGACATATTTGTCCCAGATGGGGAGCAGACCGGTGGGATCAGCAGCTTTAACAATACCGGTGTAGTCTTTTTCGACGATATCGTTGATGTTGATCATCCAGGCCAGAGCCTGGCGGAATTTGACATCATCGAGGGGCTTGACCTGTTCGTTGATGATGAGGGCAGCCACGTTGGCGGAGAGCATGTACGGGGCTTCTTTGTAGTAGGTCTTTACAGCGTAACCGCCATTGACCAGGGAAGCGACACCGGGCAGGAAGTTGTTGCTGAGGTCCAGACCACCCTGGAGCATTTTACCGAGAGCAACGTTGTTGCTGCCGTTGACGATGTCAACAATGTATTTCGGGGCGGGCAGTTTGCCGAAGACGTCTTTGCCCCACCAGGCATCATTGCGAACCCAGACCATGCGGTCCTGATCGTGCGCCTGATATTTGTACGGGCCGGTACCAACAGGAGGCCGGTTTTCAGAACCAACCAGGTCTTCAACTTTCTTGGTTGACCAGAGAGCCTTGGACAGGATGGGGGTCTGCCACATGTAGAAACCAACTTCCTGGTAAGCCGGATCGGCTTTGAATTTGAAGGTGACTTCGTTGGTCTCTTTGTTGACTTCAACTTTTTCCAGGAAGCTCCACAGACCGGTGTAAGCCAGGCCGGCTTTGGTTTCGCCATTGGGATCGGCGATATCAAAGGTGAATTTGACATCATCGACGGTCAGAGGCTGGCCATTGGTCCATTTGATGCCCTTGCGCAGTTTGACTACGTAGGTGGTGGCATCAACCCAGCTGTCAGATTCAGCCAACCAGGGGGTGAATTTGTCAGCAAGAGGGTCATAGATGAACAGGGTCTCGTAGCACAGGCCCAGGGTACCCATGGCGTAACCGCCGCCATTCAGGGGGTTCCAGCTGGAGGGAGCACCCCACTGCGTACCGCTGGTATACAGGGTTTGGTCGCGGGGATACTCAACGGCAGCAGGAGCTGAAGCACTGCTGGCGGGAAGGAACGCTGTCAAAACCATTGCAAGAACGACAACGACGAAAATCAATGTCTTAGGTAGTTTCTGCATCACATCTTCTCCTATAGTGAAAACAATCTATAGTATGATTGATTTCGGAAACCGAACAAGAGTTATCCTCTTTGTCAGGTTCCCACCGACCGGGCGCTGATTCTTATAAACGGGGAGTCAGCGCCATTTTGCTACATCGCATAATCTTCCTATCCTGATCCTTTTCCTTTTCCGATTTGCCCTCAAATTGATGAATATGGGGCCGTCAAACCACCTCCTTCTTGTTGAAACAACGTCTATAGTTCTGAGTTTTTCTTAAGAAAATCAAGAACTTCGTCAACCTTGCAGAACGCAAGGGCTGTTACCGTATCCGCGCCGCCGTAGTAAATGGCGATCTTGCCGGTCAATTCCTGGTAAAGTGAAGCGCAGGGGAAAGCCACGTTGGGAACATCTCCCACACATTCGTAATAGGTCTGGGGTGACAGAAGGTATGGGGCGCCCCGGTAAATCACTTTCCAGGGTTGTTCAAGGTCCAGAAGAGCGGCGCCAAAACTGTAAACAAAGCCATTACAGGATGTCAGAACGCCGTGATAGAAAAGCAGCCAGCCTTCTTTTGTTTCAATGGGTGTCGGGCCTGCGCCGATCTTGGTATGCTGCCAACCGCCTTTTGTTCCCATAACAAAGCGATGTTCTCCCCAGTGGATCATGTCAGGGCTCTGGCTCAGGTAGATATTTCCGAACGGAGTGTGTCCATTGTCACTGGGACGGCTGAACATGACATATTTTCCGTTGATCCGGCGGGGAAACAAAACGCCGTTACGATTAAAGGGCAACAGCGCGTTTTCCAGAAAATGAAATTTTTCAAAGTCATAGGTATAGCCAATACCGATCGTAGGGCCATGAAATCCATTGCACCAGCTTACATAGAAACGGTCTTCGATCCAGGTCACACGGGGATCATAACGGTATTCAAATTTGGCCAATTCCGGATCGTCATGAATCCATTCGATCGGTTCATGCGAAAGCGTAAAATGGATGCCATCTTTCGATGAACCACTGTGTAGATTCATCTCACGTTTTTTGTTGTCCGCACGGAACACACCCCTGAACTCACCGTTAAATGGAACAACCGCGCTGTTGAAGATACTGTTAGAGGTTGGGATCAGGTCGCGTGGAATAATCGGATTCTGGCTGTAGCGCCAGACAACATCCGAACAAGCGGCCGGGCGGTCTTCCCATGGTATGGTGTGCAAGGATGGATCAATGGACATTAAGAATAAAACTCCGTTTTGAGAAATGTTTGCTTCATTCTTTCAATCAAAGACTTTTTTCTTTCACCAGTTCCGCCCCGCAGGAAGAGCGGATGATCAACTCGGTCGGGAGAACCATGGTGCGTGTTTCAGATGTCGGGTGCTCGATCATATCGATCAACATATTGACCACACCCGCCCCGACCTGATCTATGGGCTGCCGGACAGTCGTGAGTGCCGGGATGGTACGGGAGGCGAGTGATATGTCGTCAAAACCAATCACGGCCACATCTTCCGGAACCCGATAGCCAGCTTCCTGCAATGCGCGGATGGCGGCTACAGCCATCACATCACTGGTGGCAAATACCGCATCCGGTTTTCTGGACATCAGTGACTGCATTGCCGCGTAACCACCCTCATCAGAGAAGTTGCCTTCAACCACCAGATCCGGGTCATAGTCCAGTCCATTTTCCGTGATTGCAGCCTGGTAACCGCGTAGACGGTCAACACCCACAATCACATCCCGGGGACCGGCAATCGTAGCGATCCTGCGCCGCCCCAGCCCGTAAAGATGATTGACCGCCACACGTGCCCCGTTGAAGTTATCGACGTCTACATAGCATGTCTTATCGTCATTGGGATTACGCCCAACAGCCACAAATGGCAGGTTGCTTTCTGCGAGGGATTGAATGATGGGATCGTTCAAAGACATGGAGGACACAATAACACCGTCGATCAGACCGTTGTATAAAACCTGATGAATTGTGCGGCGTTCAAACTCGGGTGCAGCCAGCCACAACATGATCGAATAATCACGCTGCGTGCAGGTTGTCGAAATATTTTGGATCAAGAGCGGATAGAAGGGATCGGAAAAAATGGAACTGACATTCATGGGAACAATCAAACCCAGAATATGGGTTTGTCCCGAAGCGAGACCCCTCGCTGCCAGGTTGGGTTGAAAGTTCAGCTCATTGATCACTTTTTTGACCCGCTGACGAGTGGCTACGCTGACGTTAACATCACCGTTAATCACACGGGAGACCGTGGAACGGGATGTACCAGCCAAACGGGCGATATCTTCGAGGGTCAGGGTCATGGGATTGGGGTTGGAAAGGGGTTTTTGGGAGCGCTCTCAGAGATTAGGCAAAAATATGCCCTTGCCGGGCATAAAAGGGAAACAATTTCGTTGGAAAAAGAACAATTGGGAGCGCTCTCATAAACAGTATAGAATATTTTCAACCATTGTCAAGTGGTTTGTGATATATGTCACCCTTCTTACATGACAGCTTACACAATCGCTTACATTAAGAATTTGTTGGGGAATAAACCTTGTTAATAATTCACAGGGAAAACTAACAAAACCTTTACAAGACTTTATATAAAGGTAAACATATCGTCCGTATGATAGGGAAAATGACAACAGGGAGAATTGAGAATGGGGCTTGCCGACCTTCACATTCATAGCATCCACAGTTTTGATGGTACTTCCAGTATTCCCGCCATACTTAAATACACAGCAGACAACACCAATCTGGACATAATCGCGATCACCGACCACGATTCGATGGAAGGTGTGACACAGGCTATTGATCTGGCACCCTCTTATGGCTTACAGGTTATTCCAGGGTGTGAGATTTCCTCCGCGGAAGGCCATGTACTGGGTTTATTACTTACCAGATGCGTTCCAGCCGGTCTTTCATTCCTCCAAACCCTGCAACTGATCGGAGAACAGGGTGGAGTGGCCATTGCGGCCCATCCTGAAGCCAAAGGTGCCAGCAGCCTGAGCTTTGAAACGATCCAGAAAGCCTGCCTTCATCCTTTCGCGAGTCAGGTTCTGGTTGGAATCGAGATATTCAATGCCGGTTTGATATATCCCGGTAGCAACAACGCAGCCATGGAGCAATCGAACAACCTGCCGCTTGCCCAAACAGGCAACAGTGACGCGCATATCCTATCAATGATCGGACAGGGCGTAACATATTTCCCCGGTAAAACAGTGGACGACCTCAAGATAGCCCTTAAACACCGGCAGACCTTTGTTGCAACCTTCAATAATCCCGGTGGGTTCCAGGTTATCACGTCCTACGTACCACAGTATTTATTCCGAATGATGGGTTGGGCTGCCTGGAATGATCATCCTGCCCGGCCAATCCGATACACAAGAATCAACCGGTTACGACCCCGGCCATCCAATCATGTTGGCAAACTCTTGCAACAAATGATCAGTACCTAAAAAATGCACTCCGCAATCGGTTCTTGTGTTAACCCTCTCCCTGCCCGCCAGGGAGAGAGGTTTTTCAGGGGATTCGGGCTATAATCAAGCCCATGTCCGTTACTGAAATGAAAGAACCTGTCTGGATCGACACTCCCGCCGGGATGGAATCACTGATCCATGCCCTTTCCCAAACGAGCATATTTGCCGTTGACACCGAATCTAACAGCCTGTTCGCTTATCGTGAACAGGTTTGCCTGATACAGATTTCGACTTTAGAAAATGATTATCTGATCGACCCACTGGCCTTGAAAGACCTGTCAGCGCTTGGACCGCTGTTCGCCGACCCGAGTATTGAAAAGGTTTTTCACGCGGGTGAATACGACCTGATCTGCCTTAAGAGAGACTTCGGGTTTGAATTCAGTCATCTGTTTGACACAATGATCGCCGGCCGCATTCTTGGTCGGGAAGTTTTCGGGCTTTCTGCCATGCTGGAAGAACATTTTGGGGTCGTGTTGGATAAGAAGTGGCAGAGGGCAAACTGGGGCATCCGCCCCATGCCGGCAGAACAACTGGCCTACGCGCGTATGGATTCGCATTTTCTTATCCCTTTACGCGACCGATTGAAACGGGAGCTGGAAGAAGCCGGCCGGACCGCATTGGCGGAAGAGGATTTCCGGCGGTTGGAACGAACACCGATCCCCCGGCCAAACAATGATAATTGTTGGAAGATTTGCGGTAAAGAAGATTTCACCATCCGGCAAATGGCAATCTTGCAGCGCCTGTTTGAATACCGTGAAAACCAGGCACGTAAAGCCAACCTGCCTTCTTTTAAAGTGATCTCTAATAATGTGCTAATTGAAATTGCAAAAATCATCCCAACGCGGGAAGAAGATCTGGTCGGGATCAAAGGTCTTTCCCCCTTGTTGATAAAGCGTCACGGTGAAAATTTGCTGGAATGTGTGAAACAGGGTCAGCAAACCAATCCGCCGCGGCGTCCGTCATATCCCAGAAAAGACGAGCTCTTTATCGAGCGGTACGAGAATTTAAAAAGCTGGCGTAAGAAAACCGCCGCGTGCTATCACGTGGAATCCGATGTCATTCTACCGCGTGAAATACTGGAACAGGTTGCCGGCGTTAATCCACGCTCAGAGAGCGAACTGGCCGCTTTGATGGCTAATTTTCCTCATCGCCTGGAAAAATTTGGGCATGACATCCTGGAAGCCATTGATCATAAGGAGAAATAATGAAAATTCACTTTTACGGAGCCGCTCGCACGGTTACAGGTTCAAAATACCTGCTTGAGATTAATGGAAAACGTCTGTTACTTGAATGTGGGATATTTCAGGGACGACGCAGTGATATGTATGATAAGAACCTGAACTTCCCTTTTGACCCGCGCAGCGTGGACGCGGTCGTCTTATCACACGCGCATATCGACCACAGCGGCAATCTACCCAACCTGATCAAAAGAGGATACGAGGGGAAGATCTATGCCACTCCGGCCACCTGCCACCTGGGGGATATCATGTTGCAGGATTCTGGTTATATACAAGAATCGGATGTGCAATACGTAAACAAGAAACGGGCCCGCAAGGGAGAACCCCCATTGGAACCCATTTACACGCAGGAAGATGCCAAAAAAGTGGCCGACCATTTTCAGCCGGTCAATTACAATCAGGGGTTTTCCCCCATTGAGGGAGTCTCCGTTCATCTGGTGGATGCCGGCCATATCCTGGGTTCATCTGCTATTGTGTTGGATATAAAAGAAGATGGGAAAAAATACCGGTTCTGGTTTTCCGGTGATATCGGCCGGAACAATCTGCCGCTTCTGGTTGACCCTGTAATGCCTGAGGATGCCGATTACCTGATGATGGAATGTACATACGGTGACAAATCACACGAGGATCCGCAGGAAGCGTATGATGAATTTCTCGATGTTGTGAGAAGGACGATCAAACGCGGCGGGAAAGTGATCGTTCCCGCATTTGCCGTAGGGCGCACGCAGGAACTTGTTTACGGGTTGAACCGGATGATCCAGGCGAAGGAAATCAAGCCGATTCCCGTATTTGTCGACAGTCCTCTGGCTGTAAAAGCATCAAACGTGTTCAAAGATCACACAGAATATTTTGACGATGAGACGCAAAAATTCATCCGCAGTGGGCATCATCTGGCATTGGATTTCCCGATGCTTACCTACATCAGCTCGGTGGAAGAATCCAAAAAGCTCAACGAACGTGATGAACCCATGGTCATTATTAGCGCGTCTGGCATGGCGGAGGCCGGGCGTATACTGCATCATCTAAAGAATAACATTGAGGACCCGCGTAACACGGTAACAATTGTCGGCTGGCAGGCGCCATACACGCTTGGCCGGCGGCTGGCAGACCGTGAGAAAGAGATCAAGATATTCGGCGAAGAATATAAACGCCGGGCTGAGGTCGCGACCATTGGCGGTCTTTCCGCCCACGCCGGACGGAACATGCTGCTGAATTACGCGAAGTCTGCCGGGCCAAAACTGAAACGCATCATGCTGGTCCATGGTGAGCAGGATGCTGCCAGCGCATTTCAACAGAAGTTGAAAGAGAACCACCTGGGACCGGTTTTCTACCCGGAACTGGGCGAGAGCATGGAGCTTGGATAGTTTCCTGCTATAATTGAGCTTCTTCGCGGAGAGGTGCCGGAGCGGCCGATCGGGGCGGTCTCGAAAACCGTTGTGGCCCTTGTGGTCACCGTGGGTTCGAATCCCACCCTCTCCGCCATCAATCCCCTGATTGTGATGGGGATTTTTTCTTCCCCACTCTTACAGAGCGCAAGCAGCTCTTACAGAGCGCAAGCAGCCCTCTCCGCCATCAATCCCTTGATTGTGATGGGGGTTTTTTCTTCCCCACTTTTACAGAGCGCAAGCAGCTCTTTCAGAGCGCAGGCAGCTCTTTCAGAGTGCAGGCAGCCCTCTCCGCCATGTTATGAAAAATCTGCGGGTTCGAATAAGTAAGGTGGTATCACCTTTGATCACACGTTTTTACTAATATATCTCCCTGAAATAGATGCATTATTAATAGGAAATGTTGGGTTGAACGCGGTTAGTGATTAAACCGACAAATATGCCAGCCTGACATCAGCGTAAGGGCAGTCAACCCAACCTGCGGGAATTTTGCCCAAAAAAGATGTAAAAAAAAGACCCCGGGAAAACCCGGGGTCTGTATAAGAATTAGTATTTCGAGATAATGTCTCCCGATCCGGAAATGTGTTGTGTAACCTTCGGTGTTCCCGTATAGGTGACATCCCCGCTGCCGGATACGTCGATCTCCAGAGTATCAGCCGCATTCACATACATCGTGCCCGAACCACTGACATTCACCGTCACATCTCTGCTTACCAGCTCTTCATGGTAGACCGTTCCCGAGCCGCTGACCGTGATCTTTTCCCGATCCACCATTCCAATTATCCGCGACTCTCCTGAACCGGAGATATCCAATGAAAGGCTGTTGGCCGTCAGATCGTCAATGGTTATATTGCCGGACCCGCTGATATTGATTTTCAGGTCGTCAGCAGCCACTTTTTCGGTGTAGATCGTTCCGGAACCGGATAGGTCCAACCCATTAACATTCTTCATGGCAACATGGAAACGCATTGGTACTTTCGGATTAATAGTAACCATGGAAATTGGATCAAGATAAATATGCAAGGTACGACCCCGGACGACGGTGCGGATGTATTTCATCACATTCTCTTCTGCCTCAACCGAGAGACTTTCGGTATCGCCCTGTGTGATGACCAGATCACCGATACTGGATAACACGATTGAGTCGTAATTGCTGACCGCGCGGTTCTCTGTGACCACTTTCCCCGAACCACGAACGACTGTGATTCCGCAAGCGCTCATCATCAGCGCGCCAAGGATCATTAGTGTTGATACTACTGCTTTGGTTTTCATTTATGTCTTTCCTTTGATGTTTTGAAGTTGTTTTATTCGCTGACCAGCATGGCTTTCGCAATTACCCCATGCCAGCGGCCAATGGTCTTTGCCAGGTGAAGCGTGCCAAAAGAGATGAGAACGCCGAAAAGGAACACAACCAGGCCAAGATCGGGAGTGATGGTATACATATCATTTCCGATTGTGACCATGGGAAACGGCAGAAAAAGTTGGGCAACCGGCGCGAGAATAAATCCCAATGACAATGCCGCAAGAGTAATAAACACACTGAAGTAGATCACCCCCAGAGGCAGCATCAGTATCATGTAGAGTATGGCCAACCAGGTATGCCGGCTAAAAAACAGAACTTTAAAGCGGGCCCACCACCCCAGATTTCGGTCAACAAAAATCGGGCGGCGGGGCATACGCACACCCAGTAAAGCTTCGATGATCCGTCCTTCTATCAAGGCAACGCCACGCACAGACAGCAGGAACAGGCCAATGAATGGCAGACTGATGATCAACACGAGTAAACCGGCGGAAAGTGACAGCCCCGTAACCGCCCAGGTGAAATACAAGATTCCGGTCACCAGCGACACCAGCATAAATACCAGGGAGCTCCAGGCAGCCGGATCGACAAAGATGCCAAAGACCTTATGAAAAAGCGACGTTTTCCCTGCGGGTTTGAAGGCAGGCTTGAGAGACGGGTTAAGCCGCGCTTCTATCTTTTTATAATCTGCCGCGAATTCTTCCGGTGAGCCAAACTCTTCCACAATGGCAGCCATGGCACCATTTTCTTCAACCTCCGGATTGGTTGACCTGGCGGCTTCCAGTCCATTACGCAGGTATTCTTCCGCGTCAGCCAGCGCGTCCTGAATGGTGGCTGAGTCGCAGTCCTTCAGATTGTTCTTCAATTGTTCGAGATATTCTTCCACACTGTGTATCATATAAAAATCCTTCCCCGGCATTCCTTCACCCGGTGATTATTGATCCGGTCAATCTGCCGGTTGCACGATCGATTCAACGTATTTGCTGGTTCCATTCCAAATCTTAATCCAGCGCGCCAGTGAAGCACGCCCTTCCGGTGTAATCTGGTAATACCTCCGGGGAGGCCCGGAAACAGACGGTTCCACCATGCTGGATAGTAATCCACTGCCTTCCAGTGACCGCAGTGCCGGGTATAACACTCCCTGTTTCACCGATGATTCGCCCTGCTCTTCTCCCAGGTTTTTCGCGATCTGATACCCGTACATCGGTTCAGCCGCCCGGTCCAGTACGGCCAGAAGGATCAGGGATGTGATGCCCGCGTGTAATTCCTTTTGAAACTTCTTATCCAAATTTTCTGTTTCGCTCAAAGCCGGTTCCTTTCTCAAACAACGAAGGTATGACATAGATATCTTCTTTAAAAATACTAGCCACTTATTGCTAGTAATAACTTTATAATAGTACACAATTATTACTATGTCAATATTAAAATACGGAAAGTTTGCAAATTCGTTGCATTGATCAACTTCCCCCTATGAACGGTGATTAAAAGCAAATTCTTCCACGCGAGAATGAAGATGAGATCATCATCCCGTGGAAGAATTTTTCTGGCCGGGCAGGCAGCCCGGTAACTAAGATAAATTAAGCGTTTTCTGTAACAGGCAGCATACCTTCGAGTATCATCTCGATAGCCATGGTATGACTGCAACGACCACGTGTCTGGAAGAAATCGCAGTCACATGTCCACTTGCCATGGTCATAAACGACCGTGTGCGGATTGTTTTCACCGTCAAGCGTAACAGTAAACGAATTGAAATGTACGCGGTTCTTTTCCTGCGCGTAACGTTTGGCTTTTTCTATTTTTCCGATCATTCCATAGTCCATGGGGCAAATCCTTTCGAAAAACAGGATAAGAAAGAGGCACGCATAACACGCGTGCCTCTGATTCACGAATTCGGGTTGAAAAATAACTCTCGCATAGTGGTTTTTATTTTCCTAATTGTAGTATAGGAATTCATGACGGGTAAGTCAATGAAGAAAATCTTAATTTTTACAGATGGTTGACCAATTTTTTCACCTTCAGGTTCGGAAAGTGTAATGAACTTCGAAGAATGAAAAAAACTATTTGCAAAAGCAAGAGTTTTCCTTCATCGCTTTGGAAATAGATCAATCAAACTCCATCCCGAATAGCACATACTCCTCACCAAAACCATATTTTCTGTAGAATTTCTGGGCCGCGAGGTTATCGCTTTCCGTTCCAACCTCAAGTTCGTCCATGTTGCGACGGCGGGCTTCCTGTTCCGCCATTTTCATCAGATCATGTCCAATACCCTTGCCGCGACATCCATCTGCCACTACCAGCTCATTGACCTGTGCGGTGCCAACCCGATGGAAGAAGGTCATGTAGAACACCATAGAGAGAAAACCGACCACCTTGCCATCCAGTTCATAGACATAATTCGCGTACGTCTCAGGCTCAGCAGACATCTTTGAAAACAGATCACGCAGCTTGTTCAATTCAAAAACCTTCCCGCCGGTTGCCACTTCAGCAAGCTGGGTGATCAATTCCACCACGGCCGGCAGGTCTTTTTCTTCGCATAAGCGGACTGGCATAGTAATTTCCTCCGTATATTTGTTTAAGAAATTCTGGCTTGAATCATAATCGAAATTTCCCCCACAATCGGGGAAGGGATTTCAACAAAAAGGGTGAACAAAAAATTGATAATCGAACCTCAAAGGAGGGTACAATTATCATAATGTCATTACCGGTATATTATTGTTCTGTGATGAAAGGATGAATTATGGGTCAATATCCCTCTGACGATCTTAAGAACTTGCTGCAACCCGTGCTTGGAGCCGGCTATCTTATGCTGAGCGCCAAAGGAAGATCAAACCTTACAGAAGCCGATGTCATAACCGCCATTGGATCTCTGGATGAAGCCCGGGAACTTTTCCCCTGCGCCAGCGTAAATGATCTGGCTGACGGGTTTAAAGCACTGGTTAACGGCAAGCTGAAGTACGATAAAGATGAAATCACCTTCGTTGACGAGCCAGGTCGGTTGGTACAGAACGTCCAATGGCAGTCACGTGTTGTGGACGCAGTGGCCAGCTCCGCGGAAGCGCGGCAATTCCGGCATCTTGTTGCGTTTGCTGCCGAAAAAGCCGCCTGCTCTGATAAAGACGGAGGATACAAAGGCCCCGGTGGTCAGGTTCTTACCGAACCGGAAACTACAATTCTCACACAATTGAAATCCGGCATGGCGATCAAGTAAGACAATCTGCATCAAGAAAACATAAACAGGAAATGGCATCTGCCATTTCCTGTTTTAGATTCTTTTACGCTGGTAATACCAGGTCAACCGGCGACAGAAGTATGAACGTGAAAAGCAGGTGGGTGTTCCATGGTCTTTTTTACTTTACACTGGTCAGCGGAGCGTATCAATGCGGCATGATATTTTTCTGGAAATGACGACGGTACTTGAATATCCAGTTCGACATTTGTCAATAAACCGGTTGCCGGATCAACTTCCATCCGTTGGATCAACCGGATTCCTTCCGTAGGAAGATTGCGCTGTTGGCAAAACCCTAACACATAGATCCCCGCGCATGTACCAATGGAAGCCAGAAAAGTGGCAAAGGGTGTGGGCGCGGAGTTTTTCCCACCGCCCATTACCGGCTGGTCCGTAGCTATGGTATGTTGTCCCAAATGCGCGTCAACCCGGGCGCCTCCGGGAAAATCGATGATCATTTCCATGATGTGAAGTCTGTCTCCTTATTATTCTTGTTGCAATTTGGATAATAAAGATCGCAAAAGGTTACAGACTAATCCCCATGTTTGACATGAAATGTATCAAAATCGCGGGCCACGACGGCTTGCGGGAACACCGATTGAGCTTCGGCTATAACATCCTTTTCACGATAGCGTCTGGAAATATGAGTCAAATATAAAGCGCGCACATTGGCCTTAACGGCCAATTCCGCGGATCGTTTTGCTGTCATATGTGAAAATTGCCTGGCCATCTCCGCTTCCTCATCCAGATAAGTGGATTCGATAACCAGAGCATCGGCATCACGGCACACATCCACAAGGCTGTCAACTTCTCCCACATCGCCAATGATAACCAGGCGGGTGCCGGGTTTAAAATCACCCAAAACCTCTGATGGATCTATAATGCGTCCATCTGGCAAGGTTGCCGGTTTACCATCAACCAGGTCACGCCGCCATGGACCCTGCGGGATACCCAGAGATTCCGCCTTTTCAGGCAGGAAGGGACGGCGGCCTTTTTCTTCAAAAACAAAACCCAGACAATCTGGTCCACGGTGTTGAACATTAAAAGCTGTTATTGTCAGGTCACCATCTTCGATGATTACACCGCTGGTTACTGGAATAAATTGAATGGGCATGGGCGCGGATGTGCCTCGCAGAACAACCCCGAATAACAGATCACGGATGCGGTCCAACGCGTTACGACCACCATAAATATCCAGGGTATCAATGGTCTCCCAGCGCATATACGTGGAAAGCAATCCGGCCAACCCGAGGATATGATCCAGATGTCCGTGGGTAATGAGAATTCGGTTGAGCTTTTTAAACCCGATGCCGCTCTGTAGAATCTGTCGCTGCGTACCCTCACCACAATCAACCAGATACCGCTGATCCTGGTGTTTGACTACAAGAGACGGTAAACTGCGGCGCGCTGAAGGCGCTGATGCGGATGTGCCAAGAAAAATGATCTCAAACAATAAAATTGACCTTTCAACAGAGAAACTCAATTTTACCGCAGAAAGACCGGCTGCTCTTTCCCTGAAAGGCAATAGACCATCCCTGTTTACTGCAATAGATTACACCGCATCTGGTGGATTAATAGAAAAATAATTTGTATTGGTTATAATCATCCCATTGAACCATCCGGGATGATCCGTTAATGAAAATTTCAAGAAAAACACATATTTCCGTCAATATTCTCGTTGCATGCAGTCTTTTGACTGCCTGCGCTCCATCAATGGCAAACCCCACCGAAATTCCATCTGTTTCTGAACCAGACATGCCGGCGACCAGCACCAGTATTCCGGATACAACTCCAACGGAAGAGAAGACAGAGACTGCGGCACCGGTAAGCCGGGCGACCCCGGATCTCAACATCACCTCGACAGCCCGGGCTGTATCCATGCAGGTGGATATGCAAAAACTGGCAGCCGACAAATTGGTTAGCAGCTCATCGGGGCAATATTTCACTGTACAGAATTTCAGCGGTGAATGGGCGAAGCTGTCCTACTACCACTGGTGGCCACTGAATCGGAAACCGACAAATTTTGCCATTCGCGCGGATGTCACATGGGAATCCGCCATGCCAAATGCCAATCCGTCAAAAGCCGGTTGCGGGTTCGTTTTTCATGAAAATGGGCCGGACAATTTACACATTACATATATATCCACAGATGGATATGTTCGTAACCATCGCACGGAAAAAGCCGTAGTGACAGACCTCAAAGCCAACTGGGCCGGGAAGTTTGACATGACAACCGATACAGCTCAACTTATGTTGGTGGTGGACTACCAGTGGATCACCGTATTTGTGGACGGCAAACAGGTCGTCCGATTCCAAGATGACCGGCTGAATGGCGGCGGTCTGGCTTACGCGGTCGCGTCAGGCTCCAATAACGATTTTGGCACCCGCTGCACGTTCGAAAATGTAGAATTATGGGAGTTCAACTGATCGCCGAGACACCCCATATCTGCAATAGCCGGATGTAGAACTGCGTCATTTTGATCAGAGAACGCACTCTAATCCGTTCATTGATGCCATCCGGTCTCAGGTCGTCTTCGGGTGGAATCATCAGTGGAGTGAAACGGTACACATTCCGGCAAACCGAAGTGAAAAATCGCGCGTCTCCCGGCCAGGGCTGCACCACCGGTGCGATAGGTATGCCGGAGTACACTTCGAGGATCGCGCGCTCCACTGTCTGATAGGCAGCCGATTCAGACGAAGACGTATTGGGAGCTTCCCATGCACGGTCAGCTTGAGGCTGAAAAATGATGCGCTCATCATTCACTGCCTTGCGGATGTGCTCGCTGACAGCTGCGATCGTATCTCCCGGCATGAGGAAAACATCCACATCCGCACGGGCGTTCGAAAAGTTTCCCGTAAAACGAATGGGAACGAATTGTGTACGAGAACGCATCTGGGCTTCCGGATGTTTGTATACCATTTTTCGAGCCACGGACGATAGCAGCCAGCTATTGGCGAAAACCACTTGCTGTAAATAGCCTACACCACCGACCAATCCACGGTATGTTTCGCGAATTTCTTTCAAAGACATTGGGAGCGGACTATCTGCCAGGCGCGCCAGGCCGTGTGAGAGGATATTTACCGCGTTATCCTCGCGACCTGTTGTCCGAGCACGGAACTCAAAGCGGATATGGCCGCGTTCCGTTACGCCAACCAGAGCTGCCATTCCGGTCATTCCGGGGTAGTACCCATCTGATATCCAATCCCCTTCATCCAATGCCACTTCCAATTTGACGCCGGCTTTCTTCAGGTAGGCTGCCGTCCGACTCGCACCCATCTTACCGCCGGACAGGCAATCATGTCCAAAGGCCAGATAAACCGTCCGTTCCGGTTTATACCCGCCACGCAACATAGTCTCCACCGCCTGTAAAATGGCAACCATCTGCCCCTTACCCTGCAATGTGCCCCGCCCCCACACGTATCCGTCCTTCAATGTTCCCGAAAATGGCGGTACTTCCCATTGATCGACCGAGTTCGGGTCAACCGGAGGAACATCATAATGACCGCTGAGTAGAACCCCCGGCAATTTTGAATTCCGTCCCGGCCAGATATAAAGAAGTGAGAGATCCTGGCTTGATCGTACTTCCAGCGTTGTGTGCACACGAGGGAAATGCTTCAATAAGGCCCGATGCAGGTTGATATATTCATCACGCATGGTGCCGGTCAATTCTTCTGACGCTATCGTCCGGCAATGAATCACATCAGAAAGGTGCTCGGCGAGAACGTCGCCATCCACGTCCTCAAGGTCAACCACCGGATAATCGGGGATGGGACGGGCAAAACGCAATGAAATGATCAGCATCATTGCTGAAAAGAACAGAATAAGGATTGTCAGGACAATTAGAAAATGTATGGCCATATTCACACCAGTATTGATTGTATCAAAATCAAGCCCGCCGGGTAAACAAGGATACATATCATTATTGCGCATGTATTTATATAATTAATCCAAAGCATATAAACATGGAGAACAGGAGGCAGTGAATGGAATTCAGGAATCTGGGCCGCACAGGTCTGAAGGTTTCAGAGATCTGCCTGGGCAGCATGCAATTTGGCTGGACAGCCAATGAAGATACGTCGTTCCAGATATTGTCGGCCGCGGTGGATGCCGGTATAAATTTCATCGATACAGCAGACATTTACTCACGGTGGGTGAAGGGAAACCCGGGAGGTGTATCGGAAGAGATCATCGGACGCTGGTTGAAAAAAACCGGGATTCCACGTCAGGATGTCGTGATCGGCACTAAAGTACGGGGAGCCATGGGTCCAGGAATTAATGATGAAGGCCTTTCGCGGGCTCATATCATGAAAGCAGTGGATGATTCATTGCGGCGATTACAGACAGATTATATTGATCTGTACCAATCCCACTGGTATGACGAGAATACTCCAATCGAAGAAACACTCTCTGCCCTTACGGACCTTGTGCGTCAGGGGAAGGTCCGTTATATCGGTTGCTCCAACATCTCTGCCTGGCGGTTGGTGGAATCGCTCTGGGTGGCTGAACACTACAACCTGTGCCGCTATGACAGCCTGCAACCGCATTATCATTTGCTTCGCCGGGCTGAATTTGAGGCGGATCTTGCCGATGTATGCCGCGGTTACACCCTGGGCGTGATGCCATACAGCCCGTTAGCCGGGGGATTCCTCACCGGCAAATACCGGAAAGATGACCCGGGAGCAGAGAGTCAACGAAATGTTTCCAAATACTTCACAGAAAAAAACTGGTCTTTGCTCGATCTCCTGGACACGATAGGGAAAGAAAACAAAAAAAGCACGTCACAGGTTGCTCTCGCATGGCTTCTCAGTCAACCCGTAGTTACATGTCCCATTATCGGACCACGCACACTGGAGCAATTCCAGGACAACCTTGGGGCCGCCGGCTGGCGTTTAAAACCGGATGAGTTGAAGGTTCTGGAACAGGCAACTGCCTGGCAGATGACAGAACAATGACCCTCAGACAGGTGTGTGTGTTACAATCCGCCTGATAAAAATGGTGATGAGGAACAATATGCTAGAAAATGTACTGGTATCTGTCGCCTGGCCTTATGCCAATGCGGAAATCCATGTGGGGAATCTGACCGGAGCTTATCTCCCGGCCGATATTTTCTCCCGCTATCAACGCCTTCGTGGCCGTAAAGTCCTGATGGTCTCCGGCTCTGACGCCCATGGAACACCAATTACCGTACGCGCAGACGCGGAAAATACGACCGCGTTGGAGGTGTATCAGCGGTTCCATAACGGATTCCTCGAACTCTTCATGAATCTGGGCCTTACATACGATCTTTTCACCAGTACACACACAACCAATCATTTTGATGTCTCCCAGAAAATCTTCCTGGCGCTGAAAAAGAATGGCTATCTCTATACCGACCGGGAAATGCAATGGTACGCTCCCAGTCAGCAGCGATTTCTGCCTGACCGTTATGTAGAGGGAACCTGTTATATCTGCGGTTATGAAAATGCCCGCAGTGATCAATGTGACAAATGCGGCAATCTGCTCGACCCGGCACAATTGCTAAACCCGCGCAGCAAGGTGGACGGTTCCACCCCGGAATTGCGCGAAACCGAGCATACCTACCTGGATCTCGGGAAATTGCAACCCGCCGTGGTTGAATTCCTCAAGCAGCGCGAAGGTTACTGGCGTCCGAATGTTCTGCGCCAGAGTCTGGGACAGATATTAGCCAACAACCTGCGCGGAAGGGCTATCACCCGTGACCTTGACTGGGGCATTCCCGTCCCTCTGGAAGGCTGGGAAGGTAAATGCCTGTATGTTTGGTTTGAAGCGGTCATCGGCTATCTTTCCGCATCCATCGAATGGAGCAAATTGACCGGGAATCCGGACGCATGGCTTGATTGGTGGCACGGTCCCCAATCACAATCTTATTATTTCATCGGCAAAGACAATATTCCATTCCACGCGGTCATCTGGCCCGCGCAGCTTACCGGATGCGGTAAAGCGTTTGATGAACTTATGGGCGTGTCAAACCCCGCTCCATTGAATCTACCGCATGATGTTCCAGCCAATGAGTTCATGAACCTGGAAAGCCAGAAAATATCCGGCAGCCGCAATTGGGCAGTTTGGGGACGCGATTTTCTCTCCCGCTATGATCCTGATCCACTGCGCTACTACCTGACAGTTAATATGCCCGAATCAAAGGACACGGACTGGGACTGGGAAGATTTCTTCCACCGGAACAATGATGAACTGGTTGCCACCTGGGGAAACCTGGCCAACCGGGTACTTTCATTCACCTGCAAGCACTGGGAGAATCAAGTGCCTGAACCGGGCGAACTGACCGACCTTGACAGAGATCTGCTCGCCGAAGTGGAGAAGGGTTTTGAAACAGTCGCGGCTGAAATGGAAGCGGTACACTTACGCGCCGCTCTGGCAGAAGGCATGCGACTGGCAACGGAAGTCAATAAATACCTGGATCAAACCGCCCCGTGGATGGCCGTCAAAACGGACAAAGCGGCGGCAGCCCGATCCATTTATACGGCCCTCAAAGCTATTGATTCGATCAAGGTGTTGCTTGCTCCCTTCCTGCCCTTCACAAGCGAACGCCTGCATGGTTTCTTCGGGTACAGTCAGCCGATATATGGCAAGCAATTCATCGACACGATCGAAGACGAGCTGGGTATACATACCGCCCTGCGGTACGACCCGGATGGCGCGTCCGGCCGTTGGGAACCTTCAAAGCTTGAACCGGGAAGAATGCTGGTCAACCCGCAACCCTTGTTCAAGAAATTAGACGCGAGCATTATTGAAGAAGAACGAAAACGTCTCGGTTGATCTTCATTTACGAATACTACCAGCCGCCCGGTCTTAATATTCCCAGCCGGGCGGCTTTTTGTACACATTCGGCGGCAGTATTGGCATGAAGTTTTTGCTTCAGAGCGGAAATATGCAGACTTACAGACCGCGGATGAACGTTCAACCTGCCCGCGATCTGTTTACCCGTCAGTCCCTGTGAGAGACAAAAAAGCACGTCCAGCTGCCGGCGGGTAAGGCGATGGTCCACCTTCGCGAATTCTTCCTTGTCTTCCTGTCGGTCAACCGGCATAATGACCACCCAATCCCGCCAGGTCATGGCGCAATATTTTACAACCGTATTACGTATGTTACGCTCCACATTGATATAATCCGGCAACGTACCATCCATCCGTACATCAGTTTCAACCAGAGATGGTGGTTGGGGCAAATCTTCAAGAATTAATAAGCCTTCCGGCGAGATCAGGATAACGTTTGTCATTGCAACAGTCGCATATAGATATTATGTTCTATTATTATGACACAACTTCCCTGGCTGTCAAGCGTAGATGTATACAGAGCCTTTACATGGGTCTTGATTTTTTTCACAGCGGAGTAAAATTATTATTATGAATGCTAAAAAACTGCTTCGCCGTTTTATCCTGTTGGGTATCGCGGCCGTCCTTGCCGGGAACACGGTGCCAGTAACAGCCTCCTGGGTTCTGACAGATGAGCTTCCACCTGCTACTGACGCCATTGGTCTGGTGACGAGCGCCAATTATCAGGCGGACAATTTAACACTGGATGATCAATATCTATATCCCACATTTAGTTCACTAAGCGTTGTAGATCTGAATCCCGAGTCTCTCAAACTCTTCTACAAATTCCGGACTGATTATATTTTTGACCTCGTCGTAAAAGGCCAATATGCCTTCGCCGGTCAACAGGAAAAAGGGTTGCGGGTGTTCGATATTACGGTGGCTACCCCTACCATGTTCTCAAGCCACACCATCGCGGGCGGTGCGTTTGGCCTGGCGCTGAATGGGACCAACCTTCTGGTCACCACCGGCCAGAACGGCCTGCAGATCCGGGACACCACCAAACCCTATGACATGCCGGTTGTCAGCCAATTGCCCCTTGATGGTTTCTCCAAACAGGTAAGCACATCGGGTAATCTGGCATTGATCGCCGCCGGCAAGAGTGGATTGCATATTGTAGACATCAGCAATCCGGAAGCTCCAGCGTTAGTCACAACATACGAAACAAAATCACCGGTGGAAAATGTAACCCTGAACGGGACAACTGCCTACCTGGCGCTGGGTACGGACGGATTGGAAATCCTTGATGTTAAAGATCCATCCGATCCGGCTACTCTCTCCTCCCTTGATAGCACGGGTACCCTGTGGCGGGTAATTGTCAAAGATGATCTCATATACCTGGCTGAACGCGAAGCCGGCATTCGCATTGTGAATGTCGCTGACCCGGCCAACCCCATACCGATGGCTGTATATAATACCTCCGGCGGCGCGTGGGATATTGCCGTAAAGGATAACAATATCTACGTTGCCGATTATCCGTACGGGCTGCTGGTCTTGCGCTATAACCATCCCGTGACCCAATCGATTCCCGAAACCGGGGGGGATATTACTTCCTCTGTGGATGGCATCAGCATCAACATTTCGGCGGAAACGTTCGGAGAGAAGATTGATTATCGTCACGAGCCGCTGCCGGGAATCAATACTCCCATAGGACCGGAGCCTGCATTGGTCAAGACCGGTCCCTTCTTCCGCAACAGCGCCTGGTCTGACGGTGAAGCGGTGGAGGCATCCGAACCATATTCCATCACTGTCAAGGCCAATACAACCGGTTTAACCTCCCGGCAGATCGGCGCGCTCAGCCTGTACTACTGGGACGAAGATCTACGACGCTGGCGGAAAGATGTTTCAACCCGCCTGGACAAATCCGCGGGTATTCTGACAGCGACACCCAACCGGCTGGGAATCTGGGGGGTGTTTTATGATAACAATGAGGCTTACAGCACACTTCCAGCCTCTACCGAAACTGATACTCAACCCTGATCACGGCTGAAGAGTGATTTCACGCGGATAATAGAACCCATAACGGTTGACATTGGGATCATCCGAATCATAATAATTGCCGCATATCTGCAGAATGCCGTAAGATTGCGGCATTTTCTGCGTATCGGTCAATAACCAGACCCGCTGATCGGTATGAATGTCATATCCCAGCATCAGTGTAGCCGGTGGTTCAAGTTGTTTTAGGATGTCGATCGCCTCATTGTTCGGCAGATTGTGGATAAAAATTTTGTACCGCCCAAAATGGAATTCCGGCAGCCAGTCCAGTTGAACCACACTTTCCCTGATCAGCCGGATCTCGTTGCCCGGTTCATAATGCATACTGATCGGGATCTCACCAGGCTGGCAGAGGGGAACATCAACCTTCGGGGATGTTGCCGTTCGCAAATAGAAAACCGGCGCTAGCAACATAAATGCCGTGAGAAGGCCGGCGTACACCGACAAACCACCTGCCGCACCTTCCCTGTCCGGGTGATCCTTGGCAAATCTAGACGGAATGAAATTCGCCAGCTCTGACAGACCATAGGCTGGCAGCAAGGCCATTAATGGAATGGTGGCGGCATACGCCCGCATCTTATGCGCGTCGCCGGGTGGAACAAACGGGACAGAAATAAAAATCCCGAAAGTTGCAAGTAGGAGGAATACAAGCAGCGGATCCGGCCGTTTACGAAACACACGTACGATGGAGATGAGGCAAAGAGTATATAAAACCCAATGAATATACCGGTTTCCTTCCGCGTTTTCTCCACCAACATACGCGTACACGCTGAACCATGTATCAGAGAAAAGCAACCCCCATTGATGAAGGGAACCTTTCACAATCCCCATCGGATTTTCCCGGATCAGGTCAAACGACATCTTGTATATCAAACTGAACCGTTCTTTATCCGGCAGGTTCAGGGTTTCCCCATTCTGTTGATAGACATAGGACCAACGCTCCCCACCGGAAGCCAGACCATACAATGATTCAGAGAAATTTCCAAAAGCCATGCCAACCGGGCTTCCGATCAGGTTCAACTGGATGGAATTGAGGCCAAAACCGGCAACCACCATTAAACCAGCCCAGAGAGCGTTCCGCCAGTGATAACGTTTTTCTCCACGGAACTGATAACCTGCCCACAGTACCAACACCGGAAGCAGAAATAAAGCCCCGACGCGAATATTCATAGCCAGGGTCATAGAAAGAATACCGGCCAGCGCGTATGCCAGTTTGTTTTCGTTAACACCCCGCATAAGGAAAGCCAGGGACAGCATCCCATAGGTCAAACCCAGGGTTTCTGTCATGGTAGTGCCAATGAATCGCCGAGCGAACAAGAACACGATCCACAGCGTCAGGGTTGCCGCAACGGGACCTTTGCCCCTTCGAATTTCCAGAGTCATATACGCAGCGGCCAGTGCTTCGAACAAATCAAGTATGGTCAGAGCATGTTGCAGGTTCCGTCCAGTTAACCCCAACAGTGCGGCTAGGAGTCCATTCGCCAGCGGCCGGCGCGACGATGAATCTGATAACAGCGAACCATCCAGCAAACGATTGGCATCAATGTAGTATGTGGCCGCATCATTGTATGGAATCAATCCGCTGACCACGTACGGCTCACTTTGTCCGCTGGCCCACAAACCGGATAGAGCCAGACCGAATAATGCTCCACAGCCCATAAACAGAACCGGCATCCGCCATCGGGATGGCAACCGCAGAATCAGGTAAAGAACAACCAGTATTCCGATAGATGTAATTACGAAACTGTAGCGCGTCGTTACACCCAGGCTGCGTATCTCAACCGGGATCCGGCTGTAAGCCGTAAACAGGAATGCCGCGGCTAATAACAGAAGCGATATGACAACCTGTAAGGTTTTTGTTTTATCCAGTCGCGCGAGAAATGAATACATATCAATTTACTTGATTACAAAAAGAATTAAGACGGGGTTGTAACACCCGTCTCCTTATTTTACCGTGTCCGATGTTCAATGCACTTATTTAATGGTTTCAATTAATCCGGCGGCAAACTGCAAAAGAGGCATTGGTACAAAACTCAACAACAGCACTCCCGCGGCCATGAGGACAGCAATACCACCAGCCCAATGACCGGGTTGGAGAACCGGATCACCCGGTTTCAGAAAAGCGTACATAACAATTCGAAGATAATAATATGCCGATACAAGCGATGTGAGAAGACCGATCAGAGCAAGACCCACCAACCCGCCATCCACCGCGGCTTTAAACAGATAGAATTTTCCCCAAAAACCCATGGTAAGCGGAATTCCGGTAAAGGAAAGCATGCTGATCAATAAAGATATTCCCAACCAGGGATGTTTCCGTCCCAATCCAGAGAAATCCTCCAATTGAAGTCCATCCGAAGAACCGGGCTCAAGAGCTATCATGACCGCCCACGCGCAAAAACTGGTAAGCGAATAAGCCAACAAGAAAAACACCGCCGACATAAACGATTCTTGAACCATACCGGGGGTCCCGAATGACACAAAAGCCATCAACACATAGCCGGCATTCGCGATACTGGAATAAGCAAGCATGCGTTTTACGTTTTTCTGGGCAATAGCTGTGATGTTTCCCAGGATCATGGTTGCTGCTGATATGATCCAGAAAATGACTGAGAGATCTCCGGCGAGGGGCATAAATATAGTGACGAATACGCGAATAAGACCGGCAAATCCAGCCGCCTTGGTTGCAACAGCCATGAACGCGCCGAGGGACGACGGAGCACCATGATAAACATCAGGCGCCCACATATGGAACGGCACAACCCCGATCTTAAATCCAAAACCGACGATCAGAAGGCTGGCTCCAATCATGAATAATTCCATATTCACATTTCCAGCCTGAGTGGCCGCCGCAATATCCGTCAGGTGTAAAGATCCGGCAGCACCATATGTCCAGGCAATACCAAATAGCAGGAACGCTGATGAGAATGTTCCAACCAGGAAATACTTTAAAGCTGCTTCTTCTGATGTTTGGCGGGGCCGGAAGAAACCGGAAAGGATGTAAAGCGGAATTGAAAGAAGCTCCAGAGCCAGGAAAACAATGATCAGATGATTGGCTACAGCCATGAGCAGCATTCCTGAAATAGAGAACAGAAGAAGCGTGTAATACTCTCCCCAGTCTGATTTGTTCCGTTTCAGATAGTCGTATGAGATGGCTGTTCCAACAATTCCACTGACCAAAAAGATCACCAGCATAGATTGCGCAAAACCATCGTAAACAACCATGCCATTGAAACCTACCGATAATTCTGGTCTCCTGAAGATTGTAATGGCAACCGCCAAAACCAACCCCACGACAGTGAGTATGGCCGTGTTCTTTTTCTGGTTTTCCGGAGTCCACAGGTCGATCAGCAATACCAGAAGAGCCCAGACAGCGATAAAAACAACCGGGAGGATGGTAAGGAAATCTGATTGTGAAGGCATATCCATCCTCTCCTAATAACCAATGCCGGCAGCCAATGTTATATCCGCTGCCAGATTTTCAATCGCAGGATTAATCAACGCGTAGAATGGGGCAGGAAAAAGCCCTATCCAGAAAATCAGTATGATCAATGGCACAAGGGTCAAAATCTCACGCCAGGATAGATCCTTTAATGACCGGTTCTCTTCAATCGTAACCGGGCCTAGAAACACTTTTTCAAACATAGTCAACAGGTAAAGAGCGGCGAGAATGACACCCACAGCAGCCACACCGGCAAACCAGGGAGAAGCCAGAACGATCGAACTGAAGGCTCCCGTGAGAATGGTAAATTCACCAACAAAACCATTCGTACCGGGCAAGGCAGCGGAGGATAGTGTAACCACAAGGCTGAGCGCGGCCAATACAGGCAAAATCTTCCACAGCCCGCCAAAATCTGCCAGGAGGCGTGTATGGCGCCGCTCATATAGCATCCCAACGATCAGGAACAAAGCTCCGGTACTGATTCCGTGGTTAACCATTTGCAGAACGCTCCCCGAGAGCGCCTGTGGCGTGAGAGCGAATATCCCCAGCATAACAAAACCCATATGGCTCACGGAAGAGTACGCCACCAGCCTTTTTACATCCGTTTGGGCAAAGGCCACCATCGCCCCGTAGATCACGCCAATCACAGCCAGTACAGCCATTACCGGAGCCAACGCAACAGAAGCCTGTGGGAAAAGCGGCAGATTGAACCTTAAGAAACCGTAAGAACCCATTTTCAACAATACACCGGCCAGAATAACTGAACCGGCTGTAGGAGCTTCCACATGGGCATCGGGAAGCCAGGTATGCAGCGGAAACATGGGAACCTTAATGGCAAATGCCAGCGCGAAAGCAAGAAATAACCAGTTTTGCACAGGCACGAACAAATGCCGGAGTTCTTTCAACTCTGTCCAATCAAAGGTACCGGCCGTGAAGCCAACATATAGAATTCCCAACAACATAATGACCGAACCGGACATGGTAAACAGGAAGAACTTAATGGCCGCATATAGACGCCGTTCCCCACCCCACATCCCAATGAGGAAATACATGGGGATGAGCGTAAACTCCCAAAAGATATAGAAGAGAACCAGATCCAGCGCGGTAAACACCCCCAGCATGCCAGTTTCCAACAAAAGGAAAAAGATCATGTAACTCTTAACCCGGTCTTGTACGGCTGTCCAGGACGAGAGGATCGCGATGAACGAGAGAAGTGTTGTCAGAAGCACCATAAGAACACTGATGCCATCGATGCCGAAGTGAAATTCGATGTCCAGCCCGCCCAGGTTCACCCAGGGATGACGGTATTCCATCTGAACACCCGGATTGGCAGAGTCGAACACCGACAGCATCATCAGGGATAATCCGAATGTGCCCAGTGAGACTGCCATAGCGATCCACCGAGCCGTGTTCTTCTGCCCTTCCTGAAGCAGGGAAATCAATAGAACACCAGCCAGAGGGAAAAATGTGATCAGAAGTAGTGGATTAATCCCGAAATTCATACAATTCCCTTCATTTGAGTTTCCCGCTTACCGTAAAACCAGATACGTGAAGATGCAGGCAATGCCAACAACAACAGACAGGGCGTAGAAACGTTCGTAACCATTTTCCAATCTGGAAAGTTGATGCGATATGGCTTTTGTGAGCGAACCCAACCCCACCGCGATACCGTCAATCCACCCCTGATCGACCGGTTCCGCCCATTCACGGGCTATTCTTTTCACCGGTGCAAGTATGAAAGCCTCATAGAATTCATCCACCCGCCATTTTTGTTGGGCGCCCGAGTAGAATGCCCCAAGTGCACCCGCCAGGGGATCAGGTTCTCCAACCTTCCATTTCCGTTTCCCGTAAATCATCCAGGCGGTGAAAAGACCGGCAAGAGCGACAAACAGAGAGATTAGAGCCGTTGTCGTATCGAATCCGGGATGGTGCCCTCCATCAAGAGAATGGTGGAGCCATGTTTCAAGGAGATGGCTGCCAGGGAAATTCAACAATCCACCGGCCACAGAGAATACCGCCAGAACCACAAGGGGGATGGTTATCACCGGCAAGTTTTCACGGGCATGTTCCGCGTTCTTCGTCCGCGAATTCCCGAAGAAAACCAACCAGATCTGCCGCCCCATATAGAACGCTGTCAGAAAGGCGGCAGCGAGCAGGAATACAAAAACGAACGGATGGCTGTATCTGGCTGTAGCCAGTATCTCATCTTTGGAAAAGAAACCCGAAAGCGGAGCAATGCCAGCCAGTGCCAAAGCGCCAGCCAGATAAACCCAGAAGGTGATCGGCATCTTCCGGCGCAATCCTCCCATAAGGGTCATATCCTGCGGGTCAACATGTGCAGAATGCGATCCCGCGTTTGCGTCTGACCCATCCAGATTACGCGCCCCTTCCATCGCCAGAATGACCGAACCGGCGGAGAGGAAGAGTAACGCCTTGAAAAAGGCATGTGTTGTGAGGTGGAATAGACCAGCCACAAACGCGCCCATTCCAACAGCCGCCACCATAAAACCCAACTGGCTGATAGTGGAATACGCCAGAACCTTTTTAATATCGTTCTGTGCCATCGCGATCGTTGCCGCGAAAAGCGCGGTCAACGCACCAACCCATACCACAACATCCTGCGCGGCCGGAACAAGCTCATACAGGCCATGTGACCGGGCTATCAAATAAACACCCGCCGTGACCATAGTGGCCGCATGGATGAGGGCAGAGACCGGTGTAGGTCCGGCCATGGCATCCGGCAGCCAGACATATAACGGCAGCTGGGCGGATTTTCCGGTAACCCCGAGAAGCATAAACAGAGTCACAGCCAGCAATACACCCGGTGTGGCAGCTGCCACTTCTGGAGCGCGGGCGAATACCACATCGAATTCCAGGCTTCCAAAGTACTGAAACATGAGGAATAGAGCGATCAACAACCCGAAATCACCAATACGATTAACCAGGAAGGCTTTTTTACCTGCCCGGGCATTGGCAAGACCATCCTCTCCTTTTTCGAACCAGAAACCGATGAGCAGGTAGGAACACAACCCCACCCCCTCCCAGCCGACAAACAACATCAGGTAGTTGTCGGCTGAAACAAGGATCATCATGGCCAGGATGAAAAGGTTAAAGAAAACAAAGAAACGGCGATAGCGGTCCGGATCTTCATTGAAGCGCACATCATAGTGCATATACCCCGCGGCATAAACGTGGATCAACGTACCCACTGCGGAGACAACCAGCATCATTGTGACCGACAATGTATCCACCCGAAAAGCCCAATCAACCCGCAACGCGCCGGTATTGATCCATTCAAATAATGTGATCGTTGCCCCATCAGGGTTCCGGATGAGAGCAAACATTAAAAGAACAGAGACCACAAAACTGCCCACCGCCGCAAGGCAGGCAACAATCGACGTGAATTTCTCCCCCAGACGGCGGCCGAATAATAAATTGACCACGATCCCAAGCAATGGGAACCAGACGACCCAGGGCACGTAGGCAAATTCAGGATTGACGATAATTTCACGCAGCGGCATGGTCTCTCACCGTTATCCTTTCAGGTGGTTCAACTGGTCGATGTCAATACTATGTTTGGTTCTGAATATGACCACCATCAGAGCCAGACCTATAGCCACTTCCGCCGCGGCAACCGTCATCACAAAGAAAACGGCGATCTGTCCATCCAACGTACCAAATTGCCTGGCAAAAGCCACGAACACCAGATTGGCCGCGTTAAACATTAGTTCAAGGGACATAAACACAACAAGCGCGTTTCGACGCACCAGTACGCCGATAATTCCGATGGAGAACATAATAAGTGCCAGAATGAGATAGTCTGCAATGGGAACCATAACCTATTCCTTCCCGGATTGAATTAGTCTCTTCATCGGGATATCTCCACGCGTAAGGACCACCGCGCCAATAATGGCCGCCAGCAGGATAAACGATGTGATCTCGAATGGAAGCAGATAAGAACTAAAAAGGTACATTCCGATCTGGGCAGGGGTGGCATACTCCGCTGAAGGCATCTCTAATCTTATAACCGGAAGACCGGAATTAATAATCGCCAGCCAGATGGTCTCACCCAGAAAGATCAGCGCGATCAGAATTGCCAGCAGATGCTGCTTGCGGTTTTTCCATTCATCCGCCAGTATTTCCGCCCCCAACAGCATAATGACAAACAGGAAAAGGACCATGATCGCGCCGGCATATACAGTAATCTGAGCCATTGCGATAAACGGCGCGCCCAGCGTGATGTACAACGCGGCAACAGCACCAAAATTGAGGACCAAAAAGAGAGCGGAATAAATGGCATTCCGGCTGATCAGCATCCCCAGCGATGTGCCAATCACAAGCGCGGCAATCAGGTAAAAGAATATAGTTCCGGTTTCCATTCAGAGCCTCATCAACCCTCAGGATCTTTCATCAGTGGAACAGAACGGGTGAACATTCCGGGTTCGGTCACCTGTGGTGTCGGTTTTCCACCCGACGGGACCGGTTCCAGGAGTAAATCTTTGGTGTAGATAGCCTGTCCGCGTTCCGTAAAACTCAATTCATAATTATCGCCCAGGACAATGGCTTCCGTTGGGCAGGCGTCTTCACAGAAGCCGCAATAGATACAACGCAGCATATTGATCTGATAGGTACTGGCGTACCGTTCACCCGGTGAATACCGTTCTGTATCGGTGTTCTCCGATGCTTCCACAAAAATAGCATCCGATGGGCAGGCGGCCGCGCACAGGGAACAGCCAATACATTTTTCCAGCCCATTCTCATAGCGTTTAAGGACGTGGCGTCCTTTGAAACGCTCGCGTACCGGTCGTTTAACTTCGGGGTACGAAACCGTAACCGGTTTCTCGAACATCGCTTTGAAGGTCGTCCATAATCCGCGTAACATAGATCTATCCTCCGGTAACCAGTAAGCGTAACACGGCCGTCAAGATGATGGAAAATAACGACAGAGGAACCAGCACCTTCCAGCCGAATGCCATCAATCGGTCATAGCGGAACCGTGGCAGTGTTGCCCGTACCCAGATCATAAAGAAGAGCCACAATGCCACCTTTATGAACAAATAAACCGGTCCCAATCCGGGCAGAATATCGACAAATGGACCGCCATATCCGCCCAGAAAAAGTGAAGCACCGATCATTGATACGGCAATCATCTTTATGTACTCAGCCATGAAAAACAGGGCAAATTTCATACTGGAGTATTCCGCGTGGTAACCAGCCGTGAGCTCCTGTTCCGCCTCCGGCATATCGAACGGCGATCGGTTCACCTCAGCCAGACTGGCGATGACAAAGATCACAAAACTGATGGGCATAATGACCACAAACCACAGCCCTTTTTGTGCTTCCACTATCGTATTGATACTCATGCTACCGGCCCATAAAATCGGGCCGACAAAAGACATGCCGAGTGCCAGTTCATAGCTGATCATCTGAGCGGTTGCCCGCAATCCACCCAGCATGGCGTATTTATTGTTGCTGGACCAACCGGCCAGGGTAATACCATATACAGATATGGATGTGACCGAGAGAATATACAGAACACCCACATTGATATCTGCCAGGTGAAGTGATACTGCCCGGCCAAAAAGATCCACGGTTGTTCCCCAGGGTATGACCGCGGTAACGATCAGAGCTGGAATTACGGTGATTACCGGCGCCAGAACAAAGATCAACTTATTGGCGCCTGCCGGTATCAACTCTTCCTTGAAGATCAACTTAATCCCATCTGCAACAGGTTGAAGCAAACCCTGCCATCCCACCCGATTGGGGCCAATACGAACCTGCATCCGGGCCAAAACCCGCCGTTCATACCAGGTCACATAGGCAAAACCCGCTGTCATGGCCAGAATAATGATCACAGATTTGATAACCCACTCCCAGATCATCGCGGCATCCATTTACGGTATCTCCCGATTGGAATGATCGCCCACAGGCGGCACAACCTGAGCCACCTGAGGTTCATGAATGGGAACACCCGCAGAACGCGGTATCAATGCACATCCCTCCGGCACATTTTCATCGATCACAATCCGAACGGAGAATGCTGCACCATCCACCGGCAGCATAACGCGCATCTCATTCGCCAGCATCAGTTGTTTCGCGGTCTGAGGATGGATCCGCAAATCCGGCTGCGCCAGCCTTGGAGCCAGTAAAGGTGATGTGGTAACTGTGATACCCCGGTCATACAGGCGGGTGACCGGATATACGGCCAGTTCATGGTCTTCCGGTTCTAACGCGGGAACATCTTCGTCAGATTCCGGTGCATATCCATCGATGGGTAACAGAGGCAATTGGACTCCCAGCCCCTGTTTATTGGCATATGATGTGCCGCCATAATACACGTCCTGCCGGCCAATGATTGGCCACTGGTCTGTGGTTTCAGCCAGTTTCCGGTAATCCAATCCATTGTATTGGGGTATTTCCGCCGCGATCCGCGCAAATACCAGGGAAGCGGCACCCGCTTCCAATGAAGTACCCAGCTTATCACCCAGACTGGCGGCTATCTCATAATCTGCCCGGCATGATTCAGGCGGAGGAACGGCCGGATAAAAGCGCTGTACGCGTCGTTCACCGGATGTGTACGTTCCTTCCCGTTCTGTGAATGCCTGAGCCGGTAAAACAACATCCGCCATTTTCGCGGTGGCTGTCAGGAACAATTCCTGAACGATAATAGTTCCTGCTTTCTCCAACGCCCTCTCAAACAACGGGTCGTCGATAGCCGGATCAGCACCGGCTATGAAAACGGCTTTCGCGCTGGACAGCCGTTCAACAAGGTCATCAGCCGGACGTGCGCCCATATCCCAGAGACCCTGCGAATTTCCGCGCTCCCAGACAGGGATCACGCCACTGTTCACCTTGCGGGCATGCCCGCATTCCTGCAACAGGCTCGCGCAGGCAGCTGCCAACCGGCCTGTCGCCTGCCGGCCGAGTCCATCACTTCCATAGAAGATGATCAGATTTTCACATTGCCTTAACTTCTCAGACAAATCCCCAGATGCCAGCATTTTCACCGCGGCGGCTTCTTCGCCAAATTCAACCCGAACTGTATGCAAGGCCAAATTGTCCAGACGTGTGGGTCGGGTGTTGATGACAACAAGTTCGGCACCACGCTTCGTTGCCTCACGCACGCGAAGCCACCATAGCGGAGCTTCTTCATGCAGGTCACAGGCCGCTACCACAATCACGGATCCTTTACCCAGATCACCCAGGTTGCTGCCCGGCGACACCCCAAAACGGTTAACAATATCACCGCCTGCCATACGGCTGTAACCGATGAATGTTCCACCTTGAGCTTCCGTTAAGCGGCGCAGGTTGAATAGATCTTCATTTGACAACCGTCCACTGGCCAGTGTTACAAGCCCGTCACCGGCTTCCTTTATCCGTGCGGCTGCCATATCGAGAGCTTCTTCCCAACCGGCTTCCACCAGGGTTGACTCTTTGCGCATCAGCGGTATTTTGAGACGGCCGGGGCTGTCTGCAAAATGATAGGCAAAACGGCCTTTATCACACAGCCATATTTCATTAACCTGTTCATTCTGGCGTGGCATGATCCGCTTGATGGCCACATCACCACCCGTCCGTGCTTCGCGCCGTACATTGATGGTGGTATTGCATCCTACCGGGCAATGGTTGCACAGACTGGCAGCGTTGTTCAATTCCCAGGGACGGGCACCAAAACGGAAATCTGCCGTGGTCAATGCTCCCACCGGGCAAATGTCGGTTGTGTTGCCGGAGAAGATCGAATCGAACCCCGGCTCTGAATATGTGACGATCTCCATCTTGCGCCCACGGTTGTAGAACCCGATGACCGGATCATCGGCAATGTCAGATTGAAAACGTACACACCGCGCGCATTGAATACAGCGTTCACGATCCAGGTAGATCAGGTCTCCCAATGGGACATGCTTGGCCGCGTGCGACTTTTCATCAACAAGAAACCGGCTGGTCCCGGGACCGTGTTCAAGAGTCAGGTTTTGAAGCGGGCATTCACCGCCCTTGTCACAGACAGGACAATCCAGGGGATGGGATGTCAGCAAAAATTCGAGAACATCACGGCGGGCATCCCGAACTTTATCACTGAGACCAATCACAACCATACCCTGGCTTACCGGTGTGGTGCAGGCTGTCTCCAGCTTGGGTCCAAATTGGATCTTGGGAGAACCATCCGCTTCTAAAACGGTCGAGCCGGTAGCACGATCAATTACCGGACGGCCGATCTCCACCAGGCACATTCGGCACATACCCACCGGTTCCATTTTGGGATGGTAGCAAAACACCGGAATGTCTATTCCTACCAGTTTTGCCGCGTCAACCACCATAGTCCCTTCGGGAACAGTAACAGTTCGGCCGTCAATTGTTAGAGTAATGTCTTTTGGCATTCGCTCATAAATCCTTTATTCGGATGACCGGTTTCTACCGGTTAACCCGCTCTTCAAAATCCGGGCGGAATCTCTCGATTCCTGATGTTACAGCCATGGTGGAAAATTCACCCAGGGCACAAAGACATTTCCCCTGCATCTGTCGGGCAACAGTATTAAGCAGGTCAATATCATCCGCAGAAGCTTTACCCTCATAGATCCGACGGGTCAGATGGCTCATCCAGTACGTACCCTCACGGCATGGCGTGCACTTCCCACAGGATTCATGGCGGAAGAATTGCACCGTTTTTTCCACCAGCCACGCCATATTGACAGAATCATCCAGAATGATGACCGAAGCCGAGCCCAACGGGGCGTTGAGGTTGGTCATAGTGGATTCATAATCCATGGGTGTATCAAGAGCCAGATCATCCGCCGGAACAATGACCGATGACGCGCCGGCTGACATGATGGCCTTGATTGTCCGCCCCTCCGGCAATCCGCCCCCATGGGTGAAGATCAATTCACGGAACGTTGTTCCCAATGGAAGTTCATAGTTTCCGGGTCGATTGACACAACCGGACAGGCTGAATATCTTTACCCCGGGTGATTTTTCTGTGCCCATCGTCCTGTACCAATCGGCTCCCCGGTTTATGATAGGCGGTAAATTGGTCAGTGTCTCAACGTTGTTGATCACAGTGGGTTTGCCGAACAGGCCATTCACTGCCGGGAATGGCGGGCGCAGACGGGGTTGCCCCAATTTGCCTTCAATCGATTCAAGAAGGGCAGTTTCTTCACCACAGATATACGCGCCGGCGCCAATATGTGTGTGTAACCGTAACGAATAGGAACTACCGAATAGTTGCTCCCCCAGCAGGCCAGCTCTTTCCAATTCCAGAATACAGCGTTCCAGTTGTTGCGCGATCTGCCAGAACTCACCGCGTAAATACACATAGGCATCAACAGCCCGCACCGTATACGAAGCCAGCATCAGCCCTTCCAGGAACTGGTATGGGTTGAATTCCAGTATCTCCCGATCTTTAAACGTGCCCGGTTCCGATTCGTCACCATTGGCTACGACGTAATGCGGCCAAAGGGTATCCGGCAGAAAACTCCACTTTACCCCGGTCGGAAAACCCGCCCCACCGCGGCCGCGTAAACCGGATGCTTTCACCTGATCAATTAATTCGGACGGTTGCATCGTTTTCACGGCTTTTTCAAAAGCAGAAAATCCACCGTTCTCTCGATAAACCTCAAGCCGATAAATATCGGGTATGTCGCGGTGACGGTAAAGGATATGTTCGCTCATTCCGCTTTCCCCTCCCGCTCCGCAGCCTTCTTCTTAAGTTCGGCGATCAATGCCAGGGCTGCATCCACGGTTTGATCCTCATGGTAAGAGATATCACCTTCACCCTGCAACTGAAACAATGGAGCATGATGGCAGCCAGCCAGACACTTGACCTCTTCGATCGTTATCAATCCATCGGGAGTGGTTTCACCTACTTTGATCCCCACATTATCGCAAAGATCCTTCAAGAACTTGTCCGCCCCGCGTAACGCGCAGGGCAGATCGGTGCAAACCTGCAGCCGGAATTTTCCAGCGGGTTTGTCATGGTAGAGGGAGTAAAAACCGACAATGGATGCCACTTCGGTAGATGTGATCTCAAGTATCTCGGCAATATCGTCTATAGTCTGTTTCTTAATAAAACCCTTTTCCCGCTGTGCCAGGTACAGAAGCGGCATGGTTGCCGCGCGTTTTTGGTCCGGTGGATATACCGACAGGATCTTTTGAATTTCATCCGCGTAATGCACCAAGAATTCGTTCAACGGTCAGAATCTCCCAGAATGACATCCAGACTGCCGATAATTCCCACAAGATCTGCCACAAAATGCTGACGGGTGATCATGGGCATGATCTGCAGGTTGACAAAAGAGGGTGTGCGGAAATGAATACGCTGTGCTTTCGGGCCGCCATTCCCTTCCAGAAATACACCTATCTCTCCGCGCGGTGATTCGGCGGTCACGTACACGCTCTCGGCGGGCACAGAAAAACCTTCCGTCCAGAGTTTAAAATGGTGGATAAGAGCTTCCATACTGACACCAAGCTCGGAGCGTGGCGGAGGAACGAATTTCCGATTATTGCTTCGCACCGGACCGGCAGGCAGATTGTTTACTGCCTGATCGATGATACGCACCGATTCCCTCATCTCCTGCACGCGAACAAGATAACGCGCGTATACATCTCCGGCAGTCTGAGTGGGTATATCAAAATCATATTTTTCATAACCGCTGTACGGACGGATCTTTCTCAGGTCAAATTCTCTGCCGGTTGCCCGTAATATAGGTCCGGTAATGCCATAACGAATACAATCCTCGGTGGAGATCGGGCCGATGCCCACGGTTCGCTCCAGGAAAAGCGGATTTCTTGTCAACATGGATTCATATTCATCCAGACGCCGGGGAAGAATTGCCGTGAAATCTCGCACGACATCTTCAAAACCGGAGGGGACATCACGCCACAGGCCGCCCGGACGGATGTAGGTGGTCATCATGCGCTGACCGGAGCACATTTCCAAAATATCAAGGATCATCTCACGTTCACGCATGGCATACATGAAGACCGACATAGCCGCCAGATCAAGCGCCGATGTACCGATCCACAGCAGATGCGATGAAATACGCGTAAGTTCAGCCAGGATAACCCGTATAGCCTGCGCCCGTTCGGGCACATCGAGATCCACCAGTTTCTCAATGGCCATACAGTACACGAAGTTGTTGCCGACGTTGTTGAGATAATCCATACGGTCGGTCATCACTTCGGCTTTCTGGTATGTTTTGGATTCCATATTCTTTTCTATACCGGTGTGCAGGAATCCAATATCCGGAATGCAGTTCTGTACGATCTCTCCATCCAGCTCCAGCAGTAAACGTAAAACACCGTGCGTGCTGGGGTGCTGGGGTCCCATATTCAGGAGCATGGTCTCGCCGGTCAAAGCCCGGTCTGAAACCAGATGCCGCAATTCATCAATATTTGTCTCTCGATAGTCCGGCATTCTTAATTCTCCCGACTCTTCATTTCTCGGGTTTGGGTTTGCGAACCATGATCTCGTCCGCGTTGAAATCAAACTGCACTTCTTCGTATCCAAGAGGGTAATCTTTCCGCAAGGGATGTCCGACCCAGTCTGCCGCCATCAAGATGCGGCGTGGATCGGAATGTCCGTCAAAGCGGATACCGAACATATCCCATATCTCCCGTTCGTGCCAGTTGGCATTCGGAAATAAACCCTCAATGGTCGGCAGGGACGGTGCGTTACCATCAAGTGGAACGCGCACGCGCAATTGCACATTATTACCGGTGGAATATAACTGGTAGATTACATCGAAGCGGGGGGTAGTTTGCGGCCAATAATCGACCGCGGTCTCCGCCTCCAACATATCAAAAGCGAATTCCTTGTGCAGGCGGTTTAACGCCTCCAGCAGGTTATCGGGCGGCAAGACAACCGTCACTTCACCGTTATATTCCCGGATCATCCCCGAGAACTCTTTTTTCAGGACATTTACAGCTTTTTCAAGATTGGTATCCATCGGCAAGGTCATCCTGATAAACCCGGGCCTTCATTTTCAAGCCCAGGTCTTTATTTTTTCTCCGCGGACTTTCTCGTGGAGGGTAATAACACCATGGATCAGCGCTTCCGGACGCGGCGGGCAACCGGCCACATACACATCTACCGGTACTATCTCATCGACACCCTGCAAAATAGCGTAATTATTGAACACACCACCACATGACGCACAATCACCCATGGCTATTACCCATTTCGGATCAGGCATCTGGTCGTAGAGCTGGCGTAAAACAGGGGCCATCTTGCGGCTAACCCGCCCCGCTACGATCATCAAATCGGACTGGCGCGGGCTGGCTCGCATCAATTCCATACCGAAGCGTGACATATCGTAATTGGACGCCTGTGCTGCCATCATTTCAATGGCGCAGCACGCCAATCCAAACAACATTGGCCACATGGATCCTGTTCGCGCCCAGTTGACCGCTTGCTCCAGGGTTGTGGTCACAACACCCATATTGCCCGCTTTTTGCTCTAATCCCATTCGAGTGCTCCTTTCTTCCAGATATACACGAAGCCAACGAGGAGAATACCAATAAAGACAAGCATCTCGATCAGAGCAAACCAACCCAGTTGATTAAAAACAACCGCCCAGGGCAAGAAAAAGACGGTTTCAATATCAAAAAGTATAAAAAGAACGGCTACAAGATAAAAACGTACGGATAAACGGCGGGTACCCGGCCCATATGGAACCATGCCAGATTCATAAGGCGCGTTCTTTCGGCGTGTCGGTCGTTTCGGCCCAAAGACCGCCCCGAGAATAACTACAAGGAAACCGAGGCCGGTGGCCAGAAGAAGGATTATGGCTATCGGAAGGTAATCAGTCAGCATGGCTAATCCTTACCAGTCTAGTCTTATTTGAGAGTATAACATAATCGTGTTTAAACATTTATTGAGAGTATAGCGTTACAGGTACACAGACAAAAAAAAGGTGGAAATTAATGCCATGTTTGGTAGAAGGGATCCATCCTGGGATAGACCGCAAGTAAATATTTTGAACCCGGGAATAGAATGTGGTTTTCATCATGAACAAAAAAGCGGACCCGATAAAGGATCCGCTTCAGAAGAAACACATGCTTATTATTTTCAGGAAAGGTATTCACGCAGATTGCGGCTGCGGGTAGGATGCCGTAATTTCCGTAAGGCTTTAGCTTCGATCTGACGGATACGCTCGCGGGTCACATTGAAATACCGGCTGACCTCTTCCAGCGTATGGTCCTTGCCATCGATCAAACCAAAACGTAGTTCAAGCACCTGGCGTTCACGCTCAGATAATGCTGCCAGCGCACTCTGAACCTGCTCTCGCAGCATTTCACGCGCGGCGGCGTCCATCGGCTCAAGCGCGTCATCATCTTCGATGAAATCACCCAACTGGCTGCTTTCTTCATCACCAACCGGGCGCTCCAGTGAGACCGGCTCTTCGGCTGACTGCAAAATGCGTTGGACTTTCGCCGTCGCAGCCACCCAGCGGCGCATGATTTCAGGATCAAGCGCGCCATCACCACCCAGGAATTTACGGATGGCATCGACATCGGATTTTTCCAGTTGATCGGATTCCAAAACCAATTCTTCATTGGTTGGTTCCCGACCCAGCTTTTGAACCAGTGAACGCTGAACTCTAAGCAGACGGGTAATGGCTTCAAACAAATGCACCGGGATCCGTATCGTACGCGCCTGTTCCGCAATATACCGACTGATTGATTGACGGATCCACCATGTTGCGTAGGTACTGAATTTAAATCCACGGGTCGAATCAAATTTATTGACCGCCCGCAGTAAACCCAGATTTCCTTCCTGAATCAAATCAAGGAAGGATATTCCACGGCCCAGATAGCGTTTGGCAATGCTGACTACAAGCCGCAGATTGGCGCGGATCAACTGCGCGTTGGCTTCCTCTGCCCGGAATTTCACTCCCTCCAGATCATTATTAAGATCATCCACAGGGGGGAGGTTCTTAATGAAGAAATCTAAAGATGGCATTTGCCCCGTCTTGCGGATCTGAGCCAGTAGTTTATTGGCCAGCGATGTTGGAAGAAGATGCAAAGCCAGGAACAGGTTGAATGCGTTGCGCGCCAGAGCGTCCCACAGTGAATCTTTACCCCACTGGCCATTATCCAAATAATTGCGCAGATAGGAAGGTTCCACGATCTGCCAAGTGCGGCGAAGCTGTTGAGCTTCGGCCAGTACAAGGCTGAGATCAGGTGGTTCACTGTGTTTATATCCATGGGCGTCTTCAACCAGCCGGTTCCAATTGATAATGGTCTTATCGGCCAATGATTCGAAGAGAGCTGTTATCCCGGACTGTTCCCCTTCACCACTCAGGTGCTGTTTTAGAGTATCCACAAATCTGTCGGCCTCGATCATCGCGGCCAGCCGGAATTCACTATCTGCATCAAGCAGATGAATCTGTCCGATCTCTTTCAAATACAGCCGTACCGGATCCTCAGAAAGCTCAACGGCAACAGCCGGATCTTCCAGTATCTTTAATGGATCTTCCAGAGCGAATTCAGACCACTCATCGCCAGACTGCGCGAGAGAGATTTCATCCGGTTCATCCTGATTGATCAAATCATCATCACCCGTCTGATGGTCCGATTTAGGGGTTTTTCTATCAGCCCCATTACGACGGGTGCGCTTTCCATTTACCGGATTGACAGGAGTCTTTCTGGAAGCCGGTGGTACCGGATTTTCTTCTGGCCCGTTCTCGGGCGTCTCGGTTGATTTCTTTGGGCGAGGAGACATGGGTTAACTATACCATAGGAGACTAATGGAGATTTATCTCTGGCTGTAGAGCCTTTTCAAGCCGGAATCGTTCACCGGCTAATTCCAGCATCTTTTGGTTATATTCCTTGATTGATTCTTTTTCATCCACCTGTGGTTCCTCCCAACCGGAAAGATCGGTGACCATGAAACGGATTATGTCAATGGATTCCCGTATCCTGGCCAGTCTGAGCCGGTTTATCGTGTCATAAAGGTCATCATATATTCGGTCATCCGGGGTATTTTCCAGATTAATTCCCCGTTCAATATCCTGCAAGAATGATTCCAGTGATCCGGGCCGGTTATTCCAAAAATAATCACGGACGCTTTCATCGAGTTGATTTATGGCAGACGACAATAAGAGGAACGCCTCCTGCGATTCAGCAGACTGGAAATCATCAACGCTCAACGGTGCGAAACGGTTGAGTTTCAATTCCTCTTCCAATTGGGGAAGTAGATCTGGTTTGAATAACAACAACCGCAGACAATGGTTTTCCAACGGTCGAAGCGGGTTTTTTATTTCCATACCCGCCATTGGTTCGCGGCGGGATGGTTTTACTCTCCGCCGTGAAGGTTGGCGTCTTTCCCCCATACCACCGGGTTGAAGCTGCATAAGAGATTCTTCATTGACATGCAGCATCACAGCCAATCGCGAGCGGTATGTATCACGTTCGATAGGGCTGGCCAGATCTTCGATCAGAGGGATGATCTGACGGGCAACGCTGTCTTTTGCTTTGGGGTCATTGAGATTCTGCCCGGCGGCCAGCGTTTCCATCACATGCTGAACAATTGGCCGTGCATTTTGCAGAATGGCTTCCCATTCCGCCGGATCACGAAGCACAACTTCATCCGGGTCCATTCCTTCGGGAATGGATGTCACCCGCAGGTCAGCCCGTAGCCGTGATTCTTCATGTAACAATCCACGGGCATCAAATATGATCTCATCACCTCGGTCCAGAGATTTGCGTGCCACCTCCAGTCCACGCATCGTCGCTTTCGCTCCAGCCGCGTCGGCATCCAACGCGAGGATCATCTTACGTGTCATGTGTTGCAACTGGCGCAATTGGTCTTCCGTTAGAGCCGTGCCCATCGGCGATACTGTGTTGGTAAAACCGGCCTGGTGTAGGACTATCACGTCCAGATAACCCTCCACAATGACCACCTGATCTTTTTCGCGGATGGCCTTGCGGGCGTGATCCATACCAAAAAGCAGACGGCCTTTATCAAAGAGGGCTGTCTGCGGTGAATTCAGGAATTTCGGATTATCGCCCGGATCCAGCACCCGCGCACCAAAACCGGCCATGCGACCCTGTCCATCCCGGATAGGGATCATAATGCGGTTGCGGAAACGGTCATAAACCCGTTCCTTCTCCGGGTTTTCAGACAACAATCCGGCTTCCTTCAGTTCTTCCACGCTATAACCCCGACCGGTGAAATGCGTCAAAAGTGTATCCCAGCTTTGAGGTGCGTATCCCAGTCCAAACGAGGTAATTGTTTCTGCTGTCAGCCCGCGTCCAGTAAGGTAATCCAATGCAGGCTTGCCCAGTGTGTTCTGCGTGAGATAGTGCTGGTAAAGAAGGGTTGTTTCTTCCATCAATTGGCGAAGGCGCTCGAGGTGGGCATCCTCCTCCTTGCGCTGCGGGGTGAGCGGTTCCAATTCCACTCCGGCTTTGGCAGCAAGGGTTTTTAGAGCCTGCGGAAAATCGCAGGCATCACGCTTCATCACAAATTTAAAAAGGTCACCACCTTCATTACATTGCCCGAAACAACGCCATGTCCCCGAATCCGGGAAGACAACGAACGCCGGGGTGCGCTTGTTGTCATGAAACGGACAAAAGCCTACATAGTTCTTGCCAGACTTACGCAGTTTGACTGTAGGTATCTCATTTACGAGATCTTCAATATGGATTCGAGACTTAATCTCATCAACGGCTGTCATCGTTATATATTAACGTCCATCAGTATGGATTGGTTGCACCATTATCCTTCAAACCAGGTTTTTTGGGTAATAAACCGCTAAGGTTTTTTATCCATGTTTATTATATTAAAAAGGGCAGCCTGAGGCTGCCCTCATATGACTGTTGCTTTTTTTTAAAACCCTTCAAGGAAGGATAGATCGACGATCTTTTCGGGAAGCCGCGCGATACGTTGAAGCATACCGAGTCGGTTGGCTTTTTCCTGGCTATCCTCCGACATGACCAGAACAGCATCAAAGAATGTGTTTACAACCGGTATGGCCGGTGTGAAAGCATTAAGAAATTCATCCACTGAAGTGGAGTTTTTCAACCCGCCTTCCATTCGAATGAGCTGTTCCAATAGATCCTTCTCCGACACCTCTGTTAGAGTGTCCGGATTAACGTTGAAAGTCTCCTCCAGTCCACGGGTAATGCGTACACAACGGGAAAACGCCGGGAGAATACTACTCCAGTCAGACCGCTGTACCCAGGCAGTCAATTCCCTGCATCCACGAGCCGCGCCCGCCGGATTGTTTCCCTGACGGGCCAGAACCGCATCGACCACATCATAGCGGTATCCCTGATCGGTCAGAAAACCCTTGAGGCGCCCAACGATAAATTCCCGGCAGGATTGCATGGCTTCACTCGACATGGCAAGCGGAAGGTTCGCCGCGGCCAGTTCCAATCCTTTCGCAGTATCAAAGTCAAGATCCTTGGCGATCAGTGATTGAACCAGTCCCAGGGCAGCTCGCCGCTGGGCGAATGGATCTTTGGTTCCAGTGGGAGCCAACCCGGCCGCGAACAAGCCGGACAACATATCCAGGCGGTCAGCCAGGCTGACAGCCAGACCGGCTTTGGTGGAAGGCGAGGTATCGCCGGTACTCTTGGGCAGGTAATGCTCTACAATGGCACGTGCTACGGCTTCGTCCTCACCGGACCGGCGGGCGTAATAACCTCCCATAATTCCCTGCAATGACGTCATCTCGACCACCATATGGGTAGCCAGATCAGCTTTGCATAAGTGTGCCGCCCGCAAAGCGGTCTTTTCTTCTGCTGTTGAGAGAGTCAGGCTGTCTTTTAATCCGGCAACCAGTTTCTCGATACGACCGGTACGGTCGAGCATGGATCCCAATTTGAACTGGAAGATAAGGGTTGAAAGCCGTGGAACGAAATCCTCAAGCGTATGGCGTACATCTTCATTTATAAAGAATGCCGCGTCAGCAAAACGAGCTCGAATGACCTGTTCATTGCCATCGGTGACTGTTTCAAGAAAACGATCATCTCCGTTACGCACGGCGATGAAATATGGAAGCAGTTCACCATCCGATTTGATAACCGGGAAATAGCGCTGGTGTTTTTTCATGACCGAGATCAATACTTCTGACGGCAGTTTGAGCGATTCGGAGTCAAATTTTCCCAGAAGCGCGGTCGGCCTTTCAACAAGGTTGTTGACTTCATCAAGCAGTGACTGGTCTACTTCAGGCTTTCCGCCCATGGAAACGGCCAGCTTTGAAACCTGTTCTTCAATAACAGAACGTCGTTCCATTGGATCCTGAAGGATCCCCTGGAATTTCAAAACCTCGCCATAAGCATCCGCCGATTTAACCCGCACCTGCTCGGCGGCGTTGAACCGCAATCCCCGGGTGGTATTACCGGCAGTCAATCCGGCATAGCGGAAAGGAATTACCTGCGAACCAAATTCAGCCAGCAGCCAGCGCAGGGGACGGGAGAATCCCGCCTGGCTTTCATTCCACCGCATAACTTTATCAAATTTTATTCCGGCTACCAGATCAGGCAGAGCCTGCATAAGAACTTCGCCCGCCGGTTTTCCGGTCTCATGCAATTCAGCTGCCGCATAACGGCCGCCGTCAATTTCCATTATTTTCAGGTCTTCGGGTTTCAAACCTTTGCCGCGCGCGAAACCGGACGCGGCGGGTGTGGGGTTGCCATCGGCATCAAAAGCCCTGTCTGCCGGCGGCCCTTTGATAATGCTCGTTTTGTCCGGTTGACGGGGTGAAAGTGATTCAACCTGCACCGCAAGTCGGCGGGGAGTACCCGTTACCTTTACCTGTCCATGTTCAAGCCGGAGTTCCGATAGCATGGCCGGGACACGTTCTGTAAGCTGTGCCAGTACGGATTGCAGATCAGCTGCGGGAAGTTCTTCTGTACCAATCTCGAGTAGGAACGTCTGAGGATTATGCGGCGCGGCTGTTGTATCCAGTTCGACAGTCTGTACCGGTTTTTCTGCGTTGACCGTGGCACTATCTGCCTGACCCCAGGGGAACCCAAGTTCTTCACGCTGTGCCACATACGCTTCGGCAACACGCCGGGCCAGGTCGCGCATACGGGAAAAGAGTGCCTGGCGTTCTGTAACGCCCACCGCCCCGCGCGTGTCCAGGATATTGAAGGTGTGAGAGCACTTTAATACATAATCATGCGCCGGTAGCACCAGTCCCTGTTGCAGTGACGCTTCAGCCTCCGCTTCAAACAGGTTGTACATCTGACGGAGACGTTCCACATCAGCGATCTCAAAATAATACCGGCTGTGTTCACATTCAGCCTGAAGGTTGACCTCACCGTATTTGCGATCGGCACTCCATTGAATATCACGGAAAGTGCGAACTTTTTGCAGCGCGATCGCGATCCGTTCCAACCCGTAGGTGATCTCAACCGCGTTCGGGTCAAGTACCAGTCCGCCAGCCTGCTGGAAATACGTGAACTGGGTGATCTCCTGTCCATCCAGCCAGACTTCCCAACCAAGCCCCCAGGCACCAAGTGCCGGGGATTCCCAGTTGTCTTCCACAAAACGGATATCATGTTCAGCCGGATCAATCCCCAACGCGCGCAGCGAATCCAGGTACAACTCCTGCGGATTACCCGGATCGGGTTTGAGAATAACCTGGAACTGGTAATGCTGCTGTAGACGGTTGGGGTTTTCTCCATAGCGTCCGTCATCCGGACGGATGGATGGCTCAACATACGCCACATTCCAGGGCTCCGGTCCAAGCACACGCAGATAGGTAGCCGGATTCATGGTGCCCGCGCCCACCTGGGTGTAATACGGCTGCCATACCAGACAGCCTTTCTCGGCCCAGAATTTTTCCAGGGTGAGCATGATCGATTGAAAATCGAGAGGTTTTGACATGAGAACTCCAGATATTGACTGTATTGGCTGAGAATTATACCGCTCCAACAGGAGCAAAATTGCGCAATAATTGGGATTATTTCTAGAAAATAATACGCTTTCCTTAAATTTGCTTATACCACTTGCATAATCAATGGCAAATTCGTCATAATATTTCGGTAAGTTGTAAAAAAATCTAGGAGGAAGAATGAAACGCCGAAATTCTATATTATTTATACTGGCAAGTCTCGTATTGATCGCCAGCCTGACCGCTTGTGGAGGTCAACCAGCAGAAGCGCCAGCCGAACCAGCCAAACCGGAAGTCGCTGAACCGACTGCTGTCCCGGAAGTGGCGGAACCGACAGAGGTTCCTCCGGCTGAACCGGCTGCACCTGCCGCCGAGGAACCGGCAGCTCCCGCTGTGGATGCCAAATTCCCCCTTCCACCGGATGCTAAAACCGTGATGAGCAATGATCAGTTGGTGATTGCTTCCGTTGACATGTCCATGGAAGACACCATCAAATTCTACCGCGATGATGCGGCTGCCAAAGGTTGGACGGAATACGAACTCCTGACAACCATCACTGATAACATATTCAGCATGGCCTTCCGCGTTCCTGACCAGGCGGAAGAACTTGTTGTACAGGGTACGGTGATTGATGAACACAACCTCACCCTTAATGTCCGGTACGAAGAAACCGATGTGAATTAGATCAAAAACGGGAGGCTCAAGCCTCCCGTTTTTTTCTGACTTCATTGATAAAACCGGGGGTATTCAAACGCCTTTCCAGCAGGAAGGTGTTGTAATATTGCAGAATGGTCTCAACCTCGCGCTCAACCGATGGCGATGGAACTGCCTGAAGGAGCCGTGGATATGTTGTCCGCTGGAAATTCCGCAAATACTTCAGCGATTCCATTGTGATGGGACGTGCGTCCGGAACAACATGCCCACATTTTGGACATACCGCTCCACCCTGCACGGCCGAAAAAAACTGGTCTTGCGGTTGAATTTCTTCTTTACATTGCACACAGTTGAATAACTGCGGCCGAAACCCGACCATATCCAGCAAATGAAGTTCAAAGAAATGGACCGCGGTGAAAACTGGATCTCCTCTTGATAGCCGCTCCAGCGTTTCCACCAGTAGTTGGTACAGGTTTCTGTTTTCTCCCTCTTCATAAGAGAAGCGGTCAACCAGTTCGAGGACGTAGGCAGCCTCACCGGTAAGAATAAGGTCCTCGTGTAAGGGGAGGAATAGATCCAGAGCAACGGCCTGTGTCACGATCCACAGCTCGTGCGAGCGTGCCAGCATAAGGCTGACTCGGGTGAATGGTTCCAGATGACCGGCTTTTCTGGAATGGATCCGGCGAACACCTTTGGCAACCGCCCGGATAATACCGGCATCACGGCTGAAAAGGGTTAATAGACGGTCAGCCTCCCCCATTTCGGCATGCCGGATGACAACAGCCTCGGTCCTTAGTGTTCGCTCAAGGCCAGACACAGATTATTCGAGTTGAAATTTCCCGGGATCAAACGATTCCGGGAGCAAAGCCTCCAGAGTGGTTTCCCGAATCAGATCACCTTCTGGACTGCCAATCAACACCACCATTTCCTGACTGAATTCCGCCAGAACCTGACGGCAGGCCCCGCAGGGTGTACCTCCATTGGGGGTTACGACAGCTACGGCCGTGAATAACTTCTCCCCTTCGGATACAGCCTTAAAGACCGCTGTACGTTCAGCACATATTCCATTTGGATAGGAGATATTCTCAACATTAACTCCCGTATAGATCTTTCCCGTTGTGGTAAGCAATGCCGCTCCGACGGGATACCGTGAGTACGGTGCGTACGCGAATTTTCGAACTTCGGCTGCCTGTCTGCATAGAGACAGTTTCGTTGCCTGATCCAATGCCATAACTAAACCTCCGTGTCTGTTTTTTCTTCCATTTCATGAAGGTGCAGCTTACGGATCCTGCGACCGCTGACCTGTTCAACCTGAACCTCCCAGCGTTCCAATTCCAATTTTTCTCCGCCAACCGGCATTTTCCCCATCATGGCTACCACATAACCGCCAATGGTTTCCGCCAGATCCGGTGTAAGCTGAGTATCAAATACCATATTAAACTGTTCGAGATCCATCCAACCCTGCACAAGGAAATACCCATCGCTCAACTGCTGGTACGGTTGTTCTTCAGCCGGGTCATACTCATCACGAATCTCGCCAATGATCTCTTCCAGGATGTCCTCAAGGGTTACCAGTCCAGCCAGCCCGCCATATTCATCCACCACCATGGCAATATGAATTCCACGCTCCTGCATTTCGCGCAATAACTCGTCCACCTTCTTGGTCTCCGGGACAAAGAAGGCCTCACGCAGCAATCCGGATAATGGCCGTTGTTTGGCCTGTTCATCCGTATGTTGTAAAAGATCTTTCGCATACAAAATTCCTACAATATTATCCAGATCATCTTCATACACCGGAATACGGGAATGGCCAGTACGGACGAACGCCGATATAGCTTCGCAGATTGTTGTATTGATATCCAATGCGCGAACATCAACCCGGGGGACCATGACCTCGCGACAAAGGATGTCGCCAAACTCAAATATCGACTGGATCATCCTTCGTTCTTCCGGTTCCAGACCACCGGTTTCATTGGCCGCTGCCGCCCAGTTCTTTAGTTCCTCTGCCGTCACGGGGGTTTGTCCGGGCTCATCAAGTGGCGAGATAACTTTTATTGGCCGGGAATATGATGACAAAGGACGGTTCAGCACAACCACCATACGGCTGATGAATTGCAGGCGCGAAAGCCACCAATACGGACTACGGGCTACAAGCGCTGTGGTTAGTGTTTCAAGAAAATTTATCAGTGCCGCCCCAACAAGCGCGGCAAGAATTATTGACCACCAGTAAAACAACTGGAAAGAAACAAACAACCCCGCCAGTAAAGCAGCCAACAAAAAATGCAGAAAACTGCGGAAAACATGCAGGGCAAAAATCGTTTCATCGGCCCCGCGTGTCAGACTGATTACCGGATCCGTTTTGCCCTGGCCGTCATTGATTGCGTAAACGCTGGCTGATGACTCAGCAGCCAGCGTTGCGCTGATGATCAGATCAGCGATCAGAGCGATAATTATCCCAATACTGAAAGGTTCAATCACTTTTTTCTACTTTTCGAAACGGCCGGGCAGGAACACCGACCACGACCTCTCCAGCCGGAATATCGTGAGTGACCACAGATCCCGCTCCTGTGCGGGCATTGTCACCAATATTCAGGGGAGCTACCAACATCGTGTCAGAACCAATAAACGCATTTTTCCCAATGACTGTTTTGTTCTTGTGTTCGCCATCAAAGTTACAGGTAATGGTCCCGGCACCGATATTTGTATTATCACCTATATCCGCATTGCCGATATAAGAAAAGTGACCCATTTTCACTCCCGGGCGAAGCGTGGTGTCTTTAACTTCGCCAAAATTCCCCATGTGAACGCCTTCCATCAGATGGGCACCCTTTCGCAGGTGTGCGAATGGCCCCATTGTCACATGGTCTTCGACCACAGCCTGCTCAATGACAGAAATTCGTATGGTACAGCAACTTCCAATGGTTGAATCTTCAATAATGCAATTCGGACCAATGGTTGTCTCTTCACCGACAATGGTAGATCCACGCAGTTGTGTGTTTGGCCCAATGACAGATTCGCGTCCGATCTTGACCGAGGGTTCAATGTATGTGGTTTCCGGGTCGGTAATGGTCACACCAAATTCCATCCAATACCGGTTTATGCGCCGCCGCAATAAGGTCTCAGCTTCTGCCAGATGCACACGGGTATTGATCCCAATGGCTTCAGAGATATCGTCCAGAACAATCGCCTGAACTGTCTTTCCTTCTTCACGGGCAATGGCAACTACATCAGTAAGATAATATTCCCCTTTGGCTGAGACTTTTACCCGTTTGAGCGCACCCCATAACCATTTCGCGTCAAAACAATAAATACTCAGGTTTAATTCATGAATTTTCAATTGATCTGGAGTGCAGGCTGCTTCTTCAATGATCGCCTCAACAGAACCATCCGAGGCCCGAACGATACGCCCGAACCCGTGCGGGTCACTCGCGAACCCGGTCAACATGGTAACCGGGCCATGATTGTCTTTTTGGGCTTCCACGAGACTTTTTAATGTCTCAGGACGGATTAATGGCATATCAGCTGTGGTCACAACGAGTAAATCGGCTTCATTCCTCAAGAGTTGTTCAGTCGTCATCACCGCGTGGGCTGTTCCAAGCTGAGGCTGCTGAACAGCAAATCGGGCGGTATCCCCCACTGTTGCGCGGACATAATCTGCCCCATGTCCAATCACAACAACAGGCAGATTGGCTGTCAGATCCACAACTGCATCAAGCGCATACCGGATGAGAGGACGCCCGGAAAGAGGGTGCAAAACCTTGGGCAGACTGGACCGCATACGGGTTCCCTGCCCCGCCGCCAGAATGACCGCCGATATGACCGGAGATTTTTCCATTTTTATTCACCTATTAAGACAAAAATGCCCCGCGGCACCCGCGAAGCGCTGATCGAAAAACATAGCTGGGGCGCCTGGATTCGAACCAAGATCCACAGATCCAAAGTCTGGTGTGCTGCCATTGCACTACGCCCCAATTCAGCCGGGTTACCCGGTAGGCAGGATTTTATCACAAGTTTGGAAAGCTCTGTTGATCCTCGGAAACTAATCTCTGATTGCACTATTTTTCTTTTTTATCCGCAGGGAGAAGACCCAGACTCGCGGCTTTATCAAAAGTGATCGTATCCGGCAGTATTGTTTCACCGCTATTCTCCGGCTCTGCATCCCAGAACGCATCGGCGTCCTTTCGATCAATCGATTTGCCCGGTAATTCCTGTGGCATTTTTAATTCATCTGTATTCATGCCTTCAAAAATTCCTTTTTTGGGTTCAATTCCACTTTCTGCAATCGGCGGCTGGTCTGGATCAGGCAATTGGGAGAGCATATTCAGTATAAATTGCAGGCTTCCCTTCGATGTGTAAAGAGCTTTCGTAACAGCAGCAGCTTCCGCCGGTTGGATCCCGGAAGGGAATACAAGCCAGATCAAGAATCGGCTGACATAAGATACGAAAACCTCGAAGGTATGGGTGGAAAACGATGCCAATCCCAGGGATAAGCCATCTTCCGGTGTTTTTTCAGTCTTTTTTAGCACATTTACCAAACCGGCACATCCGCTGATCAACGCGGCCGGTATTGGATTCTTTTCGGCAGACCCGGCAGAGAAAAGTATGCGACCGGAGAGAGTTGAAATGGCTACACCATCTGCGTCACAATCTTTCATTAATCGGGTCAGACGCTGCTCCATATCCCGTATGATTGTTTCGTCATCCGGGGCGGTACCATCCGCTTTCTTTTCTGGTTTCGATTCAACCGGTTTCGATTCAGCCGGCTTTGATTCAACCGGCTTTGATTCTACAGGTTTCACCGGGGTTATCGGTTTGGCTTCAACCGGTGTGGATGTTGCGGCAGCAGCCTCAGCTTTTTTTCGGTCCGGTGATTGTTCTTCCATCTCCGGCTTGAGTGTAAGCGGCATGGTTACTTTGCTTGATATTGACGGATTCTGCGCAGGTTTCGATTCAGGCTGAACCATGTCGCGGCTGAGATCAGACAGCAGGTTATCGATCTTCGTCAATAACAGCGGTATTTCCACCGGTTTCCGGTAAAACGCGTCAACACCCGCCGCGCGGGTACGATCATCCAACCCTGCCTCTGCCAGACCGGAAACGGCAATAATCTTAATTCGGGGGAAACGCGCCCGTATACGCCTGACCAGTTCCGTCCCCGATATACCGGGAAGGCGCAGATCGGTGATAACCAGATCAAATCTTGTTTTTAATGCTTCCAGCCACGCTTCTTCACCTGACAGGTAAACGGAAATTTGTAAGGGAATATCCAGCGTTGAAAGCGCGTCTTTTACAAGATTGGAAAATTCGGGTGCATCATCTACGATTAGGATACGCCTGGTCTGCATACGTTAATTATATATGGAAGTTTTTAGTCCGGGTTAGTTTTCCAGCAGGCTGACCAGTGTCCGGGTTCTGCCTCTTTGAAGGCAGGTTCCTTCTCACGACAGATATCCATGGCAACAGGGCAGCGTGGATGGAAACGGCAGCCTGACGGCGGGTTCAACGGACTTGGAACATCACCTTTCAAAATGATACGCTCGCGTTTACCACGGGCGCCGGGAATCGGGATGGCAGAAAGCAAGGCCCGGGTATACGGGTGCAACGGGTTCTCGTAAAGCGCTTTTTGATCTGATAGTTCCACCATTTTTCCCAGATACATCACAGCAACCCGGTCTGAAATATGCTCGACAACGCTCAGGTTGTGAGCAATAAACAGGTATGTAAGTCCAAATTCTTGCTGAAGATCACGCAGTAAATTCAAAACTTGTGACTGAATGGAAACATCCAACGCGGAGACTGGCTCATCACAGACGATGAACTGCGGTCTCAATGCGAGCGCACGGGCAATACCAATACGCTGCCGCTGACCACCAGAGAATTCATGCGGGAAGCGGCGGGCATGATACTCTTCCAATCCTACACGCTTGAGCATATTAATGGTCGCGTCATATTGCTCTTTTGCCGATCCGATGTTGTGGATCTTCAACCCTTCCATGACGGAATCACCAATGGGAACACGTGGATCCAAAGATGCGTATGGATCCTGGAAGATGATCTGCATATTCCGGCGAAGTTCTTTCATCTCAGCCGGTTTCAAATTAAACACTTCTTTTCCATCAAAGATCATTCGGCCGGATGTCGGTTCCGTCAAACGCAGGATGGTGCGGCCAATGGTTGTCTTGCCGCAGCCAGATTCACCCACCATGCCAAGGGTCTCACCCTTCTTTATGGTGAATGAAACATCATCCACAGCCTGTACATGCGCGATTGTGCGCTGCAAAACCCCACCCCTGACCGGGAAATGCTTCGTAAGATTTTCCACCCGGATAAGATCCGGTCGTTCGGCATATGACTGCTCTGCCATGATTCTCTCCAATACTGTGTACTATTTCAGGGAAATGGGGGCTTTATGGTCGCCTGAAGACTGGTATAACCAGCAGCGGACATGATGCCCCGGCTGAATCTCAACAAGAGGCGGATCCTGACGGGTGCAAATATCGAGATTATGTTCTTCCCGATACCGACAGCGCGGTGCAAAACGACAGCCCACCGGAAGATTAATTAAGTTAGGCACATTACCAGGGATGACATCCAGGCGTTCCTGTTCTTTTCCCAGGACGGGAATTGACCCGATAAGACCCAGTGTGTACGGGTGATACGGCTTTTCGAAAAGCACATTTACTTCTGCTTGCTCCACGATCTGACCGGCGTACATAACAGCAACCCGGTCTGCCATATCCGAGATCACTCCGAGGTCATGGGTGATCAAGACGATTGAAGCCCCGGTCTGTTCACGTAGTTTCAACATCAGGTCAAGTATCTGAGCCTGAATGGTTACATCAAGCGCAGTTGTCGGTTCATCGGCGATCAACAGGCGTGGATTGAGAGCCAAACCCATGGCGATCATGACACGCTGTGCCTGTCCACCGGACATTTCATGTGGATAGGCGTGGGCTTTACTTTCTGGATCGGGAATACCGACCTCCCGAAGCAGATCAACCGACTTCGTCCAGGCTTCCTCTTTTGTCAGCTTTTGATGAATTTGAAGTACTTCCGCCACCTGGTCACCAGCGGTAAATACCGGATTTAAACTGGATTGTGGCTGCTGGAAGATCATCGACATGCGGTCACCGCGCATTTTGATCATCTCGGTTTCCGGCAGGGTCAAGAGGTTTTGCCCGTCAAAAATAATCTCCCCGGAGACTATCTTTCCAGGAATTCCCACCAGACGCATAATGGATAAAGATGTTACGCTTTTGCCACATCCCGATTCCCCCACCAGGCCAAGAATTTCCCCCGGATAGACCTCAAAATCCACTCCATCGACCGCTTTTACAACACCGTCTTCGGTATAGAAATAGGTACGAAGGTCTTTGACCTGTAAGAGAGGGTCCTTTTTTTCCATGTTTTTCCTTACCCGGGACAAGTCTGCCCGAAATCAAATTGTTCTATGCCAAACAAGGCAGACCGCGAAGAAACATCCATTTCCAACCCGCAAAAATCAGGCCGGACAGCGGATACTTTCAGGTGAAAGTATAACGGAATTGCAGGTAATTCGTCAGCAAATATTTTTTGCACATTGGCAGCCGCCGTCAAATCCGCTGCCGCGTCAAAACCGGTGCTCTGGGCTAAACGACAGGCATCATCGAAAGCCGGGTTGGAATAACCGCCAAGGTTTATCCCGATCCACTGGTTATCGGCTGCCGGTATTTGTGATGTGGTGAACAGGTCACAGGGTATGCGCTGCCCAGCCTGCCAGGCGATCTGTGCCATATCAAACTTGCGTCCAAATAACTGCCCATCAGGCGCCGGCGCATACATTTCCTGCGGGGTAACCGTTGTTACATTGATTTGAATTCCACAGGTTGACGCGGTATCAGCCAGGACTTTCACAACCTCCTGCCGGAGATACGCATCAGTCACAAGATAGTTAACACTTAGTGGAGTACCATCCGGTACACCGGGAACAGCGTATGCCACTCTCGGCGTCTGGGGATTTGAATCATCATCCTTCCAGCCAACCTCATCCAGCAGGCTGGAACCCGCTTCGGGATCATAACCATAGTGAGCCAATCCACTTGCTACCTGCGGGTGGTCTGCTGTGAGAAATCCATCCGGGATGGCAGATTGCTGTAACAATTGTTTGTTGACCGCCTTGTCCCTGTCCATGCAATAGGCAAAAGCTCTCCTTGTACGCACATCGCCGAAGAAATTCGGGCGGTCACCGGTTACGGGAGATATGCCATCAAAATATGACGGGCGGTATATATTGAAAACGATCTGTTCCCATTCAGGACCCTGTCCAACCAGTGGATTGATCTCACCGGCTTTGCCGGCATCCAGCGTCTGTTCAAGCATCGATTCAAGACCGGCCGACGGGTCAACTACATCGCATTGACCGCTCTGGATCGCAGCCAGGTTATTATCAGCCTGTGTTCCCAGGAATTTATACGTAACACTCGCGAATTTAGGCAAACCCTCCGAAGACCGGAAATACTTCGCATTCTTTGTGAGTGTGATGTGATCACCTTTGACCCATTCCGAAACCACATAAGGACCCCAGCCAAGAGGCTTTTCGGTGACCTCTGGAACTGTCAGAAGTTCTGCCGGGGAATACTGTTCCCAGACATGTTCAGGAAGGGGAAGGAAGAAACTTTCCCTGTAAAGGGTATCAAAGTACCCCGGAATGCCTGTCCATTGAACCATTCGGTCGTCCAAAGCAGTATAGGAAAATGTTCGGTCAACGAGATAACGGTTTACAGGTGTAGCCGGATCCGCCGCGACCTGGTAAGAGTAAACAGAATCCTCGGCCGTCAACGGTTCCCCATCAGACCAAACGAGATCCGGTTTTAACTGGAATTTCGCGGTCAGACGGTCCATTTTTATTTCTGTCATACCGTCCCACACAACCGCACAATCAGGCGATTTGCATCCAGATGGAAAGACTTTATCATCCTTCCGGAGCGCCTTGACCTCGCCGGAAGCTGTGACAACAAGATCGCCATCAGCCACCGCAACCGCTTCAAGCGAAGCATCACCATCCGCGACAGAGGGAAGTTTTTCCAGTATGACCGGAGATGCTGTGTAATCGATCCGGTCGATGGGACCATCGTATATCGCCTCGAGCACACTCCATACAGAGCCGGTCGGGCTGGCATACGGATAAAGCGACGCGGGTTCCTGCGCCAGACAAACCGTCAGGGTCTTTTCAGGTTCCTCAGTAGGCGTGACTGTCGCCATAGGCGGTAGTGTCGGGATTGGGCCGGGTGTGTAGGTTGCCGGCATTGTCACCGGGGCCGCCGCGGGTTGGCAGGCAGAAAGTAATACCGTTAGAGGAACAATAATTTGTAAAGCATGTTTGTTTATTACGTGCATTTTTGGGTTTTTCATACTTGCTGGTTTTCGATAGGAAAGCGGCTGCAGACTGGCTGCAACCGCCCAAGCCTTCGTACCGCGTATTATACGTCCTTTTTTAACGATTCCGTAGCGAACCGGTAAATTTCCGGTGATCAATCCTTCTCTTCATCCACGGGAGGAGCACCTTCGCCGTAATCCAGAATCTCGCGCACCTGGCTTCCGGGCTGCGAAGTCCCAATGATCCCGTTCTCTTCCATGGTGTCAATCAGACGGGCTGCCCGTCCATAACCGATACGCATCCGACGCTGAAGCATGGAGATCGATGCCCGCCCAAGTGTTCGAACCAGGCCAACCGCTTCGTCATACATTGGATCACTGGATGAAGACTTCTCGTCTCCCCATAGATCAGGCTGCCGCAGCGGGGTTGTCGGCAGGGTCGGCATGGGCACCGACAGTGAGGGGGTGGAATGACCACCTTCGACCACATCTGCCGCGGTCATTTTCCAATGATCCACCAGCCGGCTGATCTCGGCATCCGCCGTGTACACACCCTGCAGACGCACGGGAGCCGGAGCATCCGGCGCGAGGAAAAGCATATCACCGCGTCCCAGCAGGCGTTCAGCGCCCGGCTGATCCAAAATGACCCGACTATCCGTGTTGGACGTGACGGTAAAAGCGATCCTGGCCGGGAAATTAGCCTTGATGAGACCAGTCACCACATTGACGGATGGCCGCTGGGTAGCCAGAATAAGATGAATACCGGTGGCGCGGGCCAGCTGTGCCAGCCGGGTAATGGATTTTTCTGTTTCTTCGCCAGCGATCATCATCAAATCCGCCAGTTCGTCCACCATTACTACGATGTAAGGCAGCCTGTCGGTGTTGGCATTGTTGTATTCAGCAATATTACGGACCCGGCTCTTGGAGAATCGTTCGTACCGGCTCTCCATTTCCCGGATCATCCATTGCAGCACAGCCGGAACCTTGGCGGCGTCGGTGATGACCGGCGCCAGCAGGTGGGGAAGATGGTTGTAACCGGTCATTTCAACGCGTTTGGGGTCCACCAGCACGAGGCGTAATGTTTCAGGGGTGTTATTCAACAATAAGCAGGTGAGAATGGAATTCTCACAGACTGACTTACCGGAACCGGTGGTGCCCGCGATCAACAGGTGCGGCATGGCCGCCAGATCGGCTACCATTGGCTTGCCGGACACATCCTTGCCCAGCGCGATCTTCAACGGGCTGCGTATCTTCTTGAACGCGTCACTATCCACCAATTCGTGCAAGGCAACCTTACTGGTCTCATCATTGGGAACTTCAATGCCCACAAATCCACGTCCGGGGACGGGAGCCTGAATACGAATGCGTTGAGCAGACAGCGCCAGGGCCAGATCATCCGCCAGGCTGACGATCTTTGAAACCCGGACGCGCGTGCGCCCGGAACGAGTTTCAAGAAAATCGGGTTCCACCCCATATTGCGTGACCGTGGGACCGCGTTGAATATCCACCACGTGCACCGGCGCGCTGAACAACTTCAGAGTCTCTTCAATCTTATTGGCACGGTCTGAATCGATATGCCCCTGGATAAAAACCGGTTCCGCCGGATCGAGAATATCATCCACACGGGGTAATATCCACGGAGATTTTTGCGTATTAACCGCAGGCATTGCCTGGGAAAGGGATTTTTCATCACTTGTATCCGCTTGTTTAACCGGCAATGTGACTGCTTTTCGTACAGCCGGCCGCCGGTTTGGCATATCATTAAGCGGATGAAACCCCGCTGGCAGCGGCGCGGAAGGCGAGTGTGTTTGCGTCTCGCGGGATTGCGGTTGATAACCGCCCGATTCCATCACGGCAGAAATGGGGGATGATTCTATCGTCGCGCGGACCTGCCGGCGGAAATTGTTGATGGCGTCTTTGAACAACGGCGGGGGAATCTGCAAGGTCAACGATCCAGCCACAAACAACCAGACCATCAGAATAAGCAGAGCACCCGGCAGGCCCAATCCACCGATCAGCAGGCGTTCAAAAAATGCCCCCAGGTATCCACCACCCTGACCTTCAAATGCCATTTCCCAACCGCCTCCGGCCAGAATATGCAGCCAGGACAGGAAGTTAAGATACAAAAGGACTATTCCGGCCGCCCGGCTGCCGGTCAAAGGCGGAAGAGACTCCAGGCTGCGGAAAACAAGCCAAAAACCGGCTGAAAGAAGGCCAAAAGGCAGCACATACATACCCCAACCGGTGGAACGGCTGATCACAACAACCCAGCGGGCGGAAACCACCGCCTCCTGCTCGGTGAGCAAACTGAGAAGCGTCAACAGGCCGATAATGATACAGCCGGCACCAATTACATCCAACTGCCGTTCGGGTGACAGATCACCCCACCGGGGTATCTTCGCCAGCCAGGTTTTAATGCTCTTCCACAACCGGCCAGTCTTCGCACTATTTACAGCTCGGACCGATGGTTGAGACTGGCGGACTGAACCCTTCTTCGCGAATACACCTGTCTTTTTGGTGGCCCGCCCGGGATTAACCGGACTGGCCACGTTCTTTACAACCCGGGTTACAGGTTTAACCATAAATCGGCTCCCTGATGAAGAATAACAATAGTTTGGTCATAATCTTTTCGATGCAAGAGACTTGCCATCCTATAAACAGAATAGACTTTAAAAACCGGTATCGGTCAGTCGCCCCGATACCGGTTTAAATCCATTGAAAAGCACGGACTAGAGCGGCGGGTTGAGCCAGTAACTCATCTCATCTACATAGATCATGAAACGGTCTGTTTCCCTGGCTCCGATGAGAATGCCAAATCCTCCCGAGGCAAATGTGTCGTCTTTCACCTGTCCGACCTGTATTCCATTAATGAAGAGTGTGAACTGGTTTTCCTTGGCCAGAACACCAATACGGTTGACGGAGTTCGCCCCCGGACGGATATTGGAGCTTGAGGTCCAGGCAAGCAGATTGGTAACAGACGTCTGTCCATCCGGTGGATTGGCGTTCCACCGCTGAAAGGCGAATTTGCCATCGCAGGTGATGTTGAACCAGTAACCGCGGTCAGCCGTACTGCGATCGGGTGAACGGAGCATCATACCCCATTTGTCCATACCCTGGCACACCGGACCAAACTGGGCGGTGGTCTCAAAATAAGCATTATCCACATCATTGATGGCCAGACGCCAGCCATTGTCTTTTTGCAACCCGGTTAGGGCCATGAAGCCATTCGTGAAATCGACAGTTGTGTACATATCCGGGCCGATTGGCCAGTTGCTGCCGGAATCCATAGTATCAGTCCATGAAGCGACAGGCAGCAAAGTCCGCGGATCATTCGCGGTAAATGTGGCCGTTATCTGGAATTGCGGCACCGGTGTCCCGCCGGGGGTTATGGACGGGGTTAATGTCGGCGTGGGGGTCGCCGTTGGCATGAGGATCGGCGGTGTGGCCGTTGCAACGATCTCTTCTGTTGCCGTGGGTTCTTCCGTGGCCGTCTCACCGAGGAACTCCGCAAAGGCAGTCTCATCGGTTGTTGGTGTGGCAATATCCCCGATCTCAAGGAGTGGTTCTTCCGTCTCGGTCAGTTCCACAACCTCATTTTCATCGGGGGAGAGGGTGGGCACGAGAAGATCGATCTCTTCCAGGGGAATTTCCTCAACGCCCGCGGTGGCAGTCGGCATTGATGTCAGAAGAAGAGCCACCCGCGTGGCCATTTCTTCCGACGTCATGGTCGGTTTTGTCGATGGGATTACACTGCAACCTGCCAGCAGGGTAAATACTAAGAGAAGTAGAAGAAGTTTGCGCATTAGTTGCCTCCCGGACGGGCGTATAGATTCGTCCGCGAGGTACGTTGCAAGATTAATGCCCGATGGTTTCTTTTAGGCCTTGTAACCGATCTTCCGCAAAAAATCCTTGCGCCAGGCAATATCCGAGTCTGATTCAATACCTTTGGGTTTGGATCCATCAACCACACCCAGGATTCCCCGTCCGTTTCCCGTATCCGCCACAATCACTTCCGTCATGTTCGCCGTAGCGCAGAAGATATTCGCCACCTCGGGTATGCTTTTCACGGCATTGAGGATATTGATGGGGAAGAAGCCATCCCCCAGAAAGATGATAAAGATGTGTCCGGCGCCAATGGACATGGCATTCTTTTTCGCCAATTCGATCATCGCCTCATTCGTCCCGGAGAAGCGGACAAGGCACGCGCCGGAAGCCTCGCAGAAAGCCAGACCGAATTGGATGCCCGGCACGGTGGATACCAGTGCTTCGTGGATATCCTCCACTGTTTTGATGAAATGAGACTGCCCCAATATGAAGTTGGTTTCTTCCGGTTTCTCAACGGGTATATTCAGCAATTCCATGATTAATCCTCCTGATTATGGATCGGTGTTGAAACACGGTTTATTTATCCGGAGTCGGGGTGAGCCGAACACGCATAACAAAACGGTCCACCGCGCCGAAGCGGTATTTATATTCCTCGTCTCCCCGCATGAAATCAAATTCTGACCGGTCGTTCTCATTGGCCCATTGCAGCAAATGACCCAGCAGCACCCAGCCCGGGGAAAGGTTCTGGTATTCTCGATTCAGTCCGGAGTTATAGACCCACACGCGGTTGTCATAGTCAAAACTCAGGTAGGCAGCCGCCTTGCGGCCGTCCACTTCCAGAAACGCCAGATGCAGAATACCGGCGTCAAACGCGAAATGTGCCACCCGCCGGACAAAATCCTGCATGGCCGGACGCAGGAATTCATCTTTGTCGCCATCCTGTTTCATCAGCTCCAGGAAGCCGTCAATTTCAGCATCCAAAGCGCTGCCATCAATGGCAAGATACCAGCGTACCGGTACATCCGCTTCGGTCGCCCGCCGCATTTTGCGCCGGATCTCGTGACGCTGTTTCTTGTCTATCCCGGACAAGTAGATCTCCCAATCACCCGGCAACGGGATGTACGGGCTGTGCTGTAGTTTTTCCACATCCACCTGCCAGCCGGTGGAAACATCGCGCAAGTCCGTCAGGGTCGGTGACGAATCCAGCAGATTGTACAGGTTGATCTCAGCCAGATACTTGATGTCCATATTCTGTATATACACCAATAGTCCGGCAATAAACTCGCGGCGCGCGGAAGGGATAACCGGCAGATCGAGAAAATCGGACACTTCTACGGCGCCCACATTATTCAGCACCGTTGAACCATCTTTTTGGGTTACAGCAAACAATGGCGCGATGCCGATCAGCCGGCCGTCTTCCCGGGCGGTGATGAGCAGCAGGCGGGAATCGGGCCATTCGCCGCCGCCTTTTGTTTCCCACCAGAGTTTCTGGTAGCCGTATTCCATAAATGGAACCTGCATGGCGCTCTGTCGTAGCAATTCCGTCCACTCCGGTTCCAGTTCAGCCGGGAATTCGTTGTGCAATGAAAAGTCCATACCCCGATTCTAACGTCCCACCGACCGAACCGCAAGGCACGCGCACAGTGTGTAAAAGAAACAGCCGGTTCCAAAAGGAACCGGCTGTCAGCGTTACGGATTACGGTTTATCCACCAACGGGTTTGAAGGTCGGGCTGGCCGTACGGGTCGGTGTGGGTGCGGTGGAGGTATGGGTACGGGTTGGTGGGATGCTGGTATGCGTCCGGGTTGGAATCTGGGTGGATGTCCGGGTCGGTGTCCGGGTTATGGTCGGCGGTACGGTCTTAGTAATAGTGTAAGTCCGCGTGGGCGGCAGCGTGTTCGTGCGGGTGGGCACGAGGGTACGCGTACGGGTCGCAGAGGGAATCAACGTCCGGGTATTGGTACCGGTGCGGGTCGGTGTCCGTGTAATTGTAGGTGTTTGCGAGATGGTCGGCGTCAAGGTGATGGTCGGCGTCAAGGTGACCGTCGGGGTTAATGTAACCGTGGCCGTTGAGACCGTACCCATATCAGCAAACAGGTTGGATTGCGGAATGACCTGCCAGGACTGGCTGGCACTTTGCCAGGCCAGCCGGGCATAGGCACTACCGCCGTTCTCGTAATACTCATACACAATATCATACTTCTGGCAACGTTCCAGGTTGATATAACCGGTTTTACTGGTTGCAGATTGATTCTGCCAGTTGTTTACCAGCAAAACACCGTTCACCCACAGGCGTTGGCCATCATCCGACCGGACGTTAAAGGCGTAGCGCTCGGTGTACAGCGGCATGACCTCGCCGACAAACCGGACGGCAAAACTATCCGTACCAATTCCCGCTGCCGGAGAAGAATACTTCCAGTTGTAATTCACATTGGGTACAATATTCACCACAATGGGACTGGTAAACGGGTTGCTGGGGGGCGATCCGCCTGTGAAGTTGTAGTATTCAGCACGTATGCCGTTACCGTCGGTCACACAGGGCACCAGTGTATTGGTCGGTGTGGGCGTTACCGTGGACGTGGGTGTTTCGGTGGAGGTTGGAGTAACGGTAAAGGTTTCCGTTGCCGTCGGGGTAAATGTCGGGGTGTCGGGGATCATGTTGCCCTCCGACAGACCAGTGACACGGGATGTGCGGAATTTTTCCACAATACCCTCGCGGTATGTATTGAGACGCAAGGTCGGCCACCAGTCACTGATGAGCGGCATGATCATGTTGTGGCGGTAGGTCAGCGTAATGCGCACCCGGTCGCCGGGGCCGCCGGCATCATCCATGAAAGCCGCAATGGGGCTGTCATACAGAGTACAAACCGTAGGGAAGAACAGATGGTCATTATCAGTGAATCCGGGAAAATAAAACGGGTCGAACTGGGATTGCTGGGAAAAGAAGTGCTTGGAAGCGTCATCCGCCCCACTAGATGGAGTTACGTGACGATTGGAGCAAGTGGATATATAAAAGAAACCAGGCTGACTCGGGTCGCCGCGGTGTGTGGCATCAAAGGTAGCCGAGGGGTGCGCGATGTATTGTAAGTAATCACCGGAGACACCGGAATCATAGGCTATACCGCTGGCACCGGACATCGCCGCGTCACGAATGGAGGGGAGGCGCGCCCAGTCTTGCAGCAACTGGGTCTGGTCGCGGGCCAGGGCTTTTTCCGCGTCGGTGGCCGTAGCCGCCGGTTCCACCTTGCAATCGTGGTCCGGATCTTCGGCAGTCAGACCAAGCGCAGTAGCGGCTTCATCACAGTATTGCATATTGAACTCACCAGTTACCGCGTAGCGAATGCCGAAGCGCGCGCCATTTTCCAACGCCAGCCAGGCCTGAAGCAGACGTCCGAATTCGACAACGCCAAAGACCATCAACAGAAGAACAGGCAGGGCGAGGGCAAATTCCACCATGCTCTGGGCGGGTGCCGTGCGAAACCGGCGAACAATACGGGATCCGAGGCTTCGGCTCTCTCTCATACTTGCCTCACTTGGTCAACCTGGAATAGATACGGGTGGAAATTTCGTTGAAAATTGCCCGAAGTCCAGACCCGCTCGGAGCGTAATAATACTGACCGCAACTGGTACGAGTGGCGATCCCGTCACATGGATCTGTAGAACGGTCGCCGTCATCGCCCACCTGGGCCATATAACGTAAAAGATATTCGCCGATCGGACCACTCGCGCCTGCGGGTATATTACCGGCATCGCCCAGACCAATAGCATACATGGCAGTATCCGATCCGGAGGCAGCGGCTTCCGCCGGGTTGCCCGATACCTGCAGGCCGGCATAATCGATCATATCCAGCGCGTAATCGTACACGGAATAGTTGTCCGTGTTAACCAGAGCGGAAACAGATCCCGGTGGGCAGGTGGTTGCCGGGTTATCCAGGCAATGGCGGGTATTGCCAAAATCTTTGTAGATTTCACCTGAATCGCTGAAATCCCCATCCCCATTTTTGTCAACCTGGGTGGTCATGATGCCTTTATTTATATCCACACAATCATTACCCCAGGCATAACTGCTAATACCGCCATTACAGTATCCTAGCGGAAAAGTAGAAGGTATGTTGGGATTTGTCGATGGTGTGTCGCTCATGTTAACCAGACCATCAGAGAGGAATACCATAACCCAAACCGAATTTGGACGGCCATCCCGTTTAAGGACTTCGGCGCCGGCGCGGATGCCGCAACCCACGCAGGTGGAATTGATGGAGAAATATGTCCAGATCGGTTTACAGGTCGTGGGGTTGGTAAGATCGCACCCATGGCTCAACAGCCATGACCGGGCCAGCGTATCATCATCATCCGAATAAGCGCCATCCATGTTCCAATCATAGGCGTCAAACTTACCGGCATTATCGCAGGGAGCACCATTCTCCGTGATATGGAATGGATCTATGGTGGGGTCCCAGCGGTCGGAGGTATCAATGGGGGATTGCAGTGTGCAGGCCGCTCCCGGATCATTATCCGCCCCGTCACCATCACGGTCTTCCGGGTATACAGGATTAAAACCCAAAATTTCCTGGGTGGGATTGGAATCAAGGTGAATGTAGAACCAGTATGGACGCAGCCGGGTGTACGGCGGATCGTCATGCACCCGCAGAGCATTGACATCATTTTTGGCATCTGCGAGGTCGGTCCGCATCGGTATGGCCGACGTAGCCGGCGCGGTAACATCGTAATGCACAATGGCCACATGGTCATACCCATCATACAACGTGTCAATCAATCCGTTGGCCGCCGTCTTCGCGGAAGCCAGCGGCTCACAGGTATTGGTGCTGTTACATCCAGCCGGGTCAAAGGCCACACCGGCAACATAGCCGGCTGTCTCAGACGCCATGGATTCCGATGTGTCGATGACGATCACCAGATCGATCGGGGCGGCTTCCGCGATGGCATTTGCCCGCAGCGGAACCGATTGGAATCCCAGCAGGCTGAGAAAATAAAGTGGTGCTTTTAATTCGGCATCAACCCAGACCAGCTTGCGGGCAGAGTCTGTTGTGGTGTCCGGACACTGATTGTAGAAGTTGGGCTCCAATGTAGCCAGGTCGGCATCACGCACGCGGTCACCATCACGGTCGCAAACATAGACCTTGAGGTCCATGGCGGTTTCGTCCAGGTTGTGCAGTTTCATCACTTCCAGGGCGGCTGCCGTCATACGGGCTATAGGGGGAGTCACGTTACCGGCGCCTTCCGCTTTGTAATCGTTGGCAGCTGCCACCGCGGCCGCGTCAATGGAGCGGCGTAATTGGCCGTACGTGACGTAGAGTGAGCCCGAATCAATGGCCAGACCGGCGAAGAATAACATCGCCAGCAGCGTCACCGCGAAGATGACGATCACCTGTCCGCGGGTTTTTTGAATATCAGGGAGTAGGTGTCGGCTGAGCCGCCGGCAAAGGCATAAGCGAGTACGCATGGACCCTCAATGGATTGGGAACAAACCAGTTGTAGATCGGCAGGTTTAACACCTGATGGTAACAATAGAAAAATTCAACACCCACAAAACCTTTATTTCGGGGTGCGGCAGACTCAAGCTGCGCCGATACAGAGGAAGCCGTGTAATGAGGGGATGTCCGGACAATATTCCCCTGGCAATCCTTTTTCCAGTTCTCATTGATGGCAGTATTGGAATCATGATCGGAATACGCCCAGTAACCGCCGGACGGGTTGACCTGGATCACATTTGTAGCCCCGATCACTGTAAACACAGTGATGACCACATCATCGATTGTAGGATCCAGATAGACCAGTGGATTCAAACCGCCGCAAAAACGCGCGTCCGGGCAGGGATCTTGCGGAGCGAACACGCAGGCTGTGGTCCAGTAGAAACTGTACGGCTCGCTGCGGTTACACTGGTAGGGATCCGTGGGGTCATAGACCCAACCCTTTTCGATCTCTGGATCGCGAACAGAGGCAACACGGGCCGCTTCACGGGTCAGGTCGATCACATCCATGTAGCGGGCTATAAAAAAGACGACTTCCACCAGACCAAGCAAGATAAGTAACAGGATCGGCAATACAACGGCCAGTTCCACAAATGACTGTGCCTTCTCTGACCTGCTCTTAAGAAAATCCAAAACTTTTCTGATCAACATATGATCTCTGGTACCCAATAACTCTTTCCAATTATTAAGTGGGATTAGTCCAATCCTACAATAAGGCGCGAAAAGCAAATTGTCAATACAAATAGCGTGAAACAAACGAAAATGTAAAGCCTCCCTATTGCTGTATTCCATTTTATAACAATTTTGGAAAGTTGTTACAACCAATTTTGATTTTTTCTACCCAAACCTGCCAATTTTGGCAGGTTGATTTTTGTCTGGATCGTTGTAAACTGTATTCAAATATAGAACATATATTCCATTACCGGAGTGACCATGCCAAGAACCCGTACAAGAAGAACCACCGCGTCCAGCGAAACCATCCAGGACAACGCTGCCATCGCCCTGCATTCCACCGTGACCATAATGCAGGATCTGCTCGTCAGGGTCATCACCCTGGCCGATGAAGGCAAAAGTCTGAAAGAGTTGCTGCAGATCCTTGAAACCGTGGGGAAGACGTCCAACCGGTTAAGCACGCTTTTGAAGAATCAGAAGGCACTGGCCGGTGAAGGCGACCTGGCGGAATTTCTGAACGAGGCGCTGGCCGATGTCGTTCGGGAGTTGGGAGAGGGTACCGTTCATGGTCACGGGCTATCGAAATGAGCTTGTCCGGGGCTTCAACCAACTGCGCATCGCTGCACAAGGTTGCGATAGTGCCGCATCGTGTTTTTCGATGCAGGTATCGAGGACTCGCTGCCCGAGCTTGTCGAGGGCAGAGTCGTAGCTTCGATACCTGCACGGCAAAAAGCGCCGCGCGGTACGGACGCAAGCTCAGCCGACGGGGCTTCGATACCTGTACGGCAAAGAGCGACGCGCGGTACTGACGCAGGCTCGGCCAAAGGGCAGCCGCTCACCGGAATCGTGATGGACGCCATATCTCCACTGGATCCCTGCGCCATCCCCGCTGAGACGCTGCCTCCCCTCCCTGTAATCCCCCCGTCAGTTTTTCTGACGGGGGGATGGGAGATGAAAGGGAATTATGAATCCGATTGAACCATCCACAGAAGAACAGGCCGCGCTCTTCGCCGAGCAGATGAGGCACGCGCTTGACCTACTGCGCGCCGAGGTGGACGCCCTGCGCGCTCTGCACAGTCACGATATGGATATGTGCGCCCACCGCCTGGGCAGCCTGGAAACCGCTGTCCGCGACCATGAACTGCGCATCCGCGCGGACACGGACGGCGTCACGCAATTCAAAATGTGGGCCGGGCTGGCTTCCGGCAGCTCCGGTTTGATGGCACTCGCCGCCCTCATCCGCAGTTTTTTCGGAGGCCATTGATGACCAACCTGCATACCCTGCAAACCCTCAAAGCCCTGATGCGTGACCCGATCCACTTCACCGAATACACCGGTGGTATCCACCTGCGCGAGTACCAGTGCGGACCAATGCTGTCCATTCTGCGGTCCGTTCTCGGCCGCAAAGGGTTGAGTTTTGTCATCATGTTCCCGCGGCAATCGGGGAAAAATGAACTTCAGGCGCAGCTCGAATGCTACCTGCTGGCACTCCTTTCACGCAGCCCGGCCGAAATGGTCAAGATCTCGCCCACCTGGAAACCACAATCGCTGAATGCCATGCGGCGCCTTGAACGCGTATTGCAACAAAACCGCATCACCCGGCGGATGTGGCGAAAGGAAAGCGGCTACATCTACCGCGTGGGGCAGGCACGGCTGATGTTCTTCTCCGGCGCGCCGGAAGCCAATATCGTCGGCGCCACGGCCGGCACGCTACTGGAGGTGGACGAAGCCCAGGATGTTTCGACCGCCAAGTATGACAAAGACATCGCTCCCATGGCCGCCTCAACCAACGCGACGCGTGTCTTCTGGGGCACCGCGTGGACGAGCCGGACGCTGCTGGCACGTGAACTGCGGGCAGCCCGCCGCGCCGAACAAGCAGACGGCATCCGGCGGGCATTTGTGCTTACCGCGTGCGAGGTGGCGGCAGAAGTGGAAGCCTACGGTCGTTTTGTGGCAGAGCAAACCGCCCGTCTGGGGCGCGACCACCCGCTGGTGAAGACCCAGTTTTACTCGGAAGAGATCGACGCGGAAGGCGGCATGTTCCCGCCCGCGCGGCGGGACGTGATGCGCGGATCGCATCCGTGCTGCGGTCAGCCCGGCAGCGACCGCATCTATGCCATGCTGCTGGATGTAGCCGGGGAAGATGAATCGGCCACGGGCAACAGTGAAGACCTTTCCAACCGGCGGCGCGATTCGACCGCATTGACCATTGTGGAAGTTGACCTCGCCACCCTGCAGGACGACCTGCTGCGCGCGCCCACGTACCGCTGTGTACACCGCCGCCTGTGGACAGGGATCAAACACACCACACTCTATGGACAACTTCTCGGGCTGATAGAAACCTGGCAGCCGCAAGCGGTGGTAATTGACGCCACCGGCATCGGAGCGGGTTTGGCTTCCTTCCTTCAAAAACGTTTCCCATCCCGGGTGATTCCGTTTCTTTTCAACCACGTGAGCAAGTCAAAGCTGGGGTGGGATTTCATCAGCGTATGTGATTCCGGCCGTTGGCAGGAACCGGACACGTCCGGCTCGGATGACCAATCTGCGCTGCAGACGCTTTTCCAGCGGCAGTTGGAATCTTGCCAGTACCGGGTAAATGACAGCCCGGGGCGGCTGATGTCCTGGGGTGTACCGGATGGCACGCGCGACCCGTTGACCGGCGATCTAATGCATGACGACCTGGTGATCAGCGCGGCGTTGTGTGCCGTTCTTGACACCTGCCAGTGGTATGACCCGGCTCCCGCTCTGGTGGTCCGCCGGGAGGATCCGTTGTTTGATATTGACAGGGGAGAATTTTGATGAACGATTCACGTACCGGAATTATCAGCCGGCTGGTCGGCCGGTTGTTTGACAGAGAGATCGACCGGCGGGTCAGCCTGGCTGTCGCCGCGCTGGACGATGCCCGCGACCGGATGCTGCGTCCCGTGTTCCATTCTCTCCCTTTGAGCAGCACACGCGACCGTTCTGACGGTGAACGGGATGACCTGCTTCGCCAGTCGCTGGATGCCTGGCGCACCAATCCGCTGGCGCGCCGCATCGTCGGCCTTACCTCGCAGTATGTGGTTGGAGGAGGCATCGGCGTGGATTGCGGCCACGAGCCCACGCGCGGATTCATTCATGAATTCTGGCAGCATTCGTTAAACCGCATGGACAGCCGGATCATCGAGTGGTGCGATGAACTGACCCGTTCCGGTGAATTGTTCATCCTGGTCACAACCGACACCGCCGGGATGAGCTTCGTTCGCGCGATACCGGCACTGGATGTGGCAGAAATTACCTGCGCCGGAAATGACATCGAGCAGGAGACCGGTTTCACCCTGAAAGACGGGCGGGTGTACCCGGGGCGGGATACCGCGTTGGATGGTGAGGGAAATCCGCCGTTCATCCTGCATTACGCCGTCAACCGCCCGGCGGGAGCGCAACACGGCGAGAGCGACCTGGCGCCTCTTCTCAAATGGCTGGCGCGATACTCCGCATGGCTGGAGGACCGTGCGCGTTTGAACCGCTTTCGCACCACATTCCTGTTCGCCGTCACGTTGAAAGGGTCCACGGCGGTGGAACGCGTCCGGCGGCAGGCGGAATTAAACCTCAATCCCCCGTCACCGGGCAGCCTTCTGGTGAAAGATGACTCGGAAACCTGGGAGGCACTGGCGCCACGGCTCGAATCGGCTGACGCCAATGCAGACGGGCTGTCGCTCAAAAAGATGATCGCGGCCGGGGCGGGCATTCCGCTGCATTTCCTGGCCGAGCCGGAAAGCGCCACCCGCACCACGGCGGAAAGCGCCGGCGGTCCCACCTTCCGTCATTTCGAGCAGCGTCAGGAGTTTGTTCTGTGAATGCTGCGGGATCTGCTTCAGGCAATAACAATCCGGGCAGCCCGCTGCGGCCGTCCGGTCAAGACGGACGCGGACATTGATCTGCGCGGTACCGACATCTCCGCGCGTGATAACAGCGAGCTGGCCGGTGCCGCGGCTGAGATCGTCACCGCCTTTTCCAGCCTGCACGCCCGCGGATTGATCGATGATGCCGAGTTGTTACGCCTGGCATACCGCTTTGCCGGCGAGGTGGTTGATATCCCCGCGCTGCTGCGTCAGGCTGTGGATAACCGCCCAAAATCGGTGGATAACCCTGTAGATAAACCGGCGGATTCCGGTTAATAACCGGCGAATCCCTGTTGAAAACCTGTGTACAGAACCTGGATGGATAGGAGGCGAATGGAAAACATTAAAGAGGAAAGAGCGGCGCGGGTCAGGCTGGATGTATTCAACCCACTTACCGGCGACACGGCAGAGAAAGGCGATTTTCTCATCCTGGCGATCACCGCGGGAACGGGCAACGGCTGGTATTTTCCGCCGGATGTACTGCGCGCTTCCCTGCTGCTGTGGGACGGTGTGGAATGTTTTGTTGATCATTCCAGCCAGGACGGCCGCACAACCGTGGGACGGTCAATCAGCGATCTGGGCGGCGTGTGTTCAAAACCCGTCTGGGACGAAAACAGGCAGGGTATCAGCCTCAAATTGACCCCCATTGGTCCGGCCGCGGACCTTATCCGATCGGTCGGGTTGGAGATGCTGGGAATGCGAATCGCTGCTCCCCGCGTGGGCTTTTCCGCTGATCTATTGCTGCGCGCGGAGAGAAATTTTCAGGATAAAGACATGAAGGAGGTACTGGAAATCATCAAGATCCTATCCCTTGACCTGGTGTACAACCCCGCACGCGGGGGAGCTTTTTTACAGGCCCTCGCCGACGGAGAGCTACCACGATCCCCTCTGGAGAAAGGAAATTTCCGTATGAATGATGCTGTTGTAGAGACCCCCGTCCCGCCCGATACCCCTGTGAACGCCCATGCAATGGACCTGTACGGCAGCCTGCTGGACGCGCGTCTGGCAGCCAGCTCGCTGCCGTCCATCGCCTGCGATCAGATCCGCCTGCAATTCTCAGGACGTATCTTTGAACCCGCGGAGCTCGACAGCGCGGTGGAATCCGCCCGCAGGTTGGTGGCCGGTCTTACCGGTGGCAGTGTGGTTCAGGGGCCGGGGCGTATTACTGCCGTGTTTGACTCCCGCGATCAGCTGCAAGCCGCGGCTGATGACCTGCTGGGAGCCGAACGCGACCCGAACCTGGCCGGTGTAAGACCCGCCCGGCTGAGCGGCATCCGCGAGTTGTACCTTGCGCTCACCGGAGATGTGGATATGCACGGTGGGTATTATCCCGAACGCGCCCGGCTGGCCACCACCGCTGATTTCTCCGGCCTGGTCAAGAATTCCCTGAACAAGGTGATCGCCAACCGGTGGAAGGAGCTGGGTGAAGCGGGTTACAACTGATGGGAACGGATCGCCTGCATGGAACATTTCGACAGCCTGCAGCAAATTACCGGAACGCTGGTCGGTACGGTGGGCGATCTGCCCGAGGTGGCGGAGCGCGGCGAGTACCAGGAACTGGTGGTGGGCGATTCCCCTGAAACGGCGGATTGGAAGAAGTACGGCGGTTACATCCCGCTCACGCTGGAACTCATTGACCGCGATGAGACCCGCAAGCTGAAAGCCTATCCACGCGAACTAGCTGCCGCCGGTCTGCGCAAGATATCCAGCCTGGTATCCGCTGTTTTTACTGCCAACAACGGCATCGGTCCAAACCTGGCGGATGGCGGAGCGCTATTTAACGCGACAGCCGTCACCACGCAGGGCGGTCACAAGAACCTGCTGACCGGCGCGTTATCCGCTGCCGAGTGGGACACGGTGTGTACCTCTGTGTACAACCAGCCTTTGCTCATCAAGAACGCGTCCGGAGTGTATGGCACCGGCCCGCGTATGGCCGTCAACCCGCGCTATCTGCTGGTCCCCCGCGCCCTGCAGCTGGCTGCCATGAAGATCCTGTATCCCTCGCTGGAAAATGCCGCCAGTATTTACAGCGAGAACATGCAGCGCGGACAGCCGGGTGATGTGATCACCGTGCCCGAGTGGACGGATACCTCCAACTGGGCTGCCGTCTGCGATCCGCGGATCGCCCCGGCTGTGTTCATTGGCGAACGGTTCGGCATCATGCCCGAGATATTCCTGGCAGGCGACGAGCTCAGTCCAGCCGTTTTCACCCATGACGAACACCGGTTGAAAGTGCGCCACTTCCTGGCTGTGTGGGTAAACGACTTCCGTCCGCTGCACAAATCGAATGTGGCGGAGTAGGTTTCAATCCCCCCGCCAACCTGCCCTCCCGGGGAGGAAGGCGAGGGCACAAAAGGAGAAAAATGCAAAAACTGGTCGAACTGTTGTCATCCCGCAAATTCTGGGCTGCCCTGGTGGGTCTGGTTGTAATCATCCTGAAAGCCTACCAGCCCGATTTTCCCGTCAGTGAAGAGGAAATCACCAACCTGGTCGCGGTTCTGGCCGCCTATATCCTGGGAACGGCCATTTCCAACGTGGCGGGGAAGATGAAATCCGCCGGATAGGACTCCTGTAAGGGTGATGCACCCGGTTGCATCACCCGAAAGCAAAGTTAACCTGGTCATTCGTCTGACCGAATAGACCACCCTATGCCGCACCACGGGCGAAGCAGGCGGAGACAGAGAGTAAATCCACCCCCAAGAACCCTCCGCCTGCTTCGCCCCTACACACAACTCGGTTGGCTGATCTTGCGTCAACATCGCACGACGTTTTTTACCGTGCAGGTGTCGAAGCCAATAATCCGGTTTGACAAAAAAACCGGGTGATCTCTTACCAAATTAAATAAGAAAGGAACCCAAAATGGACGAGCAGGAACGTAAATTGGTTGGGTTGATCTTGAATTGTCAACCCGAAGACTTGAAAAGTATCTCGCATCGCACTGATGGCAGCCTCGCGGTGGTAGCGCCCAACGGGATGAAATTCGTATTTTCGCCGGTTGAACTGGAAAACGCACGGGATTCATTTGGATTACCGTACGCTTCGGCAGGTTCAGCGGCCGGGGGTTCGACAGATTCAGAAGGCAGATTTCTAGCCGCTTCGACAGGCTCAGCGGGCGGGGTTTCGACAGGCTCAGCGGGCGGGGGTTCGGTAGGTTCAGAAGGCAGACTTCTAGCCGCTTCGACAGGCTCAGCGGCCGGGCAACGCATAAATAGAAAAATCCGCCAAAAGGAGGGATGCCTGTGATCACCGGCATGGATGTATCCACCTGGCAGGGTACTGTCAACTGGGACAGGGCGGCAAAGAACGGCGTGTGCTTCGCCTATATCAAAGTCAGCCAGCGGTTGTACGCCGACAAACTTTTCCATCAGAACTGGCCCGCGGCCAAAAGCGCCGGTATTTTGCGCGGAGGTTATCACTATCTGGTTTGGGACCGTGATCCGCTGGAGCAGGCGGATACTTTCTGCGCCCTGCTGGAAGACGATCCCGGCGAACTGCCGCCAGCCGCTGATTATGAAGAACGTGTCGGAGTTCCCCATGATGCCCTTACCCGGCTGTCGCGCTTTCTGAACGCCGTGGAATACCGGCTGGGTGTCAAACCGGCCATCTACACCGGGCCGGATTTCTGGAAGAACTACGGCTCATCCGACCCGAAATGGGCGGAATACCCGCTGTGGATCGCCAACTACCAGGTGAATCAACCCCACATCCCCGCACCGTGGACGGAGTACACCTTCTGGCAGCACTCCAACGGCGGTGACGGCGAATACTACGGCTGTTCGTCGCGCGGGGTGGATATGAACCTGTGCAGCGAGGAAACCCTGGCCCGTTTTTCCACCAAACCGATCCAATCGGCGCAGGCGGTCAGCCTGCATGACAAAATTGACCGCCTCTGGAAGGCACATCCCGCGCTATGGCCATGACACTGGAAGATCTTCGTGCCCGGGTGAGCCGGATGTTAATGGATACCGGGGAGGATATCTGGCCGGAAGCGGTACTGGATGAAGCCATCCGACAGGCAATCTCATCCTTTTCACAGGTCGTCCCCTGCCTGAACAGCGCGGAAATTGCCGTACCGGCTTCCGGTGATATCGACCTGAGCAACCTGCCGGGTCTGGCGGGGGTGACCGCCGTCCGCTGGCCGTATGAAGCCGGCAAGACCGAAGCCGCGCAGCCTGTCAACCGGGTGATTGGTTGGCGCTTCTGGCGTGAACTTGACCGGCCGATACTGGAATTACGTATTGCCGGGGGAATTTGTCCGCCAGCCGGTGAGGTCGTACGGGTGCGTTACACCACCGGCCATGCCGTCAGCGGGCTGGATGGCGCGGAAACCACCACCATCTCGCCGGGACATGACGCATTGCTGGTTCACGGGGCAGCCGGTTATGCCGCCCTGTTTCGCGCGGTGGACAAAGTAGAGAACCGCAGTTATGGCAGCCGCCGAACCGAACCGTCGCTGCTGCAACACTGGGCGGATGCCGTCCTCGAACGCTTCAACCGCGGGCTGGACAGCCTTCGCCGGCAGCGTCTGCCTTTTAATGGAAATACCCGATGGAGGATGGATCGATGGGATTCTCTTTGACTCTTCCTATAACTGCTGATCTATGGTTGGCTGTCGGCGGGTTAAGGGATGAGGATATCCCCCACCGCTGGGTACTTGGACCACGCGGTGGCCTGCACTGTGCTGACTGCCTGGAACTGGCCGGAGAGGTGCGCACTCTGGGCGAGTGGATGAATACCATCATGCCGGGTTCGGGCAGTCTGCACTGCGGCAGCGGATGCCGCTGCCGGCTGGAACCGACCATCAGCCGTCCGACTGAATACGCCATCCTCCTGCCGTACCAGCCGGGTGACTGGATCGAACGCCTGCGCCTCATCCGCGATCCTTCCCGCTGCTGGCGGTTCAATTTCAACAGCCTGCGGCAGATAACCCTTCCGGCTGCCGTTCATCCGGGACGCAGCCCGTCTGCCAGTTTGCCGCGCGTGGTGGCCGCCGACCGCGTGCCGTGGTGGGACAGTCCGCTGCCCACCCGGCGACACAAACCGGTTCACGGGGTGGATTGATGGCAACGCCGGGAATCGACTGTCACATCGCCCTCAGCCACGCGGCTGTGAACGGGGGCGTACCCACCGGGTTCCTGCTGGATGAGAGCAAGGAATCGGGGCCGGCTGTGTCCATCCAGCGTGAGGCCGTGAAACAGGATAATGGCTCCTACACCGACAGCCAGAAATACTTCTTCACCGTGGTGCTGGGCGACCACCTCCCCAACCCCGATAACAGCATCCACACGCAATCCGGCGCAGAGATGTATGCCGCTCTGATGGAATACCTCGGACAGCACCGGGATATCGCCCTGTTGACGGCATCCGGCACATTCAGCGGACTGTACGCCGCCGGGCACTACGCCACCGAGATCCACTACCCCGACATCACTCTGGTGACCGTACAGATGAGCAGCTCCGGCAGCTCGTTCGATCCGGTGGATATCACCCTGTTCATCCAGTCGTTCTGGGTTGATGGTGAAACCTATGCCGGAGACATGACCTGGTCCAACAGTTATTGGAGGTAACGTATGAGCGCACCCGTATACCCGGCTTCCGCCGATGTTTCACCCGGACAGCCGACCGCCAGTTCACAGTACAACAATCTGCGAAAAGACGCCCTCACCCTGGGAGCCGCGCCAGAAGACGCGCGTACGCTGGGTGAATTCTTTTCGCGTTTCATCAGCGGTGTGCGGCTGGAATACCTGTCCACGAACCGGCTGCGCGTACCGTATGTCACCACCAACCCGCCAACGGTGATGATCGGCGGGTACATGTGCCAGGCGGCTGCCAATGTTGACCTGCCGGCCGGCAGCTTTTCCGGCACAGCCGGCACCTGGTATATCTTCGCGCGGCGCAACCCGGGGTCTCCCACCTTCACCCTTGAGATCAATACCAGCCCGGTGGAAGGCACAGACCAGCGCCTGATCGGCCAGTGTTACTGGGACGGCAGCAACGTGAACCCGTCATCGGTGAGCACCTATTCCGCACAGGGGCTGGGGCTGCCGGATTACGATTCCGGCTGGTTCGCGGTCGCCTATAACAACACCTACACCAAAGCGCACAACCTGGGGCAGGCGCCCCGGCTGGTGGTATTGATGCACGCCACTTCGTCCACCCCGAACAACAACGATGAGCTCGTGCTGGTCGGCACAGTGCTTACCAGCTACGGCGTGTCAAACCTGGGCTGGAACGCCACCGACATCATCGCCCAGGGTGGAACCAACAGCGGCTACGGAACGTGCCTGAGCCTGCGGCGTTATTCCGGCGCCGGATACTGGCGGTTGCAGGCCTGGCGCTGATGGGTGGTTATTTGAATGGGAAAGGAAGACGAATATGACGATCGTGATCCGTGACGCGGCGGGAGAGATCAAAACTTTTATGGAAACCGCCGCCGGAATTGTGCTGCAATCCGGGGAAATGCTGGAAGAGGTGAATGTACCCTTCGGCGTGTACGCCCGGCGGTTGCGCCTGTGCGCGTTGGGACGTTACGGCGAACTGGTCCGTGTGCCGGTTGGGGATGGGACAATGACCGTGACAGTGGAATGCCCGGGTGAAGCATCCGTCACGCTGGACATCAATGGGTTAGTGGAGGATGTGCCGTTGCTGGATGGGACCGGCACGCTGACGCTCGGCTGTGACACGCCGGGCACATTCATCATCACCCCCGCGGACCGGGTGAAGTACGGCGCCGTCGGGGAGGCGGTCTGCGTGGTGGAGATGATGGGATGAACATGGTTAAAGGAAAAGATAAACCACCGGCTGCTGTGGAAAAGATGGACGGCGTGATGCGACTCAAACCGGAGACATCTACCCCACAGAGTAAACACGTTTCTGACCTGGCCGCGCTGTCACAGGGCGGGTTGAAAGCCGATGAGCTGGCCGAAATTGTGGGGCGGTTGATGGAACGGGTGAAGGATCTGGAAGAAGGGTAAGATATCCCGTGACCATGACAAAAACCCTGTTTAAAACCCTAAGGGTCTTGAAGACCCTTAGGGTTTATATTTCATCATTCCCCACAAATTATTTACCCCCAATCGGGGTCAGGTCGGATTTTCAGGATCAATTTGAACAAGAAGGATTTGGTTTCGGAATGTAGGGGCGAATTTGTTTGGACATGTTCCACCATCATCTGGCAAGAGAAATCCGCCCGGCGTAAAAATCCATACGCACGAACAAAGGTTTTGTCTTTTATCCGTATAATTGACTAATAAAATATCACAGGAGAAAAAATGAAACCAGGGGATATGTTTTCAGGCCGGTCGTTAAGACCTTCATTCGCAACCGGGTGGTTAACTGCATTAGTAATCACTTTTGTAATTTTGTTAATCGCCATGTTTTTACTTAAACCACACTGGTACCTGTTCAAGCGTGTCAACCCCGACCAGGTCGGTATAAAAACCCGTGGCGGGCAAATCACCGGTGTGGTACCGGCAGGCATGTACAGCGACATCGGTTTATTTGTTAACCTCGATACCTATTCTACGCTGGCTTACCAGTTCTCCACCACCGATCCCGAGGTTATCACCCAGGACAATCAGCGTCTGGGCGTTACCGTCTCCGGCTCGGCATTTCGTCCGGCGTATAGCACCAGCGAAGCAGATTTGATCCGGCAATGGACAAAGTACCGCAATATTTACACTAACGACGCCTCGCTACAGAAAGTGCTGGACGACCTGGCATTTCAGGCGATGAAGGTATGCGTGGGTAATAAACCCTTCCAAGATTCGGTCATCGGATCTGACCGCGATTCGCTCCGTAAGTGTATTGATGATGAGCTGAACAATCTGACCGAGAATTATGGCATCACAGTGACCAACCTGACTGTACCGAACGTCGCCCTGTCACCTGAAGTGCAAGCCTTATTGGACGCTATTACCAAGAGCCGTCTGGAAACTGAAAAAGCAGCACAGGACAAGCTGAAAGCCGACGCGGAAGGGTTAGCCCGCAAAGCACAACAAGAGGCTGACATCCGCGTGGAACAGTCCAAAATACAGGAAGAGACCAAGCAGCAGACCATCCTGGCGAAATTGAATGAAGAAAAACTGATGGCCCAGCAAAAGGTGATCGAAGCAGAAAAAGCCAACGCGCTGCTGGCTGCCCAGAAGGACCTGGAGATTAACAAAGCCATGGCCACGGCCGCTGCCGAAAAAGCCAAAGCTGATCTGGCAAAAGACCTGGCAACAGCCAGCATCTTCTCAAATAACCCGGCTTATTCCAATTATATGATCGCTCTGGCCAATGCTTCTGCCATAAAGGATACAGACAAATTCATCTTTACACCTGAAGGAGTCTTCCCACAACTTGTATTTGGAAGCAATGGTCTAACACCGGTCGTTCCAATCAAGTAATTTTTATATGACATAGACTATTCGAGGTGTTTATTTAGCTTTTCTGACCCCATAAGAATTTCTCTTGCGGGGTCTTTATTTTTGTAAAGGGTATATTAAGAACGCACCTCTAGTGTCTTCTTCCCCAGAAACACCCACACCAATGCCAGCGCAACCACCCCGAAAACTACCCAGGTCGGTACTGCCACAACCGGAATCGCGGCAAATTTGACGGCAATCCCCGCCAGTGCCCACAGGATAACAGCGGTATATGCCGCGTCGCGCCGGGTGAGAAGCATGGCAAGGGTGATGGCCAGCACCACAACCAGCATGATCACAAGCCATGTCTCTTCGGACAACCCGAACCGATCCCATTTGATAAAGTCAAGCACAGAGGTCACATTGGCCACCGTCGCGACGGTAATCCAGCCCAGATAGATGCTGAACGGGATACGTACCGCCCAAAATTCGGCCTTTGACACAGTTCCCCGGCCATTTTTCAGCCCCAGGTAGGTCATGATCAGCGACACCAGCAGGATGAACATGGCGATCAGGGTCAATGGGAATTGCTCGTAATGCCACAGGAAGATCCAGGAGCTGTTGGCCAACCCGCCCAGTACGATCCACCAACCGGTTGCCCGCAGACGCGGATTGTCCCGCTGTGCCGGAAGCGCCTGGAAAATTCCATAAGCGACCAATCCCAGGTAGATCAAACCCCAGATGGAAAACACGTAACCGGCCGGCACAAAGTAAACATCGAATCTGTCTGAGACATCTCCCGTGGTCAACCCGTTGATCGGCAGCGCGTTGGCCAGGGTATTCACAACCAGCGTAGCCAGAATTGATAGTGCCACAATAACCTGACGAAGAGTATCTTTCATCATTTCCTCCTTAACCATCCAAAGGTTCTTCCGGAGTCTCACCATCGTCCGCCCATTCCCCATCGATCATATCGAGCATCACGATATCCTCGATCATCTCATCTTCGTTGCGCCACATGACAGGCGGTTGCTTGTTCCCTTTTAAGCGTTCCACCATACTGCCTATAAGAAAAATTATCAGAAATACCGAAGCACAAATTGCTTCCATAATTTAACCGTTCCCAGGATCAAACCGTCATACCACCGATTCACGGCCCAGATCATATAGCACCACGCCACTTGCTTCCATGCGGTCCTGTAATGCGCCGGAATCGCTTTTATTAAACAAATCCAGCTCCGCGTCTGTGACCGGTACCGCCATGATCCAGGCAACATGCCGTGTGCCAAGATTCAAAGATAAAAGGTCATTCTCCCAACCGTGGGGCGTGTCGAAGATCAAATGCTTTACACCCAATTCCGGAAAAACCGACTGAAGAGCGTTCTTATACACAGCGCCGGGAAAAAGCTTGAATTTCAAATGAAAAATATCCTGCACACACGAAGCCAGTACCTCAACATATCTTTCATAACGGCTATCCGCCGCGCTGACGATCTCGGCACCCAGCGATACATTGTTCGAGATATACCCGATCGGAACGACAGAAAGACCAACTGTGGCATACGAAACAACTCCCCCGTGCGGGCTGTCTTCCGCTTTTACAATGTCCACCCGCACACCTTCATGCGCGTCAACCTGGTGACATTCGGACAGTTCTCCAAAGACTTCAGTTAATGATTGCCGGATGATTGGTTTTTCTGTGGTCATGGAACTTCTCCAATAGGTTTCAGAGACTTTTGTGTTTTGTTATCTTAACCATATCATATTCCCACTTATTTCCCCAACAGTTGTGCGTTTCTTCGTCAGGTTGGAGGGTTGGTTATCCGTTATGATGGAGGCAGAATCAATAATGGCAAAGGATAAACAACATGATCATTGTCAGCGCCTGCCTGGCCGGCATGCACTGCCGATATGACGGCGGTGAGGTTTCGAATGATGACGTACTCCGCCTGGTAACGGAAGGGAAAGCCATCCCGGTCTGCCCCGAGCAGCTCGGAGGGCTGACCACCCCGCGGCTGCCCTGTGAGATCGTCAACGGGCGGGTTATGCGGCAGGATGGTGTCGATGTGACCGCGGAATTTGAACGCGGCGCGAGAGACGCGCTCTCTCTGGTGCGGCTTGCCGGTACGCGGGAAGCCATTCTAAAAGCAAGAAGTCCATCCTGTGGGGCAGGATTAATCTATGACGGAACTTTTTCCCACACGGTCACTCCCGGAGACGGAATCTTTGCCGCCCTGTGCCGCGCGGAGGGTATCTCGCTGAGAACAGAAGAAGATTTGTAAGGCTCGATTACCTTGTTGGCTGTTCCATGTGAAGGTAGAATATTTCTTATGTTGGATTTCTATTATTTTTTGAAGGCAGCCATCAATATGTGCAGAGCGCAGGGGGAACCTGTTAACGCGCCTGCTTATAAATAGAGTTTTTATATCTACTAACTATTAATAACGAGCGGGCGATCTAATCGCCCGCTTTTCCTTTAATCAATTGAACGGATTGATCGTTCACAGGAAAGTACCATGAAATTCAAATATCTATCATCCGGTTGGAAAACCTTTTATCAAATCTGGAGCGGCCAGGTTGTTTCGCTCGTCGGCACGGCCATGAGCCGTTTCGCGTTGATGATCTGGGCGTATCAGCAGACCGGGTCCGCCACAACCCTCGCTCTGCTGGGTTTCTTTAATTTCGGGGCAATTGTTTTGTGCTCCTCTTTTACAGGATCAGTCGTTGATCGGTTTAAACGTAAACATGTCATGCTGCTGGCCGATAGCTGTGCGGCCCTGGTTAGCGTGTGCATCCTGCTGCTGTATTTCAGCGGTGGATTGGAGATCTGGCATTTATATTTACTGCAGGCGCTTTCGGGTATGTTCGAAGCCTTCCAGTACCCGGCCTACCAGGCTTCCATCACGCTGCTGGTACCGCGTGATGACCTCACCCGGGCGGCCAGTCTGAACGGGCTGGCGGAATCCAGTTCACGCGTGCTGGCACCCGTGCTGGCTGGTTTGCTTTTACCTGTGGCCGGTATCCAGTCGATCCTGTTGATCGACCTGGCCACCTTCCTGGTCGCATTTATGACACTCGTTGCGGCAAAAATTCCGCAACCTGCCGGACCTGCAAGCACAGAAGAAAAGACCATCAGCACCAAAGCCGGTTGGGACTTTATCCTTCTTCGGCCGGGACTGGTAGGTCTGATATTTGTGTTCGCGGCCATCAATCTGTTCGCCGGACTTACCTACTATTCCATCATCGCGCCCATGATCCTCGCCCGTTCGGGCAACAACACTCTCACCCTGAGCTGGGTGGAAGCCGCACTGGGGCTGGGTGGAATAGCTGGCGGGGTATTACTGTCCATCTGGGGCGGACCCAGGCAGCGGGTAAAGGGCATGCTGATTGTGACAGGGGTTTCATTTTTGTTGGGGGACGGCCTTTTCGCCTTCGGGCGCAGCCTGCCGGTTTGGGTACTGGCCGGATTCATTTCCAATATGTCAGTGCCATTCATCACCGCACCCAACCAGTCCATCTGGCAGGCCAAAACACCGCCAGAATTGCAGGGACGGGTCTTTGCACTGCGCGGGATGCTGCAAATGGTCACGATACCCATCGGATATCTGGCCGCCGGTCCGCTGGCCGACCATATCTTTGAGCCGGCGATGATGCGCGGAGGAAGCCTTTCACAATCCTTTGGCTGGGTCAGTGGAGTGGGTCCAGGCGCGGGTATGGGGCTGATGTTTGCCATCACCGCCCTGTGCGGCCTGTTGACGGGAATCATCAGTTACGCGGTTCCTGCCGTCCGGCATGTTGAAAGCGATCTGCCAGACAGGATATGAAATTTTGCCAGCCGGAGACCTGATCGAATCTCCGGCTGGTGTTCCTGAAAAGAGGATGTGTTTGTGGATATATTTGACGGGAAAACTTTTGAATGTTATTTTTGATGTGTGCCTGGTTTTCTTGAAATTTTAAATCCATCAGGGTGCCTGTTCTCAACCGATAAAACCACAGCCTAAAGGAGTTTTGCTATGTATATGGTTCTATTCGTTATCAATGACCCTTCTCATTTGGAAAAAATCCTGGATTCTCTCTCGAAGGTAGGTGTTGCTGGAGTAACCATTATGGAAAGCTCCGGACTGCATCGGCATCAGGTCAAGCATATACCCATGCGGTACAACTTTGGCAGCCATTCCCTCCTTGAGGAGGGAAACACGACAATTTTTTCAATCGTATCTGATGAATCCATGGTTAAGGCTTGCATGAAAGCGATCGAAGAGATCGTAGGTGACCTCAACGGCCCAAACACAGGCGTTTTCTCTGCCTGGCCGCTGACCATGACCAAAGGGATTCCCACTTCGAAAGAGAATGGGGATTGAGAGTATACCTATGGTCTGGATCATTTTTGTTCTAACTGCCGGTGCGATCGTAGTAGCCGCCGATCAACTGGCAAAATCCGGCGATATCATCGCCATCCGCACCGGCCTTGGCCGGATGCTCATCGGGTTGTTATTGCTGGCAGGCGCCACTTCGCTACCGGAAGTGTTGACATCCATCAGTTCCTTGAGCCAGAACTCCCCTGACCTGGCCGCAGGCAACCTGTTGGGCAGCAATGGCTTCAATATGCTGTTGCTGGCCATAGTGGATATTTCCAACCGCAATCAACGCATCCTCCGCAAGGCAATTCTTCGTCACGCGCTTTCAGGCAGCCTTGCCGTTTTTTTGATCGGGATCGTTGTTTTCTTTATGCTTGCTGACATCCCTCTGCAAATCGGATGGGTCGGAATGGACAGCCTGCTCATTATCACCATTTACATCCTTGGAGTCTGGCTGATCCAGAGTAACGCGAACCACCATGTCACCTCCGACGAAGAAATCGAAATACCGGAAGACACACCCACATTAAAACGAGGGATTGCCGGCTTTACCATTGCAGCTGTCGCTCTTGTCATAGTGACACCGATCATGGTACGCAGCGCGAATGAGATCGCCGAAATCACCGGATTGGGAGCCACATTCATCGGTACCACGCTGGTTGCCCTGGTAACCTCGTTACCCGAATTGGTGACCACCATAGCCGCCATCAGGATTGGGGCTGCCGATATGGCCATCGGCAACCTGTTCGGGAGCAACATGTTCAATATGTTCGCCGTCGGCCTGACCGACTTCTTCTTCACCGAGGGACGCTTTCTGGCTGCGATCGATCCCTCTTTTCTGCTTGTTGGTATGGTCGGCCTGGTCCTCACCGGTATTGGTTTGATCGGTAATCTGGCAAAATTGGAAAAAAGGGTATGGCATTTCGAAATTGATTCAACATTGATGATCCTTACATACATCGGGTGCCTCTGGCTTCTTTATCTTCGAAGCTGACTCTTAACTCGATCCCCGGTAGATACACACATCGGGTTGAAGGAACTTTCGTTTTGCGAAATGCTTTCCTCAACCCGATTTCTTTTTTTGTAAAGCATTTCCTATGATTGTATAAGTCTCAAAAACTGCCTCTTGACATACTGTATATCATACAGTATTAAATCTGCAAGGATATAATATTATGAACGATATAGGATTAGAAAACATATCATTGGAAATGCGGCGCGGGGTGATCGTACTCGCGGTGCTCAACCTGTTACGGCGGGAAGAATATGGCTATTCCGTACTCAAGTTGCTTTCTGATAACGGGTTGAGTGTCGACCAGGGGACTTTGTACCCACTCTTACGACGTATGGAAGGTCAGGGGCTTCTTCAATCCGCCTGGCGCGTGGAAGAGGCCCGCCCACGCCGGTATTACATTATCAGCGATCAGGGACGCAAAGCTCTGCCGCAATTACAACAGGAATGGGACACCATTGTCACCGCTCTGCAAAAAATTACACAAGTGACATCTGAACAGGAAGGCAAGAATGAATCTAATTGATAAATATATCGAGCAGGTGGGAGAAAACCTGCCTGCCAAAGACCGCGAAGACATCAAAAAGGAAATCCGCTCCATACTGGAAGATACCCTGGAAAACCGCAGCCAGCAGGAAAACCGCCCGGTTGATGAAGTCATGATGATTTCCGTATTGAAGGAATTTGGAACGCCCCGAAAAATGGCCGAAGCCTATATGCCTCCCCGATACCTGATAGGGCCGAGATTGTTTCCAACTTTTTTGATGGTAACCAAGATCGTCCTGGGTATCGTTCTGCTGGTTGGTATTGTTACCACATCAGTGACCTTATTCCAACAACCGCTTACCCTGGAATCGGCGTTTGAATTAGTCTTAAAAAGATTGCTTGAACTTCTGGGATCAATGCTTTCCGTGTTGGGGAATATTGTTTTTGTGTTCGCCATAATAGAATGGGCTTTTTCAAAAGAAAAATCCATAAACGAAGAAAATTGGGACCCTAAAAGCCTGGAAGGCGAAGAAAACCGGGATGAGATCAAACCGTGGAGTCAGGTTCCGGATATTGCACTGACAATTTTTACCCTGTTATTCTTCAATCTATTTGCCATCAAACTCGGGGCCTATTTCAATGACGCGTCCGGTATATCGGTGTTCATCCCCGCGCTTTCCCCGGTCTTTTTTACCTACCTACCCTGGTTCAATACCATCTGGGTTCTGGGATTGGGTTTGAATTTTGCCCTCATCCGCATAGGCAAGTGGCAGCCCTGGAGCCGCTGGTTTCAGGTCGGCCTGGATGTAATGAGCCTGATCGTACTGATCCTGATGGCAAGCGGCCCATCGATCATCGCGCCGGCAACTGACAATTTTTCGACGTACGGGGTTACCGGTTCACAGATCGCCGGTATCTACACCGGGCTGGCGATCGGGATCAAAGCCTTGTTGATCATTTTGATCATTGTATTTATCTACGATATCGGTGAAACTGTTTACAGGATATTCCGCAAGAAATAAGAAAGAATGAAATCCTTGTTTTGAACCCATCAGAGATTCAATGAACATACGCAAAGCAACACCACAGGACAATTTTTTACTGGCAAACCTGGGAGCCCGCACCTTCGCGGACTCCTTTGGTGCTGATAACACACCCGAAGATATGGCCGACTATCTGAAAGGGTCATTCTCACCGGAAAAGCAGGCTGCCGAACTGGCTGAAGAGGGAACCACATTTCTCATCGCCGAAATTGATGGCCAGCCTGTTGGATATACCCGATTACGGCAGGATCCTCCGCCGGACTGTGTTACAGGGTTACACCCGATCGAGATCGTCCGTCTGTATGCCGTCAAAGAATGGATCGGCCGCGGCGTGGGAGCGGCTCTCATGCAGGCCAGTCTGGACGAGGCCGCACGAACAGGACACGACATCATCTGGTTGGATGTGTGGGAAAAGAATCCACGTGCCATCGCGTTCTACCAGAAATGGGGGTTTCAAAAAGTCGGAGAACAGGGATTCCAGTTGGGGAGCGATCTACAAAACGATTGGATTATGGCCCGGCAAGTGTAATCGGACATATCCTCTAAACGGTCTGACCGGATTTATTTTTTCTTATTATCAACCCGATCCTTATATATGACCTATCCGGTATTTATCAGATAATTGGTATAATATTCCTTCGCATTCAAAATCTTTGTGTTTATCAATAACCGCATGCCGGGAGGAAAGAGAAAACATGCCGCTTTTCAATTTTGACGCCGAATTCAAGTTAGGTATTCCGCAGATTGACGATGAGCACGAGCGGCTAATAAACATGCTGAATGATATGCACAACCTTTTGCGTTCCAATGAAAAAGAAAAAGCGTTACATATCTTCCGTGAAACCATGCTGGCGTATGTGGTGGAACATTTCGCGCACGAGGAAGATTTTATGAAAAAGATCGGCTATCCACAGGTTGACGAGCACGCGCAAATCCATGCGAATTTCAGACGCTCCATGGAAGCTGAGATACAAAAAATTGATGCCATGGATGAAGCAGCCTTCCGTACAGCCATGACCGACACCTACACCTGGATCATCAATCATATCGGGAAGACGGATAGAAAATATGTCGGTTTCAATCAGCAGAAATAAATACTAGTAGTATAAAACTTGTCTCCACACGGGGCAAAAACAGGGAGAACACCTTGAACAACCAGCTTTTTGATTTTGAAAAAGAATTTAAGTTTGGGATAGAAGAAATAGACGGACAACATGCCAGCCTGGTCAATATGATCGCCGAGATACAGACCATGTTCAGAGAAAACAGGAAGGAAGAAGCCGCCCGGTATTTCTTTGAAACCATGTCACATTATTTGACCGATCACTTTTCCCATGAGGAATCATTCATGGAAAAGATCGGGTTTCCCCATTTGGAAGAGCACCGAAAAGTTCACGCGAATTTTCGGAAAAATATGGAGAAATCGTTTGAGTTGATCTCAAAAGGGGATGAATCCGCTTTTCGTGACGCCTTATCAGACGTTTACTTATGGATCCTCACGCACATCGGAAAAACAGATCGTAAATACGCGGATTTTTACAAAACCAATTCATAGAAAGCAATAAAAAAAACCACAGGTTTTTCACCTGTGGTTTTTTTCTAGAAGTAATTCAATAGCGTAGTATCGCGCCGATATTGCCGGCTTTTTCAAAATCCGGGTTGGTTCGCACAACCTCCACTTCACCACCGGACCGCATCACCTCGTTTACAGCCAGTTCAACCCCGTCATTAACCGGAACAATCTTCCCTCCGCAGTATTTGCACTTCGGGTTGGAGTGCAGAGTTAACCTGCCACAACCGGTACAACGGTGAGCGGATTGATGGAATCCCTCTGATACAACCAGGGTTTGCACCCGGCTCTGTGATACAGCCTGAAATGTGTTTTCCAGCCCGATCTCGGCTCCGGCATGTTTCGCAGCCCGTCCAATCACAGTGCGTACCATCTGAAGATCGCGAGAGGCTTCAGCCTCTTTTCCGATCTGCATGGATTTTGACAGCACTTCCGCGTGTGTGGCAGTCATACTCATGGCAAAAGTACCAATGATCAGGCTTTGCCAGGCTTTCGGTAATTGGGTTTTAAAAAGGGCAATATTGTCGTCGGTTCCACCGATAACTATTCGCCGGATGTGTTTTTCTTCAAAGAAATGTGTGGCAAAAGCGGCAATCTCCTTCATATTTCGCTCTACCACCTCATCTTCATAATTCGTCTGTCCGGCAGTACCACCCCGCTGACCGGCAATTGATGAAGCGCCACCGCGTTTCGTGTGCTTTACCAGCTCACCCAGAACGCCCTCCTGTTCCACCAGATCCCCCAGGTGAAAATGAAATACTCTCGCACCCTGACGGTCTACCAATATCACACCATAACCTCCGTAAAGGTCAAAGATATCAGCCAGGGGTTTTATGGCAAATTGATTACCGGTAAAAATCTGGTCACGCACCGGTACACCGAGCGAGACCGTTCTAAAAAACCCTTCCGCTTTGCAGGAAAAAACCGCAATTCCCTTCCCGGCAAAAAGGTGATTCGTCTCAACATAATCCAGAACCGTCTTCACATCCTGTTCCAGCTCAACATCCTTCAACAACATTCGCAGCCGTAACTTTATCGTATCCGCATTTCCCACGGCAGGATCAGTGTTCAGGTACACGGTCAGCGCGGGAGATTTGGTGGTAATACCGGCCATTTCTTTTAACTGGTGATCCGTAAACATGAAAGCCTCCTCTAATGAGATGGTTGGATCAAATTGGGTGCGGCGTGCACTCAATTGTGTCAGGGGCGTTTACCCAGAGTCAACGTGAACTCCTTCTCCTCATTATTCCGAATTACCCGGACTATGATCGAATCGCCCGGGCTTTTATTGGTCATGATATAGCTCATCAGATCGCCAAATACGCGAACCGGACGGCCATCCACCGCGATGATCAAGTCGCCACCACCCATCAAACCACGTATGCGGGTGGCTGTGTGGCCGCCTATAAGACCGGCATTATCCGCCGGACTGTCCTCCATTACATCAATCAGATACGCGCCCGAAGTGGTGGTCAGGCCCAACTCTTCCCGTTCCAACAAGCTCAAATCACCACCGGGCGGGGTTGATATCCCAATATACGGGTACTCATAGGAACCCTGCGCAATTAATACCGGGACAACCCGCTTGAGAATATTGACCGATATGGCAAACCCGATTCCACTGTTTACCGGGTCGCCATCAGAATTTGTTCCGGTGGTTCGGATGGAGCGGTTCAACCCGATCACTTCTCCATTCAGGTTCAACAGGGGGCCGCCTGAATTACCCGGGTTGATCGAAGCGTCCGTTTGCAGCATATCACCGGCAGAGTAGAAGCTGCCGTCTTCTGTCTGACGCAACGAATCCATCGTCCGTCCCTTGGCCGAGATGATTCCCATTGTCATCGTGCCATTCAATCCGAATGGATTACCGATAGCTACGACCGTTTGACCCACTTTCACCAGATCAGAATCTCCCAAAGGGAGTGGATGCAGTTGATCTTGTGGAGCATCCACTTTGATCACTGCCAGATCAGAATCCAGGTCAATGGCTTTGATGTCCCCCCGGGTCTTATACCCGCTGGGGAAATCCACTTCCAGATCTGTTGCGCCCTGCACAACATGGTAATTGGTCACCACATAACCATCGGAATTGAAGATAAACCCGGACCCCAGACCACTTCCGGTTTCCCCCACCTGTTGAATAAGAACCACACCAGGACTTACAGTGTCATAAAGACGAACCAAAAGATCCTGATCGGCCTTAACATTCGGATTAACTGCCGAGACAGGTATTACCGCCGCGGTAGGATCGGCCAGGGTGGGCAGTGGTTCCACTCCATTCTGGGATACCATGGGCATTTTGTATGTGAATTGACACGCCACCATGCTGAATGCCAGAACCACGGTAACAAAAATGATCTTTAAAAAGCGCATGAAATATCCTGAAAACCGCTAATTCTATTTCTCTTTGGAAAGCTGTTCAAACAAGTCTCTCTGCTTGGCTGAAAGGGTCTTGGGTAACTGCACCTTCACTTTCGCATAAAGATCACCAAAATTTTGCGGATTCCGCAATCGGGGCATCCCTCTGCCGGCCAGCCGGAATGTTTGTCCGGGTTGAGTGCCTGACGGAATTTTTAACATCACATTTCCAGATAGTGTACCAACATTGATCTGTCCTCCCAATACGGCTGTATAAAGATCAATGGCCACTTCACTATGCAAATCATCGCCCTTGCGTTCAAACCGGGAATCCGGGAGCATATCGATCACAAGGTAAATATCCTGTTTCAGTCCATTCGAGCTATTGCCTGCAACCCTGACTTTTGTTCCACTACCGGCGCCCGGTGGAATCTTGACTTCCAGCCGGCGGTCATCAACCTGAAGAATACGCTGCGTTCCACGGAACGCCTCGTCCAGTGAAATAGACACATTCCGCTCGATGGTTCTGGGCGCGGCATGTCTTGGGTCAAGCCGGGTTGTCTGAGCCGTGGACGGGTTACTTCGGGGACCCTGTCTGGCCGCCCCGCCAGCCATTCCGCCAAATATCGCGTTAAAGAAATCAGAAAAGCCGCCGCCAAAAATATCTTCGAACCCGGTTGAATCCACACGGTACGTGGCTCCCCCACGCCCCGCCTGCTGTTGGGCCTGGTTGATCCAATCGTTCCAGTTAAAACCACCCTGAGCGCCTCCCCGCTGCCAGGAATTGTACGAATCTCCCAACTGGTCATAGCGGCTGCGCTTCTGTGGGTCGCTCAACACCTCATAGGCTTCGTTGATCTCTTTGAACTTATCTTCCGCCGTTTTATTACCCTGATTTCGGTCAGGGTGATATTTCATCGCGAGTTTTCTATAAACCTTTTTAATCTCATCCGCACTGGCAGAACGTTCCACCCCTAGTATTTTGTAATAATCTTTATAATCCATAAAATTATTGTATTCATTCCGATGATGGAAAGTCAAGAGATGCGGGGAATATCTTACGTAAAGTTAATGTAAGTTCCTTATCTCCACTTTTTCCGGTATGTCTGATGGTTATGTGCTATCATAAATGCTTGGATCAAGTGTTTTGCCTGATTTAGAATGACAAATTGGTCCATATGAAGGATTTTTCTACGGGTACCAAAGAAGTTATGACCCCTTCTCCTCACGATCCGATACTCGTCCTCACGGCAGATACGCAGGTGAATTCTCTGGTGGAAACCCTGCTAATGCCCGAAGGATTCAATGTCAAAATCGTCAACCAGATCCTGGATGCGAAAAAAACGATCAATGAAGGTTTGCCGCGCCTGGTGATCCTGGGGGAAAAATTACCGGATGGAAACGGTGTTTCATTTGCCCGGGAATTAAGCGACCTCACACCAACAACTCCCATCCTGTTGTTTGTTTATCAGGAATCTGCACCCGTACTCAAACAGGCCATTCAAGCCGGTGTGCTGGATACCTTCACACTGCCCATCCGCAGTGAAGATCTACTGCAGCTTGTTCGGAACGCGCTGGCCATAGGTGACCGCCGTCGGGGCTGGATGCAAAAGGAAACCCGGCTGGCCACCGCCAGTCTGCGCAGTCAGATGAGTGATCTGGAATTGCTGGGTGAGTTAAGCCGCTCCATCACCAGCAATCTCGACCTGGATGCCGTACTTTCAACAGTCATGGATACGGCAGTGTCTCTCACCGGCGCTGAAGAGAGCAGCCTGCTGATGCTGGATGAATCCACGGGTGAGTTATATTTGCGCGCATCACGCAATTTCAAAAAAGGTGAGGAAAACGGACAGTTCCGCCTGGGAATCGACAACACGCTTGCCGGTACAGTCGTTCAAACAGGACAACCGGTTTTACTGGATGAAGAAAACCTGAAAAAGATAAAAACGGATTATCTGGTTTTCTCTCTGGTCTATGTTCCGCTAAAAACAAATAACCGGACTGTCGGTGTTCTGGGGGTAGACAACCGCAGTGTAAAAAAAGCGTTTACAGACTACCACGTCCGCCTTCTATCAGCCGTGGCCGATTTTGCCGCCATAGCCATCGAGAACGCCCGGGTTTTCAGCAATACTGACAATGAACGTGTCCGCCTTGAAACCATTCTGGCCAAAGTTCAGGATGGGGTCATTATTCTTGATTCCGAGGACAATATCAGTTTTATCAACCAGGGAGCGCGGGAAGCACTATCCCTGAACGGGACAGAGGTTGCCGATCAACCTGCCCGTGACGCCCTCAAAAACAATCAGATCATAGATCTTTTGGAAAAAGGTGGAAGCCGTGCCGAGATCAATCTGGATGAAGGCCGGGTCATGGATGCCCAGGTCACACCGATATCCAATGTCGGAACCGTGATCACCCTTCACGATGTCAGTATGTTCAAAGAGCTGGACCGTGCCAAAAGCGACTTCGTTAACACAGTATCCCATGACCTGCGTACCCCGCTGACTACCATTCTGGGTTACGTGGAATTGGTGGAACGGGTTGGTCCGGTGACTGATCTACAGCGTGAATACATCAAACACGTGCAATTGAGCGTGCACAATATCACCAACCTGGTGAACGATCTGTTAAACCTCGGGCGAATCGAAGCCGGGGTCGACAGGCACAAAGAATCCGTATGGATCGATCAATTGATCGGTGAAGCCTGTGAAACCCTGAAAGATCAACTGGCTTACAAAGGCCACCGGCTGCTGGTCGAAGTCCCCAAAAATCTCCCGCCGGTGTGGGGTAACCCCATTCTACTGGCCCAGGTGGTGGACAACCTGATGGGAAACAGTATCAAATACACCCCGCCGGGCGGCCAGATCGTAATAAAAGCTGAAGTAGACAGCGACCAGATGATCCTGCAATTCAAAGATACCGGGGTTGGCATTCCAGCCATGGATCTTCCGTTCATCTTTGACAAATTCTATCGAGCCAGTAACGCCGCGGGGGAAGCTTCAGGCACCGGACTCGGGCTGGCCATTGTAAAAAGCATTGTGGAAAACCATTACGGCCGAATATGGGTGGACTCGGTGATCAGTCAGGGCTCCACATTTAATGTCGTCCTGCCGTTACACGAAGAGAACACGGGTTCCACATCGGCCGTTGGATAATTCCGCGGTTATTTTGACCAATCAACAGACACTTTGCTGCGGCCCTGTAAATTCTTTTCAAGGGCAATGGCAGCTATGGCGCCTTCCCCGGCAGAGATAACCGCCTGTTTGATATGGTTGCATAATACATCACCTATGGCATACACACCGGGGATGGCCGTTTGAAATTCATGATCCACCAGAAGGCAACCTGTATCACTCAACTCCAACTGTTCCTGCAAAAAGCCGGTCTCCGGCTTCCCTCCCTGCAAGTAAATGAATGCCCCTGCGACAGGCAAGGTAACTTCCGGTTTTCCACGTGGAATAAACCGTACCGCTTCCACTTTCGATTCACCCAATACTTCCACCAGACTGGCACCTCGAATCAACTCAACCTTTTCATTTGACTCCAGTTGGTCCAATAGATCCTGAGGAGCTTTCACCTCGGGTGAGGGTGACAGAAAGTGAACACGGCTGGCAAATTTCGTCAAGAAAAGAGCTTCCTCAACCGCTTCATCACTGTTGCCAGCCACAACAACTTCTTTATCCCGATAAAACGCCCCATCACAGGTGGCACAATAGGAAACCCCGCGCCCCAGCAACTGGTCTTCCCCTTTTACCCGCGATCCACGGCCCATTGAACCGGTGGATATAATGACGGAACGGGCAGTATAGGTAGCCTGGTTGCCATATACGGTCTTTTCCGGACCGGTCAATTCCACACCAATGACCTTGTCGGAGACAAACTGTGCCCCAAATGATTCCGCTTGTCCGCGCATACGTTCCAGTAATTCCGCTCCGGTGATCTGCTCGGTCACACCGGGGAAGTTGGCGATCTTGCCGGTGATGCCCAGCGCGCCGGCAGTCAGTCCCTTATCAATGACCAGCGTACTCAACCCCGCCCGGGCGGTATATATGGCTGCCGTCGCTCCGGCAGGACCACCGCCAATGATCAAAACGTCATAAGTTTTTTGTGCTATCAGGTTTTCAGAATGATGTCCATTGTTGTTGATGAAATCCATACTATCTCCTCGATGAAAAAATACCTGTAAACAGTCTATCGTTTTAGATGCATCCCGTCCAAAAAGGATACAAGGTTTTCCGGGATATTTCACCGGTTGACATTCAGTATGGTCGAATACAGAGAATGAACGTACAATACCGCATGAACACCATTCAACCCGCAGGAAATTACGCCATGTTCAAATACAGTTTTCAAAATGATTACTCCGAAGGCGCCCATCCACGCATTCTGGAGGCGTTGGCATCATCCAACCTGGATCAGGAGATCGGCTATGGTGAAGACCGTTATTGCCTTTCTGCCACGGAAAAGATCCGTTCAGCCGTTGGTAACCCGAACGCGGATGTCCACTTTGTCAGCGGGGGTACACAGGCCAACCTTCTGGTGCTTTCCTCGTGTCTGCGGCCATTCGAATCGGTCATTGCCGTGGAATCCGGACATATTTGTGTACATGAAACTGGTTCCATCGAAGCTACCGGCCACAAAGTTCACACCATAGAAGGCAAAGAAGGACGGGTGACGGCCAGTGAGATCCAGACAGTGGTGAATGAGCACTATTTTGAGCACATGGTAAAGCCACGGGTAGTGTATGTGTCTCAATCCACCGAAGTTGGAACGATCTATACCGCTGCGGAATTGCGGGAGATATCCGCCCTGTGCAAGAAACTGGGGCTGCTCCTCTTTATGGACGGTGCCCGTCTGGGTGCCGCGCTGACATCCGCCAGAGCTGATCTCGACCTGAAGGAGACCTGCTCACTGGTGGACGCCCTGTATATTGGTGGCACAAAAAATGGCGCCCTGATCGGCGAGGCCATTGTGATCAATAACCCCATTATGAAACCTGATTTCCGCTACTGCATCAAACAGCGCGGTGCTCTTCTGGCCAAAGGACGATTGCTGGGAATTCAGTTTGACGTACTGTTCGAAAACAACCTGTTTTATGACCTTGCCCGCCATGCCAATCTGATGGCAGAACGTTTATCCAACGGAATGACCAAGTTAGGATACACCTTCCTGACCGATTCGCCGTCCAACCAGATATTTCCCATTCTCCCCGATGTTGTGATCTCAAAATTACGGCGGGATTACCTGTTTTACGATTGGGCAAAGATGGACAAAAAGAACACCGCCGTGCGGTTGGTCACCTCCTGGGCCACACCCATAGAGATCATCGATGAGTTCTTGAAAGACCTGAAAAGCCTGTCATAAATTGGCAATTGCGGTCCACCCGGAAAGGTCCAATCCCGGTCTTTCATCTTGAGCGTCCAGTAACACCTTTTGAAATAAGCGAAAAACCTATCCCATACATTTAGATAGACTGAAACCTGCAATTATCATGGGGAAGAGGATTGCGTTATGCAAATCACCAAATCGGATTTCCGCCTGTTCCGGGAAGCGCCGCGCCATCTGTGGGCGAAAAAACACAACCAGTTGGACGAGACCGAAATCGATGAATTATTGATGGTACAGGGAGACCGAATCGAGCAACTGGCACACGAGTATCTGGAAACAATCACCCTCCCTCAAAAACAGGGGTGGACGATGCTCTGGCAGGAAACCGTATCTGACGGTCCTTACCTGGCACGGGCTGACGCGATCCTTCTCCACCCAAATAGGAACGACGCGGAATTATTCGAGATCAAGAGCAGTACCAGTATCAAAGATGAGCAGATCGAAGACGCCGCGTTTCAAACCCTGATATTCCGCAAACAATACAACATCAGCCGTGTTCATCTGGTGCTGGTGAACAACGAATACATCTTCCATGGCTCGCTGGATCTCAGCCAGCTTCTTAAGATGGAAGATATCACGGAAAAAGTAGAAGAAATACTACCGGAAATCGTCGGACTGCGTGAACAAGCTTTGCAGGCGGCTCTTTCCGATGATCCATTGAAATGGGAGCACTGCTGGAAACCAAAGGATTGTGTCTGCCCGGAAGTCTGCCACCCCGGTCTGCCGGAGGGATGGACCATTTATGATGTTCCCCGCTTGAAGAAAGAGAAAAAGCAGGAACTGGAAGGGATGGGCATTCGTGCCGCGAAAGATATTCCCGAAGACTTTCCTCTCAGCGGCAATCAAGCTTCCGTCGTGGCCGCGGCAAAAGCCGGTCAACCTGTCATAGACGTTTCCGGTATCCGGCAGGAAATGGCGCGGGTAGACTATCCTGTCTACTTTCTGGATTATGAAACCTGTCCCCTGGCTGTGCCTGTCTTCATCGGTCACAAACCGTATCAGCAGGCTGTATTCCAGTATTCGCTCCACCGTCTGGCCACGCCAGATGCCGCCCCGTTCCATTCGGAACATCTTTCCACCGGAGAAGGTGATCCCTGCGTACCGTTGTTGGAAAAACTCAAGAACGACATCGGCACGGATGGAACCGTGATCGTATGGAACGCCCCTTTCGAGAGAACCCGCAACAAAGAGATGGCTGCCCTGCATCCGGAATACTGTGTATTCCTTGAAGATGTCAATGACCGCATATACGACCTGATGGAGATCGTCAGTAAAGGTCTGTACCTGCATCCGGGTTTTAAAGGCAGTAGTTCCATCAAGAATGTGCTGCCGGTACTTGTGCCCGAGTTGCGCTACGACACATTGCAAATCAACAACGGGACAAAGGCTTCATTCGCCTGGTGGCGGATGATGTTCACCCTCATGCCTGATGCTGAAAAGCAGGCTATAACCAATAATCTGTTGACATACTGCGGTTTGGATACCCTGGCGATGGTCGAGCTCTTCCGCAATTTTTGCCGGGTTTGACGATTAACTAACACCACATCCAGGATTGATAAGCAACACAAAATTACATCGGGCATTGATTATGGATACTATCGACCTTTTTTAAACAGATCATTCAAACCTGATGCCCACAAGCCGATAAACGAAAAAAAGAAACAATCGGCTTTTCAAGATGACCTATGGCTGACCAGTAGGTAATCTTTTCCATGGTGCGCGTCAGTAAGATTGTTCAGCCGAACAACCGTCAGTTTTGCATAACTCACCCGTATACATGTATTTGGAATAAACATGTCAGGACATTAATCCATTTACCCGTACACAGAATCGATGGTTGGCATGGACAATCTACTCAATTATGAAAACCCTGTCTTTTCATAAACCAACCGAAGTATGGACAATACGCGAGCTATTCGTCTCTTCACGGGATCAAAAAGATCGATTGCATCCGGAAATTATCCCTATTGACAGAGTAAAACTGACATTGTTAATATGTAGATACTGCGCTTTACGAAAACATAAGAGCCTTCTCTAATCATCCAGCCCCGAAAATAACACGATCATTAACTACTCTTTTGTCAGATGACAAAATGAAGGGATCCGACTATGAATGATCCAATAATTACCGCGAAGGGATCGGGGAAAAAGAAGGTTTCATGTTGTCTTATCCTGTTAATTTTTTCCTGCTTATGTCTGGCATGTCTGACGACAACCATCTTCCTCGGTCCGTCGATCCTGACAAAGCTGGGGTTCACTGGACGAACAGCAAAAGAAGTTTACCAACTCGCTCCCGACCAATCTGCAGGCAAATCATTAACCAGCGCATTTGTTGACCGTAATATTCCTGGAGTTCGCGTAATCGTTATACCCATTTCAGGTGAGCCAACGAGCGGGGCTTTCATCATACTGGATTCCAGTAAAGGTTACACAGGATTAAGCCCGATGAGTGAAGGGGACACTGTGTTTCTTTCCCTTTTGAAGGATCTTGTCGAACGCAACCGTCGTGATGCGCTGCGGATCAAGCATGTCACAGTTGACTATCGTGATGAGCAGGGGATTTCATTGCTCTCCTTTACAGTTGACCAGAAAACTATAGAAAAATATGCAGATGGCGCAATAACCAGAGAGGAGTTTTATAGGTCTGTCCACTTCAATCTTTTGGATACATTGCAACGTATGGGTTTTGAGGATTTATTAAAGGAGGTACAGCCATGAAAGAACTTCGGTTTTTGCGAAAGATTCTGATAACTATGACTGTATGCGCCTTATTGCTTTCCGGTTGCAGTGATGACGAGTGGGACCTGATAGCGGAATTCTTTAGAGTTTGGGCCGAGGAGAACGGTCTTGTTGTAAATGATGAGATTAAATTTGACGCTGTAGCAATAAATGTGGCTCAAGACGGCATAGATAATTTCCTCAATTCCGATTCCCATGTCCAATTGGATGGATTGGACGTAGTCCGGGATATTGAAAAGGCAGAGGAATTTTCAGAAGAAGCGCTAAAAAAACACGACCCGGAGTTATTGGAATTACCCAAGGAAATTCGGCCGAATGATTGGGCTATTCTTGAGACAGAGGCGGTCATATGGGGTGGTGCCCATAACGCAGCGGCCGCTCAACAGGCGATCACTGATTCTGACAATATATTACGAAAAAACCTGGAACGCGGTGGCAGCTGCCTTTCCGCCCGCCGGGAGCAGCTTGAAACCCGTCTGGAAATAACCTGGGATGAGATTATGAAACTGGAAGGCGGGCCGGGAAGAGAACAAACGGCAGTTGAATTGCGGGAAATACACAAAGCCACAAGATTAGAACTTCAAGCTATCAACCACAGGCAGTTTTCTGAATTCTGCAGCCGAATGAGCCATTAGAACCGGCATACTTCACAGGAAATTCGATTCGGAAAAGTGGTTGTATCATACCCAACGGGGTAAATTCGAGAGTCGCCATTTTTACCGGTGTTACAGGGTAACTGTTCAATAATCACTGCAGACAACCGCAGATTCGCATGGTTTACAATTGGAAAACAATCTTTTACCTTCAGGTGACCCATGAGCGACCAACAAGTGATCTTTTCCATGGTGCGCGTCGGCAAGATCGTCGAGCCGAACAACCGCCAGATATTGCGTGATATCTCCCTCGGCTTTTACTACGGCGCCAAAATCGGGGTGCTCGGCCTCAATGGCGCGGGAAAATCGACGCTGCTGCGCATCATTGCCGGCAAGGACGACCAGTACAACGGACAGGTTGTCTTCTCCCCTGGATATTCCGTCGGGATGCTCGACCAGGAACCACAACTCGACCCGGGCAAGACCGTACAGCAGGTAGTGGAGGAAGCCGTCCAACCGCTGGTGGACATGCTTAAGAAGTTCGACGAGGTCAGCGAGAAATTTGGCGATCCTGATGCCGACTTCGACGCGTTGATCGCCGAGCAAGGGAAACTGCAGGAAGAACTGGACAAGCATGACGCCTGGAACCTGCAGAACCGCCTTGACCTGGCCATGGACGCGCTGCGCTGCCCGCCGGGCGATACACCCATCAAGAATCTATCCGGCGGCGAACGCCGCCGTGTGGCCCTCACCCGGTTGCTGCTCACCGAACCAGACATCCTGTTGCTCGACGAACCTACCAACCATCTGGATACCGAATCTGTGGCCTGGCTGGAACGGCATCTGCAGCAATACAAAGGCACAGTGATCGCCGTCACCCACGATCGATATTTCCTTGACAATGTGGCCGGTTGGATTCTGGAATTGGACCGCGGCTTTGGCATTCCCTGGGAGGGAAATTATTCCTCCTGGCTGGAACAGAAAGAGGAACGTCTGCGCCAGGAACAGAAGAGTGAAACCAAACGTCTGCGTACGCTGGAACGCGAACTGGAATGGATCCGCATGTCACCCAAAGCCCGTCAATCCAAAGGTAAGGCGCGTTACACAGCCTATGATACCCTGTTGAGCCAGGAGACCGAAAAACGCCGTGAAGAATTGGAGATCTACATCCCGCCTGGCCCGCGGTTGGGCAACAAGGTTATCGAATTCAAAGGAGTGACCAAAGCCTACGGCGACCGCCTGTTGATCGACAATCTGGACGTGAGCATCCCTGCCGGCGGTATCGTTGGCATCATCGGCCCCAACGGCGCGGGTAAAACCACCTTCCTGCGCATGATCACCGGGCAGGAGAAACCGGACAAAGGCGAGATCACCATCGGCGAAACGGTCAAACTGGCCTATCTGGACCAAAGTCACGAGTCTCTGGACCCGGAAAAGACTGTGTGGGAAGAGATTACCGGGGGAGATGAGACGATCACCCTTGGCAACCAGAAGCGTAATTCGCGCGCCTATGTAAGCGCCTTCAATTTTCAGGGAACGGAACAGCAAAAGAAAGTGGGCGTCCTTTCGGGTGGTGAGCGCAACCGTCTGCACCTGGCAAAAATGCTGAAGAGCGAGGGCAACGTACTAATGCTCGACGAACCGACCAACGACCTGGATGTCAACACACTGCGCGCGCTGGAAGAGGCGCTGGAGAATTATGCCGGCTGCGCCATTATCGTGTCACATGACCGCTGGTTCCTCGACCGCATCGTCACCCACATCCTGGCTTTTGAAGGCGACAGCAACATCGTCTGGTCGGTTGGCAACTGGTCGGACTATGAGGCCGACCTGCACAAACGTCTCGGCACCGACGCCGACCAACCCAAACGGATAAAGTATAGAAGCCTGACGCGGTAAAATCCCTCGCTATTCCCTTTACGAAGGGGTACATGCTAAAGCCAGCCCCTATTTGTGAAAAGGAGCTTTATTGTTCCCTTTGCGGACATTGCTTTCTCCGTCCGGAAGGGGGTAAGGGGGGATTCACCGGCAGCCAGGAATCTCGTCTTTTTGATGGTTCTTGTTTAGATTGAACCCAAAATATGGCGAAGGGTCCAGTGTATTCTGTATATCTGTTTCATTCTTGAACATCCCGTTACCGTCATCTTTGACAATTGAAAGATGCAAATGAACCCCGGTCGGGTTGCCGGGTGTTCCGGAATAATTTCCCATCCGCCCCAGCACCGTACCTGCCTTTACAAAAACCTCCTTTGTACCGGGAGGAAAAGCTTCGTCCACCAGGGACGTGCCATCAAGCATGGCCATGTGGGTGTAATACACCCAGATCTGCCGGCCGGGTTGCAGGGGGTCGTCCGGCACACGGATGATCACCGTCGATTTCCAATCTGGCAGCCGGGTCAGGTAACCACCATAGGCCGCGTGGATGGTCGTTTCACCGGATTTTGTCCCGCTGAAAATATCAATTCCGGAATGTCGGTGTCCGATGCGCCAGGAATCATCCCAGAGAAACCCGATAAACCCATCCGTTGGCATCTGGAATGGCGCGTCTACACATCGCGAACCGGCTTTTATGATCCAATCCTGATGTTCATCCGGATGGTTGATAAAATCGATCACCCGGATCGTGTTTATGGCGTACATTCGCGATCTATACAGGTAATACCCACCTGCCGCGCCAACCGCCACTATCGCTGCCAGCAGGATTTTTGCGCCGGTTTTCATTTCTCCCCGCCGGATCCTACCGGCAGCCGAGACTGCATGGACCACGGTCCTGTCCAGGTTATTTCAACCGGCAACACCTGTCCCCGCAGATCGGCACTGCTTTCAAGAAACACCAGCTTGTTGGTTTCAGTACGACCACGCCAGCGGTTTTTTACTTTTTCTTCAAACAACACCGGAACGGTTCGTCCCAGGTAACGGGCATGGATATCGGTGGCAATCTTTTCCTGAAGTTCTTCCAGCGCCCGAAACCGCCTCATTTTCTCTTGCGCCGGGACATCATCCGTCATCTGTCGCGCGGATACCGTTCCCTCGCGGGGGGAATAACGGGCCAGGTGAGCCACGTCCAGTTTCAAGTCCGCCAACAGATCGTACGTATGCTGGAACTGTTCTGCCGTCTCACCAGGGAATCCAACGATAATATCCGTGGCAATGGATACACCGGGAATAATGCGGCGTAACTTTTCCACCAACCGGCGGTATTGTTCCACGGTATAACCCCGCTTCATATTTGTCAGCACTTCGTCATCACCGGCCTGAATGGGAACTTCAATATGGGGGCAGACTTTATCGAACGCAGCTACAGCCTCCAGCAGATCATCTGTCATATAGGCAGGGTGTGAAGTCAAAAAGCGGATTCGTTCCAATCCCTCAATATCATTAAGCCGTTCCAAAAGACCGGCGAGCCTGGGCAGCGAAGGATCATCCAATCCGTAGCGGTCGACAATCTGCCCCAGCAAAGTGATCTCTTTGACCCCCTGGCGCACCAGAGAGCGGGCTTCCTGGAGGATGACTTCAGCCGGGCGGCTTTTTTCAGCCCCCCTCCGGTATGGAATAATGCAATACGTACAGGCGTGCGAACAACCCAGTACCACCGGAATGTACGCAGAAACCAGATTACCATGATCCGCTTCCGGCAGCGGAAGATCTTCATCCATCCATGCGTTGCGCAACCGGGTCTCATCTTCCAGGCGGGATTTGACCTCACTCTGGGTAAGGTAAGCAAGCAATGGGCCCGGATCTGATGGCGGGGAGAAAACATCCACATAAGGGAACCGTTGCCGCAGTTTTTCCGGCGCGCGAAACCCGACCAGACATCCCATCAGATTGATGACCAGATTGGGGTCAGCTTTTTTTAGTGGGATAAGGGAATTTAAACGTCCGACGGCTTTGTCTTCCGCAGATTGCCGGACAACACAGGTATTTAATACAATAACGGAAGCTTCTTCCGGTTTTTTTGTAGCCAAGTAACCCAGGCTCTCCAGACCGGAAGCGACGCGCTGCGAATCAGCCACGTTCATCTGGCAGCCTTCTGTCCATATGTAATATTTCATAGCGGCGATTATAACAAATAAACCGGATGGATTTCGTCTAATTTACATCAAACAAGTCTATTTTTCGTAGGGTACAATTTGGGGATGAAGTACGGATCCAAAAACCAGAAGAATATGCCTCCGGCCTTGGTGGGATTTCTCGGTCTTGCCGGAGTCCTGATCGTTGGCTTTCTGATCTACCTGCTGCCACCAGTGAACGAACGTTTAGCCTGGCGGGTGGAATATGCCGGCATCTATCTCAAAGAGATGATCGACCCTGTTCCCCCGCTTCCCTCACCGGCAGCCGTGACCCCGGTCATGGTCAAACCAACCGAAACTGTAATTCCGCCTACTCCCACTGATCCCCAACACACAATAACACCGGTTCCAACGAGCACTCCATCACCCACACCCACCCCTATTCCCGGTTATGTTCGCCTTGCGTCACCTGCCTATGAAAAGGAAGACTTAAACAACTGCGGCCCGGCTGCCCTTTCCATGAATCTCAAGTTCTTTGGTTGGCAGGGCGATCAATTCACCATTTCCAATGTAATAAAACCCATACGCGGTGACCGCAACGTGAATGTGGAAGAATTGCAATATTATGTCCGGAACTATGCCGGTTACCTCAACACAGAATACCGTGTCGGCGGGACAATCGAACTATTGAAACAGATCATCGCGACCGGCATTCCGGTAATGATCGAAGAGGGCTACAAAATCGACCAGAAATACTGGCCCAAAGATGATATGTGGGCCGGGCATTATTTGCTGATCAATGGTTATGATGATGAGAATGGCACATTCCTTACTCAGGATGTGTTTGCCGGAGCCAATGTAGAAGTCAAATATGCCGACCTCGATAAACGCTGGCAGAGCTTTAACCGGGTCTATATCCTTGTTTACCCCTCTGAAAGAGAAGAAGAATTAAAGCGGGTACTGGGCGAGGATTGGGATCCTGATACGAATCGTCAGAACGCGTTGGATACGTCCCGGGCGGAAACAGAAACCGATCCATCCAATGTGTATACCTGGTTTAACCTGGGGTCAAACCTGGTTTATTTTGAACGATATGAAGAAGCCGCCGCGGCCTATGATACCGCCCGCAAGATCGGATTTCCGCAACGTATGCTTCGGTACCAATTCGGACCGTTCCTGGCCTACTTCCACTCTCTTCGCACGGAAGACCTTCGCGCGCTCACCGAATACGCTCTTGGACGCACACCTAACTCTGAAGAGGCGTTATTGTGGGAAGGGTGGGCGCTCTACCGGCTTGGCAATACGGCACAGTCAATTGAATATTTTCAGAAAGCGCTGGACGCCCGCCCCGGTTACGCGGACGCCGAGTATGCTTTGAATTATGCGCGTAACAACTAACCGTCCGGTATAATCAGACGCTGGTTTAAAAAATATTATGAACAACAAGATAATCATATCTCTGATCATATTGATCACACTGTGCATATGTGGAACCGCGATTGTTCTGACAGGTCTATTTCTCGCTTCGCGCGTATCCCCCGCCGCCTCCCCGGTTGTTGAAACCCTTTCACCAGCCGGTACAGAAAGCAACCCCCAGCCTCCCCAGCCATTGGATACACCGCTGCCATCCGATCCATCCCAATCCAAACTGGACGCGGTATCCGCGCTGCCGGCTGATCTGGCAAGAGAAATGGATGAGATACAACGGCAGGTCAGCCACATCCGCGGGTTAAAGGCAAGCCAACCGATCACGCGTGCGCTGCTCACCGAAGATGAGCTTCAACAAAAAGTTGAAACCGATTTCTTCAAGGATTATTCCGCTGAAGACGCGGAAGAGGATGTAGTGATTTTGAGCGTCCTCGGTTTATTACCGGAAGATTTTGACCTGATTAGCCTGTATAAAGAGCTTTATGCGGAACAGATCGCCGGATATTACGATAGTGAAAGCAAAGAGATGTACGTGGTTCAGGGTGACGATTTTGCCGGAATGGAACGTATGACATATGCCCATGAATACACACACACTCTTCAGGATCAGGTGTATGGACTTGAAACCGGATTGAAGATCAACGAAGAATACTGCGAGAATGAATCGGAATATTGCCTGGCAGCAACCGCGTTGATCGAAGGAGACGCTGTCTTTACCGAAGAGGAATGGTTGTTAAAACACGGCAGCGAACAGGACCAGCAGGATATTCAGGATTTCTATCTTTCCTATTCAAGCCCGGTCTATGATTCGGCTCCGGTCTATCTTCAAAAGGATTTACTTTTCCCCTATCAGTTTGGTCTGGAGTTTGTTTACTCCCTTAACGACAAAGGTGGATACGCGCTCGTCGATCAGGCCTTTCGCAATCCACCCAAAACAACAGAGCAGATCCTGCATCCAGACAAATTCCCCGCAGAAGGGGCAATCAATGTCTCCCTGCCGAATGTCCAATCCGTGTTACCGGAGACATGGGTTAAGATCGATGAAAATATGCTTGGCGAATGGTACTCCTACCTGGTTATGGCGTATGGTCATGAGAAGCAGTTTGCTCTACCCGAATCAACCGCCCGCACAGCAGCAGCTGGATGGGGCGGGGATCGATATGCCCTGTTTGTTGATCCATCCGGTAAGGAAATCGTATTTCTGCTGGAATCAGTCTGGGATACGGAAAATGACGCCAGGGAATACATCTCGGCCATGAGCCAGTATGGAACAGAGCGCTGGGGCAGCACAGACCATAAAGGTAAAGAAACCTTTCAATGGAAATCAACAACGGACGGTTCAGTTTTTATCGGTCGCAATGGAGCGAAAACGTTGTGGGTAATTGCGCCGGACGAATCCACCCGTCAGACCATACAATCCCTGTTCCCGGAATTTTCGGCTAAATAAGGATACGCGAATGCCTCTGGATGCCGGACTGGTCCGTGCCATATGCTTTGACGTTGACGGTACCTTGAGTGATACCGATGATATCTGGTTGGAAAAATCGCTAACCTTTATCCGCCCTCTCCATTGGATGTTCCCCCGGACGGAACCGGCGATTGTGGCACGGCGATTGATCATGGGTTTAGAAACCCCCGGAAATCACGTGTACCACATGCTGGATTGTCTGGGTATGGATGCCCTGGCCGGGCGTGTTTATAATTTTGCAAGCAGAGTAATGCCCCATCACACAAAAAACTATAAGCTGGTTCCCGGCACCAGGGAAACCCTAAATTTTCTGGGAAAGCTCTTCCCGATGTCTGTGGTAAGCGCGGGAAGCCACAAAAACACACACGGTTTTCTTGATAAATTCGAGCTTCACCCTCACTTCAAAGCTGTTGCCACCTCACAGACCTGCGAGTTTACCAAACCTTTCCCGCACCCGGTGATCTGGGCTGCCGGTCAGATGGGATTGGATCCCCACAATTGTCTTATGATTGGCGATACGGTCGTTGATATTAAAGCCGGCAAAGCAGCTGGAGCCCAGACGGTTGGTGTATTATGCGGTTTTGGGGAAAGGGATGAACTGGAAAAAGCCGGAGCAGATCTGATCTTGAACAGCCCGGTTGATCTTTTGGCTTATTTCTAACCGAATATCCCCGAATAATTCGAGTGACAATTGAATGTGTGGACCAGAATAAATGAGAACCTGTTAATGCGTGGCTTGACCGGTTTTTTTCCACATGTTATGATGCGCAAACAGACCAAGAAGGATGTATGACTGATTATGCACCGACTCCGGAAAATGATATTCCGGACGGATTGACAAATAAAGAACCCATTAGCGTTATAAGCGAAACTCCAGAGGAGACGGAATCAATTTGGATCCGGATTTGGGAGGCCGTTCAACAACGCGGAATGACCGAGCAGGCAATGAGGGCTGGCACGGGCCTCGCCTCCATTGCGCTGATCTTGATTGCTGTATGGGTGATGAACAGCTTTTTTCTATCCGGCACGGTGACAAATCCACAGAAAGCGAACGTTCCGTTAGCCAAAACCACGCCTACTTCACTGCCGGGAGCAAACCCGGCATCCATAGGGTACACAGCCAGTAATATTATTCTGGATAGTATCCCGCGGTATATCGACGCTCACACTTCACTTCCAGCGAAACCGCGTTCCCAGATAATTCAGTATACCGTCCAGAAAGGGGACACCATTTTTGCCATCGCGTCAAAGTTCAACCTGAAGCCCCAGACTATTCTATGGGGGAACTACCATATACTGGCAGACAACCCTCATTACCTTCAACCGGACCAGGTTTTGAATATCCTTCCCCTGGATGGGGTATATCATGAATGGCATGCGGGGGAAGGGCTGAACGGAGTGGCAAAATTTTACGGCGTATCACCGGATGCGATCGTGGATTACCAGGGAAATGGTTTGAACCGCGCAACGCTGGGTGATTTCGCCAATCCCAGCATTGAACCGGGGAAAATGCTCATTGTTCCCGGGGGACAGCGTGAATTTGTCGTATGGTCTGCACCGCGCATTACGCGCAGCGATCCGGCAGTAGCAAAGATCTATGGGCCGGGCGCCTGCGGTGCCGTTGTCGATGGCACGATCGGCAGTGGATTGTTTCTCTGGCCCACCACAGACCGATATATTTCCGGCTATGATTATTCCCCGGAAACCGGACATTACGCCATTGATATTGGTGGTGCTCTGAATAACGGTATATTCGCGTCAGACGGCGGCGTTATTGTCTACGCCGGATGGAATGACTTTGGATATGGCAATGTGGTCGTAATAGATCACGGTAACGGATGGCAAACTTTGTACGCCCACCTTAACTCGATCAGCGTAGCCTGTGGACAGTCCGTTTCCCAGGGAGCGGTTATCGGTTTGCTTGGATCAACCGGCAAATCAACCGGCCCGCACCTTCACTTTGAAATGCGCAGTGACACGTACGGACGCGTAAACCCGAAAGACTTCTTACAATAAGACCTGTTCCCTTTCAAATAGGCAAATGCTAGAATAAATATAACGTTCTCTGTTTTGCCTGTTTGAAAGGATTTCGACATGTCTACCCTTTCTGATGTACGACCTTCTCCCATTGCCGGGCGATGGTACGACAGCAATCCGACCCGTCTGGCACACCAGATCGACACGTTTCTTCACGATGCAATCATCCCGCCACTTCTAGGCGAGGTGATCGGACTCGTTGCTCCACATGCCGGTCACCGGTATTCCGGTTTTACAGCGGCCCATGCCTTCAAAACGGTACAGGGTAATTCTTATGATCTGGTGGTTGTAATCTCACCATATCATGATTTCTACCCCGGCTCATTGATCACCACAGCACACCAGGCATACAGCACCCCGCTTGGTGAAATCCCGGTTGATATGGATAGCCTGAACCGTTTGGAAGCTTCCATTAAAAAAACAGCCGGTTTGTCTTTGAATCGGTTATACCGCGACACGGAACATTCGCTCGAAATTGAGCTCCCATTTCTGCAACGTAGCCTTGTTGGTTCCTTTGCCTTATTGCCGATCATGATCCGTTCACGCAATGCCGCTGAAATGCGAGCACTGGGTGAATCTGTGGCACTCGTGACAGAAGAGTATAGAACTCTCCTGGTAGCCAGCAGCGATCTCTCGCACTTTTTCTCTGAACCACAGGCTCTGGTGCTTGATAGTTTTCTCGAAAAACAACTGGAAGAGCTTTCGCCAGAAGGGGTTTTAAACGCCGATATAACAGGAAAAGGTTACGCCTGTGGCGCGGGAGCGATAAGCGCGGTGATATGGGCATCTCTTAAAAAACATGCCAATAAAGCCATACTTTTGCATCACAGCACATCCGCGGAACAAACTGGCGACCGAAGCTCGGTCGTAGGGTATGCTTCTGCCGCATTTGTGAAAATAGAATAAAAAAAATGGTTATTATTCATCCAAATCGTGTAAACTTTTTTTATGGACAAACCGCGATATGTCAGGGTGGCGGTTAACATTCCTGCCAAAGACACAGAGTTTGATTACAGTCTCCCGGATGAACTCCAGGATTACGTTCATCCCGGCTGCCTGGTTGAGATCCCTTTTTCCAACAGGGTTGTACAGGGCTTAATCACCCGCTTTATTGAAATACCGTCTGTACCGGAAGTAAAAGTTGTCTCAACGTTGATCGATCCAGTTCCAGTCCTAACGGAAAACCAGCTTCAGCTGGCATCCTGGATGTCAAAAGAAACCTTAACCCCTCTGGGATTATGCATCGACCAGATGCTGCCGCCAGGTCTTGTTGCCCAGGCCGATATTCAGTATGAAGTCATAACCGACGATATCAACCTGGTCAAAATGGAGCAGACCGAACAACGCATCATGCAGCAACTGGTTAACAGAGGCGGATTACGTCTTCACCAATTGGAAGCCGCCATTCCTCACACAACCCTTCAGGGAGCTCTACGCAAGTTACAGCAATCCGGGCAGATCACAGCCCGATCCATATTGCTTCCTCCAAGGGTCAGACCGAAATATGTGCGTACAGCATCACTGGCCTGCCCCATGGAAACAGTGAATACGCGGAAACAAAATTTGAGCATCTTTCCGGCTGTTCAGGAACGGCGTCAAAAAGCGCTTGAATACCTCATGGACGAGCCGTTGCCGGTCGAAGTCACCTGGGTTTACGCAGCCAGTGGATGCAACCTGGCAGACCTGATCATACTTCAGGAGATGGACCTGATTGTTCTGAACGAGACCGAAGTATGGCGGGATCCATTGAAAAATGTGGAGCCCCTGAAACAGGGAGAGCCTGAACTAACAGAAGACCAGCTACGAGTCTGGAACGAGTTAAAACTTGCCCTTGAATGGAGCCGCAGCGGCGAGACTATCCAGCCTGTTCTTATTCAGGGTGTTACCGGTTCCGGAAAGACCGAAATCTATCTACAGGCTGCCGCGGAAACAGTGAAAGCCGGACGGCAGGCGATTATTCTGGTTCCCGAAATATCCCTCACACCCCTGGCAGCTCAACGGTTTCTTACCCGCTTCCCCGGACAGGTGGGATTGATCCATTCCAAATTAACACCGGGAGAACGATACGACACCTGGAGGCGGGCGCGGGCGGGGTTTTTGCCGATCATCGTAGGACCGCGCAGTGCTTTGTTCACCCCCCTGAAAAATCTCGGACTTATCGTGATCGATGAATGTCATGATGATTCGTATTACCAACGGGACCCGGCTCCTGCTTTTTCCACCCAGAGGGTTGCCGCGCGGTTGGCAGAGCTTTCTAAAGCAGCTCTTATTATGGGATCCGCCACACCGGATGTCACTCAACAGTATTTTGCCCGTAAGGGAACCTATCAGCACTTATTACTTCCCAACCGGGTCATACCACAGGAGAATGGTGCGGGTCTGCGTTCTGAAGACCCGGGCTTGCCGCCGGTAAAAGTGGTTGACATGCGCGCTGAATTAAAAGCCGGAGTTCGGTCCATATTCAGCCGTCCACTGCAAGAATCCCTTCGTAGAGTGTTGGAAGCACAGGAACAGGCTATCTTATTTCTCAACCGCAGAGGGGCCTCTACATTTATTTTCTGCTATGACTGTGGATACACCATCCGCTGCCCCCGCTGTGATATTCCATTAACATACCACTCTGCCGAGAATTACCTGCTTTGCCACCATTGTGGTTATCAACGGCAGATGCCCAAAGTATGCCCCAAATGCAACAGTCCGCGCATTCGAGGATTTGGTACCGGAACAGAACGCGTGGAAGCAGAATTGAAGGAACTGTTCCCTGAAGCGCGTGTACTCCGCTGGGATTCGGAAACTTCGCAGACAAAAGGTGCCAATGACATAATTCTAGGGCATTTTACTGCCCATCGGGCAGATTTTCTGGTGGGTACGCAACTGGTGACCAAAGGTCACGATTTTCCACTGGTAACCCTGGTGGGTATCCTGCTGGCAGAATCCGGCCTCAATTTGCCTGATTACCGTTCACCGGAACGAACATTCCAGCTGATAACCCAGGTAGCCGGTCGTGCCGGCCGCAGCGTAAGACCCGGCAGCGTGATCTTGCAAACGTACCAACCGGAAAACTATGTTATCCAGGCTGCCTCTCGGCATGATCTGAATGGCTTTTATGAGCAAGAGATCGAACAGCGCAAACGTCTTCAATATCCTCCGTTTACCCGGTTAGCCAGACTGATCTTTACAAACCTGAACGAAGAATTTGCCAGAACGCAGGCGGAAAATGTGAAAGAAATGATTGCCCATCGGATTGAGGAAGAGAATCTGGGGGCTTCCTCTGTCAGCGCGGCCCTTCCCTGTTATTTTTCTCGGGAATCCGGTTATTACCGCTACCAGGTGGTCATTCGCAGCTCAGACCCCGCCCGTCTTTTGCATGATATTCCCTTGAATAATTGCCGTGTCCAGGTCGACCCGGTAGATCTTTTATAAAAAAAAACAGGAGGAAGTGATCACTTCCTCCTGCCCTGTGAAAACATCAATAACTACTGTAACACTGCCCAGGGATTGATAAAACCACCATAATACCGGACTTCAAAGTGCAAATGGGGACCGGTCGAATTACCCGTGCTTCCCGCCAGGGCAATGATCTGTCCCTGGGTTACACTCTGGCCGCAACGCACCTGAACCGCGCTGTTGTGAGCGTAGGCTGTGCGGTAGCCATTACCGTGGTCGATCATAACAAAGTTACCGTATCCGCCGCCAATAGGCCCGGCATACACAACCACACCGCTATCCGCGGCTTTGATGTAGTCTCCAGTGAGCGCGGCAATATCAATGCCCAGATGACCTGACCAGTAATCATTGCCAGAAATTTTATGTTCGTTATTGGTAGGCCAGATAAAACCGCCTGTTCCAACTGCACCGCCATCGCCAGTTTCACAGGCACCAGGGCCAATGATTTTGGAATTGGCAATGGTGGCAGACTTGCCCTTGGCAATATCCGGGACAATCCACTGACGAACTTCGCCCGTTCCTCCGGGGACCATCAGGTACTGGCCTTCTTTGATCTGCGGATCAACAAAATCCAGTTTGTTGCCAGGCCACATGACAATATCTTCCACATAGACCCTGTATTTTGATGCAATCTTTTCCAGGGTGTCATATTTCTTGACCTTGTAATACACGCCATCCGTCGGCGGGATGTTCAATGTCACCCCAACAGACAACATCTGCGGATCGTCTTGCAGAACATCAAAGTTGGCCCACAGGATCGATTCCGGTTCCAGATCATATTGCCTGGAAATGGAGAAAACCGAATCGCCCTTTTGCACGAGATAGTGTTGAACTTTATCCAACGGCCTGTCCGGTTTATTCGTATGGATGGAAGCCGCCCTTGAGACAGAGACCAGGCTATCTGATGCGATCTCTGGCATATGCGGTGCTCCACCCGTGCCTTCCGGAATGAGGGATACCGGGACCACAGTGGGAACAGGAGCAGCTTCAGCCTGAACCATACCGGGAACCTTATTGAACGCGACAAAGCCGGCAAAGCCGACCATGATCAGCGCAACCCCCCAGCTTATTTTTGGAAGCCAGAACTCGAGAGGCGAAACGCGGGGGTTACCGGTTTGCTCCTCCGGCTTCTCTCGGGTTGCGAATTTTATTTTCACTAATCCTCCGTCAAATTTTCCAAAAACTCCTGGTTATTGCGGGTTCGTACCAACCGCTGCAATATGGCTTCGGTACCTACAGATATATCCATTCCTGCGCCCTGGGGCGGCGGGGTGATCATTTGCAAGTACATGCGGCGCATCAACCAGGCTCTTTGAAGAATATCCGGTCCCAGCAGCAATTCCTCTCGTCGTGTGGATGAACGTTCGATATCGATGGCCGGGAAAATCCTGCGTTCCTGTAAACGCCGGGAAAGGTGTAATTCCATATTGCCAGTACCTTTAAATTCTTCATAAACAACATCGTCCAACCTGGAACCGGTATCGATCAACGCAGTCGCTATGATCGTCAGAGAACCACCTTCCTCCAGATTTCGGGCTGCCCCGAAGAACCGTTTTGGAGGATAAAGTGCGGTTGGATCCATACCACCTGAAAGTGTCCTTCCGGATGGGTTAACTACCAAATTATAAGCCCTTGCAAGCCTTGTTAGCGAGTCCATTAGTATAACCACGTCCCGCCCCATTTCGACCAGCCGTTTAGCGCGGTCCAGGGCTATCTCAGCCGCCCTGACATGTGAAGTGACCGGTTCATCAAATGTGGAAGCTACCACTTCTGCATCCACAGAACGGTCCATATCGGTTACCTCTTCGGGGCGTTCGCCGATCAAAGTAATGATGAGGTGGACATCGGGATAGTTGGAGGAAATTCCATTCGCCACCTGTTTCATTATGGTGGTTTTACCCGCCTTGGGTGGTGAAACGATCATGCCGCGTTGTCCGCGTCCGATCGGAGAAACCAGGTTGATCAGTCGGGTGGATAATATCGAACGGTCGGTCTCCAGATCAAATCGTTTATCCGGGAAAATGGGTGTCAGGTCCTCAAAACGGCGGCGGTTGTGTAGATCTTCCGGCGAAATACCGTTTACTGTCTCAACCTTCAAAAGGCCGTAATGCCGTTCCGTCTCGCGTGGTGGTCTTACTTGTCCAAGAACGAAATCCCCACTTCGCAGATCATACCGTCGAAGCTGGGCTTGAGAGACATACACATCATCGGGACCGATGGAATAATTGCGACGTAAAAACCCGATGCCTTCCTGTAATACTTCCAATACACCCCCGCGTACTTCCTGTCCTTCCTGTTCAGCTTCGTTCTGGCGGATTCTCAGGATCAGGTTTTCTTTTTTTAGACGGGCGGCGTTTGGCACATTGAATTCAGCGCCAATTTGCCGGAGTTTTGCCAGTGGGGTGTTTTGCAATTCTGCAATATCAATTGTCATAAGTGTCTCTTATCAATTTATCCGGGATAGACAGGCAATAAACCCAGCCACCCTGTGATTGGGCCTGCCTGTCGCGATCCATCAATTTATCAGGGAAAAGGGATTTTTCTTAGCCGATAATCATGTTCCTGATCAGCAAATTCGGAGTGATTTTGTCTGACCCAGAAAGATTATAGCATGCACACTACACTCCGGCAAGAACAGGGCAGACTTAGGAAAAACATTGTCACATAAATAAAAGGGGGCAATTCAAACCTGTTTATCGGGTTTTGACAGGGTTTTTCCACAGCAAAACCCTATGATAGAATGACAAAAGGTATTTTTGCACAAAGGTGACCCGGTGTGAAACATGAATGAGTTGTTTGCTACCATACAAAAATTCTTCACGGACGATGAGTGGTATTACATGCAGTTGGGAAACCAGCCCATCTTGCAGATGACATTTCAGGGTAAGAACGGGAAATGGACCTGTTACGCCCAGGTACATGAAGAACAGCCCATATTCTTTTTCTTTTCCGTCTGCCCTGTCAATGTGCCGGAAGAAAAAAGACCCATTATGGCTGAGTTTGTAACCCGGGCCAATTACGGTCTTAAAGTGGGTAATTTTGAAATGGATTTTTCTGACGGAGAGATCCGGTACAAAACCAGTATAAATGTGGAAAACGATTCTCTTTCCGGCGCGATCATTCGGAACCTCGTTTACGCCAATCTTTGGACAATGGATCGATACTTATCCGGAATTCTATCCGTGATTTATGGCGATGTAACGCCGATAGAGGCTATACAAAAATCGGAGGAATAAAAATGGACGCACTGGATGCCATACTATCCCGGCGAAGTATTCGCAAATACACAACTGACCCGGTAACTGATGAGGAAATTAACCTGTTATTGCAGGCCGCCATGGCAGCTCCGTCTTCCGGAAATGCCCGCCCGTGGCATTTCTTAGTGATCCGCAATCGTGAAAAACTGAAAAAGATCGCGCAAAACCATCCGTATGCCGGAATGCTTCCACAGGCACAGACAGCCATAATGGTCTGCGCGGATGAGCTATTGGAAAACCACCCCGGCCGCTGGCCACAAGACTGCGCTGCTGCCACTGAAAACATTTTACTTGCGGCGCATGCGCTCGGGCTCGGAGCTGTATGGATTGGTCTTTACCCCGAAGTGGAAAGAAATGTATTTATTTCAAAACTTTTCGAACTGCCGGAAACCGTTCATCCATTATCAATGGTGGCACTGGGCAGGCCCAATGAAAAGAAATTGCCCCCACACCGCTTCAAACCAGAGCGAATTCACATAGACAAGTGGTAGGGTTCACTGCATAAAAAATTACAGGCAATGACCATCCCATGATGTTAGGGGCTGACTTAAGCGGGCATTTCTGCCTTTATTAATCTAATTTTCTTCTTCTATTGAACGTAATCTTTCAACTGTCTTGCCCGGCGGGGATGGCGCAGACGGCTCAGGGCTTTCCCTTCTATCTGGCGGATACGCTCCCGGGTTAGACCGAATTTCTTGCCCACTTCCTCCAACGTGTACGTTCGGCCGTTATCCAATCCAAATCGCAAACGCAGAATACGAGCTTCGCGTGGGGGGAGTGTAGCCAGTACTTCTTCAATCTTCTCTCTCAGGAGATTCGTATAAGCGGATTGCATGGGGGTGGGGGTAATCTCATCTTCAACGAACATACCCAGTTCCGAGTCATCCTCGTCATTGATGGGGCTTTCCAATGACAGTGGCAGCCACGAAACCTGAAGCATCCAGTCAACCTTGTTCGAGCTCACCCCAATCTGGTCACCCAGCTCTTCTGCTGTTGGAATACGGCCCAGCTTCTGTTCCATTTCGTGGGTCAGCTTGTATAGCTGCCGGATACGATCAACCATATGCACCGGAACCCGTATGGTGCGACCCTGATCCGCGATGGATCGGGTAATGGTCTGCCGGATCCACCACGTGGCATAGGTGGAAAAACGGAATCCCCGTTGGTACTCATACTTTTCCACAGCTTTCATGAGACCCAGATTACCCTCCTGGATCAGATCAAGGAAGGGAACACCCCTGCTGAGATACCGCTTGGCAATGGATACGACCAGACGGGTATTGGCCTTGATGAGATGCTCCCTGGCACGCAGACCGTCATCGATGGTACGCTCCAACTCTTCCCGTAATTCTGGAGTGCCTTTCTCTGGGAAAGTTCTCAACTTTTTTGCGGCGTTTATTCCAGCTTCGATACGTTTGGCCAGATCCAGTTCCTCGTGCACATTCAGCAACGGAACCCGTGACATCTCTTTCAGGTACAGCCCAATCGTATCCTCACTGGATAAAGGTGCAAGATCTGAATAGGGATCAAAATCAGTGTCACCCATGTCTTCAGAATTCTCATTTGTTTCATTTTCGCCATCAAGGAACTCAACCCCCCGGCGACGTAGCGCCATCATTACAGCTTCCAACCGTTCTGCGTCAGCGCATGCCTCTGGATAGGCCTCCATGAGGTCTTCCGTAGTCAGGTAGCCCTGAACATCTGCTTTTTCGAGCAGCATCCCGAGGATCTGGGTATTCTTACGCCGTCTTGCCGGATTAGCCATGCCCTACCCTCCTTGTTTGGCCACACCATTCATGCTAATTGCCTGTCCTAAATTTTTCAGCCTGGTGCTCGCAGATATGGTGATTGAGATTTTCTCCACAAACAGTACACAGGCCTTTGCAATCTTCCCGGCATACTGTTTTTATTGGGATTTCAATTAAAAAATACTCACGAAGAATTGGTAGTAAATCGATATTCGCGTCTTCCGGAACAATAAGCCCGGATTCGGTCACAGAGTTCGTGTGGAACGCATATAATTCGGTAAAATCTGTCTTAAGTTCCTGCTCATATTCATCGAGACAACGAACACATACAGCGGTATAACTGGATGAAAAGTTGCCCTGCACAAAAATCCCATTAGGGGTTCGGGTCAAATTCACTTTTCCGGTTAGCTTATTCAGAATTAAGTCGCCACCCAGATTTGTCTCCGGTAGATCAAAGGTGATCTCCCGGGTGGTACTGATCGGCGCGTTGATCAGAAAACCTACATTGATCCGTAGAGGAAAACGATCTTGTGCCAAGGATTTTCCAAATCAAATTAATAAGATATACGAAATTATAGCACGCAGAAAAATAAAGTCAACGACTTTTTCAAACTTAGATTAAATTGGTGAAAGAAATGAAATTATTGATCGCGAGCAGCAACAAGGGAAAGATGAAAGAGATCATGGACCTTCTTCGTGATCTACCTCTCGAAGCAATTCTTCCGGCAGACATCGGATTGACGATAGAGGTCGAAGAAGATGGGCAAACCTATGCGGAAAATGCTACAAAGAAAGCTCTTGCATACTGCAACGCCAGCGGTCTGATCACACTGGCAGACGACAGCGGATTGGAAGTGGAAGCCCTTGATGGAAAACCCGGCCTGCATTCTGCCCGATTCTCCGGACAACCCGATGCCACTGATGCCGACCGTCGCAAGTTCTTGTTGGAAAAATTGAACAACCATCCCCGCCCCTGGCCTGCTGCTTTTCACAGTACAGTCGTGATCGCTGTTCCGGAAGGTACGACACACACACTTGATGGAGAATGCCGAGGAGAGATCATCGCGCAGGAACGCGGCACAAACGGGTTCGGGTACGACCCGATTTTTCTCGTGGAGGGAATGGATCGGACAATGGCGGAATTGTCGCTGGAAGAAAAGAACAGGCTCAGCCACCGGGCCCGCGCCATTCTGGCCGCGCGTCCGGTATTGATGGAATTGATCAATAAATCAACAAAAAAATAAGCTGATTGTGATCAGCTCATTTTCATGAATTTCAGATATCCTGTCTTAATCGTTCCATTTAACCACTGCTTCAAACGCGCGGGTATCATTTGAGAGATTGGTTCCCATCACCGACCAAAATGCTGGTTTTTCCGGCGCGTTGAGCAATGAAATATTCACGTTTTCTCCGGGCAAGACTTCTTTGTCGTAGTTGATCTGCATCCACTCCATGCTGTTTGCTCGGTGCATTTCCATGGGAAAAGAATCACAGATCCATTCCACATAACGGCTGTTGTTCACATGCCCCAGCATATCAACGGCCGAATAACCTGCACGGAGCGATAGACACTCTTCCCCGTTTTCAGGCACAGAGAGGCGTTCCAACGGTTCATCCAAAGCGATCCTTTCAGGAACAGCCGGAAGGTCCAATCCGGCCGTCCTGGGTGGAACCATCCGGCGCGCGGTCGCGTCAATGATCAACCATGCTGAAGTTGCCGCCGCCAGCTGTTCGCCATCCGATGAGTGGATTAGATAATCGCGAACAAAGAACAGCTTTTGTTGGATCGTCTTGGGCCATGTCGTAATTGTGACCACTTCAGCAACTTTCGGAAACCGCAGGAATTTGATCTTCATCCGTGAATGCACCCAGAGGAGATTGCGGGCATACATGGTCTCAAAACCACAACCCAAACGGGTGGCATGTTCCCCTGCCGCTTCGGTCAGATGTTGAAAGAATGCCGCCGGCTTCCAGCGAAGGTTAACATCACATTCAAAAGCGTTGATATAAACTGGTTTTTCATAGATATAGGTAGAGTCATTCATAGCAGAGTCCATCGAAGTATTTCCGCTCATCATAACAAATAATTGATCTTTTAACCTTCAAAACTCCTGACAAATGAGCCACAAACAGCACAAATCTCCACAGGCCGTTTTAAAAGCGGCCTCCGCCGGGGGTGGTCAGAAACCCGGCGGAGACCTTCGCCAAAGGAGGAGACAGCGATATGATCAATTAATGTCCGGCGTACCGAACTGTTTATATATTACTCCCACTATGGTTGTCTGACCATTGCCGAAAGTCACATTTCTGTTAGATAACATTCATTATCCGGCTATGTTCTTTAAGAAGACCCTCACTTCATCAATCGCTTCGTTAATATTTGAGTAACCAAAAACCTGGAACCTTTTTGAGGTATTACCCAGGATCATTTTGGATACCCGGCTTCCGTTACGGTAACAACAAAAAACCGGTTTCCCCAATGATTCAGCCAGGGCAATTTCATACCCCACCCCGTGAGAAGGTGTAGACACTTCGGCCAGGAGAACATCGCAGCCAGTCACCCACTCCACATCACGGCGGTAAACCTCTTCCGATTCCACCAGATGCTCCAAAGACAAGATGTCCGCGTCTGCCAGGTGGGCGGTGGGAATACGATGCCCATCGGCCAGCAGTGCGTTTACAAGACGTTCATAATCCGGTTGATCATTACGTCCTCCGGTAATGGAACAGGAAAAATATATATTCATTTTTAAGTTACTTCCAATCCTTTCTCTGGCTCGCTTCTTGCACCAATACCGGTACACTCCGAAACCGGATTTTTACCTGGCGGAGATAACCGCCTGTCGAATTGGAAGGAGCAATCCAGATGAAAAAAGTTCTTACCGCCCTTTCCTTGTTAACAATTCTACTGCTTCTGCTCACCAGCGGTTGCACTATGAAGGCATCAAGGTTGGGATCATTCAAACCCACACCTACCGTACTCTCTTTGTTCGATGCGGAAGAGCAGGACATGGAGCTGGCAGTGTCTGCGTCGGCGGAAATGCCTCCTGCGAAAGCGGCAAGCAGTTCCTCACCCAAAGCCGTATCATCTGACGATGATGAAGAGGAAGATGATGATGATACCGTAACCTATACGGACCGTCCCGAGAAATATTCCTTGAATAAAGGTGAGTGGCCCTTCTGTATTGCGAGACGGTACAACCTCAATCCACTCGATCTCTTAAACGCGAATGGATTGTCACTGGAATCCAAACCTGATGTCGGTTTTGTCCTCAAGATTCCACAGACAGGCGAATGGCCGGAAGACCGCTTCGGGCACCGCTGGATCCGTGCACATCCTGCCATGCATCAGGTCGCCGCGGGTGAAACCTTGTATACCATCTCCTGCCTGTATGGAGATATTGACCCAAGTGAGATCGTGGAAGCGAACGAATTACCTGAACCATACAAGATTACTGCAGGACAAATGCTGCGTATACCATAACACGGGTAATCCGAGATATCCTCGATAGATTCTCGATCCATCCTCAAAATGAAAAGACGCGCCCGCCAGTGCGTCTTTTCATTTATTAAACCTTTTCTGTTTTCACTCACCCCATCGCGTCGTACAAAGTCTTTGCCATTTATCGTAATAATATAATCCAAAATATCTACATAGAGGAAAGCTGGAACAAGGTATAATAGCAACCGATAAACGTCCAAGGAACTCCCAGAAACAAACAATGAACTTTGAATGGCTTGAAAAAGAAGAGGTCTTCCGCGGTCGGGCATTCGCGGTGGAAAAGGTGAAAGTCCGCCTTCCCGATGGTAGGATAACCACATATGATTGTGTAAAACATTCCGGAGCAGTGACCATCGTCCCGGTTGATGATCAGAATCGCATCATATTCGTCAAACAGTATCGTATGGGGTCAAAAGGACAGTTGATGGAACTTCCAGCCGGTACACTGGAAGAGAACGAAGACCCGGCATTATGCGCGGAACGTGAGATCCGTGAAGAGACGGGCATGGCCGCGAGGAATGTCACCAAACTGGGTGAGTTCTACCTGGCACCAGGTTATTCATCAGAATACATGCACGTGTACTTAATGACTGGCCTATATTCGTCCCCCCTAAAACACGACGACGATGAATTTCTGCAAACACTGGCCATTCCGCTCGAAGAAGTCTGGGAGATGGTCCGATCCAACCAGATACGCGATGGAAAAACCCTGGCCTGCCTGTTTTTGGCTATGGACCACCTGACAAATGCTGCATGATAACAGCGTTTTCGGTGATTTTTGGTACTTATTGAGGATTTTATACCGACATATACTTATTTACTGGATGAATAACCCTGCCGGAAGTGCGGGTTAATAGCACCAAACCCAACCGAGCGGCAATTAGAGCCTCCCGGAAATTTTTGTGAATGGAGTAAGCCAAATGCAGCGAGAAAAAGTAACTCTTGACGCAAACGAAGCTGTAGCAGACATCGCGTTTAAGCTCAGTGAAGTTATCGCCATTTTCCCCATTACACCCTCTTCCACCATGGGTGAATGGGCCGATCAATGGGCGGGTCAAAAACATCAGAATTTGTGGGGAACCGTTCCCACGGTCATGGAAATGCAATCCGAAGGTGGCGCGGCGGGTGCCGTGCATGGTGCTCTGCAAACCGGTGCACTAACCACAACCTTCACCGCCTCACAGGGTCTACTCCTGATGATTCCGAACATGTTCAAGATCGCCGGTGAATTAACCGCCACGGTCTTCCATGTTTCCGCTCGTTCCCTGGCCGCTCAGGCCCTTTCGATCTACGGTGACCACAGCGATGTGATGGCAGCCCGGTCAACCGGTTTTGCCATGCTCACTTCCCGATCCGTTCAGGAAGCGCATGATATGGCCCTCATCGCTCATGCCGCAACACTTGAATCCCGCGTTCCGTTTGTGCATTTCTTTGATGGCTTCCGCACATCCGCCGAAGTCAACAAGATCGAACGGCTTAACGTTGATGATATCCGCGCCATCATTGAAGAGAAATTCATCATGGAACACCGTCAGCGCGGTCTAACACCTGACCATCCGGTTCTCCGGGGAACCGCGCAGAATCCGGACGTCTACTTCCAGGGACGTGAAACGGTTAACCCGTACTACATAGCCACTCCGGCTATTGTTCAGAAATACATGGACAAATTCGCCAAAATCAGTGGACGTAAATATCAGATCGTGGAATATGTTGGCGCAAAAGATGCTGAAAAAGTTGTGGTCATCATGTGTTCCGGTTCTGAAACCGCGGAAGAGACCGCCCTGTATCTGAACAAAAAAGGTGAAAAGGTTGGTGTTATCAACGTTCGCCTTTTCCGTCCTTTCCCGACAGAAGAATTCCTCAAAGTTTTGCCGGCATCCGTCAAAAAGATTGCTGTTCTCGACCGCACCAAGGAACCCGGCGCGACCGGAGAACCTCTCTACCAGGATGTAATCACGGCCATCAATGAAGGTCTCACCAACGGTACCGCACCCTTCAAAACTGCTCCAATTATTGTTGGCGGCCGCTATGGTCTTTCTTCCAAAGAATTTACCCCGGCCATGGTCAACGGTGTGTTCGCCGAACTTGGTAAACCGGCTCCGAAAAACCACTTCACCGTCGGTATCATCGATGATGTCACCCATTCCAGCATCGATTACGATGCCGATTTTGACATTGAAGATGCCAGCACCGTGCGTTGTGTCTTCTTCGGTCTGGGAGCTGATGGAACAGTCGGCGCGAACAAGAACTCCATCAAGATCATTGGAGAAGAAACTGACAACTTTGCCCAGGGTTACTTTGTTTATGACTCAAAGAAATCCGGTTCGGTCACCACATCTCACCTGCGCTTTGGCCCCAAACCCATTCGCGCGCCGTACCTCATCAGCAAAGCCAATTTCGTCGCCTGCCACCAGTACTCTTTCCTTGAACGCTTTGATATGACCCGCTATGCCCTCCCGGGCGCGGTGTTCCTGCTCAACAGCATCTACGGTCCCGATGAGGTTTGGGACAAACTTCCGCAGGAAGTTCAGAAAGACATCATCGAGAAGAAACTGAAATTCTACGCCATTGACGCCAGTGCCGTTGCTCATAAAACTGGAATGGGTGGACGCGTAAACACCATCATGCAGACCTGCTTCTTTGCCATTTCCGGTGTACTCCCGCGGGAACAGGCTATCGCTGAGATCAAGAAATCCATCAAGAAAACCTACAGCAAACGCGGTGAAGCTGTTGTCAAGCAGAATTATGACGCGGTTGATGCATCCCTGTCCCATCTTCATGAGATCAAGGTTCCGGACAAAGTAACCAGCACCTTAACCCGTCGCCCCAGCGTTCCCGCTGCCGCGCCTCAGTTTGTGAAAGATGTCCTTGGCCAGATCATTGTTTTTGAAGGCGACAAACTGCCCGTTTCTGCCATGCCAGCAGATGGCACATTCCCAACCGGAACTTCACAATGGGAAAAACGCAATATCGCCCTTGAGATCCCAATCTGGGATCCGGAAACCTGTATCCAGTGTGGAAAATGCTCCTTCGTCTGCCCGCACGCTGTCATCCGCCAGAAAGTCTATGACCCGAAATTGCTTGAAAACGCTCCGGCCACATTCAAATCGACAGATGCCAAATTCAAAGAATTACCGGGTATGAAATTCACCATTCAGGTCGCTCCGGAAGACTGCACCGGTTGTGGTCTCTGCGTTGAAGCCTGTCCCGCCAAGAACAAGACCAATGCCAGCCTCAAAGCCATCAACATGGCTGAACAGCCTCCGATCCGTGAGCAGGAACGTGAGAACTGGGAGTTCTTCCTCACAATACCCGAGGTTGACCGCTCAGCATTCCAGCCGACAACGGTAAAGAACTCTCAATTGCTTCAGCCTCTGTTCGAGTTCTCCGGTGCGTGCGGTGGTTGTGGTGAAACCCCCTACATCAAACTGGTTTCCCAGCTCTTCGGCGATCGGATGGTTGTAGCCAATGCCACCGGTTGTACGTCGATCTACGGTGCCAATCTACCTACAACCCCCTGGACCTTCAATAATGAAGGACGTGGTCCTGCCTGGTCGAACTCTCTGTTTGAAGACAATGCTGAATTCGGCCTTGGTATGCGTCTCACAATCGACAAGCAAAGTGAATTCGCCACTGAATTGCTACCCAAGTTCGCATCGGTTTTAGGCGACAGCCTGGTTGATGACATTCTTAAAGCAGATCAATCTACGGATGCCGGAATTAAAGCCCAGCGCGAACGTATTGCGATCGTAAAGCAGAAACTCGACGGAAACAAAGATCCGATGGCCGTTCAACTGGTTTCCATTGTGGATATGCTCGTGAAGAAATCCGTGTGGATCATGGGTGGTGATGGTTGGGCATACGACATTGGTTACGGTGGTCTCGACCATGTTCTGGCTTCCGGCCGGAACGTCAATGTACTGGTATTGGACACCGAAGTGTATTCCAACACTGGCGGTCAGGCCTCCAAAGCCACTCCACGCGCCGCGGTTGCAAAATTCGCCGCCAGCGGTAAAGGACTTCCCAAGAAGGACCTGGGAATGATCGCGATGGCTTACGGATACATCTATGTAGCCCGTGTCGCCATGGGTGCCAGCGATACCCAAACGCTCAAAGCCTTCCTTGAAGCAGACGCGTACGACGGCCCGTCATTGATCATCGCATACAGCCACTGTATCAATCATGGTATTGATATGCGCCGTGGTCTTGATCAGCAGAAAGCGGCTGTTAACTCCGGTATGTGGCCTCTGTATCGTTACAACCCGGCACTCGTTGACCAGGGAAAGAATCCGTTGCAGATCGACTCTAAAGATCCGACAATTCCTGTGTCCGAGTACGCGTACAAGGAAACCCGCTATCGTATGCTCCTGCAATCTGATGAATCACGTGCTGAAATGTTGATGAATCAGGTTACAGAAGACGCAGCCAAGCGTTGGGATTTGTACAAATCCATGGCAGCCGTTGAATACAAAGCCAAAAATCCCGACTCCAAATAACATAGTAAAACGTTATACGCCCGGCGAGGTAACCCCTCGCCGGGTTTGTTTAACAGAGGTATAGTATTAAACAAGACAATCACTAAGGGAGAGTTTAATATGATCGATCTGACAACCCAATACCTCGGATTAGACCTGAAAAACCCTCTGGTAGCCTCTTCTTCTCCATTATCCAAGAAAGTGGATACCGTCAAGAAAATGGAAGATGCCGGTATTGCTGCCGTCGTCATGTATTCTCTTTTCGAAGAACAGATCACGCATGAGAGTAAAGCGCTTGATCATTTTTTGGAAAGGGGGACAAATTCATTTGCCGAAGCGGTAACCTACTTCCCTGACCTGGAACATTACAACATAGGGCCGGAGGAATACCTGGAACTTATCCAGAAGATCAAGAAATCGGTGTCCATCCCTGTAATAGGCAGCCTTAACGGCATATCTACCGGCGGATGGATCGATTATGCGCAAAAGATAGAGCAAGCCGGAGCAGACGCGCTTGAATTAAATATGTACTACATCCCCACGAGTACCGAGCTGACCGGACTTGAGATGGAAAACAACTACATCAACCTGGTGAGGGACATCAAGAGTCATCTGCATATTCCACTTTCGGTGAAACTTAGTCCGTATTTCAGCGCATTACCCAACCTGGTCCAACAACTCACTCAGGCAGGCACGTCAGGCTTTGTAATGTTCAACCGTTTCTTCCAGCCGGACTTTGATATCGAAACACTCGATGTTGTGCCATCACTTCAATTGAGCACAAGCGCGGATTTACGGCTTCCTTTGCGCTGGACAGCCCTGTTGTATGGACAAGTAAAAGCCGACCTGGCCATTACTGGTGGGGTACACACCGTTGAAGATGTGATCAAATCGGTCATGGCAGGTGCGAATGTCACCATGTTGGCCAGCGAATTGCTGGAAAAAGGAACCCGCCGTGTTACCGAGTTAAACAGCCAATTGCTGGACTGGTTGAACGCGCATGAATATAAATCCATCAAACAAATGCGTGGCAGTATGAGCCAAAAGAATGTAGCTGAACCTGCCGCATTTGAACGGGCAAATTATATGAAGGCACTCACCTCATTTGACAATAAACTTTTAGTTTAGGTGTAATAACGAAAAAAAAGAACCCTTTCCATTTTATTGAAAAGGGTTCTTTTTTATTTACCATTTGGTCAATCAGCGATTATTCTTCGCTGGGACTACTTTCATTGGGTTTCTTGGCGCGGTAAACAATCCGGCCGCGGGTCAAGTCGTATGGAGACATTTCCACCCGAACGTGATCTCCCAACAGGATGCGGATGTAATACTTACGCATCCGGCCGGAAAGGTAGGCCAGAACTTCATGGTCGTGATAATCTTTCTCTGTCAGACGTACACGAAATTGTGTGGCGGGTAAGGCCTCAACAATTACGCCTTCGACCTGAATTTTATCTTCTTCTTTAGCCATCCAATCCTCCTGGATGCAATCCGCAGATTACTCACCCGAGTGGGTGTACTGTCGACGTTTAATCCGGCGGATCGCCTTCTTCTTCTCTACCCGGCGTAACTCACTTTTGGAGATGAACCAGCGTTTCCGTCGAACAGTGCTTAAAACACCGCTTTTAACGACTTTTTTGCGGAAACGTTTCAGCAGTTGGTCCTGTGACTCATTGGGGCGCAACACGACTGCAGTCATTGATTTTTTCACCTCCTGTCTTTTGCGGGTAGAAAAACAAAACCGGCTGGTTCTTGGGCACAGCCGGTGATACGAGATAATTGAGCATTCTCAATTGACCCAGATCAATCAGCCAGAGCCCTCCGTAAAGATTTACGCGATAATAAAGAACCTGCCCATAATGGGCGAAATAATTATACTCCATAATTGCTTATTTTTGTCGCTTGAATAAATCCGACTGGTTACAGAAAGTCAAAAACGAAGTATTTACGGAGAAACCGACGTTGAGAATTAAAAGAAAAAAGCCTCTTGGCAACGACCTACTCTCCCAGGGGGCCGCCCCCCAAGTACCATCGGCGCTGACAGCCTTAACGACCGGGTTCGAGATGTGACCGGGTGTACCACTGTCGCACAAATCACCAAGAGACTTTAATTCACAAAGTCGGTTTGAATAGTATGTAGGTTTGTTTCGCAATTAGGAAAGAATTCCGAATTCCCCGCGTCACATGGAAGCCCTCGATCATTAGTACAGCTTAGCTCAACACATTACTGTGCTTACACACGCTGCCTATTAAGCAGGTAGTCTACCTGCGATCTTACTTCCTTACGGAAAGAGGGATCTAATCTAGAGGCAAGTTTCCCACTTAGATGCTTTCAGCGGTTATCTTTGCCAGACATAGCTACCCAGCAATGCCGTTGGCACGACAACTGGCAAACCAGAGGTCTGTCCACCCCGGTCCTCTCGTACTAGGGGCAGATCCTCGCAAATCCCTTGCGCCCACAGCGGATAGAGACCGACCTGTCTCACGACGGTCTGAA
>CAYUQJ010000005.1:0-197285 GCA_964446955.1 uncultured Leptolinea sp.
GAGCGCGAAGGGGCTCGACATTCTTAACCAGTACGCCAGCGAAGCAGGTACTGGATTTAAATCATAAGACCTGTCCAAAAGACAGGTCTCAGTGAGCGCGAAGGAGCTCGAACCCTTAACCAGTATGCCAGCGAAGCAGGTACTGGAATCAAAAAATCCGCCGAATTTCTGGCGGATTTTCCTGTGAGCGCGAAGGGGCTCGAACCCTTAACCAATGGCTTAAAAGGCCACTGCTCTACCATTGAGCTACGCGCCCAACCAACAGGGCACTATTCTATCACGCACTTTTCTACCCGTCAACAAAACTGCCCCGAATTTGGGATGTTATAATACCCCCAGTTTACAGGAGGAACACCCGATGCTTAACGTTTCCATCACCTACTGCGCGGTTTGACACTACACCGCCTTTGCTGTCAGTCTGGCAGCCGATCTTTTAAAGAATTACGAATCCAGCATCAAACAGATCACCCTGGTCCCCTCGGATGGTGGACGGTTCGAAGTTCTGGTTGATGGGACGTTGATCTACTCCAAGTTATCCACAGGCCGGCACGCCAATCCCGGCGAAGTGACGGCCCTGTTCAAAAAATACTTACAGGAAAAGCATTAATGACGAAAAAAGGACGTGTTTTCTCGGGCGCCCGCCCCACCGGACGCCAGCACCTCGGCAACTATCTCGGCGCCATCAAGAACTATGTGGCCATGCAGGATGACTTCGATTGCGTGTACTGCATCGTGGATGTGCACGCGCTCACCACCATGGAAACCACCCAGGACCTCAAACAGAACACCTATGACATGGCGCTCGACTGGCTGGCCGCCGGCATCCGCCCGGAAGAAAGCATCGTCTTCATTCAATCACATGTACCGCAGGTTATGGAGCTGCATACCTACCTGTCGATGGTCACACCACTCGGCAAACTGACCGACCTGCCCACCTTCAAAGAAAAAGTACGCGACAATCCCAACAATGTTAATTACGGTCTGGTGGGATACCCGGTGCTCATGTCTGCCGATATCCTGTTGTACAAAGCCAATTTCGTGCCGGTGGGCATCGACCAGGCTCCGCATCTGGAATTCGCCCGCGAGTGCGTCCGTTCGTTCAACTACCGGTACAATACCAAGGCGCTTATCGAACCGCAGATGAAAGCCACCGAGTTTCCCAAAGTCCTCGGTACTGACGGCGTGAACAAGATGGGCAAAAGCCTGAATAACCACATCGAACTGGCCGCCACCCCCGAAGAGACCCAGCAGCGCGTGATGACTATGGTCACCGACCCACAGCGCCTGCGCCGCACCGACCCCGGTAACCCGGATGTATGCAACGTGTTCACGCTGCACAAAATGTTCACCCCCGCAGATGAGGTGGAGAACATCAATATTGAATGCCGCCGCGCCGGAATCGGCTGCGTGGACTGCAAGAAAAAGCTGGCCGCCAGCCTCAACACCCACCTGGAACCCTTCCGTGCCCGCCGGGCAGAGTTGGACCGGGGTCCGCAACACATTTGGGATATTCTACATGAGGGTGGAAAACGCGCCGGAGCCATTGCCGAAGCCACCATGGTGGAAGTCCGCGAAGCCATCGGGCTGCCCTGATCCATGCGCGCGGTCATTCAACGGGTCAGACACGGCCGCGTCACCATTGAGGGCGCCGTCACCGCCGATATTCAAAACGGTCTGGTGATCCTGCTGGGCATCGGCCCGCAGGATACGGAAGAAAAGCTGCTGGCTGCCGCGAAAAAGATCGCCCTACTTCGCATCTTTGAAGACGACCAGCACAAGATGAACCGCTCCATCATCGACGTAGGTGGTTCGGCCATTGTCGTCTCACAATTCACGTTGTATGCCGACACGCGCAAGGGCAACCGGCCGTCCTTCATCGGAGCCGCTCCACCCGACCTTGCCAGTCCGCTGGTGGATAAATTCGTACAATTCCTTCAAGGTCAGGGCGTTCCCACGCAGACCGGTGTGTTCGGGGCCGATATGCTGGTGGACATCAGCAATGACGGCCCGGTGACCATCATCCTGCAGGATGACTGAACCGGTCAGGCCGGCAAGGGACCATCCCAGCAAAAATGATCGATCTGTACCGCCGCCGCCCCGCAATTCAGGGCGGCTTTCGCGTCCTGCAGGTTACAAATTCCTGCCAGGATGAGCGGTATTCCCAACGTTTTCAGATTAATTAACCCTTCCAACATCTGCGGGAACAACCCCGGCCCGTGCAGCCTGCCGTGGATAATCCGTCCACCTGTGACTGGCAGTGCCCCGCGCGGCGCGCCGAGGGTAACGGCAGCCACCGCATCGGGCAAATCATTTAGCAGAGAATGTTCTTCACCCAGAGAGAAATACACCATCAACGGCAGTTCTCCACTGGCAGCCAATATCAACTGCCGAATCAGATCGCGGGAGCAGCCGGGCGGCAAACCCACTTCGATCCCCGCTATACCTTCCAGTTCTTCGCTCTCACGAACCATCGCATTCATGTCATCCGGTTCAGTGCTGATCAGGTGCAGCCATACCGGATTCGCGGACTGTGCCCAATGGGCGGCGTATTTCCGTCGGACAGCCCGCCAGCCCTTATTGGGTAGACCGGTATGCAACAGGAAACCACCGGGATACGGCACGCATGCGCGGTCAGTGGATGGCACACGTGCCCGCAGACTGATCGGATTGGTGACGAACACGGAACCAGCTGTAGATGATGTTGGAGAAAACCCGGACGTACCGGCCTGGTTCATCCAGCGGGAAGGCAGTTCGAGCACGCGCCGGTATTCATCCGCGGTCATACGTCCAGCTCCGCCAGCGGGAAAACCGGGCCGTCGGTGCAGGCGTGCTTCCAACCATGCCGCGTCTTGACTGCACACACACCGCACTCCGCCATCCCCATGCAGACCATGGGAGTGTCTATAAGCACCTGGATATTTCGGGTAGCAGACCCACCCAAAAACCCAATCCAATTGTTCAGATTCTCAAGGGACACATCTCCGATGATGCTATCCGCCCATCGGATGGCGTCGGGAAGTAGATCACGTGTAATAATCTCGATCTCAACCGGCAGATCATCCGGCAAATGGTATCCAAAATAAGCAATCTCCCCGCCATCCGCCAGCGCCATACCAGCCACTGGCAGCAGACGCAAGGGATTCTCCGTACCGGATATTATCAACAAACGTTGTTGTCGTTTCTTCTCCCACGAAAAACCTTTTCCCAGAGGAAAGCGTATATTAAATTGATCACCCGGCCGCCAGTTCCTTTTCAGAGATGGCATACCGGTGAAATATGCCCCCGCCATTCCGGAAGGGAAAAGAGGCACCGACATAGGATCGCCCTCACGATGAGCATGGATATACTGCCCGGGCAATACCGGACTGCCCGCGTCGAGGTTAAACCCGAAACAGTCAGTATCACTGTTCTGAAATACCTGTGAGAGAGTAGTTTGTATCAACTTCATGGAAGCGACTATATCACAATGTATAATTTTGGTATCGCTGATTAATTGAAAAATAAGGAGAGAGAATGGATATCGCATCATTGGTAACAATCGTCAGCGGTGCGGCATGGTTAGCCGTTATCGCATTGATTGTCTTTTTTGTTATGCAGGCCTCCCGCGGTAAACCGGTAGCCCGCAGTGGTTTTATCCTGCTGATCATAGTTCTTGTCGCTGTCGCGCTTTCCACAATCAGCGCCGGTCTTGTATTCATTGAACCGGATAAACGTGGTGTGGTCATCACAGCGTTCGCCCCGGGATACCGCGATCAGGCTTTAGCACCCGGCCTGCATTGGGTCATCCCCTTTGCGGAATCGGTAGTGCAATACTCCATAAGCCGACAGACATACACGATGAGTATTGCCCAAAGCGAAGGTAACAGAACTGGTGACGATTCAATCACAGCCCGAACAGCCGATGGTCAGGAGATCTATGTTGATGCGTCTGTCATCTACGCCATTGATCCGGAACAGGTGGTGCGGGTGCATATCCTGTGGAAAGAACGGTACGGCGAAGAACTTATCCGCGCCCAGGCACGTGGCGTCATCCGCGATGTTGTATCGCAATATGGCGTGGAAGAAGTGGTCACCAGCAAGCGGTTTGAAATGGCTGAGAACCTTCAGAAAACCATGTCAACAAAATTGAATGAAAATGGTCTAATTTTGATCGACTTCATTCTGCGCAATATAACCTTCTCACCGGAATATGCCGCCTCGGTGGAGCAAAAACAGATCGCCGAACAGACAGCCCAGCAAGCGAAATTTGTTGTGGAACAAAAACGCCAGGAAGCCGAACAGGCTCGTCAAACCGCTCAGGGCGCCGCGGATGCCTCTGTCATTCGCGCCAAAGGAGAAGCTGAAGCCCGTATCATTGAAGCCCAGGCAGAAGCGCAATCCCTTGAATTGATCGCCCGCGCGCTGCAATCCAATCCGGATCTGCTCACCTACCAGTACATCACCAAGATCTCACCAACGATCGAAACGATGTTGCTGCCCAGCGACAATCCCTTTATGTTCCAACTGCCCGGCATGAACACTCCGGAGACCACACCCTAATCCATGACCGAACAGGACCTTTTCGGTCAGGCAATGGACAACCGCATGAAGAGCGAAGCCCCCCTGGCAGAGCGCATGCGTCCGCGTACCATGGATGAGTTTGTCGGCCAGGAGCACATCACGGCTCCTGGCCGGCTTCTTCGCCGCGCCATTGAAGCCGACCGCTTGTTCTCATCCATCCTATTATACGGACCGCCCGGGACCGGAAAAACGACCCTCGCCCGGATCATAGCCAATCACACAAAGGCTTACTTTGAGAATATTTCCGCGGTACTGGCCGGGGTACCGGAATTACGCAAGGTTATTGCCGCGGCTGAAACCCGCCGCAAGCATCACAATCAGAGAACCCTGCTTTTCGTGGATGAGGTCCACCGCTGGAATAAAGCCCAGCAGGATGCCCTTCTGCCGCATGTGGAACGCGGGCTTATTACGCTTATCGGCGCAACCACCCAGAACCCGTATTTTGAGGTCATCCCCGCCCTTGTTTCACGCTCCCGGATATTCGAACTGGGCCCGCTGCGTGATGCGGATCTGCAAAAAATACTCATTTCCGCCCTGAAAGATGAAGAACGCGGTTATGGCCGGCTTAAGATTGATCTACCGGACGAATCGCGTGACCACCTGGTCAGCATGGCCAATCATGATGCCCGCAATCTCCTGAATGCCATCGAGTTGGCTGTGGAAACCTCGCCCCCGTCGGAAGATGGGATCATTCATATCACAATGGATATCGCGCAGGAATCCATCCAGAAACGCGCCCTCACGTATGACAAAAAAGGCGACAATCATTACGATACCATCTCGGCTTTTATCAAATCTGTTCGCGGTTCAGACCCCGACGCGGCCCTGTACTGGTTGGCAAAGATGCTGGCAGCCGGTGAAGACCCGCGCTTTATTCTGCGCCGTCTTGTCATTTTGGCCAGCGAAGACATCGGTTTGGCCGACCCGCAGGCATTGATGATTGTCTCTTCCGCTGTTACCGCCTTCGAATTCATTGGAATGCCGGAAGGTGTCTATCCCATTACGGAAGCAATGCTTTATCTGGCTACCGCACCCAAGAGCAATTCAGCAACGGTTATATATGATGTGATGGATTTGATACAAAAGGAAGGTATGGGAGCTGTTCCACTTCATCTGATGGATTCCAGCCGTGACGCGGCCGGTTTCGGACATGGACAGGGATATCTATATCCGCATAACTACCCCGGACACTTCATCCCCCAGGAATACCTTCCCAAAAAAGCGGCTGGCAAAACCTTCTACCAACCGTCTGATCAGGGATATGAGAAAGAGATCACGGCACGGTTGGCTTACTGGCGCCAACAGGTTGAAGACGCGCGCCGGTCTGTGGAAGAAGGGATGGAGGGGAAATAAATGGCCATTCTTATCCTGGCCCGGCACGCGGAAACCGCCGTCATAGGCAAGAGATTGACTGGCCGTATCACCGGCGTCCATCTAACAGCCAATGGACGGGATCAGGCAGCCGCTCTGGCTCAAAAGCTCGAAGGTGTGAAGATTGGTGCCATTTTCAGCAGCCCGTTGGAAAGGGCGCTGGAAACCGCACGCCCGCTATCTGAAGCGATGGGCATACCCGTCAGCCCTCACAACGGATTGACGGAGGTCAATTTTGGCGCCTGGCAGGGTCGTCCGTACAAACAACTGGAAAAACTTAAGCTCTGGCAGGTGATCCAGAAAACGCCCTCCCTGGTCACATTTCCCGCAGGGGAATCCTTTATTACTGCCCAGCAAAGGATCGTATCCAGCCTGGAAGAAATTGCTTCCGTAATGGGAGAAAATGACACGGTGATTTGTTTTTCCCATTGTGATCCGATCAAACTGGCACTGGCGTATTTCCTGAATATGGCTCTGGACGATTTCCAACGTATATCCATTGAACCGGCTTCTCTATCACTGGTATTTCTGGGTAAAGGCAGTCCACGTTTAGGTTCGGTCAATATGCCCATATCAGAGTACGAATTACTAAAAAAACTGACCGGCACAGAGAAGCAGCCGGTCAATAAAGAGTAAAAGTCTTACCTGGCCTGTAAGTGCTAGCTGGCCGGCAGGTTAAAATAGTTATAGATCGCCCGCGAAAGCTGGGCGTACATAATATTGACCGGATCGAACACCACCTGAACCGGATGGTACAAATAAACTGTGATCACATAATTTCCACCGGGGGTGTACACAATACCGGCATCCTGCATGATGTGAATAACGCCGTCTGTTGTGTCTGTGACCCATCCGTGTTTGTGGGCAAACTGTGTCCCTTCGGGAAGACCTGCTTCCAATAACACACCAATCTTATTCTTAGCCAGGTAGGCGATCATTTGCCGGCATTCATTCTGGGTGATTTCATTCTGAAAAGCAGCAGGGAAAGCGCCACCACCTGAATTGGCACACTCATAGATATCACCCAGCAGTAAACCCATCTCCATGGGTGTTGTCTGGTTGTATTGATCCGGGAATGTGTTGATATCCGTCCGGGAATTTGCCGGTGTCTTGAATAGTTTTAACAGCGGTGCGCCCTGATAAAAGTAACCACCCAGGAAAGTATTTTCCAGTCCCAACGCGGCCATATCCTGACTTACAACCAGCGGACCGACATTGGCATCCAGAACTTCGGACATCAATATATCAGCCGGCGGATTATCAGACCGGTCAATCATAAGCGCTATCTGGTCGCCCACACCGGGGGGTAAAGGCTCATTGGCTCGTTTGAACACCGACACCATGATCGGTATTTTCATGGTACTGGCCGCCGTGTAGGCTATGTTGGGTTGCACAGCCTCATTTTTGTTCACGGCAAAGTGCAGCTCTTGATTCGTCTGCAAGTCGTAAATGTAGATCTCAGCAAGACCATCAAAACTTTCTGCAATGATCTGTTGCAGCAATATCTGCAAGTTTTGTAATGATGGCCGCGGAGGAGCAACAGTTTTTAATGAAAGATTCACCACCCGGTTGGCCGGTGACCGAAGAGCGTCTGTTATCAGGATCACTGCCCTGTCAACATCCAGCGTTGTTCCGGATGTTCCACCGCTGAAATTCGTGCTGCCGGCCAGCGGGATTGCTGCCGAAGGTGGAGAATCAAACCGCGCAGATATTTCATCGGTCAGGTAACTGCGCAGCCGGGCTTCCGACAATTTGGAACTCAGTGGTATGTCAGCAGCGGAAGGTTGTTGATTCCAAAGGTGTTCCCAGAAACCTTCCCAAAAAGGCTGGTTTACCCGTAGCAGATCAGCCGCCGAAAGCATACTTTCCAAATCAAGCTCAAACCCAACAACAGCCGGCTTCACCTGGATGATCGATTCACCATAAAGAAGTTCGATCGGCACGCCATAAGCCTGAACAAGCCGTTCTGCCGCGGACTGCCTGTCCAATCCCCCGACTGGCACTCCGGCTATACGCATCCCCGGTGGGAAATTGCCTCGGATCCGGCTGTAGCCGATAAGATTGTATACACTTAATAGCACCGCGATAAAGATGAGCGCCAGGGATACCCAGCGCAGAAAAGACAATGATCTTTTACCAGACATAGTACCTCTGGACAGATTTTACCAGAAACATAAGACCGCTTATTTTTTTCGTCATATAAATTTATCTGTTTGATGCGATAATAATTATCATTCCGTCATATCGGCCTATAACAGAAAAACAAACCTGAATAATATGAAGAAATTTAGCATCCCTGCCAGTATCCAGATCACGCTTCTTTATTTGCTCTTCGGTGGATTATGGATTTTGTTCTCGGATATGATCCTTGAATCTTTTGTCCACGACACGCGCGAACTCACCCGGATGCAAAATTTTAAAGGGTGGTTTTATGTTTTGATCAGCGGGCTTTTGATATACAGCCTCATTCATCAATATATCCGAAGACAGGAGCAAATTCTCACTCAATTAAAGGAAAACGAAGAACAACTCCTGCTGGCAATCTCGATCTCCCGACAGGGAGTATTTGAACTAAACATTGAAAATGGACAGATAACCTTAAAGGATGTACCGGAGATATCCGCTGCTCCTGAAGCAAGGATCAGCATAATCCACCTGATGGATCTTTCTTCCAGAATACATCCAGACGATTTACAGAGGGTGACTGAGGCCTACAGAGACTATTTTGCCGGGAAGACATCCCAGCTGCTGGTAGAGGCGCGAAATATGGACGACGCCGGCCAGTGGAGATGGATGCTGTTAATAGGCAGTTTTGTAGATAGAGAAAACCCATCCCTGCCATTGCGGATGATAGGGATATTCATGGATATCACAGAGAAGAAGGAGGATGAGCTTTATAAAGCCCGTCTGCTCACAGATGCCCGGCGTCGCCTCGAACGGATCACATCACTCCACGAAATTGATCGTGAGATCAGCACCAGTTCAGATCTTTCCAGCACGCTTAATTTGATCTGCCTGAACGTAAAACAGCACTTAAACGTCGATTCGGTTTCGATACTACTTTTCAATGAGAAGGCAGATTTATTTGAATACGCATACGGCATAGGATTTGAGACATCGCGGATCCAGAATGCGACTGTTAAAATGGGGTACAGCCTGGCAGGTATCGCCGCACAGGAGAAAAAACTCATTCATATCCGCGACCTTCAGGAGAAAAATCTGGATGAGGCTTTTGCATCCTTACTGGCAGAGGAAAGAGTAAAAAACTATCTGGGTATTCCTCTGCTTGCAAAGAATAAACTGGTTGGAGTTCTGGAATTATTCACCAGAGATAATATTGAGCCGGATAAAGAATGGCTGGAATTCTTTGAGACATTGGCCGGACAGGCAGCTCTGGCAATTGAAAACGCGCAGTTAATTGAAGGACTCGAGAATGTCAATCAGGACCTTTATCAGCTTAATGAAGACCTGATCAATGCCAACCGGAACCTCACGGCATCATACGACGCGACAATTGAAAGTCTGGCAATGGCCTTGAGCTTGCGGGATGACGAGACAGAGGGTCATTCACGCCGGGTTACCAAAATGATGGCTGAACTTGCGGAAAGGATGAACTTTTCCGCTGAGGATCGTATCAATATTCATCGTGGCACGTTGCTTCACGATATTGGGAAAATCGGCGTTCCTGATGCCATCCTCCATAAACCGGGGATCCTTACTCAGGAAGAAAGGGAAGCAATGCAACAACATCCATTGTTTGCCTATAATCTGTTGAAATCGATTGATTATCTGAAACCCGCTCTCGATATTCCCCATCTGCATCATGAAAAATGGGATGGCACCGGATACCCACACGGGCTTTCAGGGGAAAACATTCCCCTTCCCGCCCGTTTGTTCGCTGTAGTAGATGTATATGATGCGTTGACCAGCGATAGGCCTTACCGTAAAGCCTGGTCAAGAGAAAACGCAATCGCCTACATCCATGACCAAAGCGGGTCACACTTTGACCCGGATATAGTCAAAATATTCCTATCCTATCTGCAACAAAAGCCCGATCTGTAAGCGTTTCCGAAACACAGGGAAGACGCATTCAGAATGCTCAATAGTACGACTCTCTACAGACAGGTGACCAAATGCTTATAGAGATTCAGTTTTTGCCTGCTTCTTCAAGAAAGGAAAGCGTTTCCTTGACGATATCATCTGATAAAACCCAGTAGATGCTACTATGCCCGGCAGGCAATTCCGTCACTTTTCCATAATCCAGGTCCTGGACCAATCGCTTACGCTCTGATAAAAACCATTCGCTCGTTTCTGATTGTTTCCCGGGTGGATTGGCGTGTATCATAAGGACCGGTAATTCTCCAGGGAACACCATATCTACCAGATCGGTCATATTCCGTTCTAGTTGTATGAATTCATTATTAACCGTATCGTTTGCATAATCCCAATTGGTAACCATGGCTATCATACGTGCTTCTTCTTCTGAATAAACGACCTCAGGTGCCCCGCTAACCAGCAATGGATTCATCCAAAGCATGGCACGCATAATCCCGGCTTTTCTAAGGAGTGAGATCGTGTCAAAAGGCGGCAGCGACTGCTGAACAGTCTGCCCATGCGCTTTGGCCTGGATAATCCCTCTGGGTAAGGTTATATCCAACGCTATCAGCGCTTCAAGTTCGTCACCATACAATTGCGTGTATTTCATTGCATAGATGCCCCCAATTGAATGAGCAACCAGAACATAGGGCGGGTTAATATTCGCTCCCTTTAGAGCGGCCCGGATTTCTTCGACAATATTTTCCGATGTTCTAGGCGCATCAGTTTCGTCACTCCATCCATATCCCATATATTCCACGACCGCGACCCGTCCATGTTCCGCGAAGCGAGACCACAACGGTTTATATTCCAAAACAGGAGCGCCAACACCTCCACCGCTCAATACGACAAAAGTTGTTTTTCCCTGGCCTTCCGTGTACACATGCATCATTTTTCCATTGACATCAACCATTACTCCGGGAGCAGGATACCCTGCTTTTTCACTGTTGGTTGAAAAGTGCTGGATGGCCGTTAGCACCCCAATGAGAAAGAGTATCGAACATAACAAAATTAGCAAAATTTTCAGCAGAACTGTCCCTGCGTGGATGAACTTCATTGTTGTTTTGTCGGACATTTCTTTATCTCTCCTTTGTGAATCTCAAGAAAATGCATCCCCCCTTTTGCGCCAGCAATCATCAGGCATCGAAGAGGAATAGAACAATAGAGAATACTGGTACCAGGCTCAAAATTCAGACTGTGGTAAACAACACTGTTTAGCCTAAAGCCGCAAAGCTATCAAAAACCTTCAATATTTTGATATTGTCAGTCCATACCTGGGACAGTACCAGCTTTTTTGATAAATGCCACTATTTCATAAATTTCACCGATTGTAGAATGCAGTTACAACTTTTAATTATTCATTTTTTGATCTGTATTTGATTTTCCGCAAGGATCTCATAAACCTTCTGATAATTCATTTTTCCTCACAACGAAGATGTGAAACAGACCCTTCCGAGGTCGACATCAATTTATAGATAGTCCCTAACATCACACTTTTTTATAATTGACACCCTCCCCTGGCGTGAGTATACTTGCTTCTTTGGGGGCTGAACTGTTCTTTGTTCTGTATATCTCCCTGATCTCGACAGGGTTGGAGGAAATTTTGAAGAAAGCACTAATAACCGGCATAACCGGACAGGATGGTTCGTATCTGGCAGAATTGTTGCTAAGTAAAGGCTATGAGGTACATGGCATCATCCGCCGGGCAAGCACATTCAACACCCGCCGGATTGATCATATTTATCACGACCCGCATAATAACGGGGAAAAAGTAAACCTGCATCTTCATTATGGTGATGTGTCAACCGGTGACACGCTGTTGGATATTATTTACAATATCCGCCCTGAAGAGATTTACCATCTCGCTGCCCAGAGCCATGTACGCGTAAGTTTTGATATGCCGGAATATACCGGTGATGTAACCGGACTTGGAACCATACGTATTCTGGAAGCGGTCCGAAAAAGCGGCACAAACGCCCGTTTCTACCAGGCTTCATCCAGTGAAATGTTTGGTGGTGCCAAGCCACCCCAGAGCGAAGATACACCCTTTGAACCGCGCAGCCCATATGCCGCGGCAAAAGTATATGCTTACTGGGTCACACGCAATTACCGTGAAGGATACAACATGTTTGCCACAAATGGCATCCTGTTCAATCACGAATCCCCGCGCCGCGGCGAGACTTTTGTCACTCGTAAGATAACCAGAGCCGTAGCCGCCATCAAAGCCGGAAAACAGCAGCATCTGTACCTGGGCAACCTTGATTCACGGCGTGACTGGGGTTACGCGCCAGAATACGTGGAAGCCATGTGGATAATTCTGCAGCAGGAAAAACCCTTTGATTACGTGATCGGTACCGGTGAGGCGCATACGGTTCGGGAATTTTTGGAAGAGGCTTTCGGTTATGTCGATCTTGACTGGAATGATTATGTAAAGATCGATCCGCGTTACTTCCGCCCAACCGAAGTCGATTACCTTCTGGCCAATGCCAGCCGTTCCAAAAGCATGCTAAATTGGGAACCACGCATCCATTTCCATGAGCTGGTGCGGATTATGATGGACGCCGACCTGGAATTAATGGGTTTAAATCCGCCCGGCGAAGGCAAGAGATTGCTTTCCGAACGGTTCGGGGGTTGGCATCGTTGGGAATCGCAAGTCGTATCAATGGAACGCTAACTAAAGAACTCTCCTTGACCGGAGAGTTCTTTTTTGTTTTCTATTCCCGATTTATCTTTTCAGTATCTTCTGGAGTGCTTTGATCTCACTGTCACCCAGGCCTGCATTGGTTAATGATTTTAAGTCACCATCAGCAATGGCCTGCCCAATAAGAGAATAACGAAGGTCTTTAATATTCTGTTCCACGGGTGAATCGATCTTTTCATCCGCGGTTATTTTCCCGTCTCCCATGCGTATTACGCGCCGTGTCTGAGCCGCTACTTCATGATCATGGGTAACGAGAATAAAGGTCGTACCCTGACTATGGTTTAGGTCCCGCATCAACTTGATCAGATCCCGTCCGTTGATCGAATCGAGATTCCCGGTCGGTTCATCAGCAAGGACAAGAGATGGTTTATTTGCCAGTGCTCTGGCAATAGCCACCCGCTGCCTCTGACCTCCGGATAATTGTCCGGGAAGGTGGTCCAGGCGATGAGACATACCGACCATATCCAGAAGTTCAAGCGCTCGTGAGCGCCGCTCTTTTGGCGAGCTGTAGTGGATCATGGGTATTTCCACATTCTCAACGGATGTCAGTGTTGGCAGCAGATTGTGCAACTGAAAAATAAAACCGACAGTCTTTCCTCTGAATGTATCCAGATCTTTAACCTGGGAGAGATCAGCTCCGTCAATAAAAATCTGACCGGAGGTGGGTTTATCCAGCGCGCCCAGAACGTTCAAAAGGGTGCTTTTGCCGCTCCCGCTCGGGCCCATCACTGCCACAAATTCACCCGGCGCGATCTTCAGGTTTACATTATCCAATGCCCGAACTTCATCACCGTTGCCATAAATACGGCAAAGGTCCCGGGTCTCTACAGTCCAGGTCATTCTTCCACCTTGATATCCACAAATGCTGTCATTCCCCAGCGTAGTTTTTCGGGGCGATCCTGCATGGAGAGTGTGACGGTGTAATTGACACCAGAGCCTTCGGCAGACCGAGCGGCGATTCGTTCCACGACTCCCTGAATTTTTTCGCCGGGTAATGCGTCAAAAGTGATCTCAGCCGGAGCACCCTCTTTGATGCGCGCGACATCGATTTCATTCAGATCTGTTGTCTCCACCTGCAATTCTGTCAAATCTGCCAGCAATAAGGCACTCTGCCCCATATTGACCCATTCCCCTTCGCGGATACTGATCCGGCTTGTGGTGCCATTAAACGGGGCTTTCAATTCGAGATCTGCGAGCGTCGATCGTGCTGCTTCAAGCTGCTTGGTGGCATTTTCTAATTCACCTTCCAGCTGTTGTTGTTCCACCGGGTCAGGACCATTCTTGACCTTGTCCCATTCTCGCTGTGCAGCTTCCACCTCGGCTTTGGCAACGACGAGCGCGCCTTCCGCCTGGGCAACTTCCATATCATCCGGCAGCGATTCAAGGTAATTCAAGTTCCACGCGGCTTTATCCCGAGCAAGCCGCGCGGCTGAGAACATGCTCAAGACACCGGCACGGGTAACATCGTTTTCGTCCTTATCCTGATAGTACGCCCAAAGATCATTCGCTTTCTTGAACTCATCTTCCGCCAGGATCATATCAGCACGAGCCTGGTCAAGGATCGCTGTGCTGGCACGTTGATAATTCTTTCCTTCCCTCTTCTCCTGGGCTTTGTCCAATGCTTTTGTGGCGTCAGCCAACCGCAACTGGGCGGTTGCTCTGACAGCATTGTGGTCCTTTGAAAGATTGTCAAGCTTTCTCTGCGCGGAAATCTGGGCAACTTCTGCTGCCGAAACCGCCGCCTCTTGAGCAGCTTTTCCTTTAAGGCGTATCAGAAGATCGCCTTCATTGTATGCTTCATTCTCTTTGGCATTTACAACTTCCACAACACCAGAAGCCGGAATGCTCAACATACTCCAACGGGATGGAATTACCACACCCGTAGCGCTAACAAAAACTTCGTTGTTTTGGACTGCTTCCGGTGTCGGCTCAACCTCCTCGTTTCCCTTGGCACTACACGCTGACAAGCCAGAAACGAGCAGCACGATCACAAGTAAAGCAGATAAGATTTTCCATACTTCCTTCTTCATAGTAGCCTCCAATATCATTCATACCGCAATGCTTCAACCGGGAGTTGTTGGCTGGCCCTGTAAGCCGGATAAATTCCACCAAACCCGCCAAGCAAAATAGCAACCATCAATGCTCTGATAAACATCAGTACTGAATACTCAGGAACAAGAAATTCACCCAAACTTGGTTCCAGCATCACCAATCGGGTCAACCCGACACCCATCAATATTCCGGTGATACCACCAAGTACCCCGAGTAATAGTGATTCCTTTACGATCATCCCCAATACTGATCGACGCTGCCATCCCATGGACCTCAGGACGCCAATCTCACGCGTGCGTTCCAGAACAGCCATGAGCATGGTGTTCATCAAACCCAGTCCTCCAAGAAAAATCGCCACGAATGAAATACCATTCACCATCGCGGCAGAGTTTTGCATATCTGGCATTTCATTGGTGAAATCACTGGCAAGCGACGCGTGAACATCAGGAATTTCGGAATTGATTTTGTCCACTAAACCACGGGCTGTATTGAAATCCTTTACTTTTACGGAATACATGGTCACCTTACGCGGCTTGCCCGCAAAATTCTGCCCATCGCGAAGAGTGACAACCCCACCCATATCTTCCCAGCTCGAACTCGATTCGTAGATTCCGACAACCTTGTAGCGATAATTTCCCAATTGGAGAGTCTCGCCAATATTCTTTTTTTGCGAATCAGAAGTCATACGACCGATCATGATCTCACGGTTGGATTGAATCGGTCGTCCTTCAACAACATTAAATCTTTTTATCCCAAAACTTTTTGGAGAACATCCCTGCAGGATAAAGAACCCTCCCGAACCGGGTAATACTGCGGCTGTAAATATCAGACCACTGATGGCTTCCACTTCAGGAAATGCAGCTATTTTCGTCCCGACACGTTCATCAATAGTGCTGTAACCCGTGTCAGAGATTCCGGCCTGTCGGATCACAATCTCAGCATCCTGGGTTAGCATACTATTCATCGCGCTGACCGTACCGCCGATGATCCCTTCCAGTGCCAGAATGGCACCCACCGTCATTCCGATCACACCCAGGGTTAATATGGTTCGGGTGGATCGCTGCCACAGACTCTGAACAGCCATCCCACCAAAAGGAAAACGATGTTTTTTTCCACCGCTTCCACCACCTTCATATCGAATAGCCTCAACCGGTTGCAACCGGGACGCTTTCCAGGCCGGATATACTCCTCCAGTCAAACCAAGAAGGATAACAATAACAAAAGCCTGAATGAGCAAAGCCGGTCGAATATTACTTATGGACCCACCCCAGCTTTGAAGAACAGTTGAAAAGGACATCAGGAATACAAAAGCAAGAGCACAACCGACAATGCCCCCGGCCAGTGAAACCAGAATAGACTCGCCAAGGATCATAGCCAGGACACGTCTGCCCGACCAACCGACAGACCGCAGTACTCCTATCTCACGTGTACGTTCAAAAACTGCCATAAGCTGGGAATTCATCATCCCAACCCCGCCAATCAAGATAGCCAGTACACCGATCACCCAGACCATGCCTGACATATAATCTGCCATTCCCTGTTTTTCAGAAAACTCTTTCGTTGTTGCCAGTAAAAGGTCAGGGTACCTTTTTTCAATCTTTTCCTTAAAAGAATTTTTTCTCTCTGGTCCTTTAAGTTGAATATAAAACAGAGAGACCTGATGGGCGGTTCCAAGCAATGCCTGATTATCTTCCAAACGCAAAACGGCACCGCTGTCTTCAAATGCCTGGCCTGTTTCATATATCCCGATGATGCGATACACATTTTGAGTCAGTCGTATTGTGTCACCCACATTTTTCTTCATGGCTTCAGCCGCCTGGCTTCCAAGAAGGATTGGTGTTCCCTTGAATGATGATTTTCTGGCATCTATAAAGTTAACACCGTGAATGATCACAAATTTTGATAGGACAAAACTGTCCTCCGGATAACCAAATACAAAGAAATAAGGCGAATCATCTGTTGTGACAATACCTTCAGTCATTCCGCTTACCTGAGCTACTTCAGGAAGAGCTTTTAACTCTTCTCCGATCTTCTCATCGATCGCGCTCATGCTGATATCGTAGGCATCCGGCTGGCTAAGAACGAAATCAGCCCTGCTTCCGGTCATCATATTGCTATATCCGGCCTGAAAACCATCAGCCATATTTCCAAGACCGATGATCGCTGCGGCTCCAATACTGATTCCCAGGACGGTGAGTAAAGTTCGCGTTTTACGTCGTAAGAGGTTTTTTATGATGATCTTAAACATGCAATAATGTCCCTTACCCAACAAACCGCAGGTTTATTCATCCGGCGATTTGTAGATGGTACTATTTCATATACTCAATTTATTTGAAAACGTTGCAAACAAACCATTTCGATAAGGCTGACCTTATCGGTATATCTCATAACACAGGCGGGAAATCTCATGGATTTATTTCCGTTTGCCGTTTCGCAGTTGGAGTTCCGGCAATAACTATTGGTTAACCGAAAACGCGGATTCTGTATTCTGGTGTCCGTGTGTATGATGAAATTCAATCACCGCACTTCACCGACCCCAGGAATTCTCTTGCATATTTTGCTTATCGTCAAGATTATGAGAGAAAATTAATTTTCTTCGTCCAGATCTGCATCATGGGAAGGTTCACTTTCCGGCATTTCACTGTACGCCAGGAACATGGCCGCCTGAGAGGCAGACTCATAAGCCGGACCCAGTTCGTCTTCTAGAAGGAAAGTGCGTATTATTTCTGGTTGTCCCAACCGACGAAGTACCGGCAATGTGACTTTTGGCGATTTGATCTGTACAGAAAACGCGGATAATTGATCACCCGGTTCCCAGAAAACATCGGGGGAACTGTCCAGGGTGGTAGTCGTCTCTTCAGCCGGACTGGATTGAGGTTCGTCCACCAACCCGCCCCGATGACGTCGAAGCCCTTCCAGCACCTGCTCTTGTGAGCGCCCACGCATACGGAAAAGCAGGAACGGGTCTTCATCGAATCGATCCCCCAGAATGTAGTGCGCCGCGGCCACATGCTTGCATGGATTGGCCCAATCCGGGCAGGAACACTGCGTTACCAGGTCGCCAGGCCTTTCCGGGAACAGACTTAAGCCTGCACTTTGAAATGCTTCTTCAATGTTTTCCGGCATTTCACCAGCCAGCAATTTTGCCGCAAAAACCGCCTGACTGGCCAGAACATCGAGGGCTTTTTCCCACTCCTCAGCTTTAAGCGGCATCACCTGAATGGTAACCCGGTAAGGTTTCACCCGTGACCCCTGTACCATGGCTGCCACACCATTCTTGATCTCTCCCATGGATAGGACCTGTCCCTGACTGGCATATTCCTGTCCACGTGACAGTCTTCGACCGTCCATCAATTTTTCCATGGCATGGATCCATCGGCGGGCCCACCAATTGCGCCCAAATTGTCCATTCTCAGCCAGGGCTTTTATGCCGCCTACCGCTTTAAGAGGGATGGAAGGAGCCCGTTGTACCGCCTCTTCACCTCTGGCAGCATAATTGTTTTGTTTATTGGCCGGTCTTCGTCGAAAAACCGAACCACCACCACGGGCCTTCCCCTGCCCGCTATTCGGAACGAATTTCTCTGAAGGTTTTCTGCGAGCAGAGTCTTTACGAACCTGAGATCCAGAAGGACGGTTTCCCTTTTTCCCCTGGGAATTGCCGGTATTCTCGTTTGGATGGGTTCCCCTTTTCCCATTCTCCGTTTGGTTTTGTCCCTGTCCCGTCGATTGTTGTACGAACGGACGTCGAGGACGTCTTGGTTGAGAAGGTTTTGATGGATTAGACGGATTCGATGGGGGGGTTTCCGGATTATCGTTCAATATCCACCTCGCAGCGCAACCATGTCACGCAATTCATCGGTGCTCAATTCTGTCAACCATTGTTCACCACTGGAAATGACCGCGTCAGCCAGACCCCTCTTGGATTCAATCATATCGTCAATTCGTTCTTCCAAAGTGCCGACTGTGATCAATTTATGCACCTGCACATTCCGATTCTGTCCAATGCGATAGGCACGGTCTGTCGCCTGATCCTCAACGGCCGGGTTCCACCAGCGATCAAAGTGGATCACCTGATTTGCCCGGGTCAGATTCAAGCCAATTCCACCGGCTTTTAACGATAGGACAAAAATGGGGGGGCCGTGCGGATCCTCCTGGAATCGTTTTACCATCTGATCGCGGGCTTCCGGAGATGTTGCGCCATACAGGAATTGGACACCCACGCCTAGCCGTTTCGGCAGCCATGTGGAGAGGATCTTTCCCATTTCGGCATATTGCGTAAACAGCAATACCCTGTCCCCTTCACTGATGATCTCTTCCAGCAACTCAAGAAGCCGTTGCAATTTGCCACTTCGATGAGTAAAAGATTCATCCATTTCACAGGACTCAATATCCTTCTTTTCCCATTGGATCGGATGATTACATATCTGCTTCAACTGGGTGAGCAGGCTAAGTACCTGACCACGACGCTCAATTCCAGACGCGGCCTGAACCTGAGCCATCACATCATCCACCACCGATTTATATAATTGCGCCTGGTCATGAGAGAGTTTTACAAAATCTTTAACCTCAATCTTATCCGGCAAATCCTGAATAACTGCAGGGTCGGATTTAAGACGTCGGAGGATAAAGGGAGAAACCAGTTTCTTCAGTTTCCCAGCCGCTTCCTTATCGCCAAACCGTTCGATCGGAAGGGCATAATGACGCCGAAAAGTCTCCAACGGACCCAGGTAACCCGGATTCAGGAATTGCATAATTGACCACAATTCGGTCAGGCGGTTTTCCACCGGAGTTCCTGTCAGTGCAAGCCGGTAAGCGGCATTGAGCTTACGTATTGCCTGTGTTTGTTTGGTGCTTGAATTCTTAATATTCTGTGCTTCATCCAATATGACAGACCACCAGGGAATTGATTGAATGGTCTCCACATCCTGCCGAACAACAGCATAACTGCTCAATACAAGGTCAACATTCTTTGATTCCTGAGTGAACGCTGTTCCTCTTAAACGTCCCTGCCCCTGGTGTACCAGAGTGGTCAAAGCTGGAGCAAATTTCTGCACTTCCCGTTGCCAGTTGGTTACCACAGATGTTGGACAGATCAATAAAACCGGACCGGGTAATGATCCGTTAGTCTCTTTTTCTTTTAACAAAACAGATAGAGCCTGAATGGTCTTTCCCAGACCCATGTCGTCAGCCAGACAGGCGCCCATACCATAATTGCGGAAGAAAGTCAGCCAGGAATAACCCATACGTTGATATGGCCTGAGTGTTCCCTGCAATCCAGCTGGTTGTTCAAGCAACACAAGTCGGCCCTGGTCTTCAAGCTGATTCAACCATTCGCGCACCCAACCATCAACGATTACCTCATCTACCGGTAAGCCTTCAGATGCCTCTTCATTACCCAATGAGTACAAAGCGGCCTGAACCAAATTCATGGAACCTGTTTGCTTTTGTTTGTTCCAGAATTTTGAAGCTGCCTCCAGTTGAGCTGTTTCCAACTGTACCCATTGCCCACGAATCTGCACAAGTGGGGATCGCAACGATGCCAGACTCTCAAATTCTTCGCGGGAAATACGCTCTCCCCCCAGTGAGAGCTCCCAGGTATAACGCACAAGTTGATCCAACCCCATTTTTCCCGAAACTGATTGGGGGAGTATATTCGAATTCTCTGGTTCAAGTCTAAGTTTGACAGCCAGTCGCGCGCCTTTACTATCCCACCACTCCGGCGGTTTAATGACAAAACCAGCTTCTTCCATTAAGGGAGCCGCTTCACGCAGAAAACGGTAAGCCTCAGACGTAGTCAGGTCAACACCAACCGGTTTGCTGACTTCAAGACTGGGCATTATGGGTGAAAACAATCGGGCGGCATACCCCAACCCGGTTAATAATTTTTCTTGCGGTTGACGGAATCGAAGGGAGTATTCCGGCATGGAGGCAATACCATTCTCCCAGACCTTATCGGCTTCAAGCTGAATCGACTGATCGTCTCGTGCCTGCAATCCATAGTCCAATCGCCAGGTTTTTTCATCAGGTTTTTTGGGCTCCTGATCAGGAGACAGTAATTTAAAGGAGACCCGGCTTGTGGAATCTCCAGCCGCTGAAAGGCTTCGCTTCCAGGCTCGAAGGCCACTCTCAAGCGCCTGCAATTGCGCTGAACTGGCTTTGACTCCCGCATCTTCATGGAACAGAGAAACGATCCAATTCAAGGCTGGATCATCCTCGCCTGGCATAATTTTCGGTGTTTTGGATCGGGTCCACGTTCGCATCAATCCATCAACCATGCAATCCGTGAAACTGTCAATTACTTTTCTGGCAGATGGATAGTCATGCCGTATGACTGCCTCAGCATCCAATGGCTCTGCCCGGCAAATGGATGGCATCCCCTCAGCCAATAGACGCAATCGCTGCGCGTCATTCTCACCGTCGAGAACCGGGCGCCACCGGGCTATAAAACTCTGCCCCATCATATCAGCCGGTTCCAACGACGGGATGATCTTTTGTAAAGCCAGGGTTTCCAGGACCAGATTGGACACAAGTCGCCAGAAACGAAGATCGGAACCCAGACGGAAACTACCAGATGGTGTGTCTTCTGGCAGGTTGATTAAAACGCCAAATGCTTTGGCGGCAGAAAGCCAGAGACCGGGTATGGACCAGTGATATAGTTCCATATTCCGCAAGTCAAGAGTGGCATTGTTTTCCAGCAATAACTGGTCTGATGGCACCGGCAGGGTTCCCATTGTGGGCAATGCCAGAAAAGCGTTTTGCGCTTCAGAATCCCATAGGGGCGTTCCCGCAGCAATCTCTTCTCTAAGCCGGCGCGATGATAGAGCGTACGGATGTGCGGAGGGAATTCCCTGGCGTAAAATGGGAGGATTCCCGATTGCCTCAGAAAGCAAACGGGAGTTTTCAGCCCAAAATAGCATCCCGCCAGGGTCTGTACTTCGACGGGGCGACTGCCAATGACCGTGCAGAATCAGCATGGACACTCAGCCAAATAATTCGGTATATTCAATCAATTTCCCAGAATCAAACTTTAACTTTTCTGTCTTACAAATATTCATCCGGAGCTCTTATCAACTCCGGGTGATAGCTACCATTTATCCCCAGATGATCAATTTTATAAATCAATATTTGCTTTCACTAATTATACAATAATCCCATAAGTTCGGAAGGTTATTTACGAAATCACACTCGCATGAATTTTTGCTCGTTGCTTTGGGATAGCTGGTTTGGATACTTAACCCGACGAGAAGTCTGAATTTGTCTTTTGTAAGATAAAGATAGATAAGTGCACTTTTTAGCCCAATAGTCCTCGTATTAAGATCATGTAAAAATGATCCAAACCTATTGAATTCTGATCAAAAAAAACCGAAAATATGTTTTGAGGAAAAAGAAAGTTTTTTCCTGGGGGCAAATATGTGCAAAACCGTTTGTTCAGATCTGAGAATAAATCAATCCATCTATCCTGATCAAACACGAAGGAGTGAATAATCCTATAAATTCGAGGTTGGTATGGTTTTTGCAATTTGCATGTTGACGCAGTAAATCGTATGACATCATCTAAACAGAAGCCATAATTCTTTTGAATTTTTATCATTTTCTTGCTTCCAGCAACAATAATCGATCAGAGGATTTCCCTGAATAAAATATTCCTTTAATGCAATTTGTAAACACGTTTTAGTTCTTTCAGGAGTACATCATCAAGAAATCAACGACACTCCGGACAAATCAGGAAAACAGGATCTCTCCAAACGGAGAAATTCATGTTTTTGACCCATCCATCTGGCAAATGATTATCGACCAGTCAATGGACGGAATCATCATTATTGATGAAAATCATCAGATCGTATTTGCCAATCCGGCGGCTGTTTCAATTTACCAAAGTACGCCGCAGGACATCATCGGCCGTAATTGTGGTTTCAATGCTGCCATCAACACCTGTGTTGTATACAATCCCGTTCCCACTGAGAACGCTTCATCGATGATCGAAGCTCGCATCAGTGAGTTGGAGTGGGGTGATCAAAAAGTGATGCTGGCATCTCTGCGTCCCATCATGGACCGGAAATCCATCAATGAAAGCGATCTGGAATTCTATTGCCGGTTAAATCCAGAGGGCACTATCCTTGAAGTGGACGAATCATTTGCCTCTTATTTAACCCGTGCCGGGTTCAATCCAGCCACCCGGAAAATTTATGAATTGTTCTCGGCCCAAGATTGGATCCGTTTTGAGATCCAAATGCAGGAGCTTCGGCGGAACAATGAGCGTGGAGTGGTCCAGACCATACTTGTCGGCCCCGATGACAAACCGCTGCACGTCCAATGGGTCCTCAAAGCCAGACTTGATCCAGATGGCAAAGTACTGGAAGTTGAGGCAACCGGCCGTGAACAATCCAGATTAAATCAACTTATTGAAAACCTGGATCTTTCTTCATCGATCATCCAGAATGCCACGGAAGGCATCCTCTTGACCGATAAGAAAGGACGGGTGGTGTCAATCAATAAAGCATTCACATCGATCTTCGGATACAGGCTGACCGAAGTCATTGGCAAACCCATCAGTTTTTTCCGTTCATCGCAGCATTCAAAAGATTTCTATGATTCCATCACCCAACAGGTCAAAAACTACAGCCTGTGGCAGGGTGAAGTTTATAACCTCCGCAAATCTGGGGAGATATTTCCGTCGTGGGTGTCGATCCAGCCATCCAAAGACAGCGCCGGGCAGATCACCAACTTCATTTTCTATATCCGTGATATTTCTGAAATCAAATTTATTGAGACAAATCTGCGGCAGATCGCGTTTCAAGATCCTCTAACGAATCTTCCTAACCGCAGCCAGTTCCACAGCCGGCTGACACACGCCCTCGATACAGCCAAACGCAATAACCAACAGGTTGTGGTTTTATATCTCGATCTGGACCGCTTCAAGGTTATAAACGATACCTATGGACATGAAAAAGGCGACCTTCTACTAAAGATGGTCAGCGATCGCCTTACTTCAATTGCTCGAAAAAACGATACGATCGCCCGGATGGGTGGAGATGAATTTACTGTGCTTCTCGAAGGAGCTTCAGTGGATTCAATCATTGGTGCGTCAACATTCGCGAAAAAGATACTATCGCTATTCACCTATCCGTTCCGGATCGATAACCATGAGTTCTATGTCACCAGCAGTATTGGTATCAGCCTCTATCCCAACGACGGTGACAACGTAACCACACTGATGAAAAACGCGGATATGGCGATGTATCGGGCGAAAGAGATGGGCAAGAATAATTTCCAATTCTTTTCCCCTGAACTTAATGAACAGGCACACCGTCAGTTGGATATGGAAGGCTTCTTGCGGCACGCGGTGGAACGCAACGAGCTTGAATTGAATTATCAGCCAATTGTGAATGCGGCGAACGGTGAACTTAATGCCATAGAGGCGCTATTGCGCTGGGAAAACCCTGAACTTGGACGGGTATTTCCGGATGTCTTCATACCATTGGCAGAATCAACTGGAATGATCATACCGATTGGTGAATGGGTTCTCCGAACTGCCTGCCGGCATATCCGGAAACTTCGCGATGCCGGCTGGAATGATCTGAAAATTTCGGTGAATATATCAGGCAGACAACTTGAACAAAACACGCTGATCGAAACGGTAAAAAGTGCCCTGGATACAGCAAATATTCCGGCCTCCTGTCTGATCCTTGAGATTACTGAATCTCTGTTAATGAAAAATATCAAGAAAACACGTGCCATTCTACAGGAGCTGCGTTCTCTGGGTGTAGGCTTGTCGATTGATGATTTTGGGACGGGTTATTCATCGCTTAATTCATTAATGGTCCTCCCCATTGATACCCTTAAGATCGATAAATCATTCATTCATGAAGTAACATCAAATCATCAAAACCTGTCATTGGTCCAGGGAATTATTCTAATTGGCCATAATTTAAATTTGCAAGTGGTAGCTGAAGGTGTTGAAACCACGGAACAAGCCCGTTTACTAAATACAAACGGGTGCGATGAATTACAGGGTTATTTGTTCAGCCGACCGCTTACCCTTGATAAATTAACAGAGAGACTGAAAGAGACCCGGGGAATCTTTGCTCAAATCTGAATTCGCTGGCTGACTTCAGATGCCCAGGCGATGGAAGCAAGATACGAGTCACGGAGAGCTACCGGTGAGAAGTTGGTAGATTCAACATCATTCCATTCCCCGTTCTCATAAGCGATCACACAACCAAGCACCGCTCCCATGGGACCAGTATGACTTGACAAAGCGGCATTAATATCCTCTGTGAGCGGTAGGTTTTCCAAAACTTCCATCATGGGCAGGTCCATTATGGCATCCAAAATGGATAGAAGACCAATTGTAAAATACCGGTCTTCCTGCTTGTATCCCATTGATTGTGAAAGCAGTTCACACATTTTTCCACGGATCATAGCCGTCGTCATCAACGTTGTTGAGCGGTCGTTAACTTCTGCCATCGCGAGGATGGTCAACCACGCCCGTACCTGTTTCAATCCCAGGATTACCAGGGCATGTCGAATGGATTCCACTTTTGTGTCTAACGCATAAAACGCAGAGTTGACCATTCGTAGAAGCCGGTAGCTCAACGATACATCCTGCCGGATCAAATCTTCCAGCTCTTTCATGTCCACATCCGGATCATACAGGCAGGTCAACAGTTTTAATAAAGAGAAACGCCGCGCCGGCAACCGCCGTCCACGGATGACTTTGGGTTTTGAAAGAAAGTTGCCCTGATAAAAATCGAAGCCAAATTCCCGGCAGGTATCATATTCTTCCTGTGTCTGCACATGATCCGCCAGTAATCGGCATGGGAAACGCCGGAAATCCAACACCCTTTCACGAAGGTCTGATAAAGGGAAACGATGGATATTTAACTTTAAAATATTGATATCTTTTACAAGCAGGCTGCTCAGCTCCTGGTCTGGATTGTCTTCGAGAGCAAAAAAGTATCCCTGGTTTCGCAATACAGCCAATGATGCCAGAACTTCTTCATCCAGGGTTATCCAGGGAGCAATACACAGAACCACCTGCTCTTTGGGAAATGGCATCGGGGCTTTTCCGGTCAGGTAACCGCGGTCAACTTGCATAAAAGCCAGTTTGTCTTCCACGATTTTTCCCATGCCTATTTCTATAAACGTATTGAAGATTACCTGAGATGACGCTTTATCTCCATCGCGATGCAAGGCACGTGTATTCTCTTTCGCTCTGTACAACAACTCATACCCGAAAATATCCATCGATGGCGTATAGATGGGTTGGCGTCCCACGTAAATATCAATCATATTTTTCTCCATAGATCACTTACCCGCAATGAGAGCCATATTTCCAAGGACCTTCCAGGAGTTTAAGAATACATCAGTCGGAGCATCAAAATATTTTCCATTATTATTGTAGCGAATGTGGGTTTCACTGTATCCGGTAACAATGACCACGTGCTCGTAGGCCGCAACAATTACTTTTTTTCCATCTTTAGCCGTGTACTCGTGCGGAATCCCACCTACAACATTACCAATCACCCAGGCAATAACTGGCCGGCCTGCCGCTATTTGCTGCTTTAATTCCATCAGCGTCATACCTTTTACCGCGATTGCCGGCACGCCATACTCATGCAACAACTGTGCCACAGGAGCGGCATGAACACCATAGGCATAAGGAGGAGCCTGTCCCCATTTGCTATCAACACTTCCGACAAATCCCTCTTCTGGATTATCCGATAGAGGAAGTTTGTTTTGAAATTCAAATTCATTAATATGATATCCAAAAAACCAGGCCCAATCATGGGTAACGGCTGCTTCACAACCCAGTTTAAAATATTGCTTATGCCCGGCGATCCCATAAATATAATGGCTTAATGGCAGTCCATTTTCATCCACCGGCACCGCAGTCCCTTCAGCGGACGGTTGTTTCATGGACAATGGTACGGCTAAATCAATTATCCCGGTTGGTGTAGTTAGGTCCAAATCGGGGGTTTCCATCACTTCCAGAGTTGGTGTTGGCAATTTCGGTGTGTTCGTTGGTATTGATAAAGCTGTAGAAGTTGCCGTAACGACGGGTGTACTTGTTTCAGCAATCGTATTAGCCGCGATTACAGGAACTGAAGAACAGCCGCTTAAAACAAATAAGAGAGAGAACAAATAACCAGTAGAAGTGTGAATAGTTTTTTTCACAGAAAACCATCTGATGAGAATGGACTCTTTCCATTTTATCATCAGATGGTTTCTTGTTTCTCTATTGAATACTATTCTGTTCTATACCAGATTCTTCAGAACAGCAGGAAGCAATCCACCCTGGATATAATACTGAACTTCCAGGGGGGTATCCAACCGGCATTTCGCGCGGAATGAAATAGTCTTTCCGTCCGGTTTTTCCGCCTTAACAGTAACGAAACATCCCGGAACGATTGATTCCTGTTCAAACGTGATATCCACCCTTTCAGAACCATCCATCCCCAGGGAATCAACGGTTTCTTCATTGATGAATTGCAATGGCAGTATCCCCATTCCGGCGAGATTGGAGCGATGGATACGCTCAAATGATTCAGCAATGACGGTTTTCACACCCAGCAGCATCGGACCTTTTGCAGCCCAATCACGGCTTGAGCCTGTACCATACTCTTTTCCGGCCAGCACTACCAGTGGAGTTCCATTCTCAATATATTCCTGTGAGGCTTCGTAAATCGTAAAAGATCTTCCTCCCGGCTGGCTGGTCGTAAAACCACCTTCCAATCCACCTGCCATAAGATTACGCAACCTTTGATTGGCAAATGTGCCTCTAACCATGACCCGATCATTTCCACGCCGCGATCCATAGGAGTTGAAATCGGTCGGGGCGACACCAAGACTTTTCAGGTATGCTCCCGCTGGAGAATTACCGGTTATTGTTCCTGCGGGCGATATATGATCTGTGGTCACGGAGTCACCAAAAACAGCAAGGACTCTGGCATTATTTATGTTTTTATCCATATTCTGCTTTTCAACAGAAAACTTGAAATATGGCGGCTCTTGAATATACGTGGATGCTTCATCCCATTCATAATTCGGGGTGGAATTTCCTGCCAGTTTCTGCCAGTTCTCATCCCCCAGAAAAATATCCGCATAGGCTTTGTTGAACAGGTCGGGTTTAACAAAGCTGGACACAACTTCAACAATCTCCTGCCGGCTGGGCCAAATATCTTTCAAGAAAACCGGCTTGCCGTCTTTCCCCAAACCGATCGGATCAACCTCGAAATCAATATCGATGCGCCCGGCCAGTGCATAAGCCAGAACAAGCGGTGGTGATGCAAGGAAATTCGCCAGCGTGTGTGGAGAAACCCTGCCTTCAAAATTACGGTTTCCAGAAAGTACCGCAGCTGCCACAAGTTCACCGGTTTTTATTGCCTGAACCACGGGCTCAGCCAGGGGGCCAGAGTTTCCAATACAGGTGGCGCATCCAAAACCGGCAATTTGAAAACCAAGCCGGTCCAGATATTCCTGCAAACCGGAGAGATGCAGGTAATCAGCCACAACCCTTGACCCTGGGGCGAGACTGGTCTTTACAAATGGTTTCACTGCTAGCCCGGCTTCTACTGCTTTCTTTGCCAGCAAACCTGCCGCCAACATGACATCAGGATTGGATGTGTTTGTACAAGAGGTGATTGATGCCAGTACAACGGCTCCGTGTTTCAGGTTTGACCTGGTTCCGTCAGCCAACAAAACATCTGCGTTGTTGCCTACTTTTTCGGCATCAAGCTGATAACCGCGCTCCGCTTTTGACCTTGTCAACGATTTCAGGAATTCGGTTTTCACCTGACCCAAACCAATTCTATCCTGTGGGCGTTTCGGACCAGCAACCGAAGCTTCAACATCGCCCAGATTGAAATCGATTACACGGGTGAATACCGGGTCAGGTGATTCAGCTGTTTTCATCAATCCCTGCGCCCGATAATAGGCTTTTACCAGTGCAACTTGTTCATCAGAACGTCCGGTCAGGCGCAAGTAATCAAGTGTAAGGTCATCGATTGGGAAATAAGACACTGTCGCACCATTTTCCGGAGTCATGTTCGCGATCATCGCGCGATCAGCCAGGCTTAGATTATCCAACCCGGGACCAAAATACTCGATGAATGTGTTGACCACACCGACCGTACGCAGCATCTGTGTCAGATGGAGAACCAGATCGGTTGGCATAACGCCTTCTCTTAGTTTTCCGATCAACCTAATACCGATAACATCCGGAGTAACCATTTCCACCGGCTGATCCAGCATCGCAGCAATTGCTTCTATACCACCCACACCCCAGCCTAACACCCCCAGGCCATTGATCATAGTGGTATGGGAATCTGTTCCAAAAACCGAGTCCGGAAAGACAAAGGGAACCTCATCCTTTGATATCTGTACAACCGGAGACAGGCGCTCAAGATTGATCTGATGGATAATACCCCGCGCTGGCGGCACGATCCTCAGATTTTTGAATGCCTGTTGCGCCCATCGCAAGAAAACATACCGTTCCCGATTGCGTTCAAATTCGATCTGTACGTTCTTCTGCAACGCGTCCGGAATTCCGGCATAATCCATTTGAACAGAGTGATCAATGACAAGATCAACCGGAATGACCGGATTTACATTCTGGGGATTTCCACCACGCCTTTCCATCTCTGTTCGCATGGCAGCCAGATCAACGAGTACCGGAACACCGGTAAAGTCCTGCAGAATTACCCGCGCCGGATAAAAAGCCAGCGGCGGTCGTTTTGTGTTTTCAGGCTGCCAGTTAACCAGCCGACGCACATCTTCCTTTGTGATCGAAACCCCGTCACATTTTCGGATGGACGCTTCCAGTAATATCCTCAGACTGTATGGAAGCCGTGACGCGTCAACTCCAAATCCAGAGGCAACATCCTCAATCGGGTAATACCGGTATTCCCAGTTCATAATTCTTAGTGTCTTATATTCAAATTCGTTTACCGTCATATAACACAATCCTTAGTTCATGGCTTTTTTCATGGCTTCTGCGAAGCCGTCCGTGCTCACCAACGTTCCATCCGGAATTAGGCGGTGGATGTCAAATGTGACAGTGCGGGCGGCAAGAGCGCCTTCCAACCCGCGGACCACAAGATCTGCTGCTTCATTCCAACCCATATAGCGCAACATCATCTCACCCGACAGGATCAACGAAGATGGGTTGGCTTTGTTGGTATTCGCGAACAGAGGCGCTGTTCCATGAGTTGCCTCGAACACAGCGGCCCCGGTAACGTCATTGATATTCGCTCCTGGCGCAATACCGACTCCGCCAACCTGCGCGGCCAGCGCGTCGGAAAGATAATCTCCATTTAAATTGGGAGTGGCGATGACATCGAATTCCAGCGGACGGGTGAGAACCGCTTCAAAAACAGCATCCGCGATCATGTCCTTCACAAATACCTTCCCGGTTGCGAGAGCATCCTGTTTCGTTTGATTTGCGGTATCTTCGCCCTTCTCTGCCTTGATCTTTTCCCACTGGAGCTGAGTAAACACTGAATCACAGAACTCTTCCTCGGCAGCCTGATATCCCCATTTGCGGAAACCGCCTTCTGTGAATTTCATGATATTTCCCTTGTGCATCAGTGTTACTGATTTCCGGCCATTCAAAAGGGCAAATCGTATGGCAGATGCCACCAAACGGCGGCTTCCTTCAGCGGAAATTGGTTTTACTCCGAAAGACGTCGTGCGAGGGAAACGCACTTTTTTATATTGTTCCGGGAAGTTCTCCTCAAGTAATTTGACAAAGCGTGAATTCTCGTCGGAACCCAATTCAAATTCAATTCCACTGTAAACATCTTCCGTGTTTTCCCGGAATATGACCATGTTGACATGTTCGGGATGTACCACCGGTGCTGGAAGACCGTTGAACCAGCGAACCGGCCGCTGACAAACGTAAAGATCCAACTCTTTTCGCAAAGCCACATTCAGTGAACGTGCGCCACCACCCACCGGTGTCCCCATAGGACCCTTCATACCGACCAGGTAATGGCGGAAAGCCTGTAATGTTTCATCAGGAAGCCCCGTCCCAAGCCGGCTCATGGCTTTCTCTCCCGCCAGAACCTCTTTCCAAATTATGGAACGTCTCTTTCCATAGGCTTTCTCAACCGCGTGGTTCAGTACAACCTTGGCCGCCCGCCAGATATCCGCCCCTATCCCGTCGCCTTCAATATATGGAATAACCGGACAATCGGGCACGACCAACCGGTCACCCTCCCGGATAATGATCTGTTCTTCCTGATCGTGCATCAATTTAGCCATAATATCTTCCTTATAAATAGAGATATCAAAAAAGATTACCCAAATATCACCCTTGACGGTCTTCAAAAACAACATCTATAATAATATCAGATTACGGGACACTGTCCCATATATCGAGACACAATCCCTCTTTTCACCCTTCTAAATTCCCCGATGAAAAGCCTATGGAAAATGATATTTCACCTATTCTGAGTCGATCGGTTGCCATTCTGGATTGTTTTAATCAGGATCGCCCTGAAATCGGGGTGCGTGAAGCGGCCCGATTGGTCAATCTCTCCAGCAGTGCCACGGGGCGGTTGATGGCATCCCTGCGTAACCTGGGGATATTAAGTCAAAATCCAGAAAGCAAAGCGTACAGTCTCGGTCCTCGTGTACTAACCTGGGCAGGAGTATACACGGCCACTTTGGACCTGCGTAAATGCGCCCTTCCCTTTCTGGAAGAGCTTTATGTAACAACCAACGAGACCATAAGTCTATATATTCTTCAGGGGAATGACCGCATCTGCGTGGAACGTTTGGAAAGCGCGCAGACTGTCCGCATCGTTGCGCGGGTCGGCCGGAGACTTCCATTGTATGCCGGATCTGCGGGAAAAGTTCTACTGGCTTTTCTTCCTGTAGCCCGCCTCAGGGAAATACTTGGCTCTCTATCGCTGGAGCCGCTCACCGTAAACACAATAACTGACCGGTCGCGATTGGAAAGTGAGCTGGCCATAATCCGGAAACAAGGTTTTGCGACCAGCCACGGTGAATGGATAGCAGACGCGAGTGGTATTGCCGCTCCAATATTTGACCAGTTCAGCGACCCCGTTGGCGCCATCAGCATCTCTGGACCGACACAACGTTTCACACAACGGGTTGTTGAGCAATTTACTTCGCCCTTGATCCATGCCGCGATTGAAATATCTCGCGAAATGGGTTACCGCGGACCCTTCCCACCAAAAACAATGGAGTAAACATGATCCTGCATGACCGTATCTCCGATATCCTTCCATCATGGCGCACACGCGTCACCCGGCTTGTAAACGAATTCCGTGATTTCAAGGTTTGCGATGTCACAGTCAGCCAGATATACCAGGGCATCCGCGGTGTCCAGATACAGGTTGCGGATATATCGTATGTGGATCCTTATGAGGGCATCCGCTTACGAGGTTATACAATTCCAGAAGTCCTGGAAAAACTTCCACGCATGGATGGCTGTGAGTTCCCCATGGCTGGCGGGTTGTATTATCTGCTAATGACAGATGAAATGCCCGATTTTGAAAAAGCCATGCTGGTTGAAGATGAGTGGAAAAAATACGCGGAATTGCCCGATCATGTCATCAATATGATTCATTCAATGCCCCGAACCACACATCCGATGACACTATTCTCCCAGGGAATACTTGCGCTGCAAACCGAATCCGAATTCACCCGCCGCTATAATGACGGTCTTTCCAAAGCGGATTACTGGATCCCTACGCTTGATGATTCAATCCGATTAACAGCCAAGCTCCCCTCACTGGCGGCCTTCATATACAACTGGAAATATCGGGATGGCGCCATGATCATGCCTGATCCCAACCTCGATTGGAGCGCGAACTTTGCCTACATGGTTGAGAACCCGAACAATCATGAATATGAAGAACTCTGCCGGTTGTTTTTCCTGTTACATTCCGATCATGAAGGGGCTAACGTCTCAGCGCATACCGCCCATCTGGTAAACTCCGCGTTGTCAGACATCTACCTCACCTCGTCTGCGGCCATGAATGGACTGGCTGGCCCACTGCATGGTTTGGCCAACCAGGAATGTCTGCGCTGGCTCTTAAAGGTTTACAACAGCTTTGACGCACTTCCATCAAAAGAAGAAATGGCCGCATTCGCACGGAGCGAACTGAAATCAGGCCGTGTCATTCCCGGCTACGGACACGCGGTCTTGCGCACAACCGATCCCCGTTTCACCGCACAATATGAATTCGCGCAGAGATATCTACCCGAGGATGAACTGTATCAACTGGTTTGCCGGGTATATGAAGTATTACCCGATGTATTAAAAGAGACTGGAAAAGTGAAGAATCCCTACCCAAACGTGGACGCCATCAACGGCACATTGCAATATCACTATGGTGTCCGTGAATTTGATTTTTACACCGTTCTATTTGGTGTATCTCGCATCTTGGGAATTACGGCGCATTCAGTATGGGCACGCGCTTTGAACAAACCCATCGAACGCCCTAAATCATTAACCACGGCTATGCTGGAAGAAAGGGTTGCGGGAAAACCGGATACAATTGAAGTGGAAATGTAAAGGATCATGGACTCACATCGCATCATCGTCAAAGTTGGCACATCCACTCTAACAGCCGGAACCAGACGGTTATCCATTCCCCGTATTTTTGACATCACCCGGCAGATTATCCAATTAAAGGAATCCGGTGCGCAGATCGCGTTGGTCACGTCCGGAGCTATTGCTGCCGGCCGCGAAGCCATGAGCATGGCAGAATCGCCCCGTTTCACACCGGGAAAGCAGATGCTGGCCGCCGTCGGGCAACCCCGTCTGATCGCTTTTTATGATCAATTCTTCCGGATGTTCGGACAGGTCAGCGCTCAGGTACTGCTCACGCGGGAAGATCTCACCGACCGCAACCGATACCTTAATGCCCGCGGGACGATTCAGGAATTGCTGGAAGCCGGCATAGTGCCCATTATCAACGAAAATGACACTGTCGCGACCGAGGAGATCCGCTTTGGCGATAATGACAATCTTTGCGCGTTGGTAGCCAGTCTGGTTGAGGCAGACCTTCTCCTTCTACTTACAGACCAGGCCGGATTATATACAGAGGACCCTCGTAAGGATAAGAATGCCCGTCTCATACGAGTTGTCGACCAGGCTGAAATTCCAGAAGAATACTGGGCTGCCGCTGGTGGATCAGAAAATGGACTGGGAACCGGGGGAATGGTGACCAAGCTGCGTGCCGCGGATCTGGCACGTCGAGCCGGGGTCCGTGTGATCATAACCTCCGGATCTGAGACCGATGTCATCATTAAAGCCGCGACCGGCGCAGAAATGGGAACATTGTTTCCTCCTCTCGTTTCCAAGCTTGAGAGCCGCAAACGATTTTTACTTGCCGGAAAACGGAGTGGTGGAATTCTATCCATTGACGAAGGTGCCACACAAGCCCTCTGCCGGGGCGGCAGTTTGTTGCCTGTAGGAATAAAAAGCGTACAGGGTGTTTTCTCCCGTGGAGCCACTGTGCGAATATTAGACCTTTCAGGCGCGGAAGTCGCTCTGGGAATGACCAACTATGATGCTTCAGATCTTCAACAGATAATTGGACGTCGAACAGATGAGATCGAAGATATCCTCGGCTTTTCGGAAGGCGACGAGGTAGTACATCACAATAATATGTTGCTCCTAAAACCAGCCATAAAAAAACAGAAAGGTTGATCCATGGCCCCAACCTCTCCTCATGCACTGGCTCAAGCCGCAAAAACGGCTTCACGAATTCTTGCCCAGGCTGATTCAGACAGCAGGCGTACTGCCTTATGCAATATAGCAGATGAGATCGAAAAGAACCGGAATTATATTCTTGCCTCCAACCAGTTGGATGTCGATGAAGCAATGGACGCAAAAATGGCTGACGCTTTTATCGACCGGTTGTTGCTAAATGAGGAACGCATCGGATGGATTACGACTGATCTCCGCCGCGTGGCAGATTTGTCTGACCCGGTGGGGGAAGTATTCGAACAACAAGTTCTGCCGAATGGTTTGAAAATCCGGAAACAACGAGTACCCATGGGTGTTCTCGCCATTATTTACGAAGCACGGCCCAATGTCACAGTCGATGCGGCTGGCCTTGCCATAAAATCCGGCAACGCAGTCATACTCCGCGGCAGCCGTGAGACATTAAACTCCAACCGTGCCCTGGTTCAATCCATTCATAATGGGTTAAAGGCAACCGGGTTACCGGAAGGCGCTGTCCAATTTGTGGACAGCGCGGACCGCGAACTGGTCTTTGAATTATTGAAACTTCACAACATTATAGACCTTGTTATCCCGCGTGGAGGTTCATCGCTCCACAAATTCTGCCGAGAGAACAGTATGATACCGGTCATAACCGGTGGGATCGGTATCTGTCATCTTTTTATCGATGAAAGCGCCGACCTGGAAAAAGCTCTACCGGTTGTTCGTAACGCCAAGATACAACGCCCGAGCGTTTGCAATGCTCTGGACACTGTTCTTATCCATTCATCTGTTGCCGCGAAATTCCTTCCGGAGCTGGTCAATACGCTTACGGCTGATGGGGTGACATTTCATATAGACGAGACTGCCACCGGTTATCTGCCTACCCCGCTGCCACAATCGGTTTCTCCCGCAAAAGAAGGTGATTTTGATACAGAATGGCTTTCTCTCGTACTGGGGATTAAAGTCGTCAATTCACTGGATGAAGCGATAGACCACATTTCGGAACATTCAACCGCTCATTCTGATGGCATTCTAACGGAAAACAAAACAAATGCCGACGCTTTCGTCAGCCGTGTTGATTCTGCCGCGGTTTATGTCAACGCCAGTACCCGCTTTACAGACGGCTCGCAGTTTGGTCTGGGTGCAGAAGTTGCCATCTCAACCCAGCGTTTACACGCCCGTGGTCCTATGGCGTTACGTGAATTGACAACGTACAAATGGGTGGTTGAAGGTGACTATACAGCCCGCCCCTGAGAAGCATAGAAACTGCATCCTTTTGGCACTTCTGCAATCACTCTGCCTCCTAGCAGCGTGCAGTCCGATGGATGCGCCCCAAAGTTCTCCAATCCATAAAGCAACCTCTCCCAACGGATACTGGACTCCAAAGATTGGCGACACACTTCAAGTTCAATTCACCGGCGATTTTGAGTTCCAGGATAATGTTGATTTATATGATCTCGACCTGTATGAAACACCGGTAAAAACCATTCATGCGATTCATTCCCGAGGCGGGCATGTGTTGTGCTACATTAACATGGGCGCATGGGAAGACTGGAGCCCTGACGCCGCGGAATTTCCGCCATCAATAATTGGAAACGACTACGAGGGTTGGCCTGGTGAAAAATGGCTTGATATTCGCCAGATCGATCTACAGGAACCCCTGATCTCCACCCGATTAGATCTTTGCCGAGAAAAAGGGTTTGATGGCGTGGAACCAGATAATATGGATGGGTATCAAAACGATACCGGTTTTTCCATTACAGATGATGACCAGCTGGAATTTAATAAATGGCTGGCAACAGAAGCGCATGCCAGAGGATTAGCGATTGGATTAAAGAACGATCCTGACCAGATACAACATCTGGTACATGATTTTGACTTTGTCATTCTGGAAGATTGTTACGCGGAAGGCTGGTGCAAAGATGCCGGACCATTCATCAAAAATAACAAACCGGTTTTTATCATTGAATACACAGACCGTACAGGTTCCCTGGATCCATACTGCCAATCTGCAGCAAACGACGACTATTCTTTAATTCTGAAGCACCGTGAACTTGATGCGTTTCGTTATTCGTGTGATTAAAAAAGTGCAAGCAGCCGGGTGAGGGGGGCACCCGTCCGCTTGCAACTTAATCATACCAAAAAAACCACAGCTTGCAAGATTATTGGGAATTATTGGTCCTGCGTAAAACCGTTCAATTGTTTCACGGCAGTCTGGTCATAAGATCATGATTCTTTTTATACAGTTCTTTGTAGATGCGGTAATATTTGTCGTAGGTTTGTGAATTCGCTGCGTCCGGTTGTACTACGCGATCATACTTTACCCATGTAGAGATGTGATCATACGTTGGAAACAACCCGACCGCCATTCCGGCAAGGAAGGCATCCCCGAAGGAAGCGCCAATAGTAACCTCAGGGACATATTGTGGCATTCCGCTGATATCACTGACAACCTGCAACCAGAGCGGATTCTTCGTACCGCCGCCAACAGCGATGACCCGGGAAGGCATAACATCAATCTCACGCATAACTTCAAAATGCTGCCTGACACCATAGCCCATACCCTCCAGGATGGCTTTAAATATATGTCCGCGATGATGGGCCAGAGTTAATCCAAAAAACACACCCCTTGCCCCGGGATTATTAATAGGGGTTCTTTCTCCTGAGAAATAGGGAAGGACTACCAACCCCTCAGATCCGGGTGGTACTCCAGCAGCTTCTGATATCAAGGCCCCATAAGCGTTTTCCCCACCGGATCTTTCAGTATCCAGCCTATCTCTGGCAAACTGGTCCCGGAACCAGCGGATTAATGAGCCGCTGGTTGCCATCCCTCCGGCAAAAGCAGACGTCCCCGGGAAAAGGTAACGGGCCGCCCACAAACGTTCATCATGGTCTGGTTGTGGAGTAACCAGGTACATAAAGATGGTCGATCCATACATCAACATCATCTGCCCGGGTTTTACCACACCCACACTGACCGCTTCAGCCGAGGCATCGGCTGTTCCAAATGTCACCGGAGTGCCTTCCGCCAACCCGGTGATCCGGGCAGCCTCCGCCGTTACAGTTCCCGCCTTTTCACACGCCCATCCGATCTCCGGAAGCCGGTCTATCTCAACAATATCCTCGCAAAGCTCTTCACTCCATTTTCCTTTGTAAAAATCGTATAGTGGAGTGAAAAATGACGCTGTGAGATGATCGATGACTGTTTTACCTGTCAAACGGGCAACAATAAATGAAGAAGCCGTAAGAAATTTGGCCGCTTTTTGGTAAATCTCCGGTTCATTTTTCTTCAACCAGAGGATCTTGGGGCCTACTGCCTGCGAGGATAATTCATTCCCCGTAAGAGCAAATATCCTTTCCTCCCCCAACCTTTCCGTTAGCTCCCATATCTCTTCACGAGCCCGCGTGTCCACGCCATATAGGACCCCCATTCGCAGTGGATTATTATCTTTATCTACCGGCAGCATGCAAGGAGCAATGGCACTTACGCCAATTCCGGCGATAGCACTTGGCTTGATTCCACTTTTTTCCAGCAATGTGCCAGATAGCGTCACAAAGTCACCCCACCAGGTCTTTTCCGGGTCATGTTCCGCCCAACCCTGACGGGGAATTAACATCTCATGGGGCACGGAAGAACTGACGATGACTTTTCCAGAAAAGTCAACCAGCACACCCTTTGATTCATATGTACCAATGTCAATTCCCAGAAGGTATTCTTTTCCCATATCAACTCCAACATCAGCAATCATGTGCGAGAAAACAGGAGCGTGATAAGTCACCCCGCTCCTGTTTCAGTTCACTCAAATGCCACCGATTGGTTTCAGGATGACTGTTTGGTTTTTACTTTCAATTTCCGCTGTGCGCTTAGATAGTTGATCACCATAATGACAATCAACAGAAGTCCCCAGGCAAATTCCTTGAGGAAATTGGCGCCTCGATACTCTGTGAGCAACATTTGCAAACCCGTAGATAGGAATTGCAACGCGAGAATTCCCAGGATGATTCCGGAAATCTTACCAAAACCACCATTCGGATCAACACCACCCAAGACAACGATAAGTATGGCAGCCAACACGTAGGAACCACCGTAATCAGCGTTAGCCGAGTTCGTACGGGCCAGAATCACCAAACCCGCAACGGCTGACAGGACACCACTGATGGCATACACCTTCATCAAAACATCCTGATTATTAATACCCGAATACCGGGATGCCACAGGATTTGTTCCCAGTAAATACAGTCGCATACCCAGTGTGGTGCGATTCAGGATGAGTGAAATGATTAATGACAGAGCAAGAAAGGTTATCAGGGGGATGGGAATTCCATAGAAGAATCCCTGTCCAAAAACCTGAAATTCAGGAATTCCGAAAATACCAGTTCCCTTTGTAATGCCAATCGACAGGCCGGAAAAAAGTGTCATGGTACCAAGAGTGGCAAGGATCGGTGTAATACCAACACGTGAGATCAGAAAACCGTTGAGTAACCCCGCCAGTAACCCAACCAATAGGCCTGCTCCAACCGCAAGAACAATCGCGGTGGTAATAACAGCCGGTGATGACCCGGCAGGAGCCATGTGGGTCAGGATTAAACCAGCTGTAATACCGGTTAAATTGGCTGTAGCATTGACAGAGAGATCAATACCGCCGGTGATCATGGTTACCATAATCCCAAGAGCCATGATTCCTATTTCAGAGAACTGAAAACACATGGATTGAAAATTCTGGACTGTGGGAAATACACTCGGCATAGCCAGGCTCATAATAATAAATAGAGCGATAACAATAACAAACAGGCGTGTGATGTTTTCATCACTCCGTAGTAATCCAAGGAAAGTCTGGGTCAGGTCTTTCGCAGCGGGTTCTTTTTCATTAGGTGTAACAGAGGAAGGTTGATTCATATTATGGATTACTCCAAATCAAATTATTACTCGGCTATATTGGCGCTGAGTTGTCTCTGGGCTTTCAAAGCCCGATACGCAGGGATACCGGTACCGATAATTAGCACTATACCGATTACAACTTTTTGCCAGGCAGAGGGAATCCCGACGAGGATAAGACTGTTCTTGAGAACTGTCACCAGCAACACACCCAGCAATGTACCAACGACCGTGCCCCGTCCGCCGGTAATAAGGGTTCCGCCCAAAACCACAGCCGCTATGACATCGAGTTCTGTACCAACCAGGTCAAAGGGATTGGCCTGGCGGGAGAATACACCGAAGGTCATCCCTCCAATTCCTGAAAGGAAGCCAACGAACCCGTAAATAAAGAACATGATAAACCGTGTGTTAAAACCACTTCGTTCAGCAGCTTCCGGAGCACCACCCATGGCATAAATACCGCGTCCGACCATACTGTATTTCATGATAAAAAAAACGATGATCGCCATGGCAACCAGGATAAAAAAACCAGGGTGCAAACTGGTTTTCGCAGGACCGTCTCCAATTTGAGTCACAAACCATTGGGCTTTTCCAAATTGTGCCATCCCGGCAGGAATATTGCGGATGTACTGGCTGTCAATGAAAAACAACATAAACCCACGAATCAGGCTGGATGTTCCCAATGTCGCGATCAAGGTTGGCAGGCGGAATGAATAGATCAGCCAGGCGTTAATCAATCCCAGTAATAATCCGATTACAGCCGCAATCACATACATTAGCAAGACATTTCCCTGATATTGCCACGCCAGCATCAACTTTGTTGTCGCATACAGGGAAAAGATGGCAATTGCTGTGAACGACACATCAATTCCACCGGAAATGATAATGATCATAGCACCCAGAGCAAATATCCCCACAACCGTACTACTTCTCATCGTATCGAACAGGTTTGAAAGCGAGAAAAATGTTGGATTAATCAAACCAATAACCAGTGATAATCCAACAAGAACCAGGGCTACGATAAACTCAGTTTTTTGAAATAAACTTTTCATATCACAAAATTATCCTAACTCGAGATAGAAAGCCCTTTTCAGGCTTCCACCAGCTTCAAGTTCAGTTCATTTTCTGTTACTGTCGACCGGTCAAAGGATTCAACAATCCTTCCCTTTCGCATCAATAAAATACGATTGCAGGTGGCCAATAATTCCGGAATATCATCCGACATGACCAGGAGACCCATTCCTTCTTTTGCCAGGCGGCGCATAACTTCATGCAAGTCAGATTTTGAGCCAACATCCACACCCACAGTTGGTCCATTAAGGATCAATATTTGCGGATTGCTGGCCAACCACTTCGCTAAAACTACACGTTGCTGGTTGCCTCCAGAAAGACTTTTAACCGGAAGGTCAGCATTGGGCGTCTTGATACTTAAATTGGATACCCAGCGTCCTATCTCTCCATTGACTTTTCGCCTGTCGATAAGTTTCGATTTTGTTAACAGGTCATCCATTTTTCGGACGATTAAGTTTTTCCCGATAGACTGCGGGAGAAATAATCCTTCCGTCAGCCGGTCTTCAGGCACATAACCAATTCCATGTGTAACCGCATCCTGAATGGAGTTGATTCTAACTTCCTTGCCGTTGATGGAAATCTTCCCCTTCTCCGCAGGCCAAACACCAAAGAGAGATAGCGCCAGTTCGGTGCGTCCCGAACCCAGCAAGCCGGTTATTCCAACTATTTCCCCGGGGCGCAGTTCAAACGAAATATCATAAAAACGGCCGGGTGAACTCAGATTCTCTACTTTTAATAAACAGTCAGGGCATTCAACGTTAGGCACATATTCGTACGTCGTTTCCGCAATTTCTTTGCCGGTCATGTAATAGACCAGTTTTGCCCGTGTCATCTCTTTGGCCGGCTCATCCGCGATCTTTTTTCCATTACGAATGATCAATGTTCTATCAGAAATCTCTTGAACTTCATTCAATTTGTGTGAGACAAACAGAATGGAAATACCCTTGGCTTGCAAGCTCTTGATGATCTTAAATAGCGATTTGACCTCTTTCTGGGTCAATGCTGTGGTTGGTTCATCCATGATGATAAGCTTTGCATTCTGGAGTAAAGCGCGAGATATGGCAATCAATTGCTTATCTGCAACCGACATTTGCTCCACCAGCATATCGAGATCCAATTCAATATTGATACTTGCCAGAGCATCGCTGGCAATCCGGCGGACTTCTGACCAATTCACAAATTTCTTATTCTTCTCCAACTCAGTGTTGAGAGCGATATTCTCCGCAACCGTCAAGTTGGGGAAAAGCGAGAAATCCTGATATATGATTTGAATACCTTCACGGATCGAATCGATCGGGTGCAGTCGTTTAAATGTCTTTCCATCAATTACAATTTCGCCTTCATCCGGTTCGTACACTCCTGCGATGATTTTTATCAGGGTTGATTTCCCTGAACCATTTTCGCCGACAAGGCATAGTATTTCACCCCTGTTAATTGTCATATTAATATCTTGAAGGGCTTTAACACCGGCAAAGGACTTGCTGATATTGCTTACTTTGAGAAATTCTTCAGCCATTATTTGTCTCGTTTGGTGTGGAATAATTCAGAAAATTCTACAAATGGAGCGGCTAACTATTTCTATTGAATTAGCCGCTCCATTTTTATTTAGTGTACAACAAACCGAATAAACGGATTTGGATTAGAAGGGGTATTGATCCAGATTGTCTTTGGTTATGTCAATCCAGGCTGAGCCGTAGAAGACTTTACCTTTTAGTTTGACATCCTCGTAACCAACCAAACCGAGGTCGATACCATCTTTGATCTCTTCGCCGTTTTTCATCATGAGGGCCAGCTTATTCATGGCTTTGCCAGCCAGAGCGGGATCCCAGCAGGAAGCCATCTGAACAGCATCGGTCTTGAGCAGTTCACCAGCCATGGAGGCCAGGGAAGTACCAACAACAGCGACCTTGCCATTTAAGCCTGCTTCTTCAACTGCCTGGCCGAAGCCAACGATGTCATTGGCAGAGGAACCCTGCATACCCTTTAGGTTCGGGTAGGTTTTCAGAAGTTCTTTGCCTTTTTCATACGCTTTTGTGGCGTCATCGTAGGATTCATTCTTGTCGCCGACCAGGGTCATGTTGGGGAAATTGGCTTTCTGATAAGCGATACCGGCATCAACCCATTCATTATGGGTCTTTGAGGTCAGTGAACCAACAAAGACAACATATTCACCTTCGCCATTGGTCAGTTCACCAATCTTCGCCATCAGATGCTCGCCGTATGCAGCATTGTCAAAGGCTTCGATGTCGTAATCCACGTTTTCCTGGTTCGAAGCTTCATGCGAGATCACGATGATGCCCTGTTCGCGGGCTTTCTTTAGCACTGGTTCGAGAGATTCGGGCTGGAAAGGAACTACCAGAATAGCATCGACTTTCTGGGCGATATTGTTTTCGATTACCTGTACCTGAAGGGCGGCATCCGCTTTTTCAGGTCCCTGGAGGAAGGCCTGCACACCGGTCTCGGCGGCGAATTCCTTAACGCCCTCTTCCATGCGGTTGAACCAACCCACACCAACCAGTTTCACGATTGTCGCGAATTTCAGGTCAGCCGGATCAACTTTCGCGGGTTCAGCAGCGGCGGGTTCAGCAGCGGCGGGTTCAGCAGCCGCAGGTTCAGCAGCCGCGGGTTCAGCAGCGGCGGGTTCAGCGGCAGCAGGTTCAGCAGCCGGAGCCGGGGTAGCTGCTGGAGCACAGGCAGCCAGCATTGCAACAAGTACCATTACAGAAAGCATCGTAAACAGAAACTTCTTCATTCCTTCACCTCTTAAGATTAAATTGGTTGAGATGCAGCTCTTACGATATTACGGATGGATACATTACTCCTGCACATCACCTCCTTTTCACTACCAGTAGATAAAGACTTGCACCCTGAAATAGGTTTCAGGTGGACAATAAGAAGGGAGAGGGCTAAAACACGGATAAGAACATAAAGAATGTTTGTGTGTTTTTGTTCACATGATGAAATCTATTTACCAACTTGATTAAAATTTTACAACATCATAGTATCGGTTGTCAATGCCCCTGATGGGTCTATTTGATATTTATATTACGTTTCGAACATTTAATTGATGACATTTGACCACAATATAACAGCTGTTTGTCCATTTGTTCAACAAACACTGGTATGGGTTACTAAAAAATGTTAGAAATTAATCGTATAATCATTTTTGTATTATTCGTATCACTTCTTATCGAACAACCCCATATTTCTATTGAGAGGTCCAAATGAAAAAGATACTAAACAAGCCCGTTGATTTTGTGCCAGAAATGTTAGACGGCCTACTTAAGGCTTATCCGGACCAACTTGCCTACGAAGATGATATTCATTGTATTGTCCGGGCAGATTCACCTGTCAAGAACAAAGTCGCTTTAGCTACTGGCGGCGGATCCGGTCACTTACCCGTTTTCCTGGGCTATGTTGGCAAAGGGATGCTGGATGGTTGTGCGGTGGGTGATGTTTTCCAATCCCCTTCAGCAGACCAGATGCTTTCCGTAACCAAAAGGATCAATGGTGGTAAGGGTGTCGTTTATATCTACGGTAATTATGGTGGCGATATTATGAACTTTGATATGGCTGCCGAGATGGCTGACATGGATGATATAAAAGTCAAGACAGTCCTTGTCAAAGATGATGTCGCATCCGCCCCTCCTGCCGAAGCAGGTAGAAGACGTGGTGTCGCGGGAATGGTCTTTGCCTTTAAAGCCGGCGGCGCGAAAGCAGATATGGGCGGCTCGCTGGACGAGGTTGCAGCGGCTGCTGAAAAAGCTCTCGCCAATACACGTACCATGGGAGTGGCATTATCATCCTGCACCGTGCCGATGGCCGGAAAACCCACTTTCTCCATTGCGGATGACGAAATGGAAATTGGTATGGGTATTCACGGAGAGCCGGGTATGAAACGCGAAAAACTACAAACCGCCGACCAGATTGCGGAACGTATGACCGCCGCCATATTGGATGACCTGAATCCATCTGCAGGTGATGAATTGGCGGTTATGGTCAATGGACTGGGCGCCACCCCTCCCGAAGAATTGTATGTGCTGTACCGTAAAGTAAACCAGATCCTTACCGAAAGAAAATTGAAAGTTCATCGCGCGTATATCGGCGAGTTCGCGACATCCATGGAAATGGCTGGCGCATCGCTGACCTTCATGAAGCTTGACGCTGAACTAAAATCTCTGATTGACTATCCAGCAAACACTCCGTTCTTTAAACAGGTTTAATCATGACAGAGACACTTAACAGTCAGGTTCTGATCAATGCCATTCAGCGCGCATCCAACGCTTTATTGGCAAATTCAGAGTTCCTCACATCACTGGACCAGGCGATGGGCGATGGAGATCTGGGTATCACCATGGGCAAAGTTGGAGAGGCATTATTGGCATACACACAGAATTCGCAACCGACTGACCTGGGAAAATACCTGATGAGCGCCGGAATGGAAGCCAATAAAGCTGCCCCATCCACAATGGGAACTCTTCTGGCTACCGCATTAATGAGAGCCGGGAAAGAGATCGCAGGGAAAACAGAGTTCTCCGGGGCAGATGTATCGAATATGCTGCATGCCGCTTTTACCGGTATTCAAGAACGCGGCAAAGCCAATCTTGGTGACAAAACCGTACTGGACGCGATCCACCCCGCGGATGAGGCGCTGAAAAACGCGATTCAGGAAGGTCTTACACTTAAGGAAGCCGGACAAAAAGCTTTACAGGCAGCCAAAGATGGACGGGATGCCGTCACTCCATTGCAAAATAAGGTTGGCCGTGCCAGTTGGCTGGGTGAACGTACAAAAGGTTTGCCCGATCCCGGTTGCAACGCGTTTGTTGTCATTCTCGAAGCAATTGTTGGTTAGATTTAGATAGAGAAGGAGATTTTTATGAGTACACTCAGTGATCTTCAGGCAAAAAACCCCCATATAAAAATCTACTCAGTAACGGACCCCGAGTTCAAGGCTTACGGGCGGCTTTTACCGGAAGCCAAATGGGATGCCGCTCAAGCCCATGCTCGAAAGGTGTGGAAAGTAGAGGATAGTATCGGTGCAGATGTTTCTGTTCCAGAATTCGAAGCGGACAAAGACCTTGACGCAACCGTCAGCCGGCGGATTTATGGCCAAATGCCGGTTGAGGTAGGCTGGGTTTATGGACGTAATAGCATGCTGAACGCTTTGGAGTATCACCAGGGCAGTGAAGTTCACATGCCTTTGGAAGATGTCGTTTTCCTGGTGTACAAGTTCGTGGATATTGATTGGACACCAGACCCAATGATTGACACGACCAAACTAAAGGCCTTCTTCTGCCCGAAAGGTACCGTGGCGGAATTGGCCAGCTGGGCGTTACATTATGTCCCTGTTCACGTCCACGAACATCTTGGTTTTTGTGACTTATTCACCCTGCCAAAAGGTACGGGAACACCGTTGCCTTTACCCAAATCGGATACACCGGACGGCAAATTGCTTGTCGCGAAAAACCAGTGGGTTATTGCCCATCCCGATTTCAAAGACAGTGGATGTGTGTCTGGCATGACAGGGCCAAATGTAAAGATAAATCCTCTGGATTAAAAAAAAGCACTGCCTTATTAAAGACCTTCCCAGAGCGGGAAGGTCTTTAAATTCCGTTTGGATTCCCCAGATTCTGGAAGGTGTTTCATCCCGGTTTCAAAGCAAGAATATGACGTCCTTCTCACAAAATCAGGATCAACAATCCTATCGGCACCAGGATTATCAGCAATATGGTAAGCAGCAATCCACCAACACAACCTAGTATGCCGACTACCAGGCTTATCACAGCGCCAATAATCCCGAATACCAGACCAATCAATCCCCCGATCAAATCAAATACAAACCGTATCAGTCCCATTTTTCGCTCCTTGAATTCTTTTCATCTTTACATACGGCGTACCGCCTATTTGGTTTCATGGTTTTCAGATCAGGTCAATACATTTTCGGGTTGCGGAGATATCGGTACTATAATTGATTAATTTAATAGCCATTGAGCATCAGAGGAGACCTGAACAATGGAGTTTCGTAAATACAATCCTCCACCAGAAGCAATTGAAGTATTAAATGCCGCACCCGGAGTCATAGCGGCCAGTACAATTCCCCAACTGATCGACCTTTCCTGCGGCGGCCCTGGAAGCAGCTACTTTGAAGTGGCGTATGAAGTTGCGGGCAAAGGTTGGGTAACGGAAGCGACTGTAAATCGTGTCCGCAACGGTGTCGCAGCGAATTACCTTGAACCATATATGCGTCGGCGGGATCCGGAATGTCTTGTTATTGGCGACCAAAACCCTACCGATAAACCTACTTTCATCTCGCGGTATGGAACAGATTTTAATGATCTTCGCAACGAGACATTCAAATGGTTGAAAAATCAGCAATTATTGATCTTCGGTTTTGTTGCCGGCCAGAAAGGAATGGGGACTGACGCGCTTGTCGTCGCGCCTGCCAATGCCGGTTTCTTTGCGTTGAGTCTGGCCATGCTTCAGGGGATCATTCCCTATGATGAATTGCCGGAAGATTTTTCCCCACACATGATCATCTATGTGGCACCGCCTTTTCGGCATACACACTTCTCCGGAGATCAGGTTGTAGTCCATAACCGGCTTGAGGGTATGCATGAATTGTATTCGTACAACCTCTACCCCGGGCCCAGCGCGAAGAAAGGTGTATACGGTGTCTTGATCAGCCTCGGTGAAAAAGAAGGCTGGGTTACCACTCATTGTTCCACCGCGCAATTGATCACCCCATACGACAATGTAGTCACCATAATGCACGAAGGGGCCAGCGGATGCGGCAAAAGTGAAATGCTGGAACAGATCCATCGCGAAATGGACGGACGGATCCAGCTTGGAGAAAACATTCTGACAAAAGAAGTCCGGCATATTGAAATGCCCCGGGCCTGTCAGATCAAGCCGGTAACGGATGATATGGCTCTTTGCCATCCATCCATCCAGTCGGACAACAAAAAACTCTCTGTTGTTGACGCGGAAAAAGCCTGGTTTATGCGCGTGAATCACATCGAGCACTACGGCACAGATGTACAGACAGAAAGGCTCACCGCCGAACCAACTGAACCGCTTATGTTCCTGAATATTGACGCGGTCCCAAACAGCCGGGCCTTAATTTGGGAACATGTAATGGACGCGCCGGGAAAACGCTGTTCCAACCCAAGGGTGATCATCCCGCGTCGCATCATACCCGGCATAGTTGACGAACCTGTAAGCATAGACATACGCAGCATGGGTCTGCGTACACCGCCCTGTACCGCGGAGAATCCCACGTATGGCATTATCGGGATGTTCCACATCCTGCCCGCCTCACTTGCCTGGTTATGGCGGTTGGTGGCGCCGCGCGGACATGCGAATCCCAGCATTGTAGAGACGGAAGGTATGAGCTCGGAAGGTGTCGGGTCATACTGGCCTTTTGCAACCGGTCGTCGCGTTGACCAGGCCAACCTACTGTTTCAACAATTCAAAGAGAATACCCGCACATCCTATGTGTTGATACCCAACCAGTATATTGGCGCCTGGAAGGTGGGCTTTAAACCACAGTGGATTGCCCGCGAATATCTGGCGCGGCGCGGTAATGCGAAATTCCGTCCCGAACAGATCCGCAAAGCGCGCTGCCCCCTGCTTGGCTACACCATGCACCAGCTTCTGGTTGAAGGAAGCATGATCGCCCGTTGGTTCCTGCAGGTGGAAACCCAGCCCGAGGTCGGAGAAGAAGCCTATGATATTGGAGCCAGGCAGCTCACCGATTTCTTCAAGCTATGCCTGCAAGACTTTCTGCACCCGGATCTGGATCCTTTGGGAAGAAAGATCATCGATTGTTGCCTTCAGGATGGCACAGTTGAAGATTACCAATCTTTTATTTAGAAATTTTTTGACAGATAACTTGAAATAGAGTGAATGACGTTTTTATGTCATTCACTCTATCGTTTTATTCCTGGATTGACCACCAAGTAAATTTTCCAAAAGTTTTACAGTTTCTACTGGAGAGTCATGGATAACATGAGCTCTGGTGGTTGGCGGAATTTCCAGACTGGCAAATCCCTGACCGCCAAAAATAATGATCGGTCTGGTTTCTGGGTATTGATCAAATAATTGATCCAGTTGCAAAAGTGCACGGGCACTTTCCTGTGTGGTCGCAGAAAAAAGCAGCATGTTGGGTTGTAATGGTGACAATGATTCTGGAAGCTGGTTCAACGGGAGGTTTGGCCCTATATATTTTATATCCCATCCGCGCCAGCGCATCATCACCACCAGTATCAACAGACCAATCTGATGTTCTTCTCCTGGAGCCCCGGCCGCGATAATCGTTTGGAAATGAGTTGGGGGCATCGTGGTCGTCAACATGGACATCAAATGCCGAAGGAAAAATTGTGACGCGTAATGCTCACTGGCAATAGACAGATTCCCCTCCTGCCATTTTTCTCCAATCTCTACCAACGTCGGCTGCACCACCCTTGTCAATACCTGGTCAACAGAGTAGATCGCAAATGCCCGTCGCAATACTTCATTGGCAGTCGCGTCATCAAAGCCGGTAACGGCATCAAATAATTGCCGGTTCATAGTATCGATCGAAACAGACACTTCAGAAAGTGGCACCCGATTTTCATCCGTCGGGTCCATTCCTTTTTCCTGTAAATCCTTTAGATACTCGACAGCGCGACTGATACTCATCCCTGAATCAACCTGTGTCTTGATCCAGCGAAGAGTCTTCAAATCTCTTTCTGAATACATCCGATAACCCTGCCCGCCTCTGGTCGGGTTTAAAAGGCCATAACGCCGTTCCCAGGCCCGTAATGTCACCGGTAATAATCCCACCAGGTTGGAAATGGCCTTTATGTTATAGACCGGTAGATCGATCTGTTCAGTCAATGTAACACTCATAATGGTTATACCTCTAATCAATCGTATCAGGATTATCAGGTCTTTGTCCATACAATGTATACAGAATACAGGTTCGGCAGATTTTTTCAATGCCCATGACATTTACATATCAAATTATGAATTCCATTAACAAGCTTTTTACAACTTCTTAAACAGCTATTCTCACAATATGGATACCCAGATGGTATTTTTATGTAGGCATTCTTATTTAGATACGTTATCGATGGAATACTTACCTTCAACCACCCTTTCATTGGATTCAACTTTGTGTGAATTGCCATCCATTGATTCCAGCACCAGCGCAGAGACTTCCGGAGAGGAGGTTATGAAAATTTTTAAAGCAAACCCCGCCAACCCAGGCGTGATAGTAATGAAAGGGGAAACGATTGCCGGTTTGATCTCAAGGGAAGCCTTTTTTGAGACAACCGGTAAGAGATTTGGCGTTGAGATATATCTGGGTAGATCCATTGCAACCATGCTTGAGCTCTTTTCATCAGAGCCACTTATTCTGCCGGAAAGTGAAAAGATCAGTCATGCCATTCATGAAGCCCTGCGTAGAGATACGCGCTCGGTGTATGACCCGATCATCGTCAAAAAAACAGAGGGGGGATATCGTGTGATCGATATTCTCTCGGTTTTTCTAGCAGAGAACCAGATCCTTCTGACATTACACAACCAGCATACCTTCACTGTATCCTCAGGTATCAAGTTGACAGATAAGGAAGCTATTTTTCGTTTCATTGAATTTACCGGGATTAAAGAATTAAAAGACCCGACAGTGTTAATCAAACGGAATTCGATTATCTGTGATAAGTGCGGCAAAAAGATTGAATATAGCATTCCCGATATTGTCAGGTCGCATCCGCAATTAACGAGGGGGATTGAAGTCATCTCAAAGATGGGGAACAGATCATACATTTTTTATGTTAAACACACTTGTGGGAACGAGATCCGCGAAATCCCCGTGCACCATGATTGTGATCTGAATCTCCGTGCATTAAGACCCTCAAGATTGGTGGAGACCTATGTTGAATTATGAAACAGAAACTGTAGAATTTGAAAAAATAACCGGCTTTGTACTCCCGGTTGGCAACGGTGCGGTTGGAAAGACTTCGATCTCCAACGCGCTTGACCTTACCCAACAACAAAAAAACGTTACCGAAAAATCGATGAACCTTGAATTCGGCTATGTCATTGATAGGCTTGTTGTTCGCCAGAGACCATTTCAGGTATTACAGCAATACCTTGTGCCTCCTGGTCAAAAGGCGATGGAGGGCAACAACGAAGGACGTAGTTATGAAGAAATCATTAAAACATACCGCTTCATGTTCAAGAGGATCGATGTCGTGTTACTTTCATTCCGTATCGTTGAGATGGAGAGTTTTAACGATCTCGAATTTTGGGTGAATCAAGCTCTCGAATTAAGCAATCCACTCACACAATTCATACTGGTGGGAACGCATCTTGATATGGATGACATGCGTGAAGTTACACCAAATATGATCCAGAATGGGAGTGATTTTGTTCGGAGCCGCATTGTGGAAAAATTCCCCGGGTGGGAAGGAAAAGTACCGGCCATTGAGATCTCCACAACCCGACGCCAGAACCTGGAACTCCTGAAAAACGCTGTATCTGTGGGAATCCTGCGTGCCAGGTGTGTTTTTAATCAATCACAACCTGTTGCCGCTTGAAAGAACATCCGCGACTTACGCTCTTTTTCCGCGTCCACCCTTGGGCAGCAACCTGTTTACCGTCTCAAGAGCGGAGTCCAGGGAATACCCAAGGAAAGTGCCTTTCGTTTTTTTCACCAGATCAGGATTTTGGTTAAAGGCGCTGCCTCCATATCCCAGAAGCGGAGCCGGTCGTAGTTTTGCCAATTTTTCCTGTAGACTGTCGATAAGCTCAGCCGATTCAACGGAGGTCGCAGCCATCACGACCATGGCGGGTTTTTCATACTTGGCATAATCCACCAGGTCTTCCAGGGGCAGGTCCGGGCCCAGGTATTCCACCCGGTAACCGTCACTGCGCATCATTACCGCCATCATCAGGCTGCCTATCTCGTGCAACTCTGTGGGCGCGCAACCAACAAGAATAAAGGGCGCATTGCTGCGTGATGGAAATGCCTGGAATATGGTCAAAAGATTTCCACGAATATACGCGCTGGCAAAATGTTCTGTTGCCACCGGTATAACGCCGGTTGCCCATGCTTCACCGATTTCGACCAATGCCGGGATTAACGCGCCGAGAATGTAGGTTTGCAGGTCATACATTTTATAGGCTTCATGCAGGATTTTGCTGGCTTCATCCTCATCATGCTGGATAAGAGCCAGATATAGATCATGCGCGACTTTTTCAGGCGCCACGGGTGGAATAGCCGGCTTGGGTTCCGAGAACGGCACCTCCGGCGCGGATTCCATTAACCCACCACCCTGCTGGAACTGCCGCAGCTCTGTAACGGCGCTGCTGATCGATATGCCAGAATCAACACGATTCTTTATCCAGCGTAGAGTGGCAATATCACGGTCGGAATATAGACGGTAATGGTTATCACCACGATGGGGATTCAATACCTCATGGCGGCGTTCCCAGGCTCTAAGAGTCACCGGCAGAATTCCGGTCTGATCACATACGGTTTTGATCGTATATTTTGGGTCGTCAGAAATGGATTCGATGGATGTAAGCGTCATGGATTCCTCGTTCGTATAAAATGAGACGGTTATCTTTGGAATTGCGTACACCTATTTTCACAGAATTAATATACCGTAAAAAACGTCCTTTAAGTTTCTTGCCGTGAAAATTTTTTGTAATAATTCCTTCAGATTTGCTTCAGGTATAGTTATACATGGTTTATACGAAATGGGTATTAAAGAAACCTTAACAATTTACATAAAATTTGTTTAAATAAAACCCGTATAATTCCTTAAACGAGGAAACTATGACAGACAAGACAAGAGTTTTATTTCTTTGCACAGGTAATTCGGCACGGAGTCAAATGGCAGAGGCATTTTTAAACCAGATTGGCAGCGACCGGTTTGAAGTTCACAGCGCCGGATTGGATCCTTCTGCTGTAAATCCTTTCACTATTCATGTGTTGGATGAAGTCGGCATCGACTGGTCACAAGCCCGGGCAAAGGGATTGAAAGAATATCTGGGAAAAGTTCATTTCGGATACCTGATTACTGTTTGCAGCCGCGCGGAAGAACGCTGTCCGATCTTCCCTGGCATGGGGCAACGGCTCCACTGGCCATTCGATGATCCGGCCGCTGCTGAGGGTAGCGATGAAGAAAAGCTGGCCGTCTTCCGCCGTGTAAGGGATGAGATCAAAGCACAGGTAAAAACCTGGTATCAAGGCCATCAATAAAATATGCAGGAAATCCGTAACGGTTTCCCAGTAAATTGGCAGATATTACTCTGGATCAAGAAGACTTTTCCTGTATTGAAAAGAATTTTGGTTTCAACCAAAGGGCTACATTTACAAGACCGATCATCACTGGTACTTCCACTAAAGGTCCGATTACAGCAGTAAATGCCTGACCAGAATTGATACCAAAAACAGCAACAGCCACAGCGATAGCCAGTTCAAAATTATTACTCGCAGCGGTGAAAGATAATGTTGTTGTTTTCTCATAATTTGCGCCAACCGCTATACTCATAAAAAAACTGACAAAGAACATGATCAGGAAATACAACAGGAGCGGTATGGCAATGCGCACAACATCCAGTGGAATTGTAACAATCAAGTTCCCCTTCAACCCAAACATAACCACAATGGTGAACAGCAAGGCTATTAATGTGATCGGGCTGATTTTCGGGATGAACTTGTTGTAATACCAGTCTTTATCTTTTATCTTAACCAGAACAAGCCGTGTTAAGAAACCGGCAATGAATGGAATGCCCAGATAAATAAATACGCTTCGGGCAATGTCGGCAATAGTCACATTTACTATTGCCCCTTCCAATCCCAACCAAGATGGAAGGATTGTAATAAACACATAGGCATAAACACTGTAGAACAAAACCTGAAAAATGGAATTGAAAGCCACCAAACCGGCCGCATATTCCGAATCTCCTTTGGCCAGTTCATTCCACACAATCACCATGGCAATGCAACGGGCAAGTCCGATCATGATCAGTCCGGTCATATATTCTGGATATCCCCGCAGGAAAATGATGGCCAGAACAAACATAAGGATCGGTCCTATGATCCAGTTTTGCACAAGAGACAGCCCCAAGATTTTCCAATTGCGAAAAACATCACCGAGTTCATCATAATGAACCTTGGCCAAAGGTGGGTACATCATCAAGATCAATCCTATGGCTATGGGGATATTTGTCGTACCGACCTGGAACTGGTTAATAAAGGATTCAAAACCCGTGATGAAATACCCCAATAGTACACCCACGGCCATAGCCAGAAATATCCATAGTGTCAAGTACTGATCAACAAAAGACAATTTTCTTTCGTGTTTCTTGTTCATATTCCTCCTTAATAATTCATTGAAAAGGAATTACAGGATAGAAATGGCCAGGCCGAATAAATATCCGGCCAAAGTACTCATAATGGCTACAAGTGAAACGTAGATCAGTGTTTTGTTTCTTCCCATCACGCCATTCAACACCAGAATGGATTGCAGTGAAAGTTCCGGGTCTGCCAGCAGGTAGGCCAGCAAGGGACCGCGTGCCATTCCCAGGTCGAGGAACATTTTGGCAATTGGTACTTCGACCAGGGTTGGGAAGTACATGAATACCCCAAAAAGCACACCCACCATATTTGCCCAGATGGTGTTTTGTCCCGCAATGGTGCGAACCCAGGCTTCCGGAATGATCACTTTAACGATCCCTGCCGCAAATACGCCGATGATCAGCAGTGGAAAAATTTGTTTGACAAACTTCCAGGTCTCCCAGACCCATCCGCTTAATTCATCTTCCGTGAAGAATCGGGCAGCAACAATCCCGATCGCAACAAGCAAAATGAACTCACCTATCAAACGTCCATTTATACCTATTACCAGCGATCCCGTCTCTTCTTTTGGAGCGGCAATCAGAATAGTCATGGCTATGAGAACGAAAGCCGTGTATGTCCAACCGGAAAAGCCGGAAAATATATCCTCGAATCCCTTCCAGGATGTAAAACCGATGATAATCAACATAAAGATCAACACAGCACCCTGCAATGTTAGATTGACAGAGGAAAGGAAAGTTCCCAACCCGTTATTCCAATCAAACGGAAGAACAAAACTTGTGTAGACATTTGTTAACAGGTCAACCTGTAAAGTTCCCACAATCAAAACTGAAACCAGCAGAATAAACAGAACCCATACCGCCGGTTTCACGCTTGTTTTGTGATCAAACAAGCCATTCGCCGCCATCTCGTCTGCCCTGACGGCTTCCTCTCTGCGGAAGAACCAGGCCATGAGCAGGCCGATCAGAATACCAAACAGGATTGACAGCACCAGTCGGGATATGGCTATATCAAACCCAATAGCCGCGCCTGTATACGTGATAGCCAGAATATTGATCGCCGGGCCAACAAAAAGAAACGTGATAGCCGGGCCAAGGCCGGCACCCCGTTTCCAGATACCGGCGAATAGCGGCAATATTGTGCAGGAACAGACCGCGAGTATGAAACCGCCTAATGCAGAAGCCGGGTAACTGATCCACCTGCTGGACCGTGGTCCGAGGAATCGAGTGATGGCTTCTTTTGGGATCATGGAGCTCATAAATCCGGCTATGATAAACGCCGGTACAAGGCATAACAACACATGGGCGGCCAGATAATCCAGCAGCCCGGTCCATCCGGACCATAGCAAGGTACCAAAATAGTGAAGAAGTAATTCCATTTTCGGGTCGTCCCAATTATATTCAAATAACCGAATGTGATTATCCAAAGAAAAAAGGCAGATTTTTCTGCCTCAAAAAAAATATCAGGCTTCGTTTAGCCAGTCAGTAATTTCGCTCTCCACGGGAATTCGTCCGGATGAGACCACTTTCTCATTGACCACCAGACCAGGTGTAGATAAGATCGGATACTTCATTATTTCCCCGTAATCGGTTACGTGCTCAATTCGGGCTTCCAAACCCAGGTCAGCAATAACTTTCTTCGTAATCGCTTCCAGCTTTTTACAGTTGGCACAACCGGATCCCAGAACTTTAATCGTTAACATTTTTCATTTCCTTTACATTGTCTTTTGGATGTATTGCAGCGCGGACATGGGCATCCTTCCACAGTGTCTATGGGCTCAGGTCGATAGCCCGTGACGGCATATGCGGCATCCAGCAGATCAAATATCCGCGAATCAGCAATACGGTAATACACATTCCAACCGTCCCGCCGGTCAAGGATCAGCCCGGCCTCACGCAATACAGCAAGCTGCTGGCTGACATACGATTGCCGTGAACCCAGGCATGCTTCCAGATGACACACACAGTGTTCACCTTTCCGCAATTCTTCCAATATAGCAACGCGTGCCGGGTGTGAAAGTGCCTTGAACAGGTTTTCCGTTGTTTGCTCTTTTATCTCGCCAATTATATTCATAATATTGAATGTATTTTACTACGCACATTGGAAATGTAAAGTTAATTGCGGGTTAATTGTCCGAAAAGGAATCTTCAGGCGGAGCAATATCTTTTACCTGTACGCCCAACAACCCGATCACCTGCAGGGTCTGGTGCGGCGCTATGATCGCTCCCCTTATCTCGTCTACACCAATTCGCAGCCCGCCGATCTGTGACGTTCGAAGATCAGCACCAATAAGCTTAGCCTGGTGAAAATTAGCCTCCGTCAGATCACAATCGGTAAAAAAGACACCGGATACATCCGCCCCGTCAAATACAGCTTTACGCAGGACACATTTTGAAAAGCGGCAGCGTTTAAATTTCGATGAAACGAGAGTCGCGCTTTCCATCTGGCAATTGATGAATTCCACGTCCTCAAATATTCCATCCAGCATTTGCGTACCCATCAAACGGCAACCCTGGAAAACCACGCGTCGGAAGAAACCCTTTTCCCATTCAGAACCGGAGAATTCACAGGTATCCAGAATAGAATCAACGACCCGCAGGCCTGGCAGGTTGGTTCGCAGCATTTGCAGCTTTCGGGCTTTCACCTGCTCTAGTATCAATCCACCCGCGAACAAGTTATTGCAGTCCAAACCGGTAAGCGCCGACTGAAATATGTGGACGTGATCTGTCAGGGATTCCGGATTGTTAGGTGGGAAGGGTTTGGGCAGGCGGGGTGGATGGATCATAGATTATTTCCTTAATCAGATTCTTCAATCAATATATGGTTTTTCTTTTTTGTATGGAGGTTGGTAATCAACCGAATTCCCAAAAAAGCACGAATTTCTCCATCAATAATTCTCTGTTTAACCGGTTGTTATAATACATAAAGGAAAGATTCCTTTACATAAATCCGCCAATTAAAAAAATAGCATATGAGGAATATCACTCTTGGTGAAAAGTAACCATCTCCAGTCGGAATCACAGGCAAGCGTCAACCTGTATCAGGATATATTCGATTCCATCGCCGATGGTTTGATCATTATAGATATTGATACCACAAATATCTTGTTGGCAAATCCTGCCGCCTGCAAAATGCATGGGTATTTACGTGAAGAATTCATCCACAAATCAGTAAAAAACATCCTCCATCCGGAAAGTCAAGAGGAAATAGCAAAATTTTTCGGGGATTTCGAATCAGAGGTTGTGTTTGAAAAAAGATTCCAACATATTTGTCATGACAAATCCACTTTTTTTGGTGAATGGCACATATCGAATTTTATTTTTCAAGGAAAACGTTGCCTGCTGGGGATTATCAGAAATATTAGTAACCGAATTCAAGATGAAAACATTCTTAACAAACGGGTTGAGACCCGCACGCACGAGCAGGCGACACTGTTAAAGATTTCGCACACCCTCGCCTCTACGGTGGAATTTCAGCCGCAATTAATCCTCGAACAATTGCATGAAATCATCGAATTTACACATGGAGGTTTGTTTACCCTTGAAGATTCAACGCTTACCGCATTAGCCATTCACGGGGTAAACCATTTGGATCAGGAACTCCAATTGCGGATTCATTTGCAGAGCCCTGAAATCCTTTCCACATTATTTATTGACCATAGGCCGGTTCGAATCCCTGATGTTTGGAGCGACCACCCTCAGGCTCAATTATTACGTTCCCTTATTCTCGACGAAACGGCCGGGTTGCTAGATGGAATGCAATCATGGATGTGGGTTCCCCTTTCCGTACGCAGGAAAATTATCGGTGTAATAGGTATCGCAGAAACCAGGAAAAACTTCTTTACCACCCACCATGCTGATCTGGCACTTAGTGTGGCAAACCAGGCTGCAATAACCATGGTAAACACTGATCTGATCAGGCAAGCACAGGATCTGGCCGTACTGGAAGAAAGGCAACGTTTGGCGCGAAACCTTCACGACGCGGTTAACCAATCACTTTTCTCTGCGGGCTTAATTGCCGAAGTTCTTCCACGCTTATGGCAAAGGAACCAGAATGAGGCAATGCAATCACTTGATGACCTTCGGCGGTTGACCCGCGGTGCACAGGCAGAAATGCGTGCGCTTCTGGCAGAATTACGCCCATCAACAATAACTGACGCAAAGTTGGGTGACCTTTTACAGTTATTGGCGAACGCACTTACAGGGCGTACCAGCATTCCTGTTAAAATAATCACAACAGAAGAAATCATTCTACCGGCCAATATTCAAATAACATTCTACCGAGTATGTCAGGAAACCCTTAATAATGTGGCAAAACATTCAAAAGCCAGCCATGTGGATATTTTGCTCAAACACAAAGGGAATGTTGTCTTCTTACACATCCATGATGACGGCATCGGTTTCGATCCCAATCTGACAATCTCCGGGCATTATGGATTGGGGATGATGCGCGAAAGGGCTGAGAGCGTTGGAGCCTTGTTTACGATAACCAGCCAACCCGGTCAGGGTACAGATACTTTTTTGCGATGGAATCAACCAAAGAAAAAGGTTGTTTGATGAATACTTCCCCAGATTTTCCCATACGGGTGATGCTTGTAGATGACCATACTATGGTCCGGCGCGGTCTGGCAACATTCCTCAAAGTTTTCGATGACATGCTATTGGTTGGTGAAGCCGAAACTGGTGAAGCCGCCATACCGCTTTGCGCACAAGTTACTCCTGATGTAGTTCTCATGGATATGGTCCTGCCAGGCATGGATGGAACAGAGACGACAAAACAAATCCGGCAGCAATTCCCACTTGTACAGGTGATCGCATTGACGAGTTTTAATGACGGTGAGCTGATCACGAAGGCGCTCGAAGCAGGCGCGATAGGATATCTGCTAAAAGATGTTTCAGCCGAAGAACTGGCAAAAGCGATTCGCGCAGCAAATCTTGGCCGGGCAACTTTGTCCCCCGAAGTAGCCCAGTCACTCGTTCATAATACGAATCTTCCACCTTCGCCGGGATATGATCTGACGGCGCGTGAACGAGAAGTTTTAGTTTTAATGGCCAAAGGATTGAATAATACCCAAATCGCAGGAAAATTGACTGTAAGTCCATCGACGATCAAATCACACGTTAGCAATATCCTTTCAAAATTAAACGCTGCCAGCCGAACTGAAGCCGTAACACTCGCGCTCCGGCACAAACTCATTTCCTGAAAAAAATCCCCCACATGGCGGATACAAAAATTGCCTGGAGGGTGGATGCCTTTACGGGGGTATTACTCTATGATGAAATGTAGACGTAGTGTTTTTTCATATTCAGTGCGAGTACGTCAATAATGGCAACTTTGCTTTTAATCATATGGATGTTGGTAAATAACAATGACAAAACAGACATTAGAGGAATCCGAACTTCGGTATCGCCGCCTGTTTGAATCGGCTCAGGACGGAATTTTAATTCTGGATGCAAAAACGGGAATGATCGAGGATGTCAATCCATTTCTGGAAAAAATGTTGGGGTACTCTCGTATAGAGTTTATCGGCAAGAAGCTCTGGGAAATTAGCGCGTTTAGAGACATTGAAGCCAATAAAGATGCCTTCCGGGAATTAGTGGAAAAAGAATACATCCGGTATGAAGACCTCCCATTAAAAACGAAAGATGGCCGCCTTATTCAGGTGGAATTTGTCAGCAATGTGTATCAGGTCAGCAATGAGCAAGTGATACAGTGCAATATCCGCGATATTACAGAACGCGTACATGCTGAATCAAAGATCCGGGAGAACGAATTCATACTTTCGCAGTCTCAACGATTAGCGCATATCGGAAGTTGGATTTGGGACATGGTGGGACCTTTAGTTTGGTCGGATGAGACTTATAGAATTTATGGGATTCTGCCGGAGGCTATTACCCTGACCCCTGATTCTATGATCGATTTAATCCATCCCGAAGATCGTCAAGATATTCACAATTGGTTCACTGCATGCCTCGCAGGTAAATCACCTGACAACCTGGAATATCGTACGGTCCTGCCCGATGGCACCATCCGCTTTATCAGCGGAGGTGGCGTTCTCCTTTTTGACAAAGCTGGTAAGCCCAATTTTATTACCGGCACGGTGCAAGATATAACCGATCGCAAGCATTTCGAACAAAAGATCCAACGACAGCTTGAACATCTTACGGCATTGGGTATTATCGACCGGATCATTTCATCCAATTTTGACCTGAAGGTTAGCCTTTCTCAAATCATTATCCAAGTAATCAAGGAATTGGGTGTAGACGCAGCGACAATACTTTTGCTTAACCCAACATCATTATTCCTAGAACATGGGGCAGACTTTGGATTCAAGTCAAACAAAATGAAGGAAACGCAAATCCGATTGGGAGAAAGTTTTGCCGGGATGGTTGCCCTAAAACGACAAAGCATTCAAATCCCTGATTTGCGAGATGATCCGGAAAACAAATTATTGACCCAGCTAATGGCAGGTGAAGATTTTAATTGTTACTATGGTGTACCTTTACTTGTCAAAGGACAGATTAAGGGAGTTCTGGAAGTTTTTAATCAACAACCTCTCCAACCGGATGATGAATGGATTGATTTCCTGAATTCATTGGCCAGGCAAACAGCCATCGCGATAGAAAACGCCACGCTATTTGAAGGATTGCAGCAGTCCAACCTCGAATTACAACTGGCTTATGACGCGACAATCGAAGGTTGGTCGCGCGCATTGGATATGCGCGACAAAGAAACCGAGGGGCATAGCCAACGCGTAACAGATATGGCAATCAAGCTGGCGGGCTATTTTAACCTGAACGAAGCTGAAATCCTAAATATTCGAAGAGGAGCACTTTTACACGATATTGGGAAAATGGGCATTCCTGATCAAATTTTACTCAAGCCAGGACCTTTGACTGAAGCGGAATGGGTGATCATGAGAAAACACCCTACTTTCGCGTATGATCTACTCTCACCAATTGTTTATCTGCGGCAGGCTCTTGAAATTCCATATGGGCATCATGAAAAGTGGGATGGTACCGGATACCCGCAAGGGTTAAAGGGAACGCATATTCCACTTGCTGCGCGGATATTCTCGGTTGTTGATGTCTGGGATGCGCTGAAATCTGACCGCCCATACCGTACCGCATGGACTGATGGAGAAATTTTTTCTCACATCAAAGAGCTAAGTGGCGTCCATTTTGATCCCCAGGTCGTTGATTTGTTCCTGTTGATGCAAACATAAACTCACGTATCATTGAGAAACTTGACAAGATAAGGATACCAGGGCGAAATTGTCTCCTGTGTATGGTTACGGAGAGGGTTTCTTTTTTTTTGAAGCCTGGGACTAAGTATTCGGAAGAATAGAATGATCAGGTCAAAAAAGGATGATCGGGACTCAATACAGCGGTAATCAATCTGTTCTCCAATCATCTCCCCCAAATGGCGGATACAAAAACTCCCCTTCCACAGGATGTAGTCGGGGAGTTTACCTCGTAGTATGTATGTATGACCCGTGTATTTGTTGCCGATGCCAAACTTGAAGAGCGAAAAGCACTTCGTTTACTACTTTTGGATTTGAAGATGGAAGTAGTTGGCGAAGCAGCAGATTGGCAGGAGACTACCAGTCGGGCGCCGACCAGTAAATTAGATATGTTATTGATCGATTGGGATTTACTTCCGTCGTCTCCCAACTTGGCTCTCGAAACTCTTCGTAAAGCATGTCCTGGCGCGCTGGTCATAGTACTTATCAGTCATCTGGATGCCCGACAACAGGCTGCACTTTCAGCAGGCGCAGATGCGTTTATTAGTAAAAACGAAATGCCTGAACGAGTTGCAGAACGTCTTAGGCTGGCTGCAGAGGGTGTTCCAGGTTTTTCATCATTTGGCTGATAAGGATCCGAAAACCCGGCGAAAAATGCTGCCCCGATCGCCGGCGGAATATGGGCAGCATTTTCAACTGATCGGAGGATCAAAATATGAATAACGATGTATTCGAAGGTAAATGGAAACAAGTCCGTGGTGAAGCCAAAGTCTGGTGGGGAAAGCTCACCGACAACGATCTTGATCGAGCCGCCGGAAAGTTGGATGTTTTCACCGGTTTGCTTCAAGAAAAATATGGTTATACGCGTGAATTTGCGGCTGCAGAAATTGAAAAACATGTAAACAAACTTGAAACCGATTTAAAAGAAACGGCTGTACCTGTTTCAGAGAAGTAATAGATGGATGATTTGCGAATCCCAAGAAAAGGGTTCGAAAATCAAACACCACGTCCGGTATTCCGTGAATTTATTCAACAAGGAGAAAAACATGAATCTATTAATTTACTTGATCGTTGCTGCTGTCATCGGATGGGTTGCGACAGAAATTATGCGCGACCGGTCGAACCTGGTCATCAATATTGTCGTCGCAGTTGTGGGCGCCTTCCTGGGTGGTTACTTCCTCAGCCCCATCTTCGGGGTCGGAACAATTAACGACGCGATTACCATTCCGACCATGCTGGTCACTCTGCTGGGAGCCCTCATCCTGCTCGCGATCGTCCACTTTTTCACACACAGACGCCGTTAAGCCTGATCGTCATTGAATCTCCGGAATATCTGGCTGGATGCTGGCATCCCAGTATCAGAAGAAGCAAGCACCCAGCCAAAATTCCTGAAAAAAATTGAAACCAGAAACCAGGTTCTGTGAAGATATTGTGCTTCAAGAAATAAAAAATTAGAAAGCTGAGTGAAATATGTCAAGCGATATTAAAAGAACAAGTGTGACTACATCGAGACAAGAGCCAGAACGCGAACGCAGAATCTTTACATTCAAAATTACTCAACTGATCTGGCTGTTCTTTGCGATCATCGAAGTAATGATTGCTCTCCGAATTGGCTTATTACTGATTGGTGCAAATCCAACCAACCCGATAGTAGCTTTCATTTATGGAGTGACCTTCTTATTCTTGTTTCCCTTTACAGGATTAATCGGTTCACCAGTTGTCGGGAATATGGTTTTCGAACTCTCATCAGTATTTGCCATGTTCATTTTTGCCCTGATCGCATGGGCCATTGAGAGAATTGTCTGGGTAGTCTTTTACCGCCCGCGCGGACAGGTTGTAGGTATCTCACAAACAACTGTTCGTGAGCAACATCAAAACCCGTAAAGAAAGAAGGTTATTCACAATGCACATTACCAGGAACATTGGCTTTTTCATGCTGGGCATCTGGTTGATCCTAACCGGACTATCCGCTTTTGTATCCATGGGCGGACTGGGAGTTATCCTGGCACTTCTGGCCATCGCTGCAGGTATTTTCATTTTGCTTGGCCGTTGAAGAAGTAATCTGGCATGGGGATAGCAAACTTTTTCCAAATGGTCTCTACGGAATTAAGGAAATTTGAATAGCAGTAATCTTTTTTTCCGTAGAGGCCTCAAGTTATTCAAACCATAACTACTTTCTCTCGTAGAAAAGAATACAAAAGTAGACCGGGTGTATGAATTGCGGAACCAGACGGGAAGTTGATTATGGATAATTCATATCAAATCCGACGGAAACGGACAAAAACAACTCGACCTGTGATTTTTTCTACCTGGTCAAGCGGGGTTTTTAACGCTGGCAATCAGATCGTTGATCAAACGCTTATACCGGCTGACAAGTATCAATTATCTCTGCAAGAATCTGAAATTCGTTATCGCCGGTTGTTTGAAGCCGCCCAAGATGGAATATTGATATTAGATGCGAATACCGGATTGATTACTGATGTAAATCCTTACCTGATCAAAATGCTCGGGTATTCTCAAGAAGAGTTGGTAACAAAGAAGCTATGGGAGGTTGGCGCATTTAAGGATGTGGAAGCCAATTTTTCCGCTTTCCGCGCTTTACAAAAAGAAGAATATATTAGATACGGAAATTTGCCGCTTCGCTCTAAAAATGGTCAATTGATTCAAGTTGAATTTGTCAGTAATGTTTACATAGTGGGAACAGAAAAAGTAATTCAGTGCAATATACGGAATATTACTGAACAAAAACAGGCTCAAGATGCCTTACTTAAAAGCGAGGCTACGTTACGCGAATTATCTGTGAGAGATCATTTAACAGGGTTATTTAACCGCAGATATCTTGAAGAAACACTTAAGCGGGAAATGTTGTGGGCAAAACGGAAAAATGTATTGCTTGGTGTAATTATGATCGATATTGATAAATTCAAGAATTCCAATGATACGTACGGGCACGCGGCTGGTGATTTTATTTTGAAAGAAGTAGGAAGAATTATTCTCGGTCAAATACGTGGAGAAGATGTACTTTCTCGTTATGGTGGTGATGAATTTGTCATCGTTCTTCCCGACATTACAAAAGGAGCCATTGTTCAACGAGCAGAACGTATTCGGGAAGAAGTTTTTCACCACAAATTTCGATTTCGACGAAAGAATATCAAAGGGTTATCCTTATCGATAGGAGTTGCCAGTTTTCCAAAAGATGGGAATACTATTGAAGCCTTATTACAATCCGTCGACAACGCACTATACCAGGCAAAACACAAAGGGCGGAATGGGGTTGTTGAGACAGACTAATATTTTTGGATTAACAAACTCCTCTTTTATCTCAAATAATAAATGTGCCATCAGGTTACAAAGATTTGAACCTGATGGCATGTTACCAATTGTGGACCAGGAAATAGGGCCTTTATGTTAACTGGAAGCACTTGAATAACGGCTTAATCCGACACGAAACAACAAAGATCCAACCAAAAGCAATATAGCCGCCATAGTCAGGCTGGCTAGTAGCATCCAAGGGCTCAACGTCTCAGTCAGTGCTTCTGCCGGCACAGTTGTGATCATCCCGACGGGTACGATCCAGGTGAGCACCAGACGCAGCCAACCGGGATACATCCCCATCGGGTAACGCGCCATCTGGAACAGGCCGTCAAATATCCAGGTGAACAGGATTCCCGGACTCCAGAAAACCAACGCGGAAAAGATGAGCAGGATGGCATACAGGATAATCAACCCGGATGCGAGAGCAGCTATGAAGGAAATAACCTGCCAAATTGTTAATTCCGCACGGAGGTTGACCACAGCCATAATGAAAACCGTTAAACCCAAAACGAGGTCGAACAATGAGTACAGCTTCCATTTGCGTAAGCTGACGAAAGCCTGTGTGTTCAAAGGACGGAGCAGTACAAAGTCAAATTTTCCGGCCCATATCTCACCATCCATTCCGGCCAGAGCATCCAAACCCGGTCCGATGAACAATCCCCGTAACGCTGTCACGATAAGATATACACCCAGCAGTGCCAGGGTGGAATTCAAATTCCAACCCCGTATCGTCTCTATCTGCCCATAAAGGACATAGATACCGAGTACACCGGTAACAAGATTCAGTAATGAGGAAAACAAACTGATGAAAAAATTAGACCGGTAAGCCGCTTCCTCCTGAAAAGATACTTGAATAAAACGGGGGATCAATTTCAATACACTCATTTCAACCTCCAATTGCCGCATACCGCCGCACACCACGCCGCCAGATAATGATGGTAAGGAAGGCAGCAACCGCCAACCATAAACATTGAACCGAAAAACCCAAAATTGCTTCACCACCTGAGAGATTTCCGGTCAGTATTTCCACCGGGAATGCCACCATATAACGAAATGGCAGAACCACGGCAGCTGCTTGCAGCATCCCCGGCAGCAACGCCACCGGAGCTACCTGCCCGGCCAACAGGAAGATGAGAGAATCTTGCAGCGTTAACAGAGCATCAGCCCGTGAAGACCAAAACGCGAGCAACGCAATCCAATACCCCCACAGGAAACGCAGCGCCCATGCCAGCAATAACGCGACCAGAAATAAGCCACCCTTTTCCCACGTTACGGACAATTCCGGTTTCATAATAAACGCCAATCCGGTGAGGATCGGCAGATCAAATACCAGGTAAACAATCTTGCCTGCCACTTCGGAAGCCAGTGCGTCATACACCGGAGCAATCGGCCGCAACAGAATGTGATTGATCTGTCCGTAACGGATCAGATCACCCACCGTCCAATTCACCTGGGCGTAAGTGATCTGGTTGACCAGAATTAGCACCAGATAATACGCCACAAATCCGCCGCGGGTATATCCGCCAAGGCTGCCATCACCGGCCGCGGTCGACCAGACCATTAGATAGATCAGTGGAGGTATCATCCATCCAAAAGCGAGAACGAAAAAGAAACTGCGGTACTGCATCCACGAAAGCCACAGACCACGTATCAATGCCAGGCCGCCGCGCGGATTCACAGAACACCTCCGTTATATATTCGGTCGATAACAGCTTCAATTGGGGGATCTTCCACTGTCAGATCCGCTACCGGAACGGTCTGCAACAACTGCGCGGTGATGGATGGGGCGTCAGCGCGCGGTACACGTACAGATAAACCCAATCCGTCCGATTCTGTAACCTCAGCTCCCACAGGCAGATTTAATGCTTCCACCGGGCGCTCCTCCAACATTGTCAGGCGCACCAACTTGAACGGCGAGAGCTCGCGGGCTAATAAGTTCAAGGCACCGTCGAACATCAGGCTCCCGTTGTGGATCAGGATCACCCGGTCGCACAATGCCGTGACATCAGCCATGTAATGACTGGTGAGGATGACCGTTACCCCGCTCTGTTTGTTGTAATCAGCCAGGAATTGTCGCAACCGCAATTGCATGGAAACATCAAGACCCAATGTTGGTTCATCCAAAAAGAGCACGGATGGCCGGTACAACAAACTTGCTGCCAGTTCACATTTCATGCGTTCACCCAGTGATAGATTCCGCACCGGTTTAGTTAACAGCTCTTGCATATCCAACAAAACGATGATCTCATCGAGCGTCTTCCTGAACTCAACCGGAGGAACGCTGTAAATCTCGCTTAATACGCGGAAGCTGTCCATCGGCGGAATATCCCATAGCATCTGGCTTTTGTTCCCCATCACAATAGAGATCCGCCTAAGGTAATCCGCTTCTCTTTTCCAGGGTTGGAAACCCAAAACACTGATCTCTCCCGATGTCGGGTGGATGAGTCCAGACAGCATTTTCAGGGTTGTTGTTTTTCCCGCCCCGTTCGGTCCGATGAACCCAACCATTTCACCGGCAGATACGTCAAAGCTTATATCTTTCACCGCCGGGATATCATCATAAGTCGGGCGTGCCAGGCTGCGGATGGATGCCCCCAGTCCTTCGGGTCGTACGGGGACATGATACGTTTTGCTCAGGTTTTTTACCTGAATGGGGAAATTGCTCATTTCTTCTCCTTGAAGTTGGTTTCTATCCCAGTTTACAACTCTGGTGTGCAATGGGAGGGTTTAAGAAAGGGTTACCAACCGTGAAAAAAAACACCCCCAATTTCAGGAAAGAATTGGGGGTGGTGACAAACATGGAAAAACCTCAAATTAATCTGCAAAGCTGTTCGTATCCACTGGATATACATTCTCGAATCATTCATTACCAATTCTTCAATAATGCAGAACCGGTCTGATAGTTTTGTTGTATCACTTCAGGAGATTTCGCAAATACTGACCGGTGTATGATCCATCCACTTTGGAAACATCCTCCGGCGATCCTTCCGCAATTATCCGCCCGCCCGATTCACCACCTTCCGGACCCATATCGATCACCCAGTCGGCAGCTTTTACCAGGTCCAGGTTATGTTCAACAACCAGTACCGAATTTCCGGCATCCACCAATCGTTGCAAAACCACAAGCAGCCGGCCCGTATCATCCGGGTGCAAACCCGTGGTCGGTTCATCCAACAGGTAGAGTGTCCTTCCCGTCGCTTTTCGCCCCAGTTCCTTCGCCAGTTTAACCCGCTGTGCTTCCCCGCCGGAAAGCGTTGTGGCTGGTTGACCTAATTGCAGATACCCCAGTCCCACATCAGCCATCACCTTCAAACGCGATGCCGCCGCGGGAACATTTATGAATACTTCCAAAGCCTCTTCCACAGTCATATCAAGAATCTGCGAGATATCAAACCCCCTGTACTTTACGGCAAGCGTTTCGCGCGTGAACCGCCGTCCATGACAGACCGGACACCGCACTTCAACGTCGGGCAGGAAGTGCATTTTCACTGTCAAAACACCCGTTCCTTCACAACGTTCGCAGCGGCCGCCGGGTACATTGAACGAAAAATGTCGGGGAGAGAATTTTCGCCGCCGTGCTTCTTCCATGGAAGCGAACGCCTCACGGATGGCCGTAAACGCATCCGAGTATGTGGCTGCGTTGGAACGCGGTATCCGCCCGATATGCTCCTGATCAATAGTAATCACTTTATCGATCTGGTCAATGCCATCGATTTGGTCATACTTTCCAGGTTCAATATGTATGTTTGTCAGTTTCTTTCGTAACGCCTTATCTAGAACATCGAATACCAAAGATGACTTTCCCGAACCGGATACACCGGTAACCGCGACCAGCATCCGTAATGGAATTGCTACCGTGACATTTTTCAGATTATGCTCATGGGCATTGTGAATGATCAATTCACGGTTGGTGTATGACCGCCGGCGGCGGGGAACAGCCACGTTCATCTCTCCCGAAAGGTATTTTCCGGTTATGGAAGCGGGATTTCTCATGACTTCTTCCGGAGAACCAGCCGCCACGATCTCTCCGCCATGTTTCCCGGCGCCCGGACCTATATCGATCAGATAATCAGCCGCGTGCATCACTTCAATATCATGCTCGATTACCAGAACCGTATTGCCCAGATCACGCAACCGCCGCAATACACGGATCAGACTCTGTGTGTCCCGCTGGTGCAAACCGATCGTCGGCTCATCCAAGACATAGAGTACCCCGGTTAATCCTGAGCCCAGCAAGGAAGCCAGCCGCAATCGCTGTGCTTCACCGGCTGATAACGAAGGCGATGAGCGTTCAAGAGTGAGGTAACCGACACCCACGTCAAGCAACCGGTTGATCCGATCATCCAGATCGGTTAGGATCGATCCCGCGATCAAGTTTTCCTGTGCCGAAAAAAATGGCGGCAGAGATTTTAACCAAGTATAAAGCTCATTCAATGGTAACCGCGCGACATCGACGATCGTATTACCATTTACGGTTACCGCGCGGCTCTCAGGCCGCAACCGGGTTCCGCCGCAATCAGGGCAGGTTTGAACAGCAAAGTAAGGTTCCAATTTCGCCCGATAGGATTCATTCGTGGCATGTTCATCATATCGTCGAAGCAGATTGGTTACGACCCCCTCAAAGTTTCCCTGTGCGTTTGTTTTTGGAGGTTTTTTGTTTGGGAAATGCCGGTTGAATTGCGGACTCTGGGTTCCATAAAGGATAAGGTCCCTTTGTTCTTCGGTAAATTCCTTGATTGGCTTATTAATATTCAAGTCCAGCCCATAATACAGACTGGCGTTCTGTAGGATCTGGGTATAGTAATTTATATGAAATTCATCCCACCAGGTAATACCATTTTCGGGGATGCTTTTTTCCTCATCCAGCATACGAGAGACAACAACCTGACGAACGACACCCAGCCCGGTACAGGTTGGACAGGCACCCGCCGGTTTATTAAATGAGAAATTTGCCATTCCCATCTCCAGTATGGGCGTACCACAATACGGACAGGGAAACGTGTCCTCAGGATTCACTAATTTCGATTCATCGGCATCATCCGGCAGTTCATCTTCCGCAAATTCATAGATTGGCGGCGGAACGTCCTTCCCACATGACGGGCAAGGTCGGTGTCCAACACGGGCAAAAAGAACACGTAAATACGTGAAAATTTCCGTTACGGTTCCTACCGTTGAACGCGGACTATGATTGGTTAGATGCTGATCTACGCTGATGGATGGAGACAACCCGGTGATCGTCATACCCTGTGGTTTGGTTAACCCATCGGTGACCATCCCAAGCGACTCCATGTACTGGCGCATTCCTTCTTTATTCAGAATGTCAAAACCCAGGGTAGATTTGCCAGAACCTGAAAGACCGGTAAGTACAACCAGTTTATTCTTTGGAATGCTCAGACTAATGTTCTTCAGGTTGTGCAGGCGGGCATTTTTTATCGTGATCGTTTCGTTCATTCAAACTCCCGTTGAGATAATGTTATGTACTATCTCATTCTAAAACCCTGGTGCGCAACGGGAGGGTTTGATCAACGCCGGACCGCCGCCCGATCATCAATAATCGATTGAATCAGATCAATGATTTTTCTGGCTCGTTTTTCTTCAAAATCCAGCGTCGAAAGCCATTGGTCAGATGCCATATAAACGTCCTCATCCGGATGCGGGGTATCCAGCGCATATCTCAGATTACGGGTATCACCGCGATCAAGCTGCAATAGCATGCGTAGAATAGACATTAAACTGTACCCGGCACTAACAAGCATTCGGATCACACGTAAACGACTGATCTCCCGTGGACCGTATTGCCTGTATGTATTTCGCTCTAATCGTGGTACGTCCAGCAATCCATTCCTTTCCCAATTCCGAAGGACATCCTGACTTACCCCTAATAACTTCGCAGTCTCGCCTATACGAAGCAATCGTTCAGTTGTATCCGCTCCACTTCCCATTGCCCATCGTTCCAACAGATCGACAGCCGCGTTCGCCTGCGCCTGTTCCGCTTTTACAACCGCCAGATGCCGGTACGCCTGTTCCATCGCACCGCCCCAATCATCCTTTACCGCGCTCTGAATGATCAATTGGCCAGACCGGTGTATTGACCGGCCGGGATACCCGCCTTCTATCACAAGCCGTACCAGTCGGAGGCAATCCAGGTGACGGCGTGTGAACCGACGGTATCCATTCGGTGCACGTTCCACCGGTGGTAGCAGCTTCCACTCCACATACCTTCTGACGGTATTCTCATGAATACCAACAGCCCGTGCCAGATCGGAAGTTTTCAGGAATTGTTGAAGATATGCTGATTTTGTTTTTCGATTCGACATTACTGGTTACCGTTTAACCTTGAAAGTCCTTTTTTTGACACCTGGATTTTCAGTCATTCTGTATGGTTAATTACATAGAGAACAGATGATACAGAAAATGGACACTGGAAATCCCAATCCATATAATACTCAAAAAGAATAATTGCCACATTTAATCCGTGGTTATTCTGGTTTTTTTAAGGAGTGCTATGAAACAGATTAAGGCATTTGTTATCACGCTGATATCATCGGCCATGTCTTATCAGACCGTGTACGCTGACGGTGAAACGCCGGTTGCCCCTCAATCCACTGTAATCGAAAATGTCACTTCTGATGGGTTCCCGTGGGGTCTTGTAGTCGTTTTTATAATCGCCGGATTTATCATAACGTATTTCAAAAGAAATAATCCCGACCGTTTATCAAGCACATCCTGTGTTCCCCTGCCAGATGAAGAACAAAAAGCAAGAGAAGACGCCAGATTTACTGAAGATAAAACCTAGTTTTTCGACACAAATAATTCCACCAATAAAGTAGTATGCCGACATAAACCTGATAACCCTTATGTAAAGGGTTTATGCTCATTTAAAGTATAATCTCGCCTTGTAACTATTATGCCTTATCCTGAGGACATCGATTTATTGAATAACAATCGACATAACAGTCCTTTCCCGGGAGACCTCTAGTTGAAAGAAAAGAATAACCATCTTCAAAGCATTAATAATTTTTTTATGGGGCAAAATAGTCTTGGTCTCTACGAGTTTTTCTTCTTATTAAACGCTATAGAAGCAGTGGCAGGTTTTTTTTATATTGTCCTAATTCCATCAGATCCCAAAAATAGTCTGGTTTTCGGTCTATCACTTCAAAGATTTTTATTATTGGCCAGTGTGCTTACTTATTTCGTGATCTCAATAGTTCTAATGTTCTTCACAAGAAGAAATGTGGAAAAAATTTCACACGTTATTCAAAATCTTGGAAAATACAAGATACTTGGAGTAAACCTTTTTTTATGCATTCTTGCTATTTGGGCATTGCTGCTTCCAGAAACTGGTTTGCGGGGACAGTATCCATATATATTTGAAAAGTTAAATCCCATTCTCCTGCTTATTGCTCTGTTCACTTTTCAGGCAACATGCCTTATTGCCCTACTGCGATTAAATTCCATACCTTTAGAAAAACGAAAACCGCTAGTGGTTGATCTTTTTAAGCGGTCTGCCATACCTTTGATTGTTTTCTTCTTTCCATTTCTATTCTTTTTCCCCAGGACCATTCCTATTAATGGCGAGTTCTTCGGGATTGCGAACGATTTTATTCCGACATCCTACACCTATAAAGTATATCTACTGGATTGTCTCAGTCATTTTCATTTACCGCTGTGGTCGCCGTCAGAAGCCGCCGGTTTCCCCTTCTTTTCGAATCCTTTTTCGCAGTTTTTTTATCCCCTCAACATACCTCAAACCCTTTTATATAGTCTAAATGGTGGTTATTCAATTTTGGACCATCAAAGATATTCGGTTCTTGGGATTTCAATTTTCGCTCTGGGACTATATTTTTGGTTAAAACAATTTGACATCTCATCTAGATCTATATTCATCGCATCCCTTCTCATTCCAGTCAGTTATCGCCTGGCCGACTTAATTCGCTACCCTTCTGGAATGCATTCCATCGCCTGGTATCCCTGGATACTCTATTCTCTGACAAGGATAAGCTACGAGAGATCCCCCAAAAAGCTACTGCTGAATGCGGTGATACTTTTCTATTCTTGTTTTAGTCTGATAACTGCTGGGTACCAATACTATCTGTACTACAGTTTGTTCCTTTTCATTCCCTATCTTTTGTTACTTTGGATTCCCGCGTTTCGCAGACTGTTTTTTCGAAAGCCAGCAGTTTATGGAATAAAAAACCTGCTAGCTCTTGGTCTGACAGGATTATCAGTTTTAGTTATCTGCGGTCCTTTTGTTCTTCGAATGATGCACCTTCTTTCCAAGACTGTATCAAGAGGTGGAAACGATTACGCCTTTTCAACAATGAATGATTTTAACTTCATAGATTCTCTTGGCTCACTTGTATATCCACCTGTATCGCAAACGGAAGGTTGGTATTACTTTGGATTCGCATGCCTAATAATCGTTATCTTGTATTTGATTTCATCACCTTTTCTTAAGCACGAGATATGGGCAACTCAAGATAAGGGAAAAACGTGGAATTATTGGTATCTGAACAAATGGGTTAAAGGATCATTATTCGGTTGGGTGGTTATTGTTTCATATATCTCATATGGCCATTCATCGTACTTGTTTAATTTCCTTTGGACCTATCTACCTTATTTTTCCCGTATGCGCTATTTATCCAGAATCAATATTTTACTTATCCCGGTATTAGCCTTGTTAGTTGCTATTTCTCTTGATTGGATAAATGAAGTGTTTTTTGTTCACAAGAATACAATATTAAAATCCCGCAAACAAATTCTGACATGGAGTATTGCCATAGGATGTATATATGTATTCTTGCTAGGTATCCAGTACTATCTATATTTATTCCAAGAGACAGATAAAAGTTATTGGCAGGTTTATTTCTATATCTTTGATAAAGATAAGTATTGGTTTCTCATAAATGGTTTGATTGCATTTGTATTTCTTCTGACAACGCTTATCTTTGTTTTTGTCTCGAAAAACAAGATACACATTTCTATAAATTTCTGGCTGTTTCTTTTGTCTATAGTCACGATAACGGATATTTGGCGCATAAGTGCATTCTGTTGGTGGAATGGAACCATGCAAACAGACGAAGATATCCGAAAACCTGTTCAGATATATGACCGGGTCTTAATGGAATCTTTCTCATTTGAACGGGATGGAACTTTTTTTCCACCAAAGGTAAGCCTCAAACCTGTTTACAATATAAGTTACAACGATAGTTGGTATTTCGAAAACTATCGCCAATTCTACAAAGACCATGAGTTTGAATCAGACGCCAGAGACGAACTGCTGGGTGTAAAGAACGGGGACAGGATTTTTTTCTCAAAATCAATATCACACAAGAATATATCTGATTTCTTAAATGATTCAAGAAAACTCAAGAATGATTACGAAATCGTGGAATTTACCGGGAACACGCTGAAAATTCGAATACTTTCCCCAGAAGATGGGTTTATTAGCTATATTGACAATTGGGATCCGGATTGGAAAGCATACATTGATAATAATGAAGTCCCCCTTGAGCTATTATTCGAAACGTTTAAATCCGTACGGATTTACAAGGGAGATACCGTTGTTATTTTTTCTTATGAACCAAGCCTGTGGCCATAAGAACAGACTATGAAATATCTCATTGCAGCAAACCGTTAATATTTTCCAATACATACGTCGGGCTGAGCCCTGAGGCTGCCAGTGATTCGCGTGTGGCATCACCGGTAAGGACCAGGCAGGTATCCATTCCCGCTTCCACACCCATACGGATGTCTGTTTCCAACCTATCGCCCACCATGATGCAATCGGATGGAGGCAGACCCAGCATATCCATGACTGTCTTGACCATGATTGGTGAAGGTTTCCCGACAATCGGGTCACATTTCACTCCAGTACAGGCTTCGATTGCCGCGATAACAGCGGCACAATCCGGCTCTCCCCCGGAGGGAGTCGGGCAAAACCGGTCCGGATTTGTCGCAACCAATCTCGCTCCATGATTTATAGCGTCAAACGCTATTTGCAGCTTTCGGTAATCGAATGACCGGTCAAAAGAAGCCACCACAATATCAATTTCCTTCGCGTTTTCTGATAGCGGAAAACCGGCTGAACGCAGCTCGCCCATCAATGGTTCTTCACCCACCACAAACAGATGGGCATTCGGTGTGTTCGCTTTCAGCCACTGCACCATCACAAACGAAGAATTTAGGATATCTTCTATCCCAGTGGGAATTCCCAGAGCTGTCAGCTTCACGGCGTATTGTTCACGAGTTTTGGTTGGATTATTGGAAAGAAATATTGTCCGGCTGCCGTAGGCGCGCAAAGAGGCTACCGTTTCCACCGCTCCCGGCAACACCCGGTCGCCAAGATACAATGTCCCATCCTGATCGAATATGTACGCCCGATAATGTTTCATTCTTGCCATTTTCCCAGTGCAGTCACGACCAGAATCCACCCGGAGAAAACAGCTCATCCAGGCACTCTTCCATGCAGCCGGTCTCTGCTGCCAAATCAAGAATAGTGTAGCGGCTGCGGATCAATCTGGCCTGACGATATGCTGTCATAAGATCAACAAGCGATTTTTCCATTTGTTCCGGATGTGTAATGCATCCAGCATCCGCCAACATTTGTCGCACCTTACCTGCAGGTATCAAATGCCCCTGTAATTTTGCCTTAATTGCCTGCCAATTCTCCTTAAAACCAGATAATCGTTGCCTTAGTACGTCACTCTCAGGATATTTCGCCATGCACTGTGAGATGGTTGATTCAATCACCTGTGGATTATTATGGATACGCTTTATTTCCTGAATAAGCTGGTCACGGGATGGATAGTCCTTCACTGTTTTTTCAACATCAAGCTGGTGGAAATCACGGGCCAGTACTCTTTCATAAAGAGCAGCTGAAGCGATAGTTGCCAAACCCACTTTTAATCCATGCGAATAAACGCCATGGGTAACCTCGTGCATTTCCCATAGATGGCTCATCAGGTGCTCCGCCCCGGATGCCGGTCTTGATCCCTTATAGTATTGCAACGTAAGACCGGACAGCATCAGTCCCTCAACAAATCTTTGAAATACAACCGGCTCTTTTTTGCACAAAAGCGCCGGGTTTTCTATACTGCTTTGAAGGGGACTCTGCACCATATCCCAGGCAATCGGTTCAACCGGCTCAAAACCCATCGCCTCGGCCACCAACCAATCTGCCCCTGCAACATTTTTTGCGATCAAGTCCCCATAACCGGATGCGGTCATTCTATAAGGAGCATTCATAATCACATCAAGATCAGCCAATACAACACGGGGAGCCGGACAGGCAAATGTTTGTTTGAAACCATCCTTTGAGATAGATGCACCAGACGCGGTATACCCATCCATTGATGCGGCTGTACAAATCACCATATATTCCCGGCCTAAGTGATGTGATGCCAGTTTGGTCAAGTCATTAAGCGTACCCGAACCAACCACAACCGGCACGCCAATTGTTGATCGAAGCTTTTCCTCCAACAGGAGGACATTATCATAACTCGCGTATAACATGGGGCTGCCCGGAAAAACAATAGGATCAATACTCGTAAGATTTGCCGCCCTCAACTGTTGGTAGATTTCTTCTCCACAAACAGAGAATGTATTTTCATCTGCTATGAGAATTGCCGGTACTCCATCAAAATGATTTTGATAAACCGAGACCGCTCTTTTAATAACCCCATTACCGAGGACAATATCGCGAGTTTCGGTAACTTTATCTAAAGCTTTGCGTATGTTTGAAATACTCATATTATTCTTCCAATCTAAACCAGTAATACTTAAGAGGTTAATCAGTTCATAAACCCCAAGTGCGGATATATAAATTGTAAGCGAAAACTACTACAAAAGATCCCGCGAACATCATCCCAGGGTTACTTTCGGGCACTCCGAATTGACCGGCGTATGATATTCGTTATTTTTTTAGATAATCACAGAATTGGTCACTGTGTCATCCAGAGACAGTGGTTGTTTCCCGGGTGCACCCTCAGACACAAGAGAATCGCCAACCGGGTTACATCCGATACATCCAGTCAGCAAAAAGACAGAAACCCAAAATGGGATATACCAGTGAAGTTTCATGATTCTCCCACTAGTATCACATTTTTTGCCGCACGCATTCTCCTGCGCAAAATATGGATTATCGCTTATTGAAATAAATTAACAATCAATAAATTATATTTTTTTTGATATTGCTTGAATCTCAAAACGAACATTACTTGAACGGATCAGATTCTTTCCAAAACCACCCTGTCATAAATCTCTTTTATGAGTATCTCTGATCCGATTGTGGTTCCGCTCAGGCTGGCTGTAGCGGCACCACAGGCGATTCCCCACTTCAGACATTCGGGCAGCGTTTCTCCATGGGAAAGGCCAAATACCAAACCTCCGACCATTGAATCGCCAGCGCCGATTGGGTTTCTTTCAATAATTGGTGGGCATTTAGCCAGCCAGCTCCCATGAGATGAATGAAGGATAGCTCCATCCTTGCCCAATGAGATCACCATATTTTGAGCGCCCATCGCACCAATTTTTTCCGCTGCTTTGACAATCTGGTCCAGTGAATCCACCGGCATACCGGTGAGGTTATGAGCTTCCTCTATGTTGGGCTTAACAAGAAACGGTTTTTCCGGACAACCCAGTTTGAACGGTTCGCCTATGGTATCCAGAATGGGAAATACTTTTTTTTCATTTAATACAGACAGTACCCGGGCATAAAAATTATCCGGCACACCTGGAGGAAGACTACCAGCCAGCACCCACCAATCCCCTGCTTTTGCCAATAATTGGATCTTCTCGAGCAACTCCTCCTGGTGTATTGTTTCAACCATTGGTCCATTTTCATTGACTTTTATATAATGACCACCGGAGGAAGTGATTATGCTGATATTCGTGCGGGTTTCATTGGGAATCTTAACAAAATCTGTTTGAATTTTTAACGACTTTAACCCTTCTTCCAACGTTTCTCCAGCTTTGCCCCCCACAAAACCGACTGAGATGCTTTCCAAACCAAGCTGGATCAGTTGCCTTGACACATTAAAACCTTTCCCACCGAAATCGATCCGTGAATTCATGGCGCGCAGCACCGAATCGAATTCCACGGAAGGCACCGTCAATTCACGATCGACTGCCGGGTTTAGTGTTAATGTATAGATCATTCCATTTTTTCCAGGGTTTAAGAACATTCATCTATTTAGCCTGGTTAGATCAGAAGCACTAACAATCAGGCTAAAACTCTTGACAATGATATTATCAATTTTTTCAGTTTTCGGCAGTCTTTCAGCCATTGATTTACAATACGCATATGTCAAGTGACCTGATTCAAACTACACAATTTATTATTTCCCGCCTTGAGCGTATTTCGGCAGACTCCGTCGTGGCACACCGCGCCAGTGGTGTGCGCGGCGCAATGCTGCGGGCTATTGAACAATATGAGCATGGTAATCCCATCCCGGAAGGAGAGTTGAGGAATTTAAACAATGCCGGATACCGTCTCCTTCAAAAAGCTGCCAGTGAGATCGACCGGGCGGAATGGAAAAAGGATTGATCCGAACATCGAATCAATCCTCCAATAATTATCATAGAAAACCTATTTTGAACTGGCAAAAATTAAACCATTTATTCCACTCGAATTCCATCCACACCTTTTAATTTTGCCAATCTCTCAACCAGGGAAGTTAAATTTTCATCACGGTTCATTCGGAGCATAACCGTAATGCGCAACCGGTTTTTCCGCAAACTACGCTCCATCCGTTGGATTGAGAAACTATGGGTGCGCTGAACCAGTAAGGCTTACATCAAAAATATCATGAATTCCCCATTCTGGCTGATCGTTTTTACGAAAACCAGCTGTTGGGGAGTTAAAGGGCCAGGGTTACCTTCCAAGAGCAGATCAGCCGCTCCCTTGATCATGGCGAGAGATGTGCGGATCTCATAGCTCAGGGCAGCCACCTGGTCTGAACGTGTCTCTGTGAGACTTTTAAGCCGAACTATCTCCGCACGATGGATGCGGGAATTCTTGATCTGCCGCGCAAGAAGAATAACAGCCAGACAGAAAGCCAGCCCCATCAGCAACCCGACACCCTCGTCCCATTTTGAGTAATTCAAAGCCCAGGCGGCAAACCACAATACAGACAGCCTTGAAAAAACCAATATCAGCCGCCATTCACGGTACCCCCTGTGAATCAGCCAGCCTAACAAAAAAACCGGCACAAGCGTGCCGGCGATGAATGTAACCCACCAAAGGTATGAAGCCCACAGATCAAATTTAATCATTGATTTTGGTCGGCAAATACTTCTACATTCTCATAACCTCAAGATTTATGGCCCAAAAACTTCTTAAATCTATTCTTTTCCCTTGATCACAAGAAGTATTTGCTCACTCATAGGATAGTCAGTTTCAACTAATGCTTAATTTCTTATCCAAAAACTAAAGTTTTTATTATTCAGTCAAACCCATTATTATTAATTGATTTGCACCCCATAAGAATCGTTGATAATCTATTAACTTTATATGACATGTATCTGCCAGTTCAATAATACTTTTCTTATTCAACAGAACCTGATGCTCTTCACTGGCATGTCGACTGAAAAACCCCAACTTTGCTCCTGCAGTATGGATTTTCTCATAAGATGGATAGGGTGTAGTAAGTATGATCCTTCCCTCAGAACCCGGTTTTAAAAATCCGAGAAGTTCATTTAAAAAAGATTTTGGATCAGAAACATGTTCAACAACGGCTAGACTTACTACCGTATCAAAAACTTTACCCAAATCATGAGTATCCATTTGGAAACGATGGTTAGGGTATTTATTTCTTGCTACACGAATAATATTCTCGTCACAATCATACCCTAAATAGTTGTCCGGTAATATCAATGATGCTAGTTTTCCAGAGCCACATCCGTAATCAAGAATTTTTCCACGTAAATATGGTTTTACTGCATTGATACGCTGTGAACGTAAAAATGGTGAGAAGACACCTTCTGATCCTTGATCGGCCATTTAGCACCTCATATTAAGGGTAAATTATAAACGAATAAACATCTCACAAAAAAGTGGGGGTAGGAATTTTGTTAAATGAATGAGGAAGTAGAATCATTCATAGACGAAGAAAAGTATACAAAAGACTAACGAATGAAGAACGTGAAGAAATCAGTCGATCGTAGGCAACAGGGATTGCAGGTGCAAAAATCGAAAAATTGCATCTTTTCAACATCTCAAAATTTGATACTTGTTGTAGAAACTCGGGTAATAATTTATACGGATTTTTCCTGGTATAAATCCAATTACGACTGACGCGACTTATATCATTGGATTTTTCAATAACAAATTACCGATACATGAACAAAATTTGGATTCGGCTACTCTCAAAGGATACAGTTCAGAGCATCAATCCTGCACTTTCGCTTTTTCATAGCACATAAACTCAGGATTTCTTCAATTGGTTTATTAATTCGCCAATATATCCGGTTGAATTTGTTGTCATATCCATTTTCCTTGGACACATGTCCTGTATTCCGTTGAAGGATCTATCATTTCCGTTCGGTTGTCTCCATGATACACATATGTGAACGTCCTGTCGGGAAAAACAAGGTGCAGGATATAAGGATCTTTCCAGATGATATAATTTTTTGTTGACTCAAAAATATGATCGGTCTCAATTTAGACTAAAAAAAATCGTGGGGCGTTTTTGGATTTAGCCATATGAACAACAATTGACATTTAAGAGTTTAGATGCGACAGGATAACACAAATGAAAGAATCTCATTCCTTAAATGCAGGAAATATTTATAAAAAATACTCTTCAACTAATCCAATAGTCAGGAAATTAATGACTAAATATTTGTCTGACCTTGATGAGTTAGTCATTAGAACCAATCCCAAAAAAATCCATGAGGTTGGATGTGGTGAAGGTCATTTAATATCAAGATACGAAAACGGAAAACGAATTCTGATTGCCAGCGATTATTCAGAAGAAATCATCAACGAAGCAATTCAAAACCACCCCAGTATGGGAATTCGTTTTATTAGTGAGAGTATTTATGATTTGTCATCCGATTATGCGGCGGATTGTATAATATGTTGCGAGGTGCTTGAACACTTAGAATACCCGGAAAAAGCAATTGAAGTATTATCCCAATTAGCTAAACCATATCTAATAGCAAGCGTTCCCAATGAACCGATCTGGCGATTCCTCAACATCATTAGAGGCGCTTATATAAAAGATTTAGGGAATACACCCGGACATTTAAATCATTGGTCAAGTGTTCAATTCCTGGAGTTACTTCAAAGGAAGTTTGAGATTATAGAAGTAAAAAAACCTTTCCCGTGGACAATGGCTCTATGCAAAGTGAGAGAATAAATCATAAAAATGAAAAATGATATCAGAATGAAAAAATTGGTAATACAAATTCCGGCATTTAATGAAGCTGAAGTATTACCAAAAACTCTTGCAGCTTTGCCACATCAGATTGCTGGAATAGACCAGGTATTGATTCTGGTAATTGACGATGGATCCACAGATAATACGACTGAAGTAGCTCTTCAACATGGAGCTGATTTCGTTGTTCGGCATCGTTTAAATCGCGGTCTTTCCAACACATTTATGACAGGAATTCAGACTTCCTTAGCATTAGGGGCTGATGTCATTGTTAACACAGATGCCGATAATCAATACCCGGGAGAAATGATCAATGAACTGGTAAAACCAATTCTGAGTGACATGGCAGATATGGTGATAGGAGACAGACAACCGCTTTTAAATAGAAATTTTTCCAAACAAAAAGGCGTGCTTGAAGCTTTTGGTAGTTGGGTTGTCCGTAAAGCTTCCGAAACCGATACACCCGATGCGCCCAGTGGTTTTAGGGCATATTCCAGATATGCCAGTCTTAGATTACAGGTTCACAATCCGTACTCTTACACTCTTGAGACATTAATCCAGGCTGGAAGAGAAAGAATGAAGATCGTTCACGTTCCCATATCAACAAATCAAACCGAACGGCCTTCTCGTTTACATAAAGGCCTTTTTCACTTTATATTAAATCAGGGCGGCGCTATTATTAGAGCTTTCATTCTATACCAACCTTTAAAAACCTTCTCGTCTATAGGAACGCTCTTTTTTTCTGCTGGTCTTATTCTGCTTCTAAGATTCTTATTTTTGTTTCTAAGTGGTGAATCAGGAGTGGGTAGATATACCCAATCCGTATCGATTGGCGGGACATTAAGCTTGTTCGGTTTTATACTCATTATTGTGGGTTTTCTGGGGGATGCGATACGAGCTAACAGGCAAGTTTTGACTGAAACGCAGACGCGTTTGAGAGATCAATTAAAAATTGACATGAATACTGAATATACTGAGATTAATGGTGAACCGCTCTACAGCAAACAAAATCACCTGAATAATAAATGACAATCAATAACATTAAGTTAAACAAAATTGTGAAAATCGCAACAGCCATTATTACTATTGTTGCCATCATTTTTGTAACCGAGCGGGTAATCACTAATCAGGTTTGGAATTTAAACCAAATCGATACCGGAAGAATAATAAAAATAGTTTTTATTGGTGGTTTTTTCTACTTCACAAATTTAACATTTCTTCCAATGATTTGGCGCAGATTACTTGTTTGGTTTGGTGAAAAACCCAAGAGCTTTGTTGAGATTTATGTTCTTTATGGGATTTCACAAATTTCCAAGTATGTTCCCGGTAATGTTTTCCATTTTGCCACACGACATGTTATGAGTTTACAAAATGGATCAAAGAATGCTCCCTTATTGGGAGCGACCATTTTGGAGTTAATAATTACCGTTATTGGGGCGACAACTGTTTGCTTAATCGGGTACATTTTCAATGTACGCTATTCAAATTTGTCTGTTGATAAGCTTTTACTTTTTTGGGGAATACTAATCTCGTTTTTTTTTACATTTATAATCTCACTACCAAAGATCATAAAAATTTTTCCCTCTGCGGCCTTTTTTTTGCAGGATTTCCAAAAAAAACATAAAAACTGGAAAGATGCTTTCGTTTCAATTTCGCCTGTTTTTATTTACACTTTGTCTTTCTTCATGATTTCAGGCATAATTTTTTATTTATTAACCATTTGGGTAAATTCAAATGACAAGGAAATTCCGATTTCAGTCGCAATATCAATCTATTCGATAGCATATCTCCTGGGATTAATAACTCCGGGTGCACCAGGTGGCGTTGGAGTTCGAGAATCTATAATAATAGTTCTTTTGTCTGGCTATACAGGTAATTCACAGGCGACATTAATTGCACTTCTTTCCAGGTTGATTACTGTTATTGGAGATCTATTTTTTTATCTTTTTTCTATTTTTTTAAAAAAACAAAAAAAATGATGCGTAAATTACAGAACCAAATTCAATGAGAAACTCGGACTTTTACTCTAAAAGAATTTTTTAGCGAGGGATTATCAAGCAAGAACGAGATTACGCAGTGTTCTTTTGTAAATTCAAGTAAGGAGCAACCTAAGTACTAGCAATTCACAGACATTCTATCTAATTCTTCCATCAATCCTGACCATCCGTCCTGGTAAGTCATATCGGTCTCTTTTTTTGAGAAAACATATTACACCAAATTTCTTTAATGAAATAAACTATTCGAAAACTATTTCATTTGGTATATTACATGTTACTCCTTTCTTGTTTGTTGATAAGGATTTTTTCAACTTTATACGAGTCATTTTATGAAGCAAAAAACTACGACAAAAAAAGAGCTCTTTCAATCTCTTTGCTGGATATCTCTATTTTTTATAATTTATCTATCAATTTTTGAATTTTTATCTTCCACTCCATTAATTTATCATTTTATTAAATATCCCACCCCTTCGATGGATTCAATATTCCCCGAGTTGGATGTCAAACTGCAACGCTTTTTTAAAGAGAAGGAGTTCAATTGTATATTTCTAGGTAGCTCAATGGTTGATACCGGTATTGAGCCTAGACTAATCGAAGAATCATTGAATAATCGATTAGATACTAATTACCGGTGTTTTAATTTTGGGTTCTCTAGTTCTATGGTTGAAGTATCGGGAAGCATTGTAAATACGATTCAATTCAAAAATTCAGAAAAATTCGATCTCATAATTTGGGGGATTTCACCAATAGATATGGACCCGAATTTTACTAAGACTAGGCCAATCGCAAAAATGCCTGCTTTTTCCTATTTTAATGAAAAACCCAGTCTATCCGGATGGATTTATAACTATTTTTCATTACCGTGGTTCTTGGGTTCTCTGCCACATTTTCAAAATGATTATTACATGGAACAACTAGCCTACTATGATGGGCTTCTAGATTCCAGAGGAATGCGTCGAGTTGCAGGTCTTGGTGAACTGGAAGAAGATAACCAATCCATTTTTTTACCTGATTACTATTTGAATACTATTGATGTTGATGTTTTACAGAAATCCATTGATGACTTCAAAAAAAATGGAACAAAGGTTATTTTCGTTGAAATGCCGGTACATAAGTCTTTATACCCACGCATCTTGAATGATGGTGCACTAGGTTATCAAGAAGTTTTTCTTAATCCTATGAAAGATTTTTTTAGGATGAATGAAGTTCCATTTATTGAAACTGAGTCGCAAATAAATGATTTTGTCAATGATTCTCATTGGACAAATAACTACCATCTAAATATTTTTGGTGCCGAGATTTTTACAGAATACATTTCGGATAGAATTCTTCGCGAAGGAATGTTGAAGTAATGGAAATTATTTCCGTTTCTTTTTTATTTTTTGTAATTATTAGTTGTATCCTCAATGTTTTTTTCAAGGGAAGATTAAGAAATATATGGTTAGTAATTATTTCGGTAATTTTCTATTTATCATGGGATGTTCGTTTTATTCTAGTTCTCATTCTTTTGATTCTTGTAAATTATTGGTTATTTAAATTTATTCAGAGAAGAGAGAAAAAGAGATTTTTTTATAACACCCAATTATTTTTAAATATTGGCATTTTTATAGTGGTGAAATTATTGAGTAGCCATTACATGAATTATCCAATCTATGATGAAAATCCCGTAATTGCAAGAATTATTTTACCCGTAGGTTTCTCGTATTACATGCTGCAATTGATCAGTTTTCAATTGGATGTATCTAACAAAAAAATACCTGTTCCAAACCTCGTAGATTTCTCATTATTCTTTTTATATTTCCCCAAAATATTATCTGGCCCAATTGAAAAACCAAGGCTATTTCTTCCGAAACTGGCAGAAATAAAAAAGGTTGATTTCCAGCTTTTTCTTACCGGCACTAATTTAATAATCTTGGGATTGGTGCGAAAACTATTCATAGCAAATATCCTGTTTTATGTTTTACCGGATTGGCTACATGAGATCAACACAATAAGTTGGTCTCATGTCATTGGTTTTGTACTCTATGTCTATAACGATTTCGCGGGTTACACATTGATTATCAGGGGTGTTAGCTGTTACTTTGGAATTGAGCTGTCTTCCAACTTTCTTCAACCTTTGTTATCCCGAAATTACTCAGAATTCTGGAACAGATGGCATATTTCTTTATCAACCTGGCTGAGAGAAAATATATACTTTCCGTTGAGCCGAAAACTCAATAGGATGCAAAATATCCCTATGGGAAAGACAATATCTTATATCGCCCCACCGTTGCTTACGATGATGGCAAGCGGCTTCTGGCATGGGGCATCCTTGGCTTTGTTGCTTTGGGGAGTAATTTTTGGTTTATTAATGATTCTGGAAAGATTTGTCTTTGAAAAATGGCCTTCGGTTCGAGTTTTCAGCGCCCAAGGTTTTGGAGCATGGATTTCGAGATTTATCATCTTGATTTCATTTAGTATGGCAATGGTGCCTTTATGTTTGAATGCGACAAAAGCATCATTTAGAGTCTGGCGCAACCTGTTCTCTGAAGCCGGTTTTCAAATGAATGATGCTGTAATTCCAGTTCTTCTGCTTGGTCTTTTTTCTTTTGTTCTTGATTATGCCAGTGAAAAAAGCGGCAAAGAAATCTGGTGGGAGGATCTACATGTCATTCCCAGATCTGCCATAGTAGCATTTGGATTGTTACTAATTGGCATCTCAATCATTATTATTTCTTTCTACCCATCATCTGTGTTTATTTATCAAGGTTTCTAAAATACAGGCATTGAAAATAAGAAACGACGCGGACAACAACCTCAAAATACTGTTGCCCGCGGATTATTTATTAGAAAAGAAACTTCCTTTATTTGCCAGAAAACCGCAATACATTCCAACTCAAAGCCGGTAAATAAACAACAGGATTCTTAGAATCTGCAACTTCGTCCCGCTGTTCGAATGGAATGACCGTATTGGGTTCGGCTTCCGTGTTGGTTGCCTTGATGTCATCATGGTGTAATACAAGATGTTCCATCAAACGCAATTCACCGAAGGATCGCAGGTCAAGCGACAGCTCTACCGAATTCATCACGGACCGGTTTAGTGCGAAGACCGTCAACGAGCCGTCATCCGCCAAAACAGCAGACGCGTCAACCAACGGCACATCGTCAAATTCTGTCGAGCTATATACCGGTGACTTGATCACCGGCCGCAGGGATGTTCCTCGCCCATAGAGTGAGGCATGTTGGTAAGGCCAGTAGATCGTCTGAGCCCAGCACCCGTTCGCACTTGTCATGATCGGCGCGATTACATTAACCAACTGGGCCAGGCAGGCGATCTTGACCCGGTCAGCATTTCGCATCAGGGTGATCAGCAATCCGCCGATCAAAAGCGCGTCTTCAAAATTGTACACATCCTCAAGCAACGGCAATGACCGGCCCCAACAATTTCGGGCTTTCACCTCTTTATCCTGTTCAGCGGAGTGGTACCACACATTCCACTCATCAAACGACAAGTTGAGCTTCTTCTTGCTGTGCTTCTTACCGCCTATCGCGTCACACATGGAAACGACTGTTTTTATGAAGGCACCCATATCCATGCTCTTGGCGAGAAAATTCGGCAAGTCATTGGTCGGGTTTTGATAGTACCGGTGCAATGAAACATAATCCACATTCTCGTAGCACAGGTCAAGCATCTCCAGTTCCCACGAACCAAATGTGGGCATGTCATACGCGGATGAACCGCAGGCTACTACCTCGATGGTCGGATCCACCCATTTCATTACCTTGGCAGATTCATTGGCAGCCCGGCCGTATTCGTATGCAGTCTTCTGTCCGATCTGCCAGGGTCCGTCCATTTCATTTCCCAGACACCACAACTTGATCCCGAAAGGCTGTTCCGCGCCATTTGTTCGACGCAGATCGCTCCAGTAGGTGCCTCCAGGATGATTCGCATATTCCACAATATTGCGGGCTTCATCCAGTCCGCGCGTGCCAAGGTTGACAGCGTACATCATGCTTGTTCCGGCTTCCCTGGCCCAGTCATTAAATTCATGTATACCGAATTCATTGGTTTCCGTGGTAAACCAGGCAAGATCGAGGCGTTTCGGCCGCTTTTCTTTCGGTCCAACAGCATCTTCCCAGTTGAAACCGGAAAGAAAATTACCACCGGGGTAACGCACCAATGGCACATTCAATTTCTTCACCATATCTATTACATCACGGCGAAAACCGTTCTTATCCGACCGGGGATTTCCCGGGTCATAAATACCACCGTAAACCGCCCGGCCAAGCTGTTCAATGAATGACCCGTACAATCTGTCATCGATGCGGGAGATCGTATAGTCTTTATCCAGAATCAAATCGACTTTGGCAAGTTTTGTGTTGTTCAATGGGTCGGACGTACTTTTCATGGTTTTATCCTTTGACACTTCCGGTGGACATGCCTTCAAAAAAGAATCTCTGCGCGCTGAAAACTAATACATCGATCGGGATAACTGACATGACAGCACCAAATATCAACAATTTGGATTTGTTACCATAGGGGCTCATCAGGCTGGTCAAACCAATCGGCAATGTGAACATTTTACTATCACTTAGCACAAGCAATGGCCAAAATAAGTTATTCCAGGATGTCATTCCGATAAAAATAACCATAGCCGCGAAAGTCGGCTTCATGAGAGGCATGGTCGGCCGCAGGAATATTCCGTATGCGCTGCAACCATCAAAGCGACCGTCGGCTCGAGGTTGACATTAGAGTCGACAGCTCCGGGCAAACATCCTGTCGGCCTAACAGAAATGTTGCCAATAGGGCAAATTTTGATGGGTTGAACGCAGCACCGGGTATTTAAAAATTTTGATAAAGAGAGGAGAAAATGTGAAGCGTTTAACCTATCTTACCCTCTTAGATCTATATGAATCAAAAACCACCTGCACGGTGGTTTATTGGTAGTGCCCCCAAGGGGACTCGAACCCCTGTTTTGGCCTTGAGAGGGCCGCGTCCTGGGCCGCTAGACGATGGGGGCGGGGACGAAAAATATACCATGCCGTGCTCCGGTTGTCAAAGGTTTGGGGGTGCTATATAATCCCCTCCATGCCAAAGGGCATCCCTTTTCCCAAACGCGTTTTTGACCTGGTGCTTACCATCCCCGGCACGATTTTAATCTCACCCCTGCTGCTTGTGCTTGCCATTCTGGTGCGGTTGAAACTCGGTAGTCCCATCCTCTTCCGGCAGGTCCGGCCGGGATACAAAGGTCAGTTGTTTACCCTGAACAAGTTTCGCAGCATGACAGATCAACGTACGCCGGATGGCGTATTACTTCCGGATGCACAGCGCCTGACCGCGTTCGGACGTTTTCTGCGCTCCACCAGCCTGGATGAACTACCCGAATTGATCAATGTCCTGCGCGGTGAGATGAGCCTGGTCGGCCCGCGCCCGCTGCTTACCGCCTATCTGAACCGCTATAACCCGGAGCAATCCCGTCGTCACGACGTTTTACCGGGAATCACCGGTTGGGCACAGATCAAAGGTAGAAACGCTCTGACATGGGAGGAAAAATTCAACCTCGATGTCTGGTATGTGGACAACTGGTCAATTTGGTTGGACATCCAAATACTGGCGCTGACATTTCTCAAAGTAATCCGGCGGGAAGGGATATCCCAACCCGGTTCTGCCACCGCGGAAGAGTTCCGCGGAACTCCCGGTGAAAAAACTAGTAATGTGTCACAGTAAACGGATTCAATCGACCAGCCGTAAGTTCTTCGTTTGTCTCTTCGATCAAACGTTGTTTGCCGATTGACAGGTATGTTTCGTTAATATCACGGATCTTCACACCAACGGGTATGATCCTACCGCCCTGCTCTTTCAGAATTCCTGGAAGAACTTCAGCCAGCGTACTATAAATATCCATGCTGATCGTAGCCACCCAACGGTCCTTGAAAGCGTCACCCGGATAGGATGTACCAAGGAGACGGATATTCTGAGATAGCATATTCTGGAGCAGTTCAGTGGATTGTGCTTCCTTTGAAAAGTAAACAGTTTCCAACCCGGCCGGCAGAATATTTGTCACAGCGGCCTGCCATTCCATTGAAGATGATCCTCGCGGCGCGGTTTCCGTCAACGGATACGGAGCAAATGGCGGGGTTGATGTACCGCAACGGCCGCAAAAATATCTTCCACCACTCATAAAAGCATTGGCCAGAATATTGACTTCGCCACCATCATCGGGGATAAGGCCTGCCGCGCGCCACCCGGGTGATGCGAGTACGGCCGTATAGCCTGCCATAAACGCCTGATATTCCGGTCGCTCTCGCAAAACGGTCAGGGTTGGACCGGTTTGCAAGTCAACATTGCTGATAACAACAATCTGTGTTTGTGGATTCGCGGCGATAATATCCACCAGGTTGCCCGGAATGGAAAGGAATATGGCAGCCACCCGGTTGGGGCCCAATGATCCCTCCGGTATTTGGCCAACCGTCTCAACAGCATAGCCGGCTTCACTGACAGCCGGACGGATCGCCTCGACTACCCGCATTACCTCTTCCGGCAACACGTCCGGCGGGGCTATCAGAACAACTTTTCCCACCTCCGGTGTCGCGGTTGGAACGGGTGATGGGGTTATTGTCGCTGTTTCAGTTGGGGTGGGAGATGGGTTTAATGCAGGAATGGGTAGACTACCACAGCCAACCAGAAAAGGTACAGAGATCAATCCAATGAAGAATAATCGAAAAAAACGCGTCATTATTAAGTAACCAATCCGGCATCCGGGCCATGTTTGTGAAATAGGACTCGGAAGCGGCTATATTATAATAGCGGCATGATCGATCTGACCATCCCGGGTATGGGAATTATGCAAATCAATTATCTGGTACTGGATGTCAATGGGACGCTTGCCATAGATGGGATAATGATCGATGGTCTGCCGCGGATCATTAAAGCACTGGCTAACCGGTTGCAGATTCACATGATCACCGCTGATACTCACGGACGTCAAAAGGAAATCGATCAAATATTGAACATGCAAGCCATACGCCTGCTGCCGGGAAACGAAGCGGAACAAAAGCGTGATTTTGTTCGCTCATTGGGAGGGCAGGAATGCGCCGCAATTGGACAGGGAGCGAATGATGCTCTAATGTTGGCTGAAGCCGGTTTGGGAATCGCGATCCTCTCTCCGGAAGGTCTGAGTGTTGACACACTTCGATCCGCCCGTGTTGTAATGCCCGATATCTTATCCGCCCTGGCACTGTTTGATCATCCTCAACGGATTGTCGCAACCCTGAGAACATGACATTACCCACCAGTGAACCACTTCCGCCTGATGATCTGCCTCCGGCCCGCCGCCGCCGGCAACGGCGTTTGCTCGCACCGGATACATCAGATGAGCAGACCGCGATGCTGGAGCAATTTGTCACCCGGCTTACGCCTTCGGTTGATTATCTCGTCCTTTCGTTTATCTGCGGATTGGTCACGGGGATTGCCGCACTGGCCAACACACCCGCGTTATTTCTATTGGCTGCTCTTATAGCTCCATTTCTTTCTCCCGTAGTCGGCCTATCCCTGGCTGCCATCATCGGTTCGCAAAAATTTTTCATTCGTTCCCTGGTTACATCATTAATTGGCGGAGGGCTCGTTTTTGTTGGCGGAGCCCTGGGTGGATTGATCGCCCTGCAATATGACATCATACCGATGCAGCACGCCTATCTCCATGCACATTTTTCCTGGTATGACTTTGTACTACTCATTTTGGGTGCTTCCCTGACAACATTCTTTGTTGTCCGCAATGAACAGAATGGCCGGCAGACAGTATCGAATATCGCCCTCGCGTATGAACTGTATCTTCCTCTGGGTGTGGCCGGATATGGAGTGATGACCGCGAGCAAGGGGCTCTGGCCCGACGGGTTGCTGGTTTTTGGCGTTTACCTTGCCGGATCCGCCCTTATTGGTGTGATCGTCCTTGCGTTGACCGGCCTGCGCCCAATGATCAACCTTGGGTATACCATTGGCACAACAGCCACACTCATTGCCATGAGCGCAATAGTCGCGTTCAGCGGAGTGGAAACCGCCCGACATTTTCAAGTTGCGCTCCCCACTCAAGCTCCGACTCTTACACCCGTACCCACTGCAACCTTTACCCCTACCCGGACAAAAATTCCCCCGACACCAACCATCACACAAACACGGACTCCCGCACCGACCTACACTCCGACCATGACATACACCCCCACCCCGACTCCCATCAAAGCATGGATGTCAGCCGAGTACGGCAACGGCGCATTCATCCGGAAAACACCCGGCTTTGATGGAGATCTGATCAAAAGTCTTCTAAATGGGAGTCAATTGGAAATCCTTCCGGAAGCCACCCAGGTTGATGGAAGAACCTGGCTGCACGTCAAAAGTGTTGAAGGTTTTGACGGCTGGGTGATAGAATCAGCATTAATTACAGCTACGGCTATACCAACAGAAACGCCAACCCCTGCGCCTTCACCGTCAAATACAGTTGAAGCGCAATAAACTACAAGATTTTAGGAGCAAGATTACATGACGATCCATTTTGGAACCGACGGCTGGCGCGCCGTTATTTCAGACACCTTTACTTACACAAATCTCCGGCAGTTATCTCAAGCAATCGCTGATGCCATCGCTTCCGATGCGTGGAACAATGGTACGTTTGTACACATAACACCTGACCCGAAAAAACTGATCGTCGGTTTCGATACCCGCTTTCTAAGCGACCGTTACGCCGCAGAAGTGGCACGTGTTCTTGCGGCAAATGGATTTACCGTCTATCTTACCAACGCGGATGTTCCCACCCCGGCCGTATCCTTTGCCGTACGGAACATGAACGCAATGGGCGGTGTGATGATCACTGCATCGCATAACGCTCCCCGATACAACGGTGTCAAACTGAAATCCGCCTACGGCGGTTCCGCCCTGCCGGAACAGTGCCGCCGGGTTGAGGTATACCTGAATGACAATGAAAACCTCAGCCGCGGTCCGAATCTGATGGACTATGACAAAGCTATTGAAGCCAAATCCATCATGCGTTTCAACCCTATCCCGGCTTATAACGACCATTTGCGAACATTGATCAACTTCGACACGATAGCTGCAAAACCACAACGCATTGTGGTCGATTCGATGTACGGAGCCGGTCGCGGCGTGATCAAAGGGATACTGCAGGGCACAGGTTGTGAAGTAACCGAGATTCGGGGAGAATTGAACCCTGGATTCGGCGGTGTTCACCCCGAACCAATCACACGTTTCCTTGGCCCACTGGCCGGAGCGATTGGTACCCATCTTGGGAATTTCGGGCTGGCAACAGATGGCGATGCCGATCGCATCGGAGCCATGGATGAACGCGGCAACTTTGTTGACCCGCACAAAATCATGGCGCTTTCATTGGAATACCTGCATAAAACCCGCGGTTGGACAGGTTCTGTTGTTCGCACTGTTTCTACCACCCGTATGATTGACCGTCTATGCAATCAATACGGCCTGAAGGTACATGAAACGCCGGTTGGATTTAACCACATTGCCGATATCATGATGCAGGAAGATGTACTTATCGGCGGTGAAGAATCCGGTGGAATATCATTCAAAGGTCATATACCCGAGGGTGACGGCGTATTAATGGGTTTATTGCTCCTCGAAATCGTTGCAGCTTCAGGCGTGACCCTGTATGAACTTGTCGAAGACCTCCTTAAACGCGTCGGTCCGGCTTTTTATGAACGGACGGACTTGCGTTTACGCCGTCCGGTGGCAAAAGCGCAGATGGTCAACCAGCTGATAAACGATGCGCCAAAATCCATTGGCGGTGAGGCTGTCAAAGAAATATCAGCGTTGGATGGTGTCAAATACATCATGGCAGATGATTCCTGGCTGCTTATCCGTCCATCCGGTACTGAACCGGTATTGCGTGTGTACGCGGAAGGGCGTTCTCAAGAAATGGTTAAAGCCCTGCTTGATTTCGGCGGGCAAATTGCCGAAAGTGTTTGCTAAGATCCTAAACGAAAAGCAGCCCGTCTGGGCTGCTTTTTTCATAATCAAATCGGTTATCTGTTATTAGTGATTTGAGGAGCGAAGTTTTCTTGCGGCGAAAATTACCATTCCTAAACCAGCCGTAAGACCAGCCAAACCCGGGAATCCCATCCCATCCATAATGCCAGTTTGTGGCAAAGCAGATGGATCGGTTCCTGCCGCGATAGCCGTAAGACGGGCAGAAACAGCCTGGGTTTGAAGAGCCGCAAGCGTAGCAGTGCGTCCATCCATGTCAGCACCACCGACCGCTTCCGCGGCTAACTCTTCCGGTTCAGTAGTTTCAATAATGATCTCCTCAAGCTCCAGCTCCGGAGTATCGGTGGCCATAGGGGTAATCGTAGGCGCCAGCGTGGCTGTCGGTTCTTCCGTGGCAGCTCTGGCCAAGCTCTCTGAAAGCTGTGTCGCTGCCAGAGCCGTAGCCGTGTTGGCGGCGTAGATCTGGATATTCGCGGCTTCACGTTTTTCACGTGACTGTGGAAGAACATAGAAAACTACGAAAGCAAGAGCAGCCAGAGTTAAAGCAAAAATAAGGGCAATCACACCAAATGAAACAAAGAAAGTGCGGTTGCTGGCTTTCGGTTGCTGCCCGCCGGAGTAATCATCGCTTTCGTATTCATCGAAATCTTCGTATGGATTTTGGTTTTCAGGGTATGACATTTTTCTTCTCCTGGTCTTCGGGCGGGCACCCTTAGATGATCAACTCCAGATTTGCCAATGGTACGGTTATTCGGTCTCCATTTTGTTTGCGCACAACCGCGGAAGGCGCGCGCAGCCCGTTTGATAGGTTTGTTAGTCCTTGATTCCGTTCAAGAATCGTGCCAACTTCCCCGGAATATGGGGGCAATTTTACATGAACATTTTGTCCGGGAGCAAATTCATCTACTTCTGGCGGCAACAATGCCTGATTTTGGAATGGAATCAGTACTTCAGGCCGTCCTCCAGTTGTCTGATCCCAGCGACTGGCATTGATCGCCACCTCGCGTTTTTCATTTTCATGGAATATGGAAAAAACCGCCGCGTTCATTGGGGATTTTCCAAATCCCTCTATAAGCATAGCTGGAAACGGCAGATTGTCAACAAGACCCAGCAAGTCTGGATTGATACTGGAAAGGATCAATCCACGCAATTGCATATCCGCGGCAGCCCTGATTGGTTCACTGGAATAGCAGTAACCAGCCACGACTATCGAATCCGGCACGCTTGATTCCAATTGCTGGATTGTCAATTCCTGATCCGGGGAGTCGCAAAGGATCACTAATGATCCTTCCCCACTCTGGCAATTTCCCCAAACACCCTGAATTAACGAACCGCCTGATTCAATTGTCGCTCCGATTTCAGCATTCAAATCACGGACAAACCCCGGAAGTCCCGCCTTGACCTGTACCGGCTCTCCCTGCGTCTCCATGATCACTACGCCAGCCGATATTTCCTTTATCACACAATCCGATGGAACACGAACAACACGAGAAAATGTTCCGCCCGTTTCGGCCAGAATATCACCTTTCGTCAGGCGTTCACCTTTCTTTCGCTGAATTAACCCGGTTGCTGTTTGTGTATCCACTTTTAATGCCTTCCGGATATCCATGAAGAAATGACCGGTGGGGTTGGGAGCTTCCGCGATAACATCCGTGGCCTTTACTCTCTGCCCTGGTGAAACCAGGACCCGGCCTGATTTAGGCAGGAAACGTTCACGGCGTATATTGGTTTCTTTTAAATAATGGATGACCGGCGCGTACATTATGACAGACTCTCCTGCAAGGAATTATTCCACTTGGTCAATACATCGCGGCGCAATTCATCGTCGCCAGGAAGCGGTATCGCCCTTCCCCGCGCGTCTACAATGACCCCAAGTTCACCACCAATAACCCTTAAATGTTTTGGTATTGGATATCCACTCATATGTTTTAACGGTTTAATAACCAATCGCGCAGTTTGATTGACACTTAACGGAAGCCTTACTATTTCCCCTTTCTTTATCTCAAACTCTTTATCTTCTCTATCTTCTTCCTGAATTCTTACGCGTAGGACCGGATCTCCGATCCTTGCTCTGAAAGTTGGGGAAATCACCGTGCCGATATTCGTTAAAACGTTTGTTTCGAGAACTTGCACAACAAGCGCCGGATTGATGGATGCTGTCACACCCAAACCGGATAACAGCCCAAATCGGTCACAAAGCAATGTCGTCACTCCGGCAGGCTGCAAACCGTCCAGTATTATGAGAAGCGATTGGATTAGGCTGGGGGCTTGTGCAATGACCGCACCGCTTGCCACCAATGGTTCAAACCCTTCAAAAGCAAGAGAAGGCAGTCCCAGATGAATGCGTTTCATTTCTGCCAATATCACACGCGCAAGTGCTTGCTCAATATCCAACATCTCGGGGGTCATGGGTAGACCTGCCGCATACAATGATTTTTGCCATAAGTAGTCTCTGACTTCATTTTGTGGAATTTCCAGAGAAAGCCATCGCATTACCGGTTCGATTCCCAGGCGCGATATGGTTTCAGCCGCCGCCTGGCCAACCCCCAACCCGCGGTAAACAGCGGTAGTTAGTTCCCCGTTGGTGGCCGCAATGAAATGAGAAGCAGATGCGCCAACAGCCACTCCAGCTACCGTCCGTGATGGATCCTGCTGAAGACTCTGAAAACGGAGGATTCGTCCTTCCGCGCCGGCAGTAGGCCAGGTGAGCTGCCCACTGGATCTTTCAAGATCTGTGTAACCGGCAATCTTTTTTGCCCTGATCTCATTGATCACCTGAACAAGGGCTTCTTCCGCCGGACCGGTATCATCTGTCACGGCGCCGGGCATAACGTTGGGAGCAAGTTTTACTTTTGTCAGAGGTTCCAACATTTCGGAGATTCTGTCATGTAGTATTTCATTACCGGCAAAAAGAACCGGCGGGCGTTCCTCCTGCGGACAGGATTGAATTCCCAATCGAAGCTGATCTGCCATCCGCAAAACCGCCCTGGTCGCACCGTGATTGGTCCCTCCGGCTAATATCACCAGATCAGGATCACTTTCTATGAATGCATTCAGGCGGTCTTCCGGTCTTCGATCGTCGCCCAGTGAAACACGGTCAACCACCCGGGCGTAGATCCCACCGGCCAGTTTTTCAACAGCGGTCATGGAGTACGACCCGAGAAGTCCGATGGCAGCAATCCGAACATCCGGTCCGGCCGAGCTCGTCAACGCAAGATGATCCACCCCCTCGCCTTCCGAAGAAGAAGGAATGATTAATCGTTGATTTGAATCCAACAGAGTACGCCCGGTTATCTCTTCAAGTGAGCGAACAACCGACGCCACCCCTTCCTGCACATCGCATATGGGTGCCAGATGCGTACTGGGTGAGATAGCCGCCGAAAGCATTCGATAAGAATTGCCAGCCAGATCAAACAGAACAGCCCGGGTATTTACCGATCCGATATCAACAGCCAGAACCGATTCAATGGCATTACCATCAACAGACATGGCTCACCGCAACCAGGAATTGATCATTTGGACCAAGAATCCAAGGCGTTCAGATAAAACAGCCATAGTCGCCGAAAGAACACCGGCAAAGAGCGCCCCCAATGTTATGGCAATAAAGAATCTGCCCATTCCAGCAAAAAAACGGGTGGCTTTCGGACGTTCCACTGGACGCCCGGTTCGACGGATTCCACCAAATTGGAAATACATCAGGGTAGTAATGGTTCCGATCAACATGAAAACCGCATCCACCAACCGGCCTGTTTGCACACCCAGTTCTGGATCAAAAAGGTTCACGGCTGCGCGTGCCTGCGTGAACAGAGTCCCCAGTACCGCGCCACCAATGATCACACCCGCAGCAGCACCGACAATCACACCGGTTCCCAGATTACCAATTCTTGATAAGCGGGGAATGGCTTTGAATAGCAGCAGCACGCTTAAAGCCAATGGGACGATGGCTGTTGTTCGCGAAAAACCCAGGGATGGATATAAAAATGGTACCAGCAGGCGCGGGTAGATCACCTGGAAGATGACTACCACCGCCGCATAACCAGCTGCGATCCCAATGAATAAATAGGATATGATCTTGAAAAGTGGTGACTTCTCACCCATCAAATAGCCAATGATCACACCGGCGGTCAGAATAAAAGCGGTAATGCTCCAGACAGAATCAACGGACATGGAAATCCTCCGTAGGCGGTGTTCCACCACGGCTAAAAACTCCGAGCAGGATCCCATAGAAGCCGCCAAACAGCATCAGCGCGGCGGCAATCACCATGCCCGCCTGATAGGCTGCCATGCTTGATGTGGAGCGTGGAGGAGATTCGATAATCCGGTCATACATGGCGCCCTCCACCTGTCCGCCAATCAATCCATTCAATTGTTTGGAATCAAGATATGGACGCATTAATGGTGCACTCTGCGCGGAAACAACCAGGAGCACTGGTTTACCAGCCATCGAACCCTGTAATTGTTCAATCCAGGCTCGTCCGGTTTCGGTATTCTCCGTGATGATCAGCACACCGGAATAATCGGAGATCGAAAAAACAGATTGCGTTGCGGGATATGTCCACGCGTATTTACCATCCTCCAGTAGAGGCATCGCTTCGCGTGGATTACGAATGAAATCCCGCAGACCGGTAGTTCCCCCAGGTAAGTAACCGAAATAGGCTAATTTTTCCGGTTGATATGCCAGGGTGTCCAATTGGACGTAATCAACCAGATCATGGGCCAATGCCGGACCGGATGGAATGGTGGACAAAATGGAAAAATTTAATCCTTTTTTCATCATATGACCGATCACACCAACGGCCGACTCGCGTAATTCGCCTGAAAAAGCCGGTTCATAATCGGTGATAACAAGAAACGGTGTATTTTCCGGTATAGCTGAAATCGCAGAATGCATAGCCACTACACCAGGTGAGAACAGGGCCTGTGTCCCAAAGAAAGTATGTCCGGTTATCAATGGCACGAGCATCCCCGCAAGAAGGACAAATCCAATAATCAGGCGGATCATCTTCCTGCTAAACTTCCCGACCGCAGGCTCCGGTGAAACAGGTTGCAATTCCCCGGTAAGCATGTTTTTTAACAGTGACACACTCGCGCGCTGTTGATCACTGATCTCCAACCGTCCGGAATATTCAACCGACCGGTCATATTGCGGTTGCAGAATACTGTCAGGGATCAGTTGTTCCTTTTCCGGTTCAGGCGAAGAATCCCCTTCTTCCCCAGTTGGAATGCCATCATCTTTCTTCCCAAATAGGCTGGAAAATGGTTTTTTTCTGTCTTTTACAACCGGATTTTCCGCGGATTGCGGGATAACTGCGACTTCGTCCAATCCACTGGAAGGATCTGATATTACAGGTACTACCGTATCTGGTCCTTCCATCGATGGTTGGCTTTCTTCCATCGGAAGGGATTGTGATATCTCTTCTTCATCAGGTACCGGAAAGGTTTCATTCGACTCTACCGGCTGATTCTCTATAATCGATCCTTCCGGTTCGCTAACCGGGCTCTCCGGAGTTGAGGGGGAGTACGAAGCATCCACCTCTTCATGAACTGATTCGGGTTGAGATGATTCGGGGACAACGTCTCCTGGCTCTTCAGACACACCATAGCCATTCAGTGATTCAATGAACTCATTTTCCGCTTTGGAATTATTAAATTCCCCTGACGGGAAAATCGGGAAATCAGATTGCGGTTCAGCAGGTACATCAACCGGTTGGGTGGAAGCATGACCGGTTGGGATCATTTCTTCAGAAAATGATCGTCGCTCTGCCGCGGCTCTCGCGGCTAGCTCTTCTTCGGTAAAGAATGTAGTCGATTGATCAGATTGCGGCAGGATTTCATGCAGCCGGGACATCCAATCGCGTTCCGGTTGTTCCGATTCCACTGGTTTCTGCGGCGCATTCTTCTGGATCTCTTTCAGCCAATCCGGGACATCTTCGGTTGATTCCCCTTCATTGAATGGCCGCGATTCCGCCTCGCCAAATTCTCCCAATGGTGGTGTGGGTGGTAATTCCGCCTGCGAACGCTCCCTGATTTTCTTTAACCATTCCGGCGATTCTTCCTGCGTCGGCTCTGTATTCCCGGCAGTACGATCCTTTAATACGGTAAAACAACTTGAGCAGAATTCAGCGTCTGCCGGGTTGGATTTTCCGCAATTCGGGCAAATGATCTCTTTCATTGCTTTATCCACTGTATGGCCTGTCGACGCCAAGGATGATCCTGACACCGGCTGATAAAGCTCCGAGTGCAAGGCCAATGATAATGCCGCGGGCTCCCGCGTCGGGCAATCGTTGAAGCACTCCAAGTGCGTTCTTAACTAATGGAATATCCAAACCTGTGGTAAAGATGCCGCTATTCAATAATAGAAAAAGGATGGCAGAAAGTCCAAAAACTATTGTCATCCAACCACGGTTAGCCCGGTACAGTCGGAAACCGGCCACCGTCAACCCGATAGCCAGAGCGCCCAATAAACCTGCTTCCACCGGCGCAATGATGAAGGAGACCACATTGCGATATTCCGCTGTTCCAGGTCCACCAAAAACCAGGCCGATCAAGAAGGTCAGAGCAAATCCAAATATGACCAGAATACTATACCGGTCAACAGCTTTCTTTTGACGAACTTTTTGCCAGTGTGAAGCAATCAGAGAGGCTATGGCAACCAGCATTGCCACCCCGGCCAGCGAAACCGCCCAGTTTACAATCAGGTCGCTGACATCGCGCAATGGTTCAAACGGCACGAAGTACGCCAGAAGCACAATCAATCCGCTAAGAATAGCGATTAAAGCAGTGATTGGGGTTTTCATATGGTTGGGAATCCTATACTACGCAGAACAGCTCCAATCATTATAAATACAATCAATAACCAGCGGAGAGAATCTTCCGTCATTAGACTGGCAGCATGAAAATGTCCGGCTTTTAAATATGCCGGAAGAGCAAATATCTCTTCGCCTATCAAGACATCAACCGGACTACAGAATGCCACTGCCTGGCCGACCGGCGAATCCGGCGCTGCCAGGATTTTTATTGAATTTTCCTCTGCTGTGTCCAAAATGAGACTAATCTCTGCACCGAACATTCCTGTGGCTACGAATTTGGATGTTTGTTCTGATTCCAACGCAGGCAGGACACCAGCCGCGAATGATAAAGGAGTCACCCCGGCCAATCGACCCCGTCTGGCGTCCAGATGCTCAAGGACAAAAAGATCACCCTGTAAAGACTGCATGAGGTCCAATCCAAGCAGCGTTCCCACTCCGTCACCGCTTGTCATCGCGGGAGGACGATCACTACCGGTGGAACGTTTCAGGACTTCCCGCAAAACTGTCGTTCCGGTCAGAGTACCGGCAGCGTGGGAATCCAGAAACTGCCCCCGCCCCAGAGAGACATGAACACGGCGTCCATTTTCCACAGCCATTCCGATATCCTGTTCAAGTCGGTCCATTGCCCGGATCTGACGTAGTGCGATACGGTTCCTGCGGTCCTGTACGGCGAATACCGCCATAAACGCAAACGCCAGTCCAATAACCATAACACCCACCAGGCTTTCAATCATCGAACTCAGACCCCCTGATGTCTGTCTGGTCCTGGCTCGGTTTCTCCAACCGATCGATTACCGATTGTAGTTCGGAAGGAAGCGTATTTGCGGGAAAGAACCAACTGGCCATATGGATAATCTGAGCCAGGAAAAAGCCAAATGGTGATAACTCTTGCAGAAAAATGGATATTTCAGGCGAGTTGCCAGTACCAGTATTCTTCTCTGTAAGCGAAGATGAAGGCCTGAAATTCATATTAAAGGAGTATAGCATAGACATTTTTCCCATCTACTTATCCTGACCAGGCAGCCAGAGAGGCATCCCTTTATAACGTTCCAGAAACGCGGAATATTGAGACGCCATGTCGGCGGTATCTTTCCAGAAAGATGAAAATTGGGATACATACTGAAGGTTGGCTCTTCCCCAGGTCTGAATGACCGACTCCGGAAGATTGAAGGTCAATTGGATAAAACCGGGGATAGCCTGAACTGGAAGATCAAGGCCATAAGGAAGGTCGCCATAGTACAGCATCAGTTTCCGGACAGCTTCTGCCGCTCTGCGGACGATCTGGTGATCGATGTGGTTCCCCAGCCCCAGAGGACAAACCCAGACTGAAGGCTCTACCAATTTCTCCTGCAATGCGTGTGTGATCTGTTTGATCAGAACAGTCTCCTCCGGGTTGACTGATCCAAAGAGTTGATCATCTGAAGCGACCGTTGGTACAACTGTCTCCGGTAAAGTCCGGTAGATACAATCCTTGAAACCGAGGTATACCGGTTTTGCCCCGATTGTTTGACTGGCTGTCGCGTCTTCTTCTTTCCGAAGGATATATGGTTGATCGCCGGTTCCCCAGCGCTGATGTAGAGACCGGGCGAAATTCGTCAAACGGGATACATCACTTTCCTGTTCTGTAAAGACTGTCCATATTTCCACCCTGATCCCATTCGCCGAAAGGTAAGCGATCAAACCGCCACATGAATACACCGCATCGTCAAGGTGCGGGGATAGAAAAATCCACCGGGTTTTCCGGTTTGAAAGTAATGATGTAGTCGACATGTTACAATTTGTTGCATGGATAGTGCCATTCGTGCCACTTCAGGAAAACAGATTCGTTTGACCACATTGTCCAATTGCGCCGGTTGAGCGTCCAAATTAAACGCGAAAGCGTTGGCGCAGGTTCTGCGCCCGATCAAACAAACGTTCAACAATCTGGACTTCCCCGACTTATTGGTCGGGATAGAATCTCCGGACGACGCAGCCGTATGGAAACTGGATGATGACCGGGATCTGGTTGTAACCACCGATTTCTTTACACCGGTGGTCGATAACCCGTATGACTACGGTGCGATAGCGGCTGCCAACAGCCTGTCAGACATTTACGCCATGGGAGGCACCCCCTTTCTGGCATTGAATATTGCAGCGCTGCCTCCTGACCTTCCTGATGAAATATCAAGCGAAATCATACGCGGAGCCGCTGAGAAAACCCGGGAAGCCGGGGTTGTCATCGCCGGAGGACATACCATTCAGGATAAGGAACCGAAATTTGGCCTGGTCGCACTGGGTTTTGTAAAGCATGGGAAAAGCCTGACAAAAGCCGGCGCGAAACCGGGCGATCATGTCTTTCTTTCAAAACCGCTGGGATTCGGCGTCACCACAACGGCATTGAAACAGGAAAAAGCATCTCCCGCTGATGTGGAACTGGCGGTCGATTGGATGAAACGACTAAACCGTGAAATCGCTTTTCTGTCCCGCGACCTGGGGCTGCGATGTGCCACAGACATCACCGGGTTTAGCCTTCTCGGCCACCTGACAGAAATTGCAAATGCCAGCGGTGTTCAGCTTCTGATCAATATGAAAAACGTCCCGATAATTGAAGGCGCTTTGAAATACGCGAAGATGGGAACATTCCCCGGCGGCGCGGCAGATAACCGCATGAATTTCGGAGAGTCAGTTCAATTTGCACCAACAATCGATGAGCCCAACCAGATGCTGCTCTTTGACCCGCAGACCAGCGGCGGTCTGGTAGTCTGCGTCCCCGAAGAAAAGTTGAACGATTTCACCCGGCAGGCAAAAACAATCCACCTGCCGATCTGGGAGATTGGTCAGGTGGAGCCGGGCAGCGGAATAATTGTAAACTGATTACGTGATGGAAATTCCTGCCAGCCTTCAGGGCATTTTAGAAAATCTTCCCCAGAAACCCGGCTGTTACATCTACAAGAACAGCAACGGTACGGTCATTTACGTCGGGAAGGCGATCAACCTGCGGAACCGGGTCCGTAGCTATTTTCAAAACGAAAACCGGTTGGATTTCAAAACCCGGCAGCTTGTAAAACACATCTGCGACATTGAATGGATCGTCGTGGGATCAGAGCTTGAAGCTTTGATCCTGGAAATGAACCTGATCAAGCGTTACAGGCCGCAGTACAACATCCGGCTGAAAGATGACAAACGCTATCCCTATATTAAGGTTCACTGGGCAGACCCGTTCCCAAAAGTGACCATCACCCGCCTGATGGTAGATGACGGTTCACGGTATTTCGGTCCATACACCAGTGTCTGGGCGGTCCATCAGACACTTGATGTATTGAGGCGAATTTTTCCTTACCTGACCTGTGACCGCGAGATCACGGGGCAGGACAAACGCGCCTGTTTGTATCACGACATCAAACTTTGCACGGCGCCCTGCATCGGCGCGATTGACCAACCTTCCTACCGGATCATGATCAACGACCTGTGTGAATTTCTGCATGGCCGCACCGATCCAATCGTGAACCGCTTGCGCAAAGAGATGATGACAGCCTCCAACGAAATGAACTTCGAACGGGCGGCCGTTGTTCGTGACCAGATACAGGCCATCGAGAAAGTGGTGGAAAAGCAAAAGGTGATCTGTTCCGATCAGGTCGACAGCGATGTGATCGCCATGGCACGCGCAGATGGTGAAGCCTGTGTGCAAATATTCTTTATCCGCAGCGGTAAATTGATCGGACGGGAATATTTCATTCTTGAAGGCACAGAGGAAGCCAACGACAGTGAAGTGGTATCGCAATTTTTAAAACAATTCTATGTGGAAGCCGCGACAGTTCCATCACAGGTCTTACTGCCGGAAGAGATCGAAGAACACCGCATTATCGAAGAGTGGTTGAACACCCGGCGTGGTGGCGAAAAAGTCCACATCCGCATTCCGGCCTCCGGGCAGGGAAAAGATCTGGTGGAAATGGCCGCCAGCAATGCCGTAGAAACTCTCACCGCGCTGCGCAACCAGTGGCAGGCTGATACCAATAAACAGACGGAAGCGTTGACAGAGCTGCAACAGGCTTTTGAAATGGAAGAGCCACCCAATCGAATTGAGTGTTTCGATATCTCCAACACACAGGGTACAAATTCCGTTGCCAGCATGGTGGTTTTTGAACAGGGAGTGCCCAACAAAAAAATGTACCGCCGCTTCAATATCCAAACCGTCGAAGGGCCGGATGATTTTGCCAGCATGGAGGAAGCCCTCACCCGCCGGTTCAAGCGCTGGCTGGCGTACCAGGAAAACTCGGAAGTCGGGAAAAAGAAAGATGAATCCTTTGGCCGGCTTCCCGATCTGTTGATCGTAGATGGCGGCAAGGGTCAATTGAGCCGCGCGGTTAAGGTGGTGGATGAACTGGGACTGACCGGCATGTTCCGTCTGACCGGTCTGGCCAAGCAGGAAGAAGAACTCTTTCTCCCCCACCGGTCAGATCCGGTGATCCTGCCACGTCATTCACAGGGTCTATATCTCGTTCAACGTGTGCGTGATGAAGCCCACCGGTTTGCCATCACCGCCCATCGCGCCCGTCGCACACGGGAGGGATTGGCATCACGATTGGATAAAGTGAAGGGCATCGGCCCCGCCAAACGGAAAGCCCTGTTAAAACAATTCGGCTCTATTGAAAACATACTGGCGGCCAGTGACGAGCAGTTGTCCGCTGTCCCGGGCATCAATTCTGACGTGATCGCAGCTATACGGTCTTCGCTCGAATAAAAACTCGACAATTTATAGGGGGATTTCTGACATACGCAGGGGTGTGACCGGTTTAGAAAGGGACTGGAATAATTAATAGTCTCTGGGGAGATTTGTGAACCAGCCAAGTGTTATTAAAAAAACGTGGTCAGAAATCAACTTTATAATTTCAAATCATCGCGAGGAATCGTGATATAATCTGCGGTCGCGCCGTTTAGCAATTACCTCCGGCGACGTGGAACAGGTATTTTTCTGGAAGGAATAATAACAATGAGCGACCTTTTGAAAGCCGTTGAGGCTCCCGTTAACCCGAATATCCCCGAACTCCGAGCTGGCGATACCGTCTCTGTTCATGTGAAGATTAAAGAAGGCAATCGTGAACGTATTCAGGAATTCAAGGGTACCGTCCTTTACGTAAAAAACAACGGCACCAACTCAACCTTCACTGTTCGCCGCATGGCCAGCAATGGAATTGGTGTTGAACGCTCTTTCCTGACCCGGTCGCCCCGGTTGGACAAAGTAGTTGTTGAGCGGCATAATGTTGTCCGCCGCGCCCGCCTGTACTTCCTGCGCGGACGCACGGGTAAATCCGCCCGCCTCAAACAGAAATTCTCTTAATAACACCTCGCTAATGCTTATATCCGGGTGCAGCCTACGCCGAGGTTGCACCCCTTTTGCTAATCAGGACAGGGAGAAAAATAGATGGCAAAACCGATCATTGGTGTCACTGTAAGCTCTGATGAAAACCACGACCGCACAAAAGGCCTGAATCTGAAAGAGGCTTATTTTAATTCCATACGGAATGCCGGCGGCGATCCTGTTCCCTTCCCGATGGATACTTCTGTGGAAGAACTTCCCTCCATTATGAAAACCATGAATGGAATTCTTCTGACTGGTGGAGGAGACATTGATCCGGCGCTTTTTGGCGGGGAACCGAATCCGAGAGTCTATGGTATTGACCCTGTTCGGGATGCCATAGAATTTGCGCTGGCAAAATATTGTGCGACAAAAAAGATACCTCTCTTTGGAATTTGCCGCGGAATGCAGGTGATCAACACTGCTTTGGGGGGTACTCTATACACCGATATCACTGAACAGCTCCCTGGAGCCCTGCGCCATTCCTGCCAAAATAGTTACCCTCGCGATTACCTGGCACATTCCGTTATGATCCATATAAGCACAAGGCTAACAGCCATCACACAGTTAAACCAGATGAAAGTCAACAGCATGCACCATCAGGGTATCAAAGAATTGGCACCGGAATTAACCCTTTCCGCCATGGCACCCGATGGATTGATAGAAGGCATCGAGATTCTATTCCACCCGTTCTACCTTGGAGTTCAGTGGCATCCGGAGTGCCTGCCCAATTCCGCGCCGGACCAGGCGCTCTTTTCTGCGTTTATCCGGGTAGCCAACCCGGAGGAATACTAAGTGAACGATCGGCAGGCCATTGGGATATTTGACTCGGGGGTTGGTGGCCTGTCCGTTTTGCGTTCACTGACAGGAACGCTCCCTAAGCAATCAATAATATACTTTGCAGATCAGGCGCATGTTCCTTACGGCCGCCGTCCACTGGAAGAAGTTCAAGCTTTTTCTTTTGAGATAACCCGATGGTTGCTTGACAGAAACTGCGCCGCGATTATTGTGGCATGCAATACTGCTTCAGCCGCAGCCCTTCACGTATTGAGACAGACTTATCCAGAGATTCCGTTTATTGGGATGGAACCGGCAGTTAAACCTGCTGCCGAACAGACCCGCACTGGTATTGTCGGCGTGATCGCCACTCCCGCCACATTCCAGGGTCAGTTGTACGCGTCTGTTGTCGAACGTTTTGCCAGCAGCGTTACAGTACTGGAGGATACCTGTCCGGGTTTGGTTGAAGAGATCGAAGCCGGCAGGGTGGATAGCGCGGAAACGCGCCGGATTTTAGAGAAGGCTCTATTTCCCATGATTGAAAAAGGGATTGATACCGTTGTTCTCGGTTGCACGCACTTTCCTTTTGTCATTCCGGTAATTAAACAGATCGTGGGGCCGGATGTTCGCGTAATTGACCCCGCTCCGGCTGTAGCCCGGCAGGCTGCCCGGGTGATCACAAGCATTGGACTAAAAGGATCCGGCAAACGTACGGTCGAAATTTTTACGACCGGTGATACTAACGCTCTAAAAAAGGTGATGCCGGTATTGCTTCCAATAACAGCCGAAATCACTAGAGTTGATTGGGATGAAAACACCAGACGTCTGCCCAGCCTCACTTAACTTTTTACAGGGTTTTACCGAATTATTCCGGTCTGGTATACTTTTTATATCGAAAGGATTAAAAAATGACCGGTATTGATCTGGATATGGATCCTGTTTCTATTGTGACAACCGATGCTATCGGACAACCCGGCCAGCGAACTTTCTATCTGCAGGCACGTCACAACAAAAAGGTCATATCCCTGCTGGTTGAAAAGGTGCAGATACAATCATTGGCCATCGGACTGGAAGAGTATCTGGAAGAAATTGCCGAAAAAAATCCGAACCTTCCGCAGGCATCAGCCGATTATGATGAATCAAAAATGCATATTACTCCCCCGGTGGATCCACTTTTTCGGGTGGGCGAACTGGGGCTGGCGTATGATCCGGAACGCGACATGGTTATTCTGGTAGCACGCGAGATACTCGGCAATGAATTGTCCCAGGAAGATGCCAGCATTGTTCGAATGTGGTGCACACGCAGCCAGATTATGGCACTATGCGCCTGGGGACTCGAAGTAACCGGACGTGGACGTCCCATCTGTCCGCATTGCGGTGAACCAATGGAACCCGAAGGTCATTTTTGTCCCAAAAAGAATGGTCATAAACATTAAGTTGAATGCCCGGTCAATTTGACAGACTACAAATACTGGAATCGCTTCTGAATGCTCCTTGCGCGGTTGCAGGTCAGTTCATCAATAGTTCTAATTACACATTTTTTCTCAATTTGCAGAGTCCCTCCGGCGAGATTAAAGCCGTCTATAAACCAGTGCGTGGTGAAACACCGCTGTGGGATTTTCCACGCGGAAGCCTGGCAAAACGCGAGGTAGCCGCGTTTATTCTTAGCGAAGCCCTCGATTGGCACATTGTCCCCCCAACAGTCTTCCGCCAAAAAAAGCTCCCGTATGGCAAGGGTTCTGTCCAGTATTTCATCGATCATGACCCCAACCGTCATTACTTCAACTTGACACCGGAAGAAAAAGAACAGTTAAAACAGGTAGCGGTATTTGACTGCCTGATCAACAACGCTGACCGCAAGGGAAGTCATATCCTTCAAGGTACAGACGGAAATGTTTACTGTATCGATCACGGGGTTTGTTTTCATCTGGAAGAAAAACTGCGGACGGTAATCTGGGATTTTGCCGGGCAGGCAATTCCGCTTGAATTACTGCAAGATATTAATGGGATACTGCCGACTATCAACAATAAAGACGGGCCATTGTTTTCCGCCTTGAAGGATTACCTTAAGGTCAGCGAGATTAAGGCGCTGGCCGCCCGCGCCCGCCGCCTGATTGAAATTGGAATTTTTCCAATGCCAGACAAGGATCGCCGTCAATTTCCCTGGCCGCCTGTATAATGTGACAGTTGATACTTTATTCTTAAGGATGATTTTATGAGCTCTCTTTCATTGATCTTCGTCGGATTTGGAAATGTGGGTCAGGCACTGGCCCGTTTACTGGAAAGAAAACAGTCCCTTCTGGACGAGAAATATGGTTTTGGAACACGTATCGTAGGGATCGCCACCGGCAGACACGGCATGGCTCTTAATCCCAATGGGCTTCCCATGGAGGAAATCCTCGCCGCGCTAAAATCCGGCGTATCCATTGAGCAATTTCATACCGGTCCTGTCCTCAACGATTCATTTGACTTCATCCGTCAAAGCGGTGCCGATGTGATGTTTGAGAACAGCCCTGTCAACCACCAGACAGGCCAACCGGCTGCCGATCATCTCCGGACTGCTCTGGAATGCGGCATGCATGCCATAACCGCCAACAAAGGACCAGTTGTACACGCTTTCAATGAATTGACAGAGCTGGCAAAGGTCCAGGGGAAACGATTCATGTTTGAATCCGCCGTTATGGATGGAGCTCCGATCTTTTCATTGTTCCGCGGACCATTACCCGCAATTGAACTAAAGGGTTTTACCGGCATCCTAAATTCATGCACCAACCTCTTGATCGGATTGATGGAAGAGGAAAAGACCTTTGACGAAGCTGTCAGCTACGCGCAATCAATTGGTATTACTGAGACCAATCCCTCTGCGGATATTGACGGCTGGGACGCGGCCATAAAAGTCTGCGCCCTGTCCACCGTGGTCATGGGAATTCCGATAAAACCTGACCAGGTCGAACGAGAAGGTATTCGCAGTATTACACCCCAAATGATTCTGGAAGCCCGGGCAGCCGGTGAACGTTGGAAACTGGTATGCTCCGGTCGCTATGAGAACGGGAAATTTGTGGCGAGGGTAAAACCGCAGCGTGTTCCACCCAGTTCCCCCATGTTCTCTGTAAATGGGACGAGCTCATTTGTTCAATTCGAGACAGATGTATTGCCAGGATTGGGCATTGTTGAAGGTGATCCAAGCCCCGATACCACAGCATACGGATTGCTGGCAGATCTGGTCAACGCGGTGCGCGGACAATGAGTGAGGCATACCTGATCACGGGGTTCTCCCGGCCAGCCGGAACAACACTGGACGAATTACTGCAAATTGTTCATTCGTCCGTGGGGATTAAGCCGGGTCAGGTGAATGAGATCCATGTGTTTACTGACGCTGCAAACGCCCTTTTCCATCGGCGTTCAGATTCAATTTCCGGTCCGGTTATCCAATGGCCGTTGATTCCCGGCATGGAAATCAGTAGTTTGTTTTCCGTGACCCGCGCTCTGGAGTGTGGTGAATTGAACCTGGGCATTATGGCAGAAGTATCAGCGCGTTCGTCCTGTGTTCTATTGCTGGCAAATCCCATGTCCGTTGGCAGATTTAATCTTTCTCCCCGTTTACGATTTGGCAGACGGACCACTTTCCCCGATGGAATACTGGATATTCCTCAGGAAGCCGCCAGTTTTCTAGCCTCGATCCCTCCGGAACAGCCGGAGCCGGAAGAAGAAACTCCCGATCTACGGATTCCACGTAAGAAACCTTCCCGCCCCTGGCTGACGATCGTATCACCGGAAAAACCAGCCGACATCAACTGGCCGGAAGACCGGTTAATCTCCGGATCAATTCTTTTCCCTGAGTTGCTTGAACTGGCTGATGCATTTGAATCATCACTCCATGATCCCGGAATTCTGGTTCATATGGGTCACGGTGAACCCGGTTCAATCGAAGTGATCATGCCGCTATGAGAGAAGTTCGGATCTTTCTTGGGGTTGGAACAAATCTGGGCGATCGGAAAGCAAATCTTATCGCCGCCCAGACTGCCGTGTCACAATTTACCATTATCCAAAAGACATCTCGAGTTTACGAAACCAAACCATGGGGGCTGGTGGATCAGCCGGATTTTCTCAATCAGGTTTGGGAAGCTACAACCTCACTTACACCACTGGATCTCTTACGGCAATTGAAAATGGTGGAAACCATGCTGGGCCGCAAACCATCTGTAAGATACGGCCCCCGGCTGATCGACATTGACATATTGCTGTATTCCAACCTGATGTTCAAATCAAATGAGCTGGTAATCCCGCATCCCCACATCAGCGAACGCGCCTTCGTGCTGGCACCTCTGGCTGATCTTGAACCTGATCTGATCATCCCGGGAATGAAACACACCGTGTCTGAATTACTGGGCAGGCACAATATTCAAGATGTAAGACCGGTAGGGACATAGATGACCGGAAAACCCCAACTTGAATTCGGCCAGCGTACCTATATTATGGGTATCATCAACATCACCCCCGACAGCTTTTCCGGTGATGGGCTGGCCGGTTCACAGGATCCTGTCGCGGCGGCGCTTAACCAGGCTGAAGCGTTTGTTCAATCAGGAGCACAGATCCTGGATGTTGGAGGGGAAAGCACCCGTCCCGGTGCGGAACCGGTTTCCGCGAAGCAGGAAGAAGAACGGGTTCTCCCCATTGTAAAGGCGCTGGTGCAATCCAATTTACCGGCACTGATCTCGGTGGATACCTATCGTGCATCCACCGCCCGGGCTGCGCTCGATGCAGGCGCCGATTGGATCAATGATGTGTGGGGCTTGCGGGCAGATCCTGATCTGTCCAAAGTTTGCGCCCGAGCGTCCGTTCCTGTTGTTATAATGCACAATCGCAGCAAGGCCAGCCAGGCTGTTTTGGGACGCTATGTCGGTGTGGAATACGAGAACCTTCTGGAAGACGTGAAACGCGAATTGCTCACCAGCGTTGAAATCGCCCGCGCATCCGGCATCGAAGACAGGAATATCATCCTCGACCCGGGCATCGGTTTCGGGAAAACCGTGGAACAGAACCTTGAATTGCTCAACCGTCTGGATGAGATAAGAGCGTTAGGCTTCCCACTCCTGCTGGGGCCATCCAGAAAATCCTTTATCGGTTACACATTGGACCTTCCGCCGGAAGACCGGTTGGAAGGGACCGCCGCGGCTGTCGCTGTGGGTATAACCCGTGGAGCAGATATTATCCGCGTACATGATGTGGCATTCATGGCAAGGGTGGCGCGTATGACCGATGCCATTGTAAGAGGGAAATAGCATATGCTGGCCGCAATCCTCGTGGGGATTTATTCATTCATTCTATTGGTTCTCTACGGTGCCGGGTTTTTCGCCATTGCATCTCACCTTTTCAGCATGGAAACAGAGCAGCCCCCTTCATTAGTGCAAACTGCCCTGGCCGGATTTATTCCCCTCGTTTTTTTGACATCATTATTGTCCCTTTTCATGCCAATTGACATTACCGCCGCTATTCTTTTATTGATCGGAGGGATACTGCTGGCCATCTGGCTAAACACGAAACGCCGCAGTTGGATTAATACATGGTTTGGCGGTTTTCGTGCGCTATCCCCATTGACCTGGTTAACCGCTGGCATCGCGTTGATTACCACACTGATTTTAGCCACTCTGAAGCCAGGCAATTCCGATACCGGCCTGTATCATGCCCAGGCCATCCGTTGGATAGAAACCTTCCCGGCCGTCCCCGGTCTGGGGAACCTCCACTCTCGGTTGGCCTACAATTCGAACTGGTTTCCTTTACAGGCCGGATTCAGTTTTGCCTTTCTCGACCTGCGTTCTTTTCATCTTATGGGAGCGGTGTTGACCTCACTAAGCCTGGCATGGTTTGCCAGCGGAATACGGGATTTACTGCATAACCGGAATCCAATCAGTGCCTGGATGAAAACAGCTTTCATACCGTTAACTTTCTATGTTCTGGCATCAGAAATATCATCCACCGGCACCGACCTGCCGGTCTCCCTTTTGACCTGGGTGATCCTGAGTCTTTGGGTAGAAACACAGGAGAATTCCACTATAGATTGGGACTGGCGTCATGTTCTGCTTGGCTTATTGCCGGTTCTTCTGGTATCCATCAAACTATCCGCCTTTCCACTTCTCCTGGTCACCGCCTGGCAGTTGGTATCGCGAATCCGTTCAAATAACGGCAGCCACCGCCTTCTAATGACAGTCGTCTTCGCCCTTGTGCTCTGGGCTCCCTGGCTTTCCCGCAACGTGATCCTCTCCGGCTACCTGGCCTACCCGCAGACCGTACTTGATGTATTTGATGTCACATGGAAAATGCCGCTGAAAAGTGTACAGGATGAAGCGGAATGGATTGTCGCCTGGGCGCGCTTTCCGCGAACAGATAAAGATGTGGTACTCGCCATGCCCGTGACTCAGTGGGCGCCGATGTGGTTCGACGATCTGTCCAGGAACCGCCAGCTCATATTATTAATACTGGCCGCTGCGCCTTTTGGTTTCGGACTAACCGCCCTGGCATCCTTCTCCTTCTTTCGAAAGCGGGCAAAGGGTTGGTTTCGTTATTTTTCGCTCACCTGGCCGGTCTGGCTGGTGACATATGTTGGGATACTGTTCTGGTTTTTCAGCGTGCCACGATACCGCTTTGGTAATGGTGTTTTGATGACCGGTCTGGTGTTAATTGTGATTTGCGCTATCAGCCTGTTCCGCGATGTATTGAAACCTTTCACGCGTATTGCGCCGTATGCCGCCGTCTGCTTTATCAGCGTGTACTCAGTCTTCGTTCTGGTAAATTCCGCCGATTCGAAAACCCTGACAGACCGTCTGCTGCTGCCGGCAAACTATGTCAATCTGCCAACAGAGCCCTGTCGTTTTGGTAACTTCAGCGTGTATTGTGCAACCCAGTACCAACAGTGCGGCTACAATCCATTTCCCTGTGTACCGCAGAGCATCCCAGATGTGTATATGCGCGGCTCGAGCTTTGGGGACGGGTTTGAAATTAGATAGACAATCAGGAAAACAAACCGGACTTCTCAATGATGAGACTTGAGATGATCTTTTTTCCATGGAAAGAAGGAAATATCATTGGGAGTATGATTTTTTTCATCACTCTATTTTTTCCATGTACAGACAAAAATAGGAATAACACGAGAAATTCATAAACAAAGAGATTGCAATCGATTTTTGGTTTACCAGTTTTTATGAAACCGACTTGACATCCCTGCGTATACATATACAAAGCCTGACACCGTTGTCGGAAAGAAGGAAAAGGATTTGCCTTCCCTCCCGTTTGGCTTTTGTCATCTCCTGTTCCCCACTACTTCTTCAACTCCTGATCCGTCTACTTGTGAATTACCACACACGGATTCCATTTCATTGATAAGCAGTGGAAGTTGCTTTGGCAAGTCTTCTTGAACTAATGCATTTTTTATACGAGGAAGTGGATACTCCGGTTAAGTGTCACCAGTTATCCTGATTTTGTGGAAGTCAGCGTTATAACACAGTAATAATGCAACTGGCGATGCAGACGAGGGAAATGATCGGACAATATCTATATCAATATCCCATCGGCTTGCCGTCTCGATCGCTCCAGATTTACTTTTTTTGGAAATTTTATAAATCAGACTGGGTTGTTTGTTTCTGTATCTTGTTTTGGGGTTAAAAAATGGAAGGGAAGTTTAAATGAAAAAGATTATCTTGTTTATAGGACTCGTTTTATTTCTGGTTTGCATCATTGGAGGACTGATAGTCGCTGGATTTCAAACGACAAAACATCAAAGTATTTATGTTCCCATGAGTGATGGGACAAAGATCGCTGTCGATTTATGGCTTCCGACCAATTTGAAGCCAGGTGAGAAAATACCAACCATCATGCGGTCCACGTGCTACTGGCGGAGCATCGAATTGACCCGGGTTGGTGAGCTACTGGAAAAAGCAGGGCTTGTTCCCGGAAATTTAAAGGAAGCACAGTTATGGACAGGCGCCGGATATGCCCTGGTTGTAGTCGACGTGCGAGGCAGTGGGGCATCATACGGACAATGGGAAATGATCTGGTCGGAGCAGGAAATTGCCGACCTCGGGGAAATCTTGGATTGGATCATTACACAATCATGGTCCAATGGCAATGTCGGTGCGTACGGTGTTTCCTATGATGGCAATACAGCAGAATTGATGGCATCGCTTCAACATCCAGCATTAAAGGTGATTGCCCCGCAGTACAGTGACTTTGACATTTATAACGGACTCATACGCCCTGGCGGTGTCTTCAATCAAGGTTTCATCTCTGCCTGGAGTGAATTCCACAATGGATTGGGGGGAAATGATATATGCGCTCTGGAAGCAGCCTCGGGGGTTGAATGTGAGGATTTGAAATATATAATGACTGGTGTTCGAAAAGTCGATGAAGATATTGATGCCACCATGCTGTCGGAAGCAGTGCGCGGGCACTCTCATGTGGATGTCTTTGAAATAAGTAAATCCATTGAATTCAGTAATGACACCTGGGGAACAACTGATCACACACTGGGTGACCTGAGTCCCTTTGCCAGGAAAAATGAAATTGAAAATTCAAAAATCCCCATGTATGTGTGGGTTGGCTGGTTGGATTCGGCCACAGTAGATGGTGCGCTAAGCCGCTACATGACGTTCAGCAATCCACAGAAAGTGGTAATTGGTCCCTGGTCTCATGGTGGCAGCTATCATACCGACCCGTTCTTGCCAGCGGATCAGGCTGTTGAGCCATCGATTGAAGATCAATCCCTGATGTTGGTCGATTTCTTTGATCAATATCTTATGAACGCGAAAAATTCTAAACAGGATACCGGTATCACGTATTACACCATGGGAGAAGGAATTTGGAAGACAACAAAAACCTGGCCTCCGGCCGGTGTTACTCCCCAAGCCTGGTATTTTAGCAACAATGGAGCATTATCGACCCAATCTCCCAAAGAAGAGGCAGCGGCTGATAAATATACTGTCAACTGGGATGCCTCAACCGGTGAAATGAGCCGATGGCAAACCGGTCTATTCAAATCTGATGTCATATATCCTGACCGTGCTGAGGAGAGTAGGAAACTTTTATCGTACACCAGCTCCCCCATGCCCACCGACGTGGAAATCACCGGTAATCCAGTTGTGACGCTCCACGTCGCATCAAGCACGCAAGATGCCGCTTTCCATGTCTATCTGGAGGACGTTTCTCCGGGTGGCCAGGTTACGTATATTACAGAGGGGATCATGCGCGGTGTTCATCGAAAAACCTCGGACCAGAGTTCCCCTTATCAGGATTTTGGTCCATATCACTCTATGGAAAGAGAACAAGTGATGGTGATGATTCCCGGGCAACCCACAGAGATAACCTTTAAACTCTATGCAACATCTGTTTTAATTAAACAGGGTCATCAAATTCGGGTATCCATAGCGGGTTGTGATGGGTCAACCTTCGAGCGTTACCCTGTTGACGAAACTCCAACTTTCACTATCTATCGCAATAGCGCTGCTCCATCCTTCATCAACTTACCGCTTCAGCGAAGATAGCAAACAGCACATCTTTTTTCGCCGTGTGCAACAAATTCATCTCTTGTTGCACACGGCTTTTTTGGTGAAGCTTATCAAGAACGGGGGGGTGAGTTTTAAAAAGCCTGTTGGCAATAAATTAAAAAAATCGTGGGTTGGGGCAAAACTCTGGAATTTTTCACAAGATCACCTGGTTTGTTTTTGCTCAAACCTGATCATGGGGACAATGGATGCCATAAACCGGACATCCGCCTCGGTTTCTCCGATGGCATAACCGAGAATGCAGGAAAGCGTTTTTTTACACTCCTGGATCGTGACATCATGACGGGTAATTACATTCTGGTACCAATCTGATTTAGTTCCCCGACAAGTCGTTGATTTTTTCCTGTGATAAACTCATCGAGCTCCTGTACACTGATGACAGGAATGATTCCATTTTTGAGGTTTTTTAATGCAGGTTAATGAGCTGCCAAACTACGGAAAAGACATCCTCACAATAAGTGACCAATCTCGCGTTCCTCTGAAAAAGAGATTGCAATTGATCTTGCCTGCATTGGAGATGATAGGGAAAATTATTCAGAATTTGGGCATAAGAGGAACAATTCATTTTCTAGGTGATATCAAGTCAACCATCAAGTATGCGGAAACTCTCGACTGGTCCAGCCTGAAAGCCCGGAGAATTTCTGAAGAAAACCTGAAAAGTATCATTCACAAGATCGTAGTGGCAAAAGTAATGGCAGACACCCTGGGAATGGAAAAAGCCGCAGAGTTAAGAAGAAACCTCTCCCAGCGGATATCCATCCCGGTTTTTTCAGAGATGTTCACCACTCCTGAAACCTTTCTGGAGATTGGTAAAGGAGATTTTCTTCCTCCATTCAAAAAATACTACATTGCCATGGCAGAGGCGATGAAAGAAAAAGGTCTGGAAGAGTCCATTATTGTGACAGATACTCCGGATGAGTTTCAACTCAATGTGGTCTATTGCGCATGGGCGGAAGTTGCGCGCGTATTGGGTAATCCCGCATATTGTTATTACTCAACTTGTTACGGGGATGAGGTTTACTTTCCCTATCTCAGTGAAAAATGCGGGTTTGCCTTTTCCCGTTCGGGTACGCTAGCTCTGGGAAAACCTTACTGTGACATGAAATTTACCCGAAAGAATGTTGTTTCAAATTAAAGATCTTCCTGATTTCCTTTATTGAATCAGATAAAACCTATCGTCAAAGGGTACCGATCATTGTATACTCGGGTTAATCATGACTACAGAGAGACCCGAACATGACCAAAACTACTACTATCACCCCGGAAATCCAGGACTGCATCCGCCGCGCGCTGGCCGAAGATATCGGCCCCGGAGACGCGACCACTAACGCCATTGTGCCGGAAGAGGCTGTGATGAGAGGGCGCATCATCGCCAAACAGGACGGCATCATCGCCGGGTTGGATGTGGCAAAGGCAGTTTATGAAATGGTCAATCCACAGGTATCATTCACTGCCCGGGTGGAAGAAGGCACGCACGTTGATAATAAAGCCCTGCTGGCCAGCGTGGAAGGTCCGGCCCGCGCCCTGTTGACCGGTGAACGCACCGCGTTGAACTTCCTGGGACGCATGTCCGGTATTGCCACCATGACCCGGCAGTATATGGATGCCATTGCCGGGACAAAAGCAGTCGTCCTCGATACCCGCAAGACCGCACCCGGTCTGCGCGACCTGGACAAGCTGGCTGTCAAACGCGGCGGTGGAAAAAACCACCGACACGCGCTGTATGATATGGTCCTGATCAAAGACAACCACATCGATTTTGCCGGCTCCATCACAAAAGCCGTTGAAATGGCCCGATCTCATGCCGGCAACCTTCAAATTGAAGTGGAAACACGCACATTGGCCGATGTGTCGGAAGCGCTTTCGCTGGGCGTCGAGTGGATCATGCTGGACAATATGAGCCCGGACATGATGCGTGAAGCCGTAAAAATGGTGAATGGACGCGCTAAACTGGAAGCCTCCGGCAACATCACACTCGAAACCATACGCCCAGTGGCAGAAACCGGTGTAGACTATATCTCAGTGGGTGCGTTAACCCATTCCGTGATCGTTTTTGATGTAAGTTTCAAGTACGAAGGTACATAAAAATGAACACACAACAAATGTACGAACATCTAAAAAGCATGGTCGGAAATGTTGTTCCTGATGGCGAGATTCGCTACAAAGCGGAGATCGCGGTTGAGATCAACCGCCTGAAGAAGGAACGCAACGCCGTGATTCTTGGGCATAATTATATGGAGCCCATCCTCTACAATTCGATCTCCGACTTTGTGGGTGATTCACTGGAGTTAAGCCGAAAAGCGGCTGCAACCGACAAAGACGTGATCGTGTTTTGCGGCGTGAAATTCATGGCCGAAACAGCCAAAATACTCAACCCGACCAAAACTGTGCTGCTTCCTGCGGATGCGGGTTGTTCGTTGGCAGCCAGCATTACCGCTGCTGATGTGCGTGCCCTTAAAGAACGGTTTCCCGGTGTCCCGGTGGTGACCTATGTCAATACCTATGCTGATGTTAAAGCTGAATCGGATATCTGCTGTACATCAGGGAATGCGGTAGCTGTTGTCGAATCGCTCGGCTCACAAACAGTTATCTTCCTGCCAGATGAATTCCTGGCGGGGAATGTAGCCCGCGAGACCGGCAAACACATCATATATCCCTCACTGACCATGCCTGCCGTGCCTTCCACAGATATTGACTACCAGATGATCGGCTGGAAAGGCCGCTGCGAGGTACACGAAAAGTACACGCTGGATGATATCAAACGGGTACGGGAACAATACCCGGATGTTCTTATTCTGGCTCATCCGGAATGCAGCCCGGAAGTGACCGCTGCCTGCGATTTTTCCGGCAGCACCATGGCCATGATCCGGTATGTAGAAAATACCCATGCACCGCACTATCTGCTGCTCACCGAGTGTTCCATGGGTGACAATATCGCTGCCGCAAATCCGGATAAGAATATGCTGCGTCTGTGTATGGTGCGTTGCCCTCATATGAATCAAATCACCATGGAAAACACACTTGAATCACTGCAACAGAACAAGATCGTAATCGAAGTACCAGAGGAGATCCGCGTGAAAGCTGTTCGCGCGGTGGAGCGGATGATCGCCATTGGTTGAGAAAAAAATACACCTCGAAACGTCAAATGTATTGATCATCGGCTGCGGAATAGCCGGTGCAACGGCGGCTTTGCGCCTTGCCGAAGACCCGCAATGCAAAATACTGGTCATAACACGCGACCCCGAACCGGATGAATCCAACACAAAATATGCCCAGGGAGGGATTGTCGGGCGCGGTCATGATGATGACCCTGATCTGCTGGTCAAGGATGTTTTATCTGCCGGTGCCGGGGCCAGTTCTCCCAAAGCCGCGCGCATCCTGGCAGAAGAAGGCCCGGATTTGATTCAGGAAATTTTAATAAAAAAAGCCGGTATCCAATTTGACAGCGAACCAGACGGTGAGCCGGAATACGGTCGAGAGGCTGCCCATTCCCGGCGGCGCATTCTCCATGTGGGAGACGGTACCGGCCAGGCAATCATCAACGGGTTGGTCGCAGCCATGCGCCGATGTCCGAATATAACCATGCTGCCTAATATGACAGCCGTAGATCTGATCACTTTTCCCCATCACTCCCGTGATCCACTTCTCACCTACGATCCGCTGGTTTGCCACGGGGCCTTCGCATTTGACCGCAAAGCCCGTACCGTTCACCGTTACCTGGCTGACATGACCATCCTGGCTACAGGCGGCATTGGTCGTATCTATCGCAATACATCCAACCCGGCCGGTGCGCGTGGAGATGGACTCGCAATGGCTCATCGCGCCGGGGCACGGATTGTTAACGCGGAATATGTTCAATTCCACCCGACCACACTGGTAACACCCGGAGCAGAAGGCTTTCTGATCAGCGAAGCCGTTCGCGGAGAGGGAGGTGTTTTGCTTACCCCGGAAGGCCGCGCATTCATGGCAGATTATTCCCCTGAGTGGAAAGACCTTGCTCCGCGTGATGTTGTTGCCCGCGCCATACACCATCAGATGGAAACTCATGGCTATTCATATGTGCTTCTGGACATTGCCACCCAGATGGAAGCCGGAGCCATTCGCGAACGCTTCCCAAATATTTACAACACCTGTCTGAAAGCGGGTATCGATATCACGAAAGATCCCATCCCTGTGGTACCGGCAGCCCATTATTTTTGCGGCGGAGTTCTGGTGGACGAATGGGGTCAGACCAATATTAACAACCTGTATGCCATCGGAGAAATCAGTTGTACTGGACTGCATGGCGCCAACCGGCTGGCATCCACGTCACTGTTGGAAGGCCTCGTCTGGGGAAACCGCACTGCTCTTCAAATTGCGCGGCAATTAAAAGAATGTGCCGGACAGTGCCTTCCAGCCCGCGAAGAGATTCCCCAGTGGGACGAAAGCGGCCTGTTTGCAGATGCCGATTCCGCTTTGATTCAGGGCGATATGCAGACCATTCAGAACATCATGTGGCACTACGTCGGCCTGGCACGCAGTGAAGAACGCCTGTCCCGCGCCATCCGCGAATTACGCCACCTGTGGAACGAGATCGAGACCTTCTACCGCACTACAAAATTGAGTGACGGATTGATCGGACTTCGGAATGCGGTGGAAGTATCGCTCATTATTGCCCAGGCAGCGCTGCATAACCGTCACAGCCGGGGCTGCCACTACCGGGAAGACGCCGCCAACGCGGAAGGCGACCGGCTGATATAAAGGCTCAATACCTATCCATATAAACTGACATCTCATCCCAGGCCGGCGTTTCTATGCCGGCTTTTTGTTTTAACCGACAGAAATCATCATAAAGACGGTGCATTTCCTCTCGGGCTGACATGGCATGGTCACTGGCGGCCAGTCTGCCCAGTGGTGTCGCCGCCATCAGTTTCAACATCCAGTATATTTTGGAGCGGTCTCGTGCCAGAAAATTGTCATCTTCCGGCGGCATTATGGGATATCCGGCTGCTTTTACAATCCGGTAAGCATCATCAATAGCGTCAATTATGCGGTTCAAGAATTTTGAATTCCATGCCACCCGACGCAAATCACCATCCGTGTAATAACAGGCAAAAACAATGGGAATAACAAATGCCGCGTGACATTTCAACCAGGCATCCATATCTTCACTGAATTCCAGATGATATTTCGTCCTGGAAAAAGCCTGACGGATCTTTTGATCAAGGTCGCTGTCTTTATCTAGATTTCCCAGAGTCATATTCCCTGCACCTTTATAGATGCTGGTTACCCTGCCTTTTTCTCTCCGTCCTCCGCTGGTTTGGAAACCAAACGCAACACGTTTCTCTACATGACTATTTTTTCGTATCCAATCGGCTGTCTCAACCGCGGTCGGATTATTGCCCACCAAAACATAGTCATGGCACCCTGTGCTGGCAGTGATCTCCGGTAAAACCTCATCAAGCTGTTGTCGCTGCATGACGACAAAGCATAGATCGTACGCATCCTCCGGTGACATTTCCTTCACCAGACGGATATTATCGGTAGTTGTACGTAGTTGTAAATAGTGCCTTATCACAAGTCCTTTTTTTCGAAGGTCATCCCATCGCTTGCCCCTGGCCAGTAAGGCAACATCATTCCCGCCGCGGTGAAGAATATGCGCCAAAAGACTCCCCAAAACACCGGCACCGTATACCAGAATTCTCATACAGGCTCCTTTTAGTGATGACTAATATCATTATTAGCATATGCAATTATAAGAGATGATCGTTTTGCCGGGGAAAATGCGAAAAACATATCAGCGGTTGGTTTTTCTTTTACAATTCTTATAAAAAACAAACCCGTTTTTCCATTCAAAGATAAATTTCCCGAACAATATGTGGGTATAATCCTTTCTGGTATGGTTTTCCGGTAAAGACCGTTTTGAACCATTCACAATACAATATAGGGAAAAGAGGATCCTATGACAGAATACGATGTTGTCGTTATTGGCGCCGGACCCGGCGGATATGTTAGCGCTATTCGTGCATCTCAGCTTGGTTTAAAAACGGCCATTATCGATAAACAATGGTTAGGTGGCGTATGTCTGAATGTTGGCTGTATCCCATCGAAAGCCCTGCTTAAGAACGCCGAATTGGCACACACTCTGCGCCATAGAGCAAAAGAGTTTGGTATTTCCTTCGACAACTTGCAACTTGATTTCAGCGCAGCGGTAAAACGCTCCCGCCAGGTCTCAAACCGCCTGACAAAGGGTGTTGGTTTCTTAATGAAAAAGAACAATGTGGATGTCTTTATGGGCACTGCCACATTTAAAAATAAAACCACCGTAACCGTGACAGATGCGGATGGGAAAGCACAAGATCTGAGTGCAAAGAACATCATAATTGCCACTGGTTCCTATTCCACCCCCATCCCTGGTGTACCCATAGACGGGAAAAAAGTGGTCTCCTATCAGGAAGCCATATTGCAGGAGAACCTGCCCGCCTCGGTCATAGTGATTGGCGGCGGCGCTATCGGCTTGGAATTCTCTACCGTTTGGAACTCCTTTGGCAGCCAGGTGACCATTGTGGAAATGCTTCCTCATATTGCACCGTTGGAAGACGAAGAAGTCAGTATTGAACTGGAAAAAGCTTTCAAAAAGAACGGGATTGAAGTATTAACAGCCCACCGTGTTCAATCTGTCGAGACGACAGACAGCGGAGTGAAAGTCAAAGTCTCCAACGCCGACGGCGAAAAGGTTTTGGAAGCGGAACAGGCTCTGGTTGCCATCGGTTTCAAACCCTCAACGACCGGTTTGGGTTTGGATACGGTCGGTGTCAAAATGACAGAACGAGGACATATCGCAATTGATGACAATATGGCAACCAATGTACCGGGAATTTATGCCATTGGCGACGTGACAGGGAAATTCTTACTGGCACACGTGGCGTCTGCTCAGGGAATCATTGCCGCAGAATCCATTGCCAAACATGAGACCATCAAGCTGGATTACGCCATGACACCCCGCGCCACGTATTGCTATCCGCAGGTGGCATCGTTCGGATATACCGAAACACAGGCAAAAGAAAAAGGGTACGATATCAAAGTCGGCAAGTTCCCCTTTATAGCCAATGGCAAAAGTCTGGGACTTGGAGAGACAACCGGTTTTGCCAAGATCATCACTGACGCGAAATATGGTGAAATACTGGGTGCCCATCTCATCGGACCGGAAGTATCCGAATTGCTGCCAGAGTTAATTCTGGCCCAACGTATGGAGATATCGGCGGAAGAAATCGCCCGTACAATTCACGCCCATCCTACATTGAATGAAGTTTTGATGGAAGCTGCGCACGGCGTGAGCGGTTCACCCATCCATGTATAAAGTATGTTTCAGAATATAGTAAAAGTTCTGGGGGGTGACCCCCACAAAAGAGAAATCCAAAAAATGACCCCCATCCTCGAGCGGATCAATCTGCTCGAGGATGAATTCGAAGCATTAAGCAACGAAGCCCTTCGTGCCAAGACAGATGAGTTCAAACAGCGACATGCGAACGGCGAAACGCTGGATGATCTAATGCCTGAAGCGTTTGCTGCCGTACGAGAAGCCGGCAAACGGACCATCGGCTTGCGCCATTATGATGTTCAAATGATTGGCGGCATTACCCTGCACCGTGGAAACATCGCAGAAATGCGTACCGGTGAAGGGAAAACGCTGGTAGCCACCCTGCCCCTTTATCTTAACGCCATCACCGGACACGGTGTACACCTGGTAACTGTAAATGATTACCTTGCCCGCCGTGATGCCCGTTGGATGGCTCCCGTGTATCAGGCGCTTGGATTAACCGTCGGCGTTCTGCAAATGGCCGCCCGTACGGAAAATGGCAAGAACGCCTTTTTAATAGACCTTTCAAAAACATCACCGCACGAAGACCAGCACCAATTGCAGATGGTCCTACGTGCAGAGGCGTATAAAGCTGATATCACATACGGTACAAACAGCGAATTCGGTTTTGACTACCTGCGCGATAACCTGACCATGCGGTTAAGCGACCGGGTTCAACGCGACCATTACTTCGCTATTGTTGATGAGGTTGATAACATCCTCATAGATGAAGCCCGAACGCCGTTGATTATCAGCGGCCCGGCAGCGGACCAGGCTGAATGGTATATTCGCATGGCACAGGTCATCCGCCAGCTACAGCCGGAAGATTACGAGATCAACGAGAAAGATCGAACAGTTTCGTTAACCGAAGTTGGCGAGACTCATGTTGAAGAGATACTGGGTGAAACGTTACGCGACCCGGACCGCCCGGAAGATATCACCCCTGAGCAGGCGCAAAAGCTGGGTTACCTCGAACAGGCCTTGCGCGCCCAGTTCCTTTTCCGGCGAAACAAGGATTACCTCGTCCAGGGCGGAAAAGTGGTCATCGTTGATGAATTCACCGGTCGGCTCATGCCCGGACGCCGCTGGTCAGACGGCCTTCACCAGGCTGTGGAGGCAAAAGAAGGCGTAAAAGTTGAGGCTGAAAATGTAACCTACGCCACCATCACATTACAAAATTACTTCCGTATGTACGAAAAGCTGTCCGGCATGACCGGTACGGCACTGACGGAATCGGAAGAGTTCTACAAAATTTATAAACTGGACGTCCTGCCCATTCCAACCAATCTTGAATTTCAGGCGGTAAGGAACGATTCTCCACTGGAAGAAATCCCCACAAAAGATGATGATGGGTACAAAGTCTCATATTTCTCCCGCCGCGATGACCCGGATAAAAAACCGGTTTACTGGCGCCGTAAAGATTACCCTGATGTGGTCTATCGCTCTGAAGAAGCAAAACTACGCGCCATATCGTTGGAGATCATCGAAAGGCATATCAAAGGACAACCTATCCTGGTAGGTACAACATCGGTTGAACATAGTGAACTTCTCGGGGACCGTCTGCGGGCTGAACTGGTTAGAACACTGTTACAGGCAGTCCTCATCCGTCAGGTATGGATGGAAAAGAACAACCGGCAGGATGAAGAACGTGCCATCCCGGAACTGGAGTTTCTCAATACTCCTGTCGATCAATTGAAGACACCCGAATTACGACAATTTGCGCGTTCGCTTGATCTCTCCCTAAATCTCGAAGAACCGGAAAATCTTGACAGGCTCGCCTCCTTTTTCCGGTTGGATGAAAGCGAGAAATCGCGCCTGGTTAGTGTCTTGCAGGGCGGAATACCGCTCGCGGTATTAAACGCGCGCAAGCATGATGAAGAATCGCAGATCATCGCGAAAGCTGGAGCATTTGGCGCGGTGACCATTGCCACCAATATGGCCGGCCGTGGTGTTGACATCAAACTGGGCGGGGAATTGCCGGAAGATACTTTAGCCGATGTAAACCATGTACTGGCTAAAACAGGCCTCGATCCCTATATCTTAAACAACGAAGAACGCCGACGCGAATTATTGAAAGTCCCTGAGGGAGATTACGGAATCTATGAAGAATCCACCCGGGCGTTCCTGCAATATATGGAAGACATGGAGCGAGTACGCGCCTTGGGCGGTCTGCATGTGATCGGCTCTGAACGCCATGAAGCCCGGCGCATTGACAACCAGCTTCGCGGCCGCGCTTCCCGTCAGGGAGATCCCGGTTCTTCACGGTTTTATCTATCCCTGAATGATGAATTGATGCGTCTGTTTGGCGGTCCTAACGTGGAGAATTTGCTCAAGCGACTGAATATCGATGAAAGCCTTCCCATTGAGAGCGGTATGGTCGGTCGCCTGGTCGAACAATCACAGGAACGGGTGGAAGGCTCCAATTTTGATGTCCGCAAGCATCTGCTCGAATATGATGACGTTTTAAATACCCAGCGTAAACGGATTTACTCCCAGCGTGACATGGTCTTCACAAAAGAAGATTTAAGTGAAGACGTGATGGATATGTTGCACTCGGAACTGGAAAAAAGGATCCCGGCAGGATTAAAAGACGAAGAAGGACCCTGGCGGCTTCTGGCATACCTGGAAGAGATCCAACCACCGCTGCAGTATGCCAATATCCAATACCCCTCATTCAGCTTCCGCCTGCTGGTCAACGAGATACGTAAACAGCTTCCCTCCGGTGATGCATCACTGGACAAGGTCAAAGAGGTACTGGTCAACGTTGCCGATCGGTCACTGGCCGCGGAAGACGAGCACTTATTGCATAGCCTGGATTCATTGCTGGAATCGACCGGAGTTTCGCTGCAAAACCAGATCGATGAGCGCATGGAAACCCTTGACACTTTTTTTGAGGGGATCGGTGATTTTGAAGAGGGAACACCCCGCCGCCGCCCTCAGGAATTGTTGGACGAACTCTCCGGTCTGGTTCGAATACCGTTACGCTTACAGGGGGATCAGCTCCGCCGTCTGGAAGATGCAGATGATGACGTAAAGAAAACCGTCAGGCAGCAGGTATCGTCAACCCTGCTGGCCATCACGGCCACCCGTGTGGTGGGCGGCCTGCGCCGCCGACTGCCGGAAGCCGCCGAAATGCGTCTGACCGCCCGGCCTGATTCTGAGTGGAAGGAAATCGCAGATCAGGTTTATGAGAAAACAGCAGAAATACTAAACCAACGCCGCGAGCGACTGTTCGGTAATAACGGACAGATCCCGAGGGACGTGGAAACCCTGTTGGACCGCACCGGCGGCGGAGAATTGAGCGATGAATTCCTCGTCAGCGCTCTGATGCAAACCGCCCAGGGAACTCGAACCGTATTTGACAAGAAAACCCATCGTCAGATGCGGCAGGCGACCAGCCGATTGAATTACGTATATCTGGCGGCCAGACTTCTTGCTTCCATCCCCGCAGACCAAATGACACAGATCATCGTTGAACATCTGGAAGGTGCCATAGACGCGCTCCGCTCTGCCATGGGGTTGGCGGAATGGGACCGCATTCAGCAAAACAACATTACCCTTTCACAGGTTGACCCGGCTGTTCAGGATAAATTTATCGAAGCTCTCGGGGAAGAGAGATATAAAAAATCCGCCGGACTTTCGCTGGGTGAAATTGATGATGATTTTAAATCGATCGCCTGCGAAGTCATCGGCGCCAAAGTACAAACCGAGATCTACCGGCATATTCTTCTCAGTGTCATATCAGACCTCTGGGTGGAATACCTGACCAAAGTGGAAGCACTTCGTGTTTCCATCGGTCTGGAAGCTTATGCCCAACGCAATCCTCTAGTGGAGTACAAAAGCAAAGCTTCAGAAATGTTCACCCAGCTGTTGGGAGATATCCGCATGGGCGTTATCAGCCGCATGTTCTCCTATCAGCCGCGGCGCGCTCCAGTAGCTGTGGGGGAAGCAGCCAGTGAGTCGGAACCACCGTTGCAGCCTGAAGAGGATACCGGTCAGACAACGGAAAAGAAGAAGAAACGGCGACGGCATTGATGCCATTATTCAAACTAGAATCGTCTCTGAGAAACAGAAACTCTTGGGGACGATTTTATAAAACCCCTGAATATTCGAGTAGGACAAATTCGTTTTCATTTAAGTTCCCCCTTGACCTAATCAGGGTTGTCAATCCGTTGATTCACCTTTATAATGTCACCAATCCTCTTGTTTGGAGTTAGATTTCCTATGGAACAAAATGCTTCCTTTCAGAATCAGGGAGAACAACCCGAAAATAACATAAATGACAGCAACAATATGGCATCCCTGTTGGAGAAGGAAGGTCTCGGCATCGATTTTCCATCACAGGGCGAGATCCGCAACGGGACTATCGCCAGTATCAGCCAGGGACAGATATTGGTGTCCGTTGGCACCAAATCTGAAGGTGTGATCAGCGGTAAGGAATATGATGCCATACCCTCAACCGAACTCTCAACACTGGCTGTAGGCCAGGAGATCCCGGTTTATGTAGTAAATCCAGAAGATCAGAACGGCACTCTGGTGCTTTCATATGTCCGTGCCCGTGAAGAAAAAGGCTGGCAGGAAGCAGAAGATCTACTTGCTTCCAAGGCATCCTTCCACAGCAAAATTATCGGTTTCAACAAAGGCGGTCTTATCGTGCCGCTTGGTACTTTGCGTGGTTTCGTTCCCGCCTCCCAGATAGCGCTATCGCGCCGTGCCACAATCTCCGGCGACACACCGGAGCAAAAGTGGAGCAAAATGGTTGGTATGGAAGTGGATGTTTGCGTGATCGAAGTTGACCGGGAACGCCGTCGCCTGATCCTTTCAGAACGCGCGGCCAGTACGGAAACCCGCGAAACGCTAAAAGAACGCGTTATTGACGAACTCAAAGAAGGCGAAGTTCGCAGTGGCCATGTCACCAGTCTGGCTGATTTTGGCGCGTTTGTGAACATCAATGGTGCAGATGGACTTGTTCACCTTTCCGAGATTACCTGGGACCGCATTCAGCATCCCAGCGAAGTACTCAGTGTCGGACAGGAAATTAAAGTCAAAGTCATCTCCATTGACCGCGACAAGAAACGCATCGGTCTTTCCATTCGTCAGCTGCAGGAAGATCCCTGGTCAGACCAGGCTGCCACTTTCAGTGTCGGTCAGCTCGTTCAGGGCAAGATTACCCGTCTGACAAAATTTGGCGCGTTTGCCCAGCTTGATGGAGAGATCGAAGGACTTATCCACATCTCCGAACTGAGTGAGAAACGCATCGAACATCCAAAAGAAGTACTTCACGAAGGCGAAACTGTAACCTTGCGTGTCATCAAAATCGATCCCGCCAACCACCGGATCGGTCTAAGCCTGAGACGCGTTGACTCGATGGCATACGCCGAGATGGACTGGCAGGCTATGGAAGAAGACGTAACAGCTTCTGACGAGCAGGACGATTCCTCGGCTGAATGAACAGCTTAAACCCGAGAGCGCACCAGCCGGTGCGCTCTTTTTATTGCAGGTAAAAACAAGATGCCCTATTTAATTGACGCCCATGAAGATCTGGCCTGGAACGGGCTAAGCTTCGGAACAGATTATTCTCGTCCGGTTGCAGAAACCCGTACCCGGGAAGCCGGTGTAATCGAAAAACGCCGCGATGGTGCCACAATGTTCGGTTGGCCGGAATACAACCGCGGGCAAGTCGCCCTGGTCTTTGGAACATACTTCATGGCACCTAAAAAATACCGCAGTGGTGACTGGGATCCGATGGTGTTCACCAATAATCATGAATACAATCAGCTTATTCACAAATCTGCGGACTACTATCAACACCTCACAGAATCGAACCCGGACAAATTCCGTCGGATATTCTCTCGCAAAGACCTGGCGGATGTACTGCAACCCTGGAAAAACGGCGGAAAATCAGAGCCGGTCATGGGAATACTCAATCTGGTTGAAGGAGCAGAAGGGCTGGGTTCTCTGGATGAACTTGAGGAGTGGTGGCATTTGGGAGCCCGTGTACTGGGCCCTGTTTGGGCGGGTACCCGTTTTTGTGGCGGCACACTGGAAGGAACCGGATTTACGTCTGAAGGACACCAGTTACTGAAAACGCTTGCCGGGATCGGGTATATTCTTGATGTAGCCCATATGAATGACATTTCCATGACAACCGCGTTGGAAGAATTTCCCGGTACGGTCATCTGCAGCCACGCAAATTGCCGCTGGCTATTGAACAATCCCACAAATCAACGCCACCTTACACAGGACAATGTCAGACGGATGGTGGAACGGGGAGGTGTTATCGGCGTGATGCCATTTGCGCGGTTCTTGCGCACAGATTGGGACCCGCATGATCCATCCCGTCAGGTAACACTGGACGATCTCGCCGACCATATCGATGCCATCTGTCAGATTGCCGGTTCTGCCGATCACACAGCCATTGGAACCGATTTTGATGGCGGTTTCGGATGGCCTTGTGTTCCAAGCGATGTCAACACAATTGAAGATATGCAAAAGATCGCTCCAATACTGGAAAAACGAGGGTATACTTTGGAACAGGTCGAAGCCATTTTTCACGGAAACTGGGAAAGAATTCTAAACCAGGCATTACCCGAGTCATGACGCGATTAGACGAAGACCAAAACAATCAAAACAATCACATTCACTCGGCGTCTGAAGATATACCGAGTCAACCGGACCAGCAAATTAAGCGAAGCATCCGCTTTGGATTGATTCTTACCCTGGTGGGTTATGGCGTTTTCCTTCTAGGCGCAAGACCGTCGATATTTGGTCAGGGTTTGGATCGCAGCCCGGTTGTCGGGTTTGTGCAAATTGCGGTATTCCTCCTCGGAATCGGGATTATCAGTATTGGGGCATATATAAGCATCAAGGCACTATGGAAAGGAGAACCAGCCACAATTCTGGCGCAAATAGGAATGCGTCTGGTTCAAACCGGGTTTGTTATTGCTTTTTTCTCCGGACTGGCCGATGTATTCGGGCTGGGAAGTCACCCACTCTCCAACCAGTTCTTTGGTCCATTACAATCAACCGGTGTGCAAATCGGAGAGTTATTTATCGGTTTGGGAATTTTTCTAATGTTCCCCTTCCATCGATTGATCAAATTCCAGCCGAAACGTCCTGCCGAGATATATCACGTGGAAAATCATTCAAACTACGAATAATTCAATAGTTATATTACTTTCAAAAATTTCAAAAACGATCAACGCACAAAAGAACTTACCCTTCGCTTGTTTATTGTAAATAACGGATCATATATGTCGGTACTTATAATCAGATCAACCTCTGATCAAATGAATCGCATAAGCAGGTATGATTTCATTACTAATTACCTTCAAAATACCCGGTTTTTGTACTAGAATGTACCGATACATTTTCACTGGACTGCAACAAACCAAGACCCCATGACGAAACCAATTGATTTAGATAATGGATATCAAGATCAAGTCAGCCACGGAGACCTTATCCCCATGCTGCAAAGCATTCAAGATCGGGCTGGATATCTTTCGCCTGATAGCATTGCTGAGGTCGCTAAAGCCCTTCACATATCTGAAAACGAAGTTTTCGGAGTTGCGTCGTTCTATACGCAATTCCGGTTTACCGCCCCCGGCCGGCATACGATTAGAATTTGTCTGGGGACAGCCTGTCACGTAAAGGGTGGACAGAAATTGTTGGAAGCCCTGGAACGTGAGTTGAAGATAAAAACTGGGGAAACAACCACCGACGGATTATTCGATCTACAGCGGGTTGCCTGTCTGGGTTGTTGCGCCCTGGCTCCGGTTATACAAATTGACGATCAAATATACGGCCGGGTTACAACCGCCCGTTTGAAACGGATATTGGAGAGTTATGCCTGACCTGGCTTTACAGAGAACAGCCGCTCAAGAAGAGTGGAATAACCTGCAAAACAGCTCGCAGCCTGTCATATATTTTGGCATGGCATCTTGCGGACGGGCGGCTGGCGCGGTGGAAGTGCGCAAGGCAGTTGAAGATGCCCTGGATGAAGACTTCCTGTCCGCGCGTCTGGTGAATGTTGGCTGCATAGGTCCCTGCTATCTGGAACCGATCATGGATATCACTATGCCTGGCTGGGCACGTGTCAGTTATGGTCAAATGACACCGGCCAAGGCGAAGAAGATCGTCACAACTGCGATAAAAACAGGGACACCCCCTTTGGAAGAATCCCTCGGGGTCATTGAACCATTGGAGGACCGGCAAACTGGCGGGCTTCCACGTTTTTTCGATCACCCTATGCTCAAACAGCAAACTCGCATCGTTTTGCGTAATTGCGGACTGATCGATCCGGAACAGTTAGGGCATTACCTGGCACGTGATGGCTATGTTGGACTTCAAAACGCTCTCAAGTTGCGTCCGGAAGAAGTCATTGAAGAGGTGCGCCGATCTGGTCTGCGCGGGCGCGGTGGCAGCGGATTTCCCACTGCACGAAAGTGGGAATTATGCCGTTCCACCCCCGGCAAAGATAAATATCTGGTTTGCAATGCGGATGAAGGTGACCCCGGAGCTTTCATGAACCGGTCATTAATCGAGGGTGATCCCCATGCCTTGCTTGAAGGCATGCTTATCGCGGCATACGCCATAGGCGCCAATCGGGGTGTTATCTACATTCGTGCGGAATATCCGCTGGCAGTTACCCGTTTGCACAACGCCCTTCAACAACTGCGCGAGAACGGTTTGCTCGGAAAGAACATCCTCGGAACTGGATTTGATTTCGAGATTAAAGTAAAAGAAGGTGCCGGTGCGTTCGTCTGCGGCGAAGAGACAGCACTGTTTGCCTCCATCGAGGGAAAACGCGGAATGCCCCGCTCCCGCCCACCTTTTCCGGCAGTACGCGGGTTATACGGGAAACCCACTGTCAACAACAACGTGGAAACATTAAGTACTTTGCCGAATATCTTACGAATGGGAGCCGATTGGTACAACCAGTTTGGCACATCCACAAGTAAAGGCACAAAAACATTTTCCCTGGTTGGCAAGGTACGCCGCACAGGTTTGATCGAAGTCCCACTGGGTATGACTCTGCGACAGATCATCTTTGACATCGGCGGTGGAACGGAAAAACCCTTTAAAGCTGTTCAAACCGGTGGTCCATCTGGTGGTTGTCTTTCATCTGTACATCTGGATACTCCCGTGGATTATGAAGCCCTGAAAGCTGCCGGGTCTATCATGGGTTCAGGTGGTTTGATCGTGATGGACACAGATACGTGCGTCGTTGATATTGCCCACTATTTCCTTGAATTCATTCAAAAGGAAAGCTGTGGTAAATGCGCGCCCTGTCGAATCGGGACCCGTCATCTGGTTGAAATACTAGACCGGATCACTACAGGCAACGGCGAACCGGACGACCTGGAAACCCTGGAAAGGTTATCTGTAACCATTTCACAGGGTTCACTCTGTGGACTGGGACAGACGGCTCCGAACCCGATCATGACATCTTTGCGTTCGTTCCGTGAGGAATATGAGGCTCATGTTCTTGACCACTACTGTCCGGCTGGAGTTTGCAAAGACTTGTTCCAATATGTAATTGACCCGGATACCTGCACCGGCTGTCAGGCCTGTGTGCGCGTCTGCCCGGTAGATGCTATTCATGGTGAACTGCGAAAACCCCATACGATAGACAGTTCAATTTGTGTTCGCTGTCGAGCCTGTTATGAAGCCTGCCGATTTAATGCGATCCAAGTGAGGCCGATCAATTGACTCCTATTTCTCTAATCATTGATGGGAAAACTGTCCAGGCAGAATCAGGACAGACCATTCTTCAAGCCGCGCAAGACAACGGTATTTACATACCCACACTGTGTGCCTACAAGGACCTACCCCCCTTCGGCGGATGCCGAATGTGCATTGTGAAAGTTGACGGAATGCGCGGTTATCCCACATCCTGTACAACCCCGGCTGAAGAAGGCATGGTTGTACAAACAGATACCCCCGAACTCGCGTCGTTGCGTCTTGAAACATTGAACTTTCTTCTAAGCGAGCATCCGCTCAGTTGTCTGATCTGCCCGGAGAACAGTAATTGCGAAGAGTGTATGATGACCATTCGGAAAAGTGGTGCCACCACCGGATGCGGGTCATGCCCCAAAAATGGGCAATGCGAATTACAAACCCTGGCTTACCGTCTGGGGGTGAAAGAAATCCGCCTGCCGGTTAAGTACAGGATGTTCCCGGTGGAAAAATTTGACCCCTTTTATGATCGGGATTACAACCTTTGTATATTATGCGGCCGCTGTGTGCAGGTCTGTGAAAAATTGCATTTCCTCAGCACACTGACATTTGTCCAGCGGGGGGCAAAATCCAGCGTGGGAACCGCGTTTGGCCGCAGTCATGTGGATGCCGGATGCAGCTTTTGCGGTGCCTGTGTAGATCGATGCCCGACCGGGGCTTTAACAGAAAAAACCCGTAAATGGGAAGGGGTTCCTGAATCAACGGTTGAAACGACCTGTCCGTATTGCGCTGCCGGATGCTCCATCCAATTGCAGGTAAAAAATGGCACGATTATCGGCAGTCTTCCTGGCAGTGATACATCGGTAAACATTGGCAATCTGTGCGTTCACGGCCGGTTCGGCATATCAGAAGTAGTGAACAGCCCTGTTCGTTTGAAAAAACCCTGGCGTTTGGTAGATGGCCGGACCATGAATTGCTCTTTTGAAGAAGCGACTGACCTGGCTGCCACCCGATTTATGGAATGCCCACCCGGAAAGGCCGCTTTGCAGCTTTCCGGCGACCTCCCTGTGGAAGACCTATACCTTGCCGGAAAATTCGCCCGCGAGGTATTGCATATTTCTGATGTAGACCAGAATCCAACCACGTTACTCCCCGAATTTAAACAAATCACCCGGCTATCTGCATCTTTTGAACAACTTCGTACAGCAGATTGTGTTCTCATCGCCGGATTGGACACGCGTTACACGTTCTCATGGTTGGAATACGACCTCAAACAGTTAAAACGAAATGGATCATTCCTGATATCAGTGAACAGCGGCAAGAATCCGATCGATCAGTATGTTCACTCCTTCCTGTACGCACGGGAAGGGAACACGGGAGCGGTAATCACTGAGCTAATGGATACCATTGATGCCGGCAGCACAGGAACATCGCTTATGGAGCAGGCCGCCTCAGCATTACGATCCTGTCACAATCCATTCCTGTTGATAGGTCCCGAATACCTGGGAGACCGGGAAGCGATCATCAGCCTGACTCGTCTGGCAGAAAAATTCAACGCGGGTGTCATATGCCTTCCCACCCAGGGTAACTTCTTTGGCGCAATGATCACAGATACGATGAAGTTCAGGCATCCCCCCGTGACCGGTTTGGATGTACTCTACGCCATAGGCATTAAGCCAGAGGCAACCGGTGCATTTACTATATACCAGGGTACCTATCCGGCGGAAGGCCGCCACGTAGATCTATGTTTTCCATCAGCCATGTTCAGCGAACGGGATGGGACACTCATCAACGCGGAATTACGCCGCCGTCCATTGGTAAAAGCAGTTGAACCCCCGGAGCTGGCTTTACCTGACTGGCAGATCATCTCGGCCATTGCCCAAAAAATGGGTGCGAAAGGTTTTGATTTCAAAACTCTCGCAGATATTCAGGAAGAGATGGAAACCCAAAACGGCTGGACATTCCCACAAAGAAATATTTCCGGCCTTCCGACCGCATTAATGGAAGCATCCGGTTATGAACCGACTCTGTTTGGGTCACCATTATCTGATCGGGTAGCAGGACTTCGGGTTCTGTTCCCGGAAAAATCCGTTATAAAAGGTGTGGAATGATTCCGGTTATTGAACGCATCATGGTTGCCCCAAATGTTCACAACCTGCGGCTTCTTGCTCCAGATGTTGCGCGCTCAGCACGACCGGGTCAGTTTGTCATCTTGCAGGCCGAGGATGACGGCGAACGCATCCCATTGACCATCTCCGACTGGGATGCCGACAAAGGGGAAATTACCGTAGTTTTCATCCAGGTGGGAGCCACAACAGGTTCTCTGGCAGCATTAAATGCTGGAGATACCATCCCCACAGCTGCTGGACCATTGGGCAACCCGATGGAAATGGGTACTTTTGGCACCGTCCTACTCGCCGGTGGTTGTTATGGCATCGCAAGCATATATCCCATGGCACGGGAATTGAAATCTCTTGGGAATAAAGTGATAGGCATAGTGGAAGCCCGCAGCTCTTTCCTCTTTTACTGGGAGGAAAAACTTCGCCAGGTTTGCGATCAACTCATATACATTACCCGTGATGGCACAAAAGGAATCAAAGGTCATATTGACAATCTGGGATCAATCATCGCTTCAATTGAAGGCGGGGTTGATCGTGTGATCATCAACGGGTGTAATTATGTCATGATGCGCGGTTGTGAAGAAACCCGTCCCCTGGGAATAAAAACGATGGTGAGCCTGAATACGCTAATGATCGACGGAACGGGGATGTGTGGGGTATGCCGGGTATCCATTGATGGAAAGATGAAATTCGCCTGTGTTGATGGACCGCATTTTGACGGTCATCTAGTCGATTGGGATGAGCTTTCCAGTCGCCGGCAGGCATACCTGCGTGAAGAGACGATAACACTGCGAACCTCCGCGCCGGAGAATTGAGAGACAATGGCAACCCCTACCGAGCCAACACCAAAAAAGATAAACCTTCAACGGGTGGAAATGTCCAAACAGCCACCCGAAATTCGCCGTCAGAATTTTGATGAAGTCGCCCACGGTTACACACCCGAAGAAGCAATGGCTGAAGCCAGCCGCTGTCTGGATTGCAAAAAACCCGGGTGCGTGGCAAATTGCCCGGTAGAGATCAATATTCCCGCATTTATCCGCGCAATCAAAGTCGGTGATTTCGCTGAAGGTATTCGGATCATCCGTCAGAAAAATTGTCTGCCCGCCGTGACCGGCCGGGTATGCCCACAAGAAGAACAATGTGAGGGGGGCTGCGTATTTGCCAAAAAACATGCATCTGTAGCCATAGGCCGGCTGGAGCGTTTTTTGGCTGATTGGGAAGCCCGTCAGGGTGAAAAAGCACAGGCTATAACACAACCGGAACCAACCGGACAAAAAATTGCCGTTATTGGTGGGGGACCGGCTGGTTTGACAGTTGCCGGAGATCTGATCCAGCTTGGGCACACGGTTACTGTATATGAAGCCCTTCATAAAATGGGCGGGGTTTTGGTATACGGCATACCCGAATTTCGCTTGCCCAAGCAAATTGTTCGCCGTGAAGTGGATTACCTGAAAGACCTTGGTGTCGAAATGGTGACGAACTACATTGTGGGCAAGACCCGTACGGTTGACAGCCTGCTGGAAGAATATGACGCCATTTTCATCGGCAGCGGTGCCGGACTTCCCTGGTTTATGGACATTCCGGGTAATAATTTGAACGGAGTGTATTCCGCGAATGAATACCTGACCCGCATGAACTTGATGAAGGGGTACACATTCCCATCCGTCCAGACACCCATAAAACAACACAAACGCGTAGCTGTGATAGGGGGTGGAAACGTAGCCATGGATTGCGCCCGGACGGCCCTTCGACTGGGAGGGGAAGCTCATATCGTGTATCGACGGTCAAGAGATGAACTACCCGCCCGCCTGGAAGAAGTTGAAAACGCCGAAGAAGAAGGTGTGATCTTCGATTATCTTACCCTGCCAACTGCCTGTGTAGGCAATGAGAATGCATGGGTTACAGGTCTGGCCTGTCAAAAAATGGAACTCGGCGAACCGGACGCGTCCGGCCGCCGTTCTCCCATTCCGGTACCAGGCTCTGATTTCATCTTACCGGTAGATGCCATCATATATGCCATAGGAAATAGCCCCAACCCGTTAATTCCTGCCACAACTCCCGACATAACGGTTGGCCGCAAAGGCAACATCGAAGCCGACGACACCACCGGTAAAACATCAAAAGCCCGGGTTTGGGCTGGCGGCGATGTCGTCAGTGGAGCGGCAACCGTGATTCTGGCTATGGGTGCCGGCCGCAAGGCTGCCCGCGATATCCATACGTATTTACAAAAGCTATCAGGCAAGTAACACACAGTCTGACCAACCGTAATATCACATCTACGCAAGCACGGAAGATCTTTCAGGCTTAATTATTGTATATCTATACGAAATATTATTTTTTGTGTGGTTATGCTATATTAAACGAATATTGATTACATATGACAGATAAAATCTTTGAAACTACTTTAGCAAACGGATTAATGGTGCGGTTGAAAGAAATCCATACCTCGCCGATTATCAGCCATTGGATCTGGTACCGTGTCGGATCGCGTAATGAGATTCCCGGAAAAACCGGCATCAGTCACTGGGTGGAACACATGCAGTTCAAGGGCACACCCAACTTTCCAGCCAGTATTCTGGATAAAGCCATTTCACGGGATGGCGGTTTTTGGAACGCTTTTACATACCTGGACTGGACTACCTTCTTTGAAACACTGCCTGCCGATAAGATCGATCTGGCACTGAGGCTGGAAGCCGACCGCATGGTTAACAGCATCTATGACCCGGAAGAAGTGGAATCGGAGCGGACAGTAATCATATCAGAACGGGAAGGTAGCGAAAACGAACCGCTTTTCCGGCTGAGCGAGGCGGTTCAAACTGCCGCCTTTTCAAGGCATCCCTATCGTATGGAGATTATCGGAAGTAAGCAGGATCTCTATTCCATACAAAGGGATGATCTTTACACCCATTACCAGGCGCATTATTGCCCGGCGAATGCTGTTCTCGCCGTGGCCGGTGATTTTGATACCAATGACATGTTCCAACGGATACAGGATATCTACGGAGGCATTCCAAAACGCGAATCGGCCAGCCATGACATTCCGGCCGAAGGCCAACCCGGCGGTGAGAAAAGAGTGGATGTATCGGGGCCGGGTGAAACTGAATATGTCCAGATTGCCTATCGCGCCCCCGGTGCGGCCGATCCGGATTTCTTTACCTTTACTGTTATGGACAGTCTGTTGACCGGTCCATCAGGCCTCAATATGTTCGGTGGTGGTGGTATTTCCAACAAAACATCCCGCCTGTATCGGGCATTGATCGATAATGAGCTGGCCGTTACAGTTTCCGGCGGTCTGCAGGCCACTATTGATCCATTCCTATACGAGATCATGCTGACACAACGCAACGACAGGCCGGTGGAAAAGGCATTGGAAGTATTGGATAGCGAAATTGACCGGTTGATTTCAAGCCCCATACCGGAAGCAGAAATAGATCGTGCCGTAAAACAGGCACGCGCGCTCTTTGCATATGGCAGTGAAAACATCACCAACCAGGCTTTCTGGCTTGGGTACTCAGAAATGTTTGCCAGTTATGCCTGGTTTGAGAATTATGTCAAAAAACTGGAAGAAGTGACACCGGATAGTCTCAAGAAAGTTGCCGCCAAATATCTCAAATCAGAAAACCGGGTAATTGGTTACTATCACGCGGAAAATGGAACAGGAGAGCAGGAATGATACGAACCTTTTCCCACTCTCACCTAAACAGTCTTCCTGGAGAGGATGATATCCACCGGTTTGAACTTCCCAATGGAATTGTTCTCCTTACACGGCCGAATTTCAACAGTCAGTCTGTCGTCATATCCGGTTACATCCAGTGTGGAAGCATGTTTGATCCCCGCGAGAAACTTGGGCTGGCCCGGTTTACTTCCATGGCACTGATGCGGGGCTCCGAACGCCGGGATTTTCAACAAACATATGATGCCCTTGAAAGTGTTGGGGCAAGTCTGGGTTTTAATTCCAGCGTCCATCACACATCATTTGGCGGACGTTGTCTTTCGGAAGACCTTTCACTCATGCTGGAGATCTTATCCGATTCCCTCCGCAAACCAGTCTTTCCTGAAGATCAAGTTGAACGTCTGCGCACGCAATTGATGACCGGATTGGCCATAAGAGCCCAGGATACGGAAGAGATGGCCTCCCTCACATTCGATGAGATCCTTTTCGCCAATCATCCATACGGATTGCCGGAAGACGGTTATGTAGAAACCATCTCTCAGATTACCGTAGATGATATTCGCCGATTCCAGAAAAGGTCGTATCATCCACAGGGTATGGTGATCGTTATCGTTGGTGCTATTGATCCGCAAGCCTGTTATGATCTGATAAGCCGGGTTTTTGGAACCTGGTCAGCAGAGAACACACTTCCTCTCCGAGAGTTTCCTGCCGTCAAGCCGCTAATGAAAAAGATACGGCAGCATATACCGATCCCCGGCAAAACCCAGGCAGATGTGATTATTGGGACCATTGGCCCCAAACGTCAGACGCCGGAATACATGGCCGCTTCTCTGGGAAACAGTATTTTGGGTCAATTTGGTATGATGGGGCGTATTGGTGATATTGTGCGTGAAAAATCCGGTTTGGCGTACCATGCGAGCGCCAGTTTAAATTCCTGGATCGAAGCCGGTTCATGGGAAGTATCTGCCGGCGTAAATCCGTCCAACCTTAAGCGGACAATTGATCTCGTCATCCGTGAGCTCAAGCGTTTCACCGGCGAACTGGTCACCGCCGAAGAACTGGCAGACAGCAAAGCCAACTTCATCGGAAGGCTTCCATTGTCGCTTGAATCGAATGCGGGTGTTGCCGGTGCGCTGTTGAATATTGAACGTTTCCAACTCGGGTTGGATTATTACAGACGGTATGCAGATCTCGTCAATTCAGTAACCTCTGAAAAGATACAGGAAACCGCCAATCTTTACATCGATCCCGATAGAATGGCTGTCGTAAGCGCCGGTCCGGAGAAATAGGATATGCCCCGGTTGATCTTACGGACCGGAATTGATATGCTGGAAATCAACCGGATGGAGAAAATTTCACCTTCCATACGGCAGAGATTTATTAAACGGGTTTTTACCGATGAAGAAATCAAGCAGTGCCGCGATTCAAATCCGTCACTGTCAGGTCTTTTTTGTGTTAAGGAAAGTGTGGCAAAGGCATTGGGCTGCGGAATTGGTCCGGTAAGATGGCAGGATATTGAGGTACTGTCCAATGAAGAGGGTGCTCCCGGTATTCTCTTGCATGGACATGCTGCCCGCCTTGCCGACGCAATCGGTCTGACCGCGTGGGCTGTAAGTATCACCCATACACAGGAAATGGCTGCTGCTTCAGTTACCGCGATCGGGTTTGAAACAGAGTGAAAATACTATCTGTCAGTGACATAGAAATGAATCTGATCTACAGTCCGCAAATTGTAGATCAATTCAATGAGATTGATGTAATCATCAGTTGCGGAGATTTGCCGTATTACTACCTGGAATATATGATCAGCATGTTGAATAAACCGCTGTTTTTTGTGCGTGGAAACCACGCCCCAAAAATCGAATATGGATCCGATTGGGAACGTCAATATCCATTGGGCGGGAAAAACATCCACTGTAAGACTGCCCGAACCGCCAATGGATTACTACTGGCTGGAGTGGAAGGCAGCCTGCGATATAACACAGGACCCAACCAGTACTCACAAAGGCAAATGTGGATGAATGTTTTTCGGTTAATACCCGGAATGATGATCAACCGGATGCGTTTCGGCCGCTATCTTGACATCTTTGTTACCCATGCGCCACCCTGGAAAATCCATGACGCGGATGACCGCCCTCATCAAGGAATCAAAGCATTCCGGTGGCTTGACCGGGTTTTTCAGCCTTCCTATCATTTACACGGGCATGTTCACCTGTATCGCCAGGACGCGAAGAAGCTTACCTTTTTCGGAAAAACCCGAATTTTGAACACATACGGATATCAAATAACAGAGCTTACCCTTCCGGCACCAGGTTCCCGGAGAAAAAAATGAGCCATTTCAACCAACGGACGCCAATTAGTTTTATGGAACGGGCCCAGGCTGATTTTGATGCCGCCCGCCGGAAGAGCAGTTTGCGGCAAGTCATTACCGCATTGACCAATAGATCCAACCAACTGCTCCCTTATGATCAGATTCTTAAGATATTGCCGGTCAATGGACAACATTACATCGGTATGCGACAGGTGCCCATCGACGCCATCATCGGGAGTGTGGGCCGTTTTCAGGATTTCGACAGAGCGTTCCTACCCAAGGGAACAACAACCCGCGACCGATGGGAAAGCATTGATCGGGCACACTTGATGGATATTGATCTACCGGCGGTGGAACTTTATAAAGTAAGTGATGTGTATTTTGTGAAAGATGGAAATCATCGAGTATCTGTCGCCCGCGAGCGCGGTCAGGCATTCATTGACGCGGTCGTTATTGAGATCGATACACCTTTTCCTGTTACACCGGAAACCAATCTGCTTGAACTGATTGGCAAACGGGAAATGACCCGGTTTTTCCAGAAAACTCGATTAAAAGAGATCCGCCCGGAAGCCGATATCAAATTAACCAGACCTGAGATGTACTCGTTGCTGTTGGAACATATTCTCACCCACGGGTGGTTTCTGGGAGAAGAACGCCAGGCAGCCATTTCTTTTGAAGAAGCAACTGCTTCCTGGTATGACAACATATACCTTCCCATGGTTAAAGTAATTCGGGAAATGCGGATGTTATCAGGCTTCCCGGACAGAACTGAGGCAGATCTGTATGTCTGGATCATGGAACACCGTTGGTTTCAGATGAAAGAAAACCAGGTTGATGTCTCTCTTGAAGAAGCCGCGAAGGATTATTTTCAATCCTATGCGAAAAATCCTGTAGAGCGATTTTTCCACAGGATCTCGCAAATATTTGGATTTGGGAAAAAAGAGAAGGATTAGGCAGCCAGGGGTATCAGGCCATCTCTGACACCAAGCCAGAGATGCCCCGGTTGTACCTGCTGGTCGGGTAAAACCAGAATGTCATTTGCCCTGATCTGATCAGATCCCAATGTTTCAGGATGAACATAGCAAAGCTCAGGGTATTGACCATATTTGTATTGATAGTAGGCAGCCGCCTGCGCAATTTTTGAAAGAAGATCGCTTTTCGGATTGCTGTCGTACCAGAGCATACCAGTGCTCATGGGCTCCTCCACATACCTGTCATAAATTCAAAATCTCCGTCATAAGATGCAAGGATTGAGCCAAAATCAGTCTGCCGGTATGCTGTATAATAAGCGACTGAGGTAATTTACCGCATCATCCCCCACTTTGACCCAATAACTGGAGGCAAAATGATCAAGGAGACGATTGCTGAAACTGAACAACGAATGAAAAGCACCATACAGGCGCTGGAAGATGACCTCGCCGCCATTCGTACCGGAAGAGCTTCACCCGCGCTGGTTGAACACCTCCCGGTTGATTACTACGGTGCCCCCACTGCACTGATGCAGTTGGCATCCATCAGTGTACCGGAACCGCGTGTGCTGATGATCCGTCCATTCGATCCATCAACCATGAAAGCGATCGAAAAAGCCATACTCGCCAGCGAATTGGGATTAACCCCCAACAATGACGGAAAAGTCATTCGGCTCAACCTTCCCGTTCTGACAGAACAACGACGTAAGGATCTGGTTAAGGTGGTTCATTCCCGCCTGGAGGAAGCCAGGGTCTCAGCCCGCAATATCCGGCGGGATGTACTGAAAGACCTTCGCGATTTTGAAAAAGAGAAAATGATCTCGGAAGATGAATTGAAGAACGGCGAAGAAGAAATGCAGAAATTGATTGACAAGATCATTCAAAACATTGATACTGTCGGCGTGAAAAAAGAAAAGGAGATCATGGAGGTGTAATCCTTCTTGACCTATGACTGAAGAACGAACACTTACCGGATTACCCGACCATATGCCCAATCATGTAGCCGTTATCATGGACGGCAATGGCCGATGGGCTAAATCCCGCGGTCTTCCCCGTCTGGCAGGGCATAAAGCTGGTACTGAAAACCTTCGTCGGGTGATTCGCGCCTGTGTCGAATTTGGGATCAAATATCTGACAATATATGCCTTTTCAACCGAGAACTGGGGCAGACCTGCCGATGAAGTCGCAGGACTGATGAACATCATCAAGGATGTCATCGAGAGAGAGCTGGATGAACTTCACAAGCAAGGTGTCCGGCTGATCCATGTAGGGCACCTGGAAGGCCTTGATCCCGAGTTGCAGCGGAAAGTTATGGGAGCCGTCAAATTGACGGAGAATAATGACCGCCTGATCCTGAACATTGCCTTTAATTACGGTGGGCGTGATGAAATCCTATGCGCCATTAAGCGAATCATACAAGACGGAGTACAACCTGACCGGGTGGATTCCGAATTGTTCAGTTCTTACCTGTTCACTGCAGGAACACCTGATCCTGACCTTATCATCCGCACGAGCGGAGAGATGCGGATCAGCAATTTCCTCATTTGGCAAGCCGCCTACTCGGAATGGTATTTTTCACCGACTTACTGGCCTGACTTTGACAAAGAAGAATTACGTAAAGCGGTCTTTGCCTACAGCCAACGGGACAGACGATTTGGAAAGGTCTCTTCCAAAGAAGATTAAATAATCCACCAGATGCTCAAAGAACGCCTGCTTGTCCTCATTCCACTCATCCCTGCCGCGGTGGCACTTGTTATGGCAGGCGGCTGGTGGTTCACCCTCACGGTCAGCCTTGTCCTGGCAACAACCGGTTGGGAATTCTGGCGGCTTTTCAAACGAGGGGGATACAATCCCTCCGCGGCCCTTTTGATTATCTCCCCGGCTATATTAGTCATTATGCGACATGTGACCGGCTTTATCTACGCCGATCTTGCTCTTGTGATCCTGTTATTTTCGGCAATGGGCATACACCTGCACCGGTTTGAAAAAGGATGCGAAACGTCCGCGCTTGATTTTTGTATCACCCTCAGTGGTGTGATGTATATTGGATGGTTGGGAGCTTACTTCATCTCTGTCAGGACTCTGCCAAACGGAGAATGGTGGTTATTACTTGTGCTCGCATCCATATGGATCGCCGATGGAGGCGCGTATCTTATTGGGCGCCATTTTGGCAAACATAAAATCTCTGCACACGCCAGTCCCAATAAAAGCTGGGAGGGACATATTGGTGGAATTCTATTTGCCGCTGTGTTTGTACCCTTGCTGGCAATACTCTGGCAGATAAACGCCCCCGCTATAACACCTGCTAAAGGGCTCTTTCTTGGAATACTTTTAAGCATACTTTGTATTTTGGGAGATCTGGGGGAGAGTATGTTCAAACGCCATTTCAAGGTAAAAGACGTATCAAATCTGATCCCCGGCCATGGTGGTTTTTTTGACCGGATTGACTCGTGGCTCTGGGCCCTCCCTATAGGGTATTATTTCATTCTGTTCTGGAAATAAAGACATCGCCCGGGGAATTCTTCGGGCGATGTCTTTTATTTTAAAAATCAGGGGTCATTTCAACTGGTAAGTAACTGATACATCAGCCGATAGAACCAGCTGTCCGGCAGAGACAGGAGTATAAGAGGAGGGTGCCATACCTCCGCCGCCTATCCCGTACATCTCTTTTGCCATCGGTGACGAAGTGTAACCGGTGGAAATGGATTGAATTTCGCCCAGTGATAATTCCGAAACACGGGCCAATTCTTCCGCCTGTTCATGGGCATTTTTCATAGCAAGATCACGGGCTTCACTCTGGGCAGATTTCTTGTCCACTACATCAAAAGTAATGCCATTGATACTGTTGGCACCGGAACGGACAACTGTATCCAACAATTCGCCGAGTCTATCAAGATCGCGAACGGTCACATAAACCGTGTTATCGACCATATAAAGTGTACCGGTAACGGCCCCGGTTCCAGGCTCATATTGCTGGGATGGATAGATATTAAAACTGGTTGTCTGGATGTCCTTCTCATCCACACCAAGTTCCTGCAATGCGTCAGAGACCTGTCTTGCCTGCTCATTGTTGTCTTTCAACGCGGTTGAGACGTTCTCGGATTGACTGTGGACACCAATGTAAATATAGGCAACATCAGGCACAAGATAAACTTGCCCTGATCCCACCACGCTGATAGTTCTCATCGGGTCATCATCATCGACTGCGACAGTAACCGGTTCGGTGTCGGGTTTGACGGTAGACGGAGCTATTGTCATTGGTGCCGTGGGGATGGCTGATGGTGAACAGGCAGCCAGCAACATAACAAATGCCATAATTCCCAGACTGATCGTTAAATAACGTTTCATTTTTCCTCCATCTTGTGGAATTTCTTTATGACCGACGTTATTCCCCAAGAATTTGTTCCATTTTACCTAGAGTTCTGCTTCGTATTCAACAATGTGTATAGCGCCGATCGGGAGATCTACATTAACTTCAATCGCAGTTTTTCCCTCTTCAAATTGCGGCGATACAACCCGATCACCATCCTGCCTGTATCCGGCAGGGATAAATGTGGCGCCGATTGCCTTGTCCGCATCCAAACGCAAAGCCACACCTTCAGGAACGTAGATGGTTATCTTTCCAATCGCGCCGGAAATATCATATTCCGCACCCAGATCATCCGATAGATATATATCTGTCTTGCCAAGAACAGTTTCACATTTAATGGTTTCAACGTTCATTCCTCTCAGGTCAAGGGAACTTTCTCCCATTACCAGAACGGATTTCGCCGTCAATTCCGGTTCGGGGTGAACCCTGATCTCCCATTCTGAACCGACCGATTGCCGTGATACCCCGGGGAAATTATTACGGTCAGATGCCAGGCGGATGAACGCGGATTTTTGACTCAATTCAACTTGTGGTTCCATGACTTCATTGCGGGCAAGATCCAACTGTGCTTCCACCAGGTTCTCATTTGAATTAGCAGAGAGCAATCGCACCATTCCTGCGGTCCTGCTGATTTGTAGATCAAGTTCTGATTCGCCATCATATTCCTGCTGAAAGTCCCTGGTACTAACCGCGCCTGGGATGGAAAGTTCGGCTATCCAAACCAGACCCGCGATAAGCATAAAAGCCAGAACCAGACTAAAAATTGTTCGTATGGCTGACCGCCTGCCAATTATAAAGTCCAGACCAGCACCGATCAGAATCAACGGCCAGCCCTTGATGATCAATTCCCAGGCGGACATGGTGATGTACCCCAGGTTTCCGGCTAACAATATGCCGCCGAACCCGGCGATCAAAAGCGACCCGGTGATACCGTTACCGCGGATCAACCCATCGAGGCCGGATATGATCAACAATACCGGCCAGTAAAGTTCTACAAACCCCCAGAATCCACCGGGGAGATATCCAAAGTTTGAGAGCAATAAAAGTACCCCCGCTGTCAGGATAAGCAGTGGAAAAAACAAACTTCTTTTCTCCCGCTGTGGAAAATTACTTTGGGAATTGTTTTCATCCATCATAGGTCACCTCGCAAAGCGCGGACAATAAAGACGGCCCCAATTACTATCAGAGCTACTGCCCACATCACACTTTTATTCACCCAGTAAAACCACTGAGGTTGTATCTCTTTCAACAAGTAAAAACCACCCAGGGCAACAAGGATTCCGCCGAAAATCTTCAACGCATCCATATTGGGTTTACTGGTAGCCTGGATAAAGTCGTCACGCATCTGTCCAGCCCGCTGAGACCAATCTGTTTGTCTGCCAGGAATCTCACTGGCAGAGGGCATGACAATCCATAGGATAATATAGATTAATAAGCCTGATCCGGTCATGAAACCCAGTATCAGGAAGATAATTCGGATCAGAGTAACATCAAGTCCAATCCAATTTGCAATTCCTGCACATACGCCAGCCAGGATTCTGCCATTCTCAGGTCTCACAAGTCGATTTTGCATAGTTAAAGCTCCTCAAAAGATTACCGGCGTCCCAGCGCCCTGAACATTAAGACAAGTCCACCAATGATTAAGCCTACAGGCAGGACATACGCGGCCAGGTTGGACGCCGAAGATATGAAAAGAAAACCCATTAGAAGAAGAATACCGGCCGGTATCCAGGGCCAGGCCATTCTTAACGCGGCACCCGGCAGCAGAGCCACAAGAGCAAATGTCAAACCAAGTCCGATGAAAAAGACCCCGGCCGTTGCCAGACCATTGTCTGATTTGATCAATGTGATCGAAGCTACTGTAAGCATCACACCGGCAGGGATAATCGCCCACCAGTTGGATGGTACACGGAGATAAACAAGCCAGAATCCGAGTGAAATACCGGCCAATACAATGGGGCCGGACAGAATCTCCTCAAGCCCCCCCGCGACATACGGTAGGGCGATTATGGTTCCAATGGACAGCAGAACACTACCAGGTATGGCAGCCCACCAGTTCGATTTGGATATGGCGAAAAAATACATAAAGATCAACCCCCCGGCTGCAAAAAACAAAGGCCAGATGATATGATCCAGATTGAAATAACCCAGGTTGGAGAATAACGATCCAACGCCCAGCAATATCAAGAAGAATCCGATAAATAGTTTGCGGTTCATAATTTTCCTCAACGAATGGACAGTTTCCCAACACCGGCTTCCACGTGAATTTCTACCTTATTGGCAGCGGAAGAATAATCGGGACTGCTGTAAATATCTCCAAATTTTGGGAAACGCGACTGGTCGATTTCATTTGTGTCCAGCAGCGCGCCATCGATCTTGATCTGGGCGGCAACATTTTCGGGAATGCGGAGTTCAAGACGGGCTGATCCAAATTGGAATTCACCACGGGTAAACCCAGCCTGAGCAGGCATCCAGACCTCAGTGTCATTACCACCCGATTCCATGTGGATTTCTGTAATGATCAATTCGCGCAGATCAAAACGGTTCTTGCTGGCACCGGTTTTCACATTCAACACGTAAGCGATGGATTTGTTCAATGTGATGTCCCAATTAAATCCTTCTCCTCCCGCTGTTGAAGGCCATCCCCACCAATCGATCTCAGGAACACGCAATTTAAGCTTTGCCCTGGGACCTGATCGATCAACTGTCTCATCCACACCACCGGAAAAAGTGCCCTCTAATAAATTCGCATCGCCAGTCATTGACCCGACAATTACCGCACCCGCGCCGTGTCGGATCTTGATTTCAGCCTCTGTTGCGCCTTCCGCCGGAATGGCTAACGTCCGGGTTTCAACAGCCTCACGGAAGAGCAACGGGCCAACCAGGAACCACAACCCGATGAGAATCAGTACCGCAGGAAAGAACAATGACATCGCGCTGACCGGCAGAAAACCCAGGTTGTCCAGAAGAAATAGAACACCTGCCATCAGCAGTAAAAATCCCCATAAGAGTCCACCACGCTTCATAACATGTCTCCAATCCAATTTTGAATGATCATTTCAAATCTCGCGAGGATTATACAATCTACCTGCGCCTATTGACATACAGTCTGCTTTCCATATAATTAGGCCAGATATTATCAGATTTATGAAAACACTTAATCAGAAACATCACCTTATTTGCTTGTGTCCCGGGCGGAGATAGATCAGCCGCCGGGTTCAATTAATGTACTAAAAACTGAATAACCTGGCCTCTGTTGTATCTCCGCATATTCATATACGCAGAGATATTTTTTTTGTTGTACAGGTATTTTGAATCATACAGAGGTTACAGATGAAAATAGCATCAGATGTTACAGAATTAATTGGGAATACTCCGCTCGTTCGGATTAATCGTTTGTCTGAAGGTTCGAAAGCGGTCATCGTGGCAAAACTTGAATTCTTCAACCCTGCCCATAGTGTAAAAGACCGCATCGGTTATGCCATGATCGATTCAGCAGAGAAAACGGGGTTTTTGAGAAAAGACTCCATCATTATTGAACCAACCAGCGGTAACACAGGTATTGCGCTGGCCATGGTTGCTGCCGCAAGAGGATACCGGATCATTCTTGTCATGCCTGAGTCGATGAGTAAAGAACGCCAAATGTTGTTGAAAGCATATGGAGCCGAATTGATTCTCACACCGGCCGCGGAAGGTATGGGTGGAGCCATTCAAAAAGCGGAAGAGATGGCCGCTTCAGACCCGCGAAATTTCCTTCCCCAGCAATTCAACAACCCGGCCAACCCGGAAATGCACCGGAAAACAACTGCCGAAGAGATATGGCGGGATACAGATGGATCCGTTGATCTTGTTGTGGCAGGCGTGGGAACCGGCGGCACGATAACCGGTATCGGGGAAGTTTTGAAATCACGCAAACCCACAATCAAGATGATCGCGGTAGAACCAGCAGAATCTCCGGTACTCTCCGGTGGTGAGAAAGCGTCACACCCTCTTCAGGGAATTGGAGCCGGATTTATCCCACAGGTGTTAAATACATCAATATACGATGAAATCATTAAGGTCAAGGGGGATGACGCGTTCAAAACCGCACGAGACGCCGCGCGGCGTGAGGGACTTCTGGTGGGTATCTCATCTGGCGCGGCACTGTGGACTGCCCTGCAGGTGGCACAGCGTGATGAGAATACCGGAAAATTGATCGTTGTGATCATCCCATCGTTTGGTGAACGTTATCTCAGCACGCCACTGTACGCAGACCTGGCACAATAAGGAGATAAAGATGTTAACTACACTTCGCAATGATATCCGGGCTGTATTTGATCGGGATCCAGCTGCCCATAGTTTGCTGGAAATCCTGCTGGCCTACCCGGGACTGCACGCGCTATGGGGATACCGCCTGGCACACTGGTTCTGGACACACAATATGCTCCTCATCGGTCGGTTGATCTCTAATCTCGTGCGAAATTTAACAGGAATAGAGATCCATCCAGCCGCCCGAATAAAAAAAGGATTCTTTATCGACCATGGCATGGGTGTGGTAATCGGTGAGACCGCCGAAATCGGAAACAATGTAACACTTTATCATGGTGTCACATTGGGCGGTGTAAGCCTGGAGAAAGGCAAGCGCCACCCGACACTGGAAGACGGTGTTGTGGTTGGAGCAGGCGCCAAGATACTGGGAGCCATCACCATTGGTGAAGGCAGTCGCATCGGTGCTAATGCGGTAGTTGTAAAATCTGTTCCCCCCGACTCGGTTGTTGTTGGAGTTCCAGGTCAGGTCGTGGCCCGGAACAAACCCAAAGAAACCGCCCCTGATCTTCACCATGACCGGCTGCCCGACACAATCAGCGCGTCCATCACAAATATTCTGGAACGTCTTGAAAGAGTAGAGTCAAATCTACAGATACACCCGAACGAGAAACCGGTTATCTATAAGGATGAACCACGGTTGGAACGTATATTCTCGCCCCATTCAGCGGAAGATGGTGTTTGGCAAAGTAATGATTTTGTGATCTAGAGCGAGTCAATCGGCGGATTGAGCGGATCGTAATCATCCGGGTTATCCTTGTTCTTCCGCCGCATTCCTCCCACGATCATTAAACCGAGACCCAGAAAACAGACAATCACAAGGCCTATTCCCAACCCCCGCCGGTCAATATTCTGAAATCCCGTTGCCCCTTCAAATAACGGACGGGGGGTTGGGGTTGTCGATTGGGTTGGCGTGGGTGTAATGGTGGGTGTTCGTGTTATGGTCGGAGTTGCGGTATCCGGTTCTGGAGTTGGAGTATCCGTAAGGACCGGCGTAGAGGTATACGGACCATGGATTCGAAGTTTCTGTCCAATACTCAAAACCGCGCCGGATGACAACCCGTTCATCTGGATGATTTCGTTGATCTTTACATCATACGCGACGGCAATACTCCAGAACGCTTGGCCCTGTTGCACTTCATGGATCAACGAACCATCAGGTTGTAATGTGGCGGTAATAACAGGAGCGACTCTTTGTGCCGCCGACGTGGTGGCGGAGATAGAACTACCTCCGGTTGTTGTAGTCGAACCGGATGTTGTTCCTCCCGAGGAACTACCACCGGATGTGTAAGCCACATCAATCACAAAATAACGCTGTCCGTTTGCACCTGTCGCGATACCACCACCAATGGAACGGTAGTGTCCCTGGTTATAAGGAAGAAGATGCCATTCGTCGCCCTGCCACCAGGTCGTAACTTCAGACACACTGAAATTACCACACATAATGTTTTCCGTTCCCCAGACTGTGGCGCCTCCTCCGTACCCGGCATTGATCATTCGCTGTTTGGCAGTTGTCCCCCCCGCCCCGGTATGTGAACACACACCGGTACTGGCCATATACTCAGCATGTACCTGGGCAGAAGCCATCAGTGATCCGTCAATTTCCAATAATGACAATCCATTACTTGACCGCACAGCATTGACCTGGGCAATCATGTCATAAATATCACCTGATTGCGCGTTTACCGGATAGGCAAAAACCAGCAGGCTCAGGCATATTAGTATAGATAAGGTTATTTTTCGCATATTACCATCCACACGCGAATTATACCCTTGCGATCTGAGACAAAGATACTTTGCAAAATGAAATTATCATGAGTCTTTTTTTCGTTAAGATGAAAAAAACATACCAGAAACCGGCTCAAATGGATTCTGGTTCATCCGGTTAATACCGCAAATATAACTGCAAACCGAGGGGAAACAAATAACCTCCATTTAAAAAGCCTGCCGAAATTCCCCGGCAGGCCTGATATAGAAAAATGAAAATCCGAATGATCTATGTGATCTTGTCTCCGGGTTCACGCCCCATCGCTTCTGCAGCCACGAGAAAATCGGTCGCCGAGATCATCCCTATGAGCGTCCCCTTTTCATCCACGACAGGAAGGTGATGGATCTTTTTTTCTTTCATTATTCTGGCACATTCCTGTAGTGGACGGTCCATTCCTATGCTTATGATGGGAGATGTCATAAGTTCCGCCACAGTAATAATTGCCGGATTCCGGTTCTCAGCAACAACTTTATCACTGATGTCCGTTGAAGTTAAAATGCCGTATTCCGGATTCGTCTTAGACTTTTGTACGATCAGGCTGTGAATATAACGCCTCCTCATTAATGCCAGCGCATCTCTCACCGAACTATCAGGCTCAACAAATACGATGAGGTCGACCATCCAATCACGCACTTTAAATTGCATAACTGTCTCTCCTTTCCAATCGTTTGTTATTGCTGATAACAATTCGAGTATAGCAAAATTTCAATCAATCAGCCGAATTGACCCTGGTTCTGAAAGAAAAAATGCAAAGCTTTCGTTGTGAACCGAATAAAATGCAACAGTTACTCGTTAAATAAGCAGGGTGGTTTTTACCCGAAGTAAAACAATGTATTCGACGAGTGAAACAAGAATAAATGAGGGTATATAACATTGGAAACAGGAAATGAAAGAGAAGCAATTCGAAAAGTTGGACTTCATTCTTCGTGGTTGTTGACCGCGTCAACGACCCTGACATTCGCACTTGCCATGATAGCCATCCCACCAGCGGGGCCATATTGTCCAGAAAACTGCATGATGTATCCTTACCTGGAGCTTCTTCAATATTATCCGCGCGATTATTACTGGATGTATGCCGCCATATTCCAAATTTGTGTCTTTCTTATCTTCATGGCCGCAAATCACCTCAATTCTGTAAACGAAAAAAGGATTTATTCATTCATAAGCCTTATGTTCGCGATTATCTCAGCGACGGTTCTTCTGGGAAACTATTTCGTCCAGTTCGCCGTGGTACCGATCAGTATGCTCCAGGGACAAACAGAAGGGATTCCTCTATTATCGCAATATAACGGAAATGGAGTCTTCATAGCTCTTGAAGAACTGGGGTTCACAATGATGGCTATCGCCTTCTTTTTCCTCGCGTTGGCTTTGTCAAATCAAAGTCGAATGGAAATGGTTCTCCGTTGGGTGCTAGCCGCCCCGCTGGTGATAAACATCATCGCCTTCACGGCATACTCCATTCAGTATGGACTTTTTCGGGATTACCGTTATGAAGTTATTGCCATATCAGTTGGCTGGCTTGCCTGCATTTTCGCCGGTTTTCTTCTGAGTCTGAAGTATCACCGTGAAATCAAAGTGAATAAGACATAAACGAATGACAGAATAAAATTATAAAAAAAACGGACAGACGAGGTCGATCCCAAATCATCTGCGCCAACCCCGTCTGCCAAAGAAATCCATTGGTTTTATTTTCCCCAGTCCCATTTCTTCAATTGATCCACCATCAGATGGGCCGTCAGGTCCAATTGAATAGGCGTGACAGATACATACCCGGAAGCCAGTTCGCCAATGTCTGTTCCATCCTCTTTCACACCTGTTGGAGCCTCACCGCCTATCCAATAATAGGGGCGGCCGCGTGGATCTTCACGTTTCACCAGTGCATCACGATAAATTCTCAAACCCTGGCGGGTTATGGCAAACCCCTTGATCTGATCAAGCGGTAGATAGGGAACGTTTACATTTAATAAAACATTGTGTGGGATGGGGTTCGCTGCCAGCATTTCGACAACCCGTCGTCCCATTTCGGCCGCCACACTGTAATCCAACGGTCCACGGTGGTATTCCGGCGCGTCAACAGATACAGCCACCGATGGAATCCCCCAGATGGCACCCTCCATCGCTGCCGTAACCGTACCGCTGTAGGTCACATCATGCCCGAGATTGGCGTTGGGATTAATGCCGGATACAACAAAATCTATGGGATCGGGTAGAACACCCAGCGCGGCCAGTGCCACACAATCAGAAGGCGCGCCGTCAGTGGAACGGGCCGGTGTCCCATCATCCAGCTCGATTTCCTTCACCCGCAACGGCCTGTGAAGCGTTTTGACATGACCAGATGCCGACCAATTGTGGTCAGGAGCAACAATACTGACTTTACCCAGCTTCATCATTTCTTTCGCCAAAGCAAGCAACCCTGGGGCGTAAACGCCATCATCATTGGTAACAACTATATGCATGAATGTACCTCCACATTACTACTAGTAGTAAAAATCTATTTCGTGATTATTAACCATAAACCCAACAATATGGAATACTTCTACAATTAGAAAAAATCATGCCGATCGAACCAGATCAAGCAGCTCACGCACTGTTCGGTCCAATTCATCGAATACCGGGTGTTCCCCGGTTTTCTTGTATTCAGTCACCAGTGTCTGGTAATACCAGAGCGTCCCATCCTTTTTGCCGCCTTTAAACCGTTCCCAGATTTCATCACCGATTTGACGGAAATCAGCAAGAATGGAGCGGGCGTTGTACAGCTTATCACAGGCTGATACGAGTAAAACAGAAGGAGATGCCGATGCTATGTGAGCGATGTATGCCTCTTTCCGCTCCCTCCAGGGTGGCTTGGGGTTTGTATCCGCATCTGTGCAGCCATCCACAATTTGAGCCACGTTCTCACCGTATATCTCGGCAATCATTTGCCGGGTTTCTTTCCCGCCCTGGTCTTCTACAGCATCATGCAGAAGTGCCGCTATGGCTTCATCTTCATTGCCGCCATATTCCAATACCAGACTGGTCACACCCAATAAGTGGGCAACGTAAGGAATACCAGAGCCCTTCCTGCGTTGATTCGCGTGAAGGTCTGTCGCCCGCCATAATGCGTCTTTAAACCTTTCAGTTAACTCCATATCTGTGATTATAGTGGATGAAACGGAAATCGGAACGTTTAACATGTCACCCATCAGTAAATTTGCGCTTCGGTTAAAAACTCGTTAATTGTATTAAGCGCGGGTGCTCTATGCGTTTTATGATATACTTCTTTCGCTTTGCATTGGCAAAGACATCCAATCCTCACGCTTCTGGACTGACCCCGCGTGCCGTTATGAACGGTGGTGGGCCGGGATGAAGGGAGCGGCAGAAAACGCAAAAAAGGAGCCTGCGTATAATGTCAACAGTAATTTCCATGAAAGCCCTGTTGGAAAGTGGTGTTCACTTTGGACATCGCACCAACAAGTGGAACCCGTCCATGCGCCCGTTTATCTTCACCGAGCGCAACGGCATCCACATTATTGACCTGCAACAAACGGTTAAAGCCATCAACACAGCTTACAGCCTGGTTCGCGACACCGTCGCCTCTGGCGGATCTGTCCTGTTCGTTGGTACCAAGCGCCAGGCACAGGAAACCATCAAAGAAGAAGCTACCCGCTGCGGTATGCCTTATGTGACTGAACGGTGGCTTGGTGGTATGCTGACAAACTGGGTCACCATTTTCCAGCGGATCATTGAACTCGAACGCCTGGAGAAACTACGCGACACTGGCGATATCCATCGCCTGACCAAAAAAGAAGGCCTGATGATCGAACGTGAGATCAACCGTCTTCTCTTCCGCCTGAGCGGTGTTCGCAATATGAAACGTCTGCCCGACCTCGTATTTGTGGTCGATGTTGGACGCGAAGAAACCGCCGTCCACGAAGCCAATATCATGAACATTCCCGTAATCGCCCTCATGGATACGAATTGTGATCCCCGTGGTGTCGATTATGTCATCCCCTCCAACGATGATGCCATTCGCGCGATTAAACTTCTGGTAGGAAAGATCGCCGATGCCGCCATCGAAGGAAAATCGATGCGCAAAGATGATGAGCAGGAGATGGGTGAAGCGGAAGCAGAACTGCAAGCGGCGAATAAAGCAGCCGTGAAACGCAGCCTGGTAGATGACAGCGACATGGAAGATAAAGATCTTCTCGGCGCAGCCACACTTGCCAAACTTGGCAATCGTGATGAAGAATCTGATGATTCTGACAAAGAAACTGAATAATTCACAATAATCTTCGATTTTTTTGAAAAAGGGTACACGATGGATATTTCTACTGAAATGATTAAACAGCTCCGCCAGGCAACAGCAGCCGGCATTTCCGACTGTAAGAAAGCACTTGAAAGCGCCGGTGGCGACTACAACAAAGCTGTTGAATTCTTACGAGAAAAAGGTCTGGCAACTGCCGCCAAACGCGCCGATCGCAATGCCTCTGATGGAATGCTTGAGCTTTATTCCCACTCCCAGGGCCGTATTGGTGTTATGGTGGAAGTGAACAGTGAAACAGATTTCGTAGGCCGTTCAGAAAAATTCCGCTCTTTCGCTCATGAGATTGCTTTGCAGATTGCAGCAGCCGCTCCCGATTACGTCCGCGAGGAAGACATCCCCGCCGAGGATATTGAACGCGAAACCCGCATTGCCACCGCTAAAGCCAAAGAAGACGGAAAGCCGGATGCCATTCTCCCCAAGATCGTAGAAGGCTCCATTGCGAAATTCAAAGACGAAAAAGTCTTGTTACGCCAGAAATACATCCGTGATGAAAACATCACCATCCAGGAATTGCTGAACGATACGATTGTCAGCCTCGGAGAAAACGTGGTTATCCGTCGTTTTGTCCGTTGGGAATTGGGTGAATCCACCGCAGAAAAATAAAGAATTCCGAAGAGCCAACCGATTGGTTGGCTCTTTTATTACTGAAAAGGAAGGTGGCATGGAATCCCTTAAATATCATCGCATCCTGTTGAAATTAAGCGGCGAAGCTCTGGGGGGAGATGTCGGCTCTGGTATTGACCCAAGACGTGCGTTGGATATCGCCGGACGGGTAAAAGAAGTACGCGAAATGGGTGTTGACGTGGCCATTGTGATTGGCGCTGGCAACCTCTGGCGCGGAAAGGTTGGCCTCTCCAGTGGTATGGATCGCGCAACCGCGGATTACATGGGAATGCTGGCTACCGTAATGAACGGGCTGGCCCTTATGGATGCCCTTGAAAGTCTCGGCGTGATGACCCGCGTTCAATCCGCCATTGAGATGCGGTCAGTAGCTGAACCGTATATCCGGCGACGCGCCATCCGTCATCTGGAAAAAGGACGCGTGGTTATTTTTGGAGGCGGTACGGGAAATCCTTATTTCTCCACCGACACAGCCGCTGCCCTGCGCGCCATGGAAATCGATGCGGATGTGTTGATCAAAGCCACCAAGGTGGATGGCGTGTATGACAGCGATCCCAAGAAAAATCCAGATGCCGTCAAGTTTGACCGTCTGACCTACATTGATACCATCAACCGTCGGCTGGAAGTCATGGACACCACAGCCATTACATTATGTATGGAAAATAAGCTCCCCATCCTTGTCCTGAACCTGTGGGATGAAAAAGCACTGAGAAGTGTTTTACTGGGCGGAGCAGAAGGCACACTGGTAACCAACTAGAGATCAACGTATAAAATCGATCTCCAGAAAAAACATATCTGATGTAGGGAGGGCAGCGAGCAACCGGCTGCCCTCTCCCTGTTTACCCAGCAGAATTTCCATAGTATCACCCGCTCTTCTGGCAAACAGAAAACGGGTTTCATCCACCCAGCGAAACCAGAACGTACCATCTGTTCCAGCCAGATTAGCGGGTGAACCATCCATCTGATTCACCGTCACAGCCAGCTGCGATGCAGCCTGATAGGCAAATGAACCACTCCCCGGGTTCCACTCATGCAAGATCGGGATTCCGCCGGTGAAAACCACCTTTTCGCCCTGTCCATTGATCTGGGCTGTACAAATTTCCCGCCTATTCTCCACCGCTTGTCCGATCTCTCTTACATAGTAATACTTCTGCAGATCAGGTGAAATATGTACCGGTCCAAGGAATTGTGGAACAACCTTCGATTGCAGAACCGGGCTCCCTCCCGATGTTTCCATTGTCCATATTGAAAATGGTTGTTTGGGATCAGCCAGCGGGTCAACCGGTGGAATGGCCACCGCCAGCCGGCTGCCATCCACAGCCCAAACTGGTTCGGGGTAATACTGGTATTCCGAATAGGTCATGACCGGAGAAAATGTGAGTGGAGCAGTTGATGTGGGATTGCCATTGATATCCCGAATAAAAATTTGACTGGCCGTGATTATTGCCATCCATTTGCCATCAGGTGAATAACGGACAATACCACCTTTGCCGCGTTCCAGTTGAATGCGCCACGCGCCCGAATCCGCATCCACCTCGATTAAATCATCGTTCAGCATTAGACCCGGACCTTCGAAAAGATCATGGGTGGTGAAAGTAAAGCGGTGGGTTCCGGGTATCCATTGAAGGTTCGATGGTGATGTGCCAAGACTGTCCGGTGAGCTTCTTAAGCCCTTCATGTCATCCCAACTCATCACCTGGCGGGGATTGCTGCCGTCAAAACCAATCACCCAGAGTGAACTGGATATACTCGGGTCTTCCCGAATAAAAGCGACCATTTCCCCGTCGCTGGAAACTTTGGCCTCGGAAATATCACCATATTCCATTACCCGAAACGGACCCGCGGATTCCGTCCAGGTGTGCAAATGATGGTCTGGCCCGATATAAACCACCCTCAGTTCGCGGGGTTGTTGGCTTTCTGGAAGAAGAGGCGTTGAAATGGACGTTGGTTCAGGTTCCCCGGTGGGAGGTGACACATCCTGTACCGGCTGCGGTAACGCTGTTAATGTTGCTGAGACAATCGCCTGCACATCCGCCTGGTCTCCAAAGTTCGCCAGAAAATTACAGGCCAGCAGAAAAAGCATAAATAACACGAAAAATGCAAGTTTTCCTGTTTTCATAATATCCCTTCAACACACAGATATATCCATTTTACACACATCACATACATATCCAATTGCTGTCGTTGAAAACGGCTCTTTTCCAAAATCCACCTATTAGATCAGGTCAGCCGCATCAAGGGAAAACATTCTGGCAAATAATCACTTCAACCTGATTTCACAGCAGGAACAAAACTGGAACGGAATGGAGTTTCAACTCTTGACACATATCACCCTTCCGGGATATTATCAGCATATATATTTTAAAGGCTGTGAAAGAGAAGAGTAAACTGACAGGCCCTGCCAGAGAGATGCGCCGGATCGAAAGACCGCTGAAAAGCGCATTCAGAAGAAATCAGTTGAAGTTCGCTCCCGAGCCGACCGGGTGAACAAGTAAAAGTAACCCGCTCCGTTTTGCCAGCGTTATGTGGCCGCCAGGTATTCCGAACAGGAATTACAGCCTTCTGGCACCAAGCGGACAGCTTTGGCTGTCAACAAGGGTGGTACCACGGACTTCATCCCGTCCCTTGACGGGGTGGAGTTTTTATTTTATTGAGAAGGAGAAAGAATGCAGGATCATCCCATACTAAAAGAACTGGAAGATCTGCGGAAAAAGGGTATTGACACCCTGCAGGCCGTCCAGGATGAGCCAGGGTTACAGGCATGGAAGGTTGCAAACCTTGGCCGCAGCGCGCCCATGACCCAGATTTTCAGCCAGATGAAAACGGTCCCCGCCGAAGTCCGTCCACTGGTTGGAGAACGTGTTAACCAGGTAAAGAAAGAATTTGAATCCGCCCTTGAAGATCATGCGGCTGTCATAAAAGAAGCATCACTGAACAAAGATTTAACCGAAGGATCAGTGGATACTTCACTCCCCGGCAGGCGGCCTACACATGGCCGGTTGCACCCGCAGACAATGATGCTGCGCGAGATCTACCGCATTTTCGGCGATATGGGTTTTCAGGTGTACCGGGCCCGCGATGTGGAAACGGACGAATTCAACTTTGAACTGTTAAATATTCCAGCGTATCACCCCGCGCGTGACATGTGGGATACCTTTTATACAACCAAACCGGGCGTCATATTACGCACCCACACATCACCCGGTCAGGTGCATGTGATGCGCGAATACTGCCCGCAACCCATTCGTGTCATCCTGCCGGGTATGTGCTACCGTTATGAGCAGATCAGTGCCCGTTCCGAAATCCAATTTCATCAGGTGGAAGGGATCATGGTTGGCAAACATGTCACCCTGGGTGATATGAAAGGTACGTTGACAGATTTCGCCCGCCGCCTGTTCGGTGCCAACGCCCGCACCCGCCTGCGCCCTTCATATTTCCCGTTCACTGAGCCCAGCGGTGAGATGGATGTGGAATGCTTCGTATGCCATGGTGCCGGCTGTCAGGTTTGCAAGAATTCCGGTTGGCTTGAGATCCTTGGCTGCGGAATGATCCATCCGACCGTTCTGCGCAATGGCGGATATGACCCGGCGGATTACTCTGGTTTTGCCTTTGGTATGGGACCGGAACGTATATCCATGCTGCGCAACCACATTACCGACATACGTAATTTCTGGGCGAATGACGTCCGATTCCTGGAGCAGTTCTCATGAAAGTACCTCTTAGCTGGTTGAAAGACTATGTTGAAATAGACCTTCCGCTAGATCAACTGGCCCGCCTGTTAACCATGGCCGGATTGGAAGTGGATGAGATCCACACGGTAGGGTTACCTATTCCACACACTGACCATAACGAATTCAAGTTCACAGGGCTTGAATGGGACCGCGATAAGATCGTGGTCGCACAGATCAACGAAGTCATGCCTCATCCGAACGCGGACCGTCTGGTATTATGCCGCTTGGAAGATGGAACCGGTGAATATATCGTGTTGACCGGTGCCCCCAATTTGTATCCGTATAAAGGGCAGGGTCTGCTCGCGAACCCGATCAAGGTTGCCTACGCGAAGGAAGGGTCTGTGTTGTATGATGGCCATGCCGATGGCCTTGTATTGACCACTCTGAAACGCGCAAAGATACGTGGCGTCGAATCATTCTCCATGGTTTGCTCCGAAAAAGAGCTGGGGATTTCTGACGAACACGAGGGGGTCATCTTCCTTGAGCCGGATGCCCCTACCGGCATGCCGCTGGTAGATCATATGGGGGATGCCGTTTTTGACATTTCCATACTACCGAACATGATACGCAACGCGTGTGTAATCGGTGTTGCCCGTGAGATTGCCTCATTAACTGGAAAACCCTTAAAGAAACCCACTCCTGTACATAAAGCGACCGGTCCATCCATCAAGGGACGGGTATCCATTCAGATTACTGCTCCTGAACTAAATCCCCGCTTTACGGTGGGAATGATCGCAAATTGCCAACACAATCAAAGCCCGTACAAGATCCAGCGGCGGTTGCGCCTGGCCGGTATGCGCCCGATTAACGCATTGGTCGATGCCACCAACTATGTCATGCTTGAAACCGGTCAACCCCTGCACGCGTTTGACTATGATGTTCTTGTTAAACGCATTGGCAGCGGACAGCCAACCATCATCACGAGGACGGCTGCTGAAGGCGAGAAATTGACCACACTGGATAATGTAGAGCGAGTTTTGAAGAATTTTTCTGTTCTGGTTTGTGACACGAAAGGCGCTTTGAGTGTTGCGGGTGTGATGGGCGGACTTGAATCCGAGATCACAGAGGGAACAACTACTGTCCTTCTTGAAGGCGCGGCCTGGAATTTCATCAATATCAGAAAAACAATGAGCTACCTCAAATTGAACTCTGAAGCATCATTCCGGTTCGCTCGTGGCATACATCCCGCGATGTGTCCGGATGCCGTAAAACTGTGCCTGGACCGGATGGCGGAATGGTCCGGCGGAGAGATCTATACCGACCTGGTAGATGAATATCCCCTGCCGGCCAATGATCCGACTGTCACTGTTACAACAGAGGATGTTACCCGTTGGTTGGGTATTGAACTAACGGCCAGGCAGATCGCAGATTTGTTAACTCCGCTGGAATTTGCCTGCAAGGTTAAAGGAGATTCTGTTGAAGTCCAGACTCCTCCTTACCGGCTGGATATCGGTGAGGAAATTATCGGAGTAGCTGATGTAATGGAAGAGATCGCGCGTATGTACGGGTATGACAATATCCCGGCTACCCGTCTGGTCGATGAGATGCCGCCCCAACGCAATAACCCATCATTAGACCTGGAAGAGCTTGTGCGGGATCAGCTCGCGAAGTTCGGGCTCCAGGAAGTCATCACTTACCGAATGACAGCTCCCGAACGGGAAGCCCGCTGGTTGCAGCCAGTCGATTCATCTGTCAAAGAATTTGAATATGTGACGTTACAGAATCCCATCGCGGTTGACCGCCGGGTGATGCGGCGTAGCGTGCTGGCTTCTGTGTTGGAAGCGCTGGAAAAGAACATACGCCTTTCAGACCAGTTTAAGCTTTTTGAGATTGGGCAGGCGTACTTGCCCAGGGAAAATGAATTGCTGCCGGAAGAACCTCGCAGGTTATGTATTGCCATTTCCGGGCGGCGTGATAATCACGCCTGGGACCAGAAGAGCAACTCAACCATGGATTTCTTCGACCTAAAAGGGATTCTGGAAGAACTGGGTGAAAGTCTTCATATAGAAAAAATGGCGTTTACACCGATTTCCGGAGATGGATTCCATCCCGGTAAATGCGCCGCATGGGTGTGCGGTGATAACACGCTGGGGATTTTTGGTGAAATCCATCCGTTGATCAAAGAGCGGTATGATTTCCTGCAAAATCCTGTATTGGCAGCCGATATCGACCTTGAGGCCCTGTTAAATGCCATTCCGGAGGTACACACCATTGATTCCGTCCCGGCTTATCCGCCTGTACTGGAAGATCTGGCCTTAACTGTTGATGAAAGCCTCCCGGCCGGGCAGGTGGAAGCAATGATCCGTCAGACAGGCGGCAAGAATCTGGTGGATGTCACGTTATTCGACATTTTCCGCAGTGTGCAGATCGGCGAAGGGAAGAAGAGTCTGGCATACAGCCTGACATACCAGTCTCCCGATCGCACATTGACGGATCAGGAAGTCGCTCAAATCCGCGGCCGTATCATCAAACGGGTCGAACAGGAACTGGGAGCAAAACTGAGAAGTTAAGTATTTCTTCACAGGTGAACCTTTCGATACAGATACAAAAAAACGGGTGGACTGACGTCCGCCCGTTTTAAGTTAAAAATCGAATGGCTCTATCCTGATTTACCGGATGAAAACACGCTTTATTGCGCCCTTAAGAACGCGATTCCAAAGGGATCCTCAAACAACATTTTGTAACCCGGGATCGTATTCTCATCCGCTGCCAGATAGAATTCATGGATGGGTTGTGTGTTTCCGGGATTGACCGAGTTGGTCACAGAGTCAGGGTTTGAATACAGGGCAATATTTTCCCTGTCCAGCAGCAAAACGTCCGGGTTAATGGATTCGATATAAGCCTGGGTCGGCATATCCCAGGTCATTTCAGTCAGATAATTCCCGCCGGGTGGAAAATAGACTTTCCAGTCACGATACACCACACGCTTTTCGGAGTCGAAATTTTCCGGAAGATTCTCAAGAACATTTTTGTAAAAAGCAATGGACGGGGATGTCTCCTCTTTCTGCAACGCGTTGACAAATATCTCCTGGGTACGCGGCCAGAACAGATAAGCCTGATAGGCTATCAACGCGACAGTAACATATTGGATTACATTCGACGCCTTTACCCGATTCTCTTCCTCTTCATTCCCCTTCCCCGGAAGAAGCACACTCAAACAGGATACCAGCGGAAGAACCACGGGAAGGAAATAGTGGGTGCGGCGGGTAGCCGAAAAATTTATGGTTAAGATCATCGGAACAATAAATGCCAGTACCACCGCGTAATACCAGCGCTTCTTTGAGAACAGCATGGCCACGATCAGGCCGGCAAAGCACATCATCAGAAATTCCAGCTCACCGTAGTGAAATCGGAAATCCGCCGGATATTCAGAAAAATACGGCTGCGGGTTTGACTGCAATATACCCATGGAAGTCTGTTGAAATTGCAACTTCTGGTATTCGATCAACGCGGCGCGTTCCTGGGGAAATAACAAAAGTGGGTTGCTGATGACCACAGCCAGCAGCATAACTCCCAGAAAACCGGCCGCTGCCGTGATAATCCGCCGGGCTGAGTATTTCTGTGTCACCCACGCCCAGATGATATACACCACGATGGAAAGAACGAAAAATATCCCGGTATATTTGATCCCTACACCAATCCCACAGATCGCGGCGGCGATGAAAAATGACCGGCCCAACTTCAAAGCGTCCCGGTCCAGGAAAAACAGTACCAGAACTGCGGAAAGTACAGCCAGTCCATCCGGGTGCCACCAAAGGTTATTGACAGTCACCGCCGGAATAATCATAAGAAAGACAAACATTCCAATCGAACGCTTCATATCGCGAAACTGCGTCTGGATATAGGTCAGTAGAACGGCAGATATGATCATTGGTCCGACATTGATAACCTGTCTCAACGTGGCAACAATCACATCCGTGTGGCGCAGCCATTCATCACCATAGAACAACTTGACAGGCAAAACCGCCAGCGCCGAAAAGAAATAGAACGGATAACCATAGAAATAATGCAGGTAAATAAGGAAATGCCGGATTGATTCATACAGGGTGGTACCCGGCGTCAACATTCCGATAAGGTTCGGGTATTGCGCGAACTCGTCGATCTCAAACGCGGAGAGCATGGCGGCATTCTGCGCGCCATTCATGTTGGGGCTGATGAAAAACAGAAAAACACCCACCCCGATGGCAGCAATGATCTGAAAAATGCGATTCTGGTCTTTATCCATAATGCGGCAAGTTTACCGCATTTTCCTATAACCAGTCAGTCTCCACAGTGCGTTCGTTTTCAATATTACCCGTGTTACGTGTGGATTTCGGTTCCATTAACAACACATGCACTTCTTCTTCTGCCACAGGCATGTGTTCTACGCCGTGCGGGATGATGACAAACTCTCCTTCATTGAGCCGGAGATCACCATCTCGCAGTTTGATCACCAGGCTTCCTTTTACGACCAGAAAAAGTTCGTCCTCCACGTCATGGTGATGCCAGATGAATTCGCCTTTTAGTTTCGCCAGTTTCAAATGGCAATCATTCATTTCTCCCACAATACCGGGATGCCAGTATTCTGAAATTTTTGTCAGCTTGTCTTTGAGATTGATGGTCTGGACCATTGTGGAATCCTTTCATGATGATCCGAATTTGTGTTTGAAAGATTTCCAGTTCGGATCACCCAAAAATCGTCAGCGCTGTCACGATTAAGACGGCGGCACCAGTCACGAGTATCACCAGGCGATGCATCCTTAACTCTTTTCGAAGAAACCAGAGCGGGAAAAAGACAAGCGGGGTATAGATTAGTACGGCCAGCGGAATTCCCCAGAGCAGGGTCGGGAATATCATTAGCAGAGGATTGTTGGTAAACAGGATTTCGACAATAAAAATCATTACAAGCATGGAAAGAAAGAGCCGGGTCGTGTTCCATTTCAACCGGAAAATCAACAGAGAGAAAATCAACGGGAATCCCAGATAGAAAATTAAAATGGTAGGCCATATCTTCTCATAATAAGCGAAACGAAATCCACCGGCTGTTCCAAAATCGACAACGAACCAGAGGATCACACTGAGAAGAAAATACTGGATTGAATCAGGTATGAGGTTGTTTTTGGACATTTATGGATCATCACTTTCTTTGTGATTCTTGATCCTTAAATTGTACCGGTAGACGCAATCAGGGAATGGTCATATTATAGTTACAGGATAAATTCCGATTGATTCCACTCTCCACCAGAAAAAGTCCTATTCCACGTCTTGGTGATACCATGTTAAATCTTCCTTTATTCAAGTGAGAGTCATTTTTCTACCCACAATGCCCAGATGTTAATACTCAATGACTAGTGTCTTTTTTTTATTTCCTGGATCCTGGTCTCATTATTCAAATACTTCTAATTAGTACCAGTATTTACATTACGATCAATTGGCTTTATCTGAGGATACCCTTGTTTATCAAGTTATGAAACACACAAGGGTATCCACATATTCCAGATTTTGTTGATCGAACAAAAGACTCTGTACGATCATCTACATGGGGAACCTACCCGCCTGGTGCATCATATCTTCGCAATCGAAGTATAGAGAAAACAGAAAAGATCAAGCTGAAAAAGAGGCAATGTAGAACAAACTGCCATACACTGCATGTCATTTGTCCATCCGGGTTGTTAGCCCGCATTCCAATGCTCACAAGTGCATATGGGAACCAAACTCCAATCCCTTTTGCCAGGGCAAGTAAACCGCAAATTCCTCCGAGTATAGAAAGGCCTACCGGAACAGCGAAACTGTGCAAAAGTAAGGACAAAGTCAATTGGATGGAACAGATCGTCAACCCGCCCAGTAATCCACTGAGCAACCATAAGAATAGTTCCGGCGGAAATGTGGCAGGCAAACCAATCAGCAGACCGGAAATAATGAAAAGAAAACCAATCCAAGCGAGACTTAGCGCGGTCATGCAGGCAATAAGGACAAATTTAACCAGATATACATAAGAGTAAGGAACGGGAGCCGCCAGAACAGCATTCCAATTATCACTACTGTGCTCCAAATTCCAAAGAAATGAAGCGTAAACTGCGATGAGTACAGGAATGAAGAAATAACAACTGAATAAAGTATGCTGCGACCAAAGACTGTACCACCCATCCTGCAAAACTTCCAAATTCTGAGTGTAGTTAAAAGTCCCCATAATAGCTGGCAAAACGGGAACAAGTAAAAATGCCATCCAGATAGGACTATGGAATAGTTTGATTCGTTCGGCTTTGAGACATCCTACAAACATGGGATTAATGCTCCTTTCCAATAAACCGATATCGACCGAAAAAAAAGAAAACTACTAACATCAAAACCAGCACTAACATCCACACCGGGTCAATGGGAATCTGGTAATACCTGGAAATTCGTGTGTCAGGATTCCAGTCCATATGAAGGAACATTAAAACGCCATAATATCCCCAGGGAGCTAATCGCTGAATACTTACAGGGAAGTACAACGAGAACAGTCCGAAGAATGAACCAATTACTCCAACGATGAAGGCTGGCATTTGATTACTGTAAAAAAGGGAAAAAGCCAGTTGGATGGTAAGCAATGTTAGATTGACCACTGTTGTGACTACAAAGTATTTCGCCAGCAGCTGCCACGGGGGAGAACCAGAAAATCTAAACAATATACCTATGCAAAGGATGACCAAAACCTGACATAATGCCACCAGAACAAGGTAGCTCAAACCAAGAAGGAATTTCGCATTGAAGAGTTTCCTGGCAGGAAGAAGCGTATTGATTAAACGAAAAGAATGTCCTTTATGTTCAATATCACATAACCGAGACATAACAACCGTAACCATTAAAGGCATCATCAACGAATCGAGCAATTGGAATAGGAAGAGAAAATATAACCAACCCTCCCTCATATCTTCCTCGTCCATATAAGCAAGAGCCATTGCCGACCAGAGAATTTGCCCCCCCAGCAAGGCCCCAATAATCCAAATATTGCTCCTGTTATGTAATTTATAAAACTCAACCAGCATAGCCGTCTTCATAAGCTCACCGCCCCTCCCGTCAATTCCAGGAAGATATCCTCAAGGCTTTTCTGACGTTCTTCTACACGGACCACACCGACTTGACTTTCTGCCAGGCGGGAAACTAACAGTGCCAGTAAAGTCTCATCCTTTATCTCGGGAAGTTTTAAATAATTGCTTTCTCGTGTGAAAGGTACATGCAGATTCTTAAGAACCTGGCTGGCACTTTCGTTATTCAGTGTTCGGATAAAAAGGTTTCTCTTGCTTCTCTTATGTAGATCTTCAAGCCGTCCCTGAAAGATCAATTCCCCCTTGTTAATAATCCCAAGATTGGACGCCATTTGGTCAATTTCGCTAAGCAAGTGACTGGAGACCAGAACGGTCATACCATACTGTCGGGGCAGCGATGCAATTAATTCGCGCATCTCTTGTATCCCCGCGGGATCTAGCCCATTGGTAGGTTCATCCAGAATTAACAAACGTGGATTTCCCAACAATGCGTTGGCCAAACCCAATCTTTGTTTCATCCCCATAGAATATTGATTGACAATTTTGTCTTTTTGATCCTGTAACCGAACAATTTGCAATACTCGTTGAATCTCATTCGCCGGCAACCCCCGTATTGTTTGGAAAATTCGTAAGTTTTCCTGACCGCTTAAGTGTCCGTAGCAAGCCGGGGATTCGATAAGTGATCCTACAGCTTTTAGAATTTCAAGACGGTTTCGTTCATTTACCTCCTGACCAAAAACTTTTATTGTCCCGTGTGTTGGTTTCACCAGACCGAGAATCAACTTGAGAGTGGTTGATTTACCTGCTCCATTGGGGCCAAGAAACCCATAAACTGCACCTTCGGGAACTCGTAGATCAAGTTCTTTAACGCGAAGAACTTTCCCATATCGTTTGTTTAATCCATTTGTTTCTATTGCATCCATTTATAAATATCTCCTTGAATAATGATCAAGAAGACTATAGACTAATTACCTTACAGCCCATTGAAGACTACCTTACATTTACCTTAATCCTTACTAAACGGGATCTCTTAGATATTCTTTTTGGTATGATGTTGAAAACCCTATGAAAGATATTTTTGATTGCCGAATTCTGATAGTGGATGACGAGATAGCTTTATGCAAAATGATCAAAGATATTTTGTATAAAGATGGTTTTATGCGTGTCACTACCGCAACTGATTGCTGTCGAGCCAGACAATTATTTCTTTCCCAACCACCGGACTGTTTAATTCTTGATGTTATGTTACAGGATGGGGATGGATTTGATCTAATGCGGGAGTTTCGTTCTTCATCATCCGCTCCAGTTCTTTTCCTCTCAGCACGTGATGAAGATGATAATCGTCTTCTAGGCCTGGGGTTGGGGGCTGACGATTATATTTCAAAACCTTTTTTACCTCGGGAGCTTATGCTGCGATTGAAAGCTATCCTGTCTCGTACGTATTTTCCCATATCTATAAAACAGACTATAAAACCCTGCTTCTGGCTGGGGGATGCAGAAGTGGATCTCAATAGCGGCTGTGTTCGAAGTGTCCAGGGTGAAGAAAGCCTGACCGCGAAAGAATATACCCTTCTGGAAACGCTCTATGAGAACCGCGGCCGGATTGTAACCGGTGACACACTTTGTCGAGCGGTTTGGGGGGATAATCTTTATGGATTAGAAAACACATTAATGGTTCATATTCGACGGCTTAGAGAAAAAATCGAACCTGAACCATCACAACCCAAATATCTATTGACCATGCGTGGTTTAGGATACAAATTGATTCTCGAGTAGAACCCAATGAAAAGTATGATGAAAATACTGGTCCGCTACGTTTTTTCAGCCGCTGGGATTGCACTAATATTGTTGGGGTTGAATTTAGCCGTGCTCATTAGCTGGTTGGGTGCAACCGGGGAAAGTTCAATATTGGGGTACCGGGTCTCTGAGGTAGCGGAAAGCCTAACGTCAAATCATGGGGTTTTTGAGTTGACTGATGTTGGTCAGAAAGCCCTGGAAGATCAGTACCTTTGGGCCATGCTGCTCAATGACCAGGGAAGAGTAATCTGGAGTCAAAACCTTCCGGATGATTTACCAACACAGTACACTGTTGGGCAAGTTGCCAGCTTTACGCGTTGGTATTTAGACGAATACCCGGTTTATGTATGGCAGCATCCAGATGGCCTTTTGGTTCTGGGAAAACCCAGAAACAGCCGGTGGAAAACCGATCTGGAAATGTCAACATCCGCTATCAATACCACTGTTGCGTGGATACCCGTTGTAATTCTCTTAAATATATTGGCAGCCTTCGTTCTGGCAATTCTTATGGGGCTGCGCCTTTTTCGTTCTTTACGAATCCTTGTGAATGGAATAGAAGATATTGGTGATAAAAAACCTGTTAAACTTCCAACCGGCGGCTTACTGGGCGACCTGGCAGGTAAGTTGAATCAGACCTCCGAAATATTACAAAAACAGGATTTTGCCCTAAAAAAACGAGATGACGCGCGCGCAACCTGGATAGCTGGAATATCTCATGATATACGAACCCCCCTTTCCATGATTATGGGTTACGCGAGTCAACTGGAAGAATGCAACAACCTATCTGATATCGAAAAAGAACAGGCTGCAACGATTCGGCGCCAAAGCCAGAAAATTAAAACCCTGGTGGCTGACCTGAACCTGGCATCCAAATTAGAGTATGCGATGCAGCCTCTTCAAGCAACCAGAGTCATACCCGCGAAACTTCTTCGAAATATTGTGGCTGAATTTTTGAATAACAATCTAGACGAACAATACAATATTGAATTAGAGATCGATCCGGAAGCGCAAGGGGTGGTCATTTATGCGGATGAAAAATTACTGGAAAGGGTAGTTGCGAATTTAATTAACAACAGCATAGAGCATAATCAATCTGGATGTTCCATTAAACTTCACTTGAGTCGCCAAAACAATATGTATGAAATACAGGTATGCGATGATGGAAAGGGATTTTCACATGCGATATTGGATAATATGAATAATCCATCGAATCTCCCACCGGGGAAAAAACAGGGTTTGGGATTATCCATTGTCTATCAAGTGATTCAGGCGCATGGGGGTTCCATAAGAATAAGAAATCTTCAACCTGTCGGATGTTCAGTACAGATAAAACTTCCCATAATTGACCCCATTGAATAAGAATAACAGGCTCAATGCTTCATGCGTCGGGGATTTTTCATAATAATCAAATTAATCCCCTTCCAATATAGGGTTTGCCAAACCTTATCTACGCCTGTTACACTTTCCCTTTCATGATGGTGATGCCCTTATCAGCATACGGCGCAAGCACCTCATCCGGCGCATCCGGTTCGGTGATGATATACGTCAGGTCGGAGATGGGTGCCACAGAATACGGCGCACCGGTACCCAGCTTGTCCACCGTCACAAGTGCGGCAACCTCCGCTGAATTGTCCACCATAATGCGCTTAATTAATGACTCCTCGTAAACAGGGATGCTCACACCCAGCTCAGGGTGCAGGCTGCATACCCCCAGCATACACAGGTCGGCATGAATGGAAGAGAATGCCTGCAAAGCTGCCGCTCCAATCGTTACCTGAGACGAGGCCAGCAAATGCCCTCCTATCATCACCACCTGGATATCCGGGTAATCCGCCAGCGCCACGGCAATCGGCGGACTGTTCGTCACAATTGTCGCCTGCAAACCGATGGGCAGCCGGCGGGCAATTTCAAGTGTGGTAGTTCCCCCATCAAGTATGATGACCTGACGGTTGCGCACCAGTGAGACCGCCGCCTTTGCGATGGACACTTTGGCGCTGCCGCTCATAAATTGACGTTCCCGGTAACTGGCTCCAGCGGGAGAACGTAGCAACGCACCGCCATGCACGCGTTGGATAAGGCCGGCATCCGCCAGATCGCGCAGGTCCCGGCGGATAGTATCTTCGGATACCTCAATAGAATGCGACAAATCAGCCGCAACAATCTTTCCGTCACGCCGAAGCGTTTCCATTATGATCTGCTGACGTTCTTCCTTCAGCATTGTCTGCTCCTATCAATTGCGTTATTATGCGTTATTTTACTTGACTTTGCGTTTATTTGCATGTATTATCGAACTAATTCTAGCCGTTGTCAACCGCGAATTCACTCGCGATTTTTATTGAAAGAGAAAAATGAGAACTCCAAAAGCCACCATCATCTTATCGTGTATTGTGTTTATCTCGCTGGGCATTCTCACAGCCACTATTGGACCTGTTTTACCTGATCTGGCAGGCAACACATTATCCTCTCTCGAAGCGGTCGGAGCCATTTTCACGGCTATATTTCTCGGCGCTTTTTTGGCGCAGATCGGTTGTGGTACGCTGACCGACAAATTCGGTCCACGACCGGTTTTGATCGTAGGACTCGTTATCATGAGCGCCGGTATGCTGGGCGTGACGTTCAGCCGCTCCCTGCCGTTAATGCTGGCCAGCGGACTTCTGGCCGGTCTGGGTCATGGTGCTGTTGATATTAGTATTAATTTACTGGTTGCCAGGGTTTTTGAAGAACGCAGCGTGGCCGCCGTCAACCTGGTCAATTTCTTTTTTGGTGTCGGTGCTGTGGTTGGACCGGCCATCGCCAGCTTCACCATCAACCGGTGGAATACAGGCATACCCGTCATCTGGATGGGTGTCGGCGTGGTCTTGGCCTCCATTCCTTTTATCGGGCTATTTCTACTGTCTCCAACAGCTACGCCGAAAAAAGCAATTGTTTCACAGGATAAACCTTTTTACCGCTCTCCATTGCTGTGGATAGCCGGTTTAATTCTCTTTCTGTACGTCGGAGCAGAGAACAGTATGGGGGGGTGGACGGCTACCTATATGCAAAGGACCACGTCTCTCGCGGCCGACCAGGCGGCACTGGTTGTTTCCGGTTTCTGGATGACACTGACCCTTGGCCGGCTTGTCGCCGCCTATATGGGAACCCGATGGTCATCCGATCGGTTGCTATCTGTCAGCCTGACAGGCGCCGGTATGGGAGGTCTTATCCTGGCTACCACCACCGGAAGTCTACCGCTATCAATTGTCGCTGTGCTGATGATCGGCTTATTCTTTGGCCCGATCTTTCCCACAACATTTTCCATCAGTGCTTCATTATTCCGCGAATCCTCCGGAAAAGCTGCGGGGCTGATCGTGGCCTTGGCCAGCCTGGGTGGAATGTTCCTTCCGCCTTTGCAGGGTGTAATACTCACGCGAATGGGTGCTAATCCGAGCGTCTGGTTAATTGCCATCTATACCTGTGCCATGATCTTTGTCAACCTATTGCGTGCCAGAGTTGGCAAAAGAGTTGTGGTTAGCAATCAACCGAACATGATAAATGAATCATAATTGTGAAATTTTGTATCATCTCTAAGCAATCGCAAAACAAAAAAAACGGGGCACTTATATGAGTGCCCCGTTTTGGTAAATCGTTGAGCCTATTCCAACTGATCACCCATGATCTGTTCTATCCGCTCCAGCACATCATCAGTCAGTGATTCAACCATTTCTGCCGCGCTTAGGTTTTCATCCAACTGTTCCAGGTGAGTAGCGCCGGTGATGACCGAGCTCACATCTTTCCGCCGTAGAATCCAGGCGATGGACAATTGCGCGGTCGTCATCCCCAACTCTTCAGCCAGATCTGTGATCTGACGAACCCGGGAGATATTCTTCGCTGACAGATGATCCCGGATCCACCCCATATCGTCCAATGAGGCTCGTGAACCATCAGGAATCCCTTCATTATATTTTCCGGTTAGTATCCCGAAGAACAATGGACTGTATGTGGTCAAACCCAATCCAAAATCCTTGCAGAGTGGAGCCAATTCCCATTCAACCCGCCGGCGGTGGAACAGGTTATATTGCGGCTGTTCCATGGATGGCGGTACAAGCCAGTGTTGACGCGCCAGACCAAATGCCTGGGCAGCCTGGCCGGCTTCCCACTCAGATGTGCCCCAATATAGCACTTTCCCACTGTGTATCAGATCATCCATACTACGGACAACCTCTTCAATTGGCGTATCAGGGTCAAAACGGTGACAGTAATACAGGTCTACATAATCCAGGCCCAATCTCTTCAATGAGGCATCAATCGATTCCCGGATATGCTTGCGTGAAAGTCCACGCCCGTTTGGGCCAGAAGACGTCGGGTAAAAAACTTTTGAAGAGATAACCAGGTTTTCACGTGGAAAATTGCGAATAGCTTTACCCAATACAATCTCTGCCTGTCCATTGGCGTACACATCCGCACAATCAAAGAAGTTTACGCCCTGATCATAAGCAGCAGTAACCAGGTCCATGGCCGTTTCTTCAGATATCTGTGAACCAAAAGTTACCCAGGACCCCAAAGATATCTCACTGACCTTTAACCCTGTATGACCAAGCCTTCGGTAATGCATGGAACACTCCTTAAATTGTTGCCGATAAAATTGCCTATGATTCTTCTTCGCCCGAACCTATTCCAAGCGGCTTCCATTTGTTTTCATCCGCACGCAATCTGTGTTGACCGCCACCGCGATTATGCAGCAAATCAAATCCTTCCGGTTTTATGAACATCTGGTTACTGTCCAGAAGCCCGCTTACTCCCTGTTGTCCCGGTTCCAGCCGTTTGGATTGGCAGTAACGACAGGTTTTCGGATCATGCGGCGTATATTCAACCGGTTCTTCATACGTGGTTATATAACCTTCGTAATTACGAAGAACAATTTTATGATCCGACATGCTGATCAGGTAATTGGGCATCAGCGGGATCTTGCCACCCCCGCCGGGCGCATCCACCACAAATGTTGGAACCGCGAACCCGGATGTGTGACCTCGAAGGGCTTCAATGATCTCTATACCTTTGGCTACCGGTGTCCGAAAATGACCGACACCTTCCACCAGATCACACTGGTAGAGATAATATGGACGAACCCGCATTCGAACCAGATCCTGAACAAGTTTCTTCTGAATATGCGGACAATCATTAACACCTGCGAGTAATACGGACTGATTGCCCAGCGGAATACCCGCGCGGGATAACTTATCACACGCTTCCGCCAGCTCAGCGGTAATCTCATTTGGATGGTTGACATGAATGTTCAACCATAATGGATGATATTTTTGCAGCATATCCGTCAGTTCGTCAGTGACCCGCTGCGGCATGAATACGGGAACGCGGCTGCCAATACGCACAATTTCAACGTGCGGAATTTCGCGCAATTTGGCCAGCAATTCTTCCAGGATTTTGGGAGCAAGGGTCAGTGGATCCCCGCCCGAAAGAAGTACATCACGAACCTGGGGTGTGTTCCGAATATAATCCAACTGGGCTTCATACTCTGTGCGAGAAAATGTCTCGCTTGGATCACCAACAATACGTGACCGGGTACAATACCGGCAATAAGAGGCACACTGGGTCGTAACCAGCATCAATACCCTGTCAGGATAACGATGAACAAGACCCGGAACCGGGGAATGGCGGTCTTCTGCCAGAGAATCTTCCATCATCCCCGTAAATGGGACAATTTCTTCCGCGGTCGGGATAACCTGCTTTCGGATCGGGTCCGCGGGATCACTGGGGTCAATCAGCGAAGCGAAATAAGGGGTAATATCTACACGAAATAGATTGGCGGCTGAGAGGGCCTTCCGCTCACTTTCTGTCAAAGGGAATACTTTTTCAAAATCATCCACGGAATTCAAACGGTGGCTCATTTGCCAGTGCCAGTCATTCCATTTTTCATCCGGCACATCAGCGAAGGCGGCCGCCCGCCGGGAGGGGAACATAGCAGGAGACATAATCACTTTCCTTTAATTAATTAGACCGTAAAGCCTAAGTGCAATTATAGTAATAATTCAATCCGGGTCAAACAGAAAACAACAAACAGTTCCTTTGACAACATTGTTTCCCTGTGATATTATCCAAACCGATATGAAAAACTTGCTGTTCGTCCATGCTCATCATCATCGAATTCAAAAACCCCAACTCTTCCGGCGGGCGCAATAGCGCATACTTGAAACTAACCAGATCCATGATAATTAGTCCCCGGGAGACCGGGGACTTTTTTTACTAAGCCATTGGAGAAAACCATGTTTCCCATTTATGATGCCGAAACCGCAAAAAAAACCATACTGAAGCGAACTTCGCTGGACGACATGCCCGTTCCGCAGCAAATCTTGGATCGATTAAAAAGCACTTTTGGCAAAGAGATAACCCCGTCAGATGCCGTTCGACAGATCATCCAGGAGATCCGACAACAGGGGAATGATGCGGTCCGCCGCTGGACTAAAACGCTGGATGGTGTGGACCTTTTAGACAACAAAGTTTCCAAACCAGAACTGTTTAAGGCGCTCAGCAAGCTTGACCCTGCTCTGCGCTCCGCCCTTGAGACATCCGCCAGCCGGATCGAGCAGTTTTACCGAAAACAACCGGCCATCTCCTGGCTGGATCAAAGCATGGGAGGTTCACTCGGACAAATGCTGCGTCCCATGGATCGGGTGGGGATCTACGTTCCCGGCGGCACAGCTCCCCTTCCCTCTACAGTTTTAATGACCGCCATTCCGGCGCGTGTAGCGGGTGTGAAACAAATCGTCATGGCCACTCCGCCAGGCCGTGGAACCGGTGAAGTGAATCCGGTTATTCTGGCAGCCGCGGCCATCGCGGGTGTGGATGAGGTTTACAAGATCGGTGGGGCACAGGCAATAGCCGCGCTGGCATACGGAACAGATTCCATTAAATCTGTCGACAAAATAGTCGGACCGGGAAACCTGTTTGTGACACTTGCCAAGCAGCAAGTCTTCGGTACAGTGGGTATTGATGGGCTTGCCGGCCCGACTGAAACGATCGTCATAGCGGATGAAAGCGCACGACCCGATTGGGCAGCCGCCGACCTGTTAGCTCAGGCCGAACATGATATTCTCGCCGCGGCCATCCTGCTAACGCCTTCACGCGACGTGGCAGAGGCTGTTCAGAAAGAGATGGCGGCCTGGTTGAATGGCAAAGATGGAACCAGTCTCAGCCGGACAGAGATATTTGATGTTTCGTTACAAAATCGCAGCGGCGCTGTGATCACGCGCGACATTTTTGAAGCCATTGAACTCTCGAATAACTACGGACCGGAACATTTGAATCTTGCCGTCCGCGATCCATGGCAGTATTTGGAACTGGTAACCTGCGCGGGCGGTGTGTTCGTAGGAGAAACGTCCTGTGAAGTGATGGGCGATTATGTTGCCGGTCCCAGCCATGTCATGCCGACCGGTGGCTCCGCCCGGTTTGCTTCTCCTCTGAATGTATGGGACTTTTTGAGGATCATCAGTGTAGTAGGTTTAAACACGCGTACTGCCGCCGAGCTTGGACGACAGGCAGATATCATCGCACGCGCCGAAGGGCTTGAAGCCCACGCTCTGGCCGGTCGATTACGATCACAGCCATAAGTATGCCTTTGCCCGGAAGAGCGGGATGGCTCGCCCGGAGAAAATTATCTTTTGGAGGAAATATGAAAAACAGATTGCTCACCATAATCACCATGCTTTGCGCTCTGGCAATGCTGGCCTCATTTGCGGCACCGGCTGCCGCCGCCCCGGTTGAAGCCAATGATCCCGTAAAAGTGCGCATCGGCACCCAGCCCTGGATTGGTTACGGTCCCTGGTGGATTGCGAAAGAAAACGGGTTATTTGAAAAATATGGAATTGAAGCTGAATTAATAGATTTTATAGAGGACAAAGAAGTAAACGCAGCTTTTGCCAGCGGTAACATGGAGGCAGCCAATCTGGCTACTCATACAGCCATCAAGCTGTTCAGTGTTGGCGTTGATCTTAAACTCGTCTTACTGGAAGACATATCCACATCAGCGGATGCCATTCTTGTAAATGGAGAAATTACATCGATTGCTGATCTCAAAGGCAAGCAGATAGCCTATGAAGAAGGAACAACCAGCGACCTATTGCTTAATTACGCACTTCTTCAAAACAAAATGACGCTGGATGATATTGATGCTGTTCCAATGCCCGCCAGTGATGCCGGCGCCGCCCTTATGACCGGTAAAGTACCGGCTGCTGTGACGTACGAGCCTTATATTTCAGAAGCATTAAAAGAAAACAAAGACTTAAAAGTGCTTTATAAAGCCGAAGAACGCCCTGGACTGATTTCTGATGTCCTTGTGATAAGCGGAAAATTTGCCGAAGAGAATCCAGAGGCAGCCAAAGCATTGCTCAAAGTCTGGGGAGAAGCATTGGACTTCTATAACGAAGATAACACGGCAGGACAGGCAATAATTGCTGAAGCCGTTGGGAGCAGCGCTGAAGATCTGAAAACCGCCTTTGAGGGTGTTAAATTCTACGATCTGACCGCGAATCAAAAAGATCTCACAGGCGATTTCACCTCGACGATAAAAGATGTGGCTGACGTATCCAAAACCATCGGCCTGTTCGAAGAAATTCCTGACCTGTCAAAACTGGTCGACGCGTCATTCCTAAAATAGCCTCATGGCAGATATTGAATTTACCAAAAATACAAACAAGGGGCCGCGCCGCAAGTCGCGGCTCCTCGAATTGCGCACAGAAATCCCTGCCAGTCTGTATTTCACTGCCGGCATCTCATTTATTGGTGCTTTTTTCCTTATCTGGCTTCTCCTTACATCTTTTGAACTGGTCCCACCTCTCTTTTTACCGGGTCCCGAAGCCGTCTGGAAAGAATTTGCACGTCAAATAAGCGAAGGGATTCTGGTTGATGATGTGGCAGCCAGTCTGTACCGCATCACACTTGGTTGGCTTGTTTCCACGTTGCTGGCATTGCCAATCGGGATTCTCATGGGGAATTTTAAGTTTTTTGAAGGATTATTCGAACCCTTTATCGACCTTGTCCGCTACATGCCGGCTGTGGCGTTTGTGCCACTCACAATTCTATGGACAGGGGTGGACGATGGACAGAAAATCCTGATCCTGTTTATCGGGACTTTCTTCCAGGAAGTGTTGATGATCATGGACAACGTGAAGAGCGTCCCGCGCGAGATGATTGAGGTCAGTTCAACATTCGGCCTATCCCGCTGGGAAATCCTGTATAACGTCATCTTGCGATATGCCATGCCTGGCATCTGGGACACGTTCCGTATAACACTTGGATGGGCCTGGACGTACCTTGTAGTGGCCGAGTTGGTTGCTGCCAAAGTCGGTCTGGGATACCGGATCATGCGGGCGCAACGCTTCCTGCAAACCGAATCCATCATCCTGGGTATCCTTGTCATCGGATTGCTCGGGTTATGTACAGATATGGCATTCAAGCTGGCTTATAGCCGAATGTTTCGCTGGATGGACCGGAAAGGATAGAGCATGACAGAACCATTGCTGGAACTACAAAATGTCCGGGTCACGTTCACCCCGGCACACAGACCTACCGTGGTTGCCGTTGAAGAAACCTCATTCAGCGTAATGCGCAACGAATTCGTGTCACTTATTGGCCCATCCGGTTGCGGAAAATCCACTCTTTTACGAGCAGCCGCCGGGCTGGAACAACCAACCAGTGGACGCATACTGGTGGAAGATCATGAAGTCGACTGCCCCGGTGCCGACAGGGGTATGGTCTTTCAGACTTATACCCTTTTTCCCTGGCTCAGTGTTAAAGAAAACATTCATTTCGCTCTCAAAAAGGCTTCCATTTCAGAAAAGGAAAAAGATGAGCGGGTGAAACAATACATCCGGTTGATTGGCCTGGAAGGATTTGAAAAATCCTTTCCCAACCAACTATCCGGTGGAATGCGCCAGAGAGTTGCCATTGCCCGCGCCTTGGTATATCAACCGAAAATTTTGTTGATGGATGAACCTTTCGGTGCGCTTGACGCTCAAACCCGCCTGTTGATGCAAGAGTTACTTCTGCAAGTATGGGAAAAAGAACGCAGCACAGTGTTATTTGTGACCCATGATGTGGAAGAGGCAATTTTGCTGTCAGACCGGGTACTGGTGATGACCGCCCTTCCCGGAAGAATTAAAGCCGAAATTAAAATTGAACTTTCCCGGCCTCGTTCGGTATCTGATCTTGAAACAAGCCCTCAATTCGCTCTCTACAAAAAACAATTGCTGGACCTGGTTCGTGAAGAAGCCCGAAAAGCTTTCAGTTATCAAATCAACACCGTTGCCCCTTGAAAACAGGGAACCCCGGAAATGAGAGGCCTTTGGCCTCTTTTTTTTCACGGTTTCTACATAAGACTTTTGTGAGAAGAATTCGGATATGCTCTGATCTTCTGTAAAGAATTTTCAACACTTTTGATTAAGCAGGACTATAATAAGTTATATTTTTATATAGAATTTCTACATATACCAGACATCATCAAGTTATAGTCAACCAAATATTCCATTTTCGCGTCATCTCCGGGGGATTCTGTAGTCATCACGCTTCCGATTGCCGCGCATAATTGCAACAACATTGCAGCACACAAGAGAGAAGACATGGAAGAAAAAACGCTAAAAACATCGCTGAAATCTATTCTATTACGCGGATGTATTTCTGTATCCCTGGCTCTGGGCGGATTGGCTTTGATACCGCCCACCACAGTCTCAGCGGCAACAATTGTGGTGACCGAAATAGATGACCATCTGCACGGGGGGGTGGTGGGTACATGCAATTCGGGCTACGATTGCACCCTGCGTGAGGCTGTCACACTGGCCAATAATTCCGCTTTTACGGAGGACACGATCGTCTTTGCGCCAGGATTGGCTGGCGCAACCATTGTCCTGAACTCCACTATTCCTATAATTTCTCCCATCACAATTTCAGGGCCTACGCTGAAACTGACGATTACCGGTTCAGGTATCCGTTTGTTTACTTCAGCCAGTACTTTGATCATGGAAAATCTGGTTCTGTCGGGTGGCGCTGGCGACCCATACGGCGGAGCCATTTACAACCAAAACGGGACTCTTACCGTGCGAAATATGACGTTCTTTAATAATCAGGCTACAAATTCAATGACCGGAACCGGGGGTGCAATTTACAATCACGGCACATTAACGATTGAAGAATGCACATTTCAGGGAAACATGGCTGGATCAATGTCTGGTGGAGGGGCAATTTTCAATGATACCGGTCCATTGACAATCACCAATTCCACTTTTACCACTAATACCAGTACGCATGGCGGCGCTATTTCTCTTTTTGGTGGAACATTAAGTTTGACCGGTTCAACGTTTGACAGTAATTCAACCTCATGGGCAGGCGGTGGGATACACCTAGCCGCCAGTTCTTCAGCAACCATCGTCAACAGCACTTTTTATAGTAATGTTGGCGGATTTAACGGTGGTGGAGCAATAAATAACGCAGGTACCCTGAATATAAATTTCAGCACGATTGCAAATAATCAAGCCACAAGCGGTTCAGGGATTAACACAACAGGCAGCACGACCATAAACAATACCATTGTTGCCATGAACGTGAATGGTGCAACTCAAAATAACTGTAACGGCACAATCGGCTCCGGCTCGAATAACCTCACAGATGATGCCACCTGCGGAGCTGTATTTACCTATTCTACGAATATTGGTCTCATCGGCCCGGCTGATTTTGGCGGAGACACCTTCACATTTAGTCTCGCCCCTTCGTCATCGGCCATCAATGCGGCTGTCTCGTGTATTGCAACTGATCAGCGCGGAGTGCATCGCGGAACGCCATGCGATATTGGCGCCTATGAATATGATGGGCAGCCCGATATGTCTATTAATAATGTGACGATCACAGAAAGCAATAGCGGCACCGCCACGGCCGCATTTACGGTCACTCTGACGACGCCGGCACCATCTACCGGTGTCACGTTCGACATTGCGACCGCGGATGGTACCGCTACCACAACAGATGGCGATTATGTCGCACAGAGCCTGACCAGCCAGACGATACCCTCCGGATCATCCACATACACCTTTAATGTGCAGGTCAATGGAGACACCACACCAGAATCAGATGAGAACCTTTTTGTTAACATTACGAACGTGATCGGTGCCGTGGTGACAGACGGTCAAGGAGAAGGAACCATCACCAATGATGATTTTTCAGCCGATCTTAGTGTCAACCTGACAGACAGCCCCGACCCGGCGCTGGCAGGGAATAACCTGACATACAGTATTTCTGTATCGAATATCGGCCCGCATCCTGCCGCGAATATCACATTGTCCGGATATCTTCCGGCCGGAACGACCTTTGTATCTCTGAGCGCTGGTGGATGGAGCTGTACATCCCCGGCGGTGGGTTCATCTGGAACGGTTACCTGTACCATCCCTTCCCTGGCCAGTAGTGCTAGCAGTAATATCAGTCTGACTGTTTTCTCTTCAGAAACCCTGGTTGACGGAACCACGCTAACCCAGACGGTTGCAGTGAGCAGTACGACAACCGATCCAGTTTCAGCCAATAACTCTGCAACAGCGACCACCACGATCCGATCAAAACCGCTGGCATTTACCAATCCCGCCGATTCGATTACATATAACTCGTCCACCCTCAACGGTCAGGTCAACCCGCTCGGTGTTCCCACGGGAGCTTCTTTCGAGTATGGATCAACTACCGCTTATGGCTCAATTGTTGCGGCGAATTATCCGGGGGCAGGAATCACAAACGTACCTGTGTCAGCCAATCTTTCAGGTCTATCCCCTGCAACGACCTATCATTACCGGGTAATAGCAGCCAATTCGAATGGTACATCCTTTGGAGATGATGCGACTTTCACGACCGCTTTGATACCCAGTATGACTGTAAACGATGTTTCTCAACTGGAAGGCAACAGTGGAACCAGTACCTATACCTTTACCGTCAGCCTTTCATCAGTTGCGCCGGCCAGCGGAGTATCCTTTGATATCGCCACCACGAATAACACAGCCACCACTACCGATAATGATTTCCAGGTTAACAGCCTGACTGGCTTGTCTATTTCAGAAGGATCAGATACTTATTCGTTCGATGTGATCGTCAATGGCGACGAACGGATTGAACCTGATGAGACCTTCTTCGTAAATATCTCAAATGTCATGGGAGCCACGGTTGCCGATGGGCAGGGGCAGGGTACCATCACCAATGATGACACGGCCGGCGTCACCATCAACCCGACCAGCGGCCTGACCACGACCGAAACCAGCGGAACAGCGACATTTACCGTAGCGTTGAATACCCAACCGTCCTCTGACGTCGCAATTGATCTTTCAACCAGCGACAATACTGAAGGAACCATCTCTCTGACCAGCCTGACCTTCACCCCTGCCAACTGGAATGTGTCACAGACTGTGACCATTACCGGTGTGGATGACGCCCTGGCCGACGGCGATATCAGCTATACCATTCAAACCGGTGCCGCTACCAGTTCAGACGCGAATTACTCGGGGCTTGACCCGGCCGACGTGAGCATCACCAATATCGATGATGACACGGCCGGTATGACCATCAACCCGACCGGCGGCCTGACCACAACCGAAACTGGCGGAACAGCAACATTTACCGTAGCGTTGAATACCCAACCGTCCTCCGACGTCGCAATTGGTCTTTCAACCAGCGACAATACTGAAGGAACAATCTCGCCGACCAGTCTAACCTTCACCTCTGCCAACTGGAGTGTGTCACAGACCGTGACCATCACCGGTGTGGATGACGCCCTGGCCGACGGCGATATCAGCTATACCATTCAGACTGGCGCGGCTACCAGTTCAGACGCGAATTACTCGGGGCTTGACACGGCCGATGTTAGCATCACCAATACCGATGATGATGCGGCCAGCGCCATCCTGACGACCGTCATTCACAATACAACCCATACCGTCGTGACCACCGCCGCGGAGGGTGACATGCTTCACGCCAACACCGTGGTCAATGGCAACGGGGCACTCACCCCAACCGGCAACGTGACCTTCGAATACTTCAATAATGTCAGTTGCAATGGAAGCGCGGCCGATAGCGAAACCGTTCCGCTGGATGCTGGCGGATTGGCCGACATGACCACATCCACGGCACTCACAGCTGATGGGCTCTCGTTCCTGGCACGATACGGCGGCGATAGCATCTACCCGGTAGCAGAAGGTGCCTGTACCGCAATCTCAACCAGTGCATACCCGACTGTGCTGACACTTAGTAACAACACATCACCGCATGAAGGACAGGTACTTGCAAGCAGCATCAATTCCGTTGCGGTGCAGTTCAACATGGATGTGTTCCATACATCCAATTCAAATCAGCACTCCGCCACCTACCCTGGCAACTATCTATTGCTGAGCCCGGGCCCCGATGCAATCTTCAATACAGCGCCCTCAACTGGCTGCCTGGATGGCGTGAGCGGGGATGATGTGTCATATTCCATCAATTCCATCAGCTATAACTCAGCCAGCTTTGTGGACACAATCGTTATCAACAACGGCGTTCAATTACCGGCCGGTTCCTATCGATTTTATGCCTGCGGATCAACTTCGATCACCGATCCGACTGAGATCATCGAACTTAACAATGGACAAGATTCAACCGTCAATTTCACGATCAATGCTAGCGGCAGCTCCAGTGGAAACAGCTCTAGCACATCAGTCGCCACGGGCTTTGCGCCGGGGAGAGTCACCCGGCTACCGGAACAACCGTCCATACTGGCATACACCCACTCCGAACTATGGGTCGAAATTCCCGGTCTGGGCATCCATCAGCAGATTGTGGGGGTACCGCAGACCGACGCCGGTTGGGATGTGAGCTGGCTGGGCGATGAGATTGGCTACTTACAGGGCACGGCTTTCCCAACCTGGGCTGGCAACAGCGTCCTGACCGGGCATGTGACCGGCACGGACGGCCTTCCGGGGATATTTGCCGACCTGGGCACTATGGGGTGGGGGCAGCAGGTCATCATCCACGCCTTCGGGCAGAAGTACGTCTACGAAGTTCGTACGGTGGATCTGAACGCCAGCTCCGATACGGACAAGGTGGTCAATAAACACGAAGATCTGCCCTGGCTGACTCTCATCACTTGCCGCGGATATGATGAGAAGACAAATACGTACCGCTACCGCATTGTCGTCCGCGCCGTGCAGGTGAGTGTGGGAGAAGAATAAATCCCAAGAGGCTTCCCCTTACTTTTGGGATAGCCTCTTGGTGTTCAAGTTTCGATAACCCTTTATTAGACTTTTGTAAGAAGTATTGTATTAATTATCGGTCTTCTTGACGCTCGATTACCGACATGGTATGATTCTTCCGTACAAATTAGCACTCTATCAACGAGAGTGCTAATTTTCAGAAAAAAAGATGGATAGCCTGACAGATCGCCAGAAAATGTTACTGACACTCGTTGTCCACGAGTTTACCCGAACGGCAGTGCCGGTCGGGTCTCAGTCATTGGTTGAGCATTACCATCTCGACCTCAGTTCAGCCACAGTTCGCAATGAACTGGCAGCCCTTGAAGATATGGGATACCTGCGGCAACCGCACACATCTGCCGGCCGCTCGCCCACCGAAGATGGTTATCGATATTTCGTCAGCCAGCTTCTTCAACAGACGGACCTACCCGCTGAGACTCGTCGAACAATAAGCCACCAGTTCTATCAGATGCGCAATGATTCTGACCAATGGATGCGCCTCGCGGCATCGGTTCTGGCAAACCAATCACGGGCTGTTTCTTTGGTGACCGCACCCCGGCCTGAAAACGCCATACTTAAACATCTGGAATTAATATCCACACGCGGCCGTCAGGTCCTCATGGTACTAGTTATGACCGGTGGTGAAGTTCAACAAAAGATCTTCTCATTAAATGATTCTTACTCACAGGAACAGTTATCAGGAGCCGCATCTGTTATTACCCAGGCTGGACAAGGGCTGGAAGTGGAGTCTTTGGGTTCTATACGACCCTTTATTGACCCGATCGCCCAGAATATTCTTGACGTGCTCATTCCCGAGATCAACCAGTCAACCCAGTCACCGATCAATGAAGTCTTTATGGATGGGATGACAAATGTTCTTGCAGAACCGGAGTTTTCTGGCTCAGAAGACGCCCGACGGGCATTCCGGTTATTGGAAGAGCGTTCCATGCTGGACGATCTGCTCTCACGATCGGTTGTCGGTAGTGCTGTCGGTGGAGTGCATGTGATCATCGGTGGCGATGGTGCCTGGGAAGAACTTCGCCAATGTTCCATCGTCCTCGCCCGTTATGGCGCGCCGGGACTGGCAACCGGAACGCTGGGCGTTCTCGGTCCAATGCGCATGTCGTACGCCCGCTCCATTTCAGCTGTCCGGTTCTTATCCGGATTACTTAGTGAACTCGTCAGCACAGGTCTGGCTGATTAAAAACCCTTTCATGAGGTTAAATATGGCCGAAGAACACAAGAAACGTGAACACAAACACACAGAAGAATCCCGTTCACCCCATGCTGATCAAGCGCAAGGTGAGGTTGAACAGGAACAGGTCACACAACAGGATGATCTGAATACAGAACTGGAAAAAGTCCGCAATGAATCCAGAGAGTATTTTGAAGGCTGGCAGCGGGAACGCGCCGACTTCGCTAACTATAAAAAAAGGATCGAACGCGACCAGACTCTAATGGCCCAATCTGTTAATGGGACCATTATCAAAAAATACCTTGTCATCATGGACGATCTGGAACGCGCCCTTAAGAACCGTCCTGTTGAGCCGGAGGGTGCCAAATGGGCGGAAGGAATTGATTTGATCTACCGGAAATTCCAGACCATTCTTGAAAACGAGAATGTGAAACGGATTCCGGCAGAAGAAACCGAATTTGACCCCAATTTTCACGAAGCCATATCACACGAAGATAGTCCTGACCATGAAAGCGGGCAGGTTATCGAAGTATTACAACAGGGATATACGATCGGAGACCGCGTTTTACGACCGGCTCTGGTTAGAGTCGCAAAATAGGAGGAACTCATGGGAAAAATCATAGGAATTGATCTAGGAACCACCAACTCAGTAGCCGCGGTTATGGTCGGCGGTGAACCGGTTGTCATCCCCTCGGCAGAAGGCGAACGCCTGGTTCCTTCTGTTGTGGCCGTCAACAAGAATCATGAACGTCTGGTTGGACGGGTAGCCCGCAACCAGGCTATTGTCAACCCAGAAAACACCATCTTTTCCATCAAACGGTTTATGGGACGCAAGTTTGATGATGCGGAAGTACAGCGCACCATGAGTCGCGTGCCGTATAAAGTGACCAAAGCCCCGAACGGCGATGTTCGCGTGGTGCTGGATGGAAAAGAATACTCTCCACCCGAAATATCTGCCATGATCCTGGCAAAGCTGAAGACGGATGCCGAAGCCTACCTGAGTGAAACGATCACACAGGCCGTTATCACGGTCCCGGCTTACTTCAATGACGCACAACGGAATGCCACAAAAGATTCAGGCAAGATCGCAGGTCTTGAGGTTTTGCGGATCATCAACGAACCGACGGCTTCATCATTGGCCTACGGTTTGGACAAGAAAAAGAACGAGGTCATTGCCGTCTATGATCTGGGTGGAGGAACATTCGATATCTCCGTTCTCGATGTGGGAGATGGTGTGTTCCAGGTTCGCTCGACCAGCGGTGACACATTCCTGGGCGGTGATGATTTTGACCTGCGGATCATGGATTTCTTGATCGAGGAATTTAAGAAAGAAAATGGTATAGACCTCCACGCTGATCGGCAGGCTCTGCAACGATTAAAGGAAGCCTCAGAGAAAGCGAAGATCGAGCTTTCAACGATGATGCAGACAGAGATCAACCTTCCATACATTACTGCGGATGCCAGTGGACCAAAACACTTATTGATTACATTGACCCGCGCTAAACTTGAACAACTAACAGGTGATCTGGTCGCCCGTTCACTGGAACCTGTACGCCGTGCCATGTCAGATGCCAACCTGAAACCCGGTGACATAAATGAAGTCATCCTTGTCGGCGGTATGACTCGCATGCCTTCTGTCCAAGAAGCCGTAAAGAAGGAATTTAATAAAGAACCGCATAAAGGTGTCAATCCGGACGAGGTGGTCGCGGTCGGAGCAGCTATCCAGGCTGGTGTTCTGGGCGGTGAAGTTAAAGACATCTTACTTCTCGATGTAACCCCGCTGAGTCTGTCTGTTGAAACCCTGGGTGGTGTCTCGACTCCCATTATTGAACGCAACTCCACCATCCCCACCCGTAAGAGCCAGATATTCTCCACCGCAGCGGATGGTCAAACACAGGTAGAAATTCATGTTCTTCAGGGCGAACGGCCGCTCGCTGTGGATAACAAATCACTTGGCCGTTTTATTCTTGATGGCATCCCATCCGCGCCTCGCGGAATTCCACAGATCGAAGTCACTTTCGACATTGACGCGAATGGTATTCTTAAAGTGACCGCATTGGATAAGGCCAGCAACCGCAGTCAGCATATCACCATCACGGCATCTTCCGGTTTGAGCGAAGCCGAAGTGGATAAGATGCGCCGCGAAGCAGAAGCCAATGCGGAGGCAGATACAAAACGCAAGGAATTGATCGAAGCCCGCAATCATGCTGACAATATGGTTTATACGGCGGAAAAGACACTCAAAGATTTTGCCGACAAGATCCCGGCAGAAATGAAAACAAAAGCAGAAGATGCCGTCAAGAAAGTAAAAGACGTACAAAATTCCGAAGATGTTGAATCCATCAAAAAAGCCACCGAAGAACTAGGTTCAATTGTCCAAAGTCTGGGCGCAAGCTTCTATCAGCAGCCCGGGGCAGCCGGTGCTCCTTCAGGAGACACGGGAGCCGGTCCGGAAACCGGACAGGGGCCGCAAACAGGCGAATCACCGGAAGGTGATGTGGTTGATGGAGAGTTCAAGAACGTGTAGTTGATCTATGGCACAACGCGATTATTACGAAGTTCTAGGCATACCCCGAACAGCGACAGCGGACGATATCAAGTCCGCTTTTCGCCGTCTTGCCCGTGAATACCATCCGGATGTGAACAAATCAACGGATGCCGAGGAAAAATTCAAAGAGCTTAACGAAGCCTACGCCGTTCTCTCCGACCCGGAAAAACGGGCAGCGTTTGATCGGTATGGTTTTGCCGGTGTAAACAACATGGGTGGTATGCCTGACTTCACCAATGTGGGTTTTGAAGAGATTTTTGAAGAATTTTTCGGCTTCGGCGGATTTGGCGGCGGCGGATCACGCAGAAAACGCAACGCGCCACGGCGTGGAGCTGACCTGAGCTACACCCTTCAATTGACATTTGAGGAAGCATTTTCCGGTGCAGCCAAAGAAGTTGAAGTCACCCGTGATGAAACCTGCTCTGTCTGTAAAGGAACCGGCGCTGAACCCGGCACGAGTCCTGTAAAATGCCCGACATGTGGCGGCCGCGGTGAGGTTAGACAGATGCGCCAGACATTCATTGGATCAATGGTCCAGGTAACCACCTGCCCTACCTGTAATGGAACCGGGGAAGTGATCAATTCACCCTGCCATGCCTGTCACGGGCGTGGGGTGGAACGAAAAAAGACCAAAAAAGTGATCAATGTGCCACCCGGTGTGGATAACGGTACACAGATCCGATTGGCTGGCGAAGGTCAGCCCGGTTCATTTGGCGGACCGAATGGAAATTTGTACTTTGAAGTACAGGTAAAACCCCACCAGTTCTTCCGTCGCAAGGGCGATGATATCTATTTGGATTACAGTATCAACATCGCACAGGCTGCTCTCGGGTATGAAGCGGAAGTTCCCGTTATTGACGGGAAAGCGAGGTTAAACATCCCCATGGGGACCCAACCCGGAAAGATTTTCACAATCAAAGGCAAGGGTATGCCCCGCCTGAGAGGCAGCGGACGCGGTGATCAGCATGTTGTGATCACAGTGGAAGTTCCCACCCGTTTGACTGTTGAGCAACGCAAAGCATTTGAAGAACTCAGCAAGGTTCTTGGTAATGAAGCAAAACCGACAGAACGTGGTTTTCTGGAATACCTGAAGGAGGTTCTGGGTGGCTGATCCCCGATGGTTGGAAGTATCTCTTACCGGAGACGGCGAGATTGTTGAAGCCGTTAGTGAAGTAATGGGGCGTTTTGTCACCGGTGGTGTGGTGACCGAATCTGGTGTGGAATACCGTGGAGATGAAGACGAAGGAACCGCGGTTGGTCCCGTGCGGATTTTTGGTTTTATTGTCGTAGACGAGAATCTGGAAACCACCCGTCATAGCCTGGAAGAAGCCCTCTGGCACCTTGGACAGATACACCCGTTACCTCCATTGGAATTCCGTTATATCAAAGATGAAAATTGGATGGCTGCATGGAAGGATCATTACCAACCCATTCCCATTGGGAAAAGGTTACTTGTATTGCCTGCCTGGCTTCCCAACAAATTTCCTGAAAGGCTCGCCGTGAAAATTGACCCCAGTATGGCCTTTGGAACCGGTACGCACCCGACTACAAGGCTTTGCATGCAGGCATTGGAAACGTACCAGGAAGCAGGAAAACCGGTTATCGATGTAGGCTGTGGTTCTGGCATCTTATCGATAGCAGCAGCACTGCTTGGCGCTCCACAAGTGCTGGCTGTGGACATTGATAACGCCGCTGTGGTTTCAACCAAAGAAAACGCAAAGGCTAATAATGTACTGGAAAAGATTGAAACAGGCATAGGCTCTGTTAAAGAGATCAAAAACGGAATTTTCTCGCGTAAACGCGCGCCTGTTGTGGTTGCCAACATCCTCGCGCCTGTCATTATTCGCCTCTTTGACGGCGGACTGGCTGACCTCGTACAATCGGAAGGTGTTCTGATCTTATCCGGTATTCTCGCCGAGCAGGCCGATTCCGTTGAAGCAGCAGCCGTGGCAAATGGATTGACACCCGTTGAACGTCTCCAGATTGACGACTGGGTGGCGCAGGTTTTCAAGAAAAAATAGTTTTTTTGGCAATAAACAAGAAGAGCGGATGGATTTCTCCACCCGCTCTGTTTTTCTTGCTTTTCGAGTGCGGCGTTGCGTATAATTCAGTCATGTTTGATCTTATGCAAATAGGCCGGTGGATCGCAATTGTCGGTATTGTACTGACAGTGACAGGTGGTCTTTTCTACCTGGTTGGAAAATTCAGCGGATTTACCAGTTTTCCGGGTACTCTTAAATTCGAAAGCAGCGGATTCACCTGTGTGTTTCCGCTACTAGGAAGTATCGTCTTAAGCATTATCCTTACAATCGTACTCAACCTGCTGGCACGCATAATTAAATAAAGAGCTTACAATCGGGTAACCATCGCCCCCCGGTTTATCATCTCCAGATGAAAAACACGGTTCCCTATCCCTCTGTTGGTAAAACAGGCCGTCATGGCATCTGCAACGAGCTCATTGTTTACAGGCATAAATGCCACTACGCTTGGACCGGCTCCTGAAAGTGCAGCCGCCGCGCCTGCTTTATTGGCAGCTTCAATAGCTTCAGCCGCACCTGGAACCAGGGGCAATCGGTAGGGTTGATGGATCAGGTCCTCCAACCCATCACGCAATACATCCACATCACCACTTTGCAAGCCATCCAAAATAGCTGGAACGCGGGACAGGTTAAATACGGCATCCGTCACCGGTATGGATTCGGGAAGAGCAGCCCGCATATCATGGGTTGATACTTTAATATCAGGCAACACAACAATTACATCTTCCGGTTCTACGTCATATAAAATGGTCCGATATTTTCCCATTGTTTTTCGCACAGCTACCAGCCCCCCAAAAATGGCGGCCGCCACATTATCGGCATGCCCTTCCAACTCTGCGGATAATTGAAGCCAGGTATCTTTGTTTTCATGATCCGGCGCAAGGGTTGTTGCCGCGATGATACCGGTCAATCCGGCTGCCGCGCTGGAACCCAGGCCCGAACCCAGCGGGATATGGTTCTCACAATGAAATACAGCTCCCGCAGGTATTTTTATTCCCAACTTTTTCCCTGTTTCAAGAAACGCACGAATGATCAGATTCTCTTCATTAACCGGAAGAATATCCGACCCTTCGCCCCTGATCCGAACCCGGTATCCCTTGCCACCAAACTCTACACCGACCTGGTTCCATAAATTCAAGGCAACAGCGAGACAGTCAAAACCAGCGCCCAGATTCGCGGTCGTTGCCGGAACCCTGATTTCAACGGACGGGTTTATTTCAGTCATTCGTTTGTCCCCATAATGGCAGCTTCCAGATCATCCGCTTTGGCCGGTATCAATCGCGGTGCCGGCATGCTTTTCGCGATAATATCAGGGTCTTTCATCCCGTGACCGGTGCAGACGATGGTAATTTTTTTTCCATCCGCATTGAATTTTCCGGTTTTCACCTCGTGTAAAAGACCGGCCAGACCGGCGGAAGAAGCTGGTTCAACCCATACACCGCTGGCAGCCAGTTTGCGCTGAGCGGCAAGAAGTGCCTCATCCGAAACCGCAATAATGCGTCCATTGGATTCTTCCGCCGCTTCCAGAGCCTGCTCACCACGGGCTGGCTTTCCAATACGAATTGCCGTGGCTATTGTCTCTGGATTTTCGACCGGATGCCCTAACACCAGAGGCGCAGATCCCTCTGCCTGCACCCCCAATATGCGTGGCTTTGGAATTCCTTTTAACTCATAATACTCTTTAAAACCCATCCAATAGGATGTGATATTCCCGGCATTCCCTACCGGCAGACAAAGCCAGTCCGGGGAAAAGCCTAGTTCATCGCATATTTCAAAAGCGGCTGTTTTTTGCCCTTCCAAACGATATGGATTGAGTGAATTAACAAGCGCGATGGGAGACCGATTTGAGATTTCTACCACCAGACTTAAAGCATCATCAAATGACCCATCAATTTGAAAGACGTCCGCGCCGTAAGCGACAGCACCCGCCAGCTTACCCGCAGCAACCTTACCTTTGGGGATCAATACAATGGCCCGCGTTCCACTTCGTGCCGCGTACGCCGCGGCGGATGCGGCTGTGTTCCCGGTTGACGCGCAGATCACGGCTTTTGCGCCCCGTCCCACAGCTTCACTTATGGCTACCGTCATTCCACGATCTTTGAAAGAGCCTGTTGGATTCAATCCTTCAAATTTAACCCAGACTTTACAGTTTTTACCCAGCTCTTCCGCGATTTTTGGCACAGGTATTAGCGGAGTGCTGCCCTCAAGCAGGGTAATGGTTTTGGTGTGTTCGGGGATATTCAATAATGGACGATACCGATCAATGACGCCTTTAACTGCCATGTCTTACTCCCTCATACAAAAAATCCGGAGGGGAATACCCTCCGGATTGAAATTATAAACCCATACAGATTACTCTTCAGGTAGTAATTCGAAAGAAGTAGTGATCTCAGCTATTCCGCTCAGAGTTGAAGCTACCGAGCAGTATTTCTTTTCAGAAAGTTCCATAGCCTGGGCAATGTCCTTTTCCTTGATGCCCTTCCCTTTTACCCGGTATGTCAAGTGAATCTTTCGAAATGTCCATGGGGGATTCGAGTCTTGCTGCGCGTCCGCGGAAACTTCCATGAATTCCAGCGGTGTACGTCGTTTTGACATGATTTCCACCACGTCAACAGAACTACACGAAGCCAGCGCCACCAGCATCAGTTCCGATGGTTTCATCCCCACGCCTTCTTCAGGAGTCGAGAGAACCACAGAATGGTTTGTGGAATCAATTCCCACAAATTGTTTACCACCTATCCATTTCACTTTCGCTGAACTCATATATCGCCTCCTCTTTTCACGCTACTTTTGAAAGCAAGCCAAGCAATTCATCCATCATCCGCCGATTCGCGGCGGGATCGCTGGTATCTGAATTTTCGACACAACTTGTAATGTATTCACGGATAAAGAACAGGTTGGCGGAATGGACCGCCGCTTTTACGGAAGCCAATTGTTGTACAACTTCGCGGCAATCACGGTTTTGATCAAGCATATTTTGGATTCCCCTTACCTGCCCTTCTAATCTACGCAGGCGGGTCCGCATTTCATGTTTGGTTGATTCACTGGGTTCGCTCATTGATTCTCCCGGCACACGGCCGTAGGTATTATCCCGCTCAGGTGAACCGTCCGCCACCACAACCTGATGAAACACCACTGGAAACAGTTGATCCTCCACTTGTTTTCGAAGCGAACAGGGATATCTTTTTACGGCTGTGCTTGCTACCACAACCCGGGCACTCCTGTTCGCAATCCGCTTCAGAAAAGCTTACCCGTTTTTCAAACTGGTTCCCACATTCCTCACAAATATACTCATATAAAGGCATACATAATCTCCATACATGATTGATACTGTAGGGGAGTATACCATATTTGATTCAGGTGTCAACCGCATTCATATAGTACATATTTGCTACTTGACAGTTGAACGGTTGTTCTGGTATAGTATTTCTATACGGATTTATAAGGAGGATTGTACTATGCCAAGAAGGACCGTAGGTTTAAGTGACCGCCATAGGAAGATCATGGAATTCCTGACATCCTTCATCGAAAAGAACAGCTACTCTCCTTCCATCCGTCAAATCGGGGAAAGCATTGGTGTTAAATCCACATCACTTGTAGATTATTATCTGAATTATCTTGAGCAGGAAGGGTACATTGCCCGCGATGGCCGGGTTTCACGCAGTATTCGTGTCTTCAAACCGGTTTATCCCGAAGCCGGTGGGCCCGCGCCTAACCCAGAAATTCTCCACGGACAATCAACGGCCGTATCTCTGAGCGACATTCTACGTATCCCGGTCTTTGGTCGAATCGTGGCCAGCGCACCGCTTCCCATGCCCCCATCGGATATGGCCTATTTCGATTCTGAATCTTCTGTTGAAATTGCCCGCAGTCTTTTACCCCCAAAAGAAAAGATCAGTGAATTATTTGCCCTTGAAGTCGATGGGGATTCCATGATCGATGCCATGGTGAATGATGGCGATATTGTTGTCATGAAACAGGCACAGGATGCCATTAATGGAGATATGGTGGCAGTGTGGCTGGACGATGAGAACTCAACCACGCTAAAGTACTTCTATAAAGAAAACAACCGGGTCCGCCTGCAGCCTGCCAATCCTTCCATGAAACCCATCCTCATTGACAATCCCTCCTCCCTGCGCATTATGGGAAAAGTTGTCATGGTGATACGACAGGTTAAATCTGTAGCCCAGTGATTGTCACAACGAAAAAAACGATTGTTTGAGAAACACCATTAAAAGAAAAACGAGGGCGCATAAAAACGCCCTCGTTTATTTTTGTCTGATCAGCCCTTAGGCTAATTCGACCACACCACCGGCAGCTTCGAGTTTGCTCTTGGCATCGGCAGCAACTTCTTTGGAAACAGCGGAAAGAACTTTGGCACCCGCGGTCTCAGCCATGTTTTTGGCTTCGACGAGACCAAGGGAGGTCAGAGTACGGATGACTTTAATGACATCGATCTTCTTGGGGCCGGCGTCTTTCAGGACGACATCGAACTCGGTTTTCTCTTCGACAGCTTCAGCGGCGGCGGCAGGAGCGCCGGCAGCAGCCATAGCTACAGGAGCGGCGGCGGAAACGCCCCACTTCTCTTCGAGTGCCTTTACCAACTCAGCGGCTTCCAGAACGGAAAGAGCGCTCAGTTCATCAACAAGTTTAGCTAAATCAGCCATTTTGAATCTCCTTACAATTTTTGAATAAATACGACTCAGGCAGCCTGGGCAACGCCTTTATCAGAATATGCTTTGACAACTGCGGCCAGCGATCGCGCCGGTTCCGCCAATGTGCGGACGAGTTTGGATGCGGGAGCCTGCAAAACACCAAGCAGGGTTGCGCGCATAACCGGAAGCGGCGGCAGATCAGCCAGAGCTTTCACCTGCTGAACGCTTAATTCTTCCTTTTCCAGATATCCATTACGGAGTTTGAAAACATCCGAATTCTTGGTCGCATCCGCGAATACTTTTGCCAGTGCGGGTGCGTCAGAATACGCGAACCCGACGAGGCATGTACCTTCAGCTTTTATCACATTTTTGTAACCAGCATTTGTCATGGCCATTTGCATCAATGTGTTTTTGACAACATGTGCTTCGCTGCCGGTCTCACGCACCTTGGCGCGGAAGGCATCGATGTCTTTCATGGTCATTTTGTTATATTCAAGCATGAAGACCGCCTGGCTTTTATTCAACCAGGTTTCATAATCGGATAACAATTTAGTCTTATGTTTCTTTGAGAATGCCAATGAATGTCACCTCCTTTCACCTCAAAAATAAAAAAGTCTTTACCGGTTTTTGCTCCGGTAAAGACATTCGTACACATTTAATGGACGCATCCATTATTTCTGAATGTCTCCACCTCGGCCGGATATTAAGCCGCTATGCGGCACCAACTGTCTACGGTGAAGCCAATATTCGTTTACAGGCGGGTTATTATATCTCTTTTTCTTACTCGCCGGAAGACATAGCCAGGGCCTGGTTGGCATCAACTTTGACGCCAGGACCCATGGTCGAAGCAAGGGTAATCCGTTTGATGTAAGAACCCTTGGCAGCAGCCGGTTTGGCTTTTTTGATAGCTTCCATAAAGGCAGTCAGGTTTTCTGTCAATTTGTCAGCAGAGAAGGAAATTTTTCCCAGCGGTACGTGAATGTTTGCGGTCTTATCAAGCCTGAACTCCACGCGTCCCGCTTTGGCTTCCTGAATAACACGGGGAAGATCTTCAGCGGGAACCACGGTACCGGCTTTCGGGTTCGGCATCAATCCGCGGGGACCAAGAACACGGCCAAGCTTGCCGGCTTTTCCCATCATATCCGGTGTGGAGATGGCAACATCAAATTCCGTCCAACCACCGGCGATCTTGTTGATCCACTCATCGGAGTCAGCAATGACATCGGCTCCGCCTTCGGTAGCTTTGGCAACACCTTCACCCTGGGCGAAGACCAGTACACGGACGGTTTTTCCCAGTCCGTTGGGAAGGACAACGACGTCACGTACCATCTGATCAGCCTGCCGGGGATCTAGTCCCATACGCAGATGGATTTCCATGGTTCCATCAAAACTTGTGACGCTCGTTTCTTTTACCAGTTCGACGGCTTCGCGCGGAGAATAGTATTTGGATCCGTCAATTTTTTGCTTTGCAGCATTGTATTTCTTACCATGTTTGGCCATAATTTCTCCTTTGTGGTGCGAACGGGCAGATCAACCACCCTCCCACAACTACTTAGTCAACCACTGTCAGGCCCATATTGCGGGCGGTGCCTTCGATCTGCTTCATGGCAGCGTCAATATCGTTGGCATTCATGTCTTTGAATTTGAATTCGGCTATTTCGCGGATCTGGGCTTTTGTTACTTTGCCCACTTTTTCGCGATTGGGTACACCAGAGCCTTTTTCAATTCCGGCTGCTTTGCGCAGAAGAACTCCCGCGGGCGGGGTTTTCAGAACAAAGGTGAACGAACCATCGGTATAAACGGTAATCTCGGCAGGAATGATCTCGCCGGCTTTGTTGGCCGTTCGCGCGTTATATTCCTTGCAGAAGGCCATAATGTTGATACCGTGACCGGCCAGAGCCGGACCGATGGGGGGTGCCGGGTTTGCTTTACCGGCAGCGATCTGAAGACGTACGATTGCTTTTAGTTTCTTTGCCACAGTTTCACTCCTTTGTGGTTATAACGGGTGATAAAAGGGAGACACCCTCCCACACGATCAGACCTGTATGGTCTGTTTATGCCTTTTCTACCTGCAAAAAGTCCAGTTCTACTGGAGTTTCGCGGCCAAAGAAATTGACCATTACCCGAACCTTATTGCGATTCTGATCAATTTCAGATACAGATCCACGGAAATCATTGAATGGACCATCGACAATGCGCACCCGTTCACCAATCTTGAATGTAACCTTGATGTGCGGGGCTTCAGCTTCCATCCGACGAAGGATTTGGCTTACCTCTTCCGGCCGCAAGGCAGTCGGCTGGTTGCCCATGCCAACAAATCCGGTGACGCCCGGTGTGTTCCGGACGACATACCATGATTCTTCCGTAAGGATCATATTGACCAGCACATATCCGGGGAAAACATGACGCTCCACCGTGCGGCGTTTGCCATCTTTGACTTCGATCTCTTCCTGAGTCGGAATAACGACATCGAAGATCATTTCCTTCATGTCCATGGTCTCAATACGCTGTTCAAGGTTATGGCGAACTTTGTTCTCATAACCTGAATAGCAATGGATGACATACCAGTTACGGGTATCGCTGGGCGTTATCTGCCCGCTTTCTTCATCGCCTGTATCTGACGAAACGGAAGATTCCGCCTGGCGGTTTTTTTTCACCACCGGCTCTGGCGCGGGGACTTCAGTTTCCTCGCGTTCGTCCCGTTCAAACTCGTCTTGAATTTCCATTCATTCTCCTACAACCGGATCAGGCCCGGTCGAAAACTCAGGCAAGGATCATCGTAATGAGGGTTGAGAAGACAAAATCAAGGGCGCCAAGCACAAAGCTCATAACGACCATGACCGCGATGACAATCTTTGTCAGCCGCCATGCTTCCTGACGCGTTGGCCAAGTGACCTTGCGCAGTTCACCCGATGTCTCGCGGGACCATCGTTGAAAAGCATTCGGTTGCTTTTGTTTTTCCAGTTTATCGGCCACGCATCACTCCTCAAATCAGTTTCTTTCTTGACAAAGCGCCGTCTTGTGGACGGCGCCTGCCACACAAGGCAGGCCAGGTAGGAATCGAACCCACAACCCCCGCTTTTGGAGAGCGGTGCTCTGCCAATTGAGCCACTGGCCTATGCAGTCTGCCGGACGCTTATTATACACGCGTCCGGCCGCTGCTGTTTTCAAAGGTTACTTCGTCTCGCGGTGTAAAGTGTGCTTCTTGCAGCGAGCACAGTATTTCATGATTTCCATCCGGTTCGGATCATTGCGGCGATTCTTTTCGGAGGTGTAATTGCGTTCCTTGCATTCTGTGCACGCAAATGTGATAACCGGTCGAACGTCTTTCTTTTTTGATGCCATGATTATACCCCGGCCTGGTCTTCAGGCCGAAACCCTTTCACTTCACTACGCGATAATCTTGGTGATGACACCCGCGCCGACGGTCAGGCCGCCTTCGCGA
>CAYUQJ010000006.1:0-196369 GCA_964446955.1 uncultured Leptolinea sp.
TGGGCTGCGATTGGTTCTGTTCCATGGGCTGCGATTGGTTCTGTTCCATGGGCTGTGACTGACCCTGTTCTACGGGTTGCCCCTGGTTCTGCTGACCCGTTCCGGCTTCCGATCCGGATTTCCCCGTTCCCATGGAATTGATTACCGATATGGTTTCATCGACCAGATTGATCTGAGATTGAAGCATTCCTTTGGTTCGCGATAACACAACTTCTGAGGATTGAGTCATTGCTTTGACCTGGATCTCTTCCATGAGCTGTGCTTGTGTCTGAATGCGGTTGCGCAACATGGTCAATTCGGCTGAATTCTGTGTGTTGGTGTCCATGGCCAGTTGATACGCGTTCATGAGATGACTATCCAGGCGTTCGTACTGGTCTTCACCCGGTGTTTCTTCCTTCTCCAATAGTTGAATGATCTCGCTCAGCCGGGTCTCACCCAGTTCAATCTCAAGATCAATCTTCTCTTCAGGGGTGTTCGCCAGTGCCATTCGCACATCTTCTGTTGCGAGTTTCAAGGGGTATAACAGATCATCCGGCAGACTATTCTGCGCTGCCACAACTCCGACACTTCCACCACCAAAGAGCATAACTACAGCCGCAACTATCGATACCAGTATGGGACTCATTGTTAATTTTCCCTTTCCAGAATACAGGAATGATTGGATATGATCCTGTAAAGTAAGACGGTGTTTTTCTGGTTTGGATACGGTAATCCTGGAGATTGCCTTCAAATAGGAATCTCGGCTGCTACGAGCCTTTTCTGAATTACGATGGATTGGAGTCTGGTGAAGCGAGACTAATCGCTGCTCAATTTGCGAGAAATCTTCGCGGGTGTGATCAGAGTCCATTTGATACCTCATTCGCTCCCATGATTTTTTGGAGAGCGGCAAGAGCTCTGTGCTGCAATGCTTTTACGGCGCCGACTGGTTTTTGTAGGGCGGTTGCGATCTGATTGATATCCCAACCTTCTCCATATCGTAGAGTGATCACAAAGCGCTGGTCAGGAGTAAGGCTTGTAATGGCTTTTTGAATTTCTGAAAGATCCATATTGTTTTCAACATGGTTTTCCAGGCGATAGTCATTCAATGGAAGGGTTGTATCTGTCAATTCCAATTCCCTGATGGATGATTTCCGATAAAGATCTGTGATCCAGTTGTGCGCAATTCGATACAAATAGGATTTCAAATGCTCCTGCGGTCCCGATTGGTTCTTCAGACTTTTCAGAAGGCGTAAAAATGTTTCTGAAACACAGTCTTCTGCCAGATTCCCGTCACCCAAAACGCGATAGGCATACGCAAAGATTGATGAGCTATACAAATCGTATATCTCCACCAGTGCTTCGTGTTCTAGGTTGCGGGCCCGCCGCAACAGGTCGCCTTCGTTTTCAGCAGACATTTGCTGTTTTTAAGTATGACGAAAAATAAAGAAAAAAGATACCGCTCCAACTGATAATTAAAGCAAAAAGGGCACCGGCGGTAGCCCTTTTTGCGCTTTCTGGTTGGGTCAAGCTAAATTACTCCTTGATCCCAATAAAGAGGGAGGGGAGGATACATTAGATCTCGTGTCCGCATTGCGGGCAGTGCTTCCACCCATTTTGGATCGGGGCGCCGCAATTCGCGCAGACTGCCTTGGTTTCAACCGGAACCGTATTCTGGTTTCGAACCATGCGGAATAGCACTATGATACCCAAAACCATGAGAATTGCAAACCCGAGCGGGAAAAGAAGACCAAAGAACATCATCCCGCCGCCCATGAACATGCTGCCTATAGACATTGAATTTCTTCCTCCAAAAGCATCGTGATTACGTGCCATCATAGTACCCTGTGGCATCTGGCCGGGCATCCGACGGAAACCGGAATTGGCAAAAGGCATTTGCCATTGTCCATTGTCGTATTTTTCATCATCAGGGGTTCTGCGTGAGTACTCTGACCGATCGCGGTCTGATTCCTGCTGTTGACCCCAACCCGGGCGGTTGTTGCCGTATGGTACCGTGTTTGTCCCATCGGATTCGCCCGCCATGGGCGAGGTGCTAAAAGCCGGGATGGCACCGGCCATAGGCATGCGCCGCAGTCCTGTCGTGGTTCCAACCCAGAATCCCGCGCCGGCGATGACCAGGGCAGCCAGAATAATGAGAAGGATCTTTACCAATCGATTCATATCTCTCCTTGATGAGGTGATGTATCGTTTTCACCTCTGATAGATACACTATAAATGGATGATGTGTAGAAATTGTGAAGGCGCTGTAAAAAGATTATTTTGTATTTAACGGGAAGAATTTCCTGAAATCACAGCGATCCGGGGTTAAACAATTGACTGGTACCTGCATGAAGAATCACCACCAGGCCAAACCCTGTTCGGAGGTTGATCCATGCAGGCAGGCGGGTGGCGTTTGAGAGCGATGGATGAGGGAAATTATCCCAGAACGACCACGACTTTATTTACGGCTTCAAGCCTATCCGCTGGAATCAGATTGCCATCCACCGGAGAATCGTTGATCGTCATGGATCTAACGCCCCGGCAAACCCCGGCAGGGTTGCGCACTTCAATGTCGACGCGTTTCCCGCGAAATATTCGTGTAGCCGAAAAGTCTTTCCAGACGGAAGGGATACATGGATCGATCCGCAGGCCATCCACTTCGGGGCGGATACCCAGCAGATGATAGACGGCGGAATAGTACGCCCACGCGGCGGCGCCTGTAAGCCACGAGGTGCGGGTATTGCCCGCGCGGGGCGACAGGCTGGCGTAGGTGGTCTGCGCCTGCGCATACGGTTCGCACTGCCGGATTTCGGCGCGGGTGTTGTAAGCGGCGGGCATAAAGGCGCGGTAATACTCATACGCGCGGTCACCGTTGCCCAGCATACATTCGGCCATCACGCCCCATCCCTGGGTGTGATTAAAGATGCCGGCGTTCTCTTTGATCCCCGGGTTGAAAAGAACAGCCCGCATCACTTCGATGGATGTTTTCAGGAAGGGCGGGGCGGATAGCATCAATCCATAGGGAGTGGCCAGCCGCTCATGGACCGTCTGCATGGCCTGACGGGCCTGTTCCGGGGTGGCTGCTCCACTGATGACCGACCATACCTGGGTGTTGAGGTATACCTGTCCTTCCGCGTAATCTTTGGTACCGTATGTTGTTCCGTCTTCGCCGAATGCCCAGATGAACCAGTTCCCATCCCAGCAATGCTTCTGGATATTCGCGTTCAGGGTTTCACGTTGGGCCAATGCCCAGGTGGATTCGTCCCGCATCCCCAGCACAGTTGAAATTTCGGCATAGATGGACAGGGCCATGAAAAGCTGAAAAGCGACAAATAGACTTTCGCCGTGATACCCGAGTTTCAGGCAGTCATTCCAGTCGGCTTCCAGTCCGCAGGGCAGACCATGCTTACCGGTGCGCTCCAGGTTGAATTCCATTGCGCGGCGCAGGTGTCCCAGAACCGTGGCTTCACCTTGGTCGGCATATGGCAGGACTTTGTTGTAGAAGGATACATCACCGGTTTCGGCCACATAGGCTGGAATGGCATTGAAAAACCACAGACAGTCATCCGAGCGGTAATGTTCCGGATCGGGGGGCTGTTCGGAACCGGGATGGTGGTCAAATGGTTTGATCACCGGGATGGCCCCGCCGGATGAGACCTGTCCGGTGAGCATCAGTTCCAACCGCTCACGCGCCACCTCCGGATTGGCAGCCAGAACACCGAGAACATCCTGCACGGAGTCACGGAATCCCAAACCATTGCGTTCGCCATTGTAGACCAGCGATGCCGACCGTGACCAGTTGAAACTGACCTGGGCGTTATATGGCGCCCACACGTTGATCATTGAATTGAATTCCGGGTCAGGTGTTTCTACTGTGAGCGATTCAAGGTTCGCGTGGTACGCTCTTTTGAGGTTTTCCAGTTCCCGTGCGGCTCGTTCTGCCGAGCCAAATTCAGCCACTGCACGTTTGCCAAAGCTGCCGCTGTCGCCAATTCCCAGCATAAGGAGCAGATCACGAGATTCGCCGGGCGCCAGTTCAATATCCGATTGCAGGCTGCCGCAGGCATTGTCGCCATAGGCGTTACTGCCGGTGCATTTTCCCTGTTCCACTGCCAGCGGGTTGTGATAACTGCGGTAATTGCCGAGAAAGGCGGCACGGTCGGTGTCGTACCCGCTGACGGGCGTACCGGCCAGTGCCATCCAGGTGTGGCGGCTCTGGTCGTTGTTGATGAAATTTCCCGCGTCGGTTGTCAGGTTATCATTGATGGCCAAGCGCAGCAGCCCGTCGCGCATTTCGCCCTTGATAATGAATAAGGAGTATTGCAGGTTGACCAGATCCTGCTGGGTATCCCAGTTGTTGGAAAACTCGCAATACGAGAATGCGGAGAGTTTGCGCGGGCGGTCGGATCTGTTGGTCAATCGCACCCACCAGTATTCGAAGAGCTGTCCGAGGGGAACAAAATAGGTGGTTTCAGAGACGATACCGGCGTATTCCGATTCGATGATGGTATAGGCCGTACCGTGCCGGCAGGTGGATTTAAACGATTCGAGCGGTTTTCCCACCGGTTGCCAGGAGGCTGACCAGTAATCGCCATTGTCACGGTCGCGCAGGTAGATGTAGCGTCCCGGTTGGTCCATGGGGATGCTGTTGAATCGCAGGCGCAGGAATCGTCCCTGGGCAGCGGATTTGTAGAAGCTGTAACCGCCGGCGTTGTTGGTGATGATGGCACCGTATTCCGTGGAGCCGAGGTAGTTGCTCCATGAGGTGGGTGTGTCCGGGCGGGTGATGACGTATTCTTTGGCTTTGTCGTCAAAGTAACCGTATTGCATGGGTATCTCCCTCTGAAGGCAGGTTTTCAGGGGTCAATTGTATTGTATTTTTGTTATTTCTTTCAATTATTAATGGGCAAAGGGAAAAAAATAACCGACAACCGTGGGCGAAAGCCCAATGAATTGTCGATCATTTTGAATTACATGGAAATGTGAGATTTCTTGAAATATCTTAAATCGGTGTCACATTACAGGTCTATTTTAATCCACTCATTGTCATTCCTTGAATAATCTTCTTCTGGAAAAAGACGAATACTAAGAAAACGGGAATGGTGGCTAATAATGCGACAGCCATTAGCTGGTTATATACTGTTTGATACGTGTTCTCAAAAGTGGCTAGTCCTAATGGAATGGTGCGTAATTCTTCACTTGTGACTACGATAAGAGGCCATAACATTTCGTCCATATTATTCAAGAAAGTGAGAATTCCCAGTGCGGAAAGTATAGGGCTCATCATTGGCAGCACAATAGTCCACCAAATTCGGAATTCTCCAGCTCCATCTATTCTAGCCTGGTCAATATAATCAGAAGGTATATCCTGAATAAACTGGCGCATAAGAAAGATTCCAAAGGCGTCTACCATTACGGGAAAAATTAGCGCGGCATAACTATTTACCCACCCAAAATTTTTAATGACTAAAAAGAGTGGCACCATGGTAACTTGCTGAGGGATCATGAATGTAGCCAGAACAACCAGGAAGAGAACATTACGCCCCGGGAAATGATATTTGGCAAAACCATACCCGGCCAGTGAACAGAATAGTAAATTGCCAAGAGTTACACAGGAAGAAACCACCAGGCTATTAATAAACCAATTAAAGAAGGGTTTTTCTAAAAATGGTTTGGTAAAGTTTTCCCATTGGAGGCTTGAAGGGAACCATTGCAATGGGGTGGCAAATATTTCCTGCCCGGTCTTAAATGCTGTTGATATCATCCAAAAAATTGGAAAGAACATAACTACGGCGCCAATAGTTAAGAGCAAATAAAAAGTAAGACTTTTTGCCATTTGGCGAGAATGCAATGTGTTCATTGTTGATTCTCCCGTTTAATTCTGTGTTCGGAAAAGGCGGAGTTGGATAATACTAAACCCCATAAGAATAAAGAACATAAAAACGGATTCGGCAGCCGCACGACCCATTCTGGAAAATTGAAAAGCTGTTTGATAAATGTTCAGTGTTAACACCAGGCTGCTATCATTTGGACCACCAAGGGTCATTATGAACATTGGGGCGAATACTTTAAAACCGATAATTATCGAAACGACTATAACAAAAACGATCGTTGGTTTCATAAGAGGGAATGTGATGTAACGCAGATTATCCCATGCACTTGCACCGTCCAGGCTGGAGGCTTCGTAGTATTCAACTGGGATATTGCGTAAACCAGCCAGGTATAGAATCATGTAATATCCTATACCCTTCCAGATGCTCATTATGATCAGAGCAGGCATAACAGTTTTACTATTAGTCAACCAGGGGATATTCAGAGAAAAAAGTTCATTTATTGGACCAGATGGGTTATACATGGTTTTCCAGATCATGGAAACGACGATCAAAGACATGACAACGGGTCCAAAATAAATAGTCAGAAAAAAATCCCGAAATTTAAAGCTTTTATTAAATAGCAATGCTAAACCAAAGGAAATGAACCATATCGGGATACAAGTTCCAAAGACGTAGTACAGTGTGACGAAAAAGGAGTTATGAAATAATTCACTTTCCAAAAGGTAGCGATAATTGTCTAATCCGACAAACTTCATGGGTGAAAACAGATCGAATTTATAAAAACTGAGAAAAAAAGCTTGACTGACCGGGAAGAGACTGAAAACAGCTAAAAATCCTATGGCTGGTATTACAAACAAAACCCCCCACATTTCTCTGCGCCAGGAGTATTTGCGCCATGTACGGTTGAAAAAACTGGAGAGATCATTTGGATCAGTTTTATGATCTGATGCATACTCGAGTCGCGACATAAAAGTTCTCCCTGAGTAAGGGGATACGGAGAATCCGTATCCCCTTATGAATTGTAAGTATTATTTATTTGAAAATGTCATCAATCTCTTTTTTCGCCTGATCGGCTGCAGCCTGTGGCGCCTGCCCTTCAAGAATAGCTCTTGATAGCATGTTGTTTATAGATTTGGTGACTTCAGCGTAATGGATGGATCTGACAGTATATTGACCTTTTTCCATATCCTGAAGGAATACATCCAAGAAAAGTGAATCCTTGGCTGCCTGAGTTTCTTCCCAGCCCAACCGTGGTTGGATATATCCGGCTTTTGTTAACCACTGCTCACCATGTGAAGAAAGGAAACTGATCCATTTCCATGCTTCGGATTGATTTTTTGAAGCATTATTGACACACCAACCCCAAGCGTAAAGAAGAGTGACCGGTTTGGCAGGATCCTGTTGGGGAAGAGGAACAACTTTAAAATTTCCCCAGACGGGTTTGTCTTTTAAGGTTGGAATAGCCCAGGGGCCACTAATCCAGTTCCCAAGGGTCCCCTGAGCGAAATCTTCATTGGGGAGAAGGGGATCATACTTACCAACATTCTGATCGCCGGTCTTGTATTTTGTAATCAATTCGGCGTATGTTGCAATGGCCTTGACTGCTTCGGGGGAATTGATAGTGCTGGATTCCCCATCTTCAGATAGGACTGACGCGCCGTATTGTCTCAATACTGGTTCAAACGTGATCTCAGCCCAGACATCACCAAGTTTGGGAACAGGCCACTTAAAACCTTCCACTACGATTTTGTTGCCTTCCCATTTTGCGATTTTCTGTCCGACAGTTGCCAGGTCGTCCCATGTCTTGGGATAATCTTTGTCGGGATCAAGGCCGGCTTTTTTGTACAGCTCAGTATTGATGAAGAGGCTGAATGTGTTGAACTCCATCGGAATCTGATAGACTTTTCCATCAAAGGTGGAACCTTCCAAAGAGCCCTTAAGCCAGGCAGCTTTCATTTCATCCATATCTTTGAACCCGAAATCCTGCGGATTGATCGGAGCAAGCTGCTTTTGTGCGTTGTATATAGGCAGGTCGCCATCAAAGAGATCAAACGCATCAGGGCCTGTGCCTGTAGCAAGCGCAGCTTTCAACTTTGTGAGATATTCATCGGTTGGAAAAGATTGATATTTGATGGTTACATTTGGATTGGCTTTTTCGTATTCTGCAATCAACACTTTTGTGTACTCATTCATTTCCGGATGTGAATGTGTCCAGAAATTTAATTCGATCTTATCACTGGCCGCTGCGTGTACGGTAGGAGCGACTGTAGCAGGCAAAAAAGCTGCCATCATTGAAACAATAAGAAGGGCAAAGAATGCCTTAACAACATAGTTACTTATTCTTTTCATTTCTTTCCAACTCCTTTTAATTTTTTTTCTTGCGTTTAATACTTCATCGAGCACAAAACCAATAACTGTGAAATCACCTCCTTCCCAAAATATTTTCAACATTAACGCTATTTCTGAGCACATTCCGGTTTAAGGAACGTGATAACAACCTTGTTTGTCTGATCTGTTTCGTTTATCAGGCGATAATTGTTTGTTGCCGCTGGAATCACGAAAGTTTCTGCATAATTGAATCTTTTTCGCATCCCGGAAGAAGTTTCAAGAATGATCCAATCTCCCTCAACCAGGCTCAATACATGCGGACTTCCCTCTGTTGTGTTGTAATAAGTACTATCAAATTCAACACGGTGAACATCATAAAAATGATTTTGGTGCGTAGGAAGGTGGTACACCTTCCAATCTTTTCCTGTTTCAAGAATATAGGGATGTGATTTATACTCTTTCTCAATAATTTCCCCCTTACGTTCGAATTTCAAATTATCAAAAGCCCGCTGGATATTTAATGGCCGGGGGGCGCCGTCTAAATCAAGTCGCATCCAATCATACATTTTGAATGTAAAGATGTATGGGGTTGTGCTGATTTCCAACACCAGATTATTAATTCCCGCACCATGAATTGTTCCATTGGGAATTAGAAAGAGGTCATGCTTAGAACTGGGAAGTGAGTTTACAAATTTATCTATAGGAATTTCAACATTTTCCCGAAAACTCTTTTCTAACTCTGACTTAAATAGATTAGGGTCTATGGTCTCCTGAAACCCAAGATAAACCCTGGACCCTGGTTGTGAATCCAATATGTAGTAAGCCTCGTCTTGCGTAAATCTTTCCCCGAAATTTTCACGAATATATTCAAAACTGGGGTGACATTGCACTGAAAGGTTTCCACCTTCAAAAGTATCCAAAAAGTCGAAACGTATGGGGAATTCCGTGGAAAAACGTTCTTCGAAATTTCCCATCACCTCTTTAGAATTCTGAAACATCAAAGTGTCAAAGGATACCTCGAGCAGTATTCCTGAGCTTTCGAATAACAACCCGTTTTCGGGAACTATCAATTCAAATGACCAGGCATAGTTTGGAACATCCTGGGGTAGTTGTGTTATGTGGTTTCTTATCCATTGACCACCCCATGGACCAGGTTCAAACCATGGGCGAACACGAAAATAGTTATGGGCCATTAAATCCAAACCAGCCCGTAAATCAGAACCGGACATCCAAACGGGTTCGTCTATGCGTTGTACATCAACCATCAAATCGATTTTTGCCAGAATACTGGCTTTGTGTCGGTTCAAAACCACCCAGTCCACAAAATAAAACTGCTTATACATTTCCTTGGGGGGGAGAGACTCGCTCATCCCCAGGTTGGTTATCGATCCTGCACGTGATCGGAATTGGATTTCATTTTTGGGCAGATCCAGATAAACAACTAATGCTTTCCAACCTGCGAGAGTGGCCCCGCACCCATAGAGAATATTTATTTTGGCCTGATTATTTGGCTTAAGTTTTCTAAGTTTTTCTGGATCAAATAAATCTTCAATTCCTCCTGTGTATCGTTTTCCAAAGACTGGATCGGTTCCGCCTAAGAACGGGTTGATGATTTCCTTGATCTTTGATGGAGGGAACATTGCCGATTCTACATTTTGCCAGGTAGCGATCTGTCCAAATTTTTCTAACTCACCATTAAGTTTGTCGCGAAAGTCTTGCCAGAAGATTCCACCATATCCATCTATTACGATATTTCTTCCTGACTTGATAATTTGTTTTGCCAGTGACTCAAACCCGGAAAAGATTTTCCCGTTTGGGAGGGGAAACCCTGGGTAAATATCATATTTTCCCTCAGGCAAAAAATTGTGGATTGTGGGTATCACTTCCTGGCTGGTATTTCGAAGATTTGAATTCCCTGATGTCATTATTCACCTGTGCTGGGACGGGAAAAGTCATCTTCGTAGCGGGTAATATCATCCTGTTGCCAATTTCCAAATGCTACTTCCAGTACACGCACTGATCTAACGGATGGAGAACAGCTAAGACGATGTTGAGCATTGGCGGGAATCCAAATTTTGTCCCCGACTTTAGTCTGGAATATTTTCTCGTTTACCTGAACGATTGCGCCCTCATCGATAACGATCCACAATTCACCGCGTCCGGAATGTGATTGGAGACTGAGCCTCTGGTTGGTATTGACACTCATCAGGCTAACGGTAACGTCCTGGTTGAATGCATACTGTTCAAATGAGCCCCATGGACGTTGAACAATGGTGATATCAGGTTGTTGATCAGGGATGGGCTTTGTCACGAAGTTTTTTGCCATAAAGCTATCTCTCTTTCTTGAGTATTTCTAACGCTATCTGCCGGTCAATAAATTCTGGCTTTCCGTTGATTTCGATTACAACTTTTCTAAAATTCTTCTTTAGGATTTCGCCGTAATCATGTCCAGCCTGGGAGGGATAAACCCCTATATAAGTAAGAGGAACGTTGCCTGTATTTATGGTGCGATGGGCAGTAAAACCCGGTACGTATACTGTGGTATTTGCTGTTAAAGAACGTACCTCTGATTCACCATTACCCTCGTCTTGTAACAACATCAAACCTTCTCCCGAAAGGCCAATATACAATTCGGCGGCAGGGCGATAGGCGTGGAAATGGCCGGCCGTAAAAAAATATTCTTGACCTATCATTCCAGGTTGGATAATCCCAATACCATAATGGAGCTGCCCATCACCATTCGCCGGCTCAACACTCGTCACGCTATAAATGGGAATATCGCCTTGTTGAAGCAGGGTTTGATCCAAAGCATCTTTGTCAAGGAACATCTCACGCAGACTACTTAGGAGACGGGCTTTTGGTGTTCTGCCATCAATCTGACCAGTATCGGGATTAAAATGTGTAAAAATGGAATCAATCATTGTTCTTTTATCCGTAGTTCTTAAGTTTTGATATGACTTCTTGTAATGGGGGCTTTCCAAGGGACGAAATGGCCAGCAGAGTCGCCCCTAGAACTGGAGAAAGCACAGGCTCTTGAATTTTTGCGTGAGGAATGCGTGATAGTATTGCTTCATAAAGAAGATTCTTAAAATATTGACCAGATTGTGCTAATCCACCCGTCGTGGTCACATAGGTTTCATCTTTGGGAAAATCCAATTGAAGGGTAGCGACTTCAACCAGGTGCGATAAACCGCTCAAACCGTTTTTTATAATATTTTGAGCAATCGGGTCATCTTCCTTTGCGGTTTCCAAAACCAGTGGGGCAAGCGCTGCAACTTGAAGACGACTCATTGGTGGATGATATAAACGCAGCATAATCTCTTGCTCATCGCTAATTTGGAGGGCTGTTTTTATTCTGTCGACTAATGCAGTATGCCCTAAGCGACCATCGATACTGCGTACTACTGCTTTTAATGCCTCTAAACCCAGATAATAACCACTTCCGTCATCGTCTAATAAATGTCCCCAACCACCTACGCGACAGCTTTTTCCATCAGCAGATTGCCCATAACATGATGATCCGGTACCTACAATAAGTACGATTCCGGGCCTCAAGGCTAAACCACCTGCTAATGCGATCCGAATATCATGGTCAACGCCAGTACTTTCTATTGGTGCGAAGTCCAGGTCCTTCGCCATATCACGGACAATTTGTCTGTCTGCTTCGGAAACAACGCCAGCCATTCCCCAAAAAGCCGCATCCACTTTACGAGGAACCATTTTGGAATTTCGCCAGGCTTTCTCAAAACACTGATGAATACTCTCTTTTGCCCGCTCAATGCCAATGTCATCAAAATTGGCGGAACCTGATTCCCCTGTTCCTAATATCACACCGCTTTCTGTGGCTAAAACGAGTCTTGTGTGGGTTCCCCCACCATCAATTCCAATAACGATTCTTTCTTTATTAGATTCCATGGCTGCCCGCCCGTGTGATATAAAATGATATATATTGATATTTGATATAATTATTTATCATAATAAATCACTATTTGGGGTTTGTCAAGCTTGGATTTGACTAAATAATGTGGATGTTATAAACTAATGATATAATATGTTAGAAACGTTTAGGGATGGAGTGATAGAATGCTAATTGATGAGCGTAGAAAGAAAATTGTTGAATATGTCTTATCTGAAGAAACTATTTCCGCCAAGGAACTTTCCCAACGTTTTCAGGTTTCGGAAATGACCATATGGCGAGACTTGAATGAGTTAGAACAAAAAGGGTTGGTTCGCCGAGTACGCGGTGGAGTTAGTAAAGAGTTATTATCACCTACACGCGAACCGAAATTTGATTTAAAACAGAAGCTTTACATTGAAGAAAAAAGAATTATCGCGAAATATGCTGCGGAAAAATTGGTAAAAGATCGTGAAATCATTATTCTTGAAGGTGGAACAACGGTAGCAGGGATGATGCCCTTCCTCATGCATCAAAACCTAACCGTCTTAACAAATGGCTTTAAGACAATGATGCAAGCACTTCCATTTCTAAATCGAATGGAACTGATGATATGTGGAGGAATCTTGAGGGAGACATCTTATACATTGGTGGGTCCACAAGCAGAAGCTTTTTTTTCGGGTTTTAAGGCCGAAAAATTTTTTGTTTGCGGAACTGGTCTGACAATAGAGGATAGTCTTACTGATCCCAATCCGTTGGAAATTCAAATAAAGCGTGTAATGCGAAAAAGCGCTGATAAAACAATTTTGCTTTTAGACTCATCAAAATTTGGGAATCGCTCTCTCGCCCCCGTTTTTCCTCTAAATGAGATAGATATTCTTGTGACTGATTCCGGTGCTCCTGAAGAGGTATTGAGCCAATTGGAAGATATAGGTATTGAGATTCATATTGCTCGATAATCAATTTACAGGGGGAGGCAAAAATAAGGGGAGGGTAAAAATAGTGAATTTACTGAAACATCTCCTTTAATTCTGGTAACAAAAACCCTTCGGGTCTATAAACCCGAAGGGTATGGTTTTTTTCTGGGGGGTGATCATCCCTCAACCGCGGCAGCGGCGGGGACGCGGTTTCGCACCAGTTCCCGGACTTCCTCCACCGTTTCCATCTCCAGGGCTTCGGCGGCCAGGGATTTCATTTCCTTCGCGTTCAGGGTACGAATGAGTGCCTTGATCACCGGAACCATGGGCGGTGACATGGAGAATTCGTCCAGGCCGAGGCCGACCAGCAGAGGCGCGGCCAGTGGTTCACCGGCCAGTTCGCCGCACATGCCGGTCCATTTGCCATGCTTGTGCGAGGCGTCAATCACGTCGCGGATAAGGCGCAGGACGGATGGCTGGAAGGCGTCGCTCAGGTTGGCTACGCCGGGGTTGCCGCGGTCGGCGGCCATGGTGTACTGACTGAGGTCGTTGGTCCCGATCGAGAAGAAATCCACCTCACGCGCCAGCATATCGGCGCACACGGCGGCGGCGGGGATCTCGACCATGATGCCGATCTCGATGTTCTCCGCAAAGGGGTTACCTTCAGCCTTTAACTCATCGCGGCAGATGTTGACATATTTTCTCGCTTCGCGCACTTCGCTCAAAGTTGCCACCATGGGGAACATGATCTTCAGGTTGTATCCCACTCCAGCGCGCAGGGCGGCGCGCAGTTGAGCTTTGAACATATCCGGATGTTTGAAGCACAGACGCAGCGCGCGTACACCCAGGAATGGATTCATCTCCGGTTCCATCTTGAGGTATGAGAGTTCCTTGTCTCCGCCGATGTCCAGCGTGCGCAGAACAACCGGTTTGGTGCCGAATTCCTGCAGAATGGCTTTGTATGCCTGATATTGCTCTTCTTCCGTCGGCATTGATGGACGGTCCATGTACAGAAATTCGGTGCGCAACAGTCCCACACCTTCGGCGCCAAATCCGACGGCTTTCTTCGCGCCGGCAACATCGCCAATATTGGAAGAGATCTCCGGTCTGAACCCGTCCAGCGTGACAGCCGGTTCGTGGGCGTATTTCTGGGCTTCCACCTGCAGCATGCGCACCTGCTCGGCACGCTGCCTGTAGGCATGAACGGTGGACTCATCCGGTTCGGCAATGACCAGACCGGCTCCCCCATCAATGATTAAACCCGTGCCGTTTTTAAAGGTGAGCACATCACTCCCCGCGCCGCCCACGGCAGCCAGTCCCAATCCACGGGCCAGGATGGCGGCGTGGCTGGTGGTGGATCCCTGCGCGGTACAGAAACCAAGTACCAGGGTTTTGTCCAACAGGATGGTATCGGAAGGGGTAAGGTCATCAGCCACGATAATGCTGGGCACATTCAGTCCGGCAGTTGGACTTTCGGCCACGCCCATAAGGATTCGTACCACCCGATTGGCCACATCGAGAACGTCGGCAGACCGGGCGGCAAAGTATTCGTTATCCATGGCGGCCAGCTCACTGGCATAACCCTGGCATACTTCCATATATATCGGCTCAACATTCGTGCGGCGGTCTTCCAGGGCATTCTTTACCCGATCCAGCAGGTCGGCATCTTCTGTCATCATGATATGAAACTGGAATATCTCTGCCTGTGCCTCGTCGGTCTCGTTCAGGGCTTTTTCATATACCTGGTTGAGTTGTTTCCGAGCGGTTTCCAACGCGGAATCGAGGCGTTTCCATTCGGAAAACGGGTCCTGGTTTTCGCAGGTACCGATCACCAGCTCCGCGCGGCGGAATTGAAAGACCGGACCGATGGCTATTCCTCGTGAACTGGCAACACCCTGGTATTTTTTCATATGATTCCTCCAAAAGGGGATTCGGGTCGCGCCGAAGAGGCACAATCCCTGGTCGTGTCACGCAAAAAAGCGCCGAAGAGTTTTTGATCGCGGCTCAAGGTATTAACAATGCCTTCTTTTCAGGCAGCATTAAAGGCGGCAAAGCCTTTTTGAAAAGATTAATTATTTGGGGAATAAAGGCACCCGGGATTTCTTCAACTTTGCCCATAATATCCATTAACCCGGCAACAAAAACTCAACAATAAAGATGATCCAGGGCTGATTATTGGCCTCAGGATGCTTGGCCTGAAATTTTGGCCTTGTTCATCATTTTATCACACCGTGTATTTGGTGGTGAGATCACTGGAACACACATCCAAATAGCCGAAGAGAAGGAAAGGTCATATGACCAACACATGACGAATGGATTGGGAAAATATGACCGGTCGGGGTTTAACATGGACGCGCAAATAAAAGCAAAAAGGATGATCAAAGAATGAACGCAACCATTTTGGATGTAAAGAACCTGACAAAACAATTCAATAACCTGAAAGCGGTGGACGGTGTTTCGTTCTCCGTATCCGAAGGGGATATCTTCGGGCTGCTTGGCCCGAATGGCGCGGGCAAAAGCACGACGATATCCATGCTTACCGGTGTGCTTGCCCCGGACAAAGGGGAAATCCGCTTAAATAATGAATCGATCTATGCCGATCTTAACCGGGCCAAACACCTGATTGGTTATGTGCCGCAGGATCTGGCTCTTTATCCGACTTTGTCTGCGGTGGATAACCTGAAATTCTTCGGACAAATATACGGTTACCGCGGAAAAGAACTCAAAGATCGGGTGAACGAAGCACTGCGGATTGTCCAGTTGACAGACCGGGCGGGCGACAGAGTGAAACTCTTTTCCGGCGGTATGAAGCGCCGGGTAAATCTGGCCATCGGGTTACTGCATACCCCGCGGGTATTGTTCCTGGATGAACCTACCGTGGGTGTTGATCCGCAGAGCCGGAACGCCATCTTTGAGAGCCTGGAATCGTTGAACCGCCAGGGAATGACGATCATCTATACCACACATTATATGGAAGAAGCCGAACGTTTATGCGGACGGGTCGCCATCATGGACGCGGGAAAAGTGATTGCCATGGACACACCGCAGAACCTGATCAACCATCTGGGCGAAGGACTGATCCGGTTGGAGATACAGGATGAGCGCGATGATACATTGCGTGATTCCATCAGCCGGCTGGGTTCTGTCCGTGAGGTAACCCGGCGGGGCAGGGAATTGGAGATACGTTCCCGCAGCTTCGAGGAGACCATTGTGGATGCCATGCAGATCATTGCCAGTTTTAATACACGGGTTTGCGCCATGAACCTGTTGGAAGCCAATCTTGAGACGGTATTCCTGAATTTAACCGGTCGGTCCATTCGTGAATGACCGGCCGGAATGGCGGAATAGTAATCAGACACAAAGAGGAAGGAACTTGTCATGTTGAACCAGATTTTTGCCATAGCCACAAAAGAACTGAAAGTACTGCTCCACGACCGTGGGGCGTTGATTGCGCTGTTCGGTCTACCGATTGCCTTCATCCTGGTCATGACCGTTGCCCTTGAAGGGGCGTTTGGTTCCGGCAGCGAAAACCAACCGATCGATATGCTGGTCTCCAATCAGGACAACGGAGTTCTGGCCGGCAGAGTGATCGAAGACCTGCGCGGGGTAGATGGATTGAACCTGATCGAGACAATCGACGGGCTGCCCCTGACCGCGGATCGGATTGATAACCTGATCACAGCCCGCCAATACATGCTTGGATTGGATTTTCCGGCGGGCTTTAGTGAGCGGGTTCTGTCGGCTGATGAGGATACAGATGAAAAGCCCGTGATCCGTTTTATCGTTGATCCCACCGCCAATACGCAGATCCTCTCGCCGGCACGCGGCATGGTAGAGGGATTTGTCGAGCGGGTTACATCATACGCGTGGATGGAAGAGCAGACCCGCGCGGGATTTGAAGATATTGCCCGCCACGTGCCCGCGGGGCAGCAGGTTTTTGTGGAACAGATAGCCGAGGAGTTCACAACCGGACAGGAAAACGCGGTTGTATCGACCGGGGTTGATTATCAGGTGGTCACTCCCAAACAATACAAGATCGAAGTCTACCCGACATCGGTGGAACAGAATGTTCCGGCGTATACCATTTACGGTGTCTTCTTTATCATGCAGACCATTGCGACCAGTATTTTTGAAGAAAAGAACAGTGGAGCTTTCCGGCGTTTGAAATCCGCACCGCTTTCCAGAGCCGCGTATCTTTTTGGCAAAGGTTTTTCCTACTATGCCGTAAACCTCGTACAGATTGTATTGATGTTCACGGTCGGTGTGGTGGTATTCCACCTGAACATGGGAAATTCACCACTGGCACTGGTGGTCATTTCATTGATCACATCCTTTGCGGCGACTGGAATGGGTATGATGCTATCCTGTTTGGTGAAATCACTGGAACAGGCCCACAGTTTGGGTACGATGCTGGGCGTGGTGCTTTCGGTGGTGGGTGGCATGATGGTGCCCGCGTATGTCATGCCGGATTTCATGCAAAAACTTGCGCTGTTCACGCCGCACGCGTGGTCGCTCTCGGCCTACCACGATGTGATCGTGCGGGGGCTTGGACTGATGGATATTCTTCCATCCCTGGGTGTGCTGGGGCTGTTCGCGCTGGGGTTCTGGTCGCTGGCCATCTGGCGGTTCCGGTTTGAATAAGCCGGGTTTGTTTGTGAGGCAGAAGGGCAGAGGGTAGAATTACCCTATGAAAAACCGATCTCACGACTTGTTGTACGCTTCCGGTTTGTTCGGCCTGTTCGCAGTGTGGGTCTCCAGTATGAGAAGCCTGGGGACCCATGAAGACCGTATCTGGGTAAGTCTGATATTGGTTTCAATTGCCGTCCTTTTCCTGCTACAGCATTGGTTTAACCGTATACGGTACGGGAATTGGATGAGAACCACCCTGCAAACGGTTCTGGCAGGTTGTCTTTTCCTGTTCGACTCTGGTTGGACAGTATTTCCGATCGTGTTCTTTGTTTTGAGTCCGCAGGTCATGATGGATTATCCCATCAAGATTGGTGTGGTCTGGCTGGTGGTGTTCACCTTGATCACCGGAGCAGCCGAGATTTCCGCGTATGGTATGGACGGGTTGATAGACATCCTTCCTTTTATCGCGGGTTATGTGTTCTTCGCGTTTTTCGGCTGGACTATGATGCGGGCGGAGAACGAGCGGCGGCGCAGCGAACAATTGCTGGCCGATCTCAAGGTGGCCCACGACCAGTTGCGGCGATACACCGAACAGGTCGAAGAATTGACGATTGCCGGAGAACGGAATCGCATCGCCCGCGAAATGCATGACACCCTGGGGCATCGGTTAACCATTGCGGCGGTACAGTTGGAAGGCGCGCAGCGTCTCATCAATTCCAATCCGCAGAAGGTGGAGCAGATCATAAAGACTGTGCATGAACAGGTAAAGGAAGGGCTGACGGAATTGCGCCGGACTGTAGCCATGATGCGCGCTCCGGTGGTCGATGACCTTCCGCTGGAACAGGCGCTGAAAAGACTTGCCTCTCAGGTCGGTGAAGCAACCGGCCTTGATATTCACCTGGAAATGGATGATCCTGTACCGGCTTTACCGTCAACACACCGGCATACATTATTCCGCGCAGCACAGGAAGGTCTGACAAACATAGAACGCCACGCCGATGCCACTGAAGCCTGGATTCGCTTGTCCCATCAGGATGATACTGTTTCCATCAGGGTCGAAGATAATGGTGTGGGGATCCATTCCCCGAAAGAAAGGGATGGACTCGGTCTGACTGGGATGCGGGAAAGGGCGGAGTTGCTCGGAGGAAAATTCGTGATTGAACAACGGAATAGCGGGGGAACCAGCCTCTGCCTGAGTCTGCCTTTATCCAGGAGTAATCAGCCATGAACAGAAATAAAAAGGGACCCGCCCGTATTAGAGTTTTGCTGGTGGATGACCAGCGTCTGATGCGCGATGGACTGCGGACTTTATTGGAACTGGAAGACGATATCGAAGTGGCGGGTGAGGCAGAAAATGGGATACTGGCATTGGAAATGGAAGAAGCTCTCCGGCCTGATGTAGTCTTGATGGATGTGCGGATGCCGGAAATGGACGGCGTGGAAGCCACCCGTCAGATGATGGCGCGTCGGGAAGATACAAAGGTCATTATTCTGACGACATTTGACGACGAATCCATTATCTTTGACGGATTACGCGCCGGCGCGTTGGGATATTTGCTGAAAGATGTATCTGGCATGGAACTGGCGGAGGCGATACGCAAGGTCATGCAGGGTGGGGCGCTGATCGAACCATCGGTAGCGCGCAAGGTACTGGCGGAATTCAGCCGCCTGCCTGTGCCGCAAACGACCCGGCCGGTTGACACCACGGCTGTTGCACTTTCAACCCGGGAAGAGGAGATCCTGGGTTGGATCGCAAGGGGTCTGTCAAACAAAGAGATCGCCCTTCGGCTGAGCCTGACCGAAGGCACGGTGAAAAATTACGTATCCGGCATATTACAAAAATTGGATGTGCAGGATAGAACCCAGGCGGCCTTAATGGCACGGGAAATGGGAATAATTCGATAAAAAACCGGCAGGTCAACCCTGCCGGTTCTCAGTAAAACCTATTATTGTCGGATTTTCTTATTGTTCCGGATAGCCCATTTTTTCCAGCAATTTTTCCTTGAGGGCCGAAAACTGTAATCCGTTCTCAGCCGCATAATCCTTGATGGATTTCAAGGGTGAAGGAATTGGATTTCCAATCACCGCTTCAATCGATTCCGTCGTCATCCCCATGTCAAGAAGGTTCTGAAAGGTAGTCTTACCAGTTATGACATTTTCGGAAACTGGCTGTTCGTTGGTGGTTGGTTCGGATGCCGGCTCGTCTTGCGGCAATGTCTCAGCGGGCAGGCTCTGGATAGGCGGCAGTTCCTCAGAGAGGGTGTGGGTTGACAGATATGCTGCCTGTTCCTCCGTCATCTTTCCACGAGATTTCAGTATGGCGGCTGCCTCGGGAAAAAGGTAGTTATCCTCTGTTGGATCAAGTTCATAGGGCAGACCGTTATAAAAGGCTGTGAACAATTTGACAGCCCCGGTTCCCATTTCTATCGGCAATGAGCTGTACAGTTCTTCCATTGATTTCACCGGGAAAGTGGCCGGATCGCTTCCATCCGGCAGGCGGAATGCGATGCGCAGATCATCCAGTGGAATGCCAAAGTTCTTGTTGATATCGCCAAATGTATACGAGCCACGTATATCGGCCGGATTAAACTCTCCCGCGGCTTCCCCTTCTGAATAACGGGCAGGCGTCTTGTTCGATTCTGTCTGCCACCAATTGAATGACATGGACAGGCCAATTCCACCAAAAAGTAAAACGATGATGGCAATTGCCAGTGGTATGGATTTTAGTCTCATTGTGATAGATCTCCCTCAGCCTTTTTGCCTGCTCCAATCCCTGCAGTTGAGAAAACCACGGTGGACCCCACCGGGCAGTGGGCTTCCGATGTGCATTCCAAGCAGGATATACACTGGTGGTTACGCACGACTGTGCTGGAACTGACGTTAATATTCATCGGACAATGGATGTCACAAACCTTGCACATTTTGCAGGTGGAAGCGTCACGCCGGATACTGAAAATGCGGAATAGATTGAAAATTCCCAACACTGCGCCGTACGGGCAGGCGTATTTACACCAGGGGCGCTCAATGAACAGGGAAACCGCCAGAGTCGCGACAAGAACAATCACCCCACCGACCGCCACTTCGCTCGTCCAGAAATTGAACAGGGCAAAGTACGGGTCTATATTTAAGAATACCAACGTCCCGCTGACGGCTGTCATGTAAAGAACCCAGGCCAGGACCAGGTAACGCAAATACCGCAGAACGGAATCAAGTTGTTCTGGTATGAAATGGTTGTAGCGTTTTTTGAACAACCGGCGTCCGATTGCCGAGAACCATTCCTGTACGGTTCCCAATGGGCATACCCAGCCGCAAAAGACCGGTCCAAAGAGAAGGGCCATAATAAAGCCAATCACCATCAGGACAAAGGAAGATTCGTGGATTTTCTGAACGAAAGAACCTTCTGTGACGAACTGGTATATTGACACAACTCCACCGAATGGACACAACGCGTGTAATGATGCGTTCCCCAAAAATGGGATTCCCGCCCCGCTTTCAACCAGTGTGTGATTGACAGCGATCAACGCGATCAACCCGAAGAAAAAAAATTGCACAACCCGTCTTATCCAAATTTTGTTGCGAAAAAACCGAAAACCTTTTTTTGCTGCCATATATTTTTCCTCTCCCGGATTTCTGAAACTTTCCGACATTATCCATGATATATGTGAATATCCTGTGAAGATGACAAAACAGATAAGATTCGGCAAATAGAAATCTTAAATTCAATCAATTCCATTATCGGATAAGTTGATAAAACTGCAAGCCAGTATCACTACCAAAACTACCTATAAAAAGTTAGAATTGGAACATGAGTGACGCATTAAATTATCATAAGTCTCCCGGCAGGCCCGGGAAATTGGCCGTCATGGCAACCAAGCCTCTTAATACACAGAATGATCTCAGTCTGGCCTATACACCCGGGGTGGCCGAACCGGTATTGGAAATTGCCCGCGATCCGGATTTGGCGTACGAATACACCAATCGCGGCAATCTGGTGGCTGTCATCAGCAACGGGACGGCTATTCTGGGGCTGGGGGACCGCGGAGCGCTGGCAAGCAAGCCGGTAATGGAAGGGAAAGCTGTTCTCTTCAAGAAATTTGCCGGAGTCGATGCCATTGATATTGAAATAGACTCGAGGGATCCGGAAGAAATAATTCGTGTAGTCACCAAGATATCCCCGAGTTTCGGCGGCATCAACCTGGAAGATATCCGCGCGCCGGAATGCTTTGAAATCGAGCGGCATCTGGTGGATGCGTTGGACATTCCGGTATTCCATGATGACCAGCATGGGACGGCGATCATTGTTTGCGCGGGTTTGATCAACGCGCTGGAATTGGCCGGGAAGAAACCGGACGAGATCAAGGTCGTTTTCAGCGGGGCGGGGGCGGCTGCAGTGGCCACGGCCAGATTACTGGTCCAATCCGGAATACCAGGGGAAAACATCTGGATGAGTGATATCCACGGGTTGCTATATAACGGAAGACCGCACGCCATGTTTCCCGAGCAGGCGGAATTTGCAAAAGGCGATAGTCCCGTTGATCTGGGAGGATTGCTGGACGGAGCGGATGTATTCATCGGATTATCCGCTGCCGGTCTTGTCAACGGAGAAATGTTGAAACGGATGCGCGAAAACCCGATCGTTTTTGCGATGGCCAACCCGGTACCGGAGATCAGCTGGGATGAGGCCCGGGCGGCACGGCCTGACGCGCTGCTGGCTAACGGACGGTCTGACAGCCCCAATCAGGTGAACAACCTTCTGGCTTTCCCGTATATCTTTCGCGCGGCACTGGATTGCCGGGCGCGGCATATCAATGTGCCAATGAAGCTGGCCGCGGCAAAGGCGTTGGCTGCGTTGTGTCATCAGCCGGTTCCACAGGATGTGTTGACGGCATATAATTTGCAACGTCTTTCTTACGGCCGCGATTGGTTTATTCCCAAGCCGCTGGACCGGCGATTGTTTACCGAACTTCCTCCCGTCATCGTTCAAGCGGCGATGGAGAGTGGAGAGGCTCGCATCCGGTTGGATGGATCATCCTACCGGGAGTCTTTGTTGCGTGAACAGGTTAACCTTTAAGTCTATTTCCTTACCGGGGTGGTTTGATGACCCAGACAGACAATCCAAATCCAAAAATGAAACTACCTGAGTCCTGGGCGGAGAAAATGTCCTGCCCGGTATGCGGCGAAAGGCCGCTGGGCGTTTTCCATCCCACCGGACACGCGGACCGATTTGCCTGCAGTTCCTGTGAGACATCGTTTGAGTTGGAAGATGGCGGAAAGCGGTTAAGGTTTGTGACCCTTCCACAGGGAATTACACCCTGGATGCGTGGTCAATGGGTCGTTCTCGAAGAGGCAATGGCCGCGTTCGAAGTTTTCAAGAATGAGCAGGCCTCGGAGCAGCAGGAAAAACAACCTGAACAGGAAGAGGCTCCGTCAGCCGAACCGCGCGCTTTGACACCGGAAGAGATACGAATGCGTCCCCCGGTTAAAACGGAAATGGAAGAACGGGCAGAATTTGAAGCCCGCGCAAAAGAGGATATGGGCGAGTATATGGATGCCTCCCTGCTGTACGCAGCAGATAAACCGGACGCGAAAACATCCGCGCCGCTGCCGTTTTATGAAGAAGATTTCGCTCCCGGCGGACAGCCTGTGGAACCGGAGAAACCGGTCACACCGGTCACACCAGAATCGACAAGAAAATTGGAGCCGGAACAAAAAACAGTTCCGGTAACTGAATTGGCAAAACCACCGGAGATGCAACCAGAACCGGCTTCACCCCCCAGACCGAAAGTTAAATCGGATGGCGATATCTGGAAGGATGAGGAGATCAAGCGGGTCAAGGATGCTCTGACAAACCCTCCCAAAGGGGATTTCGCGGGGCATCTGGCTTCAGCCGAACCGGGAAATCAACCGGTAATAACACCGAAACAAGAACAGGCATCGGTAAAACCTGTTGAAGAAGAAAAGAAGGCCAAGGTCATGGCATCTGCCGTAGTTCCCACAGTACCCGTCCAGCCCAGACAGGCTGTCTGGTCTCCCGAGGTATCAACGGCCACCCGTGAGCCGGTCAAAATGCCTCCGGGGGAGATCAAAAAACCGCAGCCCAAACCGGTGGAGCAAAAACCGCCTGTCATAAGCGAGACACCGTCCATGGTTTCCGCGAAAGTTCCATCACCGGCAGAAAAGGATATGGAGGCCATCCGTACCAACATCACCTCCGGAACCATGCTCACCCAAACTGTTGATGAAAGAATTCAAGACGCCATGGAACGGGCTGTTGAACTGCAACGGCTGGGAAACACCGACCAGGAAGTACGCTCCATTTTAGAACGCTCGTCGGGCCTGACACCGGATGAAGTGGCCCAGGTAATGAAGAGCTTGGATGTGCCGGAAGTGCGCAAAGGCAACAATCGACTATTGTTAATATTCCTGGCAGCCGCGTTGTTGATATTTGCCATCCTTGCCTGGTGGTTCTTTAGCAATCAATCAGCCACGACACCCGGACAGGGCACCCCGGATACGGAAGAAACCGGATCCACCGGACTGCTTCCCGGTAGTCTCATTGAGGCTGCCTCTTTACCGGCTCCATTACAGACTCTGGTGCCAAACGGTTTAAGGTTGATGAATGATCCTCCGCTGGTTGAGCCGTCCACAGAGGCCAGACTTCCGGCTGCGAACTGCCCGCGCAGCCAGGCTGCTGCCGCCACACTGTTTGGCGGAGAAGCAAAAGAGTGGTCTCAGGATTCAGCCAATAATGGATGGATGATGATGACCACCCGGCAGTCGGCTGAAGTAAAGATCCCGGCTAATATGAACGGGGGATACCTGGTCTTTGAGCGGGGTCCTGAAATGCGCGGGGTTAACGGTCCGGCCATTGTAAAAAATATCTACATGATCTCTGTCTCCTGTGAGTAAACAGTCAAATTTGTAGCGGAAATCTGGATGCGGATACAAGCCCATAAGGGCTTTTTTTTTAATATTTCCTGACGACTACCTTAAAACCGCGTGCTATAATCTTTTCATAAGAGGGAGTTAACAAATTCGCTTAAGGGAGGAACGCAATGCAGAGATCCGTATGGATTTTTATCTGTGTTTTGATGCTTTCTCTAATACTTTACGGTTGTTCAGGTGTCAGGATGCCTGAAGCATTTGTAACGCCCCAGCCCGCATTGGTAATTCCCACTCATGCGCCGGATATTCCCACACAGACAAAGGTGGTTGATCTGTGTGCTTCCGTAGAAACAAAGAAGCCGGAAATCGAAAAAATCGCGGCGATCATGGCTGAATTCGATGACACAAGTTATCTTGTGCAATCCATTCCCAACACAGATGACCTCGTTCCGGTGATCCTGGAGCTGCAACGCGTACGACGCGAAGCGATCAATAACAAGCCGCCTTCGTGCCTGAAACCGTTGAAAGATTCTGGGGTGGATTTTATGAGCGGGGTAATCATCACATCGATCAGTATGTTGTCTTCGGGGAAAGCCAGGACGAACGCGGAAAAAGAACAATACATAGCTGAAGTGGAAGACCGGTTAAAACGCACCCGGTCATTGCGGGAAGCCTTTGACAAGGAACTCGCTACACAGCTTGGTATGAAATATATAACAGCCACACCTGCACCTACCCTTACACCAACTGTTGTCCCGCCAACCAGTACGGTCGCGCCAATTACCGCCACGACAGACCAGGATATCTACGTAGTTCAAGGACCCGGCTTGGCTTACCCCGCGGTCGGCACGTTCTTAAAGGGGCAGATCACAAACGTGATAGGCCGCGACCAGACCGGGGAATGGATACAGATCGAAGTGCCTGGAAATGCCGGCAGTGCCGGATGGGCTCCAAAACAGTTAATCAAGCTGAGTGGCGCGGAAGCATCGCTCCCCGTTATACCTGCTGAACCAACACCGCAGCCGCCCGCGTAAGAGCATATTTTTTAAAACATTCTTCGGGTGATAGAATCCAGCGGTCACAAAAACATTCGCACGAAAGGTAGTCTGGTGGAGCAATGACAAGAAAGATCGGGATATTCATCTATGACCAGGTCGAAGTGCTTGATTTTGCCGGGCCATTCGAAGTATTTGCCACCGCTTCACGCATGCGGAGAAAACAGAATCCGGATGCGGAAATACCTTTTGAGGTTTTTACCGTGGCTGCCAACAAAAATCCCATCAATGCACGGGGCGGGTTGGTGGTACTGCCTGCCTATGCTTTTGGCAGCCATCCATCACCGGATGTGTTGATCATTCCCGGCGGGATAACAGACGGGATCGAGGCGGACCCGGCCGTTTTGGAATGGCTAAAAATGGTGCAACAAAAAGCGGAGATAACAGCTTCTGTCTGCACGGGAGCTTTCCTTCTGGCGCGTGCCGGTTTGCTGGACGAAATGCCCGCCACCACGCATTGGGATGACCAGGATGACCTGAAAGCCATGTACCCGGGAATCCATGTTTTGAAAGGAAAACGCTGGGTGGATAACGGGCGGATCGTAACTTCCGCCGGAATATCAGCAGGGATCAGTATGAGCCTTCACCTGGTCGCGCGGCTCGAAGGTGAAGACCTTGCCGTAGACACCGCGCGGTTGATGGAATACGACTGGACACCGGCTTGATGATTAGGTCCGGTTTCCGGAATGGGTTATCCCGGTCATATCTATCGTTATCGGTGTACCGTCAATCATCATCCAGCGAAACACCCTCGTTGGCGATTTCATTGGATTCGATGTATCGAAGCGGCATGGCATAACTGGACCAACCTCCGGCATCCATCAACCGTTCCAGCGGAGTGTGCGCGCGGGAGGCCAGGGTGGCCCAGGTGTGACGGCAGTCGTGTGGAGAAAGGTCTGCCAGTCCGATTTGGCGGCCCAGTAATCGAACCCGGTTGAAAATGGCGCGGATGCTCAACGAACCGCGCAGTGAACCATTTTTTGTGCTGCCCGCCAGCAGGGCGGGGGATGGATTGCGTATAGATACTCGATCCAATGTAATATACCGGTAGGCGGCTTCCTGTGTGTCCGCGCTGAGACGATGGATTTGACGTCGGTCAACCTTGGGACGATAAACTGAAATAATTCCGGCGGTAAGATCTACATCGGACGCCAGAAGTCCAGCTGCTTCGCCGACACGCAATCCATGGTCCAGCAACAGGCACATCAACAGGCGGTCGCGGCGGCCCTGTGGTGTGTCGGGTTGATCTTTAAGAAGGGCTGCCTGGGCTGCGGTCAGAAGCAGAGATTCGGCTTTTTTTGCGCCGATGCGGGTGGGGATATCTTCTCTGCGGCGCTGCTCATCAATCCGCTGACGGTCCCGACGGCGGCTGCGCGCCCGCACGGTTTCAATAAGCTGGCTTTCCCCGGGATCAACCATTCCGGCTTTGATGGCCAATCGGGCATAGGTTTTTATGGTGGACAGGTTGACATTGGCGCTGCCAACGGAATAACCCTGTAACAGCAGCCATTTGTAGTATCCATCAACCAAACCCCAGGTGATACCCCTCCAGGCGGATGGATCATCATGGAGGTGACCGGGCCGTAATCCTTTTTCACCCAGATACTCGGCAAACAATTCAAGGGCCGCGCGATGACGCCGCAGGGTATTGGGAGCCAGGGTCAGCCGGTAATCGTAGAAAGCCCCGGCAGCGGCGGCTTGATTTGCCGCCTGTCCCACAGTCTCGCGCAGGTCCAGGTTGGGAAGCAACATCGGTCTGGGATTATCATCCATAAAGTATCTGTTGCAATGAATATACCGTTAATATACCGATTTGTATAATAAATCGGTATTAATAAATACCGACTTTTTCTTTTCAATTGGGCCACATCAGGTGGATTCTGGTTCGTAAACGGTTACGATGTCTTCCAGATTCTTCAGGAATACCTCTACAACTTTGGGATCAAAATGACTGCCCGAATTCTTTTCAATATAGGCTTTCACATCATCCGGATGCCATGCCACACGATACGGCCGGTCGCTGGTCAATGCGTCCCATACGTCAACTATCGCGAATACCCGTGCCGGAAGTGGGATCATCTCCCCTTCCAGATGGTCGGGGTATCCGGTTCCATCCCATTTTTCATGATGGTACCGCGGGATGACCAGCGAAGGATGTAGATATTCAATTGGATTGAGCATTTCATACGCATATACAGGATGTTTGCGCATGATCACCCATTCCTCCGCGTTTAGCGCGCCTTTTTTAAAGAGTATTTCATCCGGTATTCCCATCTTTCCGATGTCATGGAGCAATGCTCCCCGGCGCAGGTGCAAAAATTCACTCTGATCAATTCCCATTCGGGCGGCCAGCTTCAAGGTCATATTGGTCACCCGTAAACTGTGTCCTTCTGTTTCACGGTCGCGCAGATCCAGCGCCTTCGACCACCCTTCGATGGTCGCGTCATAGGCTTGAGCCAGTTCAGCGTTGGCCTGCACTACTCGTTCTTCCGCCTTTTTCCGGGCGGTGATCTCAATGGATACCCCGAGAACCTGATCCACCTTCCCGTCCGGTCCGTAGATCGGCCGTTTGATGGTTTGCAGGTAATGTTCCCGTCCGTGCGTATCGACGATACGTTCCTCCGGCAGAACGATCTCGCGTTTATGATCAATGACATCAAGGTCTTCATGGCGCCAGCGTATGACCTGGGCAACATCGTGATGCAAGTCCTTATCGGTTTTGCCAACAATGTCATCGATGGTCAGGTTGTCAAAACGGGCAGCCGCTTCATTGATCAACGTGTAGTGACCATCACGGTCACGGGCATAGATCAGACTGGGATTTGTATCCAACACCTGACGCAGGAACATGGTTTGCCGGTCACGGTCTTTTTGCGCCACCTCGCGTTCCATGATCTCTGCCTTAAGTTCCCGGTTCAATTTCTCGAGCTCCCGGGTTCGTTCCTTAATACGCTTTTCCAAGTCTTCCTTGCTCAGCACCAGGTCCTTTTCTGTCCGGGTGTGTTCATCAATGTCTTTTCGGGCACGATCCAACAGAATGGCATTTTCGATGGCAATGCTGGCCTGCGTGGAATATAACCAGACTGCCTGCCGGCAGAATGATTCCGTGTCCTCGGCCAGGGCGTCAGATTGATCCTGACAATGGCTCGCAAGAGGATGGCTGGCTTTTAGGTAACCGCTTGCTTCCGATCCTTCCAATCGGATCAAAGCGAGCAGAGAGTCACCCATTTGCCATATTGTTCCTCCAGGCTGTAATTCAGACGTATTGGCCTGCCCTGCCCCATTGGAATCACTTCCAAATTTTACGGACAACCGGGTAGCACCAACCTTTTTTAGATCTTTTGGGTTCTGGGTAACAAGCATAAGAAGGTCCCAGGCCCGCCCCTGATTTTCTTCTTCAAGTTGGGTTATGTCGAGTTCTTTTTTGATGTAAGTGGCTACACGCATTCTTGAAGATTCTGCATCTTTTAGATACAAACCCACAAACCCGTAACCCAGCGATTCGCCGACTACACGCACCACTCGATCCAGAACCTTGTCCAATTCTGTATAACGGCTGAACGTCCGGCCAAGATCAAGTACCTCGCCCAGCCGTTGATTCAACCGGCGCTGTTTCTCATACGCGCTGATCAATTCTGCTGTTTTTCGGGCTTCCGTCGGTATCTCGGCGAGCAACACGACCGTTTCGCCGGTTTCCGGATCCGGCGGCCTGCTGATGACCTGTACAGCCAGCTTGCTTTTGTCAGGCCGGTTGAGAATCGCGCGAAACAAAACCTGCCCCGGCCCTTTCAACAACTCTTTCGCCGTCACACCGCCATCCGGTGTGGGAGTGACCATGCTGTCCAACGACTTGCCAAGCAGGCTTGATGCTGAACTCACCCGGCATAAAGCAGCCGCCGTAGAATTGAGATCTCTGATCCGGTAGTTCCTGTCCACCACAAATAGTGCTGCAGGAAGTGAGTTGAGGAGATTCCTGGCGTTATGATCAGAGCCGTCCGGGACGGCTGATTTTCGCGTTGAGTCTCCTCCGGAATTGGCAGACGGCATATTTTTGTAACTCCCGTATTTGATATTTCAAGGCAATTTGGGGCCAACCAATGTATCTTTTAGCTCCCCACATAACTACCGTCTGGAAAACAGTCCGGGTGAAGCCACACTGAATCATCCAGCAGATCACTGGCCCGGTAGTAATCATACTATAAACCAACTGGCGTAAAAATTCCATAAATTTTTCCGGTTAATGCCAGATTAAGATAGTCAAAGGCCGTTCATTTTTCTATAATGAATAAAATATGAATTATTTGTAACAAGCAAACCTGAAGAGCGCGAGAGGCATAATAGCCATCAGGGGGCGACCAAGAATGACTGCCGGAATCAACAAGGCGGGGGCTAATGAGCGAGGTCCACATTGCGTAAACCTTCATTATTAAGAGTTCTGATCGTAGAAGATGAAGCGATTGTCAGTAAGCTGATACAAAACCAGCTTGAAAGACTCGGCTATCAGGTTGCCGGAATTGCCAGCGACGCAGCTTCGGCAATCCAGTTGGCGCGCGAAGCAAAACCCGGTCTGATCATCATGGATCTCCATTTAACTAATCTGGAAACCGGCGAAGAAGACCCTGAAGCGGGTATTAGAACGACCATTGCGATCCAGAAAGCCTTCCCCACTCCGGTCATCATGTTGACCGCCTATGAAAATCCAGAGATCATTCAACGGGCTGTTGAAGCAGGAGTTGGTGCATACCTGGTCAAACCGGTCCAGGACGTAGAGCTGGAACGTGCCATTATCACATCCCTCTCCCGGTTTGACGACCTGATGACCCTCCGCAGAGTAAATTCCGAGCTAAACCGGGCCAACCTGAACCTGATCGCCGAAGTGACAGCCCGTATTCACGCGGAAGATGCCGCCCAGAACCACGCCAGGCAGATGTCGTTGTTGTATGAAACATCACTGGCACTGTCAACGCAAATGGACCTGGAAAACCTGCTGACGACCATCGTGGAACAGGCCACTAAATTGATCCCATCCAGCAATTCCGCGTTGTACCTGCTGGATGAAGAAAATCGTAAATTAAACCTGGTGGTGAAGTGCAACTTCCCCGGTGCGGCTGACAACATCGACCTGTTGTTGGGTGAAAAGATCGCCGGCCGGGTCGCCTTGACGGGAGAGCCGCTCCAGGTGGAGGATCTTGCCAGTTGGGATAAACAGATAAACGCGAAGAATGCCACGACAAGGCGTGTCTTATCAACACCGTTGAAGGTTGGCGGGCGTATCCTGGGGGTTATCAACATCGGAGACATGGTTTCGAGCGGCGCTTTTTCCGAGGATGACACGCATCTTGTGCAGTTATTCGCCGACCAGACGGCCATACTCATCGAAAACGCGCGGTTATATACCAGTGTGATGCGCGAAAAGAATTTCCGTAAAGCCGTTGAAGAATCCGTCATGTCCGGTATTTCGGTTAATGATCTTGATGGGCAGATCACATATATTAATCCGGCTTTCTGCCGCATGATCGGCTTCTCGAATAAGGAATTACAGGGAAGAAAACCTCCCTTTGCCTATTGGCCGTCAGATGAGGTTGAGAACCTGACAGACCTCTACAACTCTGCCCTGGATGATGACTTTCCAGAAGCAGGGGTTGAAGTCCGGTTACAGCGCAAGGATGGGCAGCGCTTTGACGCCCTGCTCTTGCTTTCCCCCATGCGTGACAACAAAGGCAGAACAACCGGATGTCTGACAGCCATCACGGACATTTCAGCCCTGAAACTGGCTGAACGGCGGGTGCGCGAAAGCGAGGAGGTGTATCGCACCCTGGCAGAGAACTACCCGAATGGGATCGTCAGCTTCTTTGATCGCGACCTGCGGTGCACATTGATCGAAGGTGACGGTCTTGGACTCTTCCATGCCCATGACGTGTATCTGGAAGGGAAAACGTTACCGGAGGTGTTCCCGGAGGAAGCGGAGACCGTCCGGACGCTGGAACGATCGATCCTGGACGCGTTTCACGGCACAAGGAAATCCATCGACATCTCACTGCTCGACAGGATGTTCAATGTATTCTTTATACCCGTTCGCGCGGCAGACGGACTGGTCGATAAAGTTATGGTGATGAGCCAGGATATCACCACACAGAATGAAAGCAGGGCGCGCCTCATCGCCAGCGAAGCCCGTTACCGCGCCATCGTTCAGGATCAAACGGACTTTATCTGCCGGGTGTTACCGGATGGCGAGATCACCTTTGTCAATGAAGCATTCTGTCAGTATTATGGCTTTAGCGAAACCCAGCTCATCGGGAAATCCATCCTTCCATTCCTTTCGTTCCTGCAAATTCCCTCGGCTTCATCCATTACTGCCCGTCTGACACCCGAAAATCCGGTTACGCGGTTTGAACAGAGTCAAAAACATAGTGATGGCCGCATCCGCTGGCAGCAGTGGAGCATACATGGTCTGTTTAAAGAGGATGGGTCACTGGAGGAATTACAGGCGGTTGGACACGATATTACCGAGCGTAAACAACGGGAAGAGGAATTGCTCGACCTGGGAACGCACGACAACCTGACCGGGCTGTTCAACCAGAATTACTTTAAATCAGAAATGGACCGCTTGAGCAATAGCAGTAACTATCCGGTGAGCATCATTTTTGGGGACGTGGACGGTTTAAAGATCACAAATGATACCTATGGCCACGCTGCTGGAGACCGGTTACTACGACAGACGGCGACCATATTGAAAAGCGCTTTCCGGCCGGAAGATGTGATCGCGAGGATCGGCGGCGATGAATTTGCCGTTCTTCTGCCGCGTACCAACGAGAAAACGGTCAGTGAGATTATGAAACGCGTCCGTGATTCTCTGGAAAATTACAACGAGAAAAACCGCCAAAAATCACCCAAAAAGCGGGATGTCAATATTAATATGTCTCTTGGTTATGCCACGGCAGAGGACGGGCAGCCACTGGATAAAACACTGGAACTGGCTGACAAGGCGATGTTCCAGGAAAAGGCGGCTCGCGGCGGGCGGGATACAGGCCCACTTTTGGAGAACCAAAACCAGTTGAAAGTATGAGTCCCTTTTGACAGGTGGGAGATTGAATCTGCACTATAATTGCGCCGACACGAGATATTTATTAAAAAGAGTACCCTGAAAATTTGGCCAACAAAGCAGAATCCCCGTTAATGCCAGAAACAACCTGCCAGGCAACAACCGGTGGCTGGTACGGATCAACAACAATGATCCAGCAGCCGGTGGTTGCAATTAACGATTCGCATTTTCCGTGTGGACGTATGGAGCCGTCATTTGTACATTTTGCAATTTGACGGACTTTATCATCCCCTCCCGGTGGATGCCGGCGGATATCCGGGCATAATGTGTTACGGATGGTTGATCTGTCGCGACGATGAGATACTGGCACAGGGATACGGCGGGTTCGCCCACTGGAAACTCGCCACGTCGAACGGGGCGGAATACCTGGCCCTTATCGCCGGGCTGGAAGCGCTGATCGAACTGCGCGCCACCGATGAACCGGTGGTCATTCGAGGGGACGCGCGCACGATCATCGACCAGATGCAAAGCCGTGTGCTGACCCATTCGCCCCGGGTTCAGCAATTCCGCCGGAAAGCACGGCGCCTCTGCCGCCACCTTAATGACATCCACTGGGATTGGACACCGCGCCGGGAAAACCGCCATGCCGACCGCCTGACCCGTCAGGCATTGGACATGGTGCGGACAAAGAATCCGTCCTTTTTCTCGCCGGATATCAACGGCCTTTTCCCGCTAGAATCCCGTGATGGGTTGCAGCCGATCTATCACTATTCGACCCTCCCTTCCAATGGAAGGCTGGCGTTTACCCTGAATTAAAACGAAAAAATCCCCGGGAGAACGTGGGGATTCTTTCACTCCGGGCGGTCCGGTGTTATTTCGCGGCGGCTATGATCTGGTTCACAATATCCAGCGGCATATATGTACGCTTCGTGATCTCTTCCGGAGTGGCTCCACCCGCCAGCATGCGCAGAATGACCGCATCCATGGGTTCACCGATCTCAATGATATGACCATCCGGGTCGTAGAAGCGGATAACCCGCTGCCCCCAGGGTTGTTCCTGCACACGGTGAATGAACGACACAGAACCATTGTCCAGCCTGGCAAAGACCTCATCCAGTTCACGGGTTTCGAAATACAGTTCGGCCGCGTGTTTTTCGCCGCCTGTCCCGCTGTGGTTAACATCGCCAAAGATGGATTGATTCGCGATATCCAGCTGCCAGAGGGCAAAACCACCGGCGTAACCCACATTCAAACCATGGTCCATTTCCGGTTTCTGTTCCAAAACGCCCTCATAGAACGTGCGCGAAACCTTAATATCTTTTACAAAAATGACTGACGACTCCAGTTTGATATTCATGTTTCCTCCGAATGTTTTGATACCTGAATTATCCCGTGAACCGGACAGCACAGATATCCCCCTCTTGCGGTTGAATGTACCGTTCTTGCGATTATCAACCGGTCAAAGCGGTTCAACCGGAATGACGAGATCGAATACATATTTACTGCCCGGGTCAGCCTCCGGCGCGTTGTAATACACCTCATACGGAGGCAGGTCCGTCATCAGGAAGCCGCTCTCCGGAAGCCAATCGCGATAGACAGCCCGGTAGGACGGCAGAATTTCATCCGCGTCACATTCCAGCCGGCAAACCGCGCCCATGTGTTCCGGGATGTCCATGATCCCGGCACGGTTATCATGCTGAACAGTATCCGGCACGGTAAAGCAGGCGTAATAGCGGCAGCGGTTCATCCGCGTGATCTCTGGATCATCATAGGATATGGCGATGAGCCGGGTTTCCATTGTCAACAAGTTGCGCCCCTGTGCCCATTGGAACAGGCGCACCCAGGCTGACTTGATTCCCTCCGGGGTATACCCCTGATAAGAACGGAAATACGCCATATGTAATGCCGGCATAGGCCGGATGGATATCTCCGGGAGTTTTACGCCCATCGCCAAATCAGGTTGTTTTTTTGCCGATACCCAGGCATGCGGCTCTGTGCCGGAATTGCGACTGGCAAATTTACCGGCCGGGATGCCATAAAACCGCTTGAAGGAGCGCGCGAAGGCGGACGCGCTGGAATAACCGCAGGCAAACGCGATCGAAGTGATCGACAGGGCCGGCGATTTAAGCAGAATATTGGCGGCATGTTCCATGCGGATACGCGTCAGGAAATCCTGAGGCGTCTCACCGGTTATCGCGGTAAAAATGCGATGGAAATGGAACGGGGAAAAACCGGCTTCGCGCGCGGCAGCCTCCAGGTTCACGTCTCCCGCAAGATTGCGGGTCATGAACTGGATGGCTTTTTCCACACGGTTCTCGTAGTCTTCGCGGTTTCGTTGTGATAGATAACTGGAGGCCATAAAGATTGTTCCGTATTATAACGGCACAACATTTCTCCCGTATGTAGGAAAAAAACGATTGCCCACGGCATTCAAATGAAAAATACCGTTACAATTCAGGAATGGAAAACGAATTCAAAATGAACCGGTCCCTTTGGGACGAATGGACGGACATAAATGCCCGCTCCAAAATGTATGGCATGGATGCGTTCAAACAGGGCGAGAACAAGCTGGACACGTTGATCCGCTCGGAGGTGGGCGATGTGGATGGAAAGTCGCTCTTACATGTGCAATGCCATTTTGGCATGGATACATTGAGCTGGGCTCGACTGGGCGCCCGTGTTACCGGGGTGGACTTTTCACCAAAGGCGATTGAACTGGCAACCAGCCTGAGCCGCGAACTGGATATCCCCTCACGGTTCCTGTGCAGCAATATCTATGACCTGCCTGAACATCTGGATGAGCAATTTGATATCGTTTTTGCCAGCTATGGTGTTTTGAATTGGCTGCCTGATTTCCCGCGATGGATGGAAATTGCCGCTCGTTTTGTGAAACCGGGAGGCTTTTTCTATCTGGCAGAAGGCCATCCCATCATGTGGATCTTCGACGAGAATTCCGAGAACTGGGCTTTAAAATACCCCTACTTCCAGCAGGACGTCATGGTGTGCGAAGAAGAGGGGAGCTACGCGGACAGGACCGCCGAACTTCAGACCACTTCTTGCTACCAGTGGCAGCACACCCTGGGCGAGATCGTCACAGAGGTCTGCCGCAACGACCTGCGGCTGGAATTCCTGCATGAATTCGGACGGGGATTCTTCCCGATCATGCCCTCCATGCGCGAAGAAGAGGATGGATTCTGGCACCTCCCCGATGGCGACGACCGCCTGCCGCTGGTTTTCTCCATGAAGGCATGGAAGAAATAACTCCCTAATTATTTCTGGAATAAATCATCCCTGCTGATGGGTAACATATGGAAATGAAAACCGGAGGGCAGACCCTCCGGTTTGTATATCAACAATTCAGAGTGACTCAGAGCTTGAAATTGGCGGTGGAAACCTGCATTTCGCGCGCCAGCCGTTCCAGTTTTTCCACTTCATTGGCCATCAAAGAGACTTTATCATTGACCTCCATGGTCGAGGCGGCGATCTCCTCTGATGAAGCCGCGTTCTCTTCGCTGAAGGCGGCTACCGATTCCATAATATCCAGTGTTTCGGCAGCATTATGACTGATCTCAGTGGATGAAGCGCTGTTCTGTTCAATAACCGCCGAGACCCGCTCAATGGATGTGTTCAACGCTTCCATCACATCCACCATGGCCGCGTTTGCTTTGCTGGCTCCGGCGGATTGTTCCTGCATATCCGCGGCAGATTTGACCAGCAATTCCAGCGCTTCGCCGGAACTGGATGCCAGCTGGCTGCCTTCAGATACCCGGTCAATGGCGGTCTGCATCGATTTCACCGTTTCCGAGATATTCTTCTGGGTGTTCTGGACAATGGTGGTGATCTCGCGGGTGGCTTCGCCGGACTTCTCGGCCAGCTTGCGCACCTCGCCGGCCACCACGGCAAATCCCCGCCCCTGCTCGCCCGCCCGCGCGGCTTCGATGGCCGCGTTCAGCGCCAGCAGATTCGTCTGATCGGCAATGTCACGGATGGTCTCGACGATCTCACCGATCTGATTGGAATAGGTGGACATCATCTGTATGGACGATGCCGATGTTTCTACCGCCTGTTGAATGCTGCCCATCTGATCCAACGCCTGCCGGACGGAAGTGGCACCCTCGCGGGCAACCTTCACAGAATTATCCGCGGTTTGCGCCACGGTCGCGATCGCTTCCGATGTCATCTCGACCGCCTTGGAAATTTGTAGTGAAGCGGCTACCGCGCTTTCCGCCGCCTGTGACTGCTCCATGGCGCCCTTACTGATCTGTTGGATATTTTCCACAATCGTCTGCACGCTGCCATTGGCCCGGCTCATCATGGCCGCTTCATCGCTCACCGATTTGGTGATCTGGGTGATCGTATCGGCCACGGAATCGGTGGCAATCCGGGCGTTCTGGGCCAGATTGTTCAACATCTGACTGGCTTCGAGGACCTGTCGGGCACGGTCGACAAGCAGGATCATCAAACTGCGCATGGATGTTGTCTCGGAGTTGAATGTGGCAATCGGCATACCTTTGGCCACCAGTTTGTTGATCATAATGTTGATCGTTGAATCGCCCACCATAACCCCGATGGCATCATACCCACCGGCAGCCAGTTTTTCCAGGAACGGGCTGTAAAACTCGGAGGATACAGATACACCCTGGGCGGTTCGCACTCCGGGTGGAATCAACCATTCAGCCTTCGCGTTGAACGCCTTCAATTCTTTCGAGGCGATCTCCACGCCGTCTTTCACATCATCAAAGAACGTAAAATCAGCCCCCACCATCGCGATCTTGATCGGCCGTTTGCCGGGGTTTTCCACGGCGACCGGGCGGTTGGCAATCGCTTCTTCCGATTGGAACGCGCCCTGACCGATCTTCCAGAACTTATCCAGGTTATCCTTCCTTACAATGTCGGGTGTGATAAGCAAACGCTCCACCGGCGGCTTCCATCCGGAAACCAGGTGATTGTAGAGATGAATGACCGTATCATATCCCTGCGCGAAGGGGTTCTGGCACACGCTCGCGGTGATCAAACCCTCCTGAATGAGCCGCGCGATGTCTTCGGACAGGTCATGGGTCACAACCTTGACCTTCCCGGTCAGCCGGTTCTTCTTCATATAGTTGACCATCGGCATGAACGATTCGATATCCGTCCCATAGAAACCGGTGAGGTCCGGGTGGTCTTTCAGCACAGCTTCGATCTCAGAGACAATCTGCTCTTCGCTCAAACCGGAACTGTCGATAATATGCACAACGCGGCTTCCGCTGGAATTGGAAGCCAGTGATGTATTGAATCCGTTGATGCGCAGCTTCAGGTTATCCTGATGCAGCGCGCTGGCAAGCAGGATCTTCGCCTTTTCACCGATGATCTGGCTCATCACCTCACCGGCGGATAATCCTTCCTGGAACGAATCGGTTCCCTTATAGAACAGACGGTGGCAGGGTTCATCCGTGATCCAGTTATAGGAACGGGCACAATCCTCCAGGCTGGTGAGGATGGCGTTCATGGATTTTTGCAGGGCAAAATTCTGCCCCGAAGATTCATCCAGCGTCAACTTCGGTGTGGTGATCAGTGCCCTGCGGGTCATATCGCCCGTGGTCAGCGCGGAAAGGGCTGACGCCAGTGACGGCGTATCGACCTCTGCCAGGGAATTTCCCATGGACAGCACCTGCCTGATGGTGGATACCGTTTTGCGGCCAAAACCCTTGCTGCCCAAGAAGACAGCGGCGGAACCCAGAACGCCCAGAACGATCAGAACCCGGGAAAGCCAGTGGGTCGGGCTTCCGGTTTCACCGCTGCTGAGGATGCGTTCAAGAAGAAACAGGCCAATGAGTGTGATGAGGATGCAAAGTACGGCCAGGATGACAGGGAACCAATTCATTACTGCGGAACGCGAACTTTTTCTCATAATTGGTGATCTCCAAATCCAAGTCGCCCCTGAGTATAGTGTTTGAATCAATCAAAGAGTAACATTGATCCACGACAAAAAGTATAAATTTCAAATAAATAACGAACAATGGGGAATTAGTATGGATCCGGACTAACAAATGTAATTTATGAGATTTTTACGCGTCATTTGGGATCATCTACCGGCAGGGTGTTTGGCCTTCCACAACGTCAGATACCACCTCCGCCAGAGTTCCCACCCCGGCCGGGGAAAGATGGATGGCGCTGTTGGTGAATTCCTGCCGGTCAATAACATCCCAGGCATCCACAAAAATCCAACCCCCGGCGTCAGCCCGCCGGTTCAGCTCCTCACGGTAGGTGTCATACGCCCAGCGTGGGTAGTAGAAGTTGTAACGGATGTCGCTGTTCTCCCCGTTGGAAATCATCACCGGCTCGTTGATCAGTATCAGGGGAACACCGGCCTGTTCGGCTAAATGCAGACCTTTTTCCAGCATATTCCAAGCCAGCGCCGCGTGAAGGTCATCGCCGGGCTTCAGTCCGTGGAATGACGTGTCGGCTTCCAGGTCATTATCAGCCGCCGGGTAACGTGACGGGTAATCCTGGTCAATGCCTGTGGCCGCCCAGGGGATGCCGTACAACTGCAGGCGCGCCCAGTCTGCCAGCTCGCGCCGCCGACCGAACAGGGTGTTCGCCAGGAAAGAGACCGGCTGGTCGTCCGTTGATGCTGTTTCCTCCAGAAGCGGCTGCAGGCGGGCCCGGTTGTTTTCCGCCAGGGGCGAGGCCGTCAATTTATCCACGGGAAAGGCTTCCAGTGTGGTGGACCAGATGACCAGGTCGGGCTTCTCTTCAAGCACGCGGTCAAGGATTAACACATCCTTGGCCAGTGAAATGGTGGGATAGCCCAGGTTGTAAAACCGCGCGTTCCGGCCGCAGACCGTCATGCCGCGGGCATTCAACCGCCCGGCCAGGGTCTCCTCCGGCCGCAGCAACGTCCCCCAGATGGATGAATCGCCCAGCACCACCACCCGGAATTCGTCCGCCGCTTTCGGCCGCGAGACCTCATGCGAAGCGAACATGGCTTCCAGGTTGTACAGGCTGAGGTTGTAGGAGCGCAGCGGGGTCTCGCCAAAGGGCAGCCGCGCCCGCCCGGGAACGAGATGGTTGTACACAGAAACCCGCCCCAGAGCATCAGCCGGAATAAGGCCAATGATCAGGGACAGAACCAAAAATATCGCCAGCCCTTTTAAGGCCACATTGCGCAGAAAGGAAAAATTCACGCCCGAATTATACGCCATGCGAGAACCCGGCGTGTAACCCATTATGGCAAAGGCTTTACACAAATTGCCTGGTTCTTAACGGCCAATTAACATCGCCCGCGTTATAACCTTTTTGTCTCTGAAAACAACAGGAGAATCAATGGACGACGTACTAGTGATCGCAATTTTTTGTGTTTTATCTGCATTAACCTTCGGATTGATCCGGGGGCTGGATGCTTTGAAAGGCCGGAAATGATGTACTGGCTGATCGGGATCGTTGTTGTACTTTTACTGGTTTATCTGTTTATAGCTTTACTTCAACCGGAGAAGTTCTGATGGTAACCACGGATTTTTTTCAAATACTGGCTTTCCTTCTAACGTCAATCCTGATGGTCAAACCCATTGGAACGTATATGTCTGCTGTTTATTCGGGAGAACGAACATGGATATCATCTGTCTTTGGTCCGGTTGAGCGATTTTTTTATCGGCTGGCCGGTGTCTCAGAAGAAAAAGAGATGGATTGGAAGGAATACAGCCTGGCAGTAATCCTGTTTAACCTGGTGGGTATCGCATTCTTATACCTTCTACTCCGAACCCAGCATCTCCTTCCTTTTAATTTCTTCGGTAAAGGTCCCCTATCACCTGACAGTGCGTTTAGTGCCGCAGTCAGCTTCACCACGAATACCAACTGGCAATCTTTTTCAAGCGAACAATCCATTAGCGCTTTCTCACAGATGATCGGTCTTACAGTACAGAACTTTGTTTCCGCCGGAACAGGTATGGCGGTTTTGGTAGCCTTTATTCGGGGATTGGTTCGCAAACAGACCAGCCTATTAGGCAACTTCTGGGTTGACCTAACCCGTAGTGTGTTATTTATTCTTCTCCCATTGTCATTTATTCTGGCTGTTGGGTTAGTCTGGACAGGGAGTCCGCAAACCCTGGTATCTGCCATGGAGACTCGCACTTTAGAGGAATCAGTATCCCATGTGGTAATGGTTGGGCCTGTCGCTTCACAGGTTGCTATAAAACATATCGGTACTAATGGCGGAGGATTCTTTAATGCCAACGCGGCACATCCTTTTGAGAATCCCAATGAGTTTTCCAATATGTTCCTGATGCTTGCACAAACGATGATTCCATTCGCGCTAACATACACCTATGGAAAAATGATCGGCGATTCCCGTCAGGGTTGGGCGATTTTAGCTGCCATGTTGATCCTTCTTCTTCTGTTTTCCACTCTTGCCTGTTACGCAGAAGTCTCTGGAAACCCATTGATATCAACCATCCAGGGAATAGATACTACGACGGGAAATATGGAAGGAAAAGAAACCCGTTTTGGACCGGCAATTTCCGCTTTTTTTGCTTCCCTGACTACCGGGACATCATCAGGCGCGGTCATTAGTATGCATGATTCATTCACCCCGCTGGGCGGGTTAGCTGCTCTGATCTTGATGCAACTGGGCGAGGTGGCTCCCGGAGGGGTTGGTTCAGGACTCTACGGTATGCTGATATTTGTAATTATCGCAGTGTTTGTGGCCGGGTTAATGGTTGGCCGTACACCGGAGTACCTTGGCAAGAAAATCGAGCCTTTCGAAATTAAAATGGCTGCTTTGCTCATCCTTATCATGCCAATTGTGGTTCTTTCTCTGACGGCACTGGCAGTATCCATTCCGGCAGGATTGGCGGGCATCACCAACCCCGGGCCGCATGGCTTCAGTCAGGTTTTATACGCCTTTACCTCCCAGGGTAACAATAATGGGTCTGCTTTTGCTGGGTTGAACGCAAATTCCTCTTTCTACAATCTCACCGGTGCGGTGACAATGTTTATCGCCCGTTACTGGTTGATCATTCCCACATTGGCTATGGCTGGCGCTCTGGTAGAAAAGAAAAAGGTTCCCACCGGTGCCGGCACGCTTCCTACAACATCCGGGTTGTTCATTGGATGGCTGGTGCTCATCGTGATCATCGTTGGAGCGTTGAATTTCCTCCCTGCTCTGGCGGTGGGACCAATCATTGAACATCTGCAATTGGCTGGATTATGAATCAGGAAATAACCATTATGGAAACAACAAAAGTACAAAATAGAAAAAACAATTCAATGACCGGGTTGGTAAAACAGGCCATCTGGTCTGCCATACTAAAACTTAACCCTGCCCGTATGATCCACAATCCAGTGATGTTTATCGTTGAAGTTGGAAGCGGATTAACAACCGCCCTCTGGATTCAGGCGCTATTGGGAAAAGGTGAAGCCCCTGTATCCTTCATCGGAGCTATTGCCGCCTGGTTATGGTTCACTGTTCTTTTCGCCAACTTTTCTGAAGCGCTTGCCGAAGGACGCGGTAAAGCCCAGGCAGAAGCGTTGCGGAAAACCCGGCAGGAAACCAAAGCCAAAAAAATATTTTCAATACCCGCCGGGCAGGCAAAACCGGAAAAGTTCGAATTGATGGAATCCACCTGGTTACGTTCAGGGGATTTGTATCTGGTAGAAACCGGTGACATCATGCCGGCTGATGGCGAGATCATTATGGGTATCGCATCAGTAGATGAAAGCGCCGTTACCGGTGAATCAGCCCCGGTTATCCGGGAAGCTGGTGGAGACCGCTCTGCTGTCACCGGTGGTACGCGGCTGCTCTCAGACTGGTTGGTTGTCAGGGTTTCCTCTGATCCCGGTGAAGGCTTTTTGGATAAGATGATCAACCTGGTGGAAGGCGCAAAACGCTGTAAAACTCCCAACGAGATCGCGTTGAACATCCTGTTGGCTTCGTTCACAATCATTTTCCTGGTGGTTTGTGTCACCCTGATGCCATTTTCACTTTACAGTGTCCGGTCTGCCGGACAGGGAAACCCGGTGACAATCACCGTTTTGATCGCCCTGCTTGTTTGTCTGATTCCAACAACGATCGGTGGCCTTCTTTCAGCCATCGGAATTGCGGGTATGGATCGGTTGATCCAGCGCAATGTCATCGCGCTTTCAGGCAGGGCTGTGGAAGCCGCCGGTGATATTGATGTGCTTCTGCTGGATAAAACTGGAACAATCACCCTGGGTAACCGTCAGGCAGTTGCTTTTCTGCCAGTAGGGGGTATTTCTGAGTTTGACTTAGCAGACGCCGCACAACTGGCTTCCCTTGCCGATGAAACACCTGAAGGGCGCAGTGTTGTCGTTCTGGCTAAAGAGAAATTCAACCTGCGAGGTCGCACAGTCTCATCCAGCACAGAATACCCGAAAGGGATGCGGTTTATCCCGTTTTCAGCCCAATCCCGCATGAGCGGGGTTGATCTCGACCATACCAGCATCCGTAAAGGCGCTCCGGATACCATGTATTCTGCCATGGATACAGCCGGAATTCCTGCACCGCTTGACCTCAAGCAAATCGTTGAACGCATCGCCCATAGCGGCGGAACTCCTCTGGTTGTGACAAAAAATGAAACCCCGCTTGGTGTCATCCACCTTAAAGATATCGTCAAAATTGGTTTAAGTGAGCGTTTTGGCCAATTACGGAAAATGGGGATAAAGACCATCATGATCACTGGTGATAACCCGCTTACAGCGGCGGCCATCGCGGCGGAAGCCGGTGTTGATGATTTTCTTGCCCAGGCTACACCTGAAAATAAGCTGAAACTTATCCGCGAAATTCAGGCAGAAGGCCGGTTGGTTGCCATGACCGGCGATGGAACCAATGATGCCCCAGCCCTGGCGCAGGCGGATGTTGCAGTAGCTATGAATACCGGCACCCAACCGGCTCGGGAAGCGGCCAATATGATTGATCTTGAATCAAACCCGACAAAACTAATTGAGATCGTTGAAATCGGAAAGCAGCTTTTAATGACCCGCGGTTCACTGACCACCTTTAGTATCGCCAATGACATTGCGAAATATTTTGCCATCATCCCGGCGGCTTTCGCGGCTACCTATCCGCAATTGGCGGTTCTCAATTTTATGCGTTTGTCATCACCCGGGAACGCCATCCTATCTGCTGTAATCTTCAACGCGCTGATCATCATCGCGTTAATCCCACTGGCACTAAAAGGCATCCCGTATCGAGCCGTTAGCGCATCCATGTTGCTGCGTGACAACCTGTTGATCTATGGAATGGGCGGGTTGATTGCTCCATTTATCGGGATAAAACTCATCGATATGCTACTAACCCTCTTTTTGTAGAAGACATTTGGAGAAAGAAAATGTGGAACTTTTCGGTTTTCACGGCAAAAGTGATGCTCTGGTTTTCATTTCCCATCGTGTGCTCCCTTGAATACGGAGAGCATCTAATCCAGGCGCCCAATCAATGGCATACGATCCTCCAAATAGTGGTCGTTATTATCACGATCCAGTGGGTCTTGTTCTGGGATAAGAAATTGATACAGGTCGAAATGGAAAATCTTTATAAAACTCGGAGGCCTTTATCCAAAACCAAGGGAAGCGGAATGGTAAAAGGTGAAAGATTCGAAAGTAAGAAAGAAGCACGTGTAGAATGAAAGAACAGATCAAAGCAACTGTAGTGTTACTGGCATTGTTCATAATCCTGACCGGGTTCCTTTATCCATTAGTTATTACAGGAATAACTCAGGTGTTGTTCCCATGGCAGGCAGATGGCAGCAAGATCATCAATACCCGTGGAGAAGTCATCGGCTCACAAAATATTGGCCAGAGGTTTGACTCCCCGGGTTACTTCTGGGGACGCCCATCCGAAACATCCGGCACACCGTATAACACGCAGGCTTCAGGCGGTTCAAATTTGAGTACCATGAATGATTCACTCAAAACCCGGATCAATGAAAGAATTATGAATCTCCAACAGGCTGATCCGGAGAACACGATCCCGATCCCGGTAGAACTGGTCACGACTTCAGCAAGTGGACTCGACCCGCACATAAGCCCCGCGGCAGCTCTGTACCAGGTTAATCGGGTCGCCCGATCCCGCCATTTACCTGAAGAGACAGTTCAAGAGCTTGTAATAGCGCATGTCGAGCAACCTTTTCTAGGTTTTATCGGTACACCCCGGGTTAATGTCCTGTTGCTCAATCTGGCTCTAGATTCAGTACAATAAATTCTATGAAAGAACACGTGCGACCCAATCCTGATGAGATCCTGGCAAAGATCCAATTAGATGAAACCAAAAGCCTTAAAGGGAAACTGAAGATCTTTCTAGGATACGCTGCCGGAGTTGGAAAGACTTTTGCCATGCTGGAAGCTGCCCAGCAACGAAAAGACCAGCGGATTGATGTAGTGATCGGCTTTATTGAAACCCACGGACGGAAGGACACGGAAGCCAAACTGGCGGGGCTGGAGATCATTCCACGCAAACAGGTTCTCTACCGTGATACGAGTTTTTCTGAAATGGATATTGATGCCATTTTGGAAAGAAACCCCACCCTGGTCATTGTCGACGAGCTGGCGCATTCCAACATCACAGGTTCACGCCACCCAAAACGGTTTAACGATGTGGAAGAATTGCTGGCAACCGGTATTGATGTGTATACATCGATCAATGTTCAGCATTTCGACAGTATGAACGACATCGTCCAGCAAATTACCGGAGTGACTGTGCGGGAAACCGTTCCTGACAGACTGATAGACGAAGCTGACGAGATCGAAGTGATCGATCTTCCACCCGACGAATTGATCCAGCGGTTAAAAGAAGGCAAAGTATATATCCCTGACCAAGCAGCCCGGGCCATTGAGAAATTCTTTCGCAAGGGCAATCTGACAGCTCTTCGCGAATTAAGTCTGCGGCGGGCGGCCGAACGCGTGGATACGCAGATGCGCTCATATATGCGCGATGAAGCCATCCCCGGTCCATGGCCAGCGGGCGATCGCATTCTGGTTTGCATCAGTTCCCATCCGCTGGGAGAGCGTTTGATCCGCGCCGGTCGGAAGTTATCAGATGATCTTGATGCGGAATGGATCGTGGCATTTGTTGAAACCCCCGGTCATATACACATGCCATCAGAGAACCAAGAGCGCATCGTGCGTAATTTGAGCCTGGCCGAACAATTGGGTGCGCACATTGAATATTTAACCGGCGCAACCGTCTCTCAAGCGGTTATAGATTATTCCCGCCAGAACAATATCACCAAGATCATCGCCGGAAAACCATTGCGTCCACGCTGGTTTGAAATTCTTCGTGGCGGTTCTGTTCTTGATCAGATCATCCGGGACAGCAGTATGATTGATATTTACGTGATCAGTGAAGCGAAATATGAGCCGCTTACCCTGCCACACACACACAAGTTGCTCAACAGACAATGGGACCGTTATATAAAAAGTTTGCTTATCGTCGGGTTGGTTACCGTTTTCAATGCATTCTTCCTGAAAGAACTTAATCCAACCAACCTGGTTATGTTCTATTTGGCCGCAGTCGTCATATCGGCTGTTTTTTTCGGCCGGGGTCCATCCATTCTCGCCTCACTGGTAAGCGTATTGGTGTTCGATTTCTTCTTCATTGATCCGGAATTTACATTTGTGGTCGATGATACAGAGTACATTGTGACCTTTATCGCCTTTCTGGGGGTGGGCCTGATCATTAGTTCATCCGCATCACTCCTTCGGGACCAGGTGGACCAATTGAGAAACCGGGAAAAGAACGCGCAAGCTATTAATTCAATAAGTAAAGAATTGACAGCAGCCATCAACCTTGATGATGTATTGAGAGTCGTGGAAAAAAAGGTCAGTCAGACCTTCGATTGCCAGGTGGCCATTCTATTACCACACCAGTCTGACTTGGTGGTTAAAGTAGCTACGAGTGGATTCCAATTGGATGCCAATGAGATCGCTGTCGCGGAGTGGGTATATAACAATGCACAGGTCGCCGGACAGGGAACAGAAACACTGCCAGCATCATCCATGCGATGCCTGCCGTTGATCACATCGCATGGCATAGTTGGCGCGTTGGGAATCAAACGTACCGATATGACTATTTTGAACATAATCAACAATCGCTTATTGATGGAGAACTTCACCAACCTGGCCGCGCTGGCTATTGAGCGTGCTTTATTTGCCGAGCAGGCCAGCCAGGCAGAATCACTGCGAACCACAGAGAAATTACAATCTGCCCTGTTAAATTCCATCTCACATGAGCTGCGTACACCACTTTCATCCATTATGGGGGTACTGACCAGCCTTGATGAAGATGATAAGGAACCAGGTGAACAGAATAAGATGAACCCGGCCACCCGGATGGAATTGATCCGTTCGGCATCAGATCAGACCCGGCAAATGAACCAGTTGGTCGGCAACCTGCTGGATATGACCCGCATTGAAGCCGGATCGTTCAATTTGAAACGTGTTCCTGTTGACCTGCAGGACCTGATCGGAGCCGTCCTCAACCAGATGGAAAACCGCCTGAAAGATCGCCCAATCGATATTCGTATTCCCGATGATCTGCCGGTTGTCCAACTGGATTCCATTTTGATCGGGCAAACATTGACCAACCTTTTGGATAACGCGGTCAAGTTTTCTCCCGCTGGAACCCGGATCGGTATTGAAGTAGTTCAGGAACAAAAGGACATCTGGATTCGGATTCTGGATCAGGGTCCGGGTGTTCTACCGGATGAGCTGGAAAAAATCTTTGAAAAGTTTTACCGCGGAAGTACCTTTGGCGCTTCGACAGGTACCGGTTTGGGGCTCTCAATATGCCGCGGGATCATTGAAGCCCATGGGGGTACAATACACGCGGAAAACCTCAACACAGGCGGTTTTCTGATCTCGTTTTCCATTCCTTTGGGATCGTCTGAAAAGTAGGGTATGTCCATATGTCAGGAAGTCTGCGGGTACTCATAGTCGATGACGAGATTGAGATACGGCGGTTTTTGCGTGCTTCATTATCGGCTCACGGGTATACCATTTTTGAAGCCTCTTCCGGACATGAAGCTCTGCATATGGCTGTGAACAACCGGCCAGATCTGTTAATCCTCGACCTAGGCTTACCGGATATTGATGGGGTGGAAGTTACCCGCCGGCTGCGGGAATGGAGCCAGATTCCGATCATCATCCTTTCGGTGCGTGACCGGGAACAGGATAAGATTCTGGCGTTGGACGCAGAAGCGGATGACTACCTGACCAAACCCTTCGGTATCGGTGAACTTATGGCGCGGATCCGGGGGGTGATGCGTCGCATGATCACACCTGAAGGGATATCTTCTTATACAATAGGCGGGTTGACGGTTGACCTTGCCCGACATAAAGTAATCATTAATGGAAACGAGATCACCCTGACTCCGACAGAATTCGATCTATTGAAAATCCTGACCCAAAACGCCGGCAAAGTGTTGACCCACAAATATCTCATTCACCAGGTGTGGGGAACTGCGTACGAAGACGAAGACCGATTACTCCGGGTTAATATCGCCAATTTACGGCGTAAACTGGAGAAAAATCCTTCCAAGCCTGAGTATATCTTGACGGAGTTGGGGGTGGGCTACCGGCTCTACTCCGGAGATTGATCCGGGGTTTTATATATCTCCCACATACATTCGCCCAGTGAGAAATCAGAGAATTTCGATTGGAAAGAGGATTTCAACGGACTGCACGCGTACACACCCAGATTCACCGGTTCAAGCGGCACGTGCATGTGGAACATGCGCATTTGTTGGAAGACTTTCCCGTCGTAGGAATTTTCAATGTAAAAATCCGGCCCGCGGCGGCTGAGGCGGTATACCATCGTCTGGATGGCCGCGTCAATGTCGGTGGTGGCCCAGTCCGAATAGCCCAGGTTGGTGACCACACTGCCCAGGCGGCCGATGGTTTTGTTCTCAAGTTCCACCGAAGCCTTGAACCAGTTGTCCGGGTCGTGGTAAATGACCACCCCGCACTGGTCGTAGATCTTTTCGGGCTTCCAGGCGACCCGGACGGAAAAGCTAAATTCCGTCTTTTCCACCGGCACCAGGAAAGCGTGGGCGTTATCATTGCGGAAGCCGTAATAGGTGCGCTGCCAGAAATCGGTGTTCGGGTCCGTGGTGAGGGTCAGGGTAGCGGCGGTCAGTTCAAAGACTTTCGGCGGATTGAGCCAGTGAAATTGTGACAGGTCCATAACGATGGTAATCCCTTCTCTTTCTGCGCGGAGTTGGTTATGACTTTTACATGATTATACAAAAACCTTATGAGATCATTATAAGTGGCTATTTTACAAAGCATTTTTTATTTTATTGATCATTAATTTGACCATTATAAGTAAATAATGCTTTTATTGGTCATTATATTGATCATTATATATTGTGTATTTCATAAAGATGCTATAATGGCATTGACTTTTCTCCCGTAGTTTTTCCTACTTTTAAAAGGAAAGTGAGGACTGGAGTGAAATCAATCGATTTTTCCATTGCAACGAGTGAGCAGATCGAAGAATTCCTCAGTGGGCAATTGAGAAGAATAAGGCTTTCGCGGAATTTAACCCAGACTCAATTAGCGCAAAAGTCGGGGGTTGCATTTACAACGGTAAAAAGACTCGAAGGTGGCAAGAGTGTCTCATTAGACACTTTTATCCGAATTTTGATGGCGTTAGAACTTCACCATAACCTTGAAAGACTTCTGCCCGATCCAACAATACGTCCCATAGAACGTGTTGCCACGGGTGGTCGTGAACGAAAACGCGCCCGTCCCAAACAACCTGACACGGATCATTCAACCTGGGTTTGGGGAGACGAGTCGGGGAATAAGAAATGAGTGACGCAAAAGTAATCCTTTGGGACAGTGAAATTGGTGCGGTTTCGTGGGTGGAAGATCGACAGGTGGCTGTTTTTCAATACGATCCTTCCTTCATCCGCAGCGGTATTCAAATATCACCCTTGATGATGCCATTGCGAACGTTGCCCTACGAATTTCCGGCCCTTTCGAAAGAAACCTTTAAAGGCTTGCCGGGTTTGCTGGCGGATTCCCTTCCGGATAAGTTTGGAAATGCGGTCATTGACACCTGGCTGGCATCTCAGGGACGAACAGCAGCCAGTTTTAATTCCGTTGAACGCTTATGTTATATAGGAAGCCGGGGCATGGGGGGACTCGAATTCAAACCGGCTCTTCGTATCCCCCACTCAAAATCAGATGAAATTGAAGTTTCTAAACTTGTCGAATTATCAAACAAAATTCTTGATCAACGGGCGGGATTGGAAGGAGTTTTTTCAGGCGCAGATGACCAGGATGCGATAGAAGATATCTTGAGGGTCGGAACCTCAGCGGGTGGAGCAAGAGCAAAAGCGATTCTTGCCTGGAATCCAAAAACGAATGAATTCCGTTCCGGTCAGGTAAAAATTCCATCAGGTTTTGAGTACTGGATTATGAAATTTGACGGGATCAGCAACAACCGGGACAAAGAACTGGCCGATCCGCAAGGCTATGGAATGATTGAATACGCGTATTACCAGCTGGCGGTGAAAACGGGAATTGAAATGACAGAGTGCCGTCTTCACCATGAAGGCGGTCGAAGTCATTTTATGACAAAAAGGTTTGACCGCAACGCGGACGGTTCCAAGATCCATATGCAATCGTTATGCGCCATTGCCCATGTTGACTTCAACGAACCGGCACTCTACTCCTATGAACAAACGATCCAGATCATGAAACGCCTGGGGTTACCTCAAAGCGATTTGGAGCAGCAAGTTCTACGGGCCATGTTTAACGTTGTTGGACGAAATCATGATGACCATGTCAAGAACATTGCCTTCCTGATGAATCGCAGTGGAGAATGGAAACTCTCCCCGGCTTTTGATGTCTCGTATGCCTACGATCCAATGGGATATTGGACCAGCCAACATCAGATGAGTATCAACGCAAAAAGGGAAATGTTCACCAAACAGGATCTGATCGCATTGGCAAAGATCGCAGGGATCAAGGCCAGGCGGGCTCTTGAAATGCTGGCCTGCGTGACCACGGCCATGAAATCCTGGCCGGAAGTGGCTGGCAGCGTGGGTATTGCAGAAGAACGCATCCGAAAAATACAGGCTGCCCATCGAATCTCTCTTTTAAATTGAACCTGAATAATGGCTTAATTCAAGCTTTTTTCCCATTTGCGTTTCAAAACAGTTGTCCCATCATGAGGTTTTCCGCTCAGCGGCGGCAGATCTGTGTCAAAATTGACCAAAACATGGTTAGAATTAGTGCATCACTTGGGAACAACAAAAACCGCACAAAATGGATACCGTTCGGATTTTGCGCACACTGAAGCACGGGGATTTATGGCAAACAATGCTGATTTAAATAAAGCAAACATTTTAAAAAAGGATGAGTTTTACACGCAACTGTCGGATATTGAAGCCGAGATGCGGAATTACAAGGACCACTTCCGCGGCAAGGTCATCTTTTGCAATTGCGATGACCCATATGAAAGTAATTTCTTTAAATACTTTGCTTTGAACTTCAACTTTCTTGGATTAAAAAAAATAATCGCTACTTGTTATTCCGGATCACCCATCGCTGGAATACAGCTTTCATTTCTCTATAAAAACTGCCATGGAGAAAAATGTATTGAAACAAAACGTCCTTACAAAATTGAGATAACAGAAATTCCTGATGAAAATGCTGACGGGGCTATTGACTTATCTGACGTTGAATATCTACTAAAAAACAGAAAAAACGTAATGACTTTATTAAAAGGCAACGGCGATTTCAGATCGCAAGAATGTAAAGAATTATTAAAGGAATCTGATATTGTTGTTACTAATCCTCCTTTTTCATTATTCCGAGAGTTTATAGCACAACTTATTGGGTATAAGAAAAAATTCCTAATTATTGGGAATGTTAATGCAATTACATATAAGGAAGTTTTTAAATTATTCAAAGATAATGAAGTGTGGTTAGGACAAAGCATCCATAGTGGAGATCGAGAGTTCAGGGTACCAGATTCTTATCCTTTGCAAGCAGCAGGTTGCAGAGTTGATGAAAATGGTTATAAATTTATTAGAGTTAAAGGAGTACGTTGGTTTACCAACTTAGATTATAAAGAACGCCATGAAAATTTAGTTCTTTATAAAAGATTTACTCCTTCAGAATATCCTAAGTATGATAATTTCGATGCAATTGAAGTCTCTAAAACAGCTGATATTCCAGTTGACTATAGCGGAATAATGGGGGTGCCAATAACTTTTTTTGATAAATATAATCCTGAGCAATTCGAGATACTCGGAAATTTAGGTTCATACGCCCCCGATGGGTATTCTCTTAGTTCAGCTATATACATTGACGGGAAAAAGATTTTTAAACGAATTTTAATCAAACGAAAAGGGGTGGAAAAATGAAAATTGAACTGCACGAGATCACCGTACGCGAGGTGGCGGAAAATTATGTGGACAACGCGGAAGAGGGCGTGGTGGGCTATAACGGCCGGTTGAACATCCGCCCGAAATACCAGCGCGAGTTCGTGTACGACAACAAAAAACGCGACGCCGTGCTTGACACCATCCGCAAGAACTTCCCGCTCAATGTGATGTACTGGGTAAAAAACGAAGACGGCACGTTCGAAGTGATGGACGGGCAGCAGCGCACCATCAGCTTCTGCCAGTACGTCAACAGTGATTTTTCCATTGACAACCGCGCCTTCCACAACCTGACCCGGACCGAAAAAGACCAGATCCTGGATTACAAACTGATGGTCTATTTCTGTGAAGGCAACGACCGCGAAAAGCTGGACTGGTTCCGCATCATCAACATCGCGGGCGAGAAACTGACCGACCAGGAACTGCGCAACGCGGTGTATACCGGCCCCTGGCTTTCGGACGCCAAATTGAAGTTCAGCAAATCCAACTGCGCGGGGTACCTGCTCTCCAAAGACTACGTCAACGGCTCACCCATTCGTCAGGAGATTCTCGAAACCGCGCTGGACTGGATTTCCAATGGTGAGATCGAAAAGTATATGTCCATCCACCAGCATGACCCCAACGCCAATGAGATCTGGACCTATTTCAAGAACGTCATCGATTGGGTTCAGCTCACCTTCCCGGTGTATCGCAAAGAAATGAGGGGCATTCGGTGGGGCAGCCTGTACGACAAATACAAAGGGAAACTGTTGGACAGTGGTCAACTGGAAGAGAAAATCAAAACCCTGATGATGGATGATGATATTTCCAATAAAAAGGGCATTTACGCCTACGTATTAACCCGTGAAGAAAAACACCTGAACATCCGCGCGTTCACAGACAGCCAGAAACGGGAAGCCTATGAACGGCAGCAGGGTATCTGCCCGAACTGCCACAAGCACTTTGAGCTGTCCGAAATGGAAGCCGACCACATCACCCCGTGGCATGCGGGCGGCAAGACCTCCGCGGGAAACTGCCAGATGCTGTGTAAAGAGTGCAATCGCAGGAAATCTGGTATCTAATTCTTCTCAGTAATGTATCGGGCTGATCTTTGCCAGCTTTTCCAGCCGGTGGGTGGAAATGATCTCGCGCACCGTGCCGGTAAGTCCGCGCATCACCAGGCTGTCGGTACGCGCGCCGTCTTTAAAATAGCTGACGCCCTGCAACAGGTCGCCGTTGGTAATGCCCGTGGCGGCAAAGAACACATCCTCCGACGAGACCAGATCGTCCAGGGTCAGGACCCGGTCAAGGTCATACCCCAGCTCCCGTCCGCGCCGCTCTTCCCCTTCATTCCGCACCACCAGCTTCCCCTGGATAGTGCCGTCCATGGCGCGCATGGCGCAGGCCGCCAGCACCCCCTCCGGTGTACCGCCAATGCCCATCAGCACATCAATGTGGGAATCCGGCCAGGCGGTCATTAGCGCGCCGGCCACATCGCCATCCGGTATCTGCCGGATGCGGGCGCCGCAGGCGCGTACCTCGGCGATCAGCCCGGCATGGCGCGGACGGTCGAGAATGACAACAGTAATATCATCCATATCCTTGCCGCGGGCGCGGGCGATCTTCTGCAGGTTATCCTTCACCGGCGCGTTGATGTCGATCACATTCTTTGCTTCGGGACCAACGGCGATCTTGTTCATATAAAGGAAAGGACCGGGGTTGAACATCGTACCGCGCGGAGCCACCGCCACCGTGGCGATGGAATTGTTGCGGCCGGCAGCCAGTGGCCGGGTGCCGTCGATCGGGTCGACCGCGATATCCACCTTCGGCAGCTCGCCTGTCCCCAGTATCTCTCCGTTGAACAGCATGGGGGCTTCGTCCTTCTCCCCCTCACCGATGATCACCACACCCTCCATGGGAATGGTGTTCATGATCAGGCGCATCGCGTCAACGGCAGCCTTGTCGGCTTCTTCTTTGTCACCGCGCCCCATGTGGCGGCCGGCCGCCAGCGCGGCGGCTTCCGTCACCCGGACAAGTTCAAGAGCCAGATTGCGGGTTGGTCTGGTCTTTTTTGCCATGGGTATTTTCCTCCTGCGTAAACCTGTAATGGAAATAAATGACAGTAATATCTACATCATCCGGCGTTTCGGCTTGGGGAACCCCGGACGGAACGCTTCCGTATCCTTCTCTTCCAACGTACATTGATGGCTCTCGGCGGCTGAACGGGCCGCTTTTGTAACCAGGTCCCGTAACAAGGCGGGGTCGTATTCCGCGCGCGCGTTCACCAGCGCGCGCAGTGTCTTGCCGCGCATATCCGGAATCTGCCTGCGCCAGGAAACCGCGTCACCGGCTGTCAGGCTTACTTTGGCTTCCGTTTTCCCAGCCTGCAGCATCAGCTTCAGGTGCCCCACGCCAATACTATGCAGCCGGAACGCGCGGTCCAGGTTAGTGATCCAATCCACGGCCAGGGGACGCATATCGGTTGTGCCCGGCGCGAGAAATTCAAAGGTGGTATCCAGCCAGGCAATGGCCGCTTTTCCGGCCGCGTACCAGTTGTAATCGATGGGCAGCGATAACAGGTCAACCGGTTTTACCGCCATGGCATCCAGTTCATCAAGCCATGAGTCCACCTGAAGAATGTCCAGGGAATTTTGCAGACGGATGTTTTTGCGGGGGTAACGCCCGTGGGCATCTTCCAGTATCAGGCGCGCCCGTCCGGGAGATACCAGGTCCCGTTTGTTGAGGATCAGCAGCCCTGCCTCCTCCGCCTGTTTGCCGTACAGGTACATTACCTTTTGACCGAACGGGGTCTCCTCCCCCTCGATCCACTGGGAGAACAAACGCATATCCGCGAACACCGAAAGCGTAATTTGAATATCACGGTCCTTCCATACATCCCGCAGCGGCTTGATAACTGTAGCCACGATGTCCGCGCTGGCACCCGCGGCTTCCGCGAAGATCACATCAGGCTGAATGGTGCGGGAAATGCGGTCTGTCTTTTCGATCAGGTCCTCATAGTTGCAGCAAAAACACCCGCCGGCTACCTGTACCGTGGAGATGTGTTGATTATCAAAAAAAGATGTGTCGACCAGGTATTTCCCCTGGTCGTTTGTAATGACACCGGCGGTTTTCTTTCGGGAAGCCAGCGTTTTACAGGCAGCCGCGATGGCTGTCGTTTTGCCGCTCCCCAGGAATCCCCCGACGATGTGTAGCTGCATGGTCTACTCCCCGAATGATCGCGATATCTCTATAAGATTGTACCGCAACCGAATAAATTCCATTGCGCCCAAACAAAATAAGCGGCAAACAAAAATGCCTGCCGCTATCATCTGATGAAATAACTGCCTGGTTAACCGCCTGACAATAGGACAAACAGGCCGGTGAAGTTCAAGTTTGGTATAACCGCCTGTCCATCTTCGGTCACAACAACCAGAGTGCTGGCCCATCCGCCCAGTCCGTCATTCAGCGTGGTGTCCCAGGTGAGCAGTTGCAGAGTCTTTCCTATATATTCATCCGGCACCACAAAGGTAAGGGTGAAGGTCACCGGTTCGGGAAGTACGTTGAATTTGAAGCCGGATTTTTGTATTAACAGATTGACCGCCGAAACAAACTTGTACCCGTCTGGAATGGGCCCCGGAAGTGAGTCGAGCGATTCCTGGCTGAAAGCTGCTTCGAAATCACACAGCGGGTCGCTGAACACGATATTATCACCACTGGGCAGCGAAAGTGTGGCGGCTTCAAAGCACGAGAGTGTTATCAACCCTCCGGTCACCGGGATTAGACCGGGAAGTCCGCCTACCGCAGCAAAGGGACCGTCACCACCACCCGGAGGATCAAACGGATCGCCAAACGGGGTGGCATCACATGCATCTCCCTGCCCGTCATCGTCCGAGTCCAGCTGGTCAGGATTCCAGGTTTCCGGGCAGTTATCGGTCAGGTCGTCAATACCGTCTTCATCCCAGTCGCCGTTGGGTGTGGCGTCACAAACATCACCTTCACCATCACCATCCAGGTCTGATTGGTCTGGATTGTACGTATCGACACAGTTGTCATCGAGATTATCGATGCCGTCTTCGTCATTGTCTCCGTTGGGGGTGATATCGCAGACATCACCCTCACCGTCCCCATCGGCATCCGCCTGGTCGGGGTTGGCATCATTCACACAGTTATCATCTTCATTTGAGATGCCGTCACCGTCCACATCCCCCGTCACTTCAACGGATGTCGTAGCCGTGGCATTGTCAAATATCGCAGAGAAGTTCTGTACGCCGGTCATGCCGCCGGCAGTGAAGACATTGCCATCTAGCGTTCCATTTGATGTCCCTGTCATGGTTGGCAGCGGTGATGTGAACCACGGAATGTTGGCATTATTAACAACGTTACGCGGGTTGTTCCATTCGTACATGTAGGATGCCAGGGTTGAGGTATTGCCAGTGGATAAACTGGTTGGTGAAGCTGAAAGGGCAAATTTCAGGTGGATGGGAACAGTCAACCGGGTACCGGAAACAGTATCACAACCTTCCGCGCCCGGGCCACCGTTGCAGCCCCACCAGTCCTGGTTACTGGTAACGATGGGATTACGATCTCCGCTGGTGGTATAGGATAACCCGGCTGTTGTATTGCCGAAGAAGCGGTTGAACTGCAGCTGTACCGAGTCACCCGCATCAAGGTCGTTGATATGAAATCCCCGGGTATTGCCGGTGAAATTGTTTCCCCTCACTTGCAGCCGGCTGTCCTGTACGAATAGCCCGTTATCATTGTTGGTGAACAGGTTGTTCGTCACCAGTTGCCCGGAAACGGCTCCGCGGTCATTTTCCACGCGGATACCAGAAGCGTAGTTGATCATATCCACGCCGCGCATATTCTGGATGGTGTTGTCGTGGATGTTAAAGGTACTGTTCCCGTTTACTTGAACTCCATTCACCAGGAAATCGCCGATGGTTGTGTTATACACTTCCAACCCGTCAAAATCAGCGGTGTCTCGGATTCCGGTGGTGGTCAAGATATTACCGTTGCCATCCAGAGTCAAATCGTGGATAGTGACGTTGTCTGCCTGGATTACCAGCAGGGCGCCGAATGCATTAATTCCCGATGGACTTAGGATGGTTGACGCACCCTGCCCGCCAATGTCAACCGATTTGGTAACATCAATGCTGGTTTCTTCGTCAAACGTTCCAGCCGAGATCTCGATCGCCCCACCATTGGCTGCCAGTTCGATGGCATCTGACAGCCGCGCACCTTCATTCAAGAAGATATTGGCGCTGGTAAGTGACATGGAAGCCGTAAAGTTTTGATTGTAGGCGAAATCGCCCAAAAATGTCTCCCATGTCCCCGTCCGCAGGTTTCCGCCAGCATGGAAGCTGACATTGGCACCGGGATTCAGGGTAATGCTGTTTACCACGATATCAGCTTCGGTCCTAAAACGTACTTCCTTCGTGATGATCAGGTTGTCCGCGGTGTAATCACCAGCTGCAATGTGGACAACTCTGTCACTAGGTGCAGCGTTGATCGCGTCCTGTATGGGATTCGCTGAATCGGAATGACAAACAACAGTACGACTTGAATTACTTGAAATACAGCTTCCTCTCCCCCAAGCTTCATATACAGGCAAGCTATCCCAAACCCAGGTAAGACCCCTATAATGGCCTGTTCCATAATCCCGGATAAAGTATGGATCCCCGGTCTCCAGTAATTCCGAGGTTTCCTCGTCTGCCATTACCAGCGGAGTGCCTTCTTCATCCACCAGGGTTACATCCGCTTCGACAGCAGCGATAATGATCTCAGCCGGGGTTTCATCGGGAGCCTCAGCCGTTGGTTCGGTGGTCGGCTCAGCCGCTGGTTCCGTGGCATTCTCGGCAGGGCCAGCCGGGGTTTCAACTGACGGATCCACCGCTTCAGTTGGCACCATTGTCTCATCAACCACCGGAGTTATCTCTGCCGGCGGTTCTGCTGTCGGTTCTTCAGTGGGCGGCTCAGCCGTAACATCTTCGGCTGTAGGCTCTTCTGTTGGTGGTTCGGCTGGCGGCTCGGCCGCTGGTTCCTCCACTGGCGGTTCAGCCTCATCCTGCGGCTCCTCCGTCACTGCTGCAGGGGGAATATCCTGCGCGATGACCACGCCTCCCGTCGGGAACAGCAGTCCGAAAACAAAGAACAGAATGATAAAACCATGAAATATCTTCAAATTACGCAGGCCAAGGATTACCATAATTACCTCCTTATGCTGGTAAACCTGTTTCAGCCGGCAATAAAAAAACCGGCCAGTTGATTGAGGCCGGTTTCGCTATTCGCTCCCTGAAAACCACGCACAGAAACTGTGCAAGCGACCAAATAATAGTCTTCAGATCATAGCATCCCCCTACAAAAAAAGCTGCAAGAGAATCTTCATTATCTTAAAGTTCAGAAGATCAAAACTTGCCTCGATGAAGCTATTAATTTCGATGAAAAATATACGGGAATCTTAAAAATCAACATATCCAGTGTATAGCATTTTTCCGGTTAGTCAATAGTTGATTCCGGATTGATTTCAGATGTGTGAATTTGGTTTTTTTTGATTGGCCAATCCATTCTCAGGCAAGTCTGTTTTATCGGATAGAAAAAAATCCTATCCCGTCAGATATATGGACAGCTCTTCGCGTAAATAATTGGAAATATTCCAATATTGTCCGATTTATCGGAAACAGTTGATTTAATGATCCGATTTCCTTATTATTAAAATACTATAAGAATTCAGACTCCTGTTAGATCCATCCCCGTGATCTGGAGAGAAAAATGGATAATTCAAGAGCCTCCACGGAACAACCCCGCCGTCCATACTGGCCGATGACCCTTGTCTTCGGGTTGGCCTCGATACTTATTCTGGCCGGGGTGATTTTCATCTTCCGTCTGACCGCGTCCCCGGCCAACCCGGCTGCCATGGAAATCAGGCACAACGCCCTGGAAAACTCAACCGATTCGTGCGTTACCTGTCACGAAAAATCCAGCCCGGGTATCGTGGTCCAGTACGGCGCGTCCAGCATGGCTGCCGCCCGGGTGACCTGCCGAGACTGCCATGAAGTCAATGAAGGCTACCCCGGATCCGTGGAACACGAGGGAACCTATGTGTTGAATTCACCCACCACCGCCACCTGCGAAAAGTGTCACCAATCACAGGTTGCCCAGTACTACCAGAGCCGCCACAGCCTGCCTGCCTATGTGGCGATTGCCGGCAGCATGGACCTTTCCCCCGAACTTCTGGCCGCGTACCAGGCCATACCTGAAGGAACCTTCGCGCCCGATAAAGCCCGCAATGTTCTGGCGGAAATGGAAGGCCCCGAGATCACCCGCTTTGCCTGTGAAAGCTGCCACAACATTGGAAAACCAGCGGAAGATGGATCCGTTGGCCGCTGCCAGAGCTGCCACATCCGCCACGAATTCAGCCTGGAACAGGCCCGTAAGCCGGAAACCTGCAACTACTGCCATATCGGCCCTGACCATCCGCAGTGGGAAATTTACCATGAATCACCGCACGGGATAGCCTACTCCACTCTGGGTCACACCTGGAATTGGGAAGCGGATACCGGAACATTAACATCCGAAGACTTCCCCGCCCCCACCTGCGCGACCTGTCACTTCAGCGGGTTTGGTGGAACATCAACCACGCATGATACCGGAGACCGTCTGACCTGGTACCTTTTCTCATCTGTTTCCGAGCGGCGTCCCGGCTGGCAGGACAACAAAGTCCGCATGCAATCGGTTTGTTTCGAATGCCATAACCAGAATTTTATTGAAGACCTGTATGCCGACGCGGACGTACTGACAGAAAAGGTGAACATGTGGGTACGGGAAGCGGATGAGGTCGTCCAGCCATTGAAAGACCAGGGACTGATCACCGAAACCCAGTTTGACGAACCCCTGGAATATGAGCATTATGAGTTATGGCATCACTGGGGACGTACCACAAAATTTGGTGCCTGGATGCAGGGACCAGACTACACGCAATGGCATGGCGCGTACGAAGTCGTCAAAGGGCTCTCCACTCTGCGGTATGACGCCGCCGAGTTGCTGCATTCTGCCGCCCAAATGGTTCCAACGGAGTGACCGGCGTGGAAAGCGCCTCTTCCTCATACCCATTGCAGGAGATGGTTCCCCTGCTAAAACGCTGGCGGTTGCCATTCAACCGCGATCAGGCCATGCTTACCCTGGCGGCGGCCAATGTTTTCCTTATTGGGTTGGATATCTATATGGCTCATAATCTCAACGGGAATATCGTTCCGTATGAGTGGATCCCCATTATCTTCAGCCCAATCGCGGGGATGATCCTGCTGGCAGCCGGTTGGATCGCGGTGCGCAACCGCCCGGCAGCCAACCTGACTGCCACGATCGTTTTCTTTTCCTGCATCGTCACTGGCATTCTTGGATCTTACTTCCACCTCCGCCGCGCTTTTCTACCGGCGGAAGGCGGGGGCATCATCATCCCCAACGAGATCCTGCTGTGGGCGCCGCCCGTCTTCGGGCCATTAACGTATCTACTGGTGGCCATCCTGGGCATATCCGCCGCCTGGGAGGAGATCATCCCCGGTTCGGGGGAATTGCGCCTTCTGGGCTCCAGAACCATCCGCATGCCGTTATCCAAGACACGGGCATTCTTTCTGCTCACATCCATATTCATCCTGGTTACCATAATCTCGAGCGTGATAGACCACGCCCGTACCAACTTTGAAAATCCATGGCTCTGGCTGCCGACCTTCTCGGGAGTATTCGCGGTTGTTGTATCTGCGGTGATGGGGTTCATTGAACGCCCCACCCCGGCAGATCGTTGGACGTACAGCGCGGCTCTAATCATCCTGACGATTGTTGGATTGATCGGGGCGTATCAACACGCGGAGAGCAACCTGACCAGCCAGGGTGTTTTCATAGTGGAACGATTCCTTCGGGGCGCACCATTAATGGGACCTCTGTTGTTCTCCAACATGGGATTGCTGGGGTTTCTGGTTCTGTTGGAGGATTAATCCAAACCAGGGACCACCGGCGTGAATTCAACCAACCTGATCAAGATGAATGCGCAAAAAATCGGCTTACATCAAACGCTTACCTTAAAAAATCAAAAAATCTATTGACTCAGGCCGAAATTTTTTGTAATATGGTAGATGTAAGTCCTTTCATAAAAGTATATTCAGTTACGAATCAAAAATATTTTGACCCGGAACACTCCCCCCACGATTTATGATGTAGCCACGGTTGCTCATGTCAGCATCGCTACGGTTTCGCGTGTCATCAACAATCTCGAAAAAGTAAAACCGGAAACCCGTTCAGCCGTGCTGGAAGCGATCGACAGCCTGGGGTTTGTTCCCAAGGCGGATGCCCGCGCGCGTGCCATCCGAACCCAGCGCCGCATCGGCGTGATCACCCCGTTCTTCACCGCCCCTTCCTTTGTACAGCGCCTGCGCGGTGTCGCGGCTGCCCTGGGGCATACTCCGTATGAGCTGGTCATCTATACGGTTACCAGCAGCAAGCACCTTAACAGCTACCTCGACACGCTTCCCCTCACGGGTAATTTGGATGGTCTGATCATTCTTTCGCTTGAACTGGACGACCATTATGTGGAACGCCTGCTGGATCACCACCTGGAGACTGTCCTCGTTGAATATCCCCATCCCTTGTTAAGCAGTGTCGAGATCGATAATGAAGACGGCGGCAGGCAGGCGGCGGACTATCTGCACAAACGCGGATACCGGCGGTTCGCTTTTGTTGGTGATACGTCAACAGCGGAATACGGGATCCATCCCATTTCACTGCGCCTGAACGGTTTTCGGAAAGAAATTATCCGCATTGGATGTTATTTACCCGATTGCCAAATTTTAATTGCGCCGTATGATATTAACAAGACTCGTGAGCAGGCTGTTGAGTTTCTTCAAACTCAAGAATTGCCGCTCGCCATATTCGCCGCTACTGACCTGCAGGCCATATCCATCATCCAGGCTGCCAGACAACTGAACCTGCAAATTCCCGAAGACCTGGCTGTTTTGGGGTTTGATGATCTTGACATGGCAGAGTATTTCAACCTTACAACCATCAGGCAACACCTGGACGAATCCGGAGAGATCGCCGTCGAGATGCTTCTTTCGCGTCTCGCCAATCCCAACCGGACGGTTCAGATTTCGAAATTACCACTTGAGATCATTGAACGAGGCACAACGTGAGAGGAGGTGATTGATCGGCCGGTTTGAAACACTCACTGTAATCCCAATGTTCAGATTGGGAAATTTTCACAAACTTTTTTAAGGAGATAAGTATGAAGCGCGTTGCATTGGTTATTAGCACCATTATTATTGCGACCATGGTTCTGGCAGCATTTGTTCCTGCCTCCCCAGTCGCCGCCCAGGCTGGCACCTCCGCATTGGAAGATGCGTATGCCGGCAAACTAAAAGGCAAAGTTGTTACCATGGCCGGACCTTTCACCGACAATGATGCCGTCAAATTTGACGCCTCTGTGAAAGACTTCGAGACCAAAACCGGTATCGACATTCAGTACTCCGGTTCCAAGGAATTCGAAGCCTCCATCGGTATCGCCATCGAAGGTAACAATCCCCCCGATATCGTAGACTTCCCGCAGCCCGGTCTCCTCGATACCTTCGTGAAAAAAGGAAAGGTTATTGACCTCTCCACTTTCATGGATATGGACAAACTCAAAGAAAATTACATCCAGTCCTGGATCGATATGGGCACCATGGAAGGACCCGATGGTCCGATCCTCGCCGGTGTCTGGGGCCGTGTAAATGGCAAGAGCGCCGTCTGGTATCCGAAGAAAGCCTTTGACGAAGCCGGTTACAAAGTTCCCGCTACCTGGGACGAACTGATGAAACTGACCGAAGACATCAAAGCTGATGGCGACACCCCGTGGTGCGTTGGTATTGAATCCGGCGCTGCCACCGGTTGGGCTGCCACCGACTGGATGGAAGAGTTGATGCTCCGCACCACCTCTCTCGAAAACTACGACAAATGGGTCAAAGGCGAGCTGAAATTCTCCTCACCTGAGGTCAAAAAAGCCGCCACAGTCATGTCTGATCTGTGGTTCACCGAAGGCAACGTGTACGGCGGCCGCAAAGCCATCGCCACCACCGCTTTTGGTGATGCCCCCAAACCCATGTTCGAGAATCCCCCGAAGTGCTGGCTGCACAAACAGGGTAACTTCATCACCACCTTCTTCCCCGAAGATGCCAAAGCCGGTGTGGATTATGACTTCTTCTACCTGCCCGGTGTTGATGACGAATACGGCAAACCCGTCCTGGTTGCTGGCGATATCTATGCCATGTTCAACGATCGCCCCGAAACCCGCGCCGTCATCGAGTTCTTCTCGACCGGTGCCTCGGTTGAAGGCTGGGTGAAAGCCGGTGGAGCCATCTCCCCGCACAAAGATTCCTCACTCGATTGGTACACCAACGATGTGGATCGCGGCATTGCCAAGATGATCCAGGAAGCCACCTCCGTCCGCTTTGACGGCTCCGACCTGATGCCGGGTGCCGTGGGTGCCGGTTCCTTCTGGAAATCCATGACCTCCTATGTCAGCGGCAGCATCGATCTGGATACCGCCCTCAAGGAAATTGACGCCGCCTGGCCGAAATAGTCCTTTGAGACTGATGTAGCTTTATCCCGGGGGCAGGGATGAAAATCTCTGCCCCCACAAAAACCGTTTCATAGATCGCAATTTCAATCCGGATAATCTGATAGCTGAATAATGCAACATCGGGGATTTGCTATACTGTAATCATCTTTTTTCTTTTTTCCCTGATCAAACCCATTTCTCTCCCCCCAGATACTTGATCAAACCCGTGTGACAGGAGGCAGGTATGCAAAAATCCGACAAGACGAGTTCCAGCCAGGGTGGTGTTCTTACCTGGCTTGGGTCAAACATCGGGCGTATTCTGGTTTCACTGATCGTCCCGATCCTGACGTTTGTCATTCTCTGGCAGGGTTATATCTTCTTGCGGGATACCGATGCGCCGCAAATAGTGATCGTTCTGGTCGCCATCGTCTGGGGTGTCGGTGGTGTTGCCCTCCTCTTCTATGTGTCCAACTGGCTGGTCGAAAAACTGCCAGGCGCCTGGATCCAACGGATACAACCCTATGTGTTTGTTGGCCCGGCGATTGCCCTGCTGATGTGGTTCCTTGCCCTTCCTGTACTCAGAACTCTGTACCTTTCCTTCATTGATGACATTACCCTAGAATTCGTAGGTTTTGACAATTATGTATTTGCCTTCACAGACCGTATCATGCTTGAAGCCTTCCGTAACAACTTCCTCTGGATGGTCGTAGGCACATCGGTCAGCGTGATCCTTGGATTGCTGATCGCGGTACTGGCGGACCGTACCAAATTTGAGTCAGCCTACAAAGCCATCATTTTTCTACCCATGGCTATATCATTCGTAGGCTCTGGTGTCATCTGGAAATTTGTGTACGCCTACAAAGGTGAAGGGGTCGGCATTCAGGAGATCGGCCTTTTGAATGCCATTGTTGTTGGGCTGGGAGGTGAATCACAGGCCTGGCTACTCATGCCCCCGTGGAACAACTTCCTATTGATTGTCATCATGGTCTGGATGCAGACCGGTTATGCCATGGTCCTGCTTTCGTCGGCCATCAAAGGCATACCATCAGAATTACTGGAAGCGGCCCGGGTGGATGGCGCAACCGAAGTCCAGGCTTTCTTCCGCATAACCATTCCCTATATCCAGGGAACCCTGATCACGGTGACCACTACGATCCTGATCTTTTCCTTGAAACTGTTTGACATTGTCCGCGTGATGACCGGAGGCAACAACGGTACCAACGTGATCGCCAATGAGTTCTATATTCAAAGGTTCACGTATAACAACTCTGGCAGGGCGTCCGCCATTGCCATCATCCTGTTGATTGCCATTATTCCCATCATGGTCTACAACCTGCGGCAATTCCGCGAAAGGAAGGCCTTCTAATGACAGCGAAAACAGCCAGTAAATCAGGTCAACAGCGGTCTTCCAGTATTCTGGTCAATGGCACGCTAATTCTCATCTGCCTTCTGTGGACCATCCCTACACTGGGTGTTCTGGTAACCTCATTCCGTGACAGCCGCGACATTTTTACCACCGGCTGGTGGACGATTCTTCCACACATGGGTCTGGTTGATGCGGGAGAGATCAAACTGGATGACAACGTTGATGTCAACGGCCCGATCGAAATAGAAGGGGTTTCCCACACCTTCCAGGAATGGCGCGAAGGTATTACCATGCCCGATGGCCGCACAATCACCTGGTTCGGCAACAAACGCACCCGCCTGTTGAAGATACAGGAAGACCAGTGGCAGTGGTTCAGTACCAACCTGACGCTGGAAAACTATAAGAATGTCCTCACCGGACAGGATATCAGCTATAAAGACGCGGAAGGTTTGACCATCGTCCGCAAGGGCAGCAATTTCAGTGTTGCCGTGTTGAACTCCCTGGCGGTTGCAATACCATCGACCATCATTCCCATTCTGATCGCCGCCTTTGCCGCCTATGGTTTCGCCTGGATCAACTTTCCGGGACGCAAGTTCTTCTTCACCGTGGTGGTGGCGTTACTGGTGGTCCCCCTGCAGCTCGCGCTGGTTCCAATTTTGCAAGACTACACCCGACTGGGATTGAACGGCACCTACCTGGCTATGTGGTTGGCGCATACCGGTTTTGGTTTGCCCCTGGCCGTGTATCTTATGTTCAATTACATATCCACCCTGCCGCGGGATATCCTTGAATCGGCGTTTATTGATGGCGCCTCAAACTTTACCATTTTCACGGAACTGATCTTGCCCCTTTCGGTTCCCGCGCTGGCATCCTTCGCCATTTTCCAGTTCCTGTGGGTTTGGAATGATTACCTGGTGGCACTGGTCTTCCTGGGCGACCAGAACCGTGTTGTGACCATGGCACTGGCTGCGATGGTCGGCGAAAAAGGGGCCGACTGGCACCTGTTGACCTCAGGAGCCTTTATCAGTATGATCCTGCCATTAATCATATTCTTCGCCTTGCAGCGCTACTTTGTGCGCGGAATGATGGCAGGTTCCGTAAAGGGATAATCTTTCAGCAATGCCTGATCCTTCCTCCTTTCCTTCGGATGCAGCCGGACGGACCTTTGCCCGGCTGTTTCCGCGGTTACAGACTACCTTTAAAAAATACCGAAATGATTCCCCGGCAGATTGGGAAATCTTCGCGCGTCAACTGACGGCCAACTTCGAGGGCTTATTCAATTCACTCGTACAGGTTTATGGCGATCAGTATGATTTTTACTACCACCTGGAATGCCTGCTGGAAACCCTGGCAAGATCCTGGTGTGAACGGGCGAGCGAACTGAAAGAACTTGACCGGCGGCGGCAAAAAGAGCCGGATTGGTTTCAATCGAATGGTCGGGTCGGCGGGGTGTGTTATGTCGATCTGTTTGCCGGCAACCTGGAGGGATTAAGAAGCAAGATCGATTACTTTACAGAGATGGGTATCACCTATCTGCATTTAATGCCGCTCTTTCGCAGCCCGGCCGGAGAAAACGACGGCGGATACGCCATTAGCAGCTACCGTGATGTCAACCCGGATATCGGCACGATGGACGAGTTGACCGAACTGGCTGGACAACTGCGGCACAGCGGCATCAGCCTGGTGCTTGATTTTGTGTTCAACCATACATCACAGGAACATGAATGGGCAATGAAAGCCCGCGCGGGCGACCCGGTATTTCAAAACTACTATTACATCTTCCCCGACCGGAAAATCCCCGATGAATACGAGCTAACCCTGCGTGAAATTTTTCCGGATGAACACCCCGGCGCGTTCACCTGGTTCCCGGAATTCCAGCGGTATGTCTGGACGACGTTCCATTCGTATCAATGGGACCTGAATTACGCAAATCCCGAAGTATTCATTGCCATGGCGCGCGAGATGCTCTCGTTGGCCAATGCGGGGGTTGAGGTCCTGCGGCTGGACGCGGTTGCCTTCATCTGGAAACAGATGGGAACTTCATGCGAAAATCTACCGCAGGCGCACCTGTTGATCCAGGCATTCAACGCCTGTGCCCGGATCGCCGCCCCGGCTTTGCTGTTCAAGTCCGAAGCCATCGTGCACCCCGACGAAGTGGCACGCTACATCAAACCGGAGGAATGCCAGCTCTCTTACAATCCCTTGTTGATGGCGCTCCTGTGGGAAAGCCTGGCTACCCGTAATGTGAGTTTGCTGCAGGAATCCATGCGCGGACGGTTTGCCATCGATTCGGGATGTGCCTGGGTGAATTATGTGCGCTGTCATGATGATATCGGGTGGACTTTTTCTGATGAGGATGCCGCCCATCTGTGGATTAATGGATATGATCACCGCCGCTTCCTGAATGATTTTTACACCGGCCGGTTTGAAGGCTCGTTTGCCCGCGGTCTGCCATTCCAGGAAAACCCCAAAACGGGGGACTGCCGCATCTCCGGTACATGCGCGTCACTCGCCGGGCTGGAAGAAGCCCAGATGAAAAAGGACAAAGTGCTGACCACGCTGGCGCTTTCCCGTATTCTGCTCATTCATTCCATTGTGATGACCATCGGCGGCATCCCGCTGATCTATCTGGGAGATGAGCTCGCCACGTTGAATGACTATTCCTTCCGCGATGACCCACATAAAACACAGGACAGCCGCTGGGTTCACCGGCCAAAGTTTAACTGGAAAAAAGCCGGGACCCGCAATAATGGCAAGAGCCCGTCTTCGATAGTTTTCCAGGGACTGAAAAAGATCATCGATGTACGCCATTCGAACAACGCGTTCAACGGCCATGAGACGGATTTCATCAAAACGGGTAATCCATCCGTGTTCGGGTATGTTCGCACCGATGGCAGTCAACGGATTGTGGTTTTGGCTAATTTTAGCGAACAAAACCAGACAGTACAGTCCAATCTCCTGCGGCTGTATGGATTGGGATACGAGTATTACGATCTGCTATCTGACTGTGTCTTCCCGCCGGAAGATATCGTGATGAAACCCTACCAATTCATCTGCCTGCAGGCGGAATAAGTTTTTTTCAATTCAATCAATACCAATACCCGTAGGGTAGAAGAGTGCGGTGAATTTTTGTTCACCGCGAATTACTTTATTTCCGCCTGCTTCTACCGCTTGGAAATGGCTTGACATAAACCATGCTGCGGTAGAAGCATCCGGAGACCTGATCTTTAATATTCGAGATGTTACCCGCCGGATGCTTCTACCCTACCACCCTTAAGACGAATCGTTATAATCACATAATGGATAAACCTGTTCGCAAGTATATGCGATTGCACGAATATGATTATTCGACTCCTACCGCTTATTTTGTCACAATCTGCGCCAACAGGCATCAATGCCTGTTTGGATCATATGAAAACCACTCCATTACCATGACCAATGTAGGATCTGTGGTTGACATCACATGGAAAAACCTACAGAAATACTTCAACATTGAACTTGATGAATATGTAGTAATGCCCAACCACATTCACGGTGTTGTATTCATAAAATCCGATATTAATTTACCAAATCATTCTAAAAGTCCAACATTAATCTCCATAATTCAAACATTTAAATCTTTGTCTACCAAACGAGTCCGTGCCCTGGGCTTTTCAGGGCAAATCTGGCAGAGAAGTTTTTATGACAGGATCATCAGGGATGAATTTCATTTAAACGCTGCAAGAGATTACATCCACAATAACCCGACCAGCTGGGAATTAGATGCAGATTTCCGATTAAGCGAAAAATCTCCGTAGGGTAGAAGCAGGCGGGGATTTTCTTTTCTCCAAAATGAGATGGGTTCCGCCTGCTTCTACCGTATCATTAAGTCTTATACACAACCAAACTGGTGTTAAAGAAACTAGAGATCCGGATTCCAATATCCGATGTACTATCCGCGGGTTGTTTCCTGCCCGTTCCCTCCTGTTTCTCCTACTTTGCTATGTATTAATCTCAACTTTTCTGCGGTAGAAGCAACCGGAGGTTCGGACTAGCACATTCCACTCATTACTCTCCGGTTGCTACTACCCTGCCTCATAGGTTTCTATTACATGGCTAAATGGCAAACTCGCACCTACGATCAAGTTTGCGAAATCTTTTCGTTATCTCAAAAACCCGGACCGCGTAATTTGGTATGATTAAATAACTAACTTTTATCCGTATCTACCCAGACAGGAGACTTCCCATGAAAATTGCTGTGACCGGTGCCCAGGGACTTCTGGGCGAAGAATGCGTGCGGACGCTGGGTACGGAACACAATATGATTCCCCTTCCCTCGCACCACAACCTCGATCTGGTGGACTTCAACGCCACCCGCGCCTGGTTTCTGCAAAACAAACCGGATGTGATCATTCACACCGCCGGCAACCGTGACCCGGATTCCTGTGAATTAGACCCCGCCCTGGCATGGACTTCCAATACCCTTGTCACATGGAACGTGGTATGTGCCGCCCGCGAACTGGACACCGTCTTCGTGCATGCCAGCTCGGAGAGCGTGTTTCCCGGTGACCGCGACGAACCTTACCATGAATTTGACGAAGCCCGTGACCCACTAAACGTGTACGGCTACACCAAACTGGCTTCCGAAAAGCTGGTTCTGCAATACCTGCCCAAACACTTCAATCTCCGCCTGCCCCTGCTCTTTGGCCGCACCGGCGGGTTGACACGCAATAATCTACTCAAGGCGCGCCATAACGCGCTTTCCGGCCAGAAGACGGTGGCCGCCGGTGACACTTTCTCAACCGCCTGCTCCGTGCGAGATATCGCCCGCTCGCTGGCCATTATGCTGAAGACATCGTTCTACGGAACCTATCATTTTGCCAATTCGGGAATTGTTACCCGCTCCGGTTACCTGCAAACTTTCCTGAAAGCCATTGATATGGACCCGGACTGGGTCACACCCAGTACCGTCCTTGAGATGGCACGGCCGGCAAGACGCAACCATCACATCCTTATCAAGAGCCTGCTGCTCGAACCGACCTTTGGCATAACCCTGCCACCGGTCGAATTCGCGCTTAAAGAGGTCATTGCCGATATGCGGGCGGACGGCACGATCTAGAACCCAACAACAACGGACCATCCTTGCGAAAATACCTGCCCCTCCTCATCGTCATCCTCGCCCTGGCTGCCCGCGTCGTCCCCGGACCGCGCGTGGTGGATGATGCCTACATCACCTTCCGTTACGCCCGCAACCTGATCGAAGGTCAGGGACTGGTATACAACCCGGGTGAGCGGGTACTGGGTACAACCACCCCGCTGTTCAGTTTGATCATGGCCGGCGTTGGAGTTATAAGCGGGGAAGACGCATCCTACCCGTGGGTCGCGCTGCTGGTTTCAGCCGCGGCTGACAGCCTCACCTGCCTGCTGCTCCTGCGGCTCGGCCGGAAAGCCGGGTTCAATCTTGCCGGGACGGCTGCCGCTGTCATCTGGGCATTGCATCCCTACGCGGTGACCTTTGCCATCGGCGGCATGGAGACCAGCCTGTTTGTCTTCCTGCTGACCGCCGCCGGTACAGCCCATGTGGAACATCGCCGCGTGCCTGCCGCGCTGTGCGCTTCACTGGCGATGATCACCCGGCCGGACGCCGCCATTCTGCTGGTCTTTCTGGTCATCGACCGCCTGTGGGGCATCCTCCGGCGGAAAGAAACCGTACCGGCGTTCCCGGAATGGGCGGCACTCATCCTGCCGGCTGCAGGATGGTACGGGTTCGCGTGGATTTATTACGGCTGGCCGTTGCCCCATTCCATCACCGCCAAGATGGCTGCCTACCGGTTGGACGAATACGCCTCCTTTATCCGGCTCCTTCAGCATTATTCGCAGCCCTTCATGGGCAACAAGCTGACCGGCCCCGCCGGTGTGGGCATCGGGCTGGTGCTCTTCCCGGTGCTGACTCTGATTGGCGCACGGCCGTTCCTGAAGAAACTGCCCGCCGCCTGGCCGCTGGTCATCTATCCCTGGATCTATCTGGCGGCATACACCATCCCCAATCCGCTGATCTTCCGCTGGTATCTCACCCCGCCGCTGCCTCTGTATATTCTGGTTCTACTGGCAGGAATCGAACGCATCATCCGCGGAGCGCCGTTCCTGGCGCCGTTCCCGCGCCGCCAGCAGTGGGCTGCCTTCATACTGATGTTCGCCCTGCCGCTGGTCAGCGTGATGAGCGAATGGGTCCCCGTGCATGACCACGGCAACCGCACGCCCTGCCCCGATATGGCCTGGACGAAACTGGAAGACCTGTACGCACAGGCGGCGGATGTGGTATTACGTGACTACCGTCCCGGCGACGTACTGGCCGCGGGCGATGTGGGCGTGCTGGGATGGAAGACGCGCGCCCCCATCCTTGACCTGGTCGGCCTGAATTCACCGGTAACCGGCAACTACTATCCGCTGCCAGCGGAACAATATGTGATCAATTACGCCGTCCCGGCCGGGTTAATTTTGGACGAAAAGCCGGCGTATGTGGTGATCCTGGAAGTGTACGGTCGCAAGACCCTGCTTCAAGATGAGCGCTTCATGGCGCAATACCGCCTGGTGGAAAAGATCGACACCGACTTTTACGGCTCAGACGGTCTGCTGGTGTATGAGATCAGGCGGTAAAACAAACCCCATTGAAAAAAATTCGTTTACCCGGAAATTGTATCATCCTGAATTTTGTTTTGGTGGGATCAAAAGCGATCCCACCCTATAAACTATTTAGAAAAGCACCTATAATTGTTTGTAAAAGAGGAAAAAATTCTAGTCGATGGAATTGAATAGTCCGGGAATAAGGAAAGATTTGTCATCTTATATAGATAATATTATTGATCTTTCTTCAAGAAGAAACATTCTTGATGCTTTTCTAGTAGCCAAGCTCGCTTGGTATGGTAACCTTGACCAAGTGAATTTTTTAGGACGTCTTTTTGACCTCTCAAAGATAAATTCCAATGATCCGCGTTATAAAACAGCTGACGAGGACATTCATAAGCATACTATTATGAACGATGATTGGCCAGATGAGTGGGTATTTACGGATAGCCGCTTTAATCTCCTTCATGTTCAAGATCAGATATTCCTCGATTTCTTATGTTTGACAATCCACCCCACCGTTCGTGATAACCCGGAACAGATAGTAACGCTACTTGAGATATACAACAACAATCTTGCAAAATTTGGTTTTGAGATTATCGAAGGTGAGCAAATTGCTGGTAAACCAATTTATACTGTGCATGAAATTAGCAAAAATTTCACACCAATAAAAGTAAAATCCGAAAAGGAAAGCAGGCTAGCCTTAGTGGTTGGTTGTTCGGATTATTTTTTTACAGGGAATCTTTCAAATCCAATAAATGATGCAAATTCGGTGGATCTAAAACTTAAAGCTCTAGGTTTTGAAGTTATTAAGATATCCAATCCGACGCAAAAAGATCTAAAAAAATCTATTGACGAATTCGGGGATAAATTGAGAGGGTACAATGTTGGATTATTTTATTTTGCTGGGCATGGAGTCCAAGTAAAAGGTTTAAATTATTTGATTCCTATCGATGCTAACCTAAAAACAGAGAAAATGGTCGAATATGATTGCGTCGAAGCAAATCGTGTTTTAAGTTATATAGAAGACAGTAAATGTGAAGTGGCAATCATGATATTGGATGCTTGCCGAGATAATCCTTTTGAAAGAAGTTGGAGTAGAGGTATTGGGTTAAGAGGCCTTACGACAATGAATGCCCCAAAAGGTTCTTTAATTGCCTATTCGACATCACCTGGAAAAACAGCATCTGATGGGACAGGATTAAATGGGTTATATACTGAGGCACTATTAAGACATATTGATCAAAAAAGCATAACTATTACAACAATGTTTCAAAAAGTACGCACTGATGTGATTGCGAAGTCGAATAATGAGCAAATACCTTGGGAAACGACATCATTAACTGCAGATTATTTCTTTAATCCATAAATCCAAATGAAAAAAAAAGCCATTGTGCAATAATTTTATGAATCTTCGATGTGTGAAGACACGCAGTTATGCAACTCCGGTTTGATTTACAATCACCTTGGAAACCACTGATGGAAACAGAATAGATTAATCTGCGGATACTGAAACCCGTACAGTTATAGGGTGGGATCGTGTTTGATCCCACCACAAGCCTGGTATAAAAATAACTGATCCAAGAAAAATATTAGGGACTGTCAATCCCTCCCAAAAATCCATATCTGGAACCGGGGCAGAAAATTGGAGGATGCGCTTATTGGCAGGAATAGCGGGCAACGATGTCACAGGAATAGGGTGGGATCGCTTTTACCTGCCCCTGTCTATTAGGGGATCCCACCGTCACCTTATTCACCCCGTAACCTGTCCAATAATCGAATTTCCTTCTCACCGCCCCAGTCGGTCGGATATATTCCCTTTTCTACATACTTCATAAATGTTGAATAATGCCAATCCGCGACCCTGTTCACCAATCCATGCTTCAATGGATTGATGTGGATGTAATCAATATGATCATTGAGATCTTCCTGATCCAAAACAACATGCGCCCAATATCGACGCTGCCAGATGGATGCTTCCCCTTGAACCTGGTGTGATTCGTTTCGGGCACCGTCTGATCCAATGAGATCCATATATTTTCGTGTGAAAAGCCGTTTGATCTCCTTCCACCGCATGGGGTAATCTACATCGTCTTCCGGCAAATTCCAAATGGTATGAATATGATCGGGGAGCAAGCAAAGCGCGATTGTCTTAAACGGATGGCGGGATTGAACCTCCTGCCAACACGAATGGAGAATATCCCGACATTGTTGGGATGAAAAGAGTGGCTTCCTATTGTAAGTAACAATGGTGAAAAAATACGTTCCACCCGGTTGATAAATTCGTCGATATTCTGGCATGGTTTATTGTATACGTTTGCCGGGTATTGGATTTTGCTTGAATTGATGCAACCCTGAACTTCTATTCGGTGGGATCAAAAGCGATCCCACCCTATTTTTTTTCTATAAGACAGAGGCAGGCAACACGATCCCACCCTGTTAACGCTCATTGGCTCATTTGAACAAACCCCGATAATCAGCCATAATACCCTCATGTACAAAGCCATCCTCTTTGAAGCCCACCGGGTTCTGGTGAGGCCGGTGACCGGCCACTGGTTAATCCCGTCCCTCTTCTTCGAGATCATCCCATCCCGTGGATTTTACACATACAACAACATTGAACACAACGCGGCCTTCGCCCAGGCGGCGGAGGTTCTGGCGGATTACCCGGTGGTTCAGACGAAAGAGGATGAGCTTCAACTCTTCATTGAGTACTACCGGATGTTCTTCGCCTGCCTGCCCCGCCTGCAGATCACGAACCGGCAGATCGAAGCCGTCGCTGCCGACATGGTGTACAACCCGGATAAATTTGAATTCCATCCCGACGCGATGGACGTGATCCACCTTTTGAAGAAAACCTGTAACCTGGCCGTGGCAGCCGATTCATGGCCCTCCCTGGAGGATGTTTTCCAGCACGCCGGCATGCGCCACCATTTTTCCAGTTTCGTCATTTCCACACAGCTCGGATTGACCAAACCCGATCCGCGCCTCTTCCAGGCCGCGCTGGATGAATTAAACGTCAGCCCGCATGAAGCCCTGTACGTCGATGACAACAAGTCCAACTGCGATTCCGCCCGTTCCATGGGTATGCGTACCGTCCTGCTCCACCGCGACGGTCTGGAATACATCATAGCCCGCCTTACCTGCCGGACCCATACGGTAATCCGCACGTTACGTGAACTGCCTCAACTCATCGGGATGGACCGGGAGTAATGTTAGAACGTTATTGACCAGCCCTGATTACCACTGGACAATATACCGGCATTCATCTCCCCCGTTTTTTCGACAATGGGTTTCATCATCATGAATGATTGATACATTGGCCGATCCCGCGGGTCGGTAGCGGAATGCCATGGCATCAATAATTCCGCGGTCAAAATCACAGGGATAGGGATTGTTGCATACAAAAACAGCCGAATTCGGTCCGGTGCGCTCTACATAATAATGTCCGATCCCTTCGGACATCTTTCCGGTGGTTGGATCAAACAACGGGACAGAGTCGATCCGGTGATTGATATGGTATGCCACATCGATCGCAGCCAAAGCCTTTCCAATTTCATCGATATCCGGCGGAAATACAGCGTTTTCCGGTATCTTTCTTCCGATACTGGTTAATGTCAGCGGTCGGAACTTTGCCGCAATCTGCTTGAAACTATCAAGCCAAGCCTGCTGGGAGTACCAGAGGCCGGGTTGGGGGTTTTCAATTCCATAATCAGAGAGTATTTTGAGTGCCTTATCTTTTAGAATCCCCATGCCATCCACTATCGATAAAACTGTCTCACCATTTACCTCTACACCCTCTACAAGGGCGACAAATTGGGTCATTTTCCCCTCCTGTTTTTTGTTAATGGTATTGGTACCAATATACATAACTTCCCTGGTATCGTAATTAACATATTAAGTATGATCTTGTCTGAGAACTTGACAGTAAAAATGCTGTTAATTTATTTCCCCGTCATTTCGTGAACTTGGGTAAAGTATATCATATTAAAAATCAGATATATATGCTATTTTTATTAGTTAATCAAATTGGAGTGAAAAATCGTACCCTGACTTACCCACACCTACCGATAATCACTCCCTAACCGCGGGGATCACGCACTGGCGCACCAGTTCCATACGGTCGGCGGCACGACGCACAAGTTTTGAGGCCACGGCCACCACCAGATTCAATTGCGGCACACAGCAGATGATGTTCCCGCCGTCCCCGGTCGCCAGACGGACGGATATGCCGTCTTCTTCACCAAGCCACCACAGGTAGCCGTAATGTAGTTTTTCAAAAGCCGCCACCGCTGGCTGCCAGGATTCATTCACCCAGGCTTCCGGTACCACCCGGTGACCGTCCCACTGGCCGCCGTTCAGGTAAAGGAATCCGAAGCGCGCCATGTCGCGCGTGGTCAGCGTGAGCCCGAACCCACCCGTGGATAACCCTGCCGGATCATGCAGCCATCCCTTCACCCCGGGTCCATACAGGTAATCCGGCGAAAAACCCTGCTCCGGATTGTCCGGGATCAGGCGCATTCCGGTCGGACCGAACAACCGCACATTGGCAAATTCGCGGGCGGTCTTTCCCGTCGCGCGGGTAAGAATGGCTGAAAGCAGATGCGCGCCGGATGTGCAATACTTGAACGAACCGGTCCGTCCACCCTGCCCCATCATATCCAGCGCGAATTTCACCCAGTCCGGCTGCCGGCGCATCCGGTCAAACGGTTCGTGCCAGTCGGGGAACGGGTACGGCACGGTCATCGTCAGCAGGTTTCGGATGGTGATCGCCTTTTTTTGCCGATCATCCAGTCCAACGGCATATTCAGGGAAGTAATCCAGCACTTTATCGTCCAGGCTCCCGATCAGCCCATCCCCAACGGCCATGCCAATCAGTGCCGAGAGTACACTCTTCGTGACGGAAGCCACATTATGGGCGTCTTCAGGCCCTGTCCGGTTGTAGTACCGTTCGTGCACCACATATCCATGCCGCGCGATGACGATGCCGTTCAGGTTGGAGTACCGGGTGCGGATCAACGGTTCAAGTCCGGCCAGAACCGCGCTATCCATGCCCATTGCGGCAGGCTCGGCCGTTTTCCAGTCTACGGTCGGCCAGTAGTCCCGTTGCATCACAGGTACCTCCCGCTGATGGAATTGGAATCGGCCTTCAGCACGTCCGGCGTTCCTTCGGCAATGACCCGGCCGCCATCTGCGCCGCCGCCCGGACCCAGTTCGATAATCCAGTCACAGGCTTTCAAGACATCCGTGTTGTGCTCAATGACGAGGATGGAATTTCCGGCAGCCACCAGTTCATCCAGCAGCTCAATCAGACGCGCCGTGTCATACATGCTCAAGCCGGTGGTGGGTTCATCCAGTACGTAGAGGATGTTTCCCTTGCGCCGCCGGCCGATCTCCTTTGCCAGCTTGATGCGCTGCGCTTCGCCGCCGCTGATGGTGGGTGTGGGCTGCCCGAGGCGGATATACCCCATGCCGATGCGGTCCATCACCCGCAGCGGGGACGCGATCCCCCTGATATCCGCGAACAGAAGGGCGGCATCGGATACGCTCATTTCCAGCACATCGTGAATGTTCCGGCCGTGATACAACACGGACAGCGCGGTTTCGTTGAACCGCTTTCCGCCGCAGGTCGCGCATGTCTTTTCGATCACCAGGTTTCCACCCAGGCGGATGAGTTCCACACCGCTGCCGCCACAGGTCTCGCAGGCGCCATCTGAATTGAAGGAAAAATGCCCGGCAGTCAGTCCCGCCTCTACCGCTTCTGGCTGGGCGGCAAACAGGGCGCGGACCTTGTCCCAGATGCCGATATAGGACGCGGGGGTCGAATTCATGTTTCGACCGATCGGCGATTGGGAGATCTCCGCGTAGCCGTCGATATAACAGATTCCCTCCAGGCGGTCAGCTACGGTTTGGGCGATATCCGGCTCATCATCCTCATCCAGGTTAATTTCATCAACATTCGGGCTGCCCTTCCGCGCGCCGTGTTTGACCAGAGGCAGCAGGGTGTCGGATATCAGCGAGCTTTTGCCGCTTCCCGAGACACCGGCAATACCAACCATCCGGCCCAACGGGAAAGATACAGTCACGTTTTTCAGGTTGTTAGTGCGCGCGTTACAGATGACCAGGCAGGGATTAGTTGTATCAATGGGGAGACGCGATCGTACCGGCATGGTTTTCCGGCCGGAAAGGTACTGCCCGGTGATGGATTCACCGCACTCCAGCAATCCGGCCAGGCCGCCCTGATAGATGACCTGCCCGCCGTGCACGCCCGCGTTGGGGCCGATATCGATAATGTGATCCGCCAATTCGATCGTGCCACGGTCGTGCTCCACCACGATGACCGTGTTACCGATCTCCTTTAATTCCCGCACCGATTCCAGCAGGTCAGCCTTTTCCGATTCATGCAATCCCACCGTCGGCTCATCCAGAACATAGATGAGGGAATCCATCCGTGAATCCAGGTGAACGTTCAGGAACAGCCGCTGGATCTCACCGCCGCTCAGAGTGGGTGTTTCACGGTACAGTGTCAGGTGACCAAGCCGTGAGCGGATTAACTGACGCGTCTTGCGCAAAATGTCAGCCGCCTGGTTTCTTCCGAAACCAGAGATACCATCCGTTCCGAGAAGGGTTTCGAGGAATCCGTGCAATTCGGAAATGGTCATCATCCCCAGTTCGCCGATGTGCCGGCCCAGGATACGCACCCGGCGGGCATCCTCGCCCACACGGTACCCATTGCATTCCGGGCAGATCATCCGATTGTACAATCCGCCCAGGTCTTCGCCACGGCGCAGCCGTCCCTGAAAGATGCGGGTCAGGCAAGAGCTGGTCTTATCGGATCGACCGTTGACATAATGGCCATAAAGAAAGTCTTCTTTTATTTCTTCGGCAAGTTGATGAAAAGGCATTTCCAGGTGATCCACGAATTTCCGTCTGAAAAGCCGCTGGAATCCGGGTGACATCTCCACACGGTCAATTACCTGATTCAGGGTCATGCGTTCCCCTGGGGCAAGTTTTTCCAGATCGATAACAAAAAATGACCCCCGCCCCTGGCACTTCAGGCACATACCATCTGGGGAGTTATTGGAAAAATATGAGGCCGGCAGCCGCTCCTCCACATGACCGCAGGCCGGGCAGACCAGATTCGCACCGGTCGGTGTGCCACAGTTCGCGCAGTCCGGCCGGCCATCCGCGGCAAACAACAATACCAGCCGGTTGATCAGGTTGGTACGCGACCCCACGGTCGAACGCGGATTGCTCTGGCGGATGGTGCTCTGTTGCACGGCAATGGTGGGACCAATGCCGGATACACTATCGAATTTTTCCTCTTTGTCAAAACCGGCCAGTATTCCCAATGATTGCAGGTACTGCCTGCGTCCCTCTTCAAAAATGATGTCAAACACCAGGCTGGATTTTCCCGAGCCGCTGATCCCGGTCGCCACGACCAGTTTATTCTTGGGAATGGAAATATCAAAATTTTTGAGGTTGTGAACCCTGGCACCTTTGATGACAATATTCTCCATTCAATATTCTCCCGTTCAGGTTTATGTGATGAGCGGTTCAACCGGGATGTAGATATCCACCTGCTGTTTGGCGCCAGGATTGATATCGGGATTGCTGCGGTACAGTTCAAACGGGAAAGAATCCCGCGGCTGGTAGGGGCTGTTCATCAACCACACACTGTACATATAATCCCAGGCGGCGGCATACTCACTTTGCCAGACCTCGAAGTGGCCGATGGCGAATTCACCGCCAGGGATGATCATGCTGCCGATCTCGTCATCCTGCGGGACGGGCGCGTTCACGGGAATGGTGACACAAATACTGGTGCGAAGTTGGTCCGGTTTTGTGAATCCGGGATTGTCATGAAAGATGGACAACACGGCAGATCTCCCTGATTCAAACAGGTTGTATCGCGCGGCAAATCCAAATAACTTTGACATCAACCCGGGGAACGCATCAGCCAGGCCGGTATGCGTACCGGTGTAGCGCACATACAATACCCGGAGGTCTTCCAATGGCAAAACCTCAACCCGTCCGTTGACCGTCCCATCCCTGTCCATCCGGCAGTCGGTTGAACGGTTCCCATTGTACGCCACGGGTTCATCCGGTTCTTTGCGATTCTTGCGGAACTGCCGCCGATACTCGACCGGGCTAACGGCATGGTAGCTTTTGAAGGCACGTGAGAAAACAGCGGAATCCGTAAACCCGTACTGGTAGGCTACATCGGTGACCGACAGGTCTGTCCGGTGGACGAGGGCAGCGGCTGCCCGCTCCAGTTTGATGCGGTTCACATAATGCAGAAGAGATTCACCGGTTATTCCACTGAATATCCGGTGGAAGTGGAACTTGGAAAAACCCGCGACCTCCGCCATTTCTTCCAGAGTAAAGGGGTGGGCAATATGGGCTTCAATATAATCCTGCACACGGTGAATGCGCCGCAGGTACTCCTGTCTGCTGATGTCACGTGACATGTTGTGATTCCTATCCCGGCGGGAAGTAACGGCTGAATACCGCTTTTGCCGGTCTTTGTTCTGTTTTTGGCAAGAAATGTATGAGAGATTATAGCCGGATTAAAAATCAAGTGAAATACACAGGTCATTTTATACCTCGGGGTTTCTTTTCGACGCTCCTGAGGCTTCCTGTGAGGCGTTTTTAAGCAAACCGTTTAGTATGAACTCTCTCAAAAGAGTAAAATGATAACGTTCCTTTGTGTTTCTCTTCATACCAAGTTGATCAAGCAAATCGTTCACACGGGCGGACTGGGAGAAGGTAGATCGTGAGTCCGCGCCAGATTCCATTACCGCAAGGTTTTTTCGATCAGAGAGGTGTCTATGAATACCCCCTTTGCCAGAAAATTGATCTCCATCCTGTTCATGGGAACTCTTGCCGTTGGATTGCTCTCCGGATTTGTGCTGCCGGGGGAAAATCCGGCAGGTAAATTCCAGGCGGAATCCACCCGCACACCGGAACCCACTCCCACGGAAGAACCCCCCACCCGGCATTTCATGCAATTTGAAGAGATCTCCTTTTATTACATATCTTCCGTCGCCACGAAAGTGACCGGGCGCGCGGTGGACAAAAGCCTCGATGTCAACAACCCCATCACTCCAAAGATGGATCAGTTTGATTTTGAAGAATACAGCGTTGTCTCCCAGATCCAGCCACGGATCCGCGTTTTTGCCGTGCAGGATTTTGTGGAGATAGGCGGTGAATCAGTTTTAAAACAGGTGGAAGCCCTGAAACGGTTGACCGCCGAACAACCGGCCACACCGGACGGGTATCAGCCCATGCTGCTTGGAGAACCGGCCACGCAGTTGATGCGTGCCGGGGCGGAATACATCAAATTCCAGAACGGCGCGGGGGTTCGCTACATCGCGCAATACGGTGAACAGCCGTGGCCGTTCGATAACGGCCGGCTCTTCTACACCTTCCAGGGTTTGACCAATGACGGCGGTTACTACGTCAGCGCCGTCCTGCCTGTCAATCACGAAGCCCTCGAAGGGGATGACGGCTTTGTACGCCTGCAAAACGACTACACGAAATTCAAGGCGGATTATCCCGCCTATGTGGATTATATTCAAAAGCTGCTCAACACCGAACAACCGGGATCTTTCGCCCCCAATCTGGCTTCGCTGGACGCGATGATCAAAAGTATGGTTGTTGAAAAGAAGGCCCCGGCGCCCGGAAAGCCTACATCCCAACCCACCATGACGGTGACGAATTCACCCGCGGGTTGCACCAATCTGGCCGCCTTTGTGGCTGATATCACCGTTCCGGATAATACCTCCTTCCAGCCGGGAGAAACCTTCAAAAAGACCTGGCGTCTGCAAAATATTGGAACCTGCACCTGGACGTCGGACTATCGGCTGGTATTCCAGAGCGGCGACGCCATGGGTGCGCCGGCCGCCACTCCCCTGACCAATGCCAGCGTGCCGCCCAACGGCAATCTGGATATTTCCGTCAATCTGACCGCCCCGGCTGATCCCGGTTCATACCAGGGTTTCTTCAAGCTGCGCGCGCCGGGCGGCTTTGTTTTCGGCATTCAACCGAATGGCAGCAACGCTTTCTGGGTGCTCGTCAACGTGGTTTCACCGGAAGAAACGGAAGAACCGGCTCTTGTGATCACACCGCACATCATTCTAACGCTCAAGAAACCGCTTCTTACGCTTATCGCCCCCTGATAGCTCAATTGGACGTCGGGTAATAGGAAAGACATACCACAGTAGTGGATTTTTCGGCCCTGGCTGTGTATATATGGTCAATTTTGTAATAGCTTACATAAAACCCGCTATTGCAGCTTACATCTGGCGGATTATTGGTGCGCTTTTTATCCCTTTATGAGCGGATTCTTAGTAGTATTTTCGCGCGAATTGTACTATCCTATGTCTATAGATCATCTCTCCGGCAACAATCTGTTGGGCAGGTGATATGGACATGTACCAGAAAGCGGCGGTCTTTCAGGGTTCTTTGGTTCAGGGGGTTCCACTTGATGTGTGTTTCCAACCACCGTTCGCTTCAGGGTTACAGACATCACCTGTATCATTGATCAATCAAAAAATAATCGTTCATCCAGTCACCACACGATTCAACAGACAACTTCATTTGGCCGCAAACGCGATTTCACCCGTTTATTGTTTGCGATACTTACATAACCGGCCTGCGCGATTATAGCCTTTGCCGTTATCCGTTCGTCGAACGAATAATAATGGAGTGACAAATGCAAACATATACCCGACCGTATAACAAGAATGTAAGCATCAAGAAATCATCCCACAGCAGCTATGCCCAGGCACTTGATCTGCTGTCCAATCTTTCCTGCTCCCGGTCAGAAGACGAAGCCATCCGCGAGATCATCCACGTATTTGGCACCGTGTTCCAGCCGCAAGATCTGACCTACATTTCCCTGCAGGAAAGCATGGTTCTCTCTGTCCGTCCACAGGATACTCCGCCGGAAACGACCAGCGATCTTGTCCGGCTAGCCCGGCAGATCCATCCGGAAACACACCCCATTGAACCATCAACCTCGCCCATATTCCCCATACGCTGCCACGGTGACACGCTGGGCATTGTGTCCCTGAGCATTGGCGACGTTCCCGTCCCCGACCAGCATTTTTACGATGTCGGCCGGATGCTGGCTCTGCACGCCGGTGTGGTGGTATCCAACCATCGCGTACGCCAGAAGATAAGGGAACAGGATCACTCCGCTCAAGACACCATTCCCATCAGCGGGTTCACAGGATTGCTTTCCCGGCGTCACTTCTTTGAAGTGGCCGAAGCGGAATTCCGCCGCGCCAAACGGTATCACCGCCCGTTGAGCACCATCCTGGTGGATATCGATAACTTCGCGTCTCTAAATGAGACTTACGGCTCTGAGATTACCGGCCATATCCTGACGGAACTGGCGCAAATGTTCAATCGCGAATTACGCGAGTCGGACATCCGCGTGCGGATGGGCGGCGAGGAATTGCTCGTTCTTTTACCCGAAACAACCGTGCGCTACGCCCATATGCTGGCTGAACGGCTTCGCCGGCGTGTCACCGAAATCCCCCTCGAGGTGGATAATGAACTTGTTCCCGTTACCATCAGCCAGGGTGTGGCAACGCTGGATCCTTCAATGAAAACACTGGAAGATATGATCAACGGTTGTGACCAGGCTCTCGCCCAGGCAAAACGCTATGGCGGCAACCAGACGACAACCTGGGCGCCGCCGGTGAAGGAATACGAGCCGATCACATACGTCGGCGAAACCGACCTGCGCATCGGGTTTTACTAAACCTTTCCCTCCCTGTTTACCGGTCATTACAGTTACAACGGCAGGGGCGGGTCCATCGGACCCGCCCCAAGTTTCTATTTACCGGCAAACATACCGATACCTGTATTAAAATAGGAATATTCTTTGCCAGAGAGGGAAATTCCCATGCATCCCACCGCAAGTGCCATCCGCGAAACCGTCGAAAAGGCTGCCACAAAACTAACAGCCATCACCCCCGAAGCCGCCCGCGAGAAACCCGCACCGGAGGAATGGTGTAAACAGCAGATACTGGGGCATCTTATTGATTCAGCGTTAAATAATCACCAGCGCTTTGTGCGCGGTGGATACAATGCCGCCATCGATTTTCCACCCTACCGGCAGGAAACCTGGGTGGAATTGCAGGGCTATGATGAACGTGACTGGCGGGAACTCATTGACCTGTGGGTGATGGTCAACCGCCATCTATGCGCCCTGCTGGACCGTTTGCCGTTGGAAGTCTTTGACAATCCATGCGGCATCGGCCATGAAAAGCCCGTCCGCCTTGAATTCTTTATGGACGACTACCTGCGCCACATGAATATGCACCTGGGTGATATTTTCAACAAGCCTGCGTAAAGAAGGAATCTTGCCGAAGGTCAGGAACGGAGGTATACTGACACCTTAATATATTTTTAATCTATTAATTGGGAGTTCAATAATGGAACAATTAGCAGGTTTTGTCAGTTGGGTTGCCGGTCTATGGATGTTGATCAAACTCTTCCAGAAAAAAGGTATTCTTCATGGAATTCTTGGCCTTTTTAGCTTCAATCTCTATCCGTTTATCTGGGGATTGATCCATTTCAAAGAAGCTGACATCAAGAAACCTATGACCATCTGGCTCATAGCCATTGCAGTAGGTCTCATCCTCGGATTTTTCAGTGTCTTCTCCAGCCTGTCCGGCGGTGAAGAATCGCTTCTTTTCCTGTTTGTCTGATCAATTTACCATAATTGAGAGAGACGCCTGATCACTGGCGTCTCTCTTTTTTTAATCTATATCCGAAGTCATTGTCCGCCAGTACTTGCCACCGCCCATCTCCCGTCGCAGGTAACCCATGTCGATCAGGTCACGGCGCAGACTGACAAAATCCTCTTCATAGACCGACTTGAGGATCACATTGACCTCCGCCTCGTTGTACAACCGCTCCGGCTCGAACAGCGTTGCCAGCCAGCGCAGGATTACCTGAGTCTTTCCGCGTTTGGACGGCAAATGGGTCAATTTTCGGCCTTCCGTGTAATCCCGCAGCACCTTCTGGTCGGCCGGGCTCCATCCGAGGGCGGCAATCCACTCATGGTCCGGCTGTACAGGTTCAGGCTCTGGACGGTTCTTCTCAATTTCCGCTGCCAGGCGCTTGAACCGTTGCAGCCCGGTCTCGTTGACGCGGTAGAATCGCTGGTTTCCGGCCATGCGCAGATTCACCAGCCCGTTCGCCCGCAGCTTAGACAAGTGATGGGATATGGTCGGCTCACCCAGATCCAGCAGGCCGGCCAATTCCCCCACCGTGTGTTCACCTTCGTTAAGCAAACGCAGCAACGTAAGACGGCTGTCATCCGCCAGAGCTTTCAACATGTCTAGCAATGAATTTTCACTGTATTGTGCCATTTGATGTCCGATCTATATTTTGATATACGTCGATATTTATATATATCTATTTTGATAATAATCGAATTATGGTAAAATGTCAATATCCGGATGCGTAATACTATATCCTTTAGAAAGGTTTCTATGACCGTGATGTGAATAAAGAACCAACCATCAATGTTCCTTTCCACCTACAACTGATACGGCCATATACCGTATAAATTGTTAGCATCATTCATTACAAATCCCCCATACAGAGAAAGAATATGAACGAAAATTCGATCATCATCATCGGCGGTGGTATTGCCGGACTGGCCACGGGTGTTTACGGTCAGATGAACGGTTACAAAACCACGATCTTTGAAATGCACACGCTGCCGGGCGGACTGTGCACATCGTGGAAGCGCAAGGGCTATACCATGGACGGCTGTATCCACTGGCTTGTGGGTTCCAACCCGGAATCTGATTCACACGCCATGTGGGAAGAGCTGGGCGCATTGAAAGATGTGGAAATTGTCAACCATGAAGCTTTCGTCACCGTTGAGAACACAGACGGCCGTGTCTTTCACATGTATGCCGATATCGACCGCCTGGAAAAGCACATGCTGGAACTGGCCCCGGTGGACGCCGCCGTGATCCGCGATTTTTGCGGTACGATCCGGAAACTGGGTGACATCGATATGCCCATGGACGAGCCCAAAGGATTGGGCGCGAAAATCAAGGGGGCATTTGCCATGCTGCCCATGGCCGGCGTTTATCTGAAATATGGAAAGATGAACGCCAAACAATTTGCCGCCCGGTTCAAAGACCCATTCTTGAATAAAGTCTGGAATAGCATGTTCGACATGCCAGATTTTCCCATGATGGGATTACTCTATACCCTGGGCTGGCAAAACAAGAAAGACGCGGGATATCCCATCGGCGGGAGCCTGCCGTTCTCCCAATCCATAGAGAAACGCTATGCGGAACTGGGCGGAGAGATTCACTACAACGCGAAGGTGGAACGGATACTGGTGGAAGACAATCACGCAGTAGGCATCCGGTTGACCGACGGACGCGAATTTCGTGCCGGTCGTATCATCTCAGCGGCGGATGGATTCGCGACCATCAATCATATGCTGGGCGGACGATACCGCGACCCCGAGTTGGAGGAATACTACCGCAAGAGCGAGATATTCGAGCCGCTGGTGATGGTCTCTATTGGCGTTAAACGCGACATGGCCGATCAACCGCAGACAATGGTCCGAATGTTGGACAAACCGATCGCCATCGCCGGCAAAGAACGGGAATACATCCAGGTCAAGCACTACGGCTATGACCCCACCCTCGCTCCTGAAGGAAAGACCGTTGTTATGGCCATGTTCGATACCAAATATGATTACTGGAAGAAACTGGCGGAAGATCCCGAACGGTATGACGCCGAGAAAAAACAGGCCGCTCTGACGGTCATTTCAGCCATCGATAAATACCTGCCCGGATTCGAAAAAGACGTGGAGGTGGTGGACGTGGCGACACCACTGACCACGGAGCGTTATACCGGAAACTGGCAGGGTTCGTTTGAAGGCTGGCGGCTGACCACGCAGAACATGAGCAAGTCGTTTACCGGAGGGCTAGCCCATACACTTCCCGGTTTGCGTAATTTCTACATGGTAGGCCAATGGGTGGAACCGGGTGGCGGATTGCCAACAGCCGGTATTTCTGGTCGCAATATGATCAAGCGTATCTGCAAAGAAGATGGGAAAGACTTCGCGACCATCCGTAACTGACGCACACTCCAATCTCCTGGTTTTGGATGAAAGCTCCCTAAATGGGGGCTTTCATCATTTAACCTCTACCATTCCGTGTATGAAAAAAACTCGCCTATCAACGGATTAATTGCTTCATTGGTGATATGCATCGGTTGGTATTTTTATATATTTATTCATATAATATTGATAGATAATGTATATATTAATCAGGAATAACTTTTTGTTACTTTTCTGACGCTGTGACTGTTTCAGGCAAGAAAGGAAAAACATGAAAACACAGGGGAAAGTCTTTGTTGTAACGGGCGGCGGGAATGGAATGGGACGCGAGCTGGTGTTGCAGCTCCTAAAAAAAGGCACGCGGGTTGCCGCGGTTGATATCAACAAAACCACATTGGATGAGACCGCCGACCTCGCGGGGGAAAACCGTGGCCAGTTGTCGATACATACCGTAGATATCACAGACCCGTCCGCCGTCTCCGCGCTGCCAGATGACGTCATTAAAGCGCACGGGGCCGTGGACGGCATCATCAACAACGCGGGGATCATCCAGCGATTTGTGCGCATCAAAGATCTGGACGTGAAGGAGATGGAACGCGTATTCAATGTCAATTTTTGGGGCACCGTTCTGATGGTAAAAGCGTTCCTCCCGCACCTGCTGAACCGACCGGAAGCGCATATCGTCAATATTTCCAGTATGGGCAGCTATCTCCCCGTACCGGGGCAGACGGCATACGGCGCCTCAAAATCGGCGATTAATGCCTTCACGAATGGATTACATTCGGAACTAATGGACACGAACGTCCATGTCACAACGGTCTATCCCGGGGCTATCGGAACCAACATTTCGGTTAATTCGGGCGTGGCGATGGAAGCCGGTCACGCTCAGGCGGGTGAATCGCGCATCAAGATGACAAGCGCACCGGAGGCGGCCCGGCAGATCATCAACGGCATTGAATCAAACGGTTATCACGTGCTGGTAGGTTCAGACGCGAGGTTTATGTATTATCTCGCCCGTTTATCCCCCAAAATGGCAGCGAAATTCATCTATTCACAGATGAAAGATCTCCTTCCGAAATAAGCATATAAATTGAAAGAGGCTGCCAGGTAGTACTGGCAGCCCTTTTAAAAACAAGGATTTAAGATCACTCTCCGGCAATCTTCATATTGTCCACGTAGATGGTGGCCGGATTTGGGCTGATGCGGTCTGCGTAACTGTTCACACTCCACAGCACATCCTTATCCCCCGGTTTGGACATGAAACCGCGCATATCGTAGACCTTCACGCCGTCCTGGTAGATCTCCACATAGCCGGAGTTGTCGCTCTTCGCCATGTAATAGCCGGTGATGTTCACCCAGCGGTCTGTGGGGAACGGGATGGGGTTGACCGGCGAAATCAGCACATCGGGGTTGGAAGAAACTCCACCCGCCGTGTAAAACATATACAACATCAGGTCACCGCCCTCCCCCAGGATATTCATGTGAATGACCGGTTTGTTATACGTGTTATCGACGCTTTTCCATTGCATCACATTCCACCAGTCATCGGGGACGACATTCCCCGGGACATACATATCCACCGAGTAAACACCCAGATCGGTACCCGGCACCGCGTACGTGAACAGATACGCGGCGGTATTGCGCCCCGATCCAATGGTCAACGCGGCTGAGTGACTCCCAATAGCCGGTGAACTCACCACACTGAGGTCATAGTACGTACCTTTGCCAAATATTTCACCGGCTGAACCATCAAAAGCTGAAAAATCACCCGATTCGAAATCGGACTGGAAAACAGTCCCCCCACCGGACGGTACGGATGTGGGTGTGGGGGTTGCCTTCGTCGGCGTGGTCGTGGGTGTGTTGGTAGCAGCAGGTGTGTTTGAGGGAACCGGAGTTCCCGTAAAGGAAGGCATCACGGTTGGGGTATTCGTTGGTGGAACAGTTTTCGTCATCACTGGTATGGATGTGGGTGTTGATGATGGCGGTAGTTCCGTTGGCACCACAGGCGTAGATGTGATCTGTTCTGTCTGGGTTGGCACAGGAGTCGGCTGGGGTTTTTCATCACCATAAATGATGAACGCGTCAAGGTCCACAATGCCGTCCAATCGTGTGATGGTAATCGTGTGGATACCCGGATGCAATACCGGGCTTGTCCATTTCTGCCGCCATAAAAGTTTTTTGGAATACAAATCCAGGTCAGCCATGTGATGGCCGTCAATGGTGATACGCACGTGACCGCGGGTTCTATATTTCACATAGTAATAATCCACCCGGGTTCCACTGAACATAAGGCTGGCTTCCGCTCCGGAGGCACGGGTGTAATGGTCCGTACGTTTTAGCGGGCCGCCTGTGCGTACCAGGGACCATTTGCCGGAGTACTGGATTTCTGATGAGATGTCATCATACGTCCCTGGCCCCACCGCATTGATCTCGATGGAATTGACTTTTATCTGCGGCGTAATGGTTGCCGGGGGAACCGGCGTTAAAGAAGGTGTATTTACTGTTGTAGGGGTTGCTTCCTGAGTGTTGGTTGGGATTGATATTTCCGTAGGGACTGCTGTTTCCGTAGGGACTGCTGTTTCCGTGGGCAGCGGTGTCATCGTCGCCAGTGGTTCCGGAGAAAAATTCAGGATTCGATCCTCCCTCACATCAGCAAATACTTGTTCAGCAGGAATGAAGGAAAATCCTTCCAAAGTGACAGACACCGTGCCGGACCAACCAGATGGAACAGAAAAACAGAATGAACCGTCTTCTCCGCTTATGATTGGATCAGACCCGGTTATCTGCACAACCGCACCGGGAATCCCCGTGTTGCCGGATATGGTGATGGGTGCTGGCTGCGCGGCAAATTCAAAGACCCGATCAGACTGCACCTGCTTGAATTCCACGTTCTCCGGAATAAAGGCGTATCCTGCCAATTCTGGAACAACGGTCCCCGACCAGTTGTACGGAACCCTGAAGGAGAATTCGCCGTTCTCATCCACGTTTATCGGGTCAAATCCGGTTATATGGATGACCGTTCTGGGAGCTCCGGCATTCCCGCTGATGGTGTACAAGACAGGTACTCCCATGAAATCCAACCCCGTAAGGCCCGTTCCAACTGTCAGACCGGTATAGCCCGACTCTGGATCAAGGGTGTAACCGGCTGCCGGTTCCGCGATCACAGAACCGGATGCATTCCCGTCCAATCCATCGATCGAGTACGAAAGTCCGTCATCCGAAATAACACCGGGCCAATCCATCTGCCCGTCATTGAATCTAACACTGGCCACTGAGAACGCCGGTGATATTGATCCTTTTATGAAACTTTCCGTGTCTGCCAGAACCGGGGAATACAATCCCGGCAATGCCAACGTGAAGAGAAGCAGGGTCACGATCAAGCGAATAACCGTGTTTCTGGAGCATACTACCATATCTCAATCTCCCTTCAATTACCAGCCGTACGTTTTTCTGAGCGGCGGGTTTGATAATCGGGTTGTAGATAGCTCGATGAAGGCGGTGTTTTCTTCTATCTGGGACTCAGTTCATTTTACGGATTCACCCAATTCAATCGGTTAAAACAGTTTTAGAGAGTGTTAACACTTTTGAAAGTACACCTCCTGTCGTGGGGTCAGGCGGATGTCCCGCAGATGGGACACCCCCGTTTTTCCGCCTCAACAATAGCCTGGTCGGCTGACCAGAAGATGTTCTCCTGTCCAATACTGGATTCCAATCCACCACGGACGAGCATTTGTTGAACTCCGGGTTGCACGCTTGCCAGCATCAACCGCGTGCCGGATTTTTGGAGATTCTCGGTCAGGGTATTCATCGCCTGAATGCCCGATGTATCGATCAATGGAACACCGCGCATGGAAAGGATCAAAGTGTGTGTCTCATTCAAATTTGCGAACGCTTCGTTGAAATTTCCCGTGGCCGCAAAAAACAGAGGTCCGGTAAGGTAAGCCACCCGCACATGGCGGCAGTGTCCCAGGTTTTCAATTCCCCGGCCGCGCAGTTTGGCCGGATCCACATCCTGGATCTGGATATCAATGCTCGCGCTCTGATTCAGATACACCATGGCCGAAAGGAGCGCCCCGATCATTATGGCCTGGGTCAGATCCAACGCGACAGTGGAAACCAGAGTGATCAAAAATGTGATTATGGCGGTTTTAAACCGGTTCTTGAAAATGAAATGGATGCCTTCCCACTCGTTCATCCGCCAGGCGGTAACAACCAGAACCCCGGCCAATGCGGCCAGCGGAATACGCGACATGACCGGCGCGAGAAAGAACATCGATGCCATCAACACCAGAGCGTGAATGACACTCACCACGCGGGTTTTCCCGCCGGATTTAATCCCCACACTGCTGCGGGCAATAGCCGCCGTAGCCGGGACACCCCCGAAGAACGGGATGACAATATTGCCCACACCCTGCGCTATCAATTCCTGGTTTGCCTGCAGACGGATCCCCGTCATATTGCTGGCCACTGCTCCGCAGAGCAGACTTTCAACCGCACCCAGCGCGGTGATGGTCAGCGCCGGTCCTATGAATTCCGGTAGACTTCCCCACGGGATATTCGCCGGTACAAGGCGGTCTGCCAGCAGCAGGCTTTGCGGGATCTCTCCGATGACCGCCACAGGCCAGTTAACCAGCGCGTTCAAAAGCGTGGCTGCCGTGATCCCAACCAGAGACGATGGCACCCGGGCATTCCATTTCTTTGGCCAGAGAATCATAGTGGCAATCACCACAGCGCTGATGATAATGGTTCGCCAATCGGGCATGAAACCACCCCGGAAATATCCGAACAGCTTCAAAGCAGATGATTCTGTGCCGGGCGTCTTTATACCCAACAGATTATCGATCTGCCCGATGGCAATGATCAACGCGATACCGGACGTAAAACCGGTGATAACCGGAGCCGGGATAAATGCAATAAACCGCCCCAAACGGAGCAATCCGATCACCAGCAGCGCGATTCCTGCCATGCCGCCGGCAACCCATACCCCTTCCAGGCCATACTTCTGAGCGAGTACGATCAACACCGCGCTCATGGCACCGGTCGGCCCGGAAATCTGATAGGGCGCACCCGAAAGTAAACCGATCAAAAGCCCCGCGAGGATGGCTGTTACCATACCCGCGGATGCCGTAGCGCCGGAGACAACGCCAAATGCCAGCGCCAAAGGCAGCGCCACCGCGGCTACCGTTAATCCGGCCATAAGATCCTGGCGCAGTTTCTCCATTGTGTAGCCACTGAATTCTTCTTTATACATTTGTAATAAGGACCGTTTAGACATATTCCTACCCGTGATTAATAAGCCATTTGAAATGGCTTGAATGATCTATTAAATTTTTGCCCCTTGAAATCACTGGCGGACAATGCCAGGCTTTTTTTATGCAGAAATTCTATTCGCTATAATCAATCCGATAAATAAACTCCGCGTCAGATTGATAACGATTAATAAACATCAATCCGATGCATTTTAGATATTCCGGGATTTTAATCCAGAAATTTGAAATTAGTTTACCACTTAAGGTAGATCATTACCCGTTTTAATTCCGGCGATTCTCTTAAAATTTTCCCGAATTTATCTGTTTATGTTTTTGTCCGATTATCCGTCAGCCACTTCACAACCTGCCCCAGATGCTCAAGTTCAGTGAAATTTTGTACCAATTCCCCCGGGAGTTCCCGGTGCTCGTGAAACCACATCAACCTGCTGGGGATATAAATGGCGTGGCCGCCGATCTCAAGAACGGGAATGATGTCGGAGCGCATGGAGTTACCGATCATGAGGAATCTATCCGGCACAATCCTGTATTTCGCCAGTATATTTACGTAGGTCTCCGGGGTCTTATCCACTACCACTTCCACCCGCGAAAAATATGGTTGCAATCCCGATCGTTTCAACTTGTTCTGCTGATGCAGCAGGTCACCCTTGGTGATCAGCATCAACGGATATATTCCGGAGAGATGTTTCAAAGTGGGTTCAACATGATCGAACAGGTCGATCTTGTGATCAAGCATTCCGTGGGCAATATCCACTATTTTCTGAATATCACCGGCAGAAACCCGTTCATCTGTTGCGGCAATGGCCGTCTCGATCAATGAGAACACAAAGCTGTTCACTCCGTATCCAAAATACGGGATGTTGTGATTCTCGATGGCATCCAAACGCTCATCCAGATCAACGGAAACACCGTACGGTTCCAGGATCTGGTGAAATGTCTCACGTCCCTGCTGATAGTACGCTTCATTTTCCCAGAGGGTATCGTCAGCATCAAAAGCGATCATCTCAAACATGGCCGCGGCTCCTATTAAACCTTTGATATTCCTTATTATAGTTAAACCTATCAATGCCCGAAATTTTTTAACACATTCCTGCCCTGTAGTATCCCTTTCCTCACGGATGTATATAATAAAGGTATCAGATTGCGTAATAATTTTGTTCGTGTTTGATTATCCGTTAGTAACCGCCCGACCCCGCCTCACCTCCCATTACAACTACCATCATTCAAACATCATTCACCCGGGTTCCTTCAAGCCAGCCATAATGGTTCCGGAAACCTTTCCCGCATAAGCCGTGATCCAGATTTGAGGTGAATGAACCATGACACCCATCCGTGTTAAAACTGTCAGCCGTTCCACCTTTCCGGAACTCAATCCGGGATTTTTCAATCGGCACTCCCGAATATTTAAGTACGCGTTTTATTTTCTATCCGATCTGATTATGCTTTCCCTATCGTTGGGATTGTCCCTGTGGTTTCAATTTTCCATTCAAAAAACACCCGTTCCTTTTATCTATTTTGAGTTATTTGGCTTTATTCCCCTCGCTTTTGGAATCCTTTTTCTGACCGGATTATATTCCGGCGGATTGTCTCATATCCAGGAAGTGCATCGCCTTACGTACGCGTCAGCCACCTTCTTCATGGCACTGACGGCCATCTCGTTTTACCTGCCCGGTTCCAGCCAGGATTCGCGCTTATTCCTGTTTATCGCCTGGCTGATCGGTCTGATCCTGATGCCACTTGGCCGGGAGATCACCCGCAGTCTCTGTGCAGGGAAATCCTTATGCAGTGAACCGGTGGTCGTGATTGGCTTTGGTCCGGCGGGATCTGAAGTGGCGGAATACCTTGCCGACCACCCACAGTCAGGACTCTGGCCCGTGGTGGTTGTTGACAGACGGCTGGCAGATCGCAGCGAGCCGGCGCGTGTGCCGGTCATTCGCGCGATCGACATGATCGAACACCCGGAAATGGTGGAGCTATTCAATGGAATTCATACTGCGATCGTGGTTACTGACGAGATCAACAGAGAATTTCTGCAACGGGTCACGGAAGAACAATACCTCAGATTCCGTCATTTACTGGTTATCGCAAAAGACCGCAGCATAAACAGCCTTTGGTCAAGGCCTTATGAAATTGGTGAGATTCTCGGGCTGGAGATCGGGCACAATCTACTGAACACGTATAATCGTGCCGGTAAGCGGCTGTTCGACCTGGCTTTTATTCTGTTAACGATGCCTCTAACCGTACCATTGTTCCTGATCGTCGCGCTGATTATCCGGTTGGGATCACCGGGTCGGGCAATCACATACCGCCAACGCCTGGGGCAGAATAACCGCTATTTCAAAAAATGGAAGTTCCGCACACTCCCTCTGGGTATAGACGAGAAAAAACGTGACGACCGGGAATCCAACCAGGAAACCCAACCGTACACAAGGATCAAACAATCCGGAGAAGAAAATCATCTGCATACACCCTTCGGCCGTTTCTTGTACCATACCGGCCTGGACAACCTTCCTCAACTTTACAACATCCTAACCGGAGAGATGAGCCTTATTGGCCCACAGGCCATCACGGAAGATGAGATCGGTCATTACGGCACCTTCCATCCCATGTTCACACAGGTAAAACCGGGGATCACCGGACTCTGGCAGGTTTCCAGTCATCGCGATTCATCCTATAAAACCCGCGTACGTCTCGACGAATACTACATTCGCAACTGGTCTATCTGGATGGATTACCATATATTGATCCGCACATTGATGGTCCAATTTGAGCGACGTCGTAAAGAGCGTCCCATGTAAAACCGGGCTTTAGGCGCTCGTGCTTTGGGCACTCGGGGTCAAATTTTTGCCTGCTGATATAATTAATGAATGTCAAATAGCAGTATTTCTGTGGTCTTGCCGGTTTATAACGGGGAACAATTTCTGAGCCAGTCCATTCAGAGTATTTTGGACCAAACCCACAGAAACTGGGAATTACTTCTTATAGATGATTGCTCAACCGATTCAACACCGCATATCATCGCAGAGTATCGCGACCGGGATAAACGTATCAAGTCGGTGCGAAACAAAAGGAACAAACGCCTGCCAGGATCGTTGAATACCGGATTTCGTATGGCAACCGGCGACTATGTCACCTGGACATCCGACGACAACCTCTACAAACCAACTGCGTTTCAGGAAATGGCCGGTTATCTGGACGCCCATCCCGACATCGCGTTTGTTTATGCGGATTCGGACATCATTGATGAAGACGGTAACGTCGTAGAGATCGCTGAAGCCGGGGACTGGAAGAAGCTGGGTTTGACCGATGTCATCGGGGGTTGTTTTCTGTACCGCAATGCCATTCACGATGCCGTAGGCTATTACGATGAAGAAACCTACCTGGCAGAAGACCTCGAGTTTGAACTTCGGGCCATGGTCAACGGGTTCCATTTCCAACCGCTGGCAGTGAATTTATACCAGTACCGCGACCACCCTGATTCCCTCACCAACACAAAATCGAGACAAATCTTCCGGGTCCACGCCCAGGTGATCCGGGAGTACTTTCCGCGCATGCCCTGGATGGATCCCGCCACCAGGGTCAGGGCTTTCCTTCAACTGGCACGTAAGGCTTTTTTCATTCACGATTTCTCAGCCGCTTTCCAGTTCCTTGTCTACGCGTGCAGGCAATCTCCGTGGCTTGCCATTAAAAATCTCATTCTGTATCCATTTATAAGGCGGTTCTCCGATTAAGAACAATATGATTTCACCGATGCGCAATCCGGATGGTATTGATTAGACCTCATGGACGAAAGAACCGGACACCTGGTATGGATCAACACAGGCCCTATGGACGGGCTGGATATTGCCACCTGGCTCTTTACAACCAGGGAACTGCGCAACCTTGGATGGGAGGTGACCCTCATCGCTCCAGACGACCCCGGCGTACATATAAAACTTGGAGTCGAATACACCGGGATCCCCATGCCGGATATCTACCTGATCCGGCAGTTGATCTTCCAAATCCGGGTAAAACAATTTATTGCCGGACTCAAGCCGGTACCCGATGCTGTCATGTTCCACGAATTTGCCGTACCCGCCTTTTTCCTGTCAAAAATCGGCCGGATACTCACAGGCCGAAAAAAACCGGTGTACGCGCAGGATATCCGATCACTACCCATGCAGCCGGCAGATATAGCCGGACTAAAAGATCGGTTGCGTGGACTTTATTTTTATCTTGAAAACTGGTTCGCGAATCACGGTGCTGTCGACGGCCGCATAGCAATCACCCGGCCGATGGCGGAAGCGTTGCGTATTCCCCGCGAGCGGTTCTGGGGTGTCTGGAGTTCAGGAGTGCAACCGGAATTATTTGACCGGGCAGCCAAAAACCGCGACTGGTCTGATATTGAGCGACAGGTCAAATTGATATACATCGGCTCAATGAGCGATGGCCGAAACCTTGCTGTACTGGGCCGGGCCGTGATGGAAGCCAACCGCCGCGGGATGAATTTCCATGTCACGTACGTGGGCGGCGGGACCGAGATGGACGATCTTCTCCGGTTGGAAAGCGAAGCCGGTGGATGCGTTCGCGTTCAAGCTCCGGTTCCCCATGATACCGTTCAGGATTGGCTTGCGCAGGCTCACATAGGCGTACTGCCCTTCCCCGATGAACTCAAGTTCAGGGTCAGCAGCCCGATAAAGCTATTTGAATATGCTGCGTCCGGCCTGGCGATCCTTGCCACCCGTATCACGTGTCATATCAATGTGATCGGTGATGGCAAGTATGTGATCTGGGCAAAGGAATCAACCGTTGATTCACTGGCCGCTTCATTGGAAGATGCATGGAATAACCGCGTCCGCCTGCGTGAAATGGGTGAATTAGCCCGGCGCGAATCCAGCCGTTGGACATGGAGTGAAGCGGCTGCCAACCTCGAAAAAGCTCTGCAATACGGGATCCATACATATGGCGGCTGACAATACTGGCTATTTTGTGTTCTCTCTGGATACCGAACTCGCTACCGGATTCTTTGATCTGGATGCAGAACGTGCTGCCCTCTTTTCCCCGGATGGCTCACGGGAACGCTGGTCAATCCACAGCCTGCTTGATCTTATGGATGAATTTGATATACGCGCCACCTGGGCTATAACCGGGCATATCTTTTATCGGGAATGTGAAAAATGCCCTGTTTGCCCGATTCAGGAGTGGAAGGGCATATACAAGAGTTTTGACGAAGCGTATGGAACAAACAATCCTCTCTGGTACGGGGCAGATGTGGTGGAGGAAATCCAGCGGCGGGGACACCATGAGATCGGATTTCATGGCTATACGCATCGCGTATTTACCCCGGCAACCATGTCGGCGCAGGAGGCAGAATTCGAGATCACAGAATGGAAGCGCGTTGCTTCGCGGATAGGCATCGAAGGAAAATCTGTCATCTTCCCGCGCGACAAGATTGGCTACCTGGACCTATTCGCGCGCCACGGTTTTAAGTGTTATCGTTCAGAAGCTCACCTGTCCATCTGGATCCGTAATCGGTTTTTTGGAAGCTACCTGAAAACATTGGATCACATTCTGGGCATAACCACTCCACCGCTCTATACGCTCGATGAACTTCCACGTACCGCGGATGGAATGATTGATATAACGGAATCCATGCATCTCAAAGGGTTCAACTGGAATGTTGAAAAAATCCTTGACTCAGCCAACCTGCACCGCTTGAGGTTGCGCCGCGCGGTCCGTGGAATACACAAAGCCGCCGAACAGCGGAAGGTCATCCATCTCTGGGCGCATCCCTGGGAATTTCAAACAGAAAAAGATATGGACAAAATGCGCTATATCTTTGAAGCTGTCGCAGAAGAACAAACCGCCGGCAGGCTTCAATCCACAACCATGTCTGCTCTGGCGGAGAAGGCGGCACGATCATCATGAAGGTATTGCTTATCACCCACTCAATCGGTGATCCGGAAGTTGTCAGTGCGCCCGGTATTTCCGACCAGATCACCGAGATGGGTAGGATGGGCGTCGAATTCGAAGTCTGGATGGTGCGAGCCGGGTGTAAACGCTCTTACATTTCAACAGCCTTTCGGGTCATGCGGTTGAACTTTCAACCACGACGTTTTGATTTGATCCACGCGACGTACAGTCTTAATGGATTTATCGCTCTGCTACAATGGAAATATCCGGTGATTGTCAGCCTGTTGGGTTCAGACCTTATCAACAGGGATCACAATGATCTCAGCGGTGAACGCGATTCTTGGATCGGCCGGTTGGTCGCCAGCCTGGCAAGACGGGTCATCGTCCAGACGGACGAAATGGCGGCAGCCGTGTCCGGAGATAAGTCAAAAATAACGGTCATACCGTACGGGATAAACACTGAGATTTTCCACCCCATTCCCCTCGAAGAAGCCCGCCGCAGATTGGAACTTGCCAATGATGGCCGGATCATCCTTTTTCCATACAACCCGGCACGCCCGGAGAAACAATTCCATCTCCTTGAAGAGGCCGCGGAATTACTAAAACAGGAGATCCCAGTACAACTCATTCCCGTTTACGGTAGATCGCGCCAGGAACTTGCGCTCTTCATGAACGCCAGTAACGCGCTGGTATTGACATCCAGCCACGAAGGCTCACCGGTGGCTGTTCGCGAGGCGCTGGCCTGTGGGCTGCCGGTTGTCTCTGTGCCGGTGGGTGACGTGCAAGATCTGATCTCGACCGTTGAAGGTTGTCACATGTGCGGTTATGATCCGGTTGATATCGCGGATAAGTTAAAACTTGTTTTTCATAAAGACAGGCGGATCGATCCACCTGCAATTGCAACCGCCCGCGACACCGTTTGGTCTGCCGCGCGCCTTATGGAAGTCTATACCGGGGTAATTCATCAATGAAAAATTTGACACGGGCTGAATCAATGCGGGTATGTATGGTCGTTCACCAGAACTATTTCGACGATGCTCGTGTGCGCCGATATTGTGAAACACTCGCTGAGGGAGGCGCTCAAGTCGATGTACTGTGCGTCCCCGACCCGGCCAGGAAAAATGTGAAAGCCCCGGACAATATAAGGGTATATACCATCCCGGTACGCAAAGATTACCCAACACAGGGCGCTTTTCTTTTGGGATACATACACGCATTTTTCCTGTACTTCTTCAAACTGACCGCTCTTCATATCAAGCACCGCTACGCTGCCATCCACATCCACAACATGCCTGATTTTCTTGTGTTCACGGCGCTCATTCCCCGAATTCTGGGAACACCGGTCATTCTTGATATTCACGACATTATGCCTGAATTTTATGTCTCCAAATTCGGCATTCAGCCCGATCATTTCATGGTTAAAGTCATTCGGTTCCAGGAGAGACTTTCGACGATGTTTGCCAATGCGGTGATCACAGCCTGCCGCGGATTTCAACGGAAACTGGTCAAACGTGGGTTGACAGAAGAAAAACTCCTCGTCATCTATAACACACCCAATACCGATTTCTTTAACCGTGAAAAATACAAAGAAATACGGTCAGTCAAACGGTCGCGGTACACACTGATCTTCCCCGGAACACAGGCTCCGCGATATGGATTGGATATTCCCATCCGCGCCATACCGGAACTGGCCCGGCACATCAACAATGTACACCTGCAGATCATCGGTTGGCAGAATGACTATACCCGCGAGCTTCAGGATCTGGCAGAAACACTGAACGTAAAAGACCGCGTTGAATTTATTCCGGCCGTTCCAGTGGATAAAGTCCCGGAACTTCTATCCGGCGCGGATCTCGGTATCTATCCGGCTGTCAGAGACCAATACATGGATGTGGCCGTTCCTGAAAAGGTATTCGAGTACTCTCTTATGCGCCTTCCCATTGTAGCCACGCGGTTGACCGTGCTGGAAGAAATGTTCTCAGATAAGGCTATTCTTTATTTTGAATCCGGAAATGTGGAAGAATTCACAGCCAGGGTGTTAGATATTTACAATAACCCCGATCTGGCCGAAAACCTTATGGCCCAGGCTGATCTCGAATATGGACAGGAATTTTCATGGACAAAAAGCCGGTCGGAATATTTACGTCTGTTGGACCGGTTGACCGGGGGTCGATATAACCTATGTCCATAATCCGTATATCCCCGCAGGATCCGCGTTGGCTGGATCTCATACAGAATCACCCGGACGCTATGATCTTCCATCATCCCGGATGGATGCAGAACCTGGAAGAGACATACCGGTATAAAACATTCATCGTGGCTATTGAGAGCGAAGACCGGAAAATATCGGCTGGAGTTCCCATCGCGGAGGTTAACAGCCGTCTGACCGGTACGCGCTGGGTGTCGTTGCCATTCAGTGATTTCTGCCAACCACTGTGTCGGGACAGCGAAAACCTGGAAGCCCTTACCGATGGACTGGTTGCCTTAAAGCGGGAGACGGGCATTCCACATATTGAGCTTCGATGGGAATATCCATCACGGCCCGGGTTCAAGACTTCCAGTCAGAATGTTTTTCATATCGGGCGGTTCCACGGGGAAACTGAAGAAGAATTGTTGGCACAATTCAATAAAAAAGTACGCTACGCGATCCGCACAACCATTGAACGAGGAGTTCATGTGGAGGAAGGAACATCTGAAGAATTCCTGCGCGAATTCTACAGGTTACACTCTTTTACCAGAAGACAGCATGGAGTTCCGGTTCAACCCTGGAAGTATTTTACAAATCTTGGAAGATATGTAATGGAAAAAGGGTTGGGCAGCGTACTACTGGCCTATCATGGCAAGGTTTGTATTGCAGGGCTGGTTTACCTAAAATATGGACAAACAATTACGATAAAATACAGCGCCTCGGGGGATGTTGACCTGACCAATTTGCACCCCAACTACCTGCTTAGTTGGGAAACGATTCGCCGCGGGAATGCCTCCGGATACCATACATTTGACTTTGGTAGAAGTGACATCAACAACACCGGGCTGCGGTATTATAAAAATCAATGGAAGTATGAGGAAAAACCTCTGACATATTCGTATCTGGGATACGAACCCCGAGAAGAAAACCGGCTGATGGACCTATCGGCAGTCGTAATTCGACATTCGCCGATGTGGGTATGCCGGATCATCGGCGAGCTCCTTTACAGGCATGTAGGATGAAAACCTCTTCACTCTGGAATGAAAACCGTCCACAGGACATATGGCGTTGTGAATCCCCCTTGCCGGATGAACTCTGGCTGAAAGCGGCTGCCGCCGCACTACCTGTTCTCGAAATTCCGGGAATTGGTCTGACAACCGGATTCGACCCCCTTCTGGAAAACGTCCTGGGCGAGGGTCGATTCGGGGCAGACCATTTCCACATGAGTTTTGCGAAACGGATCTACTACCGCATCAAACCCTTCTTCCCCCAGCCCCTGGCATGGGTATTGCGAAAATGGTACAGCGACCCCTCCCGACAGAAATTCCCTCTCCAGTGGCCGGTCGAGCCGCGTTACACTCTTTTTCTACGGGAGACGTTACGACAGGTTTTACTGCTCTCCGGGGAAAGATCGATGCGGTTCATCAATTTCTGGCCGGAAGGACAGAAGTACGCATTGATCCTTACCCATGACGTGGAAACGCAAGCCGGGCAGGAAAACATCCGGGCTGTCGCGGATCTGGAAGAATCACTGGGATTCCGGTCATCGTTCAACTTCATCCCGGAACGTTACAACATCGATGGCGATCTGGTCAATGATCTCAACCGCCGCGGGTTTGAGATTGGTATTCACGGGTTAAAACACGACGGAAAGCTTTTTCTGTCAAAAAAGGGATTTGATGAACGTGTCGTCCGCATCAATGAGTATCTAAAAAAATACGGGGCGGTCGGTTTCCGCTCTCCCCTTACCCACCGCAATCCCGCGTGGATGCAAACCCTGAATATTGAATATGATCTTTCCTTCTTTGATACCGACCCGTATGAACCCATGCCGGGCGGCACCATGAGCATCTTTCCCTATTTCCTCGGACATTTTGTCGAACTTCCATACACACTAATGCAGGATTACACCCTGGCATCCTTCCTGAAGGAAGATTCTCCACGACTCTGGCTTGAAAAGATCGCCTTCGTTGAACAATACAATGGAATGGCCCTGGTCAATTCGCACCCCGATTACCTGCTTGATAAAAGAACGCGGGATGTTTACACCCGATTTTTGGAAGAAATGCAAACAAAAGATACGGCATATCACGCCCTTCCCCGTGATGCCTCCCGTTGGTGGCGGAGGCGTTCCGAAGCCAATCCGAAGGAATTGGAATTCCCCCTCACTCGAGGGACTGTCCATCTTGAAGGAGATATCCTGCGATTTGAAGGATAAACTGCCCGGCAACTCGGAAGCCGGTTATCCGAAAAACTCGGCTTTAGCAATAGACCGTTACAAAATTTCTTACTAAGAGGAAAAAATGAGCGAATTTCACGCGCACCCAACAGCCATAGTTGAAACCGCCCGTATTGGAGCGGGAACCCGCATCTGGGCGTATGCCCATGTGATGAACAACGTGTCGATTGGCTCGAATTGCAACATCGGAGATCACAGTTTTATCGAATCGGGTGTGATCATTGGCAACAACGTGACCATTAAGAATGGTAATATGCTGTTTGAAGGCGTGGAACTCGAGGATGGTGTTTTTGTCGGTCCGCATGTCTTTTTCACCAACGACCTGTATCCGCGATCGCCCCGCCTGGAACAATGCAAATATCGTTATGAGTCACACGATTGGTTGTTCAAGACAAAAGTCTGCCAGGGAGCGTCTCTGGGGGCTGGCGCGGTGATTGTGGCCAACAATACGATCGGCGAATTTGCCATGGTGGGGGCCGGTTGTGTCGTCACCCATGATATTCCACCGTATGCCCTTGTCGTTGGCAACCCGGCCCGTCAGATCGGCTGGGTTTGCGAGTGCGGCCTGAAATTGAAAGAAGACGGGCAAAATGCAACTTGCCCGTCCTGTGGAAAAAAATACCAGATTTTTAACGGCAGGCTTTCTCCCGTTTAAGAGCGTCTTCCACCCCGTGCTGTCCGGACGATCGCCATAATCAGGATGAGTGATCCGGAAATAATCAGGGCGACCAGCAGATATTTACCCACCATCTGTGAGACCGGATTTTGGGTCGAGACAGTGCTGACATATTTTGGTACCTCGGTTGTAACATTCTCCCCGGTAACTGTGCCGCCAGTGGGAACGACCTGCAAGGCTACCTGTGTCCCTGTTACGCTGGAACTGGCAATATCCAACGCTACCGGAACTCCTTCAAATGTTGTCAAAGCCCGCACTGATTTATTACCGAAGAAGACCAGATCACCTTCCAATTCGATTAAATTGGGCGGGTTTTGTACCAATCGATCATATACGAATCGTTGCCCTTCGTCATTCGTCCCGCTGACCAACGTCAGACCCATCACGGGATCAAACGGCGACGTGATCACCTCCATAACGCCAAGGCTCACGCCGGGTGGGACCTGATAGGCAACGTTCCCTACCATCTGTTCGAGTGCGTCAGTTCCATCAACGAATTTTTGCGGTAAATATTCGTTGATCGTATCGACCAACCCGTTGGTGGAAGGTCTGCCAATGACCAGAATGTTATATCCCGTCATTTCCGTAAGGTCTTCTTCGCCTTTCAGACCGACATGGAAATCCATTGTTGGTAACCTCAACCCGCCAAACAACGACGTAAAGCTCATCAACATATCAAGATCTTTTGTTGTTGGTTTTTCCGGCATGGATACATAGACGGATGGATTGGTTCCCATGTAATAAATGGGATGGGTAATAGACGAAAGCTCTTTCGGGTCAGTGATGATAGTGTGAGGCAAGAGCAGAAGACTGGTATCCTGTACATTGATCAAGAATGCTCTGGGGTTATACAAACAGACCTTTAACATATCGCTGGTGGCTTCGATCCGCAGGATATTCAGCCAACCCGGACGAATATCCGTCCTGTTGATCGGAATTGTTACTTCCTTTTCCCCGGTTTTTTTAACATCAATCCTTACAAAACCGGCCGGCTGGTCATTGATGTATAACGCCAGTCCCGAATTGACTTCGTCCAGATTGTCCGAGTTGCGGTACTTCAAAATAAGAGCCGTCCCATCTTCCATTCGCCAATTCCGGGGAATATAAAAGGGGATATTGATAATATTCGTGCCAGCCCCATAGAATGTTGTACTCTTGTATCCAAGACTCTTGAGAGTAAGGATATTTTCCATGTCATTAGAAGGCATTTTAAAATTGGAACCAACAATATACCCGGCTCCAACCTGACCGAATGGCGGGGAAGACAGCCCTTTGGCTGCCAACTGGACACTTTCGTCAGTATTGCCGGTTACGATCAAATAGGAATAACGCGCATCCATAATGCTGGGCATTAGCTGAATCAGGCCTTCGTTGTCAGCCAGCAATCGGCTTGCGCTATTCACGAATATATTATTACTGCCTGTTAGTGACGACGGCATACCAATACTCGTACCGCTTCGCCTGTACAGGACATCGCGCAGGAAAGCATTTCTCGATGGTGGGCCGATTATCACAACATTTGCCTTGTTCGGTATCCCCAATCGGTCCGACTCTTTAACCAGTTTATACTTGGTGAATGAAGCAGTTGACTTAGTGATCATCGCAGCAGTAGTTGCCGCTGCTGAAAGATCACTTCCGTTGAAATTATCAGGAACAATAAAATAGATTATTTCGGGCAGTGATGAATTTTGCGAGATGGGGTTTGGAAAACGGGAAAGGTCCAGGTTGGGAAGCATGAATTCATAATTTACATTAAAGAAGGAATCTTCATGCATGGTCAATAGTCCTACATACCCGCAATAAAAATCGTGTTCATCCACAAATTCAAACCGGAAGGTGTATTCATTGCTCGGGTTGGTATCCACACGATCTGTGACCTGAAGTGGTATCTCAAACGTGTAGTACTGGTCTTTTCCAGATACAGGGTTGAATGTGGTGGCCATAAAATCGTTGACATAGATGCGCGCGGCCGGAGGATCAAACGCATAGTACCCTCCCAATAACTGTGAATCTTCAACCTGATCGTATAGGGTGTAATGCATGGTAAACGTGCTGGTTGCTTTTACCTGCCATTGGTCTGGCAACCGTACATAGAACTCCACCGCCTCCGGGAAGTCTAGTACCATTTCAGAGTATTCGAGCTGCGACAAATGCAATTTCACATTGTCGGTATACTCGGTAAAATTGCTTAAAGTCGGATAGCGAGTGGGAGTAGGGCCACTGGTTGGCCGGGGAGTGGGGGCTAATTTGGGCAGGATTGTTTTTGCCAGCGTGGGAGTCGGCGGAGGCAGAGTTGCGGCAACTACTGCCGGACTGATGACAGCCTGGCCAAAGGCAAAAATGAGGAAAACGGATGCCGGAATAACAGATCTGGTAAATAATCGTTTCCATTTTTTATTCATGGCGTACTTCTCCTCAAAACTCTCTAATCCCAATTACCGATCAACTTCTGCTGATTGAAAAGCGTTTTCCAATGATTCATCTGCTTTGGACATCAACGCGCTAAATGTTGAGCCATCATCGGGGAAAGATGCCGCTCCACACAGTACATTTACGTCAAGCTGCTCCTTAAAATGCCGTTGGATTTTTTCCGCGAGAACAGGAAGATTTTCTGCCGGAGTGTCAGGACACACCAGCAATAACTTGTTCTTTTCATCCAGTTTCACGATCAGATCTGATTTACGGATCATGTTTCCCATCAATTTCGTAAATCGGTAATACACATACCGTTGACCGATCCAATCTTGCAAATCTTTAAGCATAAATGTAAAAGCTGAATTCTTTTCCAGCCCTTCCGCTTCAGATCCAAAACTCAACATCAAGGTTGACACGGGGTAGCCAAAACGTCTACCCCGATAAAACTCATCATCAATAGCCGATTGGTCTGCTGAAATATCCATCAATCGATGCTGGTTGGGCGGTGTAATAAAGGATTCAAGCAAGTTCTCCAGAATAGTATTCTGGTTCGCCAGATCATTAACCAATAACAAAATGGTCAGCAGGCAAAAGACCTCAATGATAAGGGAGGAAATCAGGTTATGGTTCAATAGCCTGAGCATCGGAATATTGATCAGAGTGAGGCCCAAATACGCCCCAAAACCAATAATTGCCGTGATCCATCGGATCCTCTGTCCAACAAAGGGAACCAGCAACAAAAGAAGAGGAAACAGAACAATAAACGGCGGAAAGAAAGGCTGGAAGTGGATAATCGCCTGACCGTTGATCAGATATGTTGAGCCGTAGAAAAACAACCCGTAAAAAAGGATCAATCCCACCACAGAATAAAGATATCGTTTCATTTTAAGAGTATCCCATTTGACAATATTGATGGTAAATAATGGACTCGCCCAACCCGATAATAATTGAAATTACCGGTACCCATTCCAGGGTCATACCGAACGGGTGTAGGTTAGCCCCCAACAAAGCTATAAAAATGCCAATTCCACTCCCCAACACAAAACCTCTTTGTGGAATGTCTTTGATCAATTTCCAATTCTTCAACGCGTGACTCACGTATGCTAAAGAAAACCATAGATATAGAAATAAACCGGGAAGTCCAGTCTTCATGGCAATCCACAAATTTGAATTATGGGTGTACAACTCGCCAGTAAAACCGGGATAATCATGTTCCAGTGTTGGGCGATATCTTGAGCCCAATCCGATGCCCATTATGGGATTTTTTAATATTTGAGGAATTCCATATTCATATTCGAAATTTCGCCAGACAACCGTACTAACATCGGGGTCTGTATATTCAGCCAGCTGAGTCAATGTAAGCAAGCGGCTTAAACCGGCATTTATCAAACTGGCGGCGCGTGATTGCGGGGAATACACGACTATAAAGGAACTTACCCCCACAACCACAATCATAACGATCATTCCCCAAATGTAGACCCGCTGCTTTTCCCTGCGACCTACATAGAAAGCTGCAACCATGAGGGATAATAAAACAATCAGCCAATGGGTTCGATTGAATGTTGTTACCAACGCTGAGGCGATGACCAACCATTGCAACAAATCGTAGATCTTGCTCACCCGGAATTCTTCAATGAACATAGTGATAGTTTTTAAGACCAACGCGAAGGTAATTAACCCTTCTCCCACTGTACCCTGTACACGGGCAACTACAGGACCACCGGTTGAAGAAAATTCGTAAATCTTTCCGGATGAGAGAAATGAGACTTGAAATCCCAGGGCGAACTGGATAATAACGAAAACCGAGGCTACAACGGCCAACAGGTAAAACCACCTCAACAGGACTTTGATCTCGCTTTCCCGCTTGATCAGGTAGATACAACAAAAAGTCAATAAGTAATAAAGGGCGATACGTGTTTCTATCACCATATCCCATCGCGAGGATCCGGCATAGAAGTAACCGCGCAATGATGTAAACACAACCCATGCGATAAATGTCAGCAATGGAACGATGACCGGCGATCGAAATATTTTAAATTTGTGATCAACCAGCAACCGGGCCACAATCAATGCAAGCAACCCGACCAGGATCATATCGGTAACCCAGATGTTGATACCACCCACGCCCAGCCTTGGCAGCTCATCCCCGGAAAGGAATGTGGAATGAATGAACAGGAATGCCAGTATGGCGTACTGGGGTGAGCGGATGGCCAGGATCACAATGAATAGCGCGATCATGGCGATGGCAATATAGGTCGCCGGTACGTAGGCAAACGCCAGCCCGAGAACCACACCAACCACCCCCGCAAGCAGCAGCTGGATGCTGTCTTCAACCGCGATTCCCTGTCGGAATGAACCCAGGATCATATCTCTCCGATACGCATAGGTTTGAATGGATCAGGCCGATTTCCGGCTTGCCACCTGGAAGAGTTTTGCCCTGACGCCTTGATCAGTCTTATTGGACACAACCCCAATGATATTCGCGTTGACATTCTTCAGGTACTTAATAGCGCGGGTAAGCGCCTCCTGACGAACCCACCCGTGTCGTACCACCAACAGGACCCCGTCAACCAGAGCAGAAAGAACAGCCGGGTCGGTCACCGAGGTTGACGCCGGAGAATCGATCAACACAATACTGAAGTCTTTCTCCAACTGATCGATCAGTTCGCGCATCTTTTCTGAATCCAATATCTCAACCGGGTTCGTCACCGTAGGGCCGCTGGGAATAACGGACAAATACGCCGATTCTGTCTTGTGGATCACATCGGCAAGTTCCACGCGCCCTTCCAGCACATCACTCAAACCTGTTTTATTATCAAGTCCAAAATATGTGTGGACAGATGGAAAACGCAGATTCGCGTCGAGCAGGCAAATGGCGCGGTTTCCCTTGGCCATATTGATGGCAAAGTTGACCACAACAGATGTTTTCCCATCACGAGGAACCGGGCTTGTGAAAAGCAATGATTTCAATGATTTCCGCCCGTCGGGGGTGAAAACATTGGTGCGCATGCGTTGAAAAGCCTCACTGTGAATTCTCTTATTAAAGAGATGGCCTTTCTTATTATCCATACTTTCATCATCGGGGATATTCCCAACAACCGGCAGCTCCGTAATTGATTCGATCTGCTTATCTGAGTATAGACGGGTATCAAGGTTCTCAAAGATGAACGCCAGACCAGAGCCGCCCAACAGACCGACAAACGCGGCCAAGCCGATCAGCAGCCAGGGACTGGCGCTCGAAGGCAATGTTGGAAGTGAAGCAGCTTCGGCAATGTACACATTGATAGCCGTATCCGTGCTGATTCTCTGAGCGCCCTCGGCAATGATGATCTCGGCCAGTTTGTTCGCCGCGAACTGGGCCAGGCCGGGATCCGGGTCTTCAGCCGTTATTTCAAATAACTCCGAATTGGCGATCTGCTCCGCGTTGATGGTCGGCATTCGATCGACATACTTTTGTAATTGCTGCTTTACTACTTCACCATTGGCAATCTCAACATAGGTTCCCAGTAATCGCTGCCCCAATTCCGTGTTGTAATCCACGTAGTCGGCACTACCAGACCGGGGATTCGTGACACGGACTATGGTTTTTGCCGTGTACTGATTGGGCATCTGAGAAAGAATGGATGCCACGATCAGCATGGTGAAGAAGAATGTCATCACCACTACCCATCGCCGCCGGATGAGGATCATAAAGTAATCTGACAGCGCGAAGGGTTCTTCTTCATACGCCGGTTGTCTGGCGGATGGAAGCGGCTCAGTAGCCGGCAAAGAAAGCAGTGATGATATGGGAACAGTCGGCTGCGTTTCGATGGAAGGTTGATCTTTCACGCCTTCTGCCGCAACGCTGGAAACCGGCGCTGGCGGCGCGGCGACTTCCTCAATGACCTGGTTAAAACCACTCCAACCGATGAATTCGTTCTTTCTGTTTACCTGCGGTGCCAGATTCAGGTTAACCACAACATGCCTGCCATCCGCGTGTTCGTAGGAAACGACTATGTTCCCGCCTTCGTTGGATTCGGCCAGGTATTTCCCCAGTTCACAGGAACTATCTTTGGATAACCGGAATGTGACGAGTGATTTATCGACAAATTCCTTCGGTGATATACCCAGGCAATCAAACACTTCATCTGAGCAGGAAACAAATTTCCCTTTGGCATCGCATTTCCATGACCATCCTGGAAAATCGGCACTTGTCTGGATAATTTCAGAATCATCACCGTTTACATCGATGGCGCCAACGATCTTATCAATCCGTTTGTCTAACTTCACTTTGAGACTGGACATGATCCATAACCTCCTTGGCTACCTGGCGATATTGCTCTGATGGTGTTGCTTTTGGCGAATAGTTAATGATCGGAACCCCTGCAATTTGACTTTCTCGCAACTTGCTGTTTGAGAAAATAATCGTATGAAACAATTTATCCTTCAACGATTCAGCCAATTTCTCATACATCATGTTGTGAGTCATAACACCTTTGCTGTACATCGTAACTAGAATTCGATATGACAGACCCGGGTTGTGTTTTTTCTGTACTTGGGTAATCCAGTTTATAGTCCGACCCACAGCAACCATAGAGTACGCATCGGGGAGCGAAGGGATTATCACCAAATCCGCGGCAGCAACGGCATTCATCGTTAGGGCACCCAGTAATGGAGGGCAATCGATGATCACAAAATCAAAGAAAAACGCAAGCTCTTGAAGACTATTCTTAATTGTCTTCTGGTATTTTTTATGAATGGGCAGATATTGTTCCGCCAGAATGATCCGCTTACCGGCCGTTATGTAAAACAGGTCTTTATAAGAGGTCTTGCGGATTGCTTTCGAAATGGGAACCTTGTCCAGAAGAACATCATCCATTCCATACATATGCTCATGGTTATTGCTATTAAACGAAACCTGAACATGTTCCTGAGGATCAACATCAATAATCAGAACCCTCTTGCCAAGCTCAACCAGAGCCGCTCCAAGAGAGATCGCTGTTGTGGTTTTCCCCACCCCTCCTTTCCCCTGGGAGATCGAGATTACGTACATTAAACCAATCCTTTCGTTTTGAGAAAAAGGAACTACTTACAATCCGGAAATCTCCAGCAAACCGCCAACCACATGTTCGATCAACTCGTTGCTTAATTCGGCGAACATCGGCAGCGAGAGTATCCTGTGGCTCTGGGACTCGGTTAGCGGGAAATCACCTGCTTTGTGCCCTAATTCTTTGTAGGCTCCCTGGAGATGGATGGGAATCGGGTAATGGATTCCAGCGTAAATACCCTTCTCAGACAGGGATTTTATGAGCATATCGCGCTTTTCGGTCTGTATCACATATAAATGCCAGATGGGTTCGGCATAAGCAGGAACTATAGGGGTTACAAATTTCGTGCCAGTCAGCAATTTCGAATAGTACGCCGCGTGGTCGCGACGGGCCTGGTTCCACGAATCCAGGTAACGCAGTTTTACCCGCAGAACGGCCGCCTGAATGGAGTCCAACCGGCGGTTGTAACCCAATTCTTCATGATGATATTTTTCGGATTGTCCATAATCACGCAACCGGCGCAGCCTGGCGTTCACTGTTTCATCATTGGTCGTGATGGCTCCACCATCACCATACGCGCCAAGGTTTTTACCCGGATAAAAGCTGAAGGCGGAAGCAATCCCCATGGACCCGGCACGTTTGCCTTTATAGCGCGCTCCATGTGCCTGGCAGGCATCTTCGACAACAAAAAGATTGTGTCTCTTCGCGATGTCCAGAATTGGATCCATATCGGCCGGTTGACCATATAGATGTACCGGCATGATTGCCTTTGTTCGCGGCGTGATTGCCGCTTCAATTTTTGTCACATCGATGTTATACGTCTTCTCGTCTGGTTCAACAAAAACCGGTTTGGCTCCGGTAAAAGAAACACCCAGGGCTGTGGCAATGAATGTATTGGCCGGGATGATCACCTCATCGCCGGGGCCAATTTCAAGCGCGCGCATGATCAATTCAATGGCAGACGTACCCGAATCCACGCCGACGGCAAATTTCGTATCGCAAAACTGAGCAAATTCTTCCTCAAATTTACGCACTTCGGGACCAAGAATGAACGCGGTATTCTGGATCACGGACGCGATTGCCGCATCCACCTCAGTCTTGATCGTCTGATATTGAGCGCCAAGATCTACAAACGGAACTTTTTTGATATCTGTGTTGGTCATTTTCCTTATCCTATCTTGACCGGTACGCCATCCTGCTTGATGGACAAATCGATCGCTTCCAGTACTCGAATAACATCTGCGCCATTTTTTCCATCGGTAATCGGGTGCTTGCTATTTTCAAGGCAATCGATAAAATGCAGCACCTGATTTTTCAAAGGTTCTCCATAAGATATTGTTGGCACAACAATATCACCATCGCGCAAAGAGAATTGATAATCCACGTAATTAAAAGTCGGCAATGATGACGCGGGAATGCCCTTTTTATAAATGGTCACTTTCTCCTGCGACACCATATCATTAAAGACTACACGTTGTTCGCTTCCGATCACAACCAGTTCACGAACCTTATGAGGATCTGCCCAACTGACGTGGATATTTGCCTTCTTCCCATTGGGGTAATTCAGGACAATAAAACCAGCGTCAACCCTGTTACTATGGAAAGCGCTTCCCACAGCGCTTACCCATTCGGGTCTATCGCCCATAAAGAAATTAAAAATCGAAATATCGTGGGGCGCAAGGTCCCATATAGCGTTTACATCATCCCGAATGGGTCCCAGATTGGTCCGCCTGGCATACATATAATAAACCCGGCCTACCTGGCCGGAGTCTATGTAATTCTTTACTTCCTGAATTCCTGCGTTAAAAAGGAAGGTGTGCCCAACCATAAGAATCTTCTTGTTAAGATTTGCCAGCTTTATCAGTTCGTCTGCGTCATTGGAAGAGGTGGTTATGGGTTTTTCAACCAGTATGTGTTTTCCAGATTCCAGTAATCGTTTTGTGATGGCAAAATGACCGGATGGATTCGTGCAGACAATAGCCGCATCAAAGTTGCAATCTTTGATCATTGTGTCGAGATCATCGAAAAAAGGTGCATTTGGATTGATCTTGGCAGCTTCCTCCCTGCGGGATGAAGACTGATCGCAAATACCAGCAAGGTGGGCTTCCGGCAGATGTGTCAACAACCGAACATAATTTCTTCCCCAATACCCGCATCCTATAACGGCAATTTCGGTGTGTTTTTCCATGGATCTCCTGTTTTAAGAATACCGTAGGATTCTCGTCTATTACAGATTTGATTATACAAGATTAATAAGACAAAAACGAATGGGAAACTAAAGGAAAGTCAACTGATCTTTGCCACATTATTGATTGCTATTTTTCCTAAAAATCAGGATATTTATCTGAATATACGAACAATCAGGTGGGGAAAAAAACCCTGCACAAAAGATTATACGACGGAATTATGAACAAAATTACCTATATATAAAATAATTGAGCTTATACTCGAAGTCTTTCCTTTTAAATATATACATTCTGTAAATAGTCTTGGCGGAATACGCTGTTTACGTTATATCCATAGCGAACAAAAACCTAACCGGAACACGACGGCATCAACACATTCCATTCTCGTGTTTTCCAAACCTGCAATGCTTGAAAGGCTGTAAAATAGATCAAGGTTCGGAAATAAACGCCGATTATTAAGGTACATATGCTTGATCCGAAAAAATGATGAAATTTCGTTTATCTGGTTTCCTCCCTGTTAGCAGATCACTTTTCTGGCACCGGCGTCCGTTCGTTTTTTGTTCCATAATTACACTATCCCTGATGCTAACTTTGGGAGGGTGTATGTCTCAGGAAGTCATTGAACGTGCATGCTACCAGACGTTATCCGCCTCTACCCCGGTTTGTTTTTGTCCGGAGGTTGAATGCGACCCGGCTCCTGTGGAAACAGAAGCTCCCCAGGTAGAAGTTGTGCCCATAAATGATGTCGTCATTCCACCACCAACCGGAAGATTGATATTCAGGGGCGACTTTGAATCCGGTAACTTTACGTTGTTCGAAAGTGATGATGCCGAATTTTTCGGCAAGGGAGTCTATTACAATCACTCCATCGTCACCAAACCGGCCATTGGACAATATTCCGCCGCCTTATCCATTGGATCAGGCAAAACAACTGCGGCTTACTTATTCACCTACAGAGTACCCTCCACACCACTGGGGATTTACTCGGCTGATTTCTATGTCCCCGGTAATATCCTCACCGGCGATTGGTGGAACGTCTGGCAGTGGAAAAGCGAAGACAATTCATTTGAACTTCCTGTCATCAGTTTGAATCTCATCAATCATGGGGCAAGTCTGTACGCCCATCTTTTCTATACCCCGGATGGCAGGGCGGGAAATGAGATCGAAGAGATAACCCAGTCTGATCCCATCCCATTTCCAACAGACCGGTGGGTAAATATCACGGGGGCCTTTTTCGCGGCCAGCGATGAAACCGGTTATGTTGAGATTTACCAGGATGGCATAAAGATATTTGATGTGAAAGGTATTCCAACCAAACCGGGCGGAAAAAATGTTTACTGGAGCGTCAATAGTTATGCAGACCGTATTGCGCCGGATCCGGCAACCATATATCTGGATAATATCAGTATCTATGAATCCCCCTGAGCGACCATTTTCAGATCATACTATTCATGGAAAGGCATAATGGCAGCCATATTTTTCATACCAACCCGTCAGAAAAGTCTGACATTTATAGTGTGGTAATATTCAACCGTGAAAATCGATAAAAAGAACTCCATTTACAGGATCCGTGAGTATTTAGTAAAACGCGCGATTGATCTGGGTTTGATTTTCATTGCATTGCCGATCCTAATACCGGTTTTTATTATTATTGCTATCGCCATCAAACTTGATTCAAAAGGCTCTGTCTTTTTCAAACAAAAACGCGCCGGAATTGATTGCATTCCGTTTTATTGCTACAAATTTCGTACGATGCAGGCTAACGCGGATGAATCGGTGCACAAACAACATATCAAAAATTACATTTCTGGTAAGGTTGATATCCGTACCGACGTGAAGCTGCTCAATGACCGCAGGGTGACCCGTGTAGGAAAGCTGCTGCGTAAAACCAGTCTGGATGAGCTTCCCCAATTAATTAATGTGGTTAAGGGGGAGATGAGCATTGTTGGTCCAAGACCACTTCCCATGTATGAAGTGGAAGAGTTCAGCCTGTGGCACAGCGAGCGCTTCCTGGCATTACCGGGAATCACCGGTTACTGGCAGGTCAACGGAAGGGGTCGGGTGACTTTTGATGACCAGCTCCGTATGGATATCCGATATATTCGCAATTGGTCAATATGGCTTGACCTTAAGCTCCTTTTTCTTACGATTCCCGCCGTCATCTTTGCCAAAGGAGCCGGTTAAGTTAGCCTTTTCACGGAATTTACAGACCCATTACACATCCTGCCCATAAAGGGCATAGTACGATCAAATTACCTCAATCAGATCAATCCTGCCTTATATTACCTTAAACCTTAACCAATAATGCCGAAATCCTCCCTGTCACATTTCTTTAGCAACGTCCTTTCATCCGGTCTGGGAAAAGTATCCACCGTTGTGTTTGGTATTCTATGCATGCTTGTTTATGCCAGATGGATGTCGCAGGAAGATTATGGCGGTTTTGTTCTCTTTCAGGTATTGATTGGTCTGGGTTTGTCTTTTGGCGAGCTGGGAATGGACACCGTTACGACCCGATTCATCGCCGGAACGGAAGATACCCGGGAACGCAGGAAGATCATCAACACGGGCATCCTTTTTAGAGCCCTCAGTATGGTTCTGATCAGCCTTTTGATCTTTCTTTTCCAGGATGAGCTCTATTCTTTCATGGGCGGGAAAGTCCCCCAACTTTTGTTACTTTATTTACCCGTATCACTGTTTGTTGAAGGATTGCTTGTATATTATTCCTATATTTTGCAAGGTTTGTTGAAATTCAAAGACATTGCGATCATTAGTTTCATATATGGTCTTGCAAGTTTTGTTCTGACGGTCATTCTGGTCATTCCATTTGACATGGGAGCGCATGGTCTGGTATGGGCTCGTTTATTGCCCAATATCCTCTGTCTCGTTTTGTCCATACTGGCGGTTCAAACCGGGTTTCGTCTTGAATTTGATCTTGATTGGTTCAAGCGCCTTTTTAAGTTCGGTATTCCACTCTATGGTAATAAACTACTGGCTTTCGCCTACAGCCGCGCTGACACACTGGTTATCGGTTATTTCTTTGGTCCGGCCGAAATTGCTATTTATGAATTTGCCCGACGAATACCGGAAAGCATTGAAATGATTTATACATCTTTTGTTGAGGTATTTTTCCCGTATATTACCAATCTGTTTTCCTCCAAACAAATCGATAGAATTTCCGATATGGTCAACCACGCAAACCGGCTGACCGCGTTCCTGGGAGGTCTGGCGGTTATTCTGTCATTCGGGTTGGGGGATTGGTTCTTTCTGGTATTCTTCTCCGAACAGTATCTTCCCAGCGTGCCACCATTCATCGCCCTGATGGTTGTTCTGATCTTTATTGCCCTGGATTCAAACATGGGTTACACCCTGGTTGCCATTGGTGAACCAGATAAACCGCTATTCATCAATATCGTCCGGTTTGGCATTGTGCTTGGAAGCTACTTTATCCTCATTCCCCGGTTCCAGGTCGTTGGCGCAGTCATTGCGTCACTGATCGGCCTGGCGGTCGTCAACCCGTTGAACGTATTCTTCCTGAAGCGAAAACACGTGGAAGCCAACATGAGTGTTTACATTAAGCCATTGTTGTTGCTCTGCGTCGGTCTCGCTCTGTACTTTATGTATGAAAGCAACATCATCATCGATCTGTTCTACTTCGTAATGTTCGCTATCATCAGCTACAATACCGGCATTCTGCGGGCGGAAGATATACAGCTTTTCCAGGCTGAAGCCGGAAAATTGATAACCCGTTTTAAGAGTAAACTTTCCCATGAATAACCCATCAATCCTTGACTGCGCAGGCAATTATTTATATAGAAAGAATTTGTCACGGTTCGCCAGACCCTTTGCCCCCTACCTGGGACAGATTCTCATGTTCCACCGCGTTGTAGAGTCTGATGGTGGGCAACGGTTACCGGAAAACCAGCTGTATGAAATAACACCGCAGATCCTGCGAGATGTGATCAATTTCTACCGCCACCTGGGCTTTGATTTTGTCAGCCTTGATGAGATGATGGATCGACTTAACACAAAGAAAAATGCCAATCGGTTTGTCACTTTCACGTTTGATGACGGATATACCGACACGTTGACCACTGCCCTGCCTGTTCTGAAAGAAGCGGAGGTTCCGTTTTGCCTGTATATCACCACAGATTTCCCAGACCGCAAAGCCATGTTCTGGTGGGATATCCTCGAAGATAGCCTGATTCAACATAACGAGGTATCTTTCACACTGGATGGTAAGGATCATGTGATCTCCTGCCGGTCGCTGGATGAAAAGCGGGAGGCGTTTCAAACAATATGCACGCTGGTCATGCGATCACCCTCCGGGGTGTCAGCGGCATGGCGCGCCATTTTTGCTCCTTTATCCGTGGACTTCGCGTCATATACCGAACGGTTGGCACTGTCATGGGACCAGATCATCGATATTGGTCGTGATCCGCTCGCAACCATCGGCGCGCATACGTGCTCACACCCTCCTCTGGCCGGTTTAACGGAAGAGGAAGCCCGCAATGAAATGGGGCAATCAAGGGATATCATCCGACAGAAAACCGGCCTGGATGCTGTCCACTTTTCCTATCCGTATGGATCAAAACTGGAAGTTACAGACCGTGAAGCCCGTTTGGCTGCCGAACTTGGATTTCATTCTGCCGTGACAACAGAAACGGGTAACGTATACCGGAATCACCACAAAAAAGCCATGCGCCTTCCCCGCCTTAATGTCAACCGCGATACCTGGCAACGTGATCTGACACTGGCAGTGGATGGCTGTCTGTCGCAAACCTTCACCAGACCCTGATCTTTCTTGGGTCATCTGTACTGTGCAAACCGCAAATTTCTGGCGGTCTTTTTTGACATTCTACTTTTAAATGAAGACGGACAGCGGATGCATCCCCCGGCCGCTGCCCAATCTCCCCAAACAACCCAAATCTATCCTAAGATGAGGACGATTTTTTACCCATTTGCTGGAACACCATTTGAATTCCGATGAAGAACAGTGTCAGAGCACCGACACCGATACGCGTCCACCAGGAACTCAAAGTTCCATTAAACTGCAATACACTGATGATCGTGCCTTCGATCAGCACACCAAACAACGTACCGATCACATTTCCCATACCGCCGGTTAACACGGTGCCACCCATGACCACTGAGGCTATGGCATCCATTTCCATAGCGAAGGCATATTGCCCGTACCCGGATAGCAGCGCCATGCTAAAAACAATGCCTCCCAATGCGGAGCAGAATCCGCTGAAGGCATAAACCATGATACGGGTGCGTTCCACAGGAAGACCCATCAGCCGGGCGGACTGCTCATTATTGCCAATGGCATACATGGTTCGGCCAAAACGGGTGTATTTCGCGATATATATGGCGATCAAGAACATTACTAAAGCAACGATTGAGTAAAGATACACATAGGTTTTTCCCAGGCCGGGGATCAGAACTTTTTGAAAGGCCAGGGCTTTGTACACAGGCTCTGTGATCGTTACAGATGTCAGGCTGATGATGTAAGCCATTCCACGGCAGAAGAACATTCCCATCAGGGTTACCACAAAGGCTTCCACTTTAAGTTTGTAGATAATAAACCCCTGGAGGGCTCCGAAGGCGATACCCATCAGGATCATCAAAGGCATGATGATGTACGGGCTGACCCCAAGATTTAGCAAGGTGGCTGTGGCAACCGTAGTCAAAGCCAACATACCCGCCACTGACAGATCAATCCCGTTTGAGATAACCACAAATGTCATACCAATTGACAACAGCAACAGGCTGGCATTATTCACGAACAGGTTAAAGAACACCTGGGGCTTCTGCATAGCCGGATAAAGCTGCCCGGAGATGAAGTAACCGATTGAGAAGATTAATATCGTGAATAAAAGAGGTCCATTATTAAGGAGGAAGAGTCTAGTTCGATTCCACATGGCTTCCACCTTTCTGTGTACCAAAGCGTCCAAGAAGATTTTTGAGCTGGTCTGAGTAGAGCAAGATAACGATCATTACCAGGACTGCCTTGGCAGCCAGCAGCGCGTTCGCCGGAATTCCGATCGTGTACATGCTGAGTGTGAATGTCCAGATGATCATGGCACCCAGGATACTGGAAGCCAGCGAGAAGCGTCCGCCTGCCATCAGTGTTCCACCGATAACCACAGAGAGAATGGCATCCAATTCGTAGTTCAGGCCGATATTGTTCGCGTCGCAGCTATGTACATATGAACTGAGGATCAGTCCAGCAATGGAACCGCAGAAACCGCAGAAGGTGTAAGCGAACAATTTGACGTTCTTTTCACTAATACCGCTGTAGTGGGTGGATTTGGCGTTGATTCCCACTGATTCGATGAACAAACCGATGGAGGTTTTGCGGACCAGCAGCCATCCGATGAGGAAAACCAGTGCCACAATATAAATGGAAACCGGAAGGCCGAAGATGAAGCCGTTGCCAAACCAGAAATATGGTGTGTAGTAAATGGTCATGATCTGACCGTTGGTGATGAGCTGGGCAATACCACGCCCCGCCACCATCAGGATCAGAGTGGCAACCATGGGTTGGATCCGAACACGGGAAACCAGAAAACCGTTCCACAAACCGCACAGAGTGCCTGCAGCGATATCAGCCAGAACAATCAGCGGCAGCGGTGTATTGGTGGTGTTCGCTGTGAGGATCTCCACATCGATTAATTTATCGCCAAGTGCCGGGTTGATGAGGACAGCGCCCATAGCAGCTGAAATTGCGATTACAGCACCCACAGAAAGGTCAACACCCCCGGTGGCAATCACCAGCGTCATACCGATGGCCACAATTGCCAGCGGTGCTCCGTTATTCATAACATCGATCAGATTTCCATAAAGGTGTCCGTTTAGAATTCCGATCTTGAAAAAACTGGGAGCATAAAATGCGTCAAAGATAAGGATGATCGCCAGCGCAACCAGCGGCCAAAACAGACGGCTGTGACGAAAATTATAGAAAAAATTAGTCTTCTTCATATATTACCTGCCATGGTATGCATAATGGTCTGGTCATCCACCTCGGCGCCATATTCTGCCACCAGTTTGTGATCACGCAGAACCAGAACCCGGTGGCTGCAACGCAGAACCTCTTCTAGCTCGGATGAGATGAAAATGCAAGATTTGCCTTCATCAGCCAGGTCCAGCACCAATTTTTGGATCTCTGTCTTCGCGCCAACATCAATACCGCGGGTCGGTTCATCGAGGATCAGAACCTGTGGATTGGTAGCCAGCCAGCGGGCCAGGATAACCTTCTGCTGATTGCCACCGCTCAAATTCTTCACCAGCTGGTCGGGGGATGGCGTTACGATCCCCAGTAACTTGATATATTTATCCGCGATCTCATATTGTTTCTGGATTGATAAGTATTTAAACCATCCAAGCCTGGCCTGTAATGCCAGGATAATATTCTCACGTATGGTCAGATCGCCTACAATACCTTCCGCTTTACGATCTTCAGGGCAAAGAGCAACACCTCGTTTTAACGAATCAAGAGGTGAAAAATTCTTCACCTTTTTTCCATTAATCATCAGGTCACCGGTGTCAGGTGATTGAATACCAAAAATCAAATGAGCCAGCTCAGTACGTCCAGACCCTAAAAGACCGGCGATACCCACAACCTCGTTCTCCATTAATTCCATATCGATCGGCTCAAAAATGTCCGTCTTACCCATAGAATTGGTTTCCAGTACCGGGGTTCCTTTTAAGTCCTTCTCTATTTTATGTTTTCCTTTGGAAAGATCATCAAGGTCGGTGAGGCTGCGGCCCAGCATATTGGCGATCAGATTGACCCGGGGAAGAGATGATGTTTCAAAAGTGCCTACAAACTTACCATTACGGAATACCGTAATGCGGTCGGTGATTTCGTATACCTGGTCAAGGAAGTGGGTAATGAAGATGATGCCAAGCCCTTCACTCTTCAGTTTACGCATTACCTCGAAGAGATTTCTTGTCTCCTGCGCATCGAGGCTTGACGTAGGTTCGTCCAGGATCAACACTTTGGCATTTTCAAATTCCAGGGAACGGGTGATGGCCACCATTTGCTGAATGGCTACCGAATAGTTTCCCAGGGGTTTGGAAACGTCAATCTTCACTCCGAGTTTCATCAAAGACTTCTCGGCCAATTCATTCATCTTTTTCCAGCTGATATTTCCCAGGAAGCCTTTGGGTTCATGCCCAAGCATAATATTCTCTGCAACAGAGATATTCGTGCACAGGTTAATCTCCTGGTACACCGTACTCAAACCAATTTCCTGGGCTTGCTGAGGAGAGTTTACATCGATCTTATTACCGTCAAATTCAATGTAACCGGAATCAGGCTTTTCCACACCGGTCAAGACTTTGATAAGCGTTGACTTGCCAGCCCCATTTTCGCCGATCAGCGCGTGGATCTCTCCCTTTCGAAGGGAAAAGTCGACATTTTCAAGGGCAAGCACACCAGGAAAAGATTTCGTGATGCCTTTAGCGCTTAAAATATTAGGTGTTTCTTCCATTTCGTCTGCCTTTTTTGGAGCTGTATGAATAATCGTGCAGGGGAATGCTTTGGAGCTTTCTTGAAGAGAAGCGGCGTTGTGTGCAACACCGCTTCTCTTATTATAGAAAATTACATTGGTATTAGCTTACATCAACTGCGAGAGGCAACGATTTAGTACTTGCGGCCTGGGAGCAGTTCGGCAGCCTGTTCGGCGTAGTAGACTTCTTCGATGGTGATTGTTTCAGCTTCGAATGGTTTGCCGTTGAGGATGTTCAGAGCCAGTTCCATGGTCTGGGGTCCGAGGAGGGGATTGCATTCCACGTCGACCTGGATCCAGCCATCAGCCATGGCCTGGAAACCACCGCGGGTACCGTCAACAGAGACGATCTTGATATCGCCAGGATTGAGGCCGGCAGCTTTCATAGCTTCGATGGCGCCAATGGCCATGTCATCATTGTGGATGAAAGCACCCTTAATTTCGTCGCCGTATTTCTTGAGGAAGGCTTCCATAACGGGTTTGCCTTCGGCGCGGGTGAAGTTACCGGTCTGGGAATCGAGGATCTCGATATTGGAGGCCAGGGTCTTGCGGAAACCTTCGGCACGGCCGACAGCAGCACCTGAACCGGTGGTACCGGAGAGTTCAACGATCTTGCCGCCTTCGGGCAGCAGTTCATTCATGGCGGTACCGGCTTTTTCGCCTTCCAGAACCATGTCGGAGCCGATGTGGGCAGCGTACAGGGATTTGTCAGCGGAGACGGAGCGGTCAACAATGATCACGGGGATTCCGGCATCTTTGGCTTCGGTCAGGACGGCTTCGAAACCATCTTCCACAACAGGAGGCAGGGCGATGATATCGACACCCTGGGCAATGCAGGCGCGCATAGCAGAGATCTGATTTTCCTGTTTCTGCTGGGCATCGGAGAAGATCAAGCGAACACCGAGCTCACCGGCAGTCTCTTTAAAGGAAGCGGTGTTGGCTGTGCGCCAGTCGGACTCAGCGCCCAACTGCGGGTAGCACATGGTCATGTTGCTGTAGGTGAATTCCTTCGGTGCAGCTTCTTCAGCAGCGGGAGCAGCCGGTTCAGCGGCAGCGGGCTCAGCGGCAGCCGGTTCAGCAGGGGCAGCAGCGGGCGCGGGTGTGGCAGGCGCCGCACAGGCAACCATAGCAAAGACAAGAACCATCAGCAATGCGATATTCGATACGACTTTCAAAACTTTCATCCCATTTCTCCTTCATAGTTTTCAAACAACGAGTTTAGTATGGCTTGTGCTGTTTTGACTTTTTGAAATCCTCTTATCATTCTCCTCCTTCTGAGTTTTTCCGGTGTACTCAGAAAACCACTGTCCGCGATGCATTCACAAATTTTTCCAAATTTGATCGACAGACATCCACATGACCGGTAGATGATCTCTCATCCTGGTCGGGGAAGCATTAAGTCGAATCACCCATCAAAAACCTGGCAAAGCCCGGGTAATTCCTTATATTCCGTACCTGTAAGATGTACCGCTAGGGGGTGCTCCTGGCCCGGAGATCCTGCCAAAAGCCGGAGGGCACTCGATAACGTTCCCGTTATCGTTCACATTGAGATATTAGCAAAGTAAAAGATCAATGTCAAGTGGATTCTTGAAAATACCTGACCTTTGTAACTTTTTTTATGACGATAATCACTATTTTTTGGTTTTTATTTGTTGTTTTTTGTTTTCTTTGCTACAAATAGTATATATTTTTGGTGTATTTTTGTCGTTTTTAGCGCAGCAAGTCGGTCTTTCTGCCATAACAGGGCGCGGTCTATGGTAAGATTGCTTGACAAACATATTTCGATTTGCTACGATGTTATCGTTCCCGATACCGATACCGGGAATTTTTGGCAGAAAGGGTTTGGATTTTGTACTTCAATAAACGTCCCACCATCAAAGAAGTCGCTCAGGCCGCTGGCGTATCCACCCAGACTGTCTCTCGTGTTATCAATGACCGGCCCGATGTGGCCGAAGAGACCCGGATCAAAGTAAACCAGGTGATCGAAGAGCTGGGTTACCAGCCCAGCGCCCTGGCCCGCAGTCTCATTCAACAGCGCAGTTATACCCTGGGGGTCGTTACAGCCGGGCTGAAGTTTATGGGCCCATCCCGCACGCTGAATGGCATTACATTCCAATCCGAGAAAATGGGGTATTCCCTGTTACTTAAGGAACTTCCCCGTTTTGATACCGAGACCATAAAACCCCTGCTTCAAAACCTGCTCGCCCATCACGTGGATGGTATTCTGTGGGCTGTACCCGAAGTCGGCGACAACCGCTCGTGGATCCATTCCGAACTTTCTGATCTCCCCGTTCCCATTGTTTTCCTGACAATGGAAAACCAACCGGGATTGACGATCATCAGCTTTGACAATTTCTTGGCCGGAAAAATGGCCACAGAACACCTTCTCCACCAGGGTTACCGGCAAATTGGTCATATTTCCGGGCCGTTGGACTGGTGGGAAAGCCGCCAGCGAAAAGCCGGTTGGAAAGCCGCCCTGAAAGCGGCCGGAATTGAAGTACAGGATACTCATAGCACCGAAGGCAACTGGTCCTCCTCCAGCGGAGATACTGCCTTCAGGCAGCTGAGAAGCCAGTATCCCGAGATGGATGCTGTTTTTGTGGGAAATGATCAAATGGCCGCGCCGGTCATACAGATTTCCTATGAGGATAACATCCCCGTCCCGCAGAAGCTCGGCGTGGTGGGTGTGGACGGTCTTCCGGAAGCGGCGTATTACCAATCACCCCTTACCACGATCGTACTGGATCAATACCTTCTCGGATGCACAGCCGTTGATGAGATTGTGCATGCCATAGAACGCTCACGTATCCAATCCGACCATGAAAGTCAGCGGACGATCATCCTCAGCCCGGAGCTTTTAATACGGGAAAGTTCCAACCGGGACAGGATTCCGGAGCTGATAACGACATGAGTCTGTGTTGTTGGCAACACCCGCAGCCCTCCGTTTATCCGGATAATGTTGTTTCCACCGGAAGCTGCATCGGTGTTCTACCATGTAAGACCCGGGGATTCACCCTTCTTCACAAGAAAAGTTACAACATCCCCGGTCAGGCACCTTCAAAATCAGAAATCACGTTTTCGCTTCCAGTAACAACCACTGTTTTCCAACATAACCAAGAACAAAAATTACCTTCCTGCCCGGAAGGTCTAAACCATTCTTTATTGTCCAGGAGGGGTTATGCCCAGTAAATATTCCATCGGAGTCGATTTTGGCACAGAATCCGGCCGCGCGGTCCTCATCGATGTAAGTAACGGGAAAGAGATCGCCTCATCGGTTTATCCATATTCCAACAGTGTCATTGACGAGAAACTGCCCGGCACAGACATCCGTCTTGATCTTGACTGGGCACTGCAGGACCCGGATGATTACATCCGCACCTTCCAGAACACCATTCCAGCCGTGCTGCGCGAATCCGGCGTAAAACCGGAAGATGTAATTGGGGTGGGAATCGATTTCACCGCCTGCACGATGCTGCCGGTCAAAGCCGATGGCACCCCTCTTTGCACGCTGCCGGAATACCGGAAAAATCCACACGCCTGGGTAAAGCTGTGGAAACACCACGCCGCCCAGCCCGAAGCGGATAAAATCAACGAAACCGCCCGCGCGATGAAGGAAGACTGGTTGGACCGGTACGGAGGGAAAATTTCCTCGGAGTGGTTCTTCTCCAAAGTATTGCAGATCGCCAACGAAGATCCTTCCATCTATAAAGCAGCCGACCGATTATTGGAAGCAGCCGACTGGGTTGTATGGCGCCTCACCGGTAAAGAGACCCGGAATTCCTGTACTGCCGGTTATAAAGCCATCTGGTCAAAACGCGATGGCTTCCCCTCCAAGGCCTTCTTCAAAGCGCTCAATCCCCTCATTGAAAATGTGGTGAAAGAGAAAATGAGCGAAGACATCGTCCCCATCGGCCAGAAAGCCGGTGGATTGAGCGAAGAAGCCGCCAAATGGACCGGCCTGATGCCCGGTACGGCTGTTGCCGTAGCCAATGTGGACGCCCACGTCGCCGTTCCAGCCGCCACTGTCACCGAGCCCGGAACCATGGTGATGATCATGGGAACCTCTACCTGCGATATGGTGCTGGGTACCGAGGAGCATATGGTGCCGGGTATGTGCGGGTACGTGGAAGACGGCATTATCCCCGGTTACTTCGGGTACGAAGCCGGGCAATCCTGCGTAGGCGATCACTTTGCCTGGTTTGTTGACAATTGCGTTCCGGCCTCGTATCAGAAGGAAGCCGCGGAACGGAATTTGAACATACACAAGCTGTTGGAAGAAAAAGCAGCGAAATTGAAACCCGGCGAGAGCGGTTTACTGGCTCTGGATTGGTGGAACGGCAACCGTTCGGTGCTGGTGGATGTCGACCTGACCGGCATGATGCTGGGCATGACTCTGGCCACCAAACCGGAAGAGATCTACCGCGCGCTCATCGAGGCTACTGCCTATGGGAAACGCATCATCATTGATACCTTCAAGAAAAATGGCGTACCTATCAATGAACTGGTAGCCTGTGGTGGCCTGCCTGAAAAGAACCCCATGTTGATGCAGATCTATGCCGATGTCATTGGTGTGCCGCTCAAGATCAGTGCATCCAAACAGACCCCCGCCCTGGGTTCTGCCATGTTCGGAGCCGTGGCTGCCGGAAAAGCCGCCGGCGGCTACGACAGCATTGTGGACGCAGCCAAAGCCATGGCGGCCATCAAGGATATTGTCTACAAACCTATTACAGAGAATCAGAATATCTACGAGAAACTGTACCAGGAATATGTATTGTTACATGATTACTTTGGCCGGGGCGCCAATGATGTTATGAAACGTTTGAAAGCTATTAAAGCCAGCACGCGCTGAAAGTATTGGAGTTGAAATCATGCTTGAAAAGATAAAAGAAGATCTCGTTAAATTACATCTTAAACTGGTGGAAAACCACCTGGTTGTCTGGACGGGCGGCAATGTTTCAGCCCGTGATCCTGAGTCCGGACTGGTGGTTATCAAAGCATCGGGCGTTCCCTACGAAGGCATGGGGCCGGAACACATGGTCGTTGTTGACCTTGACGGCAAGGTTGTCGAAGGCAATCTCAAACCCTCATCCGATGTGTTCAGTCACATGTATATCTACAAACACCGCGATGACGTCAATGGCGTCGTGCACACCCATTCCAATTACGCCACAGCTTTTGCCGCGGTCGGTCAGCCTATTCCCTGTGTTCTAACCGCCATGGGAGACGAATTTGGCTGCGATATTCCCTGCGCCGGTTTTGTCCGCATCGGCGACGAGGCCATCGGCAAGGAAGTTGTGGATCATATTGGCACATGCACCGCCTGCCTGTTGCAGAATCACGGAGTTTTTACCATTGGCGAAACCGCAAAAGCGGCCGTAAAGAGTGCTGTGATGGTGGAAGATGCCGCCCACACCGTGTGGATCGCCCGTCAGCTTGGGCAGTTGATCCCAATTGCGCCGGATGATGTGGAAAAATTACATTATCGCTATACACATATTTACGGTCAGTAAATCCCGGAGGAAATCATGATCGATCTAAAAAAATACGAAATTTGGTTTGTAACAGGCAGTCAGCACCTCTACGGACCCAAAGTCCTGGAGGAGGTTGCCGCCCACTCTAAAGAAATCGCGGCCAGTCTGGATGCCTGTGATCATATACCCGTTAAAGTTGTTTTCAAACCGGTCATGACCACCCCCGATGACATAACAAGCTTATGCCGTGAAGCCAACGCGTCGGAGAATTGTGTTGGAATGGTGACCTGGATGCACACATTCTCACCCGCGAAAATGTGGATCAACGGCCTCAAAAACCTCTACAAGCCGCTGGCACACCTTCACACCCAGTATTACCGCGAGATCCCCTGGGCGGACATCGATATGGATTACATGAATCTGCATCAGTCTGCGCACGGTGACCGGGAATACGGCTTCATTGGCACACGCCTGCGCCTGGATCGCAAGGTTGTCGTGGGGCACTGGCAGGATGAAGCCGTTCAGAAAGAACTGGGAGTCTGGAGCCGTGCCGCCTGCGGTATGGCCGATTCACAGACCGGCAAGGTTGCCCGCTTTGGCGATAATATGCGTGAAGTGGCTGTAACCGAGGGCAATAAAGTCTCCGCCCAGATCCAGTTCGGCTACGATGTTTACGGCTACGGTATCGGCGACCTGGTAAAAGTGGTCAACGAAGCCAGCGACAGGGAAATTGATGAGCTGGTCAAGGTTTATCTGGATACATACGAAGTGGCGCCTTATCTGCTGCCCGGCAAGGAAAAACACTCCTCCCTGCGTGATGGAGCCCGGTTGGAAATTGGCATGCGCCGCTTCCTGGAATCAGGGGGATTTACCGCCTTCACGACCACATTTGAAGACCTGCACGGACTTGCACAGCTACCGGGTTTGGCCTGCCAGCGGTTAATGGCAGATGGTTATGGTTTTGGCGCGGAAGGCGATTGGAAGACCTCTGCCCTGGTGCGCACCATGAAAGTTATGGACTCCGGACTGAAGGGCGGCACCAGCTTCATGGAAGACTACACCTATCATTTCAGCCCCAGGGGTGACAAGATCCTAGGCGCGCACATGCTGGAAGTCTGTCCCTCCATCGCGTCCAACAAACCCCGGCTTGAAGTATTGCCGCTGTCCATCGGTGGCAAGAACGACCCGGCGCGTTTGATCTTTGACTCGAATATCGGCCCGGCTGTTGCCGCCTCCATGGTTGACCTGGGCGACCGCTTCCGTTTGATCGTCAATCAGGTGGACGTGGTTCCCACGGAACAGCCGCTGCCCAAACTCCCCGTTGCGCGCGCCTTATGGACGCCGCAGCCTGACCTGAAACGGGCTGCCGCTGCCTGGATCTATGCCGGCGGAGCGCACCACACCAGCTTCAGCTTTGCCCTTGACCAGGGTTATCTGCGTGATTTCGCTGAAATGGCCGGTGTCGAATATGTGGCTATTGATAATTCGCTTGACCTGAATCAGTTCAAGCAGCAATTGAAATGGAACGACCTGTATTACCACATGGCTAAAGGCATCTAGAAACATCTATCTTCCTCCTTATTGGAACGGTTGGACAGCTTTATGAACAGGGAAGCGCAAGGTTCAGTGCGCTTCCCTGTTCGTTAATTACCAGATAGACAGTTAAGCCATTCATGGAATCTCTTTTATCGATTGCCTCGTCGTGACGTTTCCTGTATCATTGAAAAATTGGTTAAGTCATAATCGTCATCCCCGAATCTCAATCCCCGGGGAAAACAACAGGGAATGGCATTTATGCGATATTTCACCATTTTCATTATTCTCTGCCTCACGAACGCCGGCTGCGCGCCTTCCCCCATGAATATGACACCGACCTCTCCGGGAATGGAAACACCGGCTTCTCGACCATCCGCGCCACCATCCACAGAGACACCCACCCTTTCCATCCAATCATCACCACCTACGGCAGGTTGGCGGATTTCGGATGTGATATCGATCAGTCAGTTAACCGAGGTGACCGGTTACACCGATTATCAATATCTGACACCTGCCTATGACGATCCGGAGGGCGGTGAACCGGCCGGCACGTTCTGGAGCGTCTATTCCGCCACGCTGCAAATTGAATTCCACGCGCACACCCGGAATGGTTTGGAAAAATTGGAGGATTACCGCACGGCCGCTTTTCCGGGAAGTCTGGTCTGGTTGGAATCGTCCCTGTGGGATACAGGCTGTTTTTATCAATTGGATGAATGGACCTCGGAGATTGTTGCTGTCCGGGGTGACGTGTGCTACCAGATCGCATTCGTCCCGTCCGCTTATCCGCGGTTCGGCGCGGAGGAACTGGGCATAAAACTCATGGAATTGTTTATTCAAAACCACCAGAATTACCGGGAGGAGTAAAAATGAAGAAGATTGCTTTTTGTCTGTTTATTGTTGTGATGTTGGCGGCATTGTTGACCGGTTGTGGCGGGAAACCGGCTGAACCTGCCGCGGTGCCAACCGTTGAACCCGCGCAGGCAAATGTCGAACCGGTAAAGCCCACATCCGTTCCGGCGGAACCTGTTAAGGCGCCAACCGACACACCCGCCCCGTCCGGTCCGGTCCTGGGTGCCGATGGCAAACCCGTACTGTTCCCGGAAGGCGTTCCCGTCCCGCTGCCGGATGATCTCAGTGTTTACAACCTGACATATTACGGATATCAAACAGCCGTTATGAAAGAGTTCGTTCCGGATGATGTGTTCAAAGATAAAGCGAAATATAACGATACTGATCGGGAGAATGCCCGGCTGGCCCTGCAATACCTTCTCGAATCCATGGAAGCCCAGGAAGCCGCCCAGGGTAAAGAAGTGAACCAGAATGTGTATGGCTGGCATCTACTGGCACGAGTGTACGCCCACCGGTATTACGATACCGGCAGCGAGAAAGACCTGGAGACAGCGCTTTCGTACTACGAAAAATGCCGTGAGAAAGAATACGCCGTCTCCATCGGGGACCATCAGGCATTGCTGCTGGCCGCTGGCCGGGAATTACCGGATGAGTGGAAATAGACGACGATCCCGAAAGAGAACAAGCAAATAATCAGAAGGAACTTCTTTTCACACAAAAAAGAACCGGCGCGGTGCCGGTTCTTTTTGTTTATATCGGGATGTATTTAGACCTGATACGGAACTTCAATGATCACCAGGCCAGGTTTGAACAGAAATCCAAATCGCAGCAAAAGTGCCGTCTGGTTGTGAAGCAGGTTTTCCCACCAGTTATGAGGTATGAACTGCGGCACCACCACTGTGACGATCTCATTTGGTTGGCGAATGGAAAGGATACCACTGATATATTCCATCACAGGCTCCACCAACAGACGAAACGGGGAATCCAGAATAACCAACCGGGTTCCCTGCCCGTACATCTCCCATTTTTCCCTGACCTTGCGGGATTCATCCGGATCAATGGATACATGAATGGATGTCACATCATCGGTCAATGTGCGCGCGTAGGTTAAGGCCGCCAGCGATCCACGGTGCACTCCGGCCATCAATACAATGACCCTGTGCCGTTTAATGTTCAATGACGTGTAATTTTGCAGAGAGAGTTTATCCGCCACATTCTTGTAATGCTTATGAATGGAATAAAAGATGAAAACCATGATCGGGATCAGGATGACGATCACCCACGCGCCGTCATGGAATTTCGTGATGGCAAACACAAACATCACGATCAGTGTTAGAACAGCTCCAAATCCATTCACGCATAGTTTGAAAAGCCACTGGTTATCATAGGTAACTTTTGAACCGGCTTCTTCAATGGTCTCGCCCTTTTTCAAATGGCCCGATTTCCACCAACGGCGTGCCATACCCGTCTGGGATAAAGTAAAAGACAGAAATACGCCAATAGCATAGAGTGGGATTAAGCGGGTTACGCTCGCCTGGAAGATAATGATCAGGAACGATGAAACAACAGCCAGAGTAACGATTCCGCGTGAATAGACCAGGCGGCTGCCACGAAAGGTCATCTGCCGGGGCAAATAACCATCACCAGCCTGCAGCGCTGAAAGGCGCGGGAAGTCGGCAAATGCCGTATTCGCTGCCATGATCAAGATGACCGCCGTGCCGGCAATCAAGGCCAGATACATGAAGCCCTGACCGCCAAATACGGTACGCCCCAGTTGGGAAATGACCGTTTCCGCTTCGGAAGGAATGGCATGAATTGGTCCGATCAGGAAGGATATTCCCAGGAACAATGTGGCCAGAATACCGGCCATCCAGATAAGGGTAATGCCAGCATTTCGGCTGCGTGGTTCCTTGAAAGCGGTAATACCATTGGAAATGGCTTCAATACCCGTCAGGGCTGCCGTTCCGCTGGAAAACGCGTGCAACAACAGGAATGGCGTGATCGCGCCGACAATCCCTTCGGTATGCAATACCGGGGGGTTGATCACCGTACCCAGATTTCCGGTGAAATACCGGAAAAAACCCACTCCCACTGTGATGAACATGGTGACGACAAAGAAATATGTGGGAATGGCAAACGCGAACCCCGATTCCTTTACCCCGCGCAGGTTGATCAACATAACGAACATGACCATAACCACAGCCAATTCAACCCTGTACTGGTAAAGCGCTGGAAACGCGGAGGTTATTTGCGCCACACCGGAGGAAATGGACACGGCAACTGTCAATACATAATCGGTCAGCAAAGCCGCTCCGGCAACCTGTGCCGGTAATTCGCCCAGATTGTCCCGCGCCACAATATACGCGCCGCCGCCACCGGGATAGGCATGAACCGTCTGCTCATAGGATATGGTGACAATAGCCATAAGCGTGACAATAGCCAGCGATATGGGGAATACATACCCCAGCGCCTGTGTCCCGGCATAGGCCAGAATGATGAGGATCTCCTGAGAGGCGTACGCGGTTGAAGATAACGCGTCTGAGGCAAAGACTGCCAGACCGATCAATTTGCCGATGGTCTGGTTTGGCGCGTCAGCGGTTGGCAGCGGGTTACCGACCAGCCAGTTACGCAAAGATTTTTGCGGCTTTGTGTTCGAACTGGCTTCATGTATATAATTCTCTGCCGGAAAGGTTTCTATTTCCATAAATAATCAACTTTCGTTTAGCACCGGCAAAACATATTTGCCGGGTAATGATCAATAGATCAACTTAAAATAGTATCGCCCCGGCATAAATATCTTATGTGCAATTTTCAAAATAAAATAAAAAATTTATAAAGATATTTTTTGACCATATTTTTGCCCGAATAACCCGGGATTTACAGGTAAAATTGCACGGTTACCTCATTCCAGGAAGAAGATGTAGTGGATACCGCGACAACCATAGTGATATCAATCGGACTGGCCATGGACGCGTTTGCCGTCTCATTGGGGGTGGGTACCAGTCCATCCACGAACCATGAACCATCCTGGCGCCGGGTCCTTCGAATCGCCATGCATTTCGGGATCTTTCAGGCCCTGATGACTATTCTCGGGTGGCTGGCTGGTTCCACCATCTCAGATCTGATCAGCGTTTTTGATCATTGGATCGCGTTCGGACTGCTGGCCTGGGTTGGCGGTCGAATGGTTGCGGGAGGATTATCTTCGGATGAGACTTGCCGTTGTGAAGATATCACCCAGGGCCGCACATTGATCGTGCTTTGTGTCGCCACCAGCATTGACGCCCTGGCCGTCGGACTTTCGCTGGCCATGCTTCAGGTCAACATCTGGTCGGCATCGGCCATGATCGGTGCGATCACCCTGTTCCTGTCACTGATTGGCGGCTTCTCCGGCCACCTGATGGGAACCAGATTCGGAAAACGGATGGAATCCCTGGGGGGAATTTTGCTGGTTGTAATCGGACTGCGTATCCTGTACACACATCTCAACGGCTTCGCGTAAATTATTCCATTTTTACGGGTTTCGCATTTCTGCCAGCAATTCCAGAAAGGTATTAACGACCTTTGGATCGAAATGCCGGCCGGATTCGGTTTGCAGGTAATCGAGCACCTTGTCATCCGGCCACGCTTTTCGGTAGGGTCGGTCGGAACGCAGCGCATCCCACACATCCACAATGGCAAACAGGCGGGCGGCAAATGGGATTTGTTCGCCCCGTAATCCGCGCGGATAACCCGATCCGTCCCATTTTTCATGGTGGCAACTGGGGATATCCAACGCGCGGTGAAGGTATCCAATGGGAGAAAGCATCTCGTAAGCAAACTGTGGATGCTTGCGCATGATCTTCCACTCATCATCCGTCAACGGCCCAGGTTTGTGAAGGATATGGTCCGGCACGCCCATTTTGCCAATGTCATGCAACAAAGCTCCACGCTTGATGTGGATCAATTCTTCATTCTTTATCCCCATGGCTTCCGCCAGTTTCAGGGTCATCTCGACCACACGCCGGGTATGATCTTCGGTTTCGTTGTCCCGCAGATCAAGCGCCCGCGACCAGCCTTCAATTGTCGCGTCATAGGCTATGCGCAAATCAATATTCGTCTTTTGAAGCCCTTCCACCATCTCGGAACTGTCAATCGCTATGGATATCTGGCCGGCAAGGGTTTCCAGGTAAGCCATCCACTCCGCGTCAGGTTCCAAAATATCACGCCTGAAAACCTCCAGCACACCTTTCACTTCCGTCCGGGCTTGCAATGGAAGTCCCCAGTATTCCTTAAAGCCTTCCTTTTTCCACATGGAAAGAAATCCCTCCGGAAGGCCAACCTCGGTCATTGAGTTGATGTGAACCATTCTCCGTTCCAGGATGGCTTTTTCGGCTAACGCGATCCGCGATCGTAGTTCAGCCGGTTCCACGGAGCGCGCGGTGAAGCCGTAACCGCTGGCGTATTCATAGCTCAAGGAAAAACGGTTAAACAAAATAACATCTGCCGCGTTTACGTTCAATTGCTCCATGATGATCTTCAGAATCGTTGATAAAATCTCACGCAGCTCCATGTTTCCATTGATGGCCATATCAATGCTATGAATGGCTTCCAGACGGCGAAGCTGCTTTTCCACATGTTCCAGGTTGCGCTTGTTCTCAATGGCAATGGCCAGGCTGTTTGATAGAGCCGAAATGTCCTGCGTGTCGTGCTCATTAAAGGCATTCTTTTCGCTGCTGGATAGTCCGGCTACCCCCAGAAGGGTTTTTTCAAAAAATACCGGAATAAAAAGCGCGGATTTTATGGACGTATCCAGTGTGATCCAGCGCGGGTCTGTCGTTGTATCTCCAATATTAACCACCTGACCTGTCTGTGCGACCAGCCCGACAAGTCCCAATTCTTCACCCAATTTAAAAGTAAGGCGGTCCCTGTAGATCGTATCGGTTCCTTTTGAGAAACCGGCACACGAATCCAGTGACAGCAATTTGGATGCGGGGTCATATTTAAAGAAATTCGCCTGCTGGTATCCGGCCGTTTCGACGATCGTCAACAAAACGTTGTGGATCATATCGCCGGATGGTTTGACGGTAGTTAATTCGCAACTGGCCTGGTACAGAGCGGCCAGCAGCTTATTGGCTCTTTCGAGCTGAAGCATCTTTTCTTCCAGTTTCCGCACAAGGGTTTCGCTGTATGTTTTGTAGTATTCATCGTTTGATCTGACAGGCGAAACCACCGTTGCTTCAGGCTGGTTTAATGATCCAGAAAACACTTCCTCCAGTGTCCGAATGAGATCATCCGGTTCCATGGGTTTCACCAGAAACCGGGTCGCTCCAAGGCTGAGGGCAAATGCTTCATCCTTCTCGTCGGTATAGGTTGCGGTATAAAAAACAAACGGGATTTTTTTCAGAGTTTCGTCTGTTTTGAAAGCCCGACAGAGAGCAAATCCATCCATGGTCGGCATCAGAATATCAGAGATCACCAAATCCGGTGGATTGGCGGCTGCAAGCTCCAATCCCTCCTGTCCATTGGCAGCTTTTATTACCCTGTATCCATTGGATTGCAGGAGAATTTCCAGCATATAGAGATTTTGCGGGTTGTCTTCGACGATCAGTATGCTTTTCATGGATTATCCCGTTCTCCCCCTTTGACAAATTGCTCAACCTGTGACATGAAAGTCACCGGGTCTATCGGTTTTTCGATGTACCCGGTGCACCCCGCTTCCATAGCCTGGTCGCAGTCGCCCGGCATGGCATACGACGTCACTGCGATCATCGGTGTGTTCTTTAATACTGGTTCATTTCGTATCGCGCGTGCCACAGAATAACCGTCCATTACCGGTAATTGTATGTCGAGCAGTATCAAATCAGGCTCATTTTCCACGGCCATTTTCACACCCTCAAAACCGTTACGGGCCTGCAACACCGCATAGCCGCTTTTTTCCAGAATAAAACTGACTAGATACAGGTTTTGTTCGTTATCTTCGATAACAAGGACTCTCGATTTTTCCATTGTCTATTCCTTTGCCACCGGTAATATCATCGTAAATGTACTGCCAGCCCCCGGCTGGCTTTCCGCGTGGATCTCACCGCCCAAAATATCAACCAGCCGTTTACAGATGGACAGTCCCAGACCTGTACCCTCGTACTGCCGGGTCAGACCGGAATCAAGCTGACGAAATGGCTGGAATAATGATTCCATGTCTTCCGGTTTTATTCCGATCCCCGAATCCGTAACCGCGATCACCAGCCGGCTGCCGTCCAACCGGCTCTTTACAAGGATATTTCCCTTATCGGTAAACTTCACGGCATTATTCAGGAGATTCAAAAGGATCTGCTCAACCCGTCTGTGGTCGCTGGTGATCACTACGGCCGGAGGATCAAAATCTTCGATCAACGCGAGACCTTTTTGATCTGCCATTGGCCTGATCTTATCCAGGCTCTTGCGGATACTATCGACCGCGTCAAAGGTCTCTTCCACCAGTTTGACCTGATTCGCTTCAATTTTTGAGATGTCCAACACATCGTTGATCAAATCCAATAGATGCCGGGCACTGCCCTGGACCATACGCAGTTGCTTTTCCTGTTCTTCGCTCAAAGGTCCGACCATCTTCTGCAACAGGATGCCGGTGAAGCCAATAATGGAATTAAGAGGCGTGCGCAACTCATGTGACATTGTCGCCAGGAAGGCGGATTTTAGACGATCCGCGCTTTCGGCTTTTTCCAGGGCTTCCTGCAGTATCTTGTTCAATTCACTGGCAGCCCTGTTCAATTCCTCCACTTCAGCCACGCGTCCGGCCAATTCGGTGGTCCGCTCGGCAACGCGCGTTTCCAGCTCTTCCGCGTGGTTCATCAAACGTTTGTGCAATGTGGCATTCTGAATGGCAATAGCCGCCTGTGCTGACAGGCTTTCGGCCATACTCTGGTATTGGGAGGTAAAAAATCCGGGTTCATCCTTGTCCAGTGTAAACATGCCCAAGACCTGACCACCGGCAATCAATGGCAAGCCCATCCAGCTTCGACCATGACCTTTGCCTGCCACCTTCTCCCATTCCGGATATGCACCGGTATCATCCACAACGACGATCCGCTTTTCACGAAATACTGGCACAACCAGAGGGTTGTTCTCGGCTGTACCCAGTTCACCGCGTTCAATAACCCCCACCGTCTCCGGTGGATATCCATAAGACAGACACACCGCCAGTTTCGAGTCATCCTGATATAGAAGCACCCTGACCCTGTCAAAAGGGACGAGCTGTGACAGGTAATCCAACAGCGTTTTGAGGACCTCGTCCAGATCCAGCGACCGGGTCAGCGCCTGGTTTGCCGCCTGGATGGTTTCTTTGATATCCACGGCAAGCCGTTCGGCTTCCTGCGAACGACGAATTTCGATCTCTGCCTGTTTTCGTTCGGTGATATCGGTAATGGTTCCTATGTATCCAATGATCTGGTTGTCATCATCGAACTCCGGCACAGCCTGGCCGATCACATAGGCTATCGAATCGTCAGGCCGGATGAACCGGTAATCGGCAATGGATCGTTTACCCTTTGCGGATGTTTTATCCCAGTTTTCCTTTATCAATGAACGGTCATCCGGATGCACCGCTTTCAACCAGCCGTCGCCCATCGCTTCTGAAGCGGGCAGACCCGAAATCTGGCTCCAGGTTGGGTTGACATAATACGTTGAGCCGTTGGCATCAGTCCGAAAAATTCCCACCGGTGAGACCCGCGCCAGTGTCTCATACCTGGTTTCGCTTTCACGCAGCGCGCGTTCCGCTTTCTTTCGCTCGGTAATATCACGAATAATGGCTATTACTTTAGAAGATCCACTGGCGGTGTACCTGACCTCTATATCATGCAGAGACCCGTTCTTCATGAGTTGGAGCTCTTTTACCAGAACGTTCCCGGTTTGAAGCGTGGTTTGAAGGTTTTCCAATGTGAAATCAGACTGTTCACTGGAAAATACGTCTTTCACTTTCTTTCCGGTAAAAACCTCCGGAGAGATGGAAAGATCTTCCTTGTTCGTTGTGTGATAATCGAGGATGGTCCCTTCCCCGTTGATCCGCAGGATCAGGTCTGGATTGTTTTCCATCAACGCCCGGTAACGCGATTCACTGTCTCGCAGACGATTTGTCTGGGAACGAAGCTGGATCCGGAAGAGAATCACTGTGCCGAACAGGAATAGGATCAAGCCGCCTCCCACCGGCAGCGCGATGGCCAGCCACTGCGGGATTGCAAATCCCGGTTTTTCACCCAGATAGGCGTCCAGCAGTTGGTAATACTGAGAACCGGGGTCGCTTTTCATCGGTTTGATGTAGCGGTCTATGGCTTCTATAAGTGTTGGAGTGAGGGTTGATTCTTTCGGGAACGCAAAGTGGATCTGAGAGGGCTGAATGAGTATGGGCGTTCGAGCTAGTCCATACGCTTCCGCGTTCATATCTCCAAAGTCCTTGTTGGCCACTCCGGCACCAATTTCATTATTTTTAATAGCCTTAAAAAGTGAAACATAATCGGGATAGTCAATGAACCGAAGGCTTACCCCGAATCGGAAAGCCAGTGTTTTTATTCCTTCCGGACCGTCATAATTGATGCTACCGGCAAGTCCGCCAAATTCCATCCCCTCCAGATCCAGAATGGTCTCAATCTGCTCTCCTTCACGGGTATAAACCCGCGACCAGCTTGTGAGAACCGGTTCCCTGTTAAACGCATATTGTTCCGCCCGTTCCGCAGACCATCCCATGTCCGGCAGGATATCAATTTCATTGTCTTCAAGGCGATCCAGGCATTGTTGCCAGGTTCCCCGCACCCAGACAATTTGCCAGCCTTCTTCCTGGGCTATATAAGATATAAGATCCGGCCAGAATCCGCTTACCTCTCCTGTAGAGTTGAGGATTACCTTGGGTGGATTGCTGTAGATTCCCACACGAATCACGGGTTTCTCATTGATTCCACTCAAACCCGTTAAGCTGAATCCCAGCAGTAGTATGAAGAACGAAAGTGCAATTCGCCGCATATCGGCCTTTCAGGTGATCAGTACTTGGTCTGCGGGGGAAATTTCTTACTGTTCTACTACATCTTTACATAGTAACAAATTATCTCAGAAGGGGTACCCCCGCAAAATCTGTACCGAAGAAAACCACTTTTGTTTCAGGGTTGGCACGAACCTTCCTTCAGGAAACCAGCCACTCCATTGCCTCCTCTTTTGTGTCAAACGCAATTGTCTTGTTCTGCGAGAATTTGCTGACAATATCCAGAAAGGTCTTCCTGGGACCGCTCATTCCCAGAATGGCTGTCTTAATGGCAATATTTTTCGAAGCCTGAGAGGATATCTGCTTAAACTGGTTCAGAACTTCCGGAGAAATCAATGTCCCGGTTGTATCAACGAGCACCCGCGCAGAGTTCTCGGATATGGTTGCCATGTACTTTTTTACTTCTTCAATTTCGGCTTTGACCCCGTCAGGAGACAGATGATCATAACGGGCAATAAATACTTTCTTTCCCTTGTATTCTTCCAAATTTGATTTCATTATTCCCTCTTTTACAATGAATTGGCGCTTAAACACGAGCCCACACTATAGCTATCCCACCATGCCTGATCACAGGCCGGAAAAACCGGGCAGTTTAAGCCTGCGATATTCAATAATTAGAATAACCCGAACAGTATTGGGTCAGAATAAAATAAACGTAAAACCTTCCGGGATTCCTGAGCATTCAAGAAATTCCCGAAACATCGGCCATGCGGTCCTGTGTTAATCTGTGATGGATTACTGTTTACACAGCCGGCTTGATTGTGTTTCGGTTTGCCTTCCAATTGAGCAGGAATAATAATCCGATGAGGAACAACGGGCCGGCAATCCCCAAATGTGCCGACCAATGCTGATCACAGAAGAAGAGATTATAGGCAAGCCCGAGCAATGGATAGATGATCCCACCGATCAGGTCCCACTTCCAACTGAACAGGAGCAGGATGATCAAAATAAAGGACGGAATGTTATAGATGAGCATCCCGAGTGCCACCTGCCAGGGATCGTCGGACGTGCCGATCACATCAAATGAGAAGATCGCAAGATAGAAGATCATACCTATCCCCAGGATCCGGGGTGTCCAGTACAGGAATCCATTTTTCTTCTTTTCCATTCTTCCTCCTCCCCACTACCGAAAGGCAGCGGGAAGAAACTGTGTCTATCCTTTGATGACCGCCAGTGGGGTAAGCTGTGTGATGACCTTTACCAGGTCTTCCTGTTGAGCCATCACGTCATCAATATCCTTGTACGCGCCGGGAGCTTCATCCAACTCGCGTTTTGTGCGCAAACCGTGGATGATCCCTTTCATTTTCTGCTGCTCACGTTGCAAATCCAGTTTATGGGTGGCTTCCTTGCGTCCCATTCGCCGGCCCGCGCCATGCGATGACGATTGAAAGCTCTCCTCATTCCCCAGCCCTTCGGTTATGTAACTGTGCGTGCCCATGGAACCCGGGATGATCCCCGCCTGTCCCATACGGGCGGATGTCGCGCCTTTACGGTGAATGAACACCTCATGGCCAAAATGATTCTCGAGCGCCGCGTAATTGTGGTGGATATTTACCTCGAATGTTCCCACGCCGCCGGTCACGGCTGTAATAGCCTGCATACTGCGTCTGACCATCAGCGCGCGGTTGGCTCGCGCGAAATCCAGACAGTAATTCATGGCTGTCAGATAGTCCCGCCCCTGCGGGGAATCGACCGGCAGATAGGAGAGATCCGGATCCGGGAGGTTGTACTTTCCCTTCGCGCACAGCGTTTTTGCCATCCTGTGGTATTCACTGGCAGCTTTTAACCCGAAGTTGCGGCTGCCGGAATGGATCATCAGCCAGATAAACCCGTCATCACCCCGCTGGATCTCGATGAAATGGTTGCCACCTCCCAGCGTGCCAATCTGGTGGCGCGCGGAGAAAAGTTCTTCCTGAATGATGGGAATATCCGGTGCCCGGTCGAACCCTTCCCATTCCTGCGGGTCAGGATGGTGTTTGAACCCGACCGGTACTTCAGCACGGATGATCGCCAGGATTTCCTGCAATTCGCCGTTGTTGACTTTCTTCAGGCTGGTGCGCACGGCAGCCATACCACACCCGATATCCACGCCCACCGCGTTGGGTATGATCATGTCTTCTGTAGCCAGCACACCGCCGATGGGCATTCCGTATCCAGCATGGGCGTCGGGCATCACAGCCACCCAGCGGAACGCAAACGGCAGGTTCGCCAGATTGCGAGCCTGCTGCAGGGCTGCCGCGTCTATATCCGCCGCCCAGATCTTAATGGGAATTCGTTCCGTGGTTATCGTTCGCATACATATTCAGGATAACACTTTATACGTGCCATTATCCAGTCTGTTGCTGAACGTGGACCATTACACTCCAGTCTTTGGAGGTCAGGCGGCGGAAAGGAGAAATGTTAAGAGGAAAAACCGCCTGACCTCCAAACCGTTCCTCCCCCCTCTACACCCGAAGCCATTGGGTAGTATTCGATTCAATTCGTTGCATCACCAATCACTGTGCGATAAAACCACTGCTTTTTTCTGTTTCCTTCTGCTTTCGAAAAACAACGGCAGAAAACGTCTATTTCTCATCCCCTGATTTGCGTTTCTTGATGATCGTAGGAACAACCACCCACATTCCAAAAAAAAGTACAAAAGCAATCATCGCCATAACCATCTCTTCTGTCATTGTTGATCTCCTTTTTGCAAATTGATCATGATCACTATCGCTCTGCTGCCGGTCATAGATATCCCGGCAGCAGAGTAATAATTCCTACTTTTTAACCTTCAACCGGAAGGGTATCCGCGGGGTAGGCTTCCAAACCATGTTCGGGTACATCCAGTCCGCTGATCTCTTCTTCTTTCGAAGCCCGCAAACCCATGGTGGCTTTCAACAGTCCAAAGACCGCGAATCCCATGCCCAGGCTCCAGACAAGAACCACTGCCGCGGTAATCAACTGGGCGATGATCTGCCCGGTTTCTCCAACGATCAGTCCGCTTACACCGCCGTAGGTACCATCAGCGAAGATCCCAACCGCGATGAGACCCCACAGCCCCCCGAAGCCGTGCACGGAGATCGCGCCAACCACATCATCCACTTTCAGTGTATTTTCTACAAACCCCAGCGCCCAGATCATAACAAGCGCGGCGATTACACCGATGATGACTGCTGAGAGTGATGATACATACGCGCATGGCGCGGTGACACCCACAAGGCCAGCCAGACCGCCATTACACGCCAATGTCAGGTCAATTTTGCCGGTCTTCAGCAGGCTGTAATACACGCCGACCACAGCACCTGCCGCTCCCGCCAGGAAGGTATTGACCGCGATCACCGAGATGCGCAGATCGGTTGCCGCCAGGGTGGAACCCGGATTGAAACCAAACCAGCCAAAGAACAGGATGAAGGTTCCAAGGGCAACCAGCGACATGTTATGCCCGGGTATGAAACGCGCTTTACCATCTTTTCCGAATTTTCCCAGACGGGGTCCAACCAGCATGGCGCCCGCCAGGCTAACGAAACCGCCCACACAGTGCACCACACCGGAACCGGCGAAATCGCGAGCGCCCACACCAAAAGGCAGGGTGGAAAGCCAGCCGCCACCCCATACCCAGTGCCCAAAGATGGGGTACACAATGGCAGAGATCAGGAAGCTGTACGCCAGGTACGCTGTCGTCTTGGTGCGTTCGGCTACCGCCCCGGAAACGATGGTGGCCGCCGTCGCCGCGAAGACCATCTGGAAAAACCAGAGTTCCATGGTGGTGACATCATAGGCATTACCGGAAAGCATGAAACCCGACATTCCAATGAACGGATTCCCTGTCTCCAGTCCGGATGAGAGGGCGGATCCACCAAACATGAAGGCAAAACCGAACGCCCAGAAGGCCAGACCGCCGATCAGGCCGTCCATCAGGTTCTTTGTCAGTACAGCCACGGTATTCTTCGCGCGGGAAAGCCCCGCTTCCACCATGGCAAATCCGGCCTGCATAAAAAATACGAGAAAGGCTGCGATCAACGTCCAAGAGAAATTGACCGCCGCCGCCGGATTTGCCTCAGCCGTGGCAGAACCTGATGGATCAGGCCCGGCGGCAAACACGGGTATTGCTGTGACCAGCAGCAATATCAGGGCAATGATGACTGATGAATACTTCATTCCACGCATAGCTTATCTCCTCCAAAATTCCTTTAGGTGGAATTATATGGAGGGCAGCCATGTGAAACCAGTACCCGATCGGGTAAAATCCGCGTGGCAAATGGGTACATTTTTCCCCGGCTCCCGTGCATTTAACCGAAATCAGGTTCCGGTATTACCCATTTGGGGCGTGTTTCATCCACTCCCATCAGGCGGGAGGGTATTTATTCAACCGGACATACCAGTGATGATCAGTGGTTCTGATCACCAAAATTCATCAACTGGTAGCGGGATACAAATTCATCCACGGTGATCGGGATGAACGAGTCCTGCATACGGTGCATCTTTCCGCAGATTGGACATCGGATTTCATCAATATTGTTTGGAGCCACCAACAGCATGCTTATTCCGGTTGTGCACTGAATAAATCCAAAACTGTGCATCGTTCCGTGAGCGAAGATCGGGGCAGAGGTCGCGTACAGGTCTTGCAGTGTTAAGACAGATTGGTTCTTGTCGTCCATCGTGCTCCTCCCTTTCCAAAATATTCCATTGGTGTCCTTCTTCTCTTATTGTACAGTCAGACAATAGCGAAAATCAAATAAAAACCATGCAAAAATCCCCGGCTATTCCAACCGGGGAATTGATTTTCTATTTGCCCGATATTTTCGGGCTTTTCTCTATTTGCGCGACTCGATAAGTTTAACCAGGGCATCCAGGGTGTCAAAGGTCTCGGCGTTCAATTCCGAATCATCGATCCGCACCCCGAATTCGTCTTCCACAATGATTGCCAGATCGACCAGACTGAAGGAATCGATCAAACCGCTGCTGATGAGAGGTTCGTCCATTTTGATCTCCCGGCCGGGTTGTTTTAAAATCTGATCGGCAATTTTGGTGGACAGTAAGTTTGTGATGGAATCGCTCATGTGAATTCTCCTGTGGGAAGGTGGTTTAAGGTAAAGGTGGCACCCATGCTATGAGGGTGGTGTATACAAAATCAGAGGACTGCATTCCGGCCTGAGCGGTCAGATCGCGCGTGTTCCCTGTTTGAACATCCATGACTCGCGTTAGTATAGTGTAACCGGAATCTGTCTGCTGGGTTCCCGTGAGTAGCAGACTGCCGCTGTCGGCAGACCAAACCGCGCGTGGATTAACTCCCGCCGCGGCCGGCAGAATCTTTGTGCCCATATCCCGCGTGGAAATGACAAGGTTGCGCACATCGAGCCACTGGCCGGAATAGTCGCTGCGGTCGAGGGTCAGGAGAGACAGGCGTGTCCCGTCGGGCGACCAGGAGTAGTCCATCAATTGATTGCCGATGTTCTCCTGAGGCCAGGTTTTATCCAGGTTGAGTGTCGCCAGAGTGATCAGGCTTTGCCCTTCCGACTCATGCGGACGGTATGCCAGCCACTGACTGTCCGGTGAAAAGACCGCGTTTTCCGCTCCGGAAAGAAATTCCAATGATGAGCCGTCAGTCCCGGAGACCATCAATCCATCCGGCGCGCAGCTTTCCGCGGTTTCGCAGGAACCGTTCAGCCAGTAGATACGCGCGGCATTCTGCGGAGGGTATACCTCCAGCGGATGAGACCCGGCAGGAGACAGGCGTTTCCAACTACCGCTGCCATCCAACGGGTAGGAAACCAGAAATGTTTCGTTTTCCTGTTCTGCGATGAATACCGCCGATGTTCCGCCAGGCAGGAAAGCAGCAGAATGAATACCGCGCGCGGAAAAACGATTCGTCAGCAACACAGGTTTTGACCCGTCAAGAGATGCCGCGTACAGATCCGACCCGCGGCTGATAAGAATCTGCCGGGAACCGGGAAGTACGGCCTGGAGAGTCGTCCCTTCACCGGCCAGCAAAACCCTTTCGCCGGTGGATGGGTCCAGCAGGAAGATCCCCTCCATTACGGCGTTGCCTTCTTCCCGCCGGGCTGTCGAAAAAAGGATGAATCCGGCAGGGTTGGAGGTAAAGCGCGATTCCACGGCCGTGACGCTGGCGGGTTCGGCTGTAACCGGAGCGGCCGGCAGCAGAAGATCAACTTCTGCCTGCGTGGGTTGCGGCACCGGGGTTGGTGAAGGCAGCATTTCCACCGGCCGTACGCCGCGCCAGACGGCATCCAATGATTGCAGCGCGGTAAAACTTCGCTCAGGCCAGGCATGTTCCTGGCTGATGTGAAAGCCGTCCGGACGGTCCGGGTCGAGGCCGCGGTTGGGCAGGGATTGCGCTGCCAGCCACCAGTTCCATAATGGAAGATCGTACTCATATGCCAGCCGGGCGGTGGCCAGGTTGATGCTATGGTCGCCTTCCACATTATCCGCTTTGGTGGAAAGGATGGGTACAATTCCACGGTCAATAGCAAATTCAATGATCTGCCGCATGTTCTTTTCATAGACCGCCGGGCTGCGGCCATCCCACCAGACCTCGAGGCTGATGATCATGATCGAGGGGTTGTGGATCCGAACCTCGCATTCCAACGGGGTTTCGCCCGGTTCACATACATCGGGGTTGGACATCAGGGGTGTAAGCACAGACGCGGCGTTGTACCCTCCCTGTACGGCTTCTCCGTCCCGGTCAAACGATCCGCCGAACTGCCGAATCGTCTCTTCGAGGTCAGTATTGTTTTCACGCAATGAATACCCGGGTTTGTCATAGATCCCCATGAGCACATTCTTGATCGCCTGGCAGTCTCCCACTTTGGAAAAACGCGCCGGGTCTGTCCCCGTTGCCAGACCGGCTTCATAGATTTGCCGCGCCCGCGCGGAGACGACTGGAACGACCGGCCAATTCTGCCAGTCTTCCGGTGCCGGACGGCCTTCCGCCGCGGGAATGATGGTGGGGGTGGAAACTGGAATATCGGGTACGGTTTCCGGCGTTACCGGTTCAGCAGTTCTTCCGCCGGGTTGCGCGGCAGACTCGATATCGGTTGGCCGGGCGGTCAACATTTGTGAGGCAGCCGTCGAAACGGCCGCCGGGTCAGGTTGTGCAGCCTGAACCACAACCGGTTTTGGTGCGCAGGCAGACAGGACGAATACAAAGGTCAATCCCAAACCGATAAAAAAATGACTGTTCGCTATTCCACGGGTACGCATCGTTCAGCGATCCATTAATCTCGTTGAAAATCCGAAGCCGAAAGCATTATTCCTTCGCCCTGGGTCAGCCATTGCACCTGAGCCTGCGGTGCCTGTTGCAGGCAATTTTTCTGGAATTGCCAGGGATCCCCCATGTGTTCCACAAACATCCAAAAATGGGTGGGAATGGCCAATTTAGCCCCGGTCAGCGCGACAAGTCTGGCCGCTGTGTCAGCATCCAGGTTGCCGTACGCTCCATTAATACACGGAAGAATGACCTGTGGTTTCAGGTTCACCACCGGCTGCATCTCCTCCGAACGCAGGGCGGTATCGCCGGTATGGTAGATGCGCAGCCCGGCGAATTCGATGACCAGTCCCACCGTGTCCGGCGCCAGGTCTCCATGATCGGCAAAGACAGCCGTCAGCGAAAATTCACCCATCTGCGCCTGCCGGCCGGGGTACAGTTCCAGCCAGCGGTCTTCGGCTAAACCTATGGACCGGTAATACGCCGTACACTCCCGCGGTCCGGCAAACCTCACCCGCGGATTGCGGCTTATATCCGGAATGCTGTCCACGTCCAGGTGGTCATCATGCTCATGTGTGCTGATGAACCAGTCGCAATCCACATCTTCCGGCATGATGGGAATCGGCATCAGCCGTTTCCAGTTCGATCCAAATTTTCGTTCGACGGAATGGCTCAGGTAGGCATCCACATAGAGCACAGTTCCGCCGGGTGATTTAAAGACAAACCCGGCCTGCCCCAGCCAGAACAGGGCGATCTGCCCTGCTTCGGGCTGTGTGGATCTGATCCGTTCAGCCAGGTCTTTCATTCAATCCCTGCGTCGGTCATTACACCACGCCAGACGGCATTTAATGCACGCAGGCCGCTGATCTCACGCAGGTACTGCGCGTCTACTGAAAAATAAATATCGCCACGGTTTGAATCCAGCCCGTGATGCGGAAGCGGATCGGCAGCCAGCCACAGGTTCCAGTATGGCAGGTCATATTCATGCGCCACCCCGGCCGTCGCCGCGTTGATGGAATGGTCGCCTTCCACATTATCGATCTTGGACGAAAGGATGGGTAGAACGCCGTGCTCAATGGAATAATCGATCACCTTGCGCAGGTATTTGGCGTACCCTTCGGCGTTGCCATTCTTCCAGTTGGTACCCATATTAATGAAGAGAATGGACGGTTTATTCACGCGGAACTCGCATGCCAGCGGTGTTTCTTCCGGTTGGCACAGTTTGGGGTCAGACCAGGTCGGGTCAAGCACCGAAGTGATCCCGAATCCCTGACGCACGGCCACACCGTCGCGGATAAACTGCCCTTTGAAGTTGTCGATCGTTTCCTGCAGCGCCGCATCATTATCGGACAGGCGGTAGCGGTCGCCATCAAACAGGCCCAGGAATACTTCGGGAACCGATTGGCAGTCGCCGGCTATGGAAAAATGGTGTGGATCATTGCCCATTTTCAATCCGGTCTGATAGATCTGACGCGCGCGTTCGCTGACCGTCGGGATGATGGAAGCCTGCCCCCAACCCTTATCCGTAAGCTCATTCTCAGGGTCCGCGAGCGGGCCCGGGACAGGCGTGGGGATGATCTCGGGAGTGGACGTAGCCGTCGGCAGCGGCGTGGATGTAGATTCCACAACCGGTACAGCGGTCGCCGTCGGCAGAGCAGCGGACATGGTCTGCACCTGCTGTGCCACCGCCGTCTGTTCCACGCTCAAGGTAGCCACCTGTTGCGCGATTGATGTCTGCATGACCGCGGTCGGATCTGACGGCAGACCGGCAGCCTGCCCGGTGGCGGTACAACCGGAAAGACTGAGGGAAAATAGTATTAAAAAGGTAAGATATCGTTTCATAACCCGCCAATTTTAATCGATATCCTCCGTTGAGTCTTTACTGTTTTCTTACAATTTTTTCACAGTAGATCGCAGGCTTTCACACTCAAAAAAGTCCCCCGGACCCATAAATTCGGATCCGGGGGAAAAACACGATCTTGAGAGTCACTCCTTCCGACTGGAAGAAATTGACCTGGACTCTGCCGGGTTATTGAACCAGCAGGAAGGTGCCCACTGTGTTATGGGTCTTCACCCACTTCAAGGCTTCCTTCACACCGCCCAGATCAACCCAATCTCCCAACCCTCCGTTTGCTGTGATATCCCAGAACAGGATATGGAATTCCTCGCCGGCCTTCTCCTCAGAGATTGGGAAGACCAGTGTATCCGTCCAGCCTGCCGGCAGTTGGTTGATCACTTCCTCACCGAATATCACGGTTACGGTAAATCCATCCCTGAATTTCCATTCTTCGGGCAATGGACCTGGCAGGTCACTGGGTGCGACCAGTTCCATGGCACCCATGTAACCGCACATCTCCTGGTTGAAGATGACCATCTCACCGGTGGGCAGTTGCAGGATGCTGATACCTTCACAGGACAGTGCCACAAACTCACCGCCGGTAACCGGGATCAATCCGCCCAACCATGGCGGCACAAAAGGCCCGTCGTCATCACCAGGGCCGCCGCCGGGAGTAGTGCCGCCGCATGGATAAGCCGTGTTCTCAATGAGCTCACCGGCCCAGACCATGTAATCGCCCCAGCCATTCCCACTGAACTTATCACCGTTCAGGGTTACGCTGGAACCCAGCCCGTAGGCACCGGCCCATAAACCATAGTCGCCATTATCATTGAAGACGCTGCAGGTGACTTCAATGTTCCCGGGACTATCCAGAATGGCTCCATCGTTTCCATTTCCGGATGCGGTACTATAGGTCATGGTTATGCCTTCATCCGCATAACCATACAGACCGAAGTTACCATTATCATCAAAGCTGCTGTTGTGAATTGCCAGGGTTCCGTTGGTCAATAGTTCAGCGCCGAAGGAATCGTTATTCCCAAACTCCGAACTATCATTCGGATACCCGTTGTAATTGGCATGCACATTATCGAGCAGGATGTTCCCGATGGTCGGTGGAGGCGAGGGTGGACCACCATTAAACACTTCAGTATTGATAGAGCTTCCACCGGATTCTCCGGCTTCCGCGAACAGGCCTTCATTGTAATTGAAGTTAAAGGTGGTATCCGTGATGGTCATGTCCAGTCCGCTGTACAGGTGGGCACCGTATCCATCCGTATCCCACCAGTGGCACGGCCAGTTGCCCCAGCCGTTGCTGTTGAATTCGGAATCCGCGATGCTTAGCGAGCCTTCAGCCTGAGCATACAAACCACCGGCTTTTTTATTGCCGGAGAAGCTGCTGGTAAGGATCTCGATCCAATCCGAAGCAAACAGGTTGGCGCCATAGTAGTCATTGGAATCCACATGCGTGCCGCTGATCCCGATCGTTTCAGCATCAACCAGGAGTCCGGCTTCACCTTCATTGTTATTGAACGTGCTGTCTTCAATGGTCACTCCCTGCTTATTCTGGATCCTGGCGCCATACTCCTCATTCCCGCTGGCAGAGACCGTATCGAGATAGACAGCTCCATCGTGCGATTTTATGTCGATGCCTACTCCACGATTGTTATCATCGAACACACTGTCGATCAGGCTGAGGTAACCATCTCCATATTGCGAGTAGAACCCGTTGCCAAACTGGCTGTTGGCATTCACGGTATCCAGTTTCACATTGGTGCCGTATTTGAAGTACACAGCATCCTTGGAGCAGCCTGAACCGTTGCAATGGTCATCATTTGAATCAACGATCATGGTATCGAGCACAACATCCTGCACATTGTTCATGTAAACACCGCCGTCCTCCCCATACTCGTTGACATTGGTATTGACAAGCAGAATCTTGTAGCTGTCCGTCATCTTGATACCGTAACCATCCCATTTCTCGTTGACCGTCGAATTGGAAATTGTGACCCGATGACTGTCATCAACCAGGACTCCATGTCCGTTGCCCTTGTTGTTGATGGTGAAGTTGTCGATGGTCACATCTTCCGAATCTTCAATGTAGACGGTTGAACTGGACGTGTTGAATTCCTTTATGATGAAATTCGCCAGGGTCAAAGACCCGGTAATGTCATCAATTGAGAAGTTTTGATGCACCGAGGTTTGGCCTACCGCCGTTCCATAGGTCGCGCTGCCAGATGTCAGATCGTACCCGCCCAGCAGGAACATATTGAAGTTGCTGTCAGAGAACGATGATTCATCGACAACAATGGTGGAATAGGAAGAGCTGCTGTAATCCTCAGCAACATAGATCGTGCACTCACCATGGCCAGATCCTTTTGCGTAGTTCACAGCCTGCTCAATGGTGGTGTAAGAGATGCAGGACGCGCTGCCAGGAGCGTCAGTACCGGCACACCACATGGGATCGCCGGTGACCACAACCTCTTCGGCTTCAATTGCCACCAACGGCAGGGGTTCGCCGTTCTCATCCAGTACGACCAGATCGGATTCCTCCGGCAGGGCTTCCAGAACTTCGGCCGGGGTATCCAGCTCTTCATCCTCGCCGGTATCCTGCGGTCCGGTTGCCATTGGCACCAGCGGGATCAGCAAAGGATCTTCGGTCGGCAAGACCTCCGGGAGCAATTCATCGACCGGGGGAACTTCTTCCGTTGGCACGATCTCTTCAACCGGGAGAGGTTCTTCCACTACCACCGGTTCCTCAGTTGGAGAGACCGGTTCAGCCGGATCAACCGGTTCTTCGGTCGGATCGACCGGTTCTTCCGGTGGTGTTACTTCTGGTCCTGTTTCAGGGGGTGTTTCTTCTGGAGGGACTTCTTCTTCGGTGGTTTCAGTGGTTTCTTCCGGCGGAACATCCTGGGCACTGACTGCCAAGCCCGTCGGGAAGAGCATTCCCATCGTGAAGATCACCACAAACGCAGCCTGAAATAGGATCACAAACCATTTTCTTGTGACCATTTGAAATCCTCCTATTAATCAGGAAAAGCCAAAATTTTCTGGAACCAGGCAAACCGGGTTTCCCCCATACCCGCGCAGATTCATCCCAGAATTGCCGCGCAGTCTACTTGACCTGGTTTCCGGCAGGCTGGCCGGTGAGGTTCAGCCTTGCATCACCTCCTTCTTCGCTTTGGTCAAAGCCTGCGGATACCGCCAGTTTATATCCCAGACCTTCACGGCTTACGATCAGCCGCGGGTTCCTGGGATCCTTCTCCAATTGGGAGCGGAGAAGGAATACCAGGTATTTGATACGGTTTTGTACGCGTGTTTGTGTGTCACTCCACACCTCAAACGCGATCGTGGCCAGATTTACCCATTGACCGGGGCGCCGTGCCAGCGTAGCCAGTACTTTAAACTCACGGGCCGGCAGCACAATCACTTTTCCTCCGTAGGTAACTTCACGGGTGTGACAATCGATCAACAGCCCGAAGGAAGGAAATCGGAAAACCTGCGACATGTGAACGTGCCCTGAATTCCGGGTCACCCGATTAATCCGTTCCACCAGCTCTGATGGATAAAAAGGTTTGCATATGTAATCATCCGCGCCGGAGCGCAGGCCGCGTACCACATTTTCCTTGCCAGCCATCGCAGACAGCATGATCACAGGCGCGTTGGTGATCTTTCGGATCTCTTCATACACCTTCCAGCCATCCATATCCGGGATCATCAGGTCCAAAAGGATCGCATCGGGCATATTACGGGCTGTCCGCTGTATGGCTTCATATCCGGTTGTAGCCGAGATCACGTCCATCCCGGCATCCATAAGGATATATTTGATTAAATTGACCGTTTCGATCTCATCATCAACAATCAAAATCCTTCTGTGAGGATTATCAATCGCCAGATTATCGAGATCCTTACCATGGGCGACGGGGACACCCGTCCTGTCCGCAGAGGTAACCATACACTCCTCCACACAAGAGCCAAAAAACCGGCCTTTATGAATGACCGGTTTCGCCATTAGCTCCCTGGCACCATATCCCGTCAGGACGGGAAAGCGACCAATTTCTGGTGCCAGTTCGTAGCTTTCAACTTTGGATCATGTGTTGAAGGCCGGGGAGATTGGGAATAACGTTAATAAGTCAACATCAATAAGGGGATTTCCTTCAGAAACGACAATTTCATTATAAAAGGAATGAAACGGTTGTCAAACATATTGTTTTCTGGTTTGTTAATTGTGTGGTCGAAAAAACTGTACCTTTATATACCTTGATAAGAACCTGGCTATACAACCATTTCAACCGTCAAAAACCGCAGCACGCTCGCCCGTTTCTAAACATTTATCTGACTTTTATGCCCAAAATGGTCTTTGTTTATGATAATGAAGAATACACCAGTAATTTATAAACATAGTCGAACATCACTCCTCCCTATTCACTGAACAAAATGCCTCTTATATCGTTGCATCCCCAAAAATCCAGGGTTGCCCGCCGTTTAATTACTGGTAAATATCCACATCTGGATGACATGTGTTACCTGGAAAAAGCCGATCATGAACCAAATACCAATGAGAGATCCAGGGATCCTTTCATTCGATCGATCAATGGCCTTCACCCATAAGGCCCGGGGAGCGGTATGAATTACACGTACGCCAATGGACTGGTCGTGACAGCCTTTGTCTGTCTTTTGATGGCTGTCATCGCGTGGCAGCGAAAGAACGCGCCCGGCGCAAAGGCGCTGGTATTGATCATGGTCTCACTGGCTGTCTGGTCTTTCATGTACGCCATGCGCTGGTTGACAGACGATCCCGATGCCATCCGCTTCTGGGTGAACATGACATTCTTTGGCATTATCCTGGCTCCACCATCCATGCTGGTATTCGCGTATCGATTCACCAACCGGCCAATTGTGGTATCGCTCCGGTTGGTTTTCCTGTTCGCCACCATACCGCTGCTTACTCTTGTCTTTCTCTGGACAGACCCGGGAAACGGATTTTTCTATGGGAACCGGTACGATCCAAACTCGGTTCTTTCAGGCGGAACATGGTTCTTGGCAAATGTACTCTACTCCTTCATCGTCATGGTTTTCAGCGTGATCATTCTTTTCCGCCACACCCGCTCCGTATCGACCCTGATCCGCAAACAGACGATCATCATTCTGGCCGGTTACCTGATCCCCATTATCACCTGTACCATTGAAATTCTATTTCCCAATGAAACGCCCGAATTTGATCTGACACCATTGACCTTTCTGGGCAGCGGCATCCTGGTCTTATTCGGCTATATCAAATATCAGCTTTTCGACATCACATCGATCGGCTATTCCAGACTGGTTGAGATTTCACAGGACGCGCTGGTGGCACTTGACTCAGATCTGCGGATCATTGATATGAATCCAGCAGGGCAGGACCTTTTCATTCCATATGGAGCGGGAATTGGCAAGAACGCCCTGGACGTATTCGCTGATTGGCCATCAATAATAACCGCTATTAAAGGCGGGCAGGACGCAACATCGTTCATAAAAATCGATGGGAATTTTCAACGTTATTTTGACCTCTCAACCATTCCCATAAAGAACCCGGGGAACACGCCCGATGGATGGTTTCTTATTTTTCATGACATCACCTACTTAAAACAAACGGAATACGCGCTCACCGCGTCGGAAAACAAGATCCGTTCACTTTTCAATGCCATTATCGATATCGTTTTCATTCTTGACCGTGACGGCCGTTATCTTGAAATTGCCCCAACCAATCTCAAATCATCAAAACGCAATCCCCTTCAATTGATCGGTAAGACGGTAAGTGATGTTTTTCCCCGTGAAACGGCCGACACCATTCTTTCCACCATCGGGCAGGCGCTGGATACCGGTGAAATCACCACCATCGATTATCCGGTGGATGTCAATGGCGAAACCCGCTGGTACACCGGTAACGCGTCTCCTCTGGCCAGTAACAACGTCATCTGGGTGGCACGTGATATCACAGATCGGATTTTGTATGAACAATCCCAGCGGGAAAACCGTACCCGACTGGAATTGGCCCAGCGAATTGCGCGCGTCGGCAGTTGGGAATTTATTTTTTCGGACAAGAGTTTTTGGGCTTCCGATGAATACTACCGCATCATGGGTATCGATCCCGCCTGCGGTATAAAAACAATCCATGATCTCATCAAGTGTTTTTCCAATATGAAGTACTCCACCCTGGCTGCTTCATTTAAGATGTGGATTAAAGACCCGGTCGATTATGAAGGCACGATGGAACTCGTCCGGCCAGGAGAATCGCAGTCGGTCTTCATCCACTCGGTGGCATCCACCATGAAAGATTCGAAGGGAAGTCCTTACCGGGCTGCCGGCGTGATACAGGATATTACCGAACAAAAATTGGTGGAAAAAGCCCTGGAACAACGGCTGCTGGCGTTGACCCAACCTTTGGATAAACCGGGAATCATTAAAATAGAAGACCTCTTCAATCTGGATGACCTGCAAAAAATGCAGGATGATTTTTCCCATGCTACCGGTGTGGCCTCCCTTATCACCAGACCGGACGGAACTCCCATCACAAAACCAAGCAATTTCTGCCGGTTGTGCGGCGAAATTATCCGTGAAAATGAGGTTGGCGCGGAAATTTGCCGGAATAATGACGCGGAACTCTGTGAGTTTATCAAAGACCATTCCACCGTGACCCGGTGTAATAGCATTGGGCTGATGCATGCCGGTGCTCCGATTGTGGTGGGTGGACAACATCTTGCCAGTTGGTTGATCGGTCAGGTTCGAACCGAGAACTTTTCCACAAAAATTCTGGAGGAGTTTATAGAAACCACTAAGCTGGATAGAGATATAGCCATGCAGGCTTTCCACGAGATACCGGAGATGAGCAAAGAGCAATTTGAAAATATCACCCGGTCACTCTACACATTTTCATCCCAACTATCCAAATCAGCTTTCCAGAATATTCAACAGGCACGGTTCATCACCGAGCGAAAAAAGGCGGAAGAAGCCCTGCAGAATTCAGAATACAAACTCAGGTCATTGTTCAGGGCCATGACCGATGTGATCATTATTTATGATTCCGAAGGAAACTACCGTGAGGTCGCTCAGACCAATTCCAATCTTTTAACCCATCCTCCGGAAGAATTGGTCAATAAGTCGATTAAAGAAACATTTCCCCCTGAGTTATCATCCCGTGTGCTGGAAACCATCCGTAATGTGCTGGCAACCCGTGAAATGACGCTGATGGATTATTCTCTTAATATTAAAGGAAATGAACACTGGTTCACAGCCAATGTGTCACCCTTTACTAACGACAGTGTTATCTGGGTGGCACGCGATATAACGTATCGCAAGATAGTGGAAGACCGGCTGCATTATCAAAGCATGCACGACACCCTGACCGGTTTGTATAACCGTCAATACTATGAGACAGAAATTGAACGGCTTCAACATTCACGGCAATTCCCCGTCAGCATTATTGTCATGGATGTGGATGGTCTGAAATGGGTCAACGACAACTTCGGGCACAGTGCCGGCGACGACCTGCTCAAACGTGTATCTGGATTGCTGAGAAGCAGCTTCCGCCCGGAGGATATGGTTGCCCGCATGGGAGGCGACGAGTTTGTCGTGATCCTTCCGGAAACCGACGAAACAACTGCCCTTATGGCCGTTCAACGACTGGAATCTGTGATCATTAAACACAATGAACTCTTCCCTCCAGACCAAACCCTCGGCCTGTCCATAGGTTTTTCAACAGGAAACCAGGATTGTCTTCTGACGGAAATTTTCAAACAGGCAGACCAGGCCATGTACCTCAATAAGTCCTTGAGAAAAGAAATGGCGAACCGGGATCTAACAAAGTCCTGAAAATCTCCGCGTCTAAAATTGGTAATTAAAAGATCCCTTTTTTCTTTTTCCGTCCCAGCCCGGATTCCGGTTGTCAGTTTGCCATTAATAGATACAATTAAGCGCAGTTCCACCCTCCAAAAAATTGATGAACAGGTCCTCCAACACCACCCTCACTCCGATTCTGGTGCATGTGGCGGATATGTATTATTCCCGCAGCCTGTCCCAGCAGGAAATAGCCGAAGCCCTGGGCTTATCACGTTCTCTGGTCGCCTTATATCTAAAGAAAGCCCGCGACCAGGGAATTGTTCGGATTCAAATTATCGATCCATGCGATCTGAATGCTGATCTCGAAAGGCGGTTCGAACATGTTGGCCGCCTGAAAAACGTTTGCATCATCCCGGGGTCCATACAATCCGCCCCTGCCATGACACAGGCTGTTGCAAACGCGGCCGCCAGATTTCTGGATACTGAATTGGAATACGAGGATTGTCTGGGCATTGGTCCGGGTGAGATCACGGCTGAGGTTGCCCGCCAGCTTTCGCCGGCAGAACATCGGTCAGTGAATATTGTCGCTGTAACAGGTGAGCCTGCATTTTTACCGGATGGCAAAATCCCACCGGTTCACTGTCAGGTGGAAATGATCGCGCATGCTTTTAACGCCAGCGCGTATTACCTACCCGCACCCCTCGTCCTGGAATCAGAGCAGACCTGCCAGCTTTTATTGAACGACCCGTCCATCCAGTCGGTAAAGAATTGGTGGGACCGGTTAACTCACCTCATTTGTGATATCAGTCCCATCACAGCAGCAGGAGCTCCATATACCATCCCGGGCGTCGACCCGCTAACCGAACTGTGTGGGATGGATTGCGTTGGTGATATCTACATGCGGTTCTTTGACAGCGAAGGCCGTTTTCTCTACCATCCCATCAACAACCGGGTGGTTGCCATTTCTGCAAAGCAGATCAGCCGGGTTGAAAATATTCTGGCCGTTGCGAACGGGGAAGAAAAAGCGGCGGCTGTTGCCTGCCTGGTGAAATGCGGTCTTGTGACCGATCTCTTTATTGACGAGAATCTGGCTCTGGCTGTGTTGAAAATTCTGGGAAAATAACCTGCCAACAACCGCATCCGGAATAGATCTACCTGACACCCCACAGCGACAGTCCCTGTGGGGTGAAAACCAGTATTGAGACCCTGGTAAAACGATTGAATAACCAATCAGGCGGTAGAAAAGTAGAAAGGTCGTATGTAAAGTACACTTGACATTTTCAGTCAGTCATGTATAATACTATGTAAAGCTAGCTTTACATAGGTGAAAATGAAAAACAATCTTGCGTCATACCGTTCACAGGCCGGACTGACCCAGCAGGAACTGGCTGACCGGGTCAACGTATCACGGCAAACCATCATTTCGCTGGAAAATGGACGATATAACCCGTCCATCCTACTGGCTTTCCGGCTGTCACGCGTATTCGGCAGCCCCATAGAAGATCTATTTATTTACGAAGAGGATCAATCCGATGAAGAAATTGTTGACTGAATTTTTCCGCTCATTTTCCGGCGGTGGCATTGTGGCAGCAGGAATTGTGCTTTTTGTTACCGGGCTGTTGCTGCGCAGATACTTCCCGGGAACCGTGGCCGACTCACGCCTTCTGGAAGGATTCGGCATCCTTCTTTTCGGCTGGGGTATCTTTCCATTCATCCGTCGTCTTTTTCACCGGCGTAATCCCACGCAGGCCCGAAGGGCCATGCTGTCAGAGAATGATGAGCGGGCGGTGGAATTGCGAAACAAGGCAGGGTTTTTCGCATACGCCTATTCCGTTGTCATCACCAGTGTTGTTCTTATAACCTATTCAGCCCTCACCCGCGGCGAACCCGGGTCTGATCCGGTTTGGTTCACGCTCATTTTTTTGAGCATATCTCCTGTCCTGGTTTTCACCGGAATACTGATGTGGTTGAACCGGGAATGAAGCAAGCGGATGGTTGACTGAATCGTATTATTGCAGGGGACTTACCACCGTTCATTCATCCGGTCCGATAGTCCACAAAAAGTAAACCTCCGCCCGGTTCGATCATTGCGATCTGCCGGGCGGTTTTTTTTTAAAAAAGTTGTCCCCTTTCCAGGGCCAGAAAGGGGACAGGAAAAATGGGATGATATGGTCGATTATTTGGCGCGGTTGCGGGTGGCCACGTCGAAGATCACGGCCAGGGCCAGAACACCACCTCTGACCACGTATTGCATGGCAATACCCACCCCCATCAGGTTCATACCATTTGACAGTGACATCATTACCAGAGCTCCAATAATGGAACCGAAGATCTTTCCCACACCCCCGGCAGCGGATACACCACCGACGTAAGCGGCGGCAATGGCATCCAATTCGAAAAGGCTGCCGGCTGTTGTCGTCGCGGATTGCAGGCGGGAGGCGTAAAGGATGCCCGAAAGCGCCGAGAGCATTCCCATGGAGCCGAAGACGATATAGACGATCTTGTCCACATTGATACCGCTCAATTCTGCCGCTTCGGGATTGCCGCCCACAGCGTAGATATGCCGCCCCATGATCGTCTTTGTTGCCACGAAATCATAGATTCCGACGACGATCATCACGATCACCAGCGTCCATGAAAAACCCTGATACGTGGCAAGTATCCAGGTGAGAACGCCAACCAGGAGTGAGATAAGAACAAGCTTCATGGCAAAAATCTCGGTAGGCAGAACCTCAAATCCATAAGCCTGTTTTTTACGTCGACTGCGGAACTCACCGACGATGAAGAAAACGATCCCGAGGGCGCCAATCAACAGCGATACTTTATGAATATCGGGGAGGAATGCATCACCACCAAAATCAGGGATAAAACCGTTACCCAGCGCATTGAACGCGGCATCGGGGATGATGATGGTGCCAGTGCTTTCGGTGACCAGCAGGATAAGACCGCGGTAGATCAACCATCCGGCCAGCGAGGCCACAAAGGATGGGATCTTAAAGCGGGCCACAGCGAAGGCTGTGACCAACCCGGCCACCACACCAAACAACAGGGTCATTGGAACCACAACAACGGTCGGCAAATTCCACTGGGTGAGCGCGATGGCTGCCACCGCCCCCAAAAAACCGGCCAGGAAGCCAACGGATAGATCAATGTGGCGGATAACGATGACCAGTGTCATACCAACTGCCAGAACGGCAATATAGCCGGTTTGATTCACCAGATTGCTGATGTTTCTGGCTGTAATAAATGTGCCATTTGTCGTGACGGTAAAGATCGCCATGATAACGGCCATTGCAATATACATCCCGTATTCACGGATATTCTGCGAAAAAACTTTTTTCAAGTTGGAACCTAAAGACATGGCGGACCTCCTCAATCTGTTGCCAATTTCATGATTTTTTCCTGGGTCGCTTCCTCAATCGGCAACTCGCCAGTTATTCTTCCGGAAGACAGGATGTATATCCTGTCGCTCATCCCGAGCACTTCCAGCATCTCTGATGAGATCATGATGATGCTCATCCCCTCTTTTACCAATCGGGTGATGATGGTGTAGATCTCATATTTCGCGCCAACGTCAATACCCCGCGTTGGCTCATCCAGAATGAGAATATCCGGTTTGACAAACAACCATTTTCCCAGGGAAACCTTTTGCTGGTTACCGCCGCTCAGGTTGCCCACCAATTGTTCAATCGAAGGGGTCTTGATGTTCAGGTTCCCCCGGTAATTGGTGGCGACCTTGATCTCGGCGTTGTCGTCCACAACACCATTGTTGCTGGCGATCTCCTGAAGATTCGCCAGAGTGATGTTTTGTTTTACATCCTGGATCAGGATCAAACCATCTGTTTTCCGGTCCTCTGTAACATAGGCGATCTTAGCGTCAATAGCATCTGCCGGTGAGTGAAATTCTCTCTTTTGACCTTTTACGATCAAATCACCGCTAATACGATAATGATCCGGGTTGCCAAAAATGCTCAGAGCCATTTCGGTTCGGCCAGAACCCATTAGTCCGGCAAATCCAACAACCTCGCCTTTTTTTACATGAAAACTTACATCTTTAAGTATCTGTCTGCCAAGAGTCGTGTCGTAGGCATTCCAGTTCTTTACTTCCAAAACGATCTCATCAGATGGCTTATGGCTTTTCGGAGGATAAACATTATTGATCTCGCGTCCAACCATGTGCTTGATAAGAATACTTTCAGAGACTTCCCCTTTGTGCGCATCGAGGGTGCAGATTGTTTGTCCATCACGCAATACGGTGACGGTATCCGCAATGCTGATCACTTCCCGTAATTTGTGAGAGATGAGAACACTGGTAACCCCATGTTCTTTCAATTCCCGAAGTAGTGAAAAAAGGTTTTCACAATCGTCTTCATTTAATGCAGATGTGGGTTCATCAAGGATCAATAATTTGACGTTCTTGCTTAATGCTTTTGCAATCTCAACCAGTTGCTGTTTCCCTACACCCAGGTCTTTTACCATCGTCGCCGGATTGACATCCAGACGAACACGTTTCAGCATTTCACCGGCCTGTTTAATGGTTTCGTCCCAGTCAACTACAGTTCCATTGCCGATCTCATGACCAAGGAAGATGTTTTCATACACAGTCATCTCCGGAACCAGCGCCATTTCCTGGTAAATGATGGCGATTCCAGCTTTCTCACTATCGGCAATACCACCGAATTTCTGTTCCTTACCATTGAAGAAGATATCCCCGGTATACGTTCCGTGTGGATATACTCCGCTCAACACCTTCATTAAGGTTGATTTTCCCGCGCCGTTCTCACCGACCAGGCAGTGAATCTCATTTTCTGCCACTTGAAAACTCACATTATTTAATGCTTTTACGCCCGGGAACTCCTTGCTTATATCCTTCATTTCCAGAATTGGAGTGGTCATATTTGCTCCAGAAGACTTCATATAGTGCAAGAATGGTGATGGCTTGCACCATCACCATTCTTTTTATTCCTGACAGGTATTACTCAAGGCCGGTGAAATCACCAGCTTCGTAGTAACCGGAGTCGATGAGGGCAGCTTTGACGTTCTCTTTGGTTACGGTTACAACCGCCGATTCGGTGGCCGGAACATCGATCTTGCCATTGTTCTCGGTGCCGGGAGCGGTCGGGGTCTCACCCTTCAGGAAGGCGACGGCCGTGGTGATGGCGTCGGCAACCAGGGTGCGGACATCTTTGAACACGGTCATGGACTGTTTGCCGTCGATCACATACTGCACGGAAGCTTTCTCGGCGTCCTGTCCAGTGACATAGTAGGATGTCACGTCTTTGTCAGCAGCGAAGGTATCGGCTATGGAGCGCGCGGTGCCATCGTTCGGGGCCAGGATGAACACTTCACCCTTGTCCTCTGCCTTGGCGGAGGTCAGGTTCTGCTCGGCCAGGTTCTTGGCCACAGCAAAGTCCCAGTTCGTCGTGACCTGGCCGACGATCTTGGCCTGCTCATCACGGGTCAGTTCGGCTTTGTCCTGCAGGGCTACAGCTTCGCTGGAGTTCTTGATCACGAATGTGCCGTCTGCAATCTTCGGCTGCAATACAGACCAGGCTCCGTTGAAGAACACGAACGCGTTGTTGTCTGAGGAAGCGCCGGCATACAGGTACAGCGGCAATCCTTTGCCGTCTCCGGCTTTGTCAACCAGGAACTGTCCCTGGGCGGCGCCAACGGAGAAGCTGTTGAAGGTCGCAAAGAAATCTACGGCATCGGTGTCTGTGATCAACCGGTCGTACGCGATCACTTTCACACCGGCAGCTTTCGCTTTTTCTGCGGCTGCGGCTGCGGCTTTTCCGTCCTGCGGGCAGATGATGAGAACTTTGATCCCCTTGGAGATCAAGGCCTCAACATTCGCCGCTTCTTTCGCGGAATCACCCTGGCTGAAGAGGATCTCTACTTCGTATCCGGCAGCCTGTAACGCTTCTTTGAAACGGGTCTCGTCCTGTACCCAGCGCGGTTCGTCTTTGGTGGGCAGTACGATACCTACAGCCAGCTTGCCGGCTTCAACGGCAACAGGTTCAGCTGCGGGGGCAGCAGCGGCATCGAGGCCGGTGAAATCAGCAGCGGCATAGTAACCGGAGTCGATGAGGGCAGCTTTGACGTTCTCTTTGGTTACGGTTACAACCGCCGATTCGGTGGCCGGAACATCGATCTTGCCATTGTTCTCGGTGCCGGGAGCGGTCGGGGTCTCACCCTTCAGGAAGGCGACGGCCGTGGTGATGGCGTCGGCAACCAGGGTGCGGACATCTTTGAACACGGTCATGGACTGTTTGCCGTCGATCACATACTGCACGGAAGCTTTCTCGGCGTCCTGTCCAGTGACATAGTAGGATGTCACGTCTTTGTCAGCAGCGAAGGTATCGGCTATGGAGCGCGCGGTGCCATCGTTCGGGGCCAGGATGAACACTTCACCCTTGTCCTCTGCCTTGGCGGAGGTCAGGTTCTGCTCGGCCAGGTTCTTGGCCACAGCAAAGTCCCAGTTCGTCGTGACCTGGCCGACGATCTTGGCCTGCTCATCACGGGTCAGTTCGGCTTTGTCCTGCAGGGCTACAGCTTCGCTGGAGTTCTTGATCACGAATGTGCCGTCTGCAATCTTCGGCTGCAATACAGACCAGGCTCCGTTGAAGAACACGAACGCGTTGTTGTCTGAGGAAGCGCCGGCATACAGGTACAGCGGCAATCCTTTGCCGTCTCCGGCTTTGTCAACCAGGAACTGTCCCTGGGCGGCGCCAACGGAGAAGCTGTTGAAGGTCGCAAAGAAATCTACGGCATCGGTGTCTGTGATCAACCGGTCGTACGCGATCACTTTCACACCGGCAGCTTTCGCTTTTTCTGCGGCTGCGGCTGCGGCTTTTCCGTCCTGCGGGCAGATGATGAGAACTTTGATCCCCTTGGAGATCAAGGCCTCAACATTCGCCGCTTCTTTCGCGGAATCACCCTGGCTGAAGAGGATCTCTACTTCGTATCCGGCAGCCTGTAAGGCATCTTTGAAACGGGCTTCGTCCTGTACCCAGCGCGGTTCGTCTTTGGTGGGTAGTACGATACCTACAGCCAGCTTGCCAGCTTCAGCGGCAGCGGGTTCAGCTACGGCCGGTTCGGCAGCAGCGGGTTCAGCAGCAGCGGGTTCTTCCACTGCGGGAGCCGGTGTGGCAGCAGGTGCACAGGCCGCCAACACGAAGGTCAGCACCAAGAAAGCGCTGAGAATGGGCAGGAACTTCTTAAACATTCTCTTCCTCCTAAATGAATTTGAACAATTTGGTAGATCCGACAAAATTCTTTACTGCAGTACCACAACAACTCTTAACGTAATCCGAATAACCACCTCCTTCGCGGTGAATTACGCATTGATCAATGCGTTTTGCTCTTTATTTCTCAAAGCAGAGTAGATATTTGATTCGTGAAACTCATTTGTAATGACCAGCGTGGCAGCACCGATTGCCATGGCGTCGCTTCCGAGGTCACCGATCACCAGATTATCCGTTTGTGTGTTAAATCCGACTGTGCGTTCCACCAGCGATTGCCGCGCCGGTTCCAGCAGCATCTGACCGGCATCCGCAAGATCACCACCCAGGATCAGCAAACCGGGATCAACCAGGTTGATGATATTGGCCAATCCGATTCCCAGGTAATAACCCGCGGTGGTAATAATCTTTTCACACTCAGCGTTACCTTCCAGGGCGGCCTGAACTACACCTTTGACATTTAATTCATCCAGATGCCCCATCCATTTAGGGTCATTGGCCAGGGCGCGCCGTCCATCTGAGAGTATTCCCTGGATACCAATATAGCTTTCCAGGCAGCCCCTATTGCCACAACGGCATTGACGCCCATCAGCTTCGATCGTTGTATGCCCGATCTCACCGGCGGTTCCACTGAAGCCCCGATAAACAGAGCCGTTGATGATCAATCCGCTTCCCACACCGGTTCCCAATTTGATGTAAACCAGATTGTCGTAACCAAGCCCGCAGCCCCACCATTTTTCCGCCAGAGCGGCCGCGTTGGCATCATTCTCAAAATAGACCGGTGTCTCTTTAATGACCTCACGCAGGGTCTTGATACAGCAGCAATCCTTCCAGGCCGGCATGTAGTGGGTGATAAACTCGCCCGTCTGGTCATTGATCAAGGGGGCGGGAACGGTATACCCGACACCCAGAAGGTCGCTTTCTAAAAGTCCGGCCGCGGTCAGGATTGCTTCCACAGCCGTCTTAATGACCTGCAGCGATTCCGCCGGTTTGGAAAGGACATCCATATGACAGGAGAAGCGTCTCTTTACCTCTCCTTTAAGATTCATGATGATGATCGTAATATGAGAAGCGCCCATATCGATTCCCATTACCATACGGGCTTCATAATTGAATTCAAGCACCACCGGTTTCCGACCACCCGAGGAATGTCCGATACCGCCTTCACGCACGAAATCACTCGTGATCAGAACATTGACCAGCGAGGAGACGGTCGGCGCGCTCAACCGGGTTAATCGGATGATCTCTGTGCGGGTAATTCTTCCCCGTTCCCGGATCAGATTGAGCGTTAAGCTTAAATTATGAGCCCTCACAGCCGCCGTGGACGTGATTTCAGATTTCAGGGTTGTGAGATAGGTGTATTCGGATACCTGGTATGTATCTGTCATGGGTTGGGTTTGGGGGGATGGGCTGGTTGGCGTTACTATTATATTAAAGAGTTTATTCAAGTCCTTAATAAAGTAACTTAATCAAAGTCTAAACAATTTTATTGACTTTGTCAATAGAGAATCTGCCGGAGATGGCATGAATCCGCAATAAACCCAACCCGCCTCATCCTCTATTTGTCTTTTCCAGATCATTCCCCCTGGGCGGGACGGTCGTAATCGTCTTCGTAGCGGGTTATATCTTCCTGTTTCCAGTTGCCAAACCCGACTTCCAGAATGCGAACTCGGCAGCCGGCACTGCTTAGACGGTGCTTTGTACCGGGCGGTATCCAGAATTCATCACCGGCTTTTGCCGTGAAAATGTCATCTCCCACCTGCACGATGGCTCCATCATCCAGAGCGATCCATAATTCCGCCCGGCCGCTGTGGCTTTGCAGACTCAACCGGTGGTCGGGTTCAACCACAATATACGTTACCGTACATTCCTGGTTATAAGCAAATTGTTTTTGTTGACCCCACGGTCTGTGGGTCCAATTAATCTCTGGTTTAAATAAGGGTATCGGTTTGGTGGCATAGCCTGGCATGGCATTCATCCTTTCAATTTGGAAAAATACACAGCCGCTTTGTGATTTATCATTCTCATTCACATTGTAAGACTATTGTATTCCTCCAGCCCTTCCCGTGCATAACCCTTGTAACGTAGTGCTGTCGAGGGATCGTTGCCCCAGCCTGCGATAGTGCCGCATCGTATTGCTCGATGCAGGTATCGAGGGATCATTGCCCCAGCCTGTTGAGGGCCGACTATGATTAACCCGGCTTCGACGAGCTCAGCCTGCGAGCAATATAACGCTGCTCGAGCCTGTCGAGGGTTCGTTGCCCTAGCCTGTCGAGGTTTCGTTGCCCGAGCCTGCGATAGTGCCGCATCGTATTGCTCGATGCAGGTATCGAGGGTTCGTTGCCCGAGCCTGTCGAGGGCAGGATTCAACAGGCTCAGCCGGCGGATTATTCAGGGGGTATTACAATTGCTTCAAGGAGGAAAAGCCATGCCATTATCGCCATCCGCCCAAAAAATGCAGGATTTCCTGACCGCGAAAGGCTATCCCCACATCGTCGTTGAACACAACCAGTCAACCCGAACGTCAGCCGAAGCCGCGGAAGCCATCGGCTGCACGGTAGCGCAGATCGCCAAATCGCTGGTCTTTATCACCCGCCGCACTAAACAACCCTTGATGATCATTGCCTCGGGCAGCAATCGGGTTGACACCAAACTGGTTGGCGAATCTGTCGGTGAGCCGCTGGACCGCGCCGATCCGGATTTTGTGCGCCAGTCCACCGGCTACGCCATCGGCGGTGTCCCCCCGATGGGACATACCCGGCCGTTGAAGATACTGATTGATGAAGACTTGATGCAGTTTAAGACCATCTGGGCGGCAGCCGGCGCGCCAACTGCGGTCTTTGAATTAACCCCGGATGATCTGGTTAAAATGACCGGGGGAAACGTGTTAAAAGTAAAAGTGGAATAAACGCTTACCTGACCCGCGAAGAGGAATCCACACCCTTTGGGGTAAAATTGGACAAACTATAACCAATTCCCCTTTGGAGGGTTGCATGTCTGTGCGCGTATTCTCTTCGATCTTACTCATTTCTATTGGGCTCGTATTACTGGCCGCCTGTGGCGGTACAACGTCCGTCGGTCCTGAAAAAGCGGTTGAAACCTATCTTAACGCCCTGGTCAATCAGGATGTCAACCGCCTGGTAACAGTCTCCTGCAAAGCCTGGGAAGAGAACGCCCGCATGGAAGCGGATTCCTTTCAGGCTGTAAAAGCCCGCCTGGATGGCGTAACCTGCACAAAAACCGGAGATGAAGGTGAATCGGCAAAAGTTTCCTGCACCGGTAAGATCGTGGCCACCTATGGCAACGAAGACCAGGAAATTCCGCTGGACCGCCGCCCCTATCTGGTGGGCATGGAAGGCGGCGAATGGCGTATGTGCGGCTATACGAAGTAATGAAACGCCTGCTTTCCCGAGAAAACCTGTGGGCGCTGGTACTGGCGCTGATGCTGATCGCCCTGGTGATCTTCACCGCCGATTCATCTCCGCTTTGGATCTACCAGGGGTTCTGATTCCGTGTCTCTGACCCAGATCTTCGTGGTATTTCTGGCTGCCCTGCTTTACCGATTGCTGACAGCCTGGATTTCACGCCGGAATGGACAGACCGACTGGGGACGGATTCCCTTCCTGTTCGGTGCTTCCGTCCTGGTGGTGTACTGGCTGCAGCCGTCACTGCCCATCCGCGGATTGGATTACTGGCTGCCCACCCTAACGCTTGGGCTTACAACCATCTGCTGGGCGGCCGTCACCCCGCGGGAAGAACGCGGCTGGCGCGCCAACGCCCCCGCCCTGCTGGGCCTGCTCGGCGCGGCACTGCTCGTCGCCCTGACCAGGCTGATCAACCTGCCCGCCGGAATTCTGACCCTGGCCGCACCACCGATCGCGCAGGCTTTTGTTGGTTTATTCCTGCTGGGATTACTGATATTTATATCTATACGCAATCGACGTACATCCACCGGGATAATTCTGGGTGTTCTGGTTGCCCTGTTCATCCTCCTGAAAACCCCCGCCCTGGCATCATCCATATCCACCGGACTGCGTGCCCTGGCCGGGCAGAACACAGCCGGCGCTTCCGCACTGGATATCCGCTGGCTGGGTTTTTCCTACCTGGCGTTCCGCCTTATCCATACCGTCCGCGACCGCCAGTCCGGCCGTCTGCCTTCCGCCACACTGGCGGAATTCCTCATCTATGCCGTGTTTTTCCCGGCTTTCAGCTCCGGTCCCATTGACCGCCTGGAGCGATTCCTGAAAGATCTGCGTTCCCCCGCTCCGCTGGATACCGCGGAAACCGGCGAAGCGCTGCGGCGGTTGATCATCGGACTGTTCAAGAAATTCGCTGTGGCCGATACGCTGGCGATCATCGCGCTCAACACGCAGGTCGCGGAGCAGATCATCCACCCCGGCTGGCTGTGGGTGATGCTCTACGCGTATGCCCTGCAGATCTATCTCGATTTCAGCGGCTACACGGATATTGCCATCGGGACGGCGCGCGTGCTGGGTATCCGCCTGCCGGAAAACTTCAACAATCCATACGGGCGTTCCAACCTGACGATGTTCTGGAACAACTGGCACATGACACTCACCAACTGGGTGCGCGCCTATTTCTTCAACCCGGTCACCCGCGGACTGCGGGTCAACCATAAAGAGATCTCACCCGCTGTCATTATGTTCATCGGACAGATCGGCACCATGCTGGTCATCGGCCTGTGGCACGGGGTGACGGTCAATTTCATCATCTGGGGGTTATGGCACGGTCTTGGGCTGTTCGTCCAGAACCGTTATTCCGATTGGGCCAAACGCTCGCCGCTTGGTAAGGTCGAGTCACCCTGGGGGAAACGCCTGATCGATTTCGGAAGCTGGTTCCTCACCTTCCATTATGTAGCCTTCGGCTGGGTGTGGTTCTGCCTGCCGGATTTCGGGCTGGCGCTGCGGGTGTTCGCGGGGTTGTTGGGGCTGGGTTAGGTCACACGGTTGACATCCGGTCAAGTCAAAAAAACACCCGCCAGGAGCCAGTTGCCGATTTATCTAAATGATTGAACTCTCCAAAACCGACTCAATCAATGTTTCTAATTCATTAATGAATAGTATTAGAGGCGACCCTAAGGGTCGCCGTTATTTTTTCGATGATTCGTTCCTTAACATCCGATCCCGGTTACACATTCGATAGAATATGCTTAAATAGTACCTGTCTACCTCTTACTGATCATCGTCGGGAAATTTCTTTTGCTATCGCTTTCCCTGATTAAGGAAAATGACCAACCATGAACAAGAACGGTCTAAAGGTGGTCAGTGCAATATGGAAATAAAAAATTCCAAAAAGGATACGCGATCCATTTTGAAATGATTCTTTCATACAGAAACAGGCTTTCAAGGATTCCCATTCAGAGCCGAATCCAACAGATAATGCTCAAATTCATCCGTAATTTGTCACCCTGATTTATCGCCTTCCTGGCACACGTTTTCCCCGTAAACCATGAGGAGTACCCGTTCTGTTTTTTAAGCCCATTCTGGGCTTTTTGTTGCCTTTAGGGGCGACCCTCATTGTTTTACAGGGTCGCCTCATTGGGTCGCCACTTGACAAAACCCATCGGCGACCCTTATAATAGTTGAAGGGCGACCCTTAGCCGGGAAATCTGCTCATTTCAAGGAACTCATTTTATCAAAATGAAGACCATTGCCTTTGCCAACCAGAAAGGTGGTGTCGGAAAGACCACCACCGCCGTCACCCTCGCCCACGGACTGGCCCGACTTGGCCGCCGCACCCTGCTGGTGGATCTCGATCCCCAGGGACATGTGGCGTTTTCGCTGGGCAGCGATAAGGAACCGGGACTGTTCAACCTGATCGTCAACGAGATGCCGCTGCGCAAGGTGGTGATCCACGCGCGGGAAAACCTGGATATCCTGCCCGGCGACAAGATGACCGAAAAGGTCAAGCGCCAGATTACGGTGTCCGATTTCCGCGAATCCATCCTGGCCAATTCGCTGGCCGATCTGGATTATGATGCCGTGCTGCTGGATATGGCCCCATCGCTGGATGTGTTGCACGTCAACGGTCTGGTTGCGTCGGATTATGTGATCATTCCCACCCGTCTGGACGCGCTGGCCGTGGATGGTGTGCGCGAGATTCTTCTCACCATGGGCGAAGTCAATCAGCGCGGGCACAGCTTTGAGGGATATTCCATTCTGCCCACGTTCTTCGACCGCACCACCCGTGAAACGCTCACCCAATTGCAGGAGATCGTCAAAACCTTCGGCAAGAAGGTTTGGCCGCCTATTCCACAGGATACCCGGGCGCGTGAAGCCGCGGCCTTCGGAAAAACCCTGTGGGAATATGCCCCTGATTCTACCGTTTTGACTGGTTATTCCGAGAATGGTAAACATGTTGGCGGCTATACGCAGTGTTTAGATCGTCTGGTGGAGGTTTTGGATGCCTGAACCTAAATTTGAACGCCGTCAAGTGCTCGATCCGGCCGTGGCCGACCTGCTTTCTGGCATGGAACGCCGCAAAGCCGAGACACAGCTTCCCCGCCAGCAACGGGAGAAAAAGGCCAAAGAACGTGCCAAGATCACCTCTCGCCGTGAGCAGCGGGCCACATATGACCTGCCACCGCAGCTCAGGCAGCGTATCAAAGATCTGGCCGACCGCGAACGTTTGCCGGCCAGTCAGTTGGTCAGCCTGGCACTCATCCGTTTTTTGAACGACCTCGAAAATGGGAGCGTCGATGTCGATGCCATGAAACAGCCGTCACGCAGTCCGCGGTATGATTGGAACCTGGATATCCCCGAAAACCTGATGCCCGGCCTTGTCATGCCGCGGATGCTTCTAAAAAATAATCGGAAACGTTCTTAAGAATTAAAAGTAGTAAAGAGTCGTTATATAAGTAAGTATAGAATCTCGTGCAAAATTTGCACGTACCTGAAATGCATGTTTTGCATTCAGATATCGTGCAAAAGATTCCGCCCGGCGGCCGGAGGGTAAAATTTTCATGTACGCCTGAAGGAATCATGTGCATACAGGCCAGAAAGAAAATAATTCATTCAGGCCAGAGTGAAAAAAATGCATAATGGCCAGAAGGTAAATATTGCCATCAGGCCTAAAGGAAAAATATGCCGCCAGGCCTTAAGGCAAAAAATGCCGGCTGGTATCTCTCAAAAATAAAGAGGCGACCTTTAGGGTCGCCTCTAAAATCTTCACCTAATTTAGATGCCAATATTAATGATCTGGCCAGTGCCGTCAGGCAGGGGAGGGCGCTTTATTGAATCCGGCGGCAGAAGAATTTGATCAACCGAGTGAACACGCGTTTCTTTCAGTAAACTGGCAAAACAATTGTCCAGCACTATCCGACTTTTGCGAACGCTGTTATTCATGCCGGGTAATGTTTCTCTGGGAAGAATACTGAATGGATCCGGTTTAACAGTCATGATTATTCCTGCATTACGAAAAATTTGCACGGTCCTTTCTCGAACACAGACAAAAGACCTGGCGAAAAAACTGGTGCAATAAGCAAGCCAAAATTGGCGGAGCAGTTATTGTTCACGCTTTTTATTGTTCCATGCAGCAAAAAAGAGGCGACCCTCAGGGTCGCCTCTTTTACAATTGGTATACTGTAACTCAGGCAGAGGTATTGATAATCTGACCGGTGCCGTCCGGCATGGGTGACTGTTTGATCATCTCAACGAGAGCCTGCCCGAATGCTTCCTGTTGTTCCAGCGATTGCTTCATAATGGCAACACTGATCTCATTCATCACCGCGCGGCTGCGACTACCGGTGGCAAAAGAAGCAAGAGAAGATTCCATGGACACAGAATTGATCATAACGATGTTATCGGTCACTTCATACCAGACTTGAGTCCTGCATGAGAAGATTGTTTAATTTGAATTCTTGTTCTTGACATATAGAATATATGTGCTATTATGCATTATGTATCAATAGCATTGTCATCAGAAATACACGCTCTGTTTCAATTTTCACGGGTCGTCTGTGGTAAAACGGGGTTATATTTATGCTATATTGAACCAGATTATAAAAAGTTACGCTAATTATTTGCAAAATAAGAGAAAATGCGGTAACCTATTGAAATCGGTACTGATTTGTTCTATAATACTCTCCAGGAGGACATAATTATCATGACCTTTGCCTTCAATGACGCGGAATGGCGTATGACTCGCCTGGAGCGCCTGGGATTGAAAGAAGATCCCTTCAAACTGTCGGCAGATCCTCGATATTTATATCTCGGTTCGGAACATCTTACCGTTTACAAACAACTCCTGAATATTATTTCCCGCCGCCGCGGACTTGGACTGGTGATTGGGGATATGGGGATGGGCAAGAGCTCGCTGGCCCGGCGGTTGTACGATGTGCACTCCGCGGAACCGAATATGGATGTGTGCTATATCCACACCGCTGCCTTCAAATCGGGTATGGATGCCGCCCGTCAGATATCATCATCCCTCGGGGTGGATCCGCAGCGTTCATTTCAACGGCAGATGGAAAGCATCGAACGCAAGATGGCCGATGCTTACACGGCCAAACGCAACGTGGTCATCCTGCTGGATGATGCCCAGTTGATGGACCCTTCCGCGCTTGAGGTGATTCATCGCCTGTACAATTTCGATTACGATGCCAAAGTCGCCCAGGTTCTGGCATTTGGTCAGAATGAAATGCTCGGCCTGTTTGAACAGAACAAGGCTGTAAACGCGCGTGTGTTCGCGCGATTGATTCTTTCACCGCTGGCCCTGGGCAGCGCGTTGCAGATGGTTCTGTTCCGCCTCAATGTGGCCGGACGCACAGCGCCGCTGATCGATGACAATGCCTTTGAGCTGTTGTATGAAAGCTCACAGGGCGTTCCCCGGGAGATCATCCGGTTGTGCAATATTGCCATCGACCTGTTGCTACAGAGCAGTGAAAGTATGATCAACCTGGCTATCGCAGAAGAGGCGGTGAAACTTTGAAAAAACTACCGGCTGCAAACCGCCCGGCGTGGCTTCAACTGTACGACGCCCGAGCGAACCATACACAGGAAAGCCGTCCGGTTGGCCGGCCTCCGGCGCCGGTCCCGCGGTACAAGGTTGGTTTGACCCTGTCTCACGGAGAATCAGCGGAATTGAAAGTATGGCAGGATCGTTTCAGCGAAATGCTGGGACGCAAAATTTCCATTGGCGAGACAGTCGGTATTCTGGCACGCATTTGTTCCACCCGCCTGTCGCGCCTGTCTGAACAGGACTACGCCGATATGATGGACCTCGTCGAGCACCTGGTTGAAGGAGGGTAATTATTTCTACCATAAATAGGCGGTATTAAAGGTAGAAAAAACACCCCCCCTTTTTTCAGGAGAAAAATCCCATCCCATGGACCAACTGGTACAAACACGACCGTATTCACTGAGCGCATCATCTGTTGATGATGCCTGGGAAATGGTACTCGGTCAACTGCAGTCTGAAATGGACAAGACCAGTTTCGAGACCTGGGTGAGACCGTTAAAACCGGTCAGCTATCGGGATGGGGTATTCACCATTGGCGCGCGCAACACGTACGGGCGGGATTGGGTGGAAGCCCGACTCCGCAGCCGGTTGACGAATATGTTGGAGGGTATGTTACCGTCTCCGGTCAGGATCAAGTTGACGGTGGTCAATGAGTTTTACCACGATGAATCAGACAAAAATCCGGTGGACAAGGAGAGATCGTCCAAACAGCTCTCCAAACCGCAAAAAGAAGAGTGGATTGAAGAACCGGAATCACAATTGGATCGTCCGCAGGGCGAATCCACTCCACGGAAGATCCTGCTGGCCAGGGCATACGGCAGTGAGCGGGCTCGAGCTATCCAACCGGAGCGGGGACTTTTCCTTACCCTGTATTTCTTCGAACACTGGCTTCCGCTTATCGGTCATTCCGGCATGGCTGTTGTGCTGGCCGCACGAAGCATGTGCTTCTGGAATCCGAAGACCGGTGAATTGCGCAACCGTGTGGAAACCGACATGGCCGAGATCGCCGCAAAGGCCAATGTGTCGGTGCGCACAGTAAAAGATGTGCTGGCAGGGGAACTGGTGAAAAAGTACTTTTTGCGGTACACTGTCCGCCGCATGATGACACCCAACGGAATCCGGACAGCCGGCATCACACTGCTGGTGCGTATGGATGATCCACTCACTCCCGAAGACCAGGATGTTTTGAACCTTCCTGAAGCGGAACGCTGGTACCCGGCCGAATTTGAGGATGAGACTGAGGATTAGGGGACGAAACGAATCTCAGATTATGGTGATGTAATGCGTATAGATTATTCCTGATACCGGGAATTACCACCGGATCGGATTGTGTTCCGGTGTTTATTCAATACTCTTCAGAAAGGAGACAACCCAATGGCTGACGAAAAATATGAATCCTATTGCCTGAAATGCAAATGCAAGCGGGAAATCGTAAATCCAGAAAAGACCGTTTTAAAGAATGGCGCAAATGCTGTGAAAGGCAAATGCGCTGTCTGCGGTACCACTGTCATGAAGATCCTCCCGAAGGAAAAGAAATAGTTCCGGCAAGGAAGAGACCGCCCGAAAGGGCGGTCTTTTTTGTACATTCCAAATCTGCAGTCAAATAATGTGAATTTCTTGTTATCCAGGTCTTTTCGTAGGAAAAAGAATTTCAATCGGATGTGATCTTGTTATGGTCTTGAATTGTTGAATCGACCCATTTTCCAATAATAATTGCTATCATCAATAATCCCATGGGTAGTATTAACGTCATTAATCGGTTGGATGAATCAGTCCAATATAAATGATATGGAGGCCGAATAATAACCAACACAAAAATACTGCCGATTGTTGACAAGATGAATGTCCTTAAGAAGGTAACAAACGGTTGAGATTTAATGAATAATGAGATTATTAGTAACGGAAAAATAAGCCAGAAGGAAAAACCCCAATATCCTGTTACAAAGGTATTTGATAGAAAACTACCAATGCTTATTAACATATGATCGGGCCGAATAAGTATAAAAATTAAAACAATAAAGTAAATAAAGATAAGAAAAAACTCTAATTTAAAAATTTGCAAAATTTTTGCCAAAAAACTCTTGTTCGAGAATATTATCATTCCAATAAGCATTATCAATCCGAAGATGATGAGAATAAATCTTTGAGGATTTACGTATGATGAAAAGTTTTCAATACGAAACAGTATATAGAGAAACCACGCTAACTGAATGATTATTACTGGTAAGAATAAAATCAACCTTGATTTATACGAAAAATTGTTTGTTAGCAAAATCAATATGAGGAGAATGTCCATATAGATAAATGTTTCAGCTCTTGAAAAAAAGACACCAATAGATGAAAGGAGAAAGAAAACTAACCAGTAATTGTTTTTCTCTGTGACTGAAAGCCAATAACTACTAATTGCGGTAAACAGAAAAATTCCTGATGTCAGAGTTCCATGAATATAAAAGAATTGAACAATAAATAATGGCGTACTGACTAATAAAAATGTAGAAGTGATCACTAAGGGAGTGACAATGTTCTTGTTTACGAAAAAGGATTGGAGAATGTGTTCTGAAAGATAATAAAAAACTAGAATAAATGAAAAAGCAAAACTAAATTGTAAAGAGACAAGATAATCTGAGTTGATGAACACACTTGTCGATTGAAGAATGGGTATGAAAACCCCCCGGACTAACATGCGTTCAAGGACATTCTGATCAAAACCCCAAAAAGAAATAGATCTACCGATTCTTAAAATTGAAAATGAATCCGAGGTGGCTAGCGTGTAATTGAATGTAATAAAGAGATAATTTAGTAGAGAAAATGGAATAATTGTTTTGATGAAAACAATCCATTCATTGGAAGTAAGAAATAGCCGGTTTTTAATTCCGATAACTATTGGAATCGTCAAACTGATTATCATCAATAAAAAGATTATTTGAGATGATAATTTCACACCAATTATGTTAATTATTATCAAAATACTAGCAAAAAGTATGCTTCCCCAAAGAAAACTACTGAATACTAAAAATTTAAAGGGAATCCATTTTTTGAAAAATAAAACAAATGAAAATCCTAACAAAAAGATATATATAAGGAATAATAATTGGAGCATCACTATTTCCTTGAACAATTAAGATAGTCAGAATTCGGAATGAACAGCACTTTATTATCAAATTGCCATACACAAAGGGTCTGGTCTAAAGAAATTGGTTCCTGCAAAAAATGATAATCAAATCTGATTCTTCCCATCTGTTTAATAATGGTTTTATCAAAAATCTCTAAATCTTCCATATTTTTCTTGGAAAGTCTCGGATCATAATTAACTTGTTTAATTGATTTCAAACGGGCTAAAACTAACAATTCATCTTCATCTAAACGTATTTCCCTAAGATACATGTTTGTATTTGGAATGATTAATGTGTAACCCTGGTAAAGCTGTTCTAGCATTAAATAGACTTGAAAATTTTGAAAATTGTCCTTGCTTGAATTATCCAAACTGGCAAATGAATTTGAGGGGACTTGTGCCAATCTAAATATGTTATTGGTTTGGTAATGAACAAAAACCAGTATATTTAGAAGTGGTGATATCAATACAAAACAAATGAAACACTTTCTTAAAAATGTTACGTTTTGCAAAGGCTGAAGATATATATGAATTCTTGATATTGCATACGTGAAAAATAGCAAAATGATTGATAAAGAAATGAAATTGCTTACAAAGAGAAAGATGAATAAGAAAATTCTGATAATCGAAAGATTATGCCAGGAAAAAACATAAGGATATTCTAATAAGGTTTGATTGTAATTATTATTATGAAGATTGATCTTTTCACTTTTCCCGTTCCACTTGATTTCTATTTCACCTGTGTCTGGCCCTTGTAATAAAAGAATACTTATTCCGTTAGTAGAATAATCATTAAAACGTAATTTCTCTCCGCCATTTCCTGTAACTCTTAATATGTCACCTTCACTGGTCCAATTTCCAGTAAGCTCCAAGTCATCGGTGGTTAAAAGTTTTCTTTGTTTATCATCAGGTGGCAATGATGTAATTTCATAAATCTCAATGGAATTCGCATGGACTTCAGCCGATGTGGGGGGCAGAATAGTCAATTCAAATGTATTTCGTGATGGGATCCATTGAAGAGATGCTTTAGTGATAAAAAGAGTGCTGATAGCAAAAATGAGAACTACGATAAAATATTCTGGTCTGTATAACTTTGAAGTTCTTGTAATTGTTTGAAAATTCTTATTAATCAATAAAACGATTAAAAAAATGAAGAATAAAAAAAATAACAAGGTGATTTTCGTACGATCAGGTAATTCGAAAAATTTAAAGAAGTAAACACTGACACTGTAAGATAGACTTGTCCCAATAGTTATCAAAACCAGGAATTGTTTCAATCTAAATCCAGGACTATTAATGACGTTATTCATATAGCTTTTCCCTCATTTTGAATTTGCAACGAATCAAATTCATATTCTCAAGATGGGTCATATCGGTCTAAAATAACAACTTTTAGGAATTCTCTTGCTAACCCTTCATTTCCGATTACAGAAAAATCAAACATAAGATATTTGCATAAGAATGAGAATAAACCTTTGAGTCGATCAGAGATTAATGCCTAATAGTGTGCAGACTATTATAATGAATAACCCAACCTCAAAAAAACACTTTAGAGTTCCCAGACGATTATTAGAATGTGGCTGATATAGTTTGAAGAAAAAGATATGACTGGAATGAATTCCTCTCACACAACCCGTGGCTATATCACTGCGTTTGCCGCGGCGGTGATCCTCTCGACCACGGCGATATTCATTAGCCATCTCTCTGTAGAGTATCAACTTCCGGCACTGGTGCTGGCTTTTTGGCGGGAGGTATTTGTTGTAGTAACCCTCGCCGTTATTCTCTCTGTATTTCATCGCAATCGATTGCGCGTAGCTAAACAGGACCTGTTGTACCTTTTGCTTTACGGTGTTGTACTTGCGTTGTTTAATGCTCTCTGGACAACCTCAGTTGTGCTCAATGGCGCGGCAATTTCAACTGTTCTGGTCTATTTTCAGCCGCGTTTACCGCGCTGCTGGGAAGGTGGTTATTAAAAGAGGAACTGGGGTTGATAAAGCTTCTGGCTGTGTTGATGAGCTTTGGCGGATGTGCGCTGGTTGCCGGGGCGCATGATCCAGCGGTCTGGCAGACAAACCTACCGGGAATTCTCGTCGGTGTGATATCCGGGCTGGCATATGCTGTCTACAGTCTGATGGGGCGATCAGCCGCCAACCGGGGGCTGAATCCCTGGGTCACCATACTGTACACGTTTGCCTTTGCCGCCGGCCTTCTATTAATCACCAATCTTGTTTTTGGCGGAATGCTTCCGGGTACGGCGACATCTCCGAAGGATATGTTCTGGCTTGGTGACGCCTGGGCAGGGTGGGGGGTACTGATCCTGCTGGCTGCCGGCCCAACAGTGGCGGGATTCGGACTGTATAACGTAAGCCTGGGTTATCTTCCTTCCAGTGTGGCAAACCTTATCGTCTCGACGGAACCGGTTTTCACCGCACTCATTGCTTATCTGTTGCTGGACGAGCAACTGACATCCACACAGATTTTCGGGAGCCTGTTTATTCTGGGAGGAGTGGCCCTCATGCGAGTATTTGAAAAAGGGCTGGCACCGCTGGTAGAACCGGCAGGGGTTTAACCTGTCCAGCCGACCCATTTTATCGAACATGTAAAGGGACATTATGGCTGAAGAAATTGAATCAGAAGATAAACCAGAGAGTGACCGGCTAAGCCAGTATCCGGAAAGCGTTCAACAAATCTTACGGCGCACCCCGGAAGAGAAGGCTGCCCGTGTTTACGAGGTGATGCGGGAAGCGAAGATCATGTCGGTGGAAAATCTTTTTGCCGCAGGTTTTTATTCCAGGCAGGAACTCAATAATGTAACCTGGGAGATGCTGCAGGACCCGAAGCTTTCCGAAGAGCAACGCCGGCGGGTGCAAGCCCTCCGGGATTCGGCGTTAAAATAAAGGGCGACCCTCAGGGTCACCTCTACATTATTTGGTTTTTTCGCAATCTATACCGATAACTGTTTCGTTTCATTTATGAATACATCCAAAGGATCGGGTGTGATTGGTGAGTATTACCCCCACTTGCCACGCCCCCGGGGGGGGCGTGGTTTCTCCTCTATCTGAAATGCGGTATCATTACCCGCGTTAATCAACCAATCCGGAAAGAGACTGTATGCGAAATTTCACCACCACCCTGAAAGACCACTTTGATTCACAACCCGAGCGGATTAGTCTGATCATTCAGCACGCCGGCAAGGATGATGTTCCCGTCACCTACCGCGAACTGATGCGCGGTGCTGCCGGCTGGGCGGAGCTCTATCGCGCACGCGGTATTCAACCCGGCGAGGTGATCATTCTCATCATGCAGCACTCCATCGAGCTTGTCTACGCGTATTTTGGGGCGGTGCTTCACGGGGCTATCCCGTCCATTCTGCCCTACCTCACAGAAAAGCTTTCCCCCGAGCGCTACCGGGCGGACCTGGCCTCGCTGGTGGGTATCTCGACACCGGCGGCCATCGTCACCTTCCCCGAGTTTGAAGAGGAAGTGCGCAGTGCCCTGCACAAAGGGGACTCCGTTCGCACGGTTATCCTCACCGGGCAGGATACTCCAGTTAACCCCGATTTCTCCGTCCTGGGCGGCATGCTGCGCGATCCCGAAGAGATTGTATTGCTGCAGCATTCTTCCGGTACCACCGGTCTGCAAAAGGGCATCGCCCTCTCGCACCGCAGTGTGTTCAACCAGCTTGACACATACGTTGAACGCCTTAAGGCCACGCCGGACGATGTCATCGTCTCGTGGCTGCCGTTGTATCACGATATGGGTCTCATCGCCTGCTACCTGATGCCCATTCTGTATGGCATCCAATTGGTGATCATGTCACCCTTTGACTGGGTGCGCGCGCCTTACCGGCTGCTGCAATCCGTCAGCCGTTATAAGGGAACATTAAGCTGGCTGCCCAATTTCGCCTATGTCTTCTGCGCCGAAAAGATCCGAGAACGCGACCTGGAAGGGATCGACCTGTCTTCCTGGCGTGCCATCACAAACTGCTCGGAACCGGTACGCATCAGCGCGCACGAAAAGTTTGCCGCGCGTTTCACATCCTATGGCTTGAACCCGGACGCGTTGGTCACCAGCTATGCCATGGCCGAGAACACTTTTGCCGTAACCCAATCGGGCATCGGTGAATCGGTGGTGGTTGATCTGGTCGATCGTGAATCAGTACAAATGAAATGGGAAGCGGCTCCGGCTGTTGACGGGCGCGATTCGCTGCGTATATTGTCCAGCGGGAAGCCTATCCGTAACACGCAGGTGACCGTATTTGATCCTGATGGCAAACCCATGTCCGACCGCAAGATCGGCGAAGTGGCGATAAAGTCCGATTGTATGCTCAGCGGTTTCTATCACCGCGATGACCTGACGAAGAAAGCCTTTCTGGATGGCGGCTGGTATCTCACCGGCGATTACGGGTATCTGGCCGACGGCGAGCTGTATGTCACCGGGCGTAAGAAGGACCTGATCATTGTCGGCGGCAAGAATGTCTACCCGGCGGATCTGGAACACCTGGCCATGGAAGTAAAGGGAGTTCACCCCGGTCGGGTTGTGGCTTTTGGCGTGTTCAATGAAGAGAGCGGCACGGAAGAGGTGGTGATCATCTCGGAGGTGGACGTGGATGACCCCGCTGAAAAGGAACGCATTGCCAACGAGATCCGCAAGGTGGTGACCAAAGGCTCAGCGGTGGCGCTGCGCCATGTTTACCTTGTGCCGAAGAAATGGATCGTCAAGACCAGCAGCGGCAAAACGGCGCGACCGGCCAATAAGGATAAATACCTCAAAGAAATGGCTGCTGCGTAATACACAATAATCGAACCGAATCCCATACCCCGCCTTGCGATACGTAATGCGGGGTATTTATATACTTGTTTGCGGTGTCATGGGACGTTTGTTATGATGGAATCAGTGGCAAGAATTGGCTGAAAGATTGTGATACCGCGTCCTTTTCTTTGCCTCTCATAAGCACATGTAGCCTTGTTTTCGGGTTTGGCCGGAGGGATTTATGCGCGTATTCTTTCTGATGGCGGTACTGTTTCACATGATGACCGGTCTGCCGTCACGGCAGCAGCCGGCGGTCACCTTTGCCCGCAATACGGCAAAGCTGACATTCCCGGACTCAGCGGTCTTTTCCACGACAATAAACAGTGCCGAAACCGTGACAGATGTGGAATTGCTATACGGTACGGATGTTCGCACGTGTAGTGAAGTACAGGCCCTGGCCATACCTGCATTCGAACCCGCCCCGACCATCAAAGTATCGTGGGAATGGGACATGCTTGAAAGCGGCGCGCTGCCGCCGGGCACAAAGATCTGGTGGCAGTGGCGGGTAACCGGTGAAAGCGGCGAGCGGGTTCTCTCAGAGAAGCGTACTATCACCTGGTTGGACTCGGTCCATAACTGGATGGAGATGGAAGACCGGGGCATCCGCTTGCATTATTACACCATTTCCACGGATAGAGCCCGCGAATTCCTTGTTACAGCCACCGGCGCGATGGACCGCCTTAAAACGGATACAGGCATGGAAGCCTCGGGAACGATCGATCTGTTTCTCTATGCCAATACGCAGGATATGCGCGATGCCCTGTTGTATGAACCATCCTGGACAGGAGCCATGGCCTTCCCGGACTATAACAAGGTTTTGGTCGGCATCAGTGAGAATCTTGATTGGACAAAACGCACCGAAGCCCATGAGTTGACCCATGTGCTTACCGGTAATTACACATTTACCTGCCTGCAAATGACCCCGACCTGGCTGGAAGAGGGTCTGGCGGTGTATGGAGAGGGTGAACCGGATACTGAAACAAAGGAAACATTTGAGAAAGCCCGGAAGTCAAATTCATTGCTGTCATTCCGTGTCCTGTCAGCCGGATTCGCGGAAGAATCCGAGCAGGCCAGTCTGTCTTACAGTCAATCGTATTACATGGTGGACTATCTCATTGATACCTACGGACGGGAAAAGATCAACCGCCTGTTAAAGATTCTGTCAACGGGGACGGTAGTAGATGAAGCATTAACGCAGGTCTATGGTTTCAACCTGCGCGGGTTCGAAGAGGAGTGGCGTAAATCGGTCGGTGTGCCGCAGGCGGATTGGTATGAAGATACGCTAAATCCTACCATGCAACCGACAGTAGTTCCCACCCTGCGGCCTGTTGCGGGGAATAAAGACCCGGTCAAAGCCTTGCCATCCGCAACTGCGCTGTCCACCGAAGCTGTTCCGGCGGCCCAATCTACCGTAATACCTTCAACGTCCCAAAGTAACGGCACCCCGATTCCACCGGTACAACCGGGTGTTGGGTTCCCAGTGATAGTGATCTTTTGCCTGGGTTTGTTCGGACTGCTCATAGTTGTTGTGGTCATTTTTGCGGTCATACGCGCGAAGAAGGGAAGGGGTGCGTCCATCTCGGTGTTTGTGATTCTGCTGCTGGGTTCAACAGCACTGAGCGCCGACCCCGCGCGAGCGCAGGATTTGCGAATAGAGCCAACCCGCTACCCGCAGTTGCCTACAGCGACAATATACTCACCACCGCCGACGGAGAAGGGCTTCTACTCTGATCCGGAGGTTGGGGTCAGTCTGGCGCTACCTTCAAACGCGGTTATTGATACCTCAAGAGCCACAGCTTCCTATCATTTCAGCTTGAACCTGGATAACAATGCCGTTCTTGGGCACATGTTCACATACGGTCTGCGAAGCGGTGAATTACTGGAAGAACTGGCGCACCGCATACGTGATATTGAACTGCAGGATGTTCAGAACCTTGCCTTTCTTGAAGATCGGGAAATCCAGATGAAGAATGGCCGACCTGGTTGGCTGACAGAGGCGCAAGGCAGAACGACGGATGATGTCCGAAAGTTCCACTTCAGTCTGGTGACTGTCCGCGGATTTACCTCATCGACCACACTAATGCTCTATTCCACAATTGAGGGTTTTGATATTTACAGGAATGAGATTGACGATCTGAACCGGTCATTGGTGGTTTCCGCGCCCACGATCAACGGGTTCCCGCGGGATGAATTGCTGGTTTTGAGCGGTGGCGAATCGGACAACCCCGTGGAGAACGATCCCGCCACCACGCGCAGTTCGGGCAATTTCTATCTGGTGTATTCCGGTCTGGTGACGTTCAACCCCGCTATGGAGTTGCAACCGGACCTTGCGCGAAGCTGGGAGGTCAGCGGAGACGGGTTGGAGTACACGTTCCACCTGAACCCCGACGCGGTGTTCCATAATGGCCGGCCGGTCACGGCAGAGGATGTTGTCTTTTCATGGGAGCGTGCCGCCGCACCGGAGACCGGTTCGGAGACCGTGCTTACCTATCTCGGTGATATCAAGGGAGTGAGGGACAGGCGTGAGGGGAGGGCGGACCGGATCAGCGGATTACGTGTCCTCGACGCCCACACTTTGGAGGTCACATTGGAACAACCTGTGCCGTATTTCCTGTTAAAGCTGACCTACCCGACCGGCTTTATTGTTGACCGGGAGAATGTGGAAAGCGGAGGGGATTGGTATCGCACGCCCAATGGGACCGGCCCGTATCGCCTTACCCGCTGGCTCAGCCGACAGGAAATACAATATGAGCGCTTCGAGGCGTATTACGGTGAAAAGCCTGCCATTCGGGCGATTCTGGTAGTCCTGTATCAGGGAACCAGTCTGCAATTGTACGAGCTGGGGGCTACTGATATTGCCGGAGTCGGGTACGGTGATCTGATCCGTTTTACCGATCCTTCAGAGCCCATGCACACCGAATTGCAAAGCATTTTGAATATGTGCACCCGTTACATTACCATGGACGTAAACCAGCCACCTTTTGACGACGTAAAGGTGCGACAGGCGTTTGCCATGTCCATCGATAAGGAATGGTATGTTCGGGTTATTTCGGAGGGCGGGGCGGTACCGGCAAAAGGGTTATATCCACCGGCTCTGCCCGGCTTCGACCGGAATTTCAAAGGATTGGAATTTGACCCGCGGAAAGCCCGGCAATTGTTGAAGGAATCAAAATATGGAAATGGGAATATACCGGAGATCTTTTTCTCTCTGCCGAATTACGGCAGTTATGTGCCTGAAAGTGTTTCATCCATAGTGCAGATGTGGGAAGAGACACTGGGGATCAAGATCATCATCCAGAATATTGACCCGGAATATTACCAGGAGGCGTTGGATGATGGCAGGCACGGGCAATTGATCAGTGAGGGCTGGTGTGCCGATTACCCGGATCCGGAAAATTTCGCAGATGTATTGTTCCACAGCGGGTCAGACATGAATCGCGGAAATTACTCCAATCCTGAACTGGACAGGTTGCTGGAAGAAGCGCGGGTGGAGGAGGATGTCAACCGGCGGATGGATATGTACCGACAGGCGGAAGCGATTATTGTACAAGACGCGCCTGCTGTGTTTTGGACACATAGTAAATCCTTTACCCTCGTCAAGCCATACATCAGAGGGTATGCAGGCACACCGCTTGGGATTCCACTGGAGCGTTACCTGTCTATCGATTCTGCAACGCTTATGGGGAATTGATGCGAGTGTGATCCGGGTGGATTCACCGGCTGAGGCTGGTCAGTTTAGCCAGGCCGCGCGCCGCGCGGGGAGTTCACCGGTGGCATTGATGGTGCGCATCAGGCCGTTCTCACGGCGGTACAGGCGTTCAACGATATCCATCATCTCGTACACGGATGGCGCTTCCAGAATGGGCTGCTTCTCCGTCGGGGGAATCTGCAGCAAAGAGGCCCCCAGAAATACCAGATTCATAGGATCATCCGGTGGAGAAAGGCGCGACAGGTCAATTTCGTCCGGGTTCTCCCGGCTTAAAGCTTTCAGGTAGGAGATGATCTCGTGTGACAGTTGACGGGCTTTGCGGTGTACCTGTATCATCCGGGGAAGCTCGATCGGGCTGGTTTCAACAGTACCCAGTAGGAAGGGTTGCGATTCCGCGTCAATATCATGGATATTGAATCGATCCATCCCGACGACCGTTATGTTCATACGCCCATCCGGCAGGGCTTCATATTCGACCATGCGGGCAAGCATTCCGACCCGGTAAGGTTCGGGCAACGGTCCAAGTGCTTCCAGCCCCTGGTGGATAAGGACGATGCCCATCAGACCGTCATGGTCAATGCAATGACGAACCATAATCCGGTAACGCTCCTCAAAGATGTGCAAATGGAGGGGCATACCGGGAAATAATACGGCATTCAGCGGGAACAAGGGTATCTGGCGCATTCTGACGTAATTGTAGAAGCGCATGGATAAAAAAGGAATGAGCCGTATAAGGTTATTTAATGCGTATAGGTAATCGGTGTTTTCAACCACTCCATCGCGAGGTGGACGAGGTCTTCCAGAGGGGCATTTGTATTAAGGGTCAGATGTGGTTCTTCAATGGGTTCATAATCCGCTTTTTGCTGGAGGTGCAGATCGTAACTGCGATTCATAGTGGGGTGGTTGCCGGTGCGGGTATCCTGTTGGAGGCGGGCTTTGACGACATCATCCGATGCCTTACAACGGATGATCCTCAACTCCGCTCCAGCCGCGTATGCGGCTTTTTTCAAGTCTGTGCGCTGGGATTTTTTGAGGAATGGACGCCCGTCTATGATGACGGAACGCCCTTTATGGATCAGATACGCGGCTGCCTGGTAGATCAATGACATCACAAGATCATCCTGTGTGGCGGAATTCTCAATTTCATCCGCTGGAAATATGGCAGCGCGAACAATGTCTTTGTTTATGACCACGGCAGGTAAGGTTTCCGCGAGGCGTTGAGCCAGCGCGCTCTTTCCAGTACCGGCTGAACCGGCCATGGCGATCATCAGAGGTGAACTCATATAAAAATTGTAGCATACGGAGTCAATCTCACCTGATTAATGGTTGTTATGGCGGTTTGGTAAAACAGTTCACTAACCTCCATTGACTTTTATTCCGCATAATGCTACGTTAATAGTGTTCCTTTATGTACCTCTCATAGGGATGTGTGAGTATGGAGTTTAAAGTTGACCGTTCCAGTAGCCAGCCGTTATACATTCAGCTGGCTGGATGGTTGGAAGCCAGAATTATCTCCGGTGAGATCAGGCCGGATGAGAAACTTCCCGGTGAAGTGGAGCTGGCCGAATCACTTGGTGTCAGCCGCGGGTCGCTTCGTAAAGCGATGGCACAGTTGATAGACCGCGGGCTTGTCGTCCAGATCCATGGAAAGGGAACTTTCGTTGGACAGCCGGTTAATGAACAAAAATATGCCGGGCGCCTCAGCGTTTATCAGGATCTTTTATTGGCGGGTATCCCGTTTACGACGGATGTTATTGAAAAGCGGATCATACCTGTACCAAACAGGGAATCTCAAATTCTGGGGCTTGTTCCAGCGGAAGCGGTTGTCTACCTGAAATACCTGCGCCGTGTTGATGAGGAACCGCTGGTTGTTCACGAGTCCTTTCTTCCGGCTTCCCGGTTCGCCGGGTTATTAAAAGAAGATTTTCGACATTCCGGAATGGTGGAGGCCATTGAGCGCCGCTACGATATCACGCTGGGTTGGACGAATAATACGATCTCAGTGGCAAAGGCAAACTCGAATATTGCCGCACTTCTCGGCTTAATGACAGGGGATCCGGTTCTGCTGAACGAATCCGAACTGTTTGACAACGCCGGCGGCAAGCTGGAAACAGGGCTTACATGGTTTCGGCCGGATAAGTTCAAATTACAATCCACCGTGCGGCGTGCCCAGAATGAACCTTTTTACACCCTTCTCAGCCGGTCTGGTCTGGGGATCCCTCGCCCGGCCAGTTCCGAGCTGCCAACCCGGCCAGTTTCCCGTATGCCAAAGGTATCTGGTTTGTCTGATTTCCTTCCAATTGAACGAATCCTGGTAAGGTATCCGGCAAAAGATTGGGAAGACGCGGTGTTGATGGCTGGTAAATTGCTGGCCTCGACCGGGGTGGTGGAAGAATATTATGGTCAGGCCATGGTCAAAACAGCCCGGCAGCTTGGCCCTTATAATGTGGTATCTCCCGGAATTGCTGTGGCTCATGCGCTCCCCCATGAAGGCGTGATTCACCCGGCACTGGCATTGATCACGTTACACCCGCCGGTGCGATTCGGAAGCGCGGAGAATGACCCGGTACGACTGCTGATTGCCATCGCGGCGCTGGATAGCACCCGTCACGTGGACGCCCTCCGCGAGATGGCCGAAGTTCTATACGACCCGAATCGGCGCAACGCCCTGATGCAGGCTGCATCGTCGGAAGAAGCGTTCGATATTCTAATGAAAGGTTGATCCGTCAATCCAGGCGCAATGAAGCTGGCAGAATTGTTGCGGCCTTCACTGGTCGCGGTCGATGTGGAAGTTAAAACCTGGCAGGAAGCGATCGAAGCCTGCGGACGTTTGTTATATGAAGACGGGGCGATTGAAGAGCGTTTCACCGCGGCCATGATCAGGGTGGCACGCGAATTTGGCCCGTATATTGTAGTGGCTCCGGGGATTGCCCTGCCTCATGCGTATCCAGAAGATGGTGTGATCAAACCCAGTATGGCACTGGTCAAATTGAAAACCCCCGTCAACTTCGGGAACAGTCAGAACGACCCCGTCTGGCTCGTTGTGGCTCTGGCCCCCATAGATGCCCAACAGCACATTCAGGGATTGGCCGATCTTGCGGCTGTGCTGGGTGACATGGCAAACATCCGCGATTTGAAGGCGTGCAGTACACCGCAGGAATTGCACAATGTGTTTCATTCGGCTGTCCCGGATGCTCCTTAGATATTTGGGCAAAAAGGGTTTTTATTCCCGGTTGAATCGCGGGTCTAAAAAAAAGGATCTTTTTGTGAAGGTTGGAAACGGAAAGATAAAATCCATATAATTAGATAGTACGTTTTCCGAATATGGAAACAAGTTTAACCAACCTTTATCGCCGGTAAACGGATCATTTGGGAAACAGGACAGTTACATGCAACGGTTCCATACTGCGAAAGGATATCAGGCTCATGGACGATGACACCCGCCGGGATCGAAATGGATGGATCGCTCTGGGGCTGGCAGTGGTTGCTTTGATTCTTGGAATGCTTGCCAGATAACAGTCAGCCGGATCATCCCGGAAAGGAGAAACAACAACGTGATCAGAATAGCGGCAATTTGCGGAATGGGTCTTGGCAGCGGACTGCTGGTAAAAATGGGGGTTGAACGTGTGTTGAAACGCAACGGGTTTGATGAACGTGAGTTCATTGTGGAAGTGGGGGATATCAGCACGGCAAAAGCGATAAAACCCGACCTGTTCGTCACATCGACGGAATTTGGCCCGCGGTTAAAAGAATTGCCGGACGCGAAAGTCATCGAAGTGCATAATCTGTTTGATGAAAAAGAAATTGAGGCGGTGCTGGTTCCAGTCTATAAAGAAATAAACGCCGCCAGATAAGCACTTCAGGAGGACGCGTACATGATGGATATCCTCCAGGCGATTTTGGATGTGCTTGTTCAGGTCATGAGCAAACCCGCCTTGCTGGTGGGTCTGATAGCCATGATCGGCCTGATCATACTAAAAAAGCCGGTGGAAGAAGTCATCTCCGGTACGGGAAAGACCATCATTGGATTCTTGATCCTGAGCGGCGGCGCGGGGATTGTCAGCGAAGCCATCCTCCCGTTGGGAATTTTAATGCAACAGGGGTTTGGTTTGCGGGGCACATTGCCGGTCAATGAGGTCTTTACGGCCGAAGCCCAGGATGTGTATGGAACGCAGATCTCCATAGTTTTTTTTCTGGCTTTTCTTATTAATTTGTTGCTTGCCCGTTTTACCCGCATGAAATATATCTTTCTTACCGGCCACCATACCCTGTTTGCCTCCACACTGGTCACGGGCATGTTGGGGCTCACCATTCTGCGAGACAGCCCGCCGGTGTTATTGATCCTTGTTTCCTCAGGCATTGTCGGTTTTATGATGGTCTTTTTCCCATGGTTGTCGGCTCCATACATGGAAAAAGTGATCGGTTCGAAGGATTTTGTTATGGGTCACTTCGGAACGACCACGTACGTCCTGGCCGGTTGGCTGGGGGGAAAAGTCGGCAGGCCGGAGGATTCAACGGAAAAGATGAATTTCCCGAAGTGGATCGGTTTTTTACGTGAACCATTGATCGCCATGGGGACGGTCATGGTGTTGATATACCTGGTGTCTGCCCTGGCAGCCTGGTTGGCAGCGGGCCCGGAGGCGATAGCCGCGGATTTTGATAACGCCGATACATGGTGGCTGAATGCCATCATCTTCGGTCTCACATTTGCCGGCGGAGTATGGGTCATCCTGCTGGGAGTGCGGATGATCGTAACTGAGATCGTTCCGGCATTTCGCGGTTTTGCCGGGCAGATCGTCCCGGAGGCGATACCTGCGTTGGACTGCCCGGTTGTTTTTCCGTACGGGCAAAACTCCGTGCTGGTCGGCTATCTGTCATCGGTATTTGGCGGTTTGATCGCCATGGGATTGCAGATCGCCGCGCTGCCGACAGGTTTGTCAATGGGATACCTGGGCGGGGTTATTTTGCCATCGATGATCGTACATTTCTTTGTCGGGGGAACATCCGGCGTTTTTGGCAACGCGACTGGGGGATGGAAGGGTGCCGTTCTGGGCGGATTTTTGTGCGGGTTGATCTTTACCCTTCTGGCAGGAACTTCGCTTCAGGCAGTGACATCCATAGGAATACCCGACAGTTGTTTCGGCGACCCGGATTTCGGCGTGGTTGGTTCCATACTGGCTTTCATATCCGGGTTGTATAAATAATCTGGGCTGTCGCCCGGATGCGAAAACGCGTCGTAAATAAGCCATATTCACAAGTCAAATACCGTGAACACCGGCATCATCCACTACGAAATAATCCCTGCCCGAGAAGTCTATTTTCTGTTAGGAAGCCAATTCCTCGAGTAATCATGCGTGAAAACACCGCTTTCTGCGGATGATACCTCTTCCACGGAGAAGAACGTCTTCGGGTTGTGCTGATGGATGATGTCTGTGATATGCCTGAGTTCCCTGCGTTTGATGACCGAATAGAGCAATTTGACCGGACCGCTGGCGCCTTCACCATTGACGATCGTGACGCCAAATCCGGCTGCCCGCAGATCATGGGCCAGCTCTTCACCACCTTGCGGTAGTATGATGCGCAGGACCAGTGTGCCAATTGCCAGTTTCTCTTCGATCTTGAGGCCGATGTAAGTCCCCATGGCAAACCCGGCCGCGTACCCGACAAAAGCCGGGTAACTGTGCATATTGGACACGATCTGGCTGACCACCACGATCCAGATGAATACCTCAACAAAACCCAGAACCGGAGCCAGATGACGTTTTCCACGGGATGTGAAAACAATACGCAGTGTTCCCAGGGTAACATCAGCCACGCGGGCGATAAAAACCAGTATCGGAAGGATAACCCAGGCGTACCAGTCAAATGATTCCATTGCCATCTCCATGCAATTAGATCGGTGAGTTGGCCAAATCACGTGTTTTGGCTTCCATTAACTATACATGAGGCTGGCTTTTACGGGAACCGATTCGATCAGGAAACTGGTGCGCCTTTTGTGCGGCCCATCCAGTCCAGATTTTCCATCTCGCCGAAATGATCCAGGAAGATGCGGAAGTACATCAGCTCTTCCTTGGAATTCAATTTCCAACCATTGGCCAGACAACGCTCCCGTTTGAAGTCGGCGTCGCTGATATTCTGTTCAGCGTACTGTTCCAACAGATCGACCACCCCCGCGCCCTGCCAGAACTTGGATTTGGGACGCCACAACACCGAGGCGGGAAGGATATCTTCCACCGCTTTCCGCAGTATCCATTTTTCCACCGGGGGCTGGGTCTCCTGGAACAATTTGTGCCGGGTTGGGATGGCCAGGGCGTAATCAAGGACGTCCGGGTCCAGGAATGGAACGAATGCCGTCAGGCCATGAGCCTGCGAGCAGCGGTCCACGCGCTGCAACGCGGTATTGTGCAGCCGTTGGATGATGTCCAGTAGTTCTCCGGCAATTTGATCCTGCGGTAGAGATTTGATGTATTCGTAACCGGCGAACAACTCATCGCCGCCTTCGCCTGAAAACACAGTCTCCACATAATTGGAAGCTGCTTTGGCTGTCAGATAATTGGTCACCGATGAGCGCACCAGCAGGGCATCGAACGATTCGAGATGGTAGATGACATCCGGCAGGGCTTCGAGCATATCCGTCTGGGTGACTTTCAATTCATGATGTTCCGTGCCCAGATATTCTGCCATCTGCCGTCCGTAGATCAGGTCTTCGGCACCGTCCACCCCACAGACAAAGGAATGAAGTTTGCGGACATACGGTCTGGCCAGCGCGGCGATGGCGGATGAATCCAACCCGCCCGAGAGCCAGCTTCCCATTTCCTCTTGATCGGCACAGCGGGCGATTGCCTGTTCCAACCGCAACCGCAAGCCATTGGCCGTATTGGCAACATCTTCATGCGGGAGAGTCTGTATTGACGGTTCGTAATGGATGTTGACCGTCCGTCCTGCCAGGAGCATTTTCCCCGTAGGAAGCTCGTGGATCTGATTTGTGACCGGCAGCAGGGATTTCACTTCCGACGCAAAAGCCAGTCCAACCGGGCATGGCCCGTAATAGAGCGGTTTTACGCCAATCCGGTCGCGTGCCAATAAAAGGCCGTCTGCCGTCAGGGCGGCCAGGGCGAACGGTGCTCTTTGTGCTTTCAGGCTGGCAGCCGATGGAATGGGTGTGGTGATCCCGTCCCAGACGGCCTGCGTGATCAGTGAACGGGGAACCGGTCGCGATTCCGCATCATTCCAACCGGCCTGCATGATAATCCCCGGAATGTTAATTGTCTTTCGATGCTGCGTTCCGCGGTGAGCCGCCTTATCGAGCATGATCGTTACCATGTTTTCTTCTTCCGGGGTGGTCATTCCCGCGATTCCTGCTATTCTTGCCATAATTTCCTCCTTACAGCCGCCGATTAATTCATGATTCGCATTATTTATTGATCAAGGTTTAACGGCTGAACATGTGTTTTTTTGTACGATTTGTTGTCCATTTAACTGGGAATTGATTACTGCTGTTCTACTCGATGCGGGGAAAGGTATAAAGTTCTTATTTTCCGGTATGGATGACGGTTACCAGGCAGGCATTCCCTGTTTTGAAGCCGGATAAAACTTTGGTCTGTATCTGTGTCTGCATCGAATCTTTTTTTCTATCAGCCTCCGGTTAAATAAAAGTGGATTGTTGAATCATTCAATGACCCCTTCCTTAACAAAACGGGTCAATTCACTGACACTCCACTTATCCAGTCCCAGGCGCTCCACGGTACGGCCGCGCCGCCAGTAGTCCGTGCGGTGGATGATGCTGCCGATACGGATGATGCTTTCCATGCCGCGGACGCTTACCCCGTACCGCTGTCCCAGCGACGCGATCGGCACCAGACTCATGGGGACATCTTCGAAAATATACCGGTGATTCAGGGTCATGGGCGCCTTGATGCCGTAGTATCCGGGCTGATTATGAATGGCTTCGTGCAGGTCTTCACCGGTGGTGTCATATGCCAGTTGCAGCCATTCCAAAGCCGTGCGCGCGCGAATGCCGAGGGAGGAAGCAACCGTTACGCGTTCGCGGTCGAGCACTTCCAACATGCGGGCAACCGAAGGGGTAACGCCGTCGATGTAGAACTGATAGTCACCGTGGGTGTGCTCTATCCAACCGGCATTGAGCAGGGTCAGGGCGGGGTGGAAGATGGCGCCCATGTTGTTCATGCCGGTATTTAAAACGTCCACACCATCGATGTACTGCGGGTAGACATCTTCGATAGCCTGCAAGACCATTTCATTGCGCGTAGAGGGAAGCGCGGCCAGAGGGACGGCTTCTTTGATCCGGAAGATCCGCGCCTGGGCTGGCCCATCCGACCGGCTGGCATAAATGAACGTTTCCGCCTCCGCGACGGTCACATCGGTGGTGCACCCACTGTCACGGATCACTTTGGTAAATTCAACCGCGCCCAGTGTCCGGCCGGGGTGGAGAATGACGATCTGACCGTCCTTCAAATGCGGCGCGGTGAGTCTGGCAACATCAGCATGCGCCGACGACGGCAGGACGACCATGATGACCTGGGCGTGATCGACCGCTTCTTTGATGTCTGACGTTACAAGGTTGATCGTTCCGAAACCATGAATACCGCCTTCGACGCTTTCCAGTTCGATGCCTTTACGTTTTTTCACTACAGAGATATGGTCAAATGTACGATTCCATAAAGCCACGTCCACACCCAGTAAGGCCAAATGTGCAGCCATTGCTTTACCACCGTGACCGGCGCCAAGAACAGTAAACCGTTCTGCTTTCTTCATGGTCGTTTTCCTTTCATGCTTTCAAGTAATTGCAAATTGGCCTTTTCATATTGCGAAACCGGTTCCCCGGTTTCATCCACCTCAACACAGGCTCCATTGATGATGCGGGTTCGCACCCGGCCGAGTCCGAACGGGTTATTTTTCAATTAAGGCGCGTCCATCAGGCCGGTGGTCACGGCTTTCGCTAACGTCCGTGGATCAGCCAGAGGATCGGTGACATCAAAAGAAGCCAGCGATTGGATCTTTTTCAAAAGAAAACCTGTCTCCCTGACCAGGAACTCTTTCCGGGTTTGGACTTCCGGGGCATGGGTCATATCCGGCGCGCCAAGCGCGTTTGTAATCGCGCGCTTTACAATTCTGCTGGCTTCGATGACATCATCGGCTGTGGCCGCGTGATGCGCTTCGGTATGCCCCACAATGTGATAGATGTCCGGTTTCAGGCTCATTTGCAGGTAGGTGGCAGCCGCCAGGTGTCCGCGGGCCGCGTCCGGATCAAGCGGATGCGAGAGCAGGCCGATGCGCGTTTGCCGCCAGACATGGAAGTTGCTATCTTCCAACGGCCGGATCAACTCCAGAACGGCCAGCATTTTCGCCAGATCCATGGCATCGCTAAGACCGGGTGGGCTGTTGAACATCATCTGGGCGATATAATCCTTCACCCCGAATCGCTTCGCGTTATAAGCGGCCAGGTAAGCCGCGGCGGCAAAAACAACATCCGACGCATCGCGCATCCCCCAGTGATGGGGTTCGTTCAGCTCAACCGGAATGCCGCGCTCACCGTACCAGGCCATCACCTTCTGGTGCTCGCGGATCGAACCTTTCAGATCCCAGGGACCGCGGCCGTCCATCTGGTTGAACCAGAAAAGAGGGATGGCGCACCAGGCGTTATGGATGGTACGGGTCAGTAGTTCGGCATACTGAATGAAGTCGTCCGTGCCGGAGTAGGCACGCAGCAAGGGGTAATTCCCCGTTCGGCTGGCTTCGTATAGCTTTTCAAAATCCTCCGGCGTACGGACCGGAACGCCACCGGCGCCGCGCCGGCGTGGATCCTGACGTTCGGGATGGAAGAGGTTTTCTTGCGCGTCCTGGTCGGTTCCGAGTGAGATCAGGTCAAGAGCCTGGGCATCCGCGATCTTCTTGATGCCTTCCAGTGTTTCCTCCATGGTCGGCAATCCAAAATGGTGGCGCAGAATGGGGAAGGGTTTCCGCCATAGGATGCGGTCTACTGTTTTTTGGGGGAAATCTGTTTCCGTCGCTTCGTTTGCCGGCACTCCCTTAAGGTAGGCAAGTACCTGTTCAGCGCTCTCGCTGCCATCAAAGACCTGATCGAAGAATTGCAGATTGCGGGCCTTTTCGACAACCGGAGGTGTGCCGCCAAAAACGAAACGCACTCCTTTTTCATGTAATGAAGAGGCTTCTTCCGCGAATTCACCCAGAAGGCGCTCGCCGGTTTCCGGTGTAAGGCGGTAGGATATCCCAACCAGAAATTCGTCATCCTCTTTGAGTCCCGAGGCTTCCTTTTCCGCTTCCTGCAGGAATTCATTGATCGGCACGGCCGGTCCGAGGAAACGGGTTTGCCACCCGGCGGATTCCGCCAGGCGTAGAAAATTGGAGACACCGGCAACATGCACACATTCACCCAACGCGCCGGCGATGATGGTCTTGGTCATAGATATCTCCTTCCCGGCTGCCCGCTGGCAGCCAATGTGAAAACGAGTTTCCCGATATTCAATCTCCCGTTGATCCGCGCAGGATCAAATCGGGTTGGATGGTTTCCGTAAGAATGGCATTCGATTGCCCGCCGATTAATTTAACCAGGATGGATACCAGCCTGCGTCCGATCTGATAAACGGGTTGGTCTATGGTGGTCAATCCGGGTTGGGTATGAGCGGCATCGGAAATGCCGTCAAAACCAGCTACTGCGATATCACGGCCGACTTTCAATCCACGTTGATGAATGGCATGCATGGCCCCGATGGCGGTCAGATCATTGATACAGAAAATGGCTGTCGGTGGCGCGGTCATGTTCAATAGATGGTCCGCCGATTCGTAACCGCCCCCGGAGGTCAGGTTGGTTTGTACCATCAAGGCCGGATCAACGGCAATATGAGCTTTAACCAGACCATCGATATAGGCGTTCTTACGATCGTTGTCGATCTTTAATGGGGCGCTGGTACCGATGTAGGCAATGCGGCTGTGCCCGAGATTTACCAGGTGTTCCATCAATTCCAGAATTGCCGGGCGGGGATTGACCTCGATCCCATGAAAATCTTCAATGTTAGCGGGTTTTTCAAGACATACGAAGGGGATGGTCTGGCTCTTGAGAAAACTGATCCGCCAGTCATCCATCAGCACCCGGTTGAGGATGATCCCATCCACCTTGCCGGATTGCGCCCAGCGCTGGTACTGCCGCTGTTCTTCCTCGACGGTCTGGCCGGCGGTGCTGATCAACAGGTCGAGATTGTTGGCGGACGCTTCATCGGCCAGTCCAGCGATAAATTCCGAGAAAAAAGGATCTGCCAGACCGGAGCTGGAAGCGGGGAGAATATAGCCAATGGTATCCGTCCGCTGGCGGCGGAGTTGCCGGGCAGCCCTGTTGGGCGTATATCCCATCTCCGCAGCGGTGCGGATGATCAACTGCCGGGTTTCTTCAGCCACATCGTCGTAACCGTCCAGCGCGCGGGAAACGGTGGTTATGGAAAGGTTAAGCTGTCGGGCAACATCACGAATTGTTGTTCTCATAAATCCATCCAAAACGTTTTGGAATACTAGTGTAGCATGGAAAAAATAAAAATGGAAGGGGAATTATTGGCGTATTTATTGCAACAAGTGTGTTGTTGGACAATTGCAAACGGCTTGTGTAAATTTCTCCATCTGTTTATAATAATGATTAATGGATTGATTAATCAGATTGTGGAGAAGAGTTACGCATGCCTGTTTCTGTTTCCGCCACATATGCCCGGGTTCACCTGGGGGAGCTTTTTCGCACCGCCCGCCGTGAGCCTGTATTTATTGAACGCGATGGACGACCCTTGGCGGTTCTGTTATCGCATGAACAATTCACACGTCTTAATGCGCTGGAGAAACCGCCGGAATGGCGGGTGCTGGTTCAACAATCTCGTGAACAGGTGAAACAGGACCTGGAAGGGCGCCTGTTGAACCTGCCGGAAGATGTCATGACTGAACTGCGAGAGGACCGTAATGAGCAGTCAGATCATCTGTATTGACCCGGGTCCTGTCATACAGCTCACCACGTTTCCGCGCAATAATGCCATCAAGACTCTATGGGACCGTTGGGAAAGGGAAGACAGGCGCATTCTGGCTCCTTCGCATCTGTTCTTTGATGTATCGAACATACTGGGAACCTACATCCGGCAGGGTGTGTTGAACCCGCGCACGGTTCAATCCGTAATACTTGCCTGCCGGGCGCTTCCCATCCATCTGGTGGATGACCCGGATCTGCAGGAATGGGCATTACGATTGACAGAGCGGTATAGCCTTCCGGTTGGTTGCGATCCGCATTATCTGGCTCTGGCGGAAAAATTGGATAAAGAGCTTTGGACATATGACCGGCGGTTGGCGATGGTTGTCAACCAGGTTGGTGTGGCACCGCGCGTGCGCTGGATTGGTAAGAAACAGGAATTATCGACAATATAGTAAAAATTTTTCAACGATTACCTTAAAACCGACTGGTACCACTTGAAATAGCATTCTGAATAGATTAGACTTGTAATGTAATGGATGATCTGTTAACATCCGGTCGCACCAAAGTTGGAGAGACGCGAAAAATAAAGCCCCTTTAAGGTATGGTCGCGCTTTCCAGGTTGGAGATATGAAAAGGAGTACGTACGATGAGCGTCATGCCATCCTATTCTGAAAAATCGGCCCTTCCGACCGGTCTTGACCTAGACCGATTGGATCCGGCCACACCGCGCCGCCGGGTCATGATCGTGGATGATGAACCGGAAACGGTAGGATTATTGAAATATGTCCTCTCAAATGCCGGGATTGATGTGGCAGGTGCCGAAAGCGGCCAGGCTGCCATCGACAAGGTTTCCCGCATTTGGCCGGACCTGATTCTGCTGGATTTGATGATGCCGGAAATGGATGGCGAGGAAACATTCGCCAATATACGCAAATTAACACCGGCACCGGTTGTGATCGTATCAGCCAAGAATCAGAAAGATGACATCGTTAAAGGGCTGCAAATGGGCGCGGATGACTACATAACCAAACCGTTCCATCCGGCGGAGTTGGTGGCACGGGTTAATACCGTGGTGAACCGTTCCCGGCAGGTCACGGCACCGACCGGAGTCATGGAATTTTCGAACATTGATATCAGTCTTGATCCGGGTACGCGCGAGGTCAGAATTCGCGACGAATCGATCGCGCTCGCGCGCCGTGAGTTCGATGTGTTGTATTGCCTTGGACGACACGCCCCCCGCTGGGTTGACCATGCCACGATCGCGGAAGAAGTGTGGGGACAGAATGATCCCAAAGCGGTCAACCGTATTAAATATGTGATTTACCTGTTGCGCCGTAAACTGGAAATAAATCCTTCACGGCCGCAATTGATCCTGGCGCGCGAAGGTCTGGGATACAAACTGGCCTCTGACCGCAACGTCATTTAGATTCCACCAGATTCCCTCTGGTTCTTACGCTTTTAAAGCAAAAAGGGCACTGGCGGTAGCCCTTTTTGCTTTAATCGGCTAATTTATTCTGATGGCAAATTTCCATCAAAATAAAACATTCTATCTTCCCTTACCACCGCTACTACTGTTGGCAGAACCCTGATTACCAGACATGTTTGACATTGGTGTTGCTGTTCGTACTGGATATAGTTGATTCTGTTGCATAGATTTATTTTGTTCCATGGATTGTGTCTGATTCTGTTCCATGGACTGCGACTGGTTCTGTTCCATGGACTGCGACTGGTTCTGTTCCATGGACTGCGACTGGTTCTGTTCCATGGGCTGCGATTGGTTCTGTTCCATGGGCTGCGATTGGTTCTGTTCCATGGGCTGCGATTGGTTCT
>CAYUQJ010000007.1:0-191397 GCA_964446955.1 uncultured Leptolinea sp.
TCATGCGCAGGATTCGGTTTAGCGAAAGTGTGGGGAACATACTCGGTACGCAGATAGGTCATGTAATCGAGCACATCGGCAGAGGTGATCTTACCGACCGGTTGATCGCCTATCTTTTCCATCCACTTACGCAGCACCCACTCATACGAATCGACCGTCCGTTGGCTTAAGCCTTCGGCGGTTTTGTATTTGACGAACCCGTCAATACAAAGAGAAAATAACAGGCCTGAGGGATTACGGTTCATCGAAAAATCCTCCTAAAAGTGATTTTTCGTAACCATCGACCCTCAGGCCTATCAAAAAACCGTAGCCCCAGGGACTACGGTTCTCGTTAGTAGCGGGGAGTGGATTCGAACCACTGACCTCCGGGTTATGAGCCCGACGAGCTGCCTCTGCTCTACCCCGCATCGCGTCGATAAATATACCATGCATGAGGGGGTACGTCAAGAAAAAAGCGCCGGTCATGACCGGCGCTTTCAGGTTATATATTGAACAAAATCACTCTTTTTTGACGAAAATCTTAAAATACATATCTCCATTGATGACCGGTGCGCCTGATTGGTTCACAAGACGCCAGTAAGAAAGGTATCCGTCTTTACTATTTTGCTCATCATTGGGAGTGCTGGGTGCTTTGAAAGCAATGTTGAATATTGCTTTTTCTCCGGGGCTTACGGCTTTTGCAATAGGAACCACGGTTATACCCGAAAACTGTGCTCCTCCGACAAAGACCAATTCATAGTCAGTTGTCCAGGTGACAGATCCGACATTTTTGAAACCAACTTCGCCCATGAACGGCACGCCGGGCGCGTAGACGGTGTTATCACCGGGTAGGTTATATTGGAACTCGGCATAATCACCCACTTTTAAACCCGCGGATGCAGCCGAAGATTGGGTAGGCGCGAGGTTGGGGTTCAAACCGCTGGCAGGAACAGTTGGCTCTAATGCCCCGAAAGGCAGGGTGGGTTGAAGGGCCATTTCCTGGGTTGGGGCAACTGTCGGTGCAAGGGTGGGTGATGGTTCCGGAGTGGCTGTGGGAGGTTCCGGTGTGGGGTTGGCCAATGCCGCCTGGGTTAACTGCGCCTGTACGGTGGCGGCTGCCATCGTGTATACGGCTCCCGGGTCGGTCGTGGGTGTGGCCGGAGCGGCCGGGCCGCAGGCAGCCAGCATTAACCCGAGGATTATGCTAATTATGGCAATTGCGCCAGTGATTTTTATTCTTCTCATTATCTTCTGACCTTTTCTAATTGGGTTCTCCACACGATTATAACAGTATTTTTTCTACCGATAACTTCTGCTTACTTCAATCTCGGAGGATAAATCACCCTATGAAGGTGGAGACTATTTAGGTAATACCTGGACTGGTAAATCAGATCAAATTCATATAAACTGTTTGTATTATTATAAAAGCAATCACATTCATCATCAAAAAGGAGACTGCCATGTTCGTAGGTTCCCGAATGAAACACCCTGTTATCACCATTGGTCCCAAGACGTCTCTCGAAGAAGCTCTCAATTTGATGTCCATAGAGCACATCCGCCGGTTGCCGGTGGTGGATCAGTCTGGCAGTCTGATCGGAATTGTGACTGAATTGGATCTGCTAAAGGCCTCTCCATCTGCAGCCACTTCTTTAAGCGTTTGGGAGATCAAATCGCTTCTCAGTACATATCCGGTCGAAAAAATCATGACACGCGAAGTTTTCACGGTGACAGAAGATATGCCGTTGGAAGACGCGGCCCGTATCATGTCAGATAACAAGATCGGCGGCATGCCGGTTGTGCGTGGTGAGCGGGTTGTTGGTATCATCACCGAAACCGACATTTTTAAAGTATTCCTGGAAGTTTTCGGTGCAAGAGAAGCCGGTTTGCGTCTGACGGTGGAAATGGAAAAAGGCCCGGGTCTTCTGGCTAAATTCTCCCAGGCGATTTTTGAAACTGGTGGAAATATTCTTTCTCTTGGTTCCTTTATGGGTGAAGACAGCAAGACATCGCAGTTGGTGTTTCGGATCGAAGGTATTGACGAAAAAGATTTACTTAAAGCCATAAAACCACATGTCAGTCGTGTGGTTGATATTCGGAAATGCGCCGGATGCTGATCGAAACAGCCGGTTTCCCGGCTGTTTTTTTCTATTAAAGCCTTTCAGCCTGTTTTATCACTTTTCGCACCCTTGCGAGTCCAGCGGGTGATAGGTCTTCAATGCGTTCATGTAAGACTTGAATAAAATCCATTTTATTGCCTGTGTTCACCGCTGGCAGTGTGCTTTCGGCATGCTGGGGGACTTCTTTTGGGCGGCACTTTTTCAAATGCTCCAGCAGAAATGGGAATACGGCTCTCTGGTTGTCTTCCGAAGCGGACGCTATACGCGCGAGAGCCTTGATGCCATTGTCTATTGTGATAACCGATCCATCACGGGTGGCTTTCATAATATCGTCAATGAACGGTGACAGCCGCATGGGGTCTCTTACAGAAACAGCGGCAAGAGCCGTCATGGCACCCCATACCATGCGGTTATTCTTTGCTTTCAATAATTTCACGAAATTTTCTACATACCCCTCTATCAAGTCAGGCTGGATCTCCCCGACCTCATAAATCACTTTTATACAATCGTTTTGAATATTCGTGTTCCTATCCCACAAATGCTCTGCGATCTCTCGGATCCCCGTGATGTCGGAAGTAGAGACCAGTTTTCTGGCCAGGATCTGGTTAGGAACCTCATCGCGGATACCCAGGGAAAAAGCAATTTCATCAATTGCTGTCATCATTAACCTCCATATTAGTGAATTTTATGTCAGAACGCGACATAATTCGGCAGACTAATAAAGTCAACCAGCGGGAGGGTATCTTTTTTTGTCCAAAATCCCAGTCTTTATAGGCAAGGTACACGGATTCTGGAACAAAACATCCATCCGGTCCAGCTTTGGATAACAAAACGGATAACATGTCCTGGTATTCTGGTTCTTCTTTTGCCTGTTTAAATTGTGATAATACATCCAGAACGTGCAAAATATCGTACCAGATCAGGGGCGTTTTCAATTTGCAGAAGTCTGTCCCCATATAGAAGATATAAGGATGTTGATCACGCCGGTTGCGCCAGAGATTGAGCAGGGTGTGAATTCCGATTGCAGCAGCTGGATGATCATGAAGGTCGGGAAATAATCCGATGACCTTTAACATAACCAGATTGGCATAGGGGCAGGGATCATCTTTGCGCCCCGGGCCGTGGAACGAACCCAGTTCTTTTGATACGGCACATGGCCATCCGAAACTGTTTACCAAATTGAGTAGATACGATAAAGCTTTTTGCACAGATGGATGGCTGCCGTAACCCATCTTTGTCAGAGCATAGATCAGGTTGGGTGCGTCACAAAGCGCCCAACCGCCCGTATCACAGCCGGTTCCACCATGAGCCGGGCCGATGTTCATTGGTAATCGAAATGGGCCTTCGGGAGAAGCTGAATACAAAATCTTCTCGCAAACAGACTGCAACCCTTCGTCTGTGTTCTTCAACCCCAGGTCGGATAGAAAATTCAATGTATGGAAAAGTTGGTTTGCCGATTTATGACTCGAAAGTGGTTTCCCGGGCCAATATTGTAGCGATTCGACCAGTCTCCTGATCTCTGGATCCCCGGTCATGGCTCGCCGGGCGGCTTGTACATCCGGATCATCCTCTGATTGGTGAAGTAGATCTACCCGGGTTCTATATTGTATATAAGCCGGGCCATCCAATAACCACTGAGCAGGTAAATTCACCATCTTCCTCTCCAGTTGCCAGTCTGAGATTTATTTTACCTATTTCCTCCGACCTCGAAACAAAAAAAACGGTATGGATGTATTACATTCCCATACCGTTTTATCATGGTCTATAAAATGAATTACACTGGTTCGAAGGGTATTATAAACTCACACACGTCGTCGCCGCAGGAGTGGGCTTTAACCTGGGTCACATTGAAATTCAGACCACGGGTCACCCATCTCAATCCGCCACGGAGGGTTCCGGCTAAAAGATGACAGGAGGGTTCCGCGGTTTTTCGTCCCCAGCAAACTGGACACAATGGAAATGCGTAGGAAAAATGATCGCTCTCTTCCTTCATGATGGGGACGTTTTTTGTGGATTGGTTTATTGAAATACCCACAAATGAAAGGCCGACACGCATTTTCTCAATGAGCGGCATGGCAACGAAGCCTTCATCATTTACATCTACTGCTTCGCCGATATTTTTCAGGGTTTCATCAAAAACGGCCATGCCTGTTCGCATTGCCAGAACTCGACTGCCTCTGACGCCGTACATTTCATCCAGGGTTCCAATAATGGTGGAAATATCAGCAAAATCAACCTGATTATCCATGTTATCTGGTGGATAATTGCCGATGTATTCCCGTTTATTAGCAAGGCTGAGCAACGCGTTGACACCATGTGTTCCCATGACGTCTTCAAGCGCAAGTAACATTATGCGGGCTAGATTATTGGGATAATATAGCCCACTTTTTGGTAGAGGTTCTATGATACGTTTTGGCCTATATTAATTTTGATAGATCTTCGACAGCTCGACGGATGTCAAGAAGGATCAGTCCCAATTTCGCCTGTTCACGAGCCATAACGGTTAATACGGCATCGTTTCCAACCGACATTAACATAACACTGCCCTGATCGCCTTTGATATAGATTTGTTCCAGGGTACCACGCCCTAATTCTCCGGAAATCCGTTCACCCAGAGAGAGCATAGCGGCAGACATGGCAGAAACACGATCCTCTTCAATTCCATGTGGAAGCGCTGACGCGATCGTTAAACCATCAACGCTAACAACAGCAGATGCTTCAATATCCGGAGAGGATGCTTGCATCTGATTGAGACGATCTACCATAAGTTGAGTGCGAGAAGTAGCCAATTTCAACCCCTTCTTCCAGAAATGAGATACAGACAGACAATCTTACTCTGTCTATTTTACAATGGATTAATGGCTATGCCCTTACAGATTTGTAAAGACATTTGGAGTGGGATAGGAGATAATCTTGCAATCATCCGATGTGTCCAAGATAGAGATTAACCGGAATACCACCGTTTATCAATTTCCTCTTTTCACGTAACGACAATCGTGATTGTGCATACAGTATATCACTGGATGATAGTATGGCCGTATTCCACCCGTGGCATTTTTCACGTAATACATCACCCAATCGGGCATATAGGTCACGGAGATCACGGCCCGGGCTTACACGAACACCATATGGCGGATTGGTTACGACCCAGCCCAATGTACTTTCCGGTTGAATAGCGGATACCGCCTGGCAATCAAACCGAATTGTATCCATGACACCGGCGCGTCGGGCATTTTCCTGCGCGATGCGGATTGCGCCCGCATCACGATCTGATGCTTGAATTAAATATGAATGTTTGAGTTCATTGGAAACAGCCTGATTATGAAGCTTTTCCCAGGTTCTCCTGTCAAATGCGGGCCAATCCATAAAGGCAAAACGGCGGTTTTTGCCAGGCGCGACTTTACGAGCCATCAGGGCGGCTTCAATTGGGATTGTACCGGATCCGCAAAAAGGATCCATAATGGGCGACTGTTGATCCCAACCTGAAGCAAGCAAAATACCGGCTGCCAGGGTTTCCCGCAGAGGCGCTTTGGCTGTTTCCAACCGGTAACCCCGACGATGGAGTAACGCGCCGGATGTATCCACACTGATAATGCATTGATCGTGAATAAATCGGACGATTATTAATTGTGGGAGGGGCAGACTGTTTTCATCAAATTTTTCTACGGGAACCGCTTGTTTTAATGCGTCCTGAATGGCTCCTGCCACTCTTTCAGCCACACCATCGGAATGGTATAACTTTGATTTCCGACACGTGGCCCGTATTGCAACAGCTTGGCCCGGGCGAAGTACTGTCTCCCAGGGAAGACGAGCAGCTTTTTTTCGTAATTCGGGAAACGAGACAGCGCGAAACTCTCCTAGTCGGTAAATGATCCTGTTCGCAGACCTTAACCAAAGATTTGTCCGGTACAGATCTTTAAGGCTGGCTTCAAATTCAACACCACCCGTCTCTTCCACGGGTTCCCCGGACAAAGTAATGGACGTGGAATTTTGATTTCTTATGCCAAGACCGGCGAGTTCGGACGCGACACACGATTCAAGTCCTGGAGACGTAACCGCAAATAGGCGATAGCTCATGTTCTTGCGGGCTTTCTTTTTTTTGTTGAATTTGTTATTTTGGGCCGGAAATCAGGTTTTTCTACAACAATCATTTTTTGTCGTTCTTTGCGTGTGGGATCTGTCTCTACATAAATGGGTTTTAACGTAAACGGATCAAGTCCTGTATAGTACATCAGACTTGAGTAGGTTGATGGGGTTGGGGTAAATATTTGAACCTGTTCGGGGGAAATGTGTAATTCATGGGTGGCAAACCGTTTCAATTGCCGCATATCCGCGTCGGTGCAACCCGGATGTGCGGCGATCAGGTAGTAAGTAAGATACTGTTTTTTGCCCGCTTTTGCCGATAACGCATCAAATTTTTCCTTGAACCTCACCAGACTCTGGCGGCCGGGTTTCCCCATAAGAGAAAGCACATGGTTTTCAATATGTTCGGGGGCTACTTTCATTTGACCGGAAACATGATGCTCAACAATTTCCTTTAGATATGGCATCCCATAGGCTTCATCTTCCAATACAAGATCGTATCGGATTCCAGATGAGACGAATACTTTCTTTACACCAGGGATGGACCGAATTGACCGTAAAAGATTGATCTGGGCACTATGATCTGGTTTTAGGACGGAGCATATAGAAGGAAATAGGCAGCGTTTGTCAGGACAAACACCTTTTCTAAGTTTCTTGGCGCATTCAAAGCCGTACATATTGGCTGTTGGCCCACCCAAATCCTGGATAATCCCTTTGAACTCAGGATGCCGTGTTATTTCCTCCGCCTCACGGTGGATGGAAGCAGCACTCCGCCAGCGCACCGTTCGGCCCTCGTGAACAGCAATGGCACAAAAGTTACATTCTCCATAGCAGCCACGGTGTGTGCTGATAGAGAAACGGATGGTTTCCAACGCTTTGACGGCACCCTGTTTTTCATAATAAGGATGCTGCGCGCGTTGATAGGGCAATGATGCTATGGCATCCATCCGGTCCTGGTTCAGGTAGGCTGCCGGCGGATTTTGAATTAGAAATCGATCACCGTGTTTCTGCGCCAATCGCAGGGCTGTTGCCGGGTCATTATTGGCATAGAAGGTGTGGAACATCTGAATAAATGCGGACTTATCTTCCACGACATCCTCAAATGTGGGGAGGAGAACCGCATCTTGTTCAGGTGGTTCCCTGGATATGTAACATAATCCATTGATATTCTTTGGGTCTCCACCGTTTTTTAATACCGCTGCCAGTTCAAGGACTGCTCCTTCTGCCATGCCATAGAGAAGGAAATCCGCTTTTGCATCAAAAAGGATTGATCTCCTGATGGAATTTGACCAATAATCATAGTGAGCAATGCGGCGAAGTGAGGCCTCTATGCCACCCAGAACGATCGGCGTGGTATTTTTGTGGAAGCGTCTAATTAAATTCGTATAACTAATAACCGCTCTGTCAGGACGTCGATCATTAATGCCACCGGGTGTGTAGTCGTCATTTTTCCGCCGTTTTTTTAACGCGGTGTAATTGGCAACCATCGAATCAACGCTTCCGCCTGTAACCCCCCAGAAAAGCTTTGGCTCACCCAGCCGGCAAATGTCATTGGGAGTATTGATATCTGGTTGGGCGATGATCCCTACCCGGTATCCCGCTTCTTCCAGAACGCGGCCAATAACTGCTGTTCCTATGAATGGACTATCGATATAGCTGTCGCCGGTGACGAGGATAATATCCAATGAATCCCATGCACGCTCTTTTAATTCTTCGGGAAGAGTGGGCAGGAAAGAATTTTTTGTAATTTTCACATTCTCCTGTTTCTTAGGTACAAGGCTTCTTTCTGAATACATTCTCAAAGAAAAAAGGATTTGACTAAGTAATCCAATCAAATCCTTTTTATTCTATCATCTGTTTATGCGGGATTATCAGCAGCAATATGCCGCTTATTTCGACGGGTCTTTTATAAATTTATCTCTTCGGCAAAATCAAATTCATAATTCAAGTGCAGGTTTCCTGAGATTGATAGTATAGGAATAATTATTACCAAAAACAGCCGTTTCAACCAGCCCAACTTTTTCCGCCAGTTGTCGAATAGATTTTATGGACTGATAATGCGGGTCTAAAAATAATTCCGTGATGGATACAATACCACCGGGTTTCAATGCGCAGGCGATTTCTTTCATTGCGGCAACCTGGTTCGGGATTTCACCCAGCACGGCGGAAAGAATAACCCGGTCAAAACGGTCTGTTGGCAGCATTTCTTCACCCAACCCGGATAACATAAAACGGACATTAGACATTTCTGCTGTTTTTGCGCGTGCCATGACCAAATCCAACATGCCGGGTTGCAGATCTAATGCGATTACTTCCCCTTTATTCCCCACTGCCTGTGCTGCGGGAATAGTAACCCGGCCGGCCCCACACCCGGCATCCAGTACCCGCATACCCGGCTTGATACCGGCACGTTGGATAAGCACATCCGCCCGGATGGATTTCGCCAGTGGATTTTCAAACATACCGCTAAGCCACGGGGGTGTTGGTAGAGGCCGAAGCCGCGCCACGATACGCCATGCAATGGCTACGGAACCCAGCAGACCAATACCCATCAATACGGAACGGTAAAATTTCTTTTGCATGCACCCTCCCAGGTGGTTAAAACGGTCGCAAACACTCAATGTTCTATTAATTGTACGTATTTACGAACAAAGTGTTTCAGGTAGAAAATAATCCTGTCTTTCGGTAAACAACCTTGAACCGTTCGCAAACAACTGGCATTAATGGAGAATGTGTTCTGCCAATTTTTCCACATTCCTTTGTGAAGTAATCCAGGTGGACTTTTCGCCAGTGTTGTAATGAACGGTCCCCTTCTCCTTCATCATAGGCAAAGGAAGCTGGTACTTCCAGAAATGGAATCACTTTGCATTCGGTGGTTTCAATAATGCAAACCGGTGTCTCGTCCCATAACGTGATAACGCTCAATTCCCCCTCTTTGGGGATCGATTCTCCATCAGCTTCATAGGACCAGGCAAGGCTGGCGGTGGCTGTCTTTTGACCAATATAAACAAGTTCCGCCAATGAATTCGCGCTGGCTTCAACATCGCAAAAATGCCAGGCTTCATATTTTTCCGGAATGGGTTCTCCACGGGTTGATTGGAAAACACAATACTCGTCCCAGAAGTTGGAGAGATTTTTTGAGTTAATTCCCATTAGACAATCCTTCAGAAATTCCTGTCGAAGAACAAATTCTGAGAATTTTGATTAATCATCAAAAAGGATGGGAAGAAATACAGAAATTGTCATACGGTATGTAAGGATAGCATTTTGAATATGCCGAGGTGCGCTTCCCCACGTTTCTCCAAGATAACCTGCCGCGTACATAATCCCTGCGCCGATCCAGAGCGAGGTCATTATCCCGATTATGATCCATTGGTCTGCTTTTTTGTGAGACAGGTTCCTTGCCGAGGCGAAAAGGATCAATAATAAAGATATTAAGATCAAATCACTGGATGACCAATTAACCAGGGGTGTGAGATTCTTTAATCGGACGGGAAGTTGAATTTCCCAGGGGTCAAAATAAGGCTGTCTGTAGTAACCGAAAAGGTCTTTAAATGAATTGATTACCATTTGACCTGTCCATAAGGGGGTGTGGATCATGAAATCTGTATAGGCAGTCAGGCCTTTCTGGTGCACCCAATCTACAAATATCTTGTTGTTTTTTATGTCACTGTAGTTTGCGGAATTCGTGTTGGAAATGATTTCCGGAGAATCCGGCATTCCCCATTTTTCGTGCATAAACTTCACACGGGTTTCGTAAGGAAAAACATTCGCTGTCAGATTATTGATCAATGGATTGACAAGACGAAAACTGGCTCTCGCGCTAGACTGGTGGATTGAGAAAACTGCAATGAGAGAAGCAACAACCACAAGACCAGACCATGGGATGATTCGAGGTTTATGTGCTATGAAGGTAATAAAAAAGCCCGCAAGAATGGACAGAATCGAGACTAGTAAAAAATAAGCGTTCGTATCACGCGCATTAACCCAGAAAAAGAATACTACGACGAGTCCCAAACTCAAGCATTTTTCCAGAGATGAAAATGTTCGACTTGAAAAGAAATTGTTGGTGATAAGCATCAAACAGATGCCAACGATCAGCGCGAAAAGGGAATAGGATAATGATTCGGCCATCATCACATGATCCCAACTCACTATCTCGGGCAGGCAGGCAGAAAAAAGGAGGAAAGAAACCCCAATGTATTTCAGGAATTTATTGCTTATCCGGCGATAAAGAGCGAACGCCAGGAACCACCAGCTCACAACTGAAAGGATGGATTGAACCAGGGCTATCTGACTGAATCCCGGAAGTATTTGGAGACCAGGAATAATCCCCAGACTGGGCTCGCTACGCAAGGATGTATCATATCCTTCTGAGGGGGTAAAAATTTTATATAACAGAGGCAAAGTAATTGGCCGAGAACCGCTTATGAATTCTTGTGAAAAGATCGGTTCTTCCGATGTGACAACATAGGAATTCGTATCATTGGTGATCGTTGCATGCGCCCACGGATCAGATGCGAATATTCTCAATCCTAAATAAAGAATTGTAACAATCATTAGAAAAATGTGTTTTTTTACAATTCGCATTTATCTATCTCCGGGCTATGCATCCAATTTCCGTGATTATAACGGTTATCGCCTGACCAAAGAATTCAAGGTCAAGTTGAAGGCAAAAAACCAATCTTTTCAGTAAGGCCAAGAGATTGTTTTAGCTGTAAGGGCGATGTTTTTTTAATCAAACCTCGGTCTGGAATATCCGGGTGCAATTTCTGCCGGCTTTTTTTGCGTTGTACATGGCGATATCGGCCTGATTGATCAAAACATCAAGATCCGGATGATCATGCCCGATCATGGTGGCAATACCAATACTAATTGTTATTTTAATAGTGTTGTAATTAATGACAAGCGTACTATCTGCCACCCGTTCACGAAGGCGTTCAGCAATTTGAAAAGCTTCATTGGAGGAAGTCTCTGCCAGAAGGATGACAAATTCCTCGCCACCATACCGCCCGTATAAATCTTGAACCCGAACGGAGTCCTTTATGATTCTAACCAGATGGATCAAGGCTTCATCGCCAACGGGATGACCAAACGTATCGTTAACTAGTTTGAAGCGGTCAATGTCCACCATCAGCAACGATGTTTCGTGATCATTTCTTGTTGCCCGGGCCAATTCTCTTTTAGCCAGGTCAGAGAAGGTCTTCCTGTTAAAAACCTGTGTCAACCAATCACGGGTTGCCAGTTCCCGATTCTCCTCCAACAATCTTTCGGAAAGCATCAACAAAACACCAATAGCAATTAACATAATTCCGAGAATTGTTGCAAACAGTGTGATTGAATTGATCCACATCGGATCAAAAAGATTTGTAATGGCTTCAGGAAAAAGAAGCATGTATACAGCCCTGGTGGTAAAAAGTACGATGATCATTCCATACGCTGATAACAGTATGGGTTTTGATCGTCTAACTCCCCTGGCATTTGTTGTATATAAAAGCCAGAACTGAATTAAATATTGGCCTGCGGAAACAAGACCTAACGTGATCACTCTAATTCGGAAATTATCCAGATAAACCGAAAAGACTACCAGGATGATAACAATGGGTATGATCATTAACCACCAGTTCGGATCTTTATTGAAGAACCGGCAGAAACCCATATATCCCAGATTATAGGTGGCAATCAATAAGACATTGGCTATTACGACAGTTACAACATCCGGTAGAATTCCACGAAAGAAATATAGTCCCTGTGCAATTACCTGGAAAAGAAAGAGACAGATAAAGTAGTTAAGTCCGTATTGGTATCTCCCCCGGGTGGCAACCCATAATGCTAATCCCATTGTCAGGTTTATTACCACCTGGGTAAAGAATACCGTTCTGATATCCAGCTCAAAAGCAGGCATATTCTATTCTCTAGTGGTGGAATGTGTAGCCGACAAATAGATTAAATCAGTTTTTCATGGATGTTTACATAAAAATTACCCAAAAAGTCTGTTAAAACCAGTATAGGGTAGCAATGGAATAATCTCAAAATTTATGTATCCTGCCCTGACAAGAGGTAAGGAAAGTATTTTCTCCCTGACAATATCGATAGTCATGCATTCCCATTCGATCACTGCTGTGCGTGTATCTGCATTGAAGTGGATTTGTCTAATAAAATCTGCCTGCTGAAGATCATATATATACCTTGCCTCTTCTTTTAAAAGGCCTGGTTCTACTTCATCCCAATTGACGGTTTGTTTTTCGACCTCAAGGGTTAAAAATTTCATGCTTACTCCGAAAAAAACTAACCCCTGTATCGTTTTTAGGATGGATCAACCGGCGGGAACAGTGATCATTCCCAAAGCCGCCAGGATTCCCATGGTGGCAAATAAGAGGGCAATTAAGAATGAAATTCCGAACAACCATGCCATCCATTTTTTCTCAGGATGTCTTACCCAATAGTGGGTGCAGAAAGCCAGTAGCAATGATTGAATGGTTACTTCTGGAAGTCCTATTATGTGGAAATAAAAAGGAACATTGGTATAAACCAGCCCTTCAATTGAGCCGGGCGTGGGGCCGAATGTGGACAGGATGCCCACGATGGACAACATCATCCACATGAACAGCCATCCATTCTTTTTGGGGAAGAAGAACTCGCGCATTGAATAAAATACCAGTGCAAAGAGGAAACCCCGAACAATTTGAAACCAGGAACCGGCTGCCACCAGTGGGTGGTCAGTCTGCCGCATGTAATTTCCCAGAAGCGGATCAGCGTATTTGGCTGTGTAATCAAATATGGTGAAACTGATAAACCCGATCACAAAGTATGTGACGGTATGAACCAGGATCGTTTTAACGCTTATGGATAACAGAGAGTAACCGGTTCTATTCTGCACCTTTCGGGTCATTTTATTCCTCGCTTATAGTCACACTCTCAATCACATCCCCAATGAAATCCGGATTAGCCATTGGATCGCGGCGGGTGATGCTGTTGACAACATCCATACCATCGATAACCTGTCCAAAAATGGTATATCCTCCGTCCAATTGAGGGGTTGGGACAAATGTGATAAAGAATTGGCTGCCATTTGTATCGCGACCCGCATTGGCCATGGCAAGAACGCCGGGTTTATCAAATTTCAGGTCGCTGTCCTCGTTCTGGAATTCATAACCAGGTCCCCCCATCCCTGTACCGGTTGGATCACCGCCCTGGGCCATAAATCCATCGAGTACACGATGGAATGTGGTTCCATCGAAGAATTTCTCACGTGCCAGAAATACAAAGCTGTTGACTGTAACCGGAGCTTTGTCCGGATATAAATCAATTGTGAACGAACCACCTTTGGCCAATTTGAATACCGCCTGGTATTTTTTTGATATGTCTATGGACATTGCCGGAACTTCACTGTACGTTTTCTTTTCCACAACCCCGGAAGATGTTGAAAGGCCTTGAGTGGGGATTTGAGATGAGACTAAAGTCCAAATGAGCCAGGCCAGTATTAAAAGAACAACAGACCCCGCGATGATTTTTATAGTCTTTTCTGTCCTGTGCCTTGCGGCAATTCTCGCTTTTCGTTTACTTAGCGTCATATCCGGCCTCTTGGTTATGTGAAATATACAAGAATTCTAATCGAATTCCATAGGGATGGTAATTGAATATTGTTTTTTCATATAAGGAGTAAATTTTTCGGACACTTGGTAATGACATATCAATGACCATTGGCTCTGGCGTAAATGTTTTGCTGATCGTTCGAGTATGGATCACAGTCCAATAACGCAAATGATTGATTGAAGAACTTGATCAGGAAAAGGTGAATCAAAATGAATAGATTCAATTTATTACATCTATCGTTGATATACCCGGATGTCACCAGCCTCAAATACGACCGGCCATGTATGGATCTCATCCAGCCAACGCTCCATTCCCGGCAGTACAAGCGGCGCAAATTCCTCGGCAAGTGGATCTACGACAACATATTCGGCGTTAGCCAATTCAAGATCGTACGCGTATCGTTCCCTGTCAACAACGATGTAGTTATTGGGGCGATACCCGTTATAGGCCAGAGCCGCGAGAAAATCCGCACGATGCATGGTTGGTAACCCCCATATCAAGGTGGGTGAGCCGACGACCAGGTCATCCATGTCTGCATGACTAGACAAGAATTCCCGCACCTGATCGGCTGAATTGACATCGACCAAACGCAGATCATCATTGCCGGTAAAAATGTAGTCCGTCTTATACGTTACCATCGCGAATGAGCTAAGAAACATCCAGATGAGTGGTGCAAAAACGATCATCGCAGCCAAAAATAAGGAAGCGTAATTTGACACCTTTTGTATTCGTGAGGTGGTTTTTTGGGAGTAACCCGGTTTTTCGGGAATTAAGATCAGATTCAACAAAGACCGTAGCTGATTTCTGAAAAAATCCCTTGAGATATCGAATGCCCGGAGCATGAAAACGGCCAGGCCAAACGCAAAAATGGGAAAGAGATGCATCAGGTAATGGAGACCAACCCCAACCGGAGTATAGGCACGGGTAACCATGATCAGTGTTGAACCAACGGCCATAAGCAGAATGTTACGCAGCAGACCATCTTTAATCAGGAATAAACCGCAGAGCCCCAGTAGAATCCAACTTTCGCGTCTCAAAAGCTCCGAATAATTAATAAGGATACTGACCAGAGAGTTCGATGTAGTCTGGATACCGCCGCCCCAAAGAAATAGACTTCGCATATCCGAGAAAAATACTTCGGAGTTGACCAGCAGGACAGGAAGAAAGCACACGACAAGGACTGACAACGAAATGAATAGAAATCGAAGCAGGACACGGCGATTGCAGATCAGCAATGCCAGAAAAACGGTTAATCCGGAAAGTACCCCAAGATAGTCTGTGGCAAAAGCCAAAGCTGCGCTTATTGCGGCTGCGAAGAGCCAACTATTGGAATATGTTTTAAGGTAATACCAGAGGGCGATACAGGAAAACAAAAAGAACAGCCCCATCAGGTTGTATGTTAAACCTATACGGCCAAAAACAACGATCCAGGGAGCAACCGCTCCCAGCCAAAAAGTAAGAATTCCTTCCTTAAGCCCCAGCGCCTTAAAGGCTATCCACGCGGCAAGCATGATGGTAATCAGGTTTGCCGCGGCACTGACCCCGCGCGTAACAGTTATATCTTTGCCAAAGAACGACATAGCGGTCGCGATGGTGTACATGAACATGGGCGGTCGTTGACTATACGGAGCACCCAGCACGCCATAATTTCGCCAGTCTCCCTGCATCCAGTTCTCTGCCAGATCAATGTGATTGCCTTCATCGCTGTACCACCCAGGATACTGGCGGAGATCATAATACCTGAAGTAAGCCGATGCCGCGAATGCCAACAAAATAAAAACAACGGACAGGGATCGGGTGAATATCTCAGAACGCGATGCTGATCGTTTTTCCATTAATAATCCAAGGCTTGTTGGAATAGACTGCCTTATTGATTATAGAGGTAAACGGGTAATTATTTTTTCCAGGGAACAGGATTGTGCTGAATATTACAATACGGGCGACCACAATCGCGGTAATTCAACCGTTCACGGGTAAGGGTTGTCAGATGACCGGGTTCCAGCCACACGCCAATTTCTGCCGTTGTTGCTCTATTTCCCAGGTCTGGTTGGGCGACGTTGATTGTTACAAACGCGGAAATACACAAAATGACAGCCAATATCAAAGTCGGCCATCTGCGTTCTCCAACCGATACTCCAAAAATGATCAAGACCAGGGGTATGGTTGGTATTAGATACGACGGCTCTGTGGGTATGCCCAGATAAAACGATTCATATGTCAAAACGATCAGTATGGCTACAGCAGGCAGCCACTCGGATCGTCTGAAAAGGGAAAATCCATTATTCTTGATCCCCATGAAAATGAAGAAGGCCATCCAAAGAATCGCTGGAATAGACCAGAACATGAGATTCTTGTAACCCCAACGTCCAACGCGCATTATGGGAGTCCAATATTCACTGCCTCCAACGGAGGCTACCAGAAAGCGGGTGGTCCATTGGGAAAAATCAGCCGGGGGTAAGTAAAACACAATTGTGAATAATAAAAATACCAGGCCAGACTGGATGAGTTTTGAGCGGTTTTTTGACCTGATCATAAATTGCCAGACCAAGAAACCGCCGGCCAGTAAAACAATAGTAAGGCGCGAGCCGGCTCCCAGGGCAAAAGCGACGCCGGCAGTAAAATAGTGGCCGCGTAAAACCTGGATGATCCCCAGAAAAACAAAGCCTACGGCCATAAGGTAGTCCATTGTGCAGGTTGCGTTTGCCCAGAAGAAAGGATGGACGATCATCACGAGCGCCAGGTAATGATAGCCCGGGATGGAATATGTTTTACATAACCGTAAAAAACCATACACGCTGACTAGTGCCATCCCCATTATTGTGGCATTTGTCAAAACGCTGCCGCCAAGCTGGTCCATGAGAAACGTGATGGTCTCAAAAACGAAGAAACCCGGACCACGGGATGGGATGTAGTCGAAAGTCTGAGCAAAATGACGCCCTACCTCCAACACGCCGTAGGTGTCAATATCTGATCCGTATCCCATAAAGAGAAACGGTATATATAAAAATATGGCTGTCAGCAGGATCAGGCGATCAAGAGTTTTATCAGGCATATAACGGCGGGGTGATTGTATCATGCCGGTTATCCCGTGTGATTAAAATGCAATTTCTATGTAAAGCACGAAATATCTATCGCCGAGAAGATTGCCGTACGTATAATTTGGTGGGAAGAATGATCGCATTCCCTTCCACTTCAGGGTCTTTGATCTTCGGGTTATCAAGCGAAAGCAATTTTCGAACGGAAATATCTCCCAGTTTTCCAAGATCCTGGTGGATAGTGGTAAGCGGGGGGGTAAAGAAACTTGATTCAGGAATATCATCAAAGCCGGCAACGCCAAGGTTATCCGGAATATTTATCCCTCTCAACCAGGACTGGTGTAATACACCAAGTGCCATCTGGTCGTTGGCAACAAAAACGGCATCCATCTCAGGGTATTGCGCCAGCAAAGTGGCAAAGGATTCTGATCCACTGGACGAAGTCCAGGAGCCATTTACAATGGCTGTGTCCGGCACAGGCCTGCCAGCATCGATCAGTGCGCGTGTCCAGCCGCGCTTGCGTTCCTGAGCTTCCCATCCTTCCAATGGGCCGGTTATGTGGCCAATATGCTGAAAACCCTGTTCTATAAGATGCAAGGTCGCCGCGTACGCGCCTGAATAATTATCCAGTGAAATGGTAACTGGGGCTGATGCAGGATTTCCCTTGAGAAAAACCATGGGCGGTATTTGATACGTCATATGCTTTTGAATGGATTTCCAGTTATCGCTTACTTCAGGTGCCGCGCAAATAATCCCTTTTACCTGATGGGCTGTAAGGGATTGGATAAGAGGTTGCATTTCTGTTGAATCAAAACTGGGTAACTCTTTTACCATTAATGTGTACCCCCTGGATTCCGCGGCTTGCGTAATTCCAGTTAGGGTGGCCGATATTCCAAAGAATTCCAATCCGGCGATGATAACCCCGATCGTGCGGGCTTGCTGCCGCATAGACCTGGCCAGAGCGCTGGGGTGGTAGTCCATGTCGTGCATAACCGCCAGTACTTTTTCCCGCGTTTCGCGCGATACGTCAATCTTGTTATTTAATACCCGGGAAATTGTTTGAGTGGAAACTCCACAGGCACGCGCAACGTCTTTGATGGTGACCTTTTGCCTGAAAATCGTTGACATGAATAACCCCTGATCGCTTGAAATGCATTCATTTATGGGAAGATAGAACAGATTCTGTTGAAGAAACATACCACAAGAATCGAAATATTCAATTTATGAACCTATTCTACTAACAATACGAAATTCTGTAAGAATATGGTGCGTTATATCCTATACTTACGTAGTTTTATGGAAAGAATTAGGTGTCACAAATGCAATAAATACCCGGTCTTGTTATCGATAACAAATTTTCTAATAAGAAAACACCAAAAATTCACATGAAAAACCGATCCCGACTGGGTGTTACGAAAAGAAACAACAAAAGGGAGGGTTGTTTTTGTGATTGATATGAAAATTTGCATGCGAAGAAAGTGACTATCACATTTTCTCATAGACAAAAGTCACTTTCTATCAAATTCTTTATAAAAACAGTTGACAATGGCCTTGAGAATCGCTATTATGAGCCGGTAACGATAACGTTATCGATAACGTAAAAACACAAGCATCAATAGACTGCCTGTTAATTAAAATCCCATTTCCTGACCTTTACTTTTTCAACCCTTCTTTGAAAGGATTCATAATGAATTCACTGAAAGATTTTGAAATCTGGTTGGTTACAGGCAGCCAACATCTTTATGGACCAAAAACCCTGGAACAGGTAGCGGATGATTCACGGAAGATAGCCGCTCACCTGAATGACGCGAAGAGTATTCCGGTAAAAGTCGTTTTTAAACCGGTTGTTACAACCCCGGCGGAAATTCGGACGGTATGTAAGGAAGCGAACAATAACCCGGTATGCATCGGAATTGTCTGCTGGATGCACACGTTCTCACCGGCAAAAATGTGGATATCAGGTTTATCTATTCTGAATAAACCTTTCTGTCATCTCCATACTCAATTCGGCCGTGAAATTCCCTGGGCTGATATTGATATGGATTTTATGAATCTAAATCAATCGGCTCACGGCGACCGGGAATTTGGATTCATTGGTACGCGTATGCGCCTGAATCGTAAAGTGGTTGTTGGCCATTGGCAGGATGAGGACGTACAAGCTCAACTTGGATCATGGGCACGCGCTGCCGCGGCCTGGACGGATTCACAGGATCTAAAAGTAGCCCGGTTTGGCGACAACATGCGTGATGTGGCGGTGACTGAGGGAAACAAAGTTGGCGCCCAGATACAAATGGGATATTCTGTCTACGGTTACGGAGTTGGTGATCTGGTAAAGCACATCGATCAGGTAGCCGAAAGCGAAGTGGATAAACTGGTTAGCCGGTATGGTGACGAATATGAGATAGCCCGCGAGGTTATGCAAACTAAAACATTTACCGCATTACGGGAAGCAGCTCGCCTGGAAATAGGGATGCGGGCATTTCTGGATGCCGGAAATTTCAAAGCGTTTACCACTACATTTGAAGATCTCTATGGGATCAACCAGCTACCCGGTCTGGCTTGCCAGCGTTTGATGAATGATGGTTATGGATTTGGTGCCGAAGGGGACTGGAAAACAGCCGCGTTAGTACGATCCATGAAAGTCATGGGAACCGGTCTTGCGGGCGGGGGTACATCTTTCATGGAAGACTATACCTATCACATACCTGAAAAAGGAACAGCCTGCGTTTTGGGTGCTCACATGCTTGAGGTATGTCCATCCATCGCCAGCGACAAACCTTCTTTGCAGGTTTTCCCGCTATCCATTGGCGGTAAGGCAGACCCGGCTCGTTTGCTCTTCAACACAAAAACAGGTCCAGCATTAAATGCCAGTCTTATCGATCTGGGAAACCGGTTTCGTCTGATCGTCAATGAAGTGGATGTTGTGCCGATTGAACAACCCATGCCGAATCTTCCGGTAGCCCAGGCGCTCTGGGTTCCCAAGCCTAATCTAAAGGTTGCGGCCGCGGCATGGATATATGCCGGCGGTGCTCATCATACCGGTTTCAGCCAGGTGGTAACCAGCGAGATGCTTCAGGACTTTGCTGAAATGGCGGATATCGAATGTTTGATGATCGATGAAAAGACGGATCTAAAAGAATTCAAAAAAGAGCTCCGTTTCAATCATGTGTATTACTCCCTCGCGAGAGGGCTTTAACTATCGCAGGATTTCTGGCTACGGAAGGCCAGTTTCCAAAAATTGTGAAGGAAGAATAGTAAAGGAGAAAAAGTAATGAAGAAAACATCAATGCTTTTGATCACCGTTCTTATGCTGGTTTCTGTATTCACCAGCGCCGCCAACTTTGCCCCGGCTCCCGAGCCTGTTGACACCAAGGGTATGTTGATCGGCATTTCCATGCCCACCAAATCATCAGAACGTTGGATCTCTGATGGCGAGAGCATGAAAAAAGTTTTCGAGGAAATGGGTTACAAAACCGACCTCCAGTTTGCTGAAGACGACATCCCCAACCAGGTTAACCAGATCGAGAACATGGTTACCAAAGGCGCCAAAGTCTTGATCATCGCCGCCATTGATGGCAGCACCCTCTCTGATGTTCTGGCGAAAGCCAAGGAGAATGGTGTTCTGGTCATGGCCTATGATCGCTTGATCACCAAAACCGCAGATGTTGACTACTATGCCACCTTCGATAACTTCGGTGTCGGCGTCATCCAGGGTTCCCAGATCATTGAAGCCCTCGGTTTGGAAGATGGCAAAGGCCCCTTCAACATTGAACTCTTCGGCGGTTCCCCCGATGATACCAATGCCTTCTACTTCTATGATGGTGCCATGTCAGTTCTCCAGCCCTACATCGACAAAGGCAAACTGGTTGTTGTCTCCGGTCAGACAGGCATGGACAAAGTCTCAACCTTGCGCTGGGACGGTGCTGTTGCCCAGGCTCGCATGGACAACCTGCTGAGCGCTCACTACACCGACAAACGCGTTGACGCTGTTCTGTCTCCGTACGATGGCCTCTCCCGCGGTATCATCTCCTCACTCAAGGGTGTTGGATATGGCACCAAAGACCAGCCGTGGCCCGTGGTCACCGGTCAGGACGCTGAAGTTGCCTCCATCAAAGCCATGATCGCTGGCGAACAGGCTTACACAGTCTTCAAAGACACCCGCGAACTGGCCAAACAGACAGCCAAGATGGTTGACTCCGCCCTCAAGGGTGAAGAAGTTGAGATCAATGACACCAAGACCTACGACAACGAAGTCAAGATCGTTCCTTCTTACCTGCTTATTCCCATAAGCATCGATATCAAGAATTACGAAAAAGAACTGGTTGACAGCGGCTACCTCAAAGCTGAAGACCTCAAGTAATCCTTTTCCTTGCCGGGTGGAGGGGTCACTCCCTCCACCCGCTTTTTTCTACATCCATTTTGTTGTATAGTTCTAGAAAATGGCTCAAAGTCATTTTTGTTTTTCAGAAATCTTTACGAAATATCTAAGGATGGGCCAACATGTCTGACGTCATTTTGGAAATGCGGAATATCACAAAGACATATCCCGGCGTAAAGGCTCTGGACGATGTGAACTTCAGCGTTGAACGTGGTGAGATCCATGCTCTTGTCGGAGAAAATGGAGCCGGAAAATCAACGTTGATGAAAGTTCTGAGCGGTGTTATTCCTCATGGTGAGTATACAGGGGAAATTATCTTTGAAGGCAAAGAGTGCCATTTCAGTGATATCAAGCACAGCGAAGATGTCGGCATTGTCATCATTCATCAGGAACTTGCCCTTATTCCATTTTTGTCAATAGCAGAGAATATTTTCCTGGGGAATGAATGTGAAAAAAAAGGTGTAATTAACTGGCGCGAATCGTTTTTGCGCACCAGAGATTTGCTGAAAAAAGTCGGGTTAAATGAGTCTCCTGAGACACTCATTACAAATATTAGCGTTGGCAAACAGCAATTGGTTGAAATTGCCAAAGCCTTATCGAAAAAAGTTAAATTGCTAATTCTGGATGAGCCCACTGCCAGTTTGAACGAAAAAGACAGTGAAGCTCTTCTTAACCTTCTTCTTGAGTTAAAGAAACAGGGAATCACCTCGATCTTGATCTCTCACAAAATTAGCGAGATTTATCGAGTGGCAGACGTCATCACGATCTTGCGTGATGGTGCGACTATTGAAACTTTGGATAGTCAAAAAGACACTATTACTGAAGACCGGATCATCCGCGGCATGGTTGGACGTGATCTGACCAACCGCTTTCCTCCACGAGAATCTAAGATCGGTGAAAAGATATTTGAAGTCATCGATTGGAATGTGTATCATCCCATTCATGATGATCGCAAAGTGGTTGATAGCGTCAACATGATGGTTCACAAAGGCGAAGTTATCGGACTCTATGGATTAATGGGGTCTGGTCGCACAGAACTGGCCATGAGTATTTTTGGCCGTGCATATGGGCGGCGCATAACAGGAAAAGCCAGGAAAAATGGCGTAGATATTGATGTTTCCAGCATTTCCAAAGCCATTAAGAATGGAATCACCTATGCCACTGAGGACCGTAAAACATACGGATTGGTTTTGATCCAGGATATAAAGAACAATATCACTCTGGCAAACCTGGAAGACGTATCAGATGGCGCGGTGATAAATAAACGACGCGAATTAATCTCTACTATGGAGTATCGCGGTAAGTTAAACATTAAGTGCTCCAGTATTCAACAAAAAACCCTGAACCTTTCTGGTGGAAATCAACAGAAGGTGGTTTTAAGTAAGTGGCTGTTTGCCAAACCCGAAATCCTGTTTCTGGACGAACCAACCCGGGGAATTGATGTTGGTGCGAAGTATGAGATATACACCATCATCAACCAACTTGCCAGTGAAGGTAAGGCCATCATATTAATATCCTCTGAACTCCCCGAAATTCTGGGCGTTTGCGACCGGATCTATATTATGAATGAAGGCAAAATCGTTGGAGAAATGAACGCCAGTGAGGCGACGCAGGAAAAAATTATGAAGTACATCATGTCAGAACAAGAGGTGATGGTTAAATGAATACCTTAAAGGATATGTTCAAAAACAATATTCGCTCCTACGGCATGCTGATCGCCCTGGTTGTCATTATGGCGTTCTTCCAGGTGTTGACAGAAGGCACATTGTTCAAGCCGGTTAACCTGACAAATTTGCTACTGCAGAACAGCTATATCATTATTATGGCCATCGGTATGTTGTTGATCATTATTACCGGGTGGATTGACCTTTCTGTTGGGCGTGTAGCAGGTTTTGTTGGAGCCGTCGCAGCCGTATTGCTTGTGGATTACAACGTAAATGTGTACCTTACCATGCTGATCTGCCTTCTTGTTGGCGCATTGATCGGTGCCATGCAAGGTTACTGGGTGGCTTTTCAAAAGATTCCGCCGTTTATTGTTACTCTTGCGGGTATGTTGATCTTCCGTGGGTTAACTCTGGCATTACTGAACGGGAAATCTGTTGGTCCATTCCCAACAGAATTCCAGCAATTGGCTTCTGGTTTCATTCCGGACTTTTTCAATATGGAAGGGTTCCATCTGACCAGTGTAATCCTTGGAGCAATTGGATCGGCCTTCCTCATATGGTTGGATATTCGCAACCGCAAGAATAATCTCAAATATGAGTTTGAAGTTGCTCCCATGTCTCTTTTTGTTGCAAAAAATGTTGTGGTAACCGCAGCCATTATGGGTCTTTGCTGGTTGATGGCCTCCTATAAAGGGTTGCCCAATGTTATGATTTTGATGCTCATCCTGATCGTGATCTACACATTTGTGACGGATCAGACCGTCCTTGGGCGTAGGATTTATGCCATGGGTGGCAACGAGAAAGCCGCCCGTCTTTCGGGTGTCAACACCCCGGCGCTACTTTTCTCAACTTTTGTCAACATGGGAGTCCTCTCGGCAGTCGCCGGTATGGTGTACGCTGCGCGTCTTAATTCGGCAACACCCAAAGCAGGGGATAGCATGGAGCTTGATGTTATCGCAGCCTGTTATATCGGAGGCGCATCAGCCAGCGGCGGTATTGGTACCGTGGTTGGTGCCGTTATTGGAGCTTTTATCATGGGCGTACTCAACAACGGTATGTCCATCATGGGTGTCAACATCGACTGGCAACAGGTTATTAAAGGTCTGGTGCTTTTGTTCGCTGTTTTCTTTGATGTTTATAACAAGAACAAGAACGGATAGTCTGCATCAAGCATTATCACTAAATCGTACAAATGGCCGGAGTTATCTCCGGCCATTTGTGTTGTCCGAAGGTTAAGATTGTATAATTTCTTCGTGAAATGATATGAACAGGGAAAAACACAAAACTGTCGACAACATAGACGGGCCGGGAAACCGTACCGTTATCGGGCAGTCAATTCTTGGGGGAATTTTTGTTGTAATTGCCCTGTGTTTGATCGTCTATTTCGGGCGTACCCACCGCTTGTTTTGTAACAGGCTGGAGAATGGAACAGTGGACTGTTCCGGGAAAGTATATTTTTTTAACATAATTGCGATCAGCGATGAGGAAGTGGCCCAAAACGTCATGAGCGTTCAGAGGAAAACTTCCTGCCAGACACACAGCGAAACCCTTGAGACCCGATGTAATCTAAACACGGTTGAAATAGGTGGAAAATCTGGAACAATCCATGTCAGCCAGGATTTTCTGAATGAAGAGACCGCGATGGAAGTTCTCAACATGCTGGAAAATTTTCTTGAAGATAACAATCAAACTGGAATTGAGCATACCAGCTGGAACCAGGCTGTCCTCCTGGGTGGATACCTGTGCGTCGTTCCCCCAATTCTGATCTTTGGCATATTATTCCTGTTCAATCGCTCAGTTTCTCTTTGGGTTGCCAGGACAGGAAAATAAAAAGGCCGGTTTGTGTACCGGCCATTTTTGGGGATCAATCTGGGTTATTCCGCTTCTGCTGTGTGCTCAACCAGTCCGGCACTAAATGTATTTAAGTCGGGATGTAATGCCATCCAAACGGTAACAAGCACAACAAGTGAGCCAGCCAGAGAAAACAACATGGTCAGGTCCCATTTGGAAACGAAACCTGCCATTGCCTGGGATATGGGCGCCAGCCCTGTGCTGGAAAATGTGATAAGGCTCATCATACGACCAAGCATGTTTCTTGGGGTGCGGGTCTGGATCCATGTGAAAAGAAGGATCGCGATATATCCATTCCCAAAACCCAACAGAAACAGCAAGACGAAGTCCACCCACGTGTGCATAATAAAACCCAATAAACCGATGATAAGCCCGAAGGAACCGACCGTGATGATCACTATGGCTTTCATGTAACCGGGTGCGGGACGTGGTAATGAGCCAGCCAGCAAATACCCGCCGAGATTTCCCCCTGCGAAAGCTGACATGAGCAGGCCAAATGCCGTAGCGCCTTCCGGCAGACGGCTGTCTGCCAGAACGGGTATGCCCACCATCAACGGGCCCATCAGGAGAAAGTTGACGGACATCAGCACGATAAACATCATCCGCATGGGACTATCTGCCCACAGATGTTTAATTCCAGCCAGAATGGCTGTCCAGATAGTCTCTTCATTTTCCCTCGACGGTTTCTTGATCTTTTGTGTTGCCAAACACATGAGCCAGAGGGTGAGGGCTGAAATGACAAATGTGAATGCATCGACGGTGAACGCAAGAACCACCCCCATATTGGAATTCGCGAAACCACCGATAAGAATGCCGGCAATGGTCGGGCCGATAAATCCGGCGAGTTGGGTAACGCCCATGATGATCGAATTTCCAGCTTGCAAATCTTCGTCGTTGATCAATATCGGAACGATACTGTTTTCAGCGGGGATGGCAAAACCGGCTACTATTCCAAACATCAAACTGAACAAATAGATTATCCATATTTGGGCTATTCCAAAGAAGACCATGGCCGCCATACTGATCGTCAGTAAAAATCGAATGATACTGGCCGTAAGCATAACGATCCGTGGTGAAAAATGATCGGTAATGGCACCACCAATTAGCATAAAGAGCGCGCGGGGAATACCCTGAAGAGCCAGGACAATTCCAAGTGCCATGGGGTCTTTGGTTAATTGCAATACCAGCCAGGGGGTCGCGATCAGGGTGAATTGATCTCCAAGCAGTGATGTGGCGGCACCGGCAAACAACAGACGGAAGTCACGCAGGCTCATCACCCGGGACATTGGGTTTTTCGGTGAAGTAATTTTCATAAAAATGCCTCGATTTTGGTTTATTGTCGATTTATATATCTTCGAAAAGACTTTATGTTTGACAGAAAAACTGCTTGTCAGCTATATAAGTAAATATACCATATGACCGACCGTCAGTCAATAGATGGCTTTGATTTTTTTCCTGATCACTGTCAGATAAAATACCTGCGGAAAAAAATAGGGAAAGCCCACGGATGGATCTGGGAATTAGTAACCGAAAAAATTAGTAAATCTGATCTTTATTTGTATTTAAGTTGTCACCTAAGAGATGTTCTTATAATCAGCTAATTAGTTGTTGCGCATATTCTTTTTTTTAATTCTAAGATAAGATGATGATATGGATCCATGTGAATGATAGTAGACAACCAAGATAATTGTTACAACAATGTATAAGATAGAAATTATCCCGAAAAATATTACATTTCCAGTGTAGAAATGCAATGAATAATAAAAGCAGAAATGAATCCAGAAAGCGATAAGTAAATAATCGCATTTTTTCATAAAGACCCCCATAATAAACGTCAATGCGGTCATAACAATGATATTGGAGAAGATATAAAGCAAAATCTGAAAGCCAGAGTAATTTGCAGAAACTAACCATAATGATGTATGCCAAAAGGACCATACTAACCCTAAGATGAAATTTCCTTTCATGAACCCATAACGTTCTTCCAATTCTGGCCGCAAGTAACCACGCCACGCCGATTCTTCTCAACTTGGACCTTGGGTGACCGTTAGCAAACAAAGTCCTAACAGATTGACTGGAACCACTAGTTGGGCTGTAATGGATGTCTTAATAATTGCTGACAAGATCCAAATCGATAGAATGAATATACTAAAAAAATAATAGGTGTGAGTATGAGTAACGAAAAATCTTGTTTTTCTCGAAAAGCATTTCTATAGAAATCTGTGATTGTCATACCATTTTTTTAGCATCACCAGCAGTACGATGGTTGGGGGACAACTGCAAAGGACGGTGATTGCGGACATTACTTAAGGTGGGGCATGGAATATCATTGATGCAACACCATCCAGTCCTATTATCATGACTTAAAACAACAGATATGAATAAATCACAAACTTCCATATCAAATTTTTATCTTCTCTCAATTTTGACTCCGTTTCAGATGTTGTGGATAGATGTAGATTTAATATAGGAAAAATTTAGAATTTCATTTCAGCTAACCATGTGGTTAGACGATCTTCGCGGGACTTAAGATCATCTTGTTTTTTCTCAAATTTTTCCAGATTGTACTCTCCAACGATTTTGCCGTCGAGAATATATAAAACTCTTTCAGTTCTGGCAGCTACTTTTGGGTCATGAGTGACAAGCAAGATCGTCGCGCCGTTTTTATGAATTTCTGTCAGCAGATTCATCACTTCATGTGCTGATGTGGAATTCAATGCTCCAGTCAGTTCATCACCAAAGATAATCTTTGGGTCATTGATCAATGCACGACAGATGCCCACCCGTTGAAGCTGTCCTCCAGAGGTTTGGGTGACGTCACGTTTCTCAAGATCCTCAATACCTGCTTTTGCCATCAAGATTCTGGCTTTTTTAATAACTTCTTTAGTGTCATTACGGCTATCACGCAGGGAAGGTAGGATAATGTTATCAAGAATGTTCAGGTTCTTAAGTAAAGTCGGCTGCTGGAAGATAAACCCCATTTTCATTCGGCGAATGTCAGACAGTTCATTTTCGTTATAGACAGCCAAGTCTTGCCCATCGAAGATGACCTTTCCATCGTCAACATAATCCATGCCGCTCAAAGCAAATAAAAGCGTGGATTTTCCAGAACCTGAGGGGCCCATAACTGAGACGAATTCCCCTTCATTAATTTGTACCGAAACATTGTCGAGAATTTTGTGTTTTTGGTCGCTTCCACCAGAATACTTGCTGATATTTTTGCAGTTAATTAGAGTTTTCATGATTTACTCCTTAATATTTTCAGATAAGATAATTTGCTTCACATTCATTGTGCCAATCCAAGTTGCGACCAGAACCACACCAATCATTAGCGCTGGCGAAAGAAGGTAAGCCAAGTATGAATTGATTACGAACTTGAATGAGGATGCTCCGAACATCGCTATAACCAATCCAACGATTTTTTCTCCGAGTGAATTCGCCAGTAACGTGCCAAGCAAAATCCCGATTATGAGGACAAAGACCGATCTTGCAAGATATTGAACAGAGATATCTTTATTTGAAAAGCCAAGGGCTTTCAGGATAGCAATTGAAAAACGATCTTTGGCAATGAGCATTCTCATAAATAGAACTGTCACTAAAAACGAATTTATTAGTGCAATGATGAAGGTGACAAAGGTAGCCTTTCCGATTGACCTTATGGTTGAGCCAAAAGTCTGCTCAATATTTAGGGCTATGTCTGAAATCTTTGCAAAAGGGAATTTCTTTGTATACTCCGCCATCTTATACGGGATGATAGTTCTGTCAGCCAGCTTCACACTAATAACGCTCCACATGATGTCGGCTGAATAATAGGAAAAGACCGCTTTTGCAGTTTTCCCGCCATTTGTGATATCAGAATAAATTCCGCTGATAATTAGGTTTTGTTCATGCCCATTGACAATCAGGGTAAGGTAATCACCGACACTTTTCCCCAACTCAGATGCATTTGCCGCGGAAAGAGCGATTTCGTTATCTTCAACTGGTGCAACGCCCGAAGAGTATGTAATGGGGAAAATGGAATGATTGCCTAATTCAACTTTCAAGCGTTCTTTCGAACCATCAGCCAGTTTGGTGACAAAGGAGTGGGTTTTTAGGACGACAAATTTGGAAATTAATGGATCGGATTCCATTACCTGGCTGATTTCAGATGATTTGCTGGAAATGTCATCTGTTTGTTGAATGTCAAAACGCAAATCGCAATTCCCTATTCCCATGTAGGTAATGAAATCATTGGATGAAATTGTATTATGTAAATTCTGTGGGACTATGACGATAAATGTGGAAATTACTATAACAATAAGCATCGTTGCATAAATTTCTCTCCTGAATAGAACATCTTTTATACCGAGAAAAGTGTTTATTCCTAACAACTTATTGCGGCTTAAGGAGAAATAATTAGTCCTGGCAGGTTTCCCCTGTAAGACGCCAAAGTGGATTGCTTCAACGGGAGAAATTTTTCGAAACTGGTTAAGTATGGTGTTCACATAGACTATTGTTGAAAGGAACACGAGGATAACGCTTAAACTTCCCAAGAGTAGGGAGTGTGACGAATTTGCACTTTCACCCAAATTAAGACGTATGTTCTCGAGCAGCATGTTCTTAAAGACGAAAGAAAGTGCATATCCTAATATGCAGGCTAAGGCCGCTAATGCCGCGTACTTGGCTAAATATATCTTCTTGATCTCTAAGATGCGCAAACCAATGGCTTTCATTACACCGATTTCAAGATAATCGTCTTCAATCTTTGCCAGTAGTGAGAAGCGAATACACATGAACGCAATTAATATAACTAACACACTTACCATAAGAATGACCGCTATCATCAACCCATCAGAAATTGCATTAATTGTTTTGAACAATGGGAATGTGATGGTTGGCCCGTTCGCTTCAAATCCTTCAGAAACGTACTTGGCTTCGAATTCACCCAGTTTTGACAGGTTTTTCAACCTAAATTCAATAAGGTATTCCAGATTTCCTAATGGTCTAAATTCGGTGTAATCGGTTTGGCTGATTAGAAATCTCTTCGAAGAAGCTAGAAGTGAGTTCATTTGTGAATCTCGCAGAAAACCAGCAACTATCAATTCTTTTCCATAGACCAGTACACGGTCGCCAAGTTTGGCAGTCTCGTTCTGCATATAACAAACCGGAAGAAAGATTTCTCCGACAGAAGGTTGGATTGGTTTACCATCAAAATCAAGCAGATAATCAAACTTTTTGCTTTGAATAATTAGTCCGTTGTCTTGAACACTATTTGCCAGCGATTTACCTGCGATAAATATTTGAGAATTGTCGATGTTAAGAAATTCAATAATTTGAAAGTCATCTACGTTTTTGTCCTGATTAGCGAAGGCGGTTATTTTTGGAATATTAATTTCGCCTGAATGCATCTGTAAAAAATGTGGGGTTTTTGCCTGCTCCATCAGAGTGTCAATAGCGCCTGACAGGTTGACAATAAGAATCATTGCCAGTGATACTAACAGGGAGGCAGCAACAACAAACAAAAAGGTCGTCAGTGTAACGGTTTTACTATTTAAGATGTCCTTTGTGATGATTCTCTTATACATTGCTGCCCTCTATATTGTTCTTCAAGTGTTGTATTATTGAAATTTCTGTTCGTGCTTTTGTGGAATATCTTTTTCTGATGATCATATAGTTCCCATATCCAGTGGTTCGTTTTTCGGATTCAGGTAATATAAAACACTAGGAATTCCTTAGGTAGTAATTCCAATTTAATAGATTATTTTCCTGTTTGTTGCGCTAATTTGCCCAACTAAAAATTGAAGTGATATCTCGTGGTATCTGTAAGAAACGATTATTTTTTGTTTTTCGTTGCTAATTTCTTTCTTCAAATAAGAATTGAAATGATCCGGGTTTGGCCTGAACCAATGTTTCAATGATGACCGGGAGTGCGGCAGCACGGCGTATCAGATCGTCATCCGTCCATTGATAAATACCCGTATCCATCAGAAACTGTACGGCGGTGAGCAGAAATTCAGCCGTTTCCAGCGGTTTTTCCACTTTGAACAAGCCTTCATCCGCGCCCTGACGAATGACCTGAGCGTATAGAGGCGCCGTCTGTTTTATGGTGGTAGCCAACATGGTCGCATGCATTCCCGAGTTGCTGGGATTGTGCAGATGGTCAAGCAGGTCGGGATTCTCGTCAGAGATATTGCCGGCCGCGATCAGTTGTTGAATGAGCTCCAGCGCGTTGCCTTTCCCATGTTTTACAACGTGCTCCATCTTTTCATACGCCTCATCTGCCATCTGATCAATGACGGCATCCAGTAAATCTTCTTTGGATTTGAAGTAATAGTAGATCGTGCCTTTAGCGATACCAAGTTCATCCATTACATCCTGCATGGTGGTTTTTTCATAATCACGGGTCTGAAACAGTCGGCGGGCGGCGAGAATGATCTCCGCTTTACGAGTTTCAGGATCTTTCACTGTTCTAACCATTGAGAATCTCCTTTTTTTGACCGACCGTCGATTAATTAGCTATACTATATCATATGACTGACCGTCAGTCAATAGATAATTTATATATAAATAGCTGGTTCAGCATAGAAGATGTTGAACCAGCTATATGGTGATTGCGGCAATGCTGTTTATTTACTGTTTTTTATCGATTGAAGAACGCGTTCTTTTGTATATGGAACTTCACGCATCCAAATACCTGTGGCATCGTGCAGTGCGCTGGCAAGAGCGGGGGCGACACCATCAATGGCAATTTCTGAAACTGATTTTGCTCCGAAGGGTCCGGTAGGTTCATCTGTTTGGACAAACATAACATCCATAATGGGCATGCCTTCCGCATGTGGAATTTTGTAGCTGTTCAGATCAGCGTTTAGTGGTTGTCCATCCTTTGTGAACAACATCTCTTCTGTTGTAGCAAAACCGAGTGCCTGAGACATGCCGCCTTCCACCTGGCCCGCGGCGGTAATCGGGTTGATAACCCTCCCACAATCAACGACCATGAGCAACCGCTCAACTTTGGTTTCGCCGGTTTCCATATTGACTTCAATTTCCGCGAATTGGGAAGCTGTCGGGGGCGGGCTGACCGGGCTTATGTGCGATGCTGTTGCCATGATCTGATGTTGATTCTGTTGGTGCAGGCAGCTCAGTCCAATTTCTTCCAATGTGACCTTGCGCCCGTCGGTTGCAACTACGCAGCGGTCTCCAATCGAGAGTGAATGGGTATCCTTCAACTCCAGCATTACCGCCGCCTGTTCCAGCAACTGATCCTTTATTTCCAGGGCTGCTTTTCTGACGGCTCCTCCACTTACATAAGTGGTGCTGCTGGCGTACGCTCCTTTATCAAATGGTGTGAAATCTGTATCTGAGGAGTAGACTATGATGTCATCAAGCGGGACGCCAAGAACTTCGGCGGCAATTTGCCCAAGGATCGTGTCTGACCCGGTACCCAGGTCTGTGGCACCTATCAACAGATTGAAGGATCCATCATCGTTCATTTTTAGCGTAGCGGCTGCCATATCAAGATTGGCTATTCCACTACCGTGCATTACCACGGCCATACCGATTCCCCGCCTGATATGTCCAGTCTGGCTTCTATTTGCCTTCCGTTTTTCGTAGAAATCCGTTGCCTTTAAGCCGATTTCCACGCATTGTTCGAAACCACTGGACTTCATGGCCTGTTTTACCCCTGGCCTTCCTTCCCCCAATTTTTCGGAAAGATGCATGTCCTCCCCGATTTGTAGCCAATTCTTTTTCTTAAATTGAACTACATCCATACCGAGCTTTTCCGCAATTTCCTCCATGAGCACTTCCATACCATACTGGCATTGCATGGCACCATAACCGCGGAAAGCGCCGGCAGGTGGTTTATTGGTGTAAACCACATCACAGATAAAGCGGGCATTTGGTGGGTTATAGAGGGTCAGGCCCTTAAAGCCCCCAACCATATTGACTGTCAGACCGTGTGTTCCGTAGGCGCCTGTGTCACCAATCAGATAGAGCGATGCTGTAGTAACCTGGTCGCCTTTTACACCTACTTTGTAACGAACAATATTGGCATGGCGAGATCGGGAACATAGAAATTCCTGGCGGCGGTCGAATTGCATACGAACCGGATGCCCGGTCTTAATGGTCAGCAGGGAACATAGATCTTCCAGCAGGATTTCCTGTTTGTTACCAAATCCACCGCCAATTCTGGGTTTTATGACACGGATCTTTTTTACAGGCATTCCCACAAGAGGGGCGATTATCCGTCGGACGTGGAAGGGAACCTGTGTACTTGTGCGGACTACCAACCGATCATCTTCATCTAAATATGTAATACAAACGTGGGGCTCAAGGTGCGCATGCTGCTGCTTGGGTGTACGATATTCTCCCTCGAATATGTGGTCTGCGTCTCTGAACCCTTTATCAACATCTCCCACTTCTGCTTCAATATGATGCACAATGTTGTGCGCCGGGTCGTGTATTCCCTCGGTGTCGGCTTCCGTATGGATGATTGGCGCTCCATCTTTCATTGCCATCTCAGGGTCAATGACCGCCGGGAGGACTTCGTATTCCACATCTATCAAATTTAGCGCGGCTTTTGCAATCTCTGGTGTTTCTGCCGCGACCACTGCAACCCGATCCCCAACATGACGGACTATATCGTCCAAAACCACCTGATCATATGGTTTGGGCTGTGGATAGCTCTGCCCACCCGTGGCGTACTTAATCCGTGGGACATCCATGTGGGTCAAAACAGCATGAACTCCTGGAAGAGCTTTGGCCTTTGTTGTGTCAATCCGCAAGATCTTCGCGTACGCGTGCGGGCTTGTGAGTAACTCGGCGTAGAGCATTTCAGGTAACCGGAAATCATCGGTAAATACAGGTCGGCCCAACGCGAGCTTCTTCGCGTCTACTTTCTTTTCCGGGTGTCCCACGGTTTTTGTCTTGCTCATGGAATCCGGTGTAAAAACCAGTGGTGGGAGAGGGTCGTGATTGGCATCGCGGCGCAGGTATTCAACAGGTATTTGAGCCATATGTAGATTTTCAGGTAAAACCTTGTCCAGCTGTTGAAACGGGGATACCTTCTCTCCACGCCGTACTGCTGCAGCCCGTTTTACAGCATCAACTCCACGGACGTAACCGGTGCAACGACAAAGAACAGGATCAAGCGCTTTTTGAATCTCTGCCACTGTCGGATTCGGATTGCTATCGAGGAGGGCTTTGGCAGAAAGGATCATTGCGGGAGTACAGAAGCCGCATTGGATAGCCCCTGTATCTACGAAGGCTTCCTGAATGGGATCTAATTTGCCATCGACAGGTAAGCCTTCAATAGTGGTAATGTCGAAATTATTCATTGAAACGGCCTTGACCTGACAACTCTTGACCGGCTTTCCATTCACGAGAACAGTGCATACGCCACAGTCACCAACCCCGCATCCATACTTTACGCTGAAATAACCGGCATTCCGCAGCGCATCCAGCAATGTTTCTTCCGGTGAGACAAGAAGGTTTTTCTTGGTTCCATTAATCGTTAGGGTGATCTCTTTTTTTGTGGTTTGCATATTTTTAATCCTGATTTTGGTTTTGGGAACTGAGTATCTCCATTCAGTATATACCGAAGCCGTTCCAAAAAAAACCGGAATGGTACGGAAATTCCTCCTAATATTTACGTAAGGAATCACTTGCCAGGGGTTCAAGCACTTTCAAGCTTTTAAGATCCGTTATGTCGAGTCAGGTTTTGCTCCTGGATCACGATTTATATTGCTCCCAAATGCTTTCAACTGCCTCTTTGGATTCCCGCAGATCCTGCCCTGTCAACTCGCGATAGAATTTTATGGCTTCGATCTTGTCACCCCGCCGGATGGCATCGATCACCCGTGAATCAAGCAGCGCAGAATTGATTTGGCGCGAATACCCCATGTTCAACCGGTCATACAACAGATCGACACGCCGTTCCAACTCATTGATCTGTTCCTGCATGTGGCGAATTTCTTCTGATTCCATATGGCCTCCAACCAGGATAAAACACACTTTATTAATAAATTAAATATTCCTTATCCTATTGTTATGCAAATTATTATTGTATAGTTTCTCTGGTATCACTTTCACAGATTCGCCGTTGGGAGGGGAACACGTATTTTGACCAGCCAGTGATTGGAGGCTCTTGTACAATTCGGAATTAAGATAATTTTTAAGTAAGTGATATACCCGTAGCGATTATAGGTACAGATGTTTTTGCCCATATCTAATCAGTTAGTCTAGGTGTTTTGCGAGTAGCTGGTAATTTGCTCATAAGAGAATTTGGGAAGCGATTTTTCATTACATGAATTTTAGAATTTCTGGAGACAACTGACCGATTGCGGGTTACTTTTGTTGCATAAAAAAAAGTCGTAAGTATTATTGAGATTATTTTGGACCAGTTTTCCATCAGAAAAATTTCGGAAATGGAATAGCAAAATCCGGGGGTATGGAATACGTGTAAACAACGAAGTAATAAAATAAGTCCATAAAAGCGGCAGAAATGAGCAAAACAACGGCCAGTTTGGGAAATCCGCGGTCCCCAACCCAATTAATGGCAAGCCCGGCCAGCCAGAAGATGGCTGGAATGGAGACGACAAAATGGGGGCTGCTGTTGGGAACGCTAAGCATGAAACCACCAAAGAAAGATGTTAACAAGATCCAGAGTATCGGCAGCCAGTTTTTGCGAAACAAGGCTGTCAGGAACCCGGCTTGAAATATGATCGATGAAAGTCCAAATACTAGTGGGATTACCGGATGGTAAAAACCGTTTGGATCGGGGAAGAAATTGTATACTCCCAAAGAATGAACTCCCTGGTGCCATATGTATTTGCCGTAATTGATCTCCCCTAAAGAAGTGAATACCGCCTGGTTTTTCCAACCCCAATCATCATGCAGGCGGGCATAGTAAAAGTCTGGCTTTATAAATGAAAATGAAACCAACGGGCCAGCGATGACCAGCGCGGTTATTCCCATTCTGATAAGAAAAGAGATTTTTCGTTTCGCACTGCCACCAACTTGCCAACGCGTAAAAACCAGGAAAAGCAAAAGAAAAAGGACGATCTTGCTGCCGTGGTAGAAATATTGTGAAAAACCAAGTGCAACACCCGCCAGAACGGAGCCGCCATCCCATTTTTCCTCCCAGCCTTTACTGAACAGGAAAATGATGAGTGGAACCCAGATCGTGTCCCATATATTGTTCAGTGCCAACCGGGAGTAATGAATGTCAAAGTGACTGCATACCAGTAAGACTGTCGCGAAAATGGCAGTCCTCTTACCGCTGAAATGCTTGATCATAAAGTAAGAGGTGATCGCGCCCAGGGAGCCTGCAATGGCGGAAGATAACCGGGCACCGCCGATCGAAAACCCAGACAATTTCATTGATGCCAGTATGAGGTAATGGTACAAAGCAGGCTGAGATCCTGGCCCGGTCATAAAGGGGTTGATGACCTGCCCGGGAATTCCGAACAGGTCAACCATGGCAAACCGGGCAACTCCCGCCTCATCCACATGAAAAGCGCCGGGAATCGAACCAAGATTGATAACCCGGATCATCAGGGCTGCAAGAAATAAAAACGGAATCAGCCGGACATCCTCTTGCTCAATGTGGAATCCGGGTCGATATAGAATTGCAACTGTGAGGCAGACACATGCCAGCCACAACCAGAATTGCCACCCATTTACATGCGTATAAAGGGAATACTCCCACCCGATCCACAAAGATATGGTAAGACAGAGGATCAAAATAACCGCTTTTATCCATCCTACTGGTGAGGTTATCTGTTTATTAAAATTCCTGAGCGGAGGACTGTCTTTTTCTAATGTTTTCACAGAAATCAAACTCCCCCCAGACATCGGTTTTGGAAATTTGAACGAACTTAAATAATACAGAAATGTAGCCTAAATCTGATTATTCTTGATTATTACACAGACATCAAGAAAATCATTATCGGTTTTCAAAAGGCTTTTTCGAAAATGTCAGTCACCCACAACCCATTGGATAGCTTTATACATATCCGAGAACACCTTGATTGATATTCCACGATTCAGATTGAGCTTTTCAAAGAATTCAATATCCGCAACCAGCGACTGATCCCTGTCGACGACCAGGGCTCTTTTTATTTGATTGTAGGAGATGCCATTTTCAATCAGTCGATCCATCTGGAGTTCCTGCATATTGTTGATGTCTATGGAAGAAAAATTGAATTTCACCTTTCGATAATCTTCCACCAGTCTCGTGATCTTTTCTTCCTTTATTTTCTTGAGAACCGCCGGAGCATGCTCAACGATGGTCGCTATACTTACTTCACCTTCATACGCTAATAACAAATAATCTTTACCTGGCTCGAATGAATTACGCGTAATGGAAAATGACATATCAACCTCTATTGTTATGGGGATATCTCTACTTACCTGATAATTATTATCGGATTGAAATAGAAAAAATCAAACATATAGTTTTAAGTTGACCGCGTCTGCGCCATCAAACCGGACATGATAGGTCATGGATACCGGGATAAAGTCCTGGCCAGGCAACAATCGCAGCATGGGGATATTGTCTGCGAAGACAGTGACATCAACAGACGCAAATCTGGACTCGACGGCGCGATTCATTACATAACGAACGAGTCCTTTTCCCACACCCCTCTCACGATTTATTGCTCGGACAGCCAACCCGAGCAATTCAAACCCTGATGATGAGTTCGATTTTGTCACAACAATTCCCTGAATTCGACAGTCCTCTCAAAAATCGGCATAATAGTCGATTTCAGCATCGAGGTGAGTTTTTAACCAACTTGAGACCATCTCCTTAGTGAATGGAATACCGGTGTAACTCAGATATTTCAAGGCTTCAGGCGAATTGATCAGTTCCAGATACGCGGGAAGTAAAATGTGATAATCGGTTTCATTCACTGCCGGTATTAACTGACGGATCATTAGAACTCCTGAAGATAACCTTCACTTCTAGAAAGTATACATTCAAAGTAAACAGGAGGAAAAAGAACCATCATTTCTTACCTGCTGGGACACTCCAGATTGATTTTCTTTGTGGGAAACCCAAGGTTACTGCATATCGGTTAGCTTTTGAACAAGCCATTGACTGAATTGTCTCGATCCAATTTCATTAACATGGATTTGATCCTGCCAACCCTCAGGCCCAATGACTTGTCTGATTTCATCCTGGGTTCGGATAAAAGGGATGCCGTATTCCATAAGTGCATCGGAAACCGGTTCGGCGAATAATTTCTCATATCCTTCTGTTCCCCCGGGCAGGTAATACGGTATAAGATCGGGATGAGAAGGCATTTCGAAGACAATGACTCGAACTGTATCGTTATTCATGCTAGCGATTTTTTTTAGTCCGTATATCTCTTCTTGAGTTATCTGAAATTTTGGAATCTGTATAACAGGTTTGACTTTGAAGATGTCTTTATTCTTTTGTCGTATTTGAAGGCCACGGTCATTAATGAGAAGGCGGAGGTTTTGCAATTCGCCTAAATAAGCCGGATCGCGATATTTCAGAAATGAAAGCCAATACCGATATAAATAGGAATTGTCAATCATCCACCCCTCAAGCGAATACCGGCCTTCTTGATAGAAAAACCAGGGCGAGGTTTTGAATTCTCGAATGATTTCATTTTCTCCCGCAAAATCAACAGGGCTAAGACCAATAAAGATCAGTTCTGGGTTATATCGATTTTCTAGAATATTTGCAATGGCAGAATTTGTGTTTGGTCTTACTCCCCGCAGAGCCATATTAAAACAATTTGGTTCTTGAATACCCAAAAAACTTTCTTTACCATCCAGGCTGGATGGATCAAATCCATAATCGACAATGGAACTTCCAAGTATTATGCAATTTATCTTTTTAGTTTTGTCCCAATAGCCCATACGGAATAATTTGATATCTATTTCTGGATAGTGGATATTTTTGTCAATTGTTGGTAGAAGCATGGACTCGGGAAGGGGTATTATCGCTAACAACAATTCAAGTCCCGATAAGATTAAAGGAATCAACAAAAAGGCAAAGAATAACGATGCGCCAATTGGGAAGGAAATCTTGAGTGTTTTGCAGGAGATCAATTTGTCTAGTTTCATCAGTCTGTTTAGAAGTTTTGATATAGGAAGACATTGGTAACGCTGGGCGAACTCCAGGTTATGGCAAGAAAAAGAATCAGGAATGTCACAGCTAATATTAGTGACCTGACGATCATAGGGTATTTGAATATAAAGTTTTCGTCTTTGTATCTGACCTCAAAAACATCAACGATTAGCGACAAGATAAGAAGAGGCCATATCCAGGGATTGAAACTGGGTGAGGTAAACCATCCTGAACCTTTTGCAATCGTTTTCCAAAATGCTAAGGTTTCACCGGGCGACGCAGCGGTAAATGGGACCCAGGCAAAAGTCACACAAATAAATATAAAAAACCCCCTGAGTACCTTGAAAAGAAAAGCCTGCCGTTGTGGACGGAAAGCAGGCCATTTCAGAAATATCCATTGCTCAAGAACCATCATGACTGTATAAACCAAACCCCATATCAGGTATGGGCTTGTAAAACCATGCCACAGGCTACTGGCAAGCATAGTAAAGATTATTGGTATCGTAATTAGTAATAACGAGGATAGATTTCGCTGGTTCTCTTTTAGATATCTGGATATCGGGAAATATAAATAATCTCTTAACCATGACGAGAGGCTAATATGCCAACGATTCCAGAAGTCCGAAAAGGATACGGCGAAATAGGGAACCATGAAGTTTGGAGAAAGATTGAAGCCAAAGAATAGACTTATACCGCGCATTATGCCTGTATAACCAGCAAAATCATTATAAAGATATATTCCATAACCAATGATCCCGGCCCAGCGATCGAAATATGCAATTGAACTTGTGTAAGAAACAAAAGGAAACGAAATTAACCCCAGGTAAGGTTTGGTATTGATGATATCTGCATGGATGAAATGTTCAGGTAGTATGGAAAGAAGTATCTGCGCAATAACCGTTTTTCTGATCAATCCGACAAGGATCAGGTAGAACCCTTGCGATATCGTATTGTTATTGACCACACGGTCTTTCTTAAGTTGCGGCAGGAAATTCCCTGCCCGTTCAATTGGACCGGCAAGAAATTTCAGGAAAAAGGCAAGGTATAAATAGAAATCGAAGAGATTCTTTTCAGGTTTTATGCGTGATCTATAAGTATCGATCAAATAAGAAATCGATTGAAGTGCATAAAAAGAAAGTCCCATTGGTGTAAGAAAATATTCAACGCCATTCATATCCGCTAGCTGGATAATCTGCGACTCCCCAGATAAATCTATCAAGCGGTTCAAAAATAAGGGCATTAAATTAATCATTACCCCCGTACAGAGCCAGAGCGGTTTGTGTTTATACTCAGGGTTCTTTGCAATAATGAAGGTGGAAAACCCCGTCACTAACAACGGGATTAGATACTGCCATCTCCAGGTGGTAATAAAAATAACTGATGCGAAAAGCAGCCAAATATTTTGCGCTTTGCGATTTAATAGGTAATAGACTGATAGAAAGAGAAAAACAAAAAGAAGAAAATTCCACGATATGATTTCCAAATGAATTGGACCTGGGTGAGACAAATTGTTTGCTAGCAATTTCGAAAAATGGAATGGATTAGCACGAAGAATATTTTATCATTCCAATAAAATCGGGTGTTTTATTGCGAGACCAGATTAGTAATAATCGAGTATGACAAGTATATGTATGGCATGGGTTCAAAACCTGCTTATAAGGCACGGACAAAGTCGGTATCTAACAACGAAAACCATCAAACCGGATGTGCAAAAACCACAAAGACACGAGTAAGGCTTAGCACTTTTTTAATATGTAGATCTTCATTTTTTCCAGTTAATCAGGGGAATTCTTTTATTTTGAGAAAAAATCCCATCTGGGTTATCATTAATCCTGTAAGGAGAAGCGCAGTTGAAATCAAAGAAGACAAAAAGATGGGTGAGGCGGATTAAAAAGAAAGCTGAAGACCAGCTTGATATCCCAATAAACACAATAACTTCGTTCACCCAGGCTCGGGCACCAATGGCTGCGGCCAGTATGGCGTATTACGCCATATTTTCCCTTTTCCCACTTTTATTATTGCTCATTGTTGGCGGAAGTTATTTTATTGACAGCCAGCAAGTTTATGAGAATGTAATCCGTTTTGTTAATGAGGTATTACCAGTTTCTCCTCTTTGGATTGATGATGTTCTACGGCAGGTTCTTGCCACTCGCGGACGGGTTGGAATAATCTCCATTCTGACATTGTTATGGTCTGCTTCTGCGTTCTTTACCAGTCTGGTGTATAACATTGATCTTGCCTGGCCGGATGCCAAACAGAGGAACTATCTGGAAAAGCGGCTGATCGGCATATTGATGATTGTTGCTTTTACCGTGTTACTTGTTGCTTCCATGTTCTTTGAATGGGCGGCTAATTTGATTCCGGTGGAAGATTGGGTTGTGACCACTATTGGAGATATGGATCTGCTGCGTATGTTTTCCAGTTTGATCTCATTCCTGATGAGTTTTTTGCTTTTTCTAGCGCTTTATTACTGGGTTCCGAATACCAGCGTTTCTTTCAGTGCCTCTTTCTGGGGCGCGTTATTGGTGTCGGTCGCGTGGAAAGTTGTTACCGAAGTTTTTAACTGGTATCTTCGCAGCGGACTGGGTGATTTCACTGTGGTATACGGTTCCCTTGCCGCGATCATTACATTCCTGCTGCTGATTTATCTGGCATCCTGGATCATTTTATTCGGGGCGCACTTGTGTGCTGCCATTGACTTATGGGAGGAGATGCAAAAACGGACACAAAGCAAAAGACGCCCCGTGCCACCCCCTGATATTATTACCGGTTGATCTAATCCACATAGACTCCTTTTTGGTCTGAACGTCCAGTTTCATTATCAAAAAAAGAACCTCCATAAAGAGTCCAATCCAGGTTATTGAGGCAATCAACCACCGTTTACAGTGTGATCTTCTCAACCATGTCCGGTGTAATCAAGCCCTTATAGTACCGGCCAGACCGACTGTATACCTCTTATTGCACGAAGAAATGGATCCATAGTCTTATGCAATGAAGGCATTCTTTAATGGACACCACGCGATGCGTCAGCCGGTGCTCTTTCTGGGTCGGCACAAAGAATCAACCTTTCCCTTAAGAAATCTTCGTCGAATTCTCTGGATAATTCGCAGATTCTCATGATCCAGCTGTATATAAGCAGGCTGTTCGAATTTACGGCAGCACAGAGATTCTTGAGCGTCTCATCTGCAAGGCGACGGGCAAGCGGTTCATGAAAAATGGGCAAATACCCATCGATTTTGTTTTTGAATAGGCGTTCCGACGTTAACCCGCACAGATCAAGTACATGGGTCAGGTCTTCTTCTGTTTGGATCTGAGAGATATTGCTTGTGGTCATCAAACTTTCATTGGGAAAGGAAAAGCGGCTCGCTGTCATTTATGCCGCCTGAGATAATACCGTTTTTCACTGTTGCGCCACTGATGACATTATCAAGTTTTATAACCGGGTCAAGTTTCGTTTCAAGGATTTTCGGGTCCTGATGAAGATACGCAAATATCGCTGGAAACAGATCTTGAAGAATTGTGATGTCGTCATACCGGGCGAATTCTGCATCCGGCCATTTGATTGCCAGAAATGTTCCATATCTGTCCTGAATATCCAGGCGGGAGATTTCATTCATATTAAAGGTTTCGGATAAAACTCCGCAATTCTTGGTCAGATACGGACCATGGTCACCGGCGATAATTACAAGAGCGCCGGGGTCGTTATTGAGAATCGTGTCCAGATCCTGCCGCATTTCCCTGTTTGCCGTATTCAACCGGTCTTCATACAAGTCTATCTCATCGGGGAGGCATGCACCGGAATTTTGACTGTGCGATGGAACATTTGTATGCATATAAACAAAAGATTTTTGACGGGAGGCATCGAAAAGCATTTCTTGCTTTTCTAATACAAATTCAGAATGATCCTGTTCGTAGAAGCCAATATCAAAGCGAAATTCGCCTATTAAAATGGCCGATAGTAAATGACTGTATGGGGGAGCGCTGAACCTGGGTATATAGTTGTCATATTTAGGGGTAAGCCCGCGAAACATGAAATCGTATGGGAAAATGCCATATGTTTTATATCCAATGTCTTCAAAAAGATGGAATACTTTTCCATCACCGGATACGCTGGAATTGAGGTCACCTTCGATCTCCATGGATGCGTTCAATACACGTCCCATTGAACGCATTGTGTCGGCGAATATTGAATATGTTCGGGGATAAAGTTTAAAGCCCAATTCGCGCAGGTATTCTTCCTGCTCTGAATTATCAATACCATATGCAGTCATTGTTTCATTTGATACATACGCATCATACAGTAGTAGATAAACATTCGGTTTTCTTGCCGGTTGTTTATCCCCCACTGCGGCAACCAGTTCGAAATCAGAAGGGGAATTTAGTGATGGTTTGGTATCACTTGATAGGAAAGCGGGAAATTGCATCAAGAGTGTAGACAAAAAAAAGGCCATTACGGGTAAATAAAGGCCCCATCTATTTTTCGGGTTGTATAAAAAGAAGGTGATAAAAAAAACGCAGGCAAAAAAAAGTAACTGGATTTTCAGACTACCTTTACCAAGCCAGGAAAAATTCTTGCTTAAAATCGCCATGGTGACAATCGTAAGTGTGAAAGTAGCTCCCATCATTTTCAGGACGCGTGAAGAACCAACACCGCTGAGTAGCCAGGGTATTAGGATGATCAGTAATCCGGAAAGGAGAAAAAAGATACCAAGTATGACCATGGAATCATAGGGAGATAACAGATCCTGGTTATTGAGAATGTACTGAATGACGGGAGAGAGTGGAAGCAGAATGAGAAAAAGATCAGCTGCTTCTATTCTATCTAACGGAGATAAAAAATCGTTTGAGGCAAATTTCACAGATCGTAGAAGCAGAATAAAGACAGATATAGCAATAAACAATAAAACCAGCAATATTTCACTAAACCTGTCTGAAAAAACTGAGTTGACACCTTTGGGAAGAAAGTTATGGGAGTAAAACGAGAAGGAAACGCAATACAAGAACAGTATGAATAGGGGAACCAGAATATGAGAAAGAAGGGTTTTTGCTGCTTGTTTTTTGCCAGTGAAGCATTTTGTAAATAAAGGAAACGTTCTTTTCATGTTTTTGGGTTTCTTTTCATCTATGATCTAGAGCAGATTAATAAGATAGAGTAGACATGCTGTAATGAGCATTGATGATATCAGTTATCGTTCATCAAAGTTACATGGCATTTTATTACCGAAACTGCTATTTCTGGGAGATTTTTAAGAATAGGGGCATATTGACAATCATTGTTTCTCGATCTGCAGACCAGGACGATTGTAAATCAGCTTCAAGCCGGGCGACAGGATCGTGTCCGGTGCAATCGATATATCGTTTTACGGCTGACCAGGTGCGGAAATAAGATAATAGTGAAAACAGGTTCCATGTCAACGAAATCGCAAATGAGTGTGGAATCACTAATTCCGGAAAAGGCAGGAGCAAATCCTTATAACCGGACATCAACATTTGGTTTCCATCTGCCCAGTACGGCTCAATCACTCTCCCCAGTTTTTCATTGATAATAGAATCGATTTCCGGGTTTATTTGCGGAAAACCGTATCCCCATATAGCCAGTAAACCACCTGGTTTTAGGACGCGATTGACCTCCGAGAAGAATGCATCGCGGTTGAACCAATGAACAGCCTGTGCCACTATAACCAGATCAAATGATTTGGCAGAAAACGCTGTTCTTTCAGCCGGCATAACCAGATAATGTACCCGGGGATGTGTAGCCCGGTTGTGAATTTGTTCCTGGCTGATATCAGTGGCAATTACTCCAGTAAAGTATTTTGCACAGGAGCAGGCAGCCTGACCTGTACCCGTACCACAATCCCAAACGAGGGAGTGATCCTTGCATTTCTTTGCGAGGTATTCAAAAAGTCCTTCCGGATACTGCGGACGGTAGCATGCGTACAGGTTGGATTCCAGAGAGAAGGTTTGTAAGTTTTCCATTTTCAGGATGCAGATGCTTTCATGGGGGATAATTGCATGCCTTTTTTCCGACCAATTTATCCAATTAAATCAATTTATAATCTATTCAAATAGAATTTAAAAGATAGATGGTTCAGATGGCCGGGAACAACGACAAAAAAAAGATCGGTTTGGCTCTGGGTGGGGGCGTAGTACTTGGTGCTGCACATATAGGCGTTCTACAAGCCATAAAAGAGCTGGGTATTCGCATCGATATTATCACTGGAACCAGTATTGGAGCGTTTGTTGCGGCATTACACGCATTTGGTAAACCCTGGTATGACATCGAAGAAGTCGCCATGAATCTCGAATGGATCGACACAGCCGGCCTGGCATTATCTCAATATGGAATACTCTCAAACTATAAATTGGGAGAAATTGTCCGCAATATCATTGGCGATGTAACATTCCGCGATGCTAATGTTCAGCTTGGTATTGTAGCTTCTGATGTGGTAACCGGGGATCGGGTGAAATTGACACAGGGGAATGTCGCCGGATCAGTTATGGCCAGTTCCTGTATTCCGGGAATATTTACGCCGGTTACCATAGACGGGGCAATGCTGGTAGATGGGGGACTGCTGGAGAATGTTCCAATTATGCTGGCAAGGGAAATGGGCGCGGAAGCCATCATCGCTGTCGATCTGTTCACGGCAAGTCATTCACGCCGGGTGCCGGAAAATCTGGTGGATCTGTTGTTGAATACGTACTACTCCGCCATGATCAATGCCTCGCGTCCATATAATCGATATGCCGATCTACTGATAACCCCCGATCTCTCTGAATTCAATCTACTGGGAACTGACCAGATCCCGGCGATCATTCAGACTGGTTACCTGGCGGCCAGGGACAAGCTGGAAGAATTTCTCCGTCGTCTATCTGTGGAAGACTAGAAAAATCCCTCTCGATAATTCACTGCTATTTATATAAACACAAAAAAGTATAAGTAAGTCGAGAAACATCTTGAAAATTGTTTTTTTATGTCAATTTTTAAAACTGTATCTTTATTTATAAAAAAGTTACATTAGGGACATGCTCGTAGAAGAACGGAATCATGTCAGAAAGGTTAAGGGTCTGTTTCTCCGGTCTGTTCTCATTAAGCTTGCGAAGTGTAAATTCCCACCAGTTCTCTCGGTTAAAACTTGCCCCAGAAGTGCTGTATACAAAATAAGTAGAATTAGTGGCTGTACAAGAACTTATTAGTAGGTACTTCAAAGAGTCGTATCCCCAGATATTAAAACCATTTTCAGCAAAAGAATCAGGATTAGATAAATTAAGGTTCTGAGAACCTAATACCCATCTTACATACAAATCAAAATTAATCATTGTCAGGTGTGCGGCTTCTCTGACAAAATCCTCATCGTTAAACATTCCGACAAGATTGAGCCAGTTGGCCGAACTTGCCGGAGAACCGAAGCGTGCTCTGAAAGAATTCATTTTCTCGAATGTGGAAGGAAACTGCGCAGAATCATCTGCTACCATCTCGCCGGTATCTACGTTATAACCTGCTGCATAAATGGAGGAGGAAGTTTGTGATTTCACAAAATTATAAATATCAAGGCATGATTTGTAATACGTGTTGACAATTCTATACGCGTCATATCGTTCGGCATACATCGCCATGGCTTTGCGAATCTTCTCCTGTTGATTTTCGCTGTAACTTCCATCGCTGATCGGACGAATACTTTGAATCAAAGAGTTAAGAGCGGGTATATCGCCGCTTTTAAAGTCATTAATATACAACTCGAACTGTTGATAAGTATTGAGCCACAGAGAAAAATAAGAATCATTGATCTTGAACGTTCCTGAAGGTTCCAAATCATATGAAAAATCTTCATGAAACCTTACTTTTACTTCTGGAGAGGGTAATCTTGTGGGATTTTGTTCCTGAGCCTCAAGAATAAGCTCTAAAGAATTGGCAAACCCCTCCAAAAACAATGCACAGCCGAACTTCTCATCAAGACGTCCATTGGAATCAACGGAGTATTTTGCAAGAACCCGAAATAATTGGTCATTGATGGCAAAATCAGATAAATTAAGCTCCATAACGCCATTCTCGCCAAACCCATTGGGGGCATAATAGAGCTTGTTGCCGACCCTCACAATTTGATTGTTGATTATCGAATTTAAAACCTGATCGATTTCTTGATCAGAGAGTATGCCAAAATCAAGATGCATAAGCATTGCCGATAGAATAGGCAATGCAGATACTTTGCGATCGGTGGCCACCATTTTCTCTTGGGAAATATCATAGATGCCGGCAAATTGACCGTTTTCATCAATCAAATTAAGAGTGAAATCAATTACCTGGCGTCTTTCTGCTTTGGTAAATCTATCCATTGTCAAAGTCATAAAGACAGAAACGAGCCCGTCCGGAACTGTGGCATATTTACCCTGCACCTCGTTGGCATATTCACCCAGGTCAAACATTGAAACGGGCATGTTGATAGACCCGTCAGAATTGATGACAAGACCTTGATTAATTATTTTTTGCCCGTATATCATGTCATTTATATGATCCTGTGACTCGGCCATGGATGCTGGAATCATATTGGATTCATCTACGTTTATTAGTGGCAGAACCACCTCATGAAACAAATCAGTCTCAATATTTTCGACCAACCGCGTAATCTTGTCGATATCCAATCCCTCATCGCAAAAGAGTTGGGCAGTAAGATTCCCGAAAGTCGTTCCAGGTAGAAACTGTAAAGTCAGACTCTTGGAAGCGTTACTAAACTCAGAATAAGGAATAACCATTCTGATATGATTGCCGTCTCGCTCAACATATTTCTGCATACTTACAGCAAGTTCAGGAAATTCAAGAAACTTATCCCTATCCGTATCTCCCCCGCGTTGCTCAGAAAATATCCGGAAAGCCTCTATATTCTGGTTATTAGCCCATGGTGGCATAATTGGGATCGTGTCAAAGTTGTGAATGCCGATAAAAAATCCGCGGCTATAGCCAAAAGTGACAGGATCAAGCGGGGCAATTGTTTCAATAAGGTCAAATTCAATTGTTATTGATTCCACTGACTCGCGTTCGGTACCATTGAAATACCAGATGTATGCTGGCATAGCAGGACGATCATTTCTAAGAGTATGCTCACTGGGCATATCCTCTTCAAAATTAACATGAAAAACTCCTTCTTCTCCTGTAGAAGAAAGCAATTCTTCATTGTCCGACACTACAACCGGAATATCTACGGTAACCATCTTTTTGTTGACTTTCATCTCCGCAATCGGGTTTTGTTGCGACTCAGACGTTTCAATGACATCCGCTGGAACCGATTTTGAGGGAGTGGACATAGTATAGGCGGCCGGGTTTGGTGCAAATGCGGAAAGAAGTAAAGAAATCAGCAAAATCGTAATAACCAAAGATGTTGCACTTTTACCTCTGGGTAAAACCAGCTTGCTTCTCCTGGTAGTTGCAGCTCTGACTCTAAAAAAATCTCTTGTTTCAGTCATGATGGCTTGATCCTTTTGTCCGTTTTGCTTAACCACAAAGTTGTTAGCAATCTCAATTAGGATATGATCATCAGCGTCAGTGTCTTGTGTTTTAATATGTCCCTGCCACTAGATACATCAAATGTGGGAATCCGATAACAACAATCAATATTTTCAAATCTTGTTGCTAACGAAGTACCTAAAGTACCCAATAATTGTTGCTCGAGTCTCAGGCATATTGATTTATCTATATATAAATCCGGATTGCCAAGCTTTTTCGAATTGTATTCCTTAGCTGAACCTTGCTGTAAATAAAATAACCTTTCTTGAACTGCTGACTAACACTTTCACATCACCACAAAAATATTATAAATCTCAAAACTCCATGTCAACAATTACTTACCACCATTTTCATCCCACAAGAGTGATGACCGTGATAGATCTCGTTTAATTTTGACATTGTTTCCTCCAATTGCTTCATTAGTTATGATCCGTTTTTTTACATAAAGAGAAGGACTACAGCGGGAACATATCAGATTCATTAATATACACATCCAAGATGGCCGGAGGCAGAAGATTGAACTCCAAGAGAAAAGAAACGCACACCAACTATTTTTTGTGAGGGGGTAACAATTACGAGTGATAATTTGCTTCTTTTTTCATTCCCAAATAGCATCCATTATCGCAATAAGTAACGATTCGATTTCTGTAAATACTTCGAAATCAATGGAGAGTTTTTCCTAATAATTGCTTCTGTTTATTGGTAATACTTTTCCTTGGGAATTGACAGCCAGAAAAATAAAAGCCTGATTTGACATCAAAGAACAACTGTCAATAAAAAATTTGTAATTCTCATATCCTTTTTACATAATTGAATAACCCCAGATTATTGAAGAACGAAAAAAATTGAGGGTGCAGGGAATGTTTGGCTACGGCAAATTGGTTAGTTCGCCTGCCAGCCAATGGCTGAACTTATCTTTTCCAGAATGGTTTAGGTGTAAATAATCTTTCCACCCTTCTGTCGGGACGATGTCTCGTATCTGTTTCTGAGAGCGGATGAAGGGAATTTCCTCCGCGTCCAGGATTCGCTGAATTGGTTGAATGAGATGTTCTTCATACCCGGTTTCACCTCCACAGGTATACCGTAATAGGTAGTCAGGGTGAATTGGCATTTCGACTGCGATAATTTTTAATTCCGGTGAGTTTAGAGATGAAATTCGTTCCAATCCAACAAGATCATTTTCTTTAAGATCAAAATCAGCAAATTCCATTTCCGGTAAAACTGTATACGTCCGGCCAGTGTCCTCTATAGTCTGAGATCCGAAGGAATCGATCCCGACAAGCTGGTTTTTCAAGTCGGTTCTGTATGCGGGATCACGATATTTCAAGAACGATAACCAGTATCGGTAGGTATAAAGGTTCTCAACCATCCAACCTTCCATGGAGTATTGCCCATCCTGATAGCGCAACCATGGGGAATGAACAAATTTTCGGATCATATCCTGACCGCCAGTAAAATCCAGAGGGCTGATCCCCAGGATTAAGATCGATGGGTTGGAGTTTTGGACGAGAAAACTGGCAATGTGGGCAGTCAGTTCGGGTTTCATGGCCTTTAATGCCAAATTAAAACAAAGCGGTTTACGGATTCCTGAGATCACCGGCTTTTGGTTAAGGATGTGCGGATCGATACCAAAATCAGACATGGAACTTCCAAGAATGAAACAATTGACTTTTTCTTCCTGTTCCAGTTCAAATAATCTGGATAACTTGATATCGATCTCTGAATAATAAAGCTCACGGTCAATTGTGGGAATCATAAGCCAGGCTGGAATAGGCACGAATCGCAATATACCTTCCACTAGTAATGCGATGAGTGGAATGAACATCAGAGCGAAAAAGAGAGTGCGGCCTGTCGATCTGGTGGCTTTATATGTATCGTATGCCAATAGTTCCTTGATCCGGATCACATAACACTCCTAAAAATTCTGATAAACAAACACATTTGATGTAAACGGTGATGTCCACGTGAATGCAAAAATTAGAGTGATCAAAACTATGGCCAGGACAATGGATTTGGCTGCAATGGGCCATCCAAGCAGGATGGATTGATCATACCTGCGGGATTCAAGAAAATCCAAAAAGAATGAGACACTACTAATCACTACGATCCAGAGGGAGAAAGTAGGATTGATAAACCATCCCGCGGCTGAAAGGACTGCTTTCCATGTAGAAAGGATGCCGTCCACCGAATTGACGGCAAAAGCCACCCATGCGATATTGACAACCAGGTAAACCAGCAAACCGTTGATGAACCTTAATGGCGGGAGACGGGTTTTCGCTCTCAATAGCGGAAACGCTTGGAAAATCAGCTTTTCCAGACTCATCAATATCCCGAATACCAACCCCCATAGCAGAAATGGATAAGTCAGGCCGTGCCAGAAACCGGCTGCCAGCATTGTAACGATAAGAGGTAGGACTTCCGGAAGGAGAAAAAATCGATTTTTATATTTCTTAAGAAGAATTCGGGTCATGGGAAAATAAATATAATCTCGCAGCCAGGATGACAGACTGATGTGCCAGCGGCTCCAGAAATCTGACAGATTGTTTGCGAAGTAAGGTTCACGGAAATTGGGTGAGAGTTCAAAACCCATGATCAGGCTTGCCCCGCGCATAATAGCCGTATAACCGGCAAAATCGTTATATAGATAGACACCATAAGCCAGTATCCCGATCAAGCGGTCAGTATAAGGGATCAGGTTACTGTAGGCAAAGATGGCAGCAGGGATTGGTCCGTTGTACAATCCGATTTCTTGGGGTATTGTCGGAAAGAGGTTTTCCGGCATAATGGTCAGCAGCACTTCTGCGATGGCGATCTTGCGGATTAATCCAACAAGGACCAATGCGAAACCGCGATCGAGTTTGTCACTATCTACAGTCCGTTGGGATTTTAATTGTGGTAGAAAATTCCCGGCTCGCTCGATTGGACCAGCCAGTATCTTAGGATAGAACATCAGATAAAGAAGAAAGTCAACAGGCTCGGGTTCGGCTGGAATCTTGCCGTTGTGGATGTCAATCAGGTATGAGATAGATTGAAGTGTGAAAAACGCGAAACCGATGGGAAGTAACAGGTCTTCAATGACAGGGGGTGTAGAAATGCTGAAGAGTGGACTGTTGATTACCCGATACAGAAAAAAAACAGCAATATTGATAGACAGTCCAACCGCAAACCACAATGGGTGACTGGTTTCACCAAGTTTTTTGCCAGTTAGAAATGTGGTGCCGCCAATTATCGCTAATGGAAAAAGATGCTGCCAGCCCCAAAGGGCAATATAAAAGGCCGACATAAAAAGAAGCCAGATGTTCTGTGCGCGACGGTTTAGTACAAAATATACAGCCACGGTGACTGTAAAAAAAAGAAGGAAATTCCACGAAATAATTTCCATGAGATGTGATGTTTGGCTGCGGTTTTTTTCCTGTCAAGTATTCGCTGAACAGGTTTGACTGTTTGAGCAGGGGATGAATTGTTTACCATTATCCATTTTTTTGAATCTGATTTCAAATGACAGGAGTTTTAACAGCTAAATTCATATTCTTTCCACTATACTTATTTATTCCAATTTTTTCTAGGCATGTGGATCATTCACCTTAAGGGATAGATGTCATGAAGATATCCGTCTTTGCCGCGGGTTCTCGGGGGGATATTCAACCTTGTCTTTCTCTGGGAAGGGGATTAAAAGCTGCGGGCTATGATATATCTATGGCTGTACCCGAAAATTTCTCTGAAATGGTCTGTAAACATGGTGTGAATGTTAGACCACTGCGAGGTGATGTCCAACGGGTAATGTCCAGCAGTTTTGGACGCAGGTTTTTGGAAAATGGTGGGTCCAATCCTTTGCGGTCAATTATGGCCATGAGGAAGTTAATCGGCCCGGTCGTGATGGACATGGTTCACGATGCCTATGAAGCCTGCCGGGATGCTAACGGTTTGATCTGTCTGGGAGTTTTCAGCCCATTCGGAATTTCTATTGCAGAGGCACTTCACATACCTCTTCTTCACATAGAACCGACACCATTGTTACCCACTAAGGCATTCCCTGCGCCATCATGGCCGGTTCAGCGCAGCCGGTGGGGTTTACATAATTATCTATCCGGAATTGTCATGCTCTATTCTGTTTGGTTGTGGTACCGGCCTTTTTTGATGGATTTTCGCCGGGAATTGGGATTGCCTCAACGCACAGCCGTGGATTATTACCGTACACTGAAGATGACTCCAATGATCAGTGCGTACAGCCCATTCGTAATCCCCCATCCTTTTGATTGGCCGCCTACTGTTCACATCACTGGAGATATACCATTGGACGATGCTGCTGATTGGCACCCACCGAAAGGCTTGCAGGCATTTCTTGATGCCGGTGATCCACCGATATATATCGGCTTCGGAAGTATGACAGGCACAGATCCGGAGAGGCTGTTACAGATGATCAAGCACGCATTGGAAAAAAGCGGGCAGCGTGGTTTGGTCATGACGGGGTGGAGCGGGATGGAAACAGGATCACACTCAGACCGGATCTATATGCTGGACCACGCGCCGCACGAATGGATTTTTCCGCGAATGTCGGCGCTGGTACATCATGGCGGTGCGGGAACGATTGCCCAGGGGTTGCGTGCCGGCGTGCCGTCTGTCATCATCCCTTTCGCTTTCGACCAGTTCTTCTGGGGAGAAAGGGTTCGGGAACAGGGACTTGGTCCAAACCCCATACCCCGCAAAGCATTGACAGCCGAGCGCCTGGCAGCAGCTATGCGCATAGCCGTGGAAGATGCCGGAATGCGCAAACGGGCAGCAGATTGCGGAGCGCAAATCCGGTCTATGGATAGTGTTGCCAACGCGGTTGAAATAATAAAAAAGTATTTTGGTAATTGAGGCAGTGATGGAAAACCGATCAATGATTGAAGAGCATGATAGCTTTTTTTTTGAACCTTATCCGCCTGAAAGGCAATTAATGGTTGATGGCGGGCGGATGGGACGGCAGAAACATACGGTACATGGTCTGGTGGAGTTTGATATAACAAAAGCTCGTGAAACCCTCCGGAAGCATAACCTGGCATCGGGAGAGACACTATCATTTTCCGCGTTTTTCCTGGATTGTCTTGGGAGAGCAGTGGACACTGACAGGCATATCCATGCTTACCGGGATTGGCGCAACCGGTTGATCCTGTTTGATGAGCTGGATGTGAATATGTTATTCGAAGTGGAGATTGACGGGCAAAAGATGATCCGCCCGCATATTTTACGCGGGGTTAACCGGATGAGCACACGCGAAATTCAGACCGAGATCGATGCTTTTAAGAACGGGCATGCGGAAAGCGGGGAGACGAAATTCATAAATTGGTTCATCAGGCTGCCGGGCTTCTTGCGCAGATTGTTCTTTTCCGTGTTGTTTAAAAACCCGATTTTGATCAAGCAATACTACGGAACAGTGATCGTTTCATCGATCAGCATGTTTGGATCCGGGAGCGGATGGGCGATCCCAGTGCCCAACCATACGTTGCAGATCACATTGGGTGGGGTGGGGGAGAAACCGGGTGTGATTAATCACCGTGTGGAACCGCGTATCATGATGAGCGTAACGGTTAGTTTTGATCATGATATTGTGGATGGCGCGCCCATGGCACGTTTCATACAGCGGTTAAAGAAGCTGGTAGAGATGGGTTATGTCGATGGAGAATAACTTGGCGGAGCTCATCTCCGATGCCATCTGGTAAAACTGTCTGGAGTTTTAAATATCTCTTTGGTGAAAACCGAGTCAGTAAAAAATATACACAGATTTCTCTTTTCAAAAGCCGCCCCTTTTACAACAAGGATCTTTGCTTCTGGATTTTAATAAAAACCAACTAACTTATTTCGTTAAATGGTATATTTCCTCATAGGTAAATTATGCAGGTTTTAAGATTTCTTTTTGATCGGTGTGAGTAATCCATGCAGTTGGAACAATATCTTTTAATTATGATCCTGGTAATCCCATTGGGAATGGTTATGTCCAACCGTCTGCGGATGGACCTGGCCGCTTTATTAATGGCGGCGTTTCTTGGTTTATTCCAGTTTTTGGGGTTTGCCATGCTCGGTCCTGCAAACTCCCCTGAGAATTCTATAAAAGCAATATCCGGTTTCAGTCAATCAGTGGTGATCACCCTGATTTCTTTGTTCATTATTTCCCGCGGTCTGGAAAAATCTGGAGTTACGCGGTGGATCGCCCGACAGATCATACGAATCGGCGGGCAAAGTCCCAACAGGCTTATTGCCCTGTTCGCTTCTGTGACCGCCTTTCTTTCATTATTCATGAACAATCTGGCTGCTGGAGCGCTCGTGCTTCCAAGTGCCATGGAAGCATCGCGGCAGACAGGGATAAAACCCAGCAAGCTGCTAATCCCGGTGGCGTATGGCAGTCTTTTGGGTGGCACGGCTACTTATTTCACCACCGCGAATATAATCATGAGTGATCTTTTAAAAATTGCTCATCCACCTCAAGCACCACTGCATATTCTGGACTTTACCCCGACCGGTGGCTTAATCACAATCGCCGGTATTATATTTTTGTGGATCTTTGGGAACCGGTTACTTCCAGAGCGGGAACCGGGAATGGGCGCAAAAGCTGTTTCCCGACGGACAGGAGACCAACTGGAAGAGCTGTACCGGATTGACGAACGGTTGTGGTCAGCCAGAGTTACACCCAATTCGCGTTTGATCGGTCAGTCACTGGTGGAAACCGAAATAGGGAAGAGCCTTGGAGTGACGGTAATCGCGATTCAACGCGGTTCGGAAGATCTGGTATTACCCCAACCGGATACCACCATTCAAATCAGGGATCAATTGATATTGATCGGGCGCCAGGAAAAGATCAACCAGATTCAAGATAGCGGTTTAAGAATACAACCTGTTGAAAAGCAATACTATTTATGTTCATTGGGTCTGACCCTGGCCGAAGTCATCCTGGCACCTCATTCGTCACTGGAAGGAAAAACGCTCAAGGATATTGATCTGCGCCGGAAGTATGGGGTCAATGCGATCGCTTTGAAAAGACTCACCCATAGTTATCGCACTGATATTGGAAATATCCCATTGGCTTTGGGCGACTCTTTTTTGATACTGGGTCCCACGGAGCGGATGCGTTCATTGCAAGACAACCTGGATGTTCTGGTTCTGGAGCCGCTATCAGGAAGCCAACCGGTCAATGTTCGCCAGACTATTTTAACGGTCACTATAACATTGGCAGCTATTGGTGCTTCAATTGTGGGAATGCCGGTCTATTTAAGCGTTCTTCTCGGCGCGGTCGCGATGATGACGTTAAATGTGATTAATATGGAAGAAGCATATCGCTCCATTGAGTGGCAGGCAATATTCCTGATCGCGGGGATGTACGCCGTCAGTCTTTCCATGGTGCAAACCGGATTGGCCAGCCTGCTGGGGAAGAGTATGCTCGCACTGGTGACACCTTTTGGTGCAATCGGCGTGGCTGGCGGGTCGTATCTTATGACCGCGATATTGACGCAATTCATGGGCGGTCAGGTTTCTGCCCTTGTTACCGGGCCGGTCGTGATCAGCGCGGCAATAGCTGTTGGTGCCAATCCACAGGCGGTTGCTGTGGCAACAGCAATTGGCTGCTCCGCCTCGTTCTTTACACCGATGGCCCACCCGGTCAATATTCTAATGATCGCGCCGGCAAATTATAAATTCAGTGACTTCTTCCGTGCCGGATGGCTGCTTACCATTCTCAGTTTCCTGATGTTATTGTTAGGGTTAGTCCTGTTTTGGGGATTATAGGTCCAGTACCAATCTCTGACAGATTTGCGAAGAGTATTCCAAATAATTGGTCAATTCGAAGTTGCGTGAGCAGGGTATGGATGAATACCATCAGCCGATGCCGAAGGTATCCGGTAAAGAAATACAAGATGTTTGCGGTCAAAACCTGACGGTTGCCACCCATCAATGCTGGATGAAATGGTAACCACACGCGCGCCGGATCCAAGTTGAGTTTCCAGGTATGGCGCCAGGCGGTTTACATGATGTGATGTCGCATAGATAAAAACAATATTTGCCGCGGAGACGTCAGTTCGATACATATTTCCCCAACGGAAGGATGCCTGGTCCTGAATGCCTGCCAGTCGAATTCTTGCCAGGGCAGATAGGCAGTGAACAGGACTGATCTCAATTCCAACCGCGCGGGCACCAAATTCCTTTACGGCTATGACAAGAACGCGGCCGTCACCCGCGCCAAGATCATAAACCATTTCACCCGGTTGAACTTCCGCCAGGCGAAATGCCGCGCGGATTCGCCGGTCGTGGGTGGGAACCCACGGCAATCCGCTGGCCAGGGGAATAATGAACCAAAGAGCGGCTGTTATTAGAATTAAGACAGCGAAAAGAATTAAGATTCCGGATACTATTGGTGACATGTGATTTATTCTACCGTGCAAATCCTTGGATATTCTTGTACGATGAAAAGGAAATCACATGTCTTCATGTATGCCATGAAGTACTTCAACGGTCTAATGGGCCCTAAACGTTTATCAGAACGTACCCTATTGCTATTCAACGACATAGATGCCGAATAACACACCGGCATTTCCACCTGCCGGTACATTGACGGTCACCTGGCTGGGAGTGGTGAATTCATAACCTGAGGCTGAAACACAGTATTGACCGGCGGGAAGATTCCCGACGGAGAACGTACAGCCACCGCCCATAGTAACCGGCGATATGAATCCAACACCACTACAAGGACCTTCGTGGTACCAGATAGAAACACCTGGACAAGCCGGGTCATCGCCCGCGTCGCGGCTGCCATTGTTGTTATTGTCAGCAAATACCAGCCCGGAAAAACTGCCCGGTCTGGGGGCTGTAGTGGCGGTCGGGGGGATGGGAGTCGCGGTTGCCGGAACCGCGCACAGGCCGGGGATATCACCGGTTGGGGTGAAATTATAGATTTCCCGGCAGGTGCTGTCGACCTGGGCAATGGATTTCAACGGGTAGTTCGCGTCTTTGTACGGCGAACCGGCCTCGCTCAATGTGTAGTGGTCGTTGTAATCATACTTCGCGGGATCCTTAATACCGTCGTCCGCCCAGATACTCCATAAAAAGGAGCTGCGCCCACCGATAAGCCCGCGCTTGAATGCCAGCTCTACGGTGGAACTGCCTTTGGGGGATACCCGCCCCCAGGCAACGTCGGGGTCTGGCATGTTGTCCAGCGAGAAGATGACCTGGTCATAGCCGGTGTAGCCGGTGGGACCATCAGCCGACATGGGACGGGCTCCGCCGACCTTTTTGCCCGAATCTTTATAGGCGGTGACATTTTCCATTTGCCATTCCGTTCCGTCCGGATTGGTTATCAGAATCAGGTAATTTCCCCGGCCATCGTAATCAGTATCCAGTTCCACGCCATAATTTCCCACGAGGTTCGATGTCTGTGGATTGATGCCATTCAAGTAGATGGTGAAGTAGATGAAATTATCGTCCGATGAGACTTCCGCCTTGTTGATATCCAGATCGGGACGGAATTGCATGTCATTGGCCGTGAATGGCCGCTCGTAGATGTTCTTGTTGAATGTGTCACCACCGGGAGCCCGGCCTTCACCGGATGTCCGGCTGGAGTCAGTGTCGGTAAACCAGCGGGACACCCAGCCGGGTTGTGCCGGTAATAGGATGTGCGGGATGGGTGTCGGTGGAATATCCGCCACGAATTGTGCTTCTTCGGTGGAATCAACGATAGGTATGTCCGCAGGTTCCTGCCCGGTTGGTATCACTATATCGGTCTGACCTTCGTCTTTCTCTACCATTGAAGTGCTTAATGCCTGGACAGTCTCCCTCAGGTCTTCGGCTTCCGAATCGGGCGTTAGTCCGGGCATGTTACAACCAAAAATGATAAGGGCGGTCAGTATCAAAAAACTTTGGATAAAGTTCTTGTTTAATGGTTTCATTTCCACCTCCCCGAAATCTGTAAACAAATGACTGGGAAAACAGACTTCTCATCCCGGACAGCGGGCGGTTTAGATTGGAGATGGTAAGTCGACTTGATGGTATCAAATACGGTCACTGGGTTCAATAAGCAAATTGATGGATGTCTTTTCAGGTATGTGAAAAGAATGTAATCAAACGGATTGATCAAAAAGGGAATCAAGATTGAACCGGTAGTACTTTTATTAACTAACTTCACCGAATGTATTTGAACAAATCAGAAACGAATCTGATCGAGAAGAACCTTGGAAATGCTAAAACCCCGAATACCTTTCAGAGAAAAGTGGGTATAACGAAATTCAGAATTTGCCCGGTTTTACATATTGGTCCATCGAAATTATCTGAATTCTCAAGAATTCCACCCCCGGGTTTTATAGTAACATTATCACTGTTTCAAACATTGAGAGATTTGAATGAATAACCCGACTGCTCCCGAAAACCAAACAGACCGCGAACACGATCAGAACATCTGGATCGTGATTCCGGCATTCAACGAAGAAAAGTGCATCGGAGAAGTCCTGGATAGGTTTTCCCATACGACATATTCGGTTGTTGTTGTCGATGACTGCTCTTCGGACAGCACGGTAAACGTTGCTTCGGGATACTCTGTGGTGTTGCTCAAACATCTGATAAATCTCGGACAGGGCGCCGCGCTGCAAACGGGTTTTGACTATCTTCTACAGAAGACGGACGCGAAATTTGTTGTCACTTTTGATTCGGATGGTCAACATGACATCGAAGACATTCCCAAAATTGTCAAATTGCTTGATTCAGGTCAATATGATGTTGTTCTGGGCTCAAGATTCCTGCAAACGAACAAAGTGGAAGGAATGCCGTTTATAAAATATGTGGTTCTAAAACTGGGACTGCTCTTCACAAGAGCAACCACTGGTTTGATGATCACGGATACTCATAACGGCCTGCGCGGTTTTTCGATCGACGCTCTGAGAATGATTCATATCAATCAAAATAGAATGGCTCATGCGTCTGAAATCCTTTCTCAAGTCGCGAAGCGTCGGTTGCGGTTTCGAGAGGTCCAGGTGAACATCCGGTACACCGATTACTCGATGGGCAAGGGACAATCCATTTTTAATTTCGTTAACATTCTCTGGGATTTGTTCTGGGGGAGGAATTAAATGACCCCTTTTCAAATTTTCATCACAGCATTAATTATCTTTTTCCTGCTGTTTTCCCATCGGTATGTAAACATTTTGTTTGAAAGAATCATTACGATCCTCATAACCATCGCGGCCATTTTCCTGGTTCTCTCACCGGAATCGGCTACTGCGATCGCCCATCTTGTGGGAATTGGTCGTGGGTCGGATATGATCATCTACCTGTTCATGATCTATTCCTGGTTCTGGTTCAATACAACCACAAACAAGATGCGCGCTTCCGACCGGGTGATTACTGAACTGGTTCGAAAGATCGCGATTGAAACACCCGTAATTGGAACTTCAGATAAGGGCCTTGAGCCTCCAGCGTCTTTCAAAGAACGAAAAGATCGCTTATAGTTTCCGTCCGGTAGTTTTCCCCTGTGTGACGGGTTTGGTCGTATGGGGGGCGGATAAATAATCCAACCCTAATAACGGGAGATCGTCAGAATCATTCTGATGTCTACGACGGTTTCTGCGTTTAAGGCACCGGAGTGGATGGGATCGTTGTTGGGACAATGGGCGTTACAGGGATGCCAGGTCTGCTTTTCCCTCGTGGCACGGCTGTCTGAGACGGCTCGGTTAGCGGTTTGGTGAACTTTGAGGATATTGACCGGCACAGTTCATTGCCGTTTGCGTCCAGAGCGACCACCTGCCAGGTATATTCACCGCCCCAGGGGAATGATTCCACATAACGGGAATACTCCTGTGTGTTCGACCGGAAGGTCATTTCAAGTCCGGTCGGGGATGTTACGATCACCTGGTATGAAGCGGCGTCCACATTCGCGGTCCATTCGAAGTTGATGCGTCCAAAGGGGCCAAATTTCGCGGAGTCTGAGGGGATGCCGGGTTGAAGGCAGACAGATGTGGTAGTGACCGATGGCGTTACCGTCTCGGTCGCAGTTACAGTTGGCGAAGCGGAGGGTGTTTCGGTTGCCGTTTCTGTCGTGGTAACAGAAGAACTGACGGTTGATGACTGGGTGATTTCCTCCGCCGTAGGTTGCGCGGTATCGTGTCGACCGTCATTCGGGTTCGAACCGGTACTCCCCGTACCTGACATTTGTCCGAAAAAAAGAACAGCCGAAATGGCCAGTAATATAAATAGTCCTGTGATGAAAAAGCGTTGGTTTTTTTTCATGTGTTTTCCTGTGGATGTTAACCGCCCCATAAAATGGTGATGTTAAAACACAAAGTTTATTATAGCAATAATTCTCGTCCCAGGTCTGATATTTGGATAAACATAAGTTCTACGAGGTTGACTAATGAAGAACCATGGGCATGTCATGCTCCCTGGTAAAGTACGCGATTCATTTTTCTTTTCGTTGTCGTGACGCATCCTAAGTGGATTCCCCCTGCGATTCGGCTGTGAAAGCGGTTTGTTGCAAGGTCGATTGATAAACCGGAAAAAGGTACGATGACATGCTAAAGGAACAAAAGGCCACGATGTGATACCGATAAACAACTTATCCCTTGACAACCACTGTTATCGTATTATTATTAGTTAGTAAAACTAAATATAATGGTGCGTATGAAAACTCAAAGCGATTCTCCTGCAGAAATAAAAATATCAGAGTTAATGAAACGGGTAAGACGGTTGGAGTTGGATTCATTGACCATGGATGGAGGGGAGATTTCGCCTGCGCAATTGGCATTGGTCGATTGGATCGCGGCGAATCCCGGATGCGGCATTCAGGATTTGGCTGATGGTTTATCCCTGGCTTCCCCGACAGTTAGCATCAGTGTACAAAAAATGGAGAAGAAAGGGATCGTTGGGAGAAAGAAGAATCCCACCGATGGTCGATCAATCCAACTATTCCTTACTGATTATGGGAATGAAATCCATGCCCGGTATCAAACGTTTCACAGGAAGAAATTTCAACGACTACTTTCTGGATTAACAGAAAGAGAGCAGAAAACCTTGATAGACCTGTTGGAGCGGGCTCTTGGATCAGATGGATTAAATTGAGATCTTTGTTTTTATAAATGGAAAATATTAAGAATGGAAAAAGGAAAAAATGAATAAATTATTAAATATCTGGGTTCGAAGGATTCATCGGTGGTTGGTGTTACCTTTCATTGTGTTGTTGTTAACAGTTTTTCTAACCCGCGGGACCGGTGTCGCCGATATGGCCCAGCGTTTTCAGGCTGTTTTCATGATACCGCTGGCAATAACGGGTGCTTATCTATTTATCCTGCCATATTGGGCAAAATGGAAACGTGGTAAGGATAAAACAGCAAATTCCCGTTGAATAATCCTGATCCGGTACGAGCGAAAACTTGATACTACTGGCACAAATCCCATATTATTCATCCTGCCCGTGTCTACTTATCCAGTTGATCTTCGGAAATAATTGGGATTGCAGGAGTGATGACGAATGATCTTCAAGATCAAAGCCTTTATTCTGGATCGATTGATCGCTGTGTTGGTTTCCCATTCCGATTTTATGGAATCCAGATGGTTCCTTAAGGCGATGGAAATCTTTCCGGAAATGATCAGCTCCACCTATGATGAATCCATAGCAAAAGATCGAAGCAGTTACCAGGATGTAATCGAGGTGGGATTATTGCAAATCCAGGAAAAACCGGGACGAATTCTTGACCTTTGTACCGGGACAGGTGTTGCCACGCTTATTGCAAATCAGGTATTTCCCAATACCCCGATCGTTTCAATTGATCAAAGCGAAGGTATGTTAAAGATGGCACGCAGCAAGATTGAACGATTGGGGTTCTCGAACATCGAGTTTAAATTGGGAAATGTCCGACGATTACCAGAGTCTGATGGTTCATATGACCTGGTAATCAGCTCAAATGCGCCCGTATATTTATCCGAAATCGAACGGGTTTTGACACCGGCGGGGAAATGCCTGATCACTTTTTCGTTTGGCGGGCATTCTTTTTGTAAGATAAAAGACGAGGTATCGAAATACCTCAACAAATTTGGATTATCGTTGGTTGACCTTGATGTTGTTGGTCAGGGGTTTTTTATCATAAGTGAAAGAATCCGACCTTGCTCGTGACAGATGCAAGCCATAGCTTTGGTTATATGTGATCGCCGCTTCCCCTTCAGGTGATGACGCGCGGTTTCTTTCGATCGGCGATTACCCGGTCTCTGAATGTCATCCGCGCGCAGAAGCAGATCTAAACGTGGGTGGCTCATATGGATGGAATTATGCGTGGATCGTTTTTCTCCATTCCAGTGCCAACCGCGGGATGACCTTATACGCGGGGAGGTATTTCCGCTGGAATTTCCTTATGCTATCGTTGACAGATTATTGTGAAAGTTAACGATGCCTATGAAAAACAAACTTCTTGAACTCTGGCAGGAATTCCGCGTAGTGTTTAGCGGACGGAACAACACCATCGACACCATTCTGCCGCCACTGATATTCGCGCTGGTGGACTGGTTAGCCGGTTTGCAGGCAGCGTCCCTTTCCGCCCTGGGGCTGGCCGCTATCCTGACAGTCTACCGCCTGGTTCGCCGCGAATCGTGGTTGTACGCGGTGAGCGGACTTGTCCTGACCGCCCTGGCGGCCGGGATGGCGTGGTTCACGCAGAGCGCGGTCAGTTTCTTCCTGCCGGCGCTGGTGACAAGCGGAATTACACTGGCGGCATTGCTGATCTCCATCGGATTGGGGAAGCCGCTGGCAGCCTGGAGCAGTCACCTGACGCGTGCCTGGCCGCGGGAATGGTACTGGCTGCCATCCATCCGGCCGGCGTACACCGAGGTCACCTGGATGTGGAGCGCGTTTGTAGCCATCCGCCTGGCGGCGCAGATTGTCCTTTACCAGCAGGGCGAGACGGTTCTGCTTGGGTGGGTCAACGGGGTGCTGGATTGGCCGGCTTTAGTCGCGGTGCTGGCTTTGAGCTATGTATACGGCCTTTGGCGGCTGGGGAAGCTGGGCGGCCCATCGGTGGATGAGTATGTAAGCGGGCAGCCTTCTCCGTGGATGGGACAGAAGAAGGGGTTTTAGGGGTGTTATTTGCTCTGGCTGGTCATGTATTCGGCAGCCTGATGGTGTTCATCCTGTTAAAATATCAAACGAGTTGGCTGAGTGATTTTCCCCACGCCCGGATCATGTCCCAATCGCGGTAATCTCCGGGGGTGGCCTGCACTACAACCATCACGAACGCGGCCTGCCACCATTTGAGGCGGAACATCTCCATCTTCCCGTTGAAAAACGCCACGCTGACCGGTTTCGCACCGGGGCCCGGCGGAAGCATCGATTTGAGGTAATAGCCGATGGTGGTGAAACGTTCCTTTATATTCAAAGAGCCCGGTTTTACCTCATCAGCCACCAGGTTCTCATCCAGGGTCAGCGCGACCGGCGGCAGGGTTTCACGAGATGCCCGCGTGAGGCGCATGGCACAGGCGAAATAGGCGGTTTTGCGGGTGGCGAGTTCCGACTGGTGCTTCCTGACAAACTGACGGGCCGGACTTTGCCAGCCCAATATCATCGGCGCGCCCATCACCACGGCATCGTAGCCGCTGACGGTGCTGACGTCTTTCATGGGGCGCACCTCAACTGTGTGCCCGGCATCGGTAAGCTCGGCTGCTACGGCTTCAGCCACTTCTGTGGTTGAACCGGAATTGGTCGAATACGCCACAAGAACTTTACTCATCGTTCGTTTTATCCCTTAAAAAATAAATTGCTGTCATTTTGTCAGTCGCTTTGACTTTATTGGAAAAGTGGAAGCGATTCGGATCAATACTGGCCAAGGAGTTTGGCGAAGAATTTGTGAAAGGCGTGAAAAGACGTTGCTTCACCGGCATACATGAGGATGCATTTGCCTTCCACTGGTTGGACACCCACCTCGCGGGCTGCTTTGGCGGTCTCGAGGGATTGAGAGCCCTGCTGCAGCCAGATCTTTTTCACCCCGGCGGCGGCTGCTTCGCGGATGACCGCGGAAGCTTTCTGCGGCGGCAGGCAGATGACCGCGCCATCGACCTTGCCGGCCAGGTCCGCAATGGACGGGTAGCACTTGTCACCGGCGATTGTCTCCATCTGCGGGTTGACGCCGTACACCTCGAAGCCCCGGGCTTTCAGGTCAGTGTAGATGGTAGTCCCGAATTTCGTGGCGGAACGCGACACGCCGACCACGGCAAGCCGTTTGGATTGAATAAAATCCTGTATGTTTTGATCCATGCTGTTCACCTTTGTGACAATTTAATGGAAATAGTAACACCATTAATACGGAACACAGGCGGATTTGATTGCAAATTTTTATCGATGTTTCCACAATTTCTCCGCCGAGATGCATACCGATTGCATCGTCCCTACGATGGATGTTTGTCCGTAGGTGAAGCAGATGGAAATAAACACTTCAAACACCCCTATAAAAGGGGACGGGCAGGCGAGCACATCTTACGAGATGTTATAGCCTTAAGGCTGTTTATCCATCAATCACCGGCCATATCCCAGACGAAGATGTGACTGTCATCCACCGTATAGAATTTGTCGTCAAACAAATAGGTGTGGGTAAACCAGGTGAAGTCCGGATAGTACTTGTACATCAACATAATACTCTCGCCCGGTACATCGACTTTGTAGATAAGATGCCGGAAGCTCCTCAAGTTCTGATAATCCCACGGGGTATTATTGGATGTGCATTCAAGCATAACGATCGCTTCCAAAGTGTCATCAGTTGGTATCAAATGCAAATTTCCCATCTGGCAGGAGTAAGGTGGATCCTGTTCTTCATCGATTGTTTCCCCGGCGTAGGGAAGATCGAGGGTATAGGTTTTCTCCAGCTTGTTTGAATCCAGGGAATAAACATCAAATAGAACCAGAGCGTTCTTTTTCTGTCCCCAGCGATAAGAATGGTTTACCAACCGGTCAATGCTTTCCACATATTCAAAATTCTCCTTTTTTAATGCAAGGTATCTAATCACCGTCTCCCCGGTTTCCATGGAGACCAATTCGGCTGTCTTTCCCTTGCGGATCAAAAACATGGTTTCATCCTTGATCAGATCGAAACTTGGATAATCGTTTGTTTTCGTGTCTGCCAGTGTTACCTTGATCGTTTGGACAAGTGTACCGTCATCTGTGTTGTAGATCTGATACTCTTTTTTATCCGAGGTCAGGACAACCAGGTATTTGCTGGAAGGCGAGAACCCGGAAACAGTCGGTTGTCCTTTTATTGAACTGGGGAGAGTGATCGTGGAAATATCTCGATCGCGGACGATGTCTTTGACCTCAACCCGGTAACCGTTGGAATCGTCTTTGTTGGATTTATACAACAAGGCGCTGAGGTTTCGCTTATCCTTCCAGGGATGCTGGCTAAATGTAGTGTTTGATTGAATGCGCAGCGGATTTTTGAATTCGGAAACAACTCGCATGCTGCGGGAATCAATAACCAGTAGTTTGTTGCTTTTCTCGCATTGTAGTGAAAAATAAATCCCTTCCTCATCGACAAATCTTGGCCATTCGCCATTCTCACAGAATGTGTTGGTATCAATATATATGGTCTCTCCGGGTTTACTCATTGTTCCCCTGGAGAAATTCCAGTTTTTGCCAGAGGAGTGCCCGAAGATAAAAGATTGCCCGTTGGAAGAAAATGCCTGGCTGTTCCAGACAGAACCATCAAACCCTTTGATTAAACTCTTTTTCGCGAATGAATCTAGATTAACAATTTCTATATTGCTTGATGCCAGTGCAAGGCGGTTCGATTCGGGTATGTAGGCGTGCATCGGAAAGCCATAGAATGATTGCACATGCCTGTCACTGCCATTGATATTCTGTACGACATAGGAATTCTTGGTAATTAATACCTGTTTTTCATCCGAAATGAATGTCAACATCTGCACTTCGCTCGGGCTGGCGACACGCTGCTTTTCCTCCAGGGTTTCCGCGTCCAGCAAAATGACTTCGGGGGTGTACGGGCTGACGGCGATGGTCTTTCCGTCGGGAGAGAAATCGACATCTGTGATGATCTTCGTTTCAGGCACGGTGAATGTTTTTATATCCCGTCCGGTCTTCAGGTCGATCAATGCCAGGATGTTGCCCCGGGCAAAAGCCGCGCGGGTCGGGTCGGTGGGTGAAAAGTCCATGGCGAACACATTGGTGATCTTGATCTGATAGTTCAGATTGAAGATCTGTTTATCAGTTGTGAGGTCCCAGGCTTTAAAGGATTTGTCCTTTTTGGAAAAACACTTGGCCAACAGCGTGTTTCCATCGGGCGATACCTTGATGAACCGGCCGCACAGATCTTTGATGGTCTTTTCGACCTGCCATTTGCCGTCTCCGTCAACAGACCGCACCTGGATGCCTCCAAGGCCGAGGCCGATATACAGGTGGTTCCCGTCTGGCGAGAAGATGAGACTCAGCGGAGCATACGCCAATTCCAGAAAGTCCTGCACTCGGCCAGACGCGGGATCGAGCAGATAGATCCCGCCTTCGGTTGCCACGGCCAAGGTGCGGCTGTCCGGTGAGGCGGCCAAGTCATAGAAGGCACCGTTTCCCCAGCGCTGCAGAGCGCCTTCCGGCAGCCAGCCGGGATGTTCCGTCGGGGTGGGGGTGGGGGACGGTTTGGGGGTTGCTGTAGGTTCGGGGGTGTTTGTGGGTTCGGGTGTTGCCGTGACGGTCGCAGTGTAAACCGGTGTCTGGCTGTTCTCCCTTACCGCAACCTGCGGTTTATCAATTTCTCCCGTCAGTTTTTTCAGCAGGGGATCACCCCATACACTCCAATCACACTCTTTGTTATTGTTGGAGTTTACGACCAGCTCCAGCTCATTCGCTTCGCCTAAATCCACTGAAAAAGGTACGGCAGCATCCCCGGACTTAAGCGAGCCGGAAGAGTATACCTGCGTGCCATCGACCAATATCTGGAAAGTCACGCCATCACCGCATCTGATGCCGTCGTGCATCATGACCGTGCCGGAGAGGGATTGGTATTCCCCGCCCAATTCGTATGTCAGGCGGGATGGTGCGTGGGCGAAGAGACCGTTGGGGTAGGGCGTGCCCTTTATACTGATGGGTTGGCCTTCCACAAGGCTGTTTTCGGAGAACGGGTTTACCCCGATACCCAGGTCGGAAAACCCGATGGAGGTTTTAACTGATTCCAGAGAACTGAGGTAGACATCGATGGTCTCTGGTTGCGGTTTGATGGAAGTACAGGATGCAAGGAAGAACAATAAGAAAACAGCGGAAAGCGCTTTTTTCTGCATGGTAAGCCCCTTTGCTAACGCGCGGATTTTTTGAAACTGATAGGATCATTATAGCTACCGGAGTTGGCATGGAGCCTTTTTTTTATTGAATCTTTATGTTCATCAGGGTGATGGATTTCGAATGACCCATAGACGAACCGAACCGCGTGCAACGCACCCGGAGTGGGACTTTTATAGAATGTAAACATGCTCACCCCTAAAAAGGGGTGGGCATGCGGACCAGTCCTGCATCAGGGAGCAGGATAGAAATAAACGTAACAATCGTACAGTAGAGTGGATATCAAACTTAAATAATCACTGGGTTCGACGGTTTCACGGCTTCTAAAAATATCGGAAACCAATTTTTGTTCACTCTTGTTTAACGACAAACCGGAATACATTTCCAGTAATCTATCCCCCGTACGGCGGATATTGTGATCGTTGCATAATCCCGGCTGTCCGGTCAGGCATTTTTCTTTGATAACAGTCATCAGGGGTTCTTCTCTGTTCATTGTTTCTATTTTCCGGTCGGCGGGTTCCAGGATGCCGTACGGCAGATTGCTTTTGAATGACATCATATTTCGATGAGCGGGTGTGAGTTCACCCATTCCTGCGGGTGACCAAAAGGATGAATTTCTTATTACAGCCTGTTGTCTCAATAAATCAAAAAGTTCACTTTTTCGATAGAACGCCGGTGACACGTAGAGCGCGAAATGGTCTTTTTTTTCCAGATCCTGCATAAGTTTGTGCATATGGGTTTTATTTCTGGGTTGAATCTGATACCGATAAAACGGCAGCCCCCAATACTCTCTTAAGGATGCCCCGGGTCCAATAATATATTCACTCATTTTGAATTGAACAAAAAATAAAAATCCATAAACATCATCACCGGGGATGAAGAGTTTCTCTTTTTTTAATGACGGAAAAATGGGCGCGCCCAGCGAGTAAAAACCATACATGGTTACCAGTTCATAGGAAAAAGCGGTTACAAATGAGACTTCGGATAATTGCGATCTCATAATTAACTCCTTTCGAAAGATCGAACCAGGAAAAACAGGATGAACAAAGAAAAGTGACACAAATATTAAAGCACGAAAGGATCACCGGCGTTTAACAGTCTTCTTTTCCCTCCTTGGCCGATAAACCGAGTGGGACGGGCAAGGCAAGCCCCATGAACGAACCGTGCCGCGGGCGATGCACCCGGAGCGGTGATGGTTTCGCCGCCGTGATGCATACCGGATGCATCGCCCCTACAACGGGTATGCGCCGGTAGGGTTGAAGCAGGCGGAGATAACCCCTGGGCGCGCACCCTTTCGCCGCCGTCGGCTTCAACCGGGGGGACGGCCAGGGCAAGCCCCATGAACGAACCGTGCCGCGGACGATTGGATGGAGAAATTCGATGCGCTCACCCTCAAAAAGGGCAGGCAGGCGAGCACATCCCAAGAGCTATGCCTATCTGCGGCATCTCGCGTACATTTTCTCCAGGCTGTCTACTTCCGCGCGCCAGTTAAAAGCTTGTTTCACTTTATATAAAGCGATCAACAATAGAATACCAAGCAGCATGAATGGTTCCCAAGAGTCGATTGCTGTACCAACTACCTGGTAATAGGCAGAAAAAATCAGGAAAAACCAAAATAACCGGGATATCACTTTCAATAATCTGTTCATGCCTATTTGAAGAAAAATAAGGATCAACATATCAATTGTTGCGATAACCCCCCATACGCATAATAGCAATACCGGAAGATCTTCTAAAAAACCACCTATTCCAAATATCCCCAAAAGAATGAGATATATGACCGATAACAGACCAATAATGGAAGTTGTTTTTAAGAGGAGAGAAAAGAATTTCATATTTTTAAATGTCGATTTGTAAACGCAGTTTTTCAACATTATTTAAGAAGAGAAACTCTGATGGATTGGCTGCAATTATCTGTCCCTTACTCTGCCTATAAGTTGATGTACACAATACACAGCATTTTTTTGCTCTTGTAATTCCTACATAATGTAAATTTAAATCTTGAGAATAATCTCCTCTATATTTAGGTAATATCCATTGATATAGGTTTAGATGGAATACAATGTCGAATTCTAAGCCTTTTGCCTTGTGCAATGTCAACAATTGAATTTCTGTGTCGGCTGGAGGTAAAAACGATGCTAACAATTCCCCATTTTCTAATACTGTTCGTAAATTTGCTAAAGCCAAATTATTACGTGCATTAGGAAGTATTATTTGAGCAACTTGTTCAAATTTGTTGACATGATTAATTAACGGTTCCCCGCTAGAAATTGAATCTTCAAGGTTACGCAGAATCCCTATGATTTTCAAAGCGGTTTTTTCTTGAAAGTTTAAATTCAAATATTGTTCAATAAACTCATATTTCGTTTGTTCAGTATTAAATGCCCAAATTAATACTTTGCGAAAAACTGAACCCCATAGACTCGAATCATCGTCAAGAGGGGTAGTTATTATGGGTTTATGTGGAAGCTCAATATTGTTGTGAATTTCCATTCCTGTTTGTCGATTTTTGAATAATACCCCTACCTTATTGAGTTTTTCTACCCCGTAGCGATTGGCAAGGATCGGTACCGACTGAGTAAGCCATTGTGCTATTTCAATTTCCGAGCCACGAATACATTTATATAAGACTCGGATTTCCTCCACCGGTTGTGGTAAATAATTTTCCGCGATTATTTTCGTAGAATAGTTGACAATCGAAAGATGACATCTATGGTTTATTGAAAGAACATATGTTTGAAAATTGCCGTTTTCCCTCGCCAAAGAAGCTAAAAAGTCAGAGCTTTTATTAGCAAACGCAAATATTGATTGATCTAAATCACCAACTGCTATGCCTATCAAGCCTAAGTTAACTAATTCTATGAACAGCTTATGTTGCCATTCATCACAATCTTGATATTCATCAATAATAATATGAGTGAATCTGGCTTTTAAATATCGCCTGCATGCTGGCGAATTAATAAAAATAAACGATGCTAAAAATCCAACTTTTTCGAGAAGAATTTTCCCGTCGAGAAAAAGTTTTTTAAAAAAAGCACAGTTCTCTATGTCGGCTATTTTAGGGTTATATTCGGGATATTCGGATGGATTTATGTCAGCGAATTTAACTACACCAATTTCTTGATTAGATGATCCAAATACTCTATCCCCAAAAGGAATGATGATTTCTGAAATAAAAAACTTGTCGATCGTTCCAAAAAACGAATTTTTTCGGTCAACTCCTCTCGGTAAGCTACGATGTTCAAGTTCGTCACTGGCTTTATTCGTAAAAGATATTGCTGCTACGCCTTTGTAATGAGGCAAATCAACCAAAATACTTCGGATCTTGAATGCGATTGTAAAAGTTTTTCCAGATCCCGGTTTAGCAATAACAACACAATTTGATGTTTCTTCTATTATTTTTTTCTGTTCAGGGGTTGGTTCATGTTCCATAAATAGCTTCTGCTATAGTTCTACAAAACTTAAGAGGTTCGGCTAATGGTGTATCGATCAATTGAGCAATTACTTTGGGATTATCCCTGATGAAATCGAACATGAAAGTGGCTTTTCTTTTTTGCATCTCTGCTACGATATCTTCTTCCTGTTCAATTCCCAGGTATTCAGTAACATTTTGGGGTATCAAATGAAATAAGTCATGCTCGAGATCTATACCAGATAAGAAAATGCCATTTTGCTGTAATTTGGCGATTATCCTAGTTGAATATTCGGCGATATCATGAGGAGGAACTGGTGTATCAAAGCCTGACAAGTTGCCAATATTTTGTAGGAGTGACTTCAATTCCTCGTCAGGGGTAAAAATCATTGTAAAAATATCCACTGCTCGTTGAATGCCAGCGAGTCGGTATTTTTCTTGTTTGGGAATCTTGAAAACATCATTATCTGTTCTCATGACAAACGGAATTCTTAATGAGCTCAATAAACTTACATATGGTTTGAAACCTATTCCATCTACCATGAGAACACTAATATTGAATTTGTCCAGATCGACACCAATGGCGTTTGCGAGTGCTTTATAAAGGAGTTTCTCTGAGGGCCCTTCAACTAAAAAAACTAAATCTGCGAAAAAGACTTCCGCAGACATAATATTTAATCGATATCCAAATTCGATAAATTTCGCTTCAATGAAAGGATTAATCCCATTACCAGCTGCTTTTGTTCCCTCTCCATTAAAAAACAATCTAATAATTGATGATGGTGGAACCTCACAAGCTATTTGCGGTGAATGCGATGTAATTATTACCTGGCCCTCGATGGTTGTCGATAAATATTTGGCTAATTTTCTTTGTTGGTGAGGGTGTAGGTGAGCTTCAGGTTCTTCAATACAAAAAAAGCATACCTCGAGAAGGTCCTGGTTCTTATCTCGTCGCATTTGATTTCGAGTTGACCAAAGGGCTAGATGAATCTGATTATTGCGTCCCTCGCCCCCAATTACTACTGACTTGCCCTTTATTTTTGACGCTAATTGCAAATCGTCAATAAATGCAGATGGATCAGAAGCACCTACATCAAACACAACATTTTGGCTTTGGTTATGATAGGATAATTCGCCTAATTGTGAATTGATTCCGGTTGTAGCTGCTTGAACATAACTTAATGAAGTTATCTTCTCATTTACTGTACTGAGACCAGATTCTATTTCCCCTAATATTTGGGTATCCTCATCAATTTTTTTCTGATCCCGATTAATTCTAGACTCTTCGAGCAATCTTTGCTTTTCTTGACGTATAAAAGAAATGAGATCTCGCCGACTTCCTATGAATTTGAGATTCAAAACTTTTAGGTAAAATCTATTCTCTATCTCAACTAAACTCTTGTCGTCTTTGCCTAAGAATATTTTGTATGACAATTGGTTGGATTTGGGATCAATGAACGCTTTATACTCAAGGATCAAATTACCTTCGTCGCTTACATTTTCCCGAAGTTTAGCAATAATGCACTCTTCCACTATGTTGGTAAAGCATATTTGAATTGATAACTCATAGGTGGGTTCATATGCGTAAAAATCGGTTTGTTTTGGCTCAATGTCTGAATCTGATAAAGACCGATCCATCAAAATCCGAAGTGCATAAAGTAGATTCGTTTTTCCAACATCATTGCTTCCTATGAGAAGTGATTTATCAGTGAAGTTGATTTTTGAATCTTTAAAATTCCGAAAACCTTTCAAGTGAAGCGTTTTTATTTGCATTCCTATAGTCCCTCCCTATTCAACTCTAATTCTATTCACTACTATTATTAGTTAGTAGCCCGTAGAATGCACTCGCCTTTGAGCGCATCACCCTGCAATTCCCCGCTACCAATAATCAACTTGTAGGATACGCTTTTCCTTGAGCGCATCAAATTTATTTCCCCACTACCAATAATTAACTTGTAGGATACGCTCGTCCTTGAGCGCATCGATTTTATTTCCCCGCTACCGATAATCAGTGGGCCCGGATGGATTCGAACCATCGACCAAGAGGTTATGAGCCCCGTGCTCTGCCGCTGAGCTACGGGCCCGACAGATGCCGTTATTATAATTTATTCTGACGCGTTCGTCAGCACTTCTTCGTATTTTGCCACAATTTGTTCCAGCGAAAAGGTGCGAGCCATTTCGCGGCTGGCTTTTCGGGCTGCCAGCAGTTCATCCGTATCGGTCAGCCAGGCTCGCAGCGCGGAAGCGAAACCGGCCGTATCCTGCGGGTCGAACAGCCGCCCGTTGCGCGGTGGGTCCACCAGGTCGGGGTTGCCGCCGGCGCGGCTGAGCAGCAGCGCCAGTCCCATGGCCATGCCCTGCACGCCCACCACAGGCAGTCCTTCGGAGAGCGACGGCAGGAAGAGGATGTCACTGTCCGCGAACTGTTCCTTCACTTCGGAGGGGGTCAGCCAGCCGGGGAAGGATACGCGCCCACCCAGTCCCAGGCGTTCCGCCAGCGCCTGCACGTCGGGACGCAGTGCACCGTCGCCGGCCATCACGCACGTCCACGGAAGGTCTTTGACTTCGTTCAGCGCGTGGATCACGCCCGCGGGGTTCTTCTGCTCCACGAAGCGCCCGGCGAAGGCCACGCGCGGCGGTTCGTGGACGGTGATCGTCCCGGGGTCGTACTCGGCCGTATCCACCCCGTTGGGTATTACGACGGGCGTCACGCCGGGGTAGGCCTCCTCGGCCAGGCGCGCGGTGAAGCTGCTCACGGCGCACACCGCCGCCGCCCCGCGCCAGATGGGCGGGGTGAAGGGATAGAGAAAGCGGAACCATTTGCCGGTCTTTTCGGGCACGCCGCCGGGCACGTCGCCCAGGTGGGCGGTGATGACATACGGCACGCCGCTGAGGATCTTCAACGCCAGTCCCAGCGCGCCCGCCGGGACGGCAAAATGCACGTGGATCACGTCCGGCTTCCACGCGCGCATCAGTTTCAGGCAGAAGGGCAGGGCAGCCAGCAGATAGCCGGCCATGGCGCCCAGTCCGGCGCGAAATTCCTGTTTGCGCCCGCTGTTCAGGCGGTGGATGATCACACCGTTCTGGTTCTCTTCACGCGGCAGGCCGTTATAGGCGGCCGTAACCAGGCGTACGTCATGTCCGCGCGCGGCCAGACCGGCGCAGATGTCCTGCGCCACCCGCCCGCCGCCCCCGCCGATGGGCGGGTATTCGTGGCAGAGGACGAGGACGCGCATTATTTTTCCCCGGTCAATGCGGATTTTTCGGCGTTGCCCAGCAGGGCGCGCACGGTGTAGGTCGGTTTGGCCTGCGATTCGTGGTAGGTGCGGGCCAGCAGTTCGGCGATCAGCCCGAGCAAAATGGACTGGAAGCCCAGAATGAACAACATAACGGTCAACAGCAAAAGCGGTGACCGCACAAGTGATTCGTTGAATTCGATCTTGCGGAAACCAATGTACAGCAGGGTCAGGAAGCTCAATCCCAGCAGGCCGAAGCCCGAGCCGCCGAACAGGTAGATGGGTTTGTTGGCGTAGCTGGTCAGGAATTTTACCGTCACCAGGTCGAGCACCACTTTGATGGTACGTTCCAGCCCGTAGTTGGCTTTGCCGTGCAGGCGCGGGTGGTGGTGCACTTCCATCTCGGCGATACGCGCCCCCACCGAACTGGCGTACACCGGGATGAAGCGGTGCATCTCGCCGTACAGGCGGAAGCCGGTGATCACCTCGCGTTTGTAGGCTTTAAGGGTGCAGCCATAATCGTGCAGCGGCACGCCGGTTACCCAACTGATCAGCCCATTGGCCATGTGTGAGGGCAGAGTGCGGGTGAGCCAGGTATCCTTGCGGTTACGGCGCCAGCCGCTGACCACGTCATAGCCCTCTTCAATTTTGGCGATCATGGCGGGGATGTCGCGCGGGTCGTTCTGCATGTCAGCGTCGCACAATACGATCAGCTCGCCGGAAGAATAGTCGATTCCGGCGGCGATGGCGGCCGTCTGCCCGAAGTTGCGGCGCAGGATCACGGCATGGTAGTGGGCGGGGTCAGCCTGAACGAAGGATTCGAGGACCTTCGCGCTGTTATCTCGGCTGCCGTCATCCACCAGCACGGCTTCCCAGTCGTAGTGATTGGACTGCATGACCTCATCCAGCACGGATTTGAGCTCCGGCAGGTTGGCTTCTTCGTTATAAACGGGGATGATCACGGAAATTTTCATTGGATTCGCTTGAATGTGTGAATTCTGGAGTTATCCCGGCACGTCGCAATATAGCCGGTGATGGGGAGTTCCTCAAATTTGTCCAAGTCTATCACGTTATTGTATCCCTGTTTATAGCCGTAATCGACGATCAACAGGTAGTCGGCCTCGTCCATCCAGCGGCGCTGCAGCTCTTCATTCCAGAAGCCGTAGCGGTAGAGTTGGTCTGAGTCACCGCCACGGCGAAAGGAATAGCCATCGTTCAACTGCGCGCCGAAGATCTTGATGTCTTTCAAATAGAGCAGCGGCGCGGGTGACAGTCCGCCTTCCCAGTAAACCGTGGAGCCGGGCGGCACAAGGGATGCCAGGTGGCGTCCGGCCGCTTCGGTGGTGGCGATCACGTCGCCACCGCAGTCCGGCTCGGGTACATTGCCGAAGACGGGTGTGGGGCTGAGCAGCAATCCCAGGATGAAAAAGGACAGCAGGGCAAAGGCGCCCCAGCTTGCTCCGGCCGGGCGTTTTCTCATCTGCCTGAAGATGATGGTGATGATGACAAGGAAGACCACCGCGGCCAGCAGACCGGCGGCAGCGGGGATGATCTGCGACAGCTGGTCATACGTCCAGTTGAATTTGTTGGAGAGCGCGCGCCACAGTTCGGTGCTGCCGGGCTGGATCTGCAGGTTCTTGACACGCGGCACGGTGAGTGCCATCAACGAATCGTCCAATTCCTGATGCGCGCCGAATCCTATCCCGGTGCCTGTCAGGAGTATCACCGCGGCGATGACCGTATTGACCGCGGCAGATGTTTTCCGGCGGAACAGCGGCGCGGCGATAGCGACCAGCGCCACACCGAGTACGCTGAAAAAATTGAGGTACAGTGCGAAGCAGAATACACAGTAATTCTTCCAGAGGGCTGCCCAGGCGTGGGCAATAGTCATCAGCACAGTCACAGCTAATGAGAAAATCACTACACGGAAGGAAGAAATCTTTAACCTGCTGGTTTTATCAGGCCACAGCAACAGAATTATTACAAAACCAAACATCATGGCGAAGTGATAGCGCACACCCTGCCAGAAGGAATACAGCCGGGAGTTTAGGCTGATGGTTGGGTGCCAGATGGCTTCGGCGGTGGGAAGTCCGGGGAATAGTTGTTTGAGCGATACGGGCAGCCACGGCCGCCAGATGTTGGTGACGATATCCGGCCAGTAGATGGCATGGACGACAGACAGCAGCAATAATCCGGGGACAGCCGTGAGCAGGGCTTTCTTCCAGCCGTGTTCGAAGCCCACGTAAATGAGATATAACCCGAAGACGGGCAGCATATTCTCGCGAGCCAGGATGGCGGCGGCAAATATGACCCCGGCTGTTAGCAGGTGCCACAGGAGGCGTCCATGTCCAACGCCGATGGCTACGGCCAGCATCAGCAGGCAGCATACCACGCCTTCCGACAGCGCCTGGGCGTACATGCGGATGACTCCGGGGTTGACGGCGATCACGCTGACAGCGGCGGCTGCCCACCAGGGACCGGCTTCACGGCGCACGAACCACCACAGCGCGGCGAGCGTCACCAACCCGAGGAAAACGGCGAACAGGCGGCCGGTCATCAGCCCGGGGCCGAAAAGGGCCTGCGCCGCGCCGGGAATGAGGAATGCCAGGGGCATCTTGTTCGTCCACACGCCGTAGGGCTGGAACGGCCGGATCACACCGGTGATGAACAGGTAACCCTTGTACAGGTAATTGCCCTCATCCAGCGTGGATGGCAGCTGGTGGATGTAAACCAATGCCTGCCCGAGAAAGAGCATCAGGCCGGCGGCAAAGACAATGTACGGAGTGAAGCGGTGCTTCAAAATTCTCGTGATCAATAGAAGGCTATTTTATCATTACCGATGATTATGCCGTTGTATGGGGATTTTCGAGTTTCGTGGTGACTAAAGTACGCCCCTGTAATATTTTTGATAAATTGACTAAACTTACCAAAGATACAATTCTCAATAGTTTTTTTCGTTCGTTGTCGAATCCTGAAATAGTCGAATAAATTGAAAACAAACCTGAGTTTGGAGAGAATAATGCAAAAATCGCTATTTCAAGATCTTCCTGATTGGGTCAACAGAGTGTTGAGAGGTATTTATAATTTCGCTCGATCTGTTTATTACTCCGGCAACGGCCGATTCTGTCCTGTTTGTGGAAAAACCTCCCGAAAATTCGCAGCGTATGGGATCAATCCTCGCGCGGATGCCCGGTGCGTGCACTGTGGATCCCTGGAGCGGCACAGGTTCTTATGGTTATTTTTTACAAAAAAAACCAATTTGTTTGACCGAACACCGAAAAAGATGCTTCATGTTGCACCTGAACAGTGCTTTGAACCGCGATTTAAGGAACTGATCGGGGAGGGTTATATTACTGCTGATCTGTTGGATAACCATGCCATGGTGAAAATGGATATAACCGATATCCAATATCCCGCCGATTATTTTGATGTGATTTACTGCAGTCATGTGCTTGAACATGTGCCGGATGATAAAAAGGCAATGCGCGAGTTTCACAGAGTCCTAAAACCCGATGGATGGGCAATTCTACTGGTCCCGGTGGATGTGGAGAAGACGATTGAAGATCCCTTCATGGTTGACCCGACCGAACGACTTAAGCTGTTTGGTCAGGAAGATCATGTGCGTGTGTACGGAAGGGATTATGTTGACCGACTCCGTCAGGCGGGTTTTATGGTTGACGTCACAAAAGTGTCAGATCTCTTCGGAGAAGAGGACATAGAGCTTATGGGACTCACGCGATCAAGCGGAGAAATTTATTTCTGTAAGAAATAGCCTGACAAATATTCATCAGTAATCAGGTACCCTGGCAAAACTCCCAGTTTTGCGCACCAGGAAATTATCCATCCGACTTTTTTGATTATTTGCAAAGCGGCAAATTGACCAGAACATCCCTTATCGAGTTGACCGCCCTGTCCACATCACCGGCGGTTGTCTGCCAGTTGCAGACCGAGACACGCATACAACGTTTCCCCTGCCAGGTGGTCCCGCCAAAAAATGCCTCGCCGTCCTTCTGTATCTCCGCGATGACCCGGTCGGTCCACGCGTTATGGTCGGATTCCGTCGCATTTGGAGACGGGTCAAGATAACGGACCAAACCCTGATTGATCTGCGGTTCCCAGACCATTTCCGCCCCCGGCAGTTCCCCGATCCTCGTGACAAGATCATGGGCGAAAGCGCACGTCCGCTCGATCAGATTGGCTACACCATCACGTCCCAGTTGCCGGAGGGCGGCATAGGTGGGCACACCCCGCGCGCGGCGAGACCATTCCGGGTTCCAGTCCATCGGGTCGCGGGCTTCCAGATCATGCACCATGTAACTGGCGCGGTAAGACATGGACGCGATATGCACATCCGGATGCGCGATGATGGCATAACCGCAGTCATACGGAACATTCAACCACTTGTGCCCATCTGCCACCCAGGAATCGGCATTCTCATATCCATTCAGCAATTGCTTGTATTTTGGACTGGCGGCAGCCCACAATCCGAATGCTCCATCAATATGTGCCCAGGCTCCAAATTCATGGGCGATCGGGATCAATTCATCGAAGGGGTCAAACGCGCCGATGTTCAGGTCTCCGGCTTGAAGCAGAACGATGGTGGGCTGGTTCGGGGACTCTTCCAGCGATCTCCGCAGTTCGTCCGCGGTCAACCGGCCATTCGCGTCAATGGGCAGCTCTTTCACGCAATTGCGCCCCAACCCCAGCAAGCGAACGGCGCGGTCTATGGAACCATGCCGGTGGCTGCCGGTCAGGATACGGATATCAGGCGCGCCAAACAATCCGCTTTCTTCCACGTCCCAGCCCTTTTGTGCCAGTACCTGATGGCGCGCGGCTGCCAGACAGGTGAAATGCGCCATCTGACTGCCGGTCACAAAACCGATACTGGCTGTCCGCGGAAGCGCCAGCAAATCCTTGATCCATTTCCCGGCAATCTCTTCCATAACCGCCACGGCGGGACCACCGGCGAATATGGCGGCATTCTGGTCCCATACGGATGTCATCCAATCCGCGGCCAGAGAGGCCGGGAGCGACCCACCGATCACCCAGCCGAAGAACCGGCCGCCCGCGCAACCCAGTACCCCATCGCGGGAATCGCGGATCAGGTCCTCCAGAATGGTTTCCGCGTCTGTACCTTTGGCCGTCAGTGGATGGTCGAGGCGTGCATACAATTCGGAATAACCGGCAGTCGGAGTGACAGGAGCGTTTTTCAGTGACTCTAGATAATCCAACGCATGATCGAGTGTTTTTCCAAGCAAGTTTTTATAATGTGGTGTCTTTGACATTTTGGTTCCTTATTACAAAGATGCGTAAGTGGTATCTGCATCGGGATTTGTACGATGTTCAGGTTTTGTATTTTATCCGGTTTAAAAGGGAAAACCCTTATGCAAGGGTTTGATAAGTCTTGTTCTTTGTAACGGCCAGTCTATATGCCGGGATGGATGATTTTAACGCCACCTGTAACATCCGGGCAGAGCCCGAACCGGTCTGTTTACCTTTTACGGAATAATTTGTAGCCTTTATCGACCACCTGACTGAGCCTCTGGCTGGAACAGATCCAGCGGTATACAACAGCCAGCGCTTTCGGGTTGACCAGTTCGACCGTACCTGGTCTCAGGGTAATCTGTTCGGACAGGTGCATCTTGAAGGATGTATAGGTGTGACTGACCCATTCTGCTGGAGTCTCTCCTTTGATAACGGCTTCAGCCGCCTGCCTGTCAATGCCACCCAGATCAACCCAGTGAAAGTTGTGTTCATGCGCCCACTGCATGATGTACCAGTACATGCCTTCATTGATATAGCAATTGTTATAACCTTCCGTCCACCCCACACGGTAAATATGCAGCGTGTCACCGAACGTGATGGTGATGATGGAAGCCACCGGGATGTCGTCTATCTTGCCCATAAAGAGGTGCAGCCAACCCTGCGGCGAAAAACGATCCCAGAGGAGTTCGAAAAAATCCCGGCATTGGATGCCGAACTGCCATTTATCCGCAATTTTTTGGTGCAGCACGTAGAAGGTGTCAAGCTCAGACCTGTCCGGAGTTTCATGGCAGGTCAAACCCCTGGATTCTGATTGGCGAAATCGGATCCTTTTACCTTTCTTGATCTGGTGGAGGATATCCTCCGGCCCACCGGATACATCGATGATGATGGTCACAGAAGCTTCCAGATCACCCCGTGAACTGTAATTGTTTCCCTGCCTGATAAGCCCCTGTCATAAAAATTTCAGCAATTGCCATGCGGTTGCAGGAATAATATGAAGGGATTGTTTTGGAAGTGAGCTTGCAACGCATCCAGGATCACCATACCCTGGTCTTCGCAATCCTGTTCGTAAAGGGGCCCGTAAGGTAATTGCAGTAAAAAAATCAAACCAAGGCATTTTTTATAGATCACCTGAGCGCCGCCGCATATTTCTCCAGCCGGTGTCTTCAGAATAAAACGAAGGGCATTCCATCCCTGGCATTGTTTAACCTGGGCCCAGACGCTGGTCTGAACGAAGCTTCCCGCCTTCGAGCACAGTACATATTGGTCCCAATCCCGATTACTCTCGCTTTTATCGATACACAGATCAATACCTATCATGCTTGTTCCCTCTAAAGATATATTCTGCGGTGTATCAATAAAAGTAGATAAGATCAGTAAAATTTGTCAGGCAAAAAAACAACTGCTTGCGGCGTTCATAAACGGGTGATAAAAATCATGACCGTTACCTTGATACACGATTCTACCGCGCACAAAATGAGGTCAAACCGGCTTTTATGCAGGGATGAATAATCCCGGGGGAATGCCTGTACAAACTGGAATTATGGCCGAAAGCGGTTAAAATCGGACATGTTTCTGATTATGCCTGATAGTCCACCAAAAACCGGGCTGGCACAAAAATCATTTGGAAGGTGCTTTGGAAATTCAAACTGCTTCAACCTGGCTGGAGATCGACCGCTCGATCATCCGTGAAAATACCCGCATCCTGTGTAAACAAGCCGGTGTGCCGGTGATGGCTGTGACCAAGGGAAATGCCTATGGTCACGGAGCTGGCGAAGTTGCCCGAGCGGCGGTGGAAGGCGGGGCACAATGGGTGGGTGTCGCCCGTCTGGAAGAAGCCCGCGCGGTGCGTGAAGCCGGTGTGACCGTGCCCATCCTTGTTCTCGGTTTTGTGCATCCGCTGCGCGTTGCGGAGATTCATGAACTTCAAGCCACAGTCCCGGCATATGACCTGGATATGGCAACCGCGTTGTCTGATCAGGCGGTCAAGACCGGCTGCCAGATACCGGTCCATGTGAAGATTGATTGTGGAATGCGGCGGCTGGGTGCATTCGCGGAAGTGGGAAAGGCTTTTTTTCTTGACCTGATGAAACTTCCCGGCGTGCAGATTACCGGTATGTTCACGCACTTTCCCATCCTGGATGAGGTCAGGCACCCGACTACCTATATTCAACTGGCACGTTTCAAAAAACTGATCGCCGAACTGAATGAAGCCGGAATTGACCGCGGTCTGGCCCACGGGATCACCTCGGCCGGTTTGTTGTATCTGCCCGAAGCCCGGTTTGATATGGTCCGGACAGGAATTGCCGTGGTAGGGTTGCAATCCACGGCGGATATGCCGCAATTCGACGGCATCCGCCCGGCTATGACCTGGAAGACTCAGATCATATCCATCAAAACCATCCCGGCGGGTGAAGGAATCGGGTATAACCACCGGTATTTCACGAAAACATACGAACGTATTGGGGTGATCGCTGCTGGCTACGGCGATGGCGTACGACGACGACTGGGGAATTTCGTGCTTATTCGCGGGAAACGGGTCCATGTGGTGGGCGGCATGTGTATGGACCAGTGCATGGTTAATCTGGACGAAGTGCCGGAGGCCAGAGTGGGCGATGAGGTCGTGCTGATTGGTCAACAGGGCGCCGAGTTGATCACCGCGGAAGATATCGCGGCAAATTGGAATACCACCAATTACGAAGTGGTGACCGGAATCCGCGGACGCGTGCAGCGGTATTACAAATGAGAGCCACACAGATCGGAACTTTTGGACTTTGCAAGGATCAGTGGTTCTATGGGATGTTTTGAGGAAAATGCCGTGTTACCGCCTCCCGTGATCAGAATGGAAAATGTGACCATCCGGGCGAAAAGCCGCCTGTGTTTTGCCCGGACGGATTGGAGCATGTGTGAGGGGGAGCAGTGGGCGCTGATCGGTCCAACCGGGTCGGGTAAATCCATTTTTGTTAAAGCCTTGAGCGGGCAATTACCGGTGGTTGAGGGACAGATTCTCAATTTTTTTGATGGTATTCCGGAGGGACGACCATATCTGCGGCGCGGCGAAGTCATTCTGGTTTCTACCGAAACCCAGCGTGATGTGTTACAACAACACGCCGCGTTTCATCAGGCACGCTGGCAGAGCCTGGCAGGCGATGACGTGCCGACTGTAAACGACTACTTTAATGGGCCGGATGTGGATGATCGTGTTACCTTTGATATGGATCCGGCAAGACCGGATGACGTGACCCGGGCTGCCCGTCGGGCGCAGGCGGTGGAATTACTGGGTATAAACCATTTGCTCGATCGCAAGCTCATCCACTTGTCGAACGGAGAGGGCCGCAAGGTGTTGCTGGCACATGCGCTGATGCAGTCTCCGCAATTGCTGATCCTCGACGACCCTTTCAGCGGGCTCGATTCCACGTCGCGTGAGACACTGTTAAACAGCCTGATCACTATTCTCGAAAACCGTCAGCAGCGGCTTCTGCTGGTAGCCGCGCGTGACGACGAAATTCCGCATGGGATCACCCACGTGCTGGCCATAGATGGGCACCGCATTGTCGCCCGGGGTAAAAAGGACGAGGTGTGCGCGTCTTCTTTCGCGCAGGGAATGTTCAAAGCGGACTCCACTACGGCGCGGGAGAAAATAAGACTGCCAGCGGTTGGATGGTCCGCTCTGCCGCCTGGAACACCATTGATCGAATTTCACAACGTGCGTGTGAAGTATCAGGGCGTGCAGGTATTGAAGGACATTTCCTGGACCTTGCGTCAGGGGGAGCACTGGGCCATCCGCGGCCCGAACGGGGCGGGGAAATCCACCCTGCTGAGCCTGGTGCTGGCGGACAACCCGCAGGCGTACGCCAATGAGGTGAAGATTTTCGGCCGGCAGCGCGGCAGCGGTGAGAGCATCTGGGACATCAAACGGCATATCGGGTGGGTGGCGCCGGAAATTCACATGTATTATCCCAATCGGGTCGACTGCCGCACGGTGGTCTGTTCCGGTTTCTTTGATTCGGTCGGGTTGTACCATAGTGTGACGCCTGAGCAATCGGATATGGCGGAACTGTGGATGCGGGTACTGGATATTGACCTGCTGGCTGACAAGCCATTCCAGGAAGTCTCGATCGGGGAACAGCGGCTGGTGTTGCTGGCGAGGGCGCTGGTGAAACAACCGCGGTTGCTCATCCTGGATGAGCCCTGTCAGGGGCTCGATGGATCCCATCGGGCGCGCATCCTCCATGTGTTGGACGAGTTGTGCAGGCAGACACCTGTCAGTCTGTTGTATGTCACGCATCACCTGGATGACCTGCCGCGGGCGGTTACGCGTGTGTTGCACCTGGAACAGGGACGAATGCGAGTGGTGGAGTAAAAACTATCTATGCGGATTTATCTAGATGGATATCATTTAGTAATGACAAATTGCAATCCTTTTATTTAGGGTCATTTATTCAAGTGCTTTGTAATTCAAATTGTCGCTATAATAAAACCATTATTCAAGCCACGCTAAGCAAAAGAGAGTCAACTATGCAACCCTCAAAATCATCAGTTGACCTATCCAAATATAAACACATATGGGAAACATTTTCACAATCCGGGGTCATTTTACAAGAACGTGAAATGGACCCCCTTGTAACATCCTCATGGTTGCGTTGTGGAAAGAGATTAAATCCCAATAGTTCAATTCATTGGGTTTATGAAAGTAAAACATCATTTATTGCTACCCTAAGAAAAATGATCCCTCTACGGGACATTGCCATACCAATCATGGAAGATATTTATCAGTTCATTGAGGGTAGTAGCGCTGTCCTGTTATTAACTGACAGTACAGGCTGTTTGTTGGAAATAATTGGTGACCCACAAACCACAAAGTTATTGAAAAACGAAGGGTTACGTGTTGGAGCCTATCTGGATGAAGGACGACTGGGAACTAACGCGATAGCAGTAACTTTATTTAATGCTATGCCATCACAGGTGGTCGGGTTTGAACACTTCTTTGCAAAATTACATTCGCTCAGTTCAGTTGCCGCCTCATTTAATGAATTAGGCGGACACCCGATTGGTGTGCTTGGATTGGTTGAACCATTGGATAAACGAAGCGAACAATCATTTGGCATTGTTGTTGCTGGCGCTAGAGCCATAGAAAACCAATTGCGAGCTGACCTTATAGTCAGGGACGTCAATACGCAAACAGCCGAGCTGATTGCTACCTTGGATTCTATTACCGAAGGTGTTCTTGCCTGGACAAATCAGGGCACAATTATTCACATGAATGAACAAGCAGGCAAAACCCTAAATCTCTCTCCTTGTACCGTTGTTGGCCGTTTAATCTCAGATTTTATTTCCTTTCCAGAAAATTTGGTCAGAGCGGTTTCCATGTATCAGGAATTAAATGATGTTGAAACAATGCTTCAAGTGGAAAGTACACAACGGGAGTGTTTATGCCTGGTAAGCTTACGGATTGTTGCTCCACTTGAAAATGAAAACCGTGTTTATATTATGACTATCAGACGTATAGAGCAAGTGCATCAATTGGTGAATCGTCTTGTTGGTGCTCAAGCGCGTCTGACTTTGGATGATATTGTTGGGCACGGGTCCGCAGCTCATTCAATTCGCAAACAGGCGCGCATAGCAGCCAACGCACATGCTTGTGTATTATTGATGGGAGAATCAGGTACAGGTAAAAATATTCTTGCCAGAGCGATTCATAATAGCGGCAAACGGGCTGCTGGACCGTTCCTGGCAATAAATTGTCGTGCCATACCGCGTGAACTTGCTCTTGGAGAATTCCTGGGGTATGAAGCTGGTGCTTTCAATACCGGTCCTTCAACTGGGCAACCCAGTAAATTTGAACTGGCTAATGGGGGCACGCTTTTCCTTGAAGAGATTGAATCGTTGTCTTTAGAAACCCAGGCTGCTTTACAACGTGTTATTGAAATGGGGGATGTGATACGGCTTGGTGGCACACGTGTTATACCTTCAGATGTCAGGATAATTGCTTCGACAACTCGAACTATGGAGGAACTCCTGGAGCAGGACTCTTTCCGTCATGACCTATTGTTACGTCTATCTTCGTTTTTAATTACGCTGGAACCTTTGAGAAACCGGCCGGAAGACATTCCATTACTGGTTGAACGCTTGCTGGACAAACTCGTTATTCAACTTAATCGCACATTGAAAGTATCTCGTCGTGCTTTAGATGCCCTTTGCACTTATCCTTGGCCTGGAAATGTCCGCGAATTAGAGACTATTATGGAAAGAGTTGCAATCCAATGTGAGTGTGGTCAGCTGGAACTGGAGCATTTCCCTATGTCAATAAGACAAAATCAAGTTTTGAAAAAGGGAAAATCTACTACCAAACCTGTTCAAACCATGCTGGAGGCTGAAAAGGAAGCTATTGTTGCTGCTTGTCAGGCGGCGCATGGTAATGCTACTCAAACTGCCCAATTACTAGGCATTGGCCGAACAACGTTGTGGAGAAAATTGAAAGAATTACAAATTTCTATTGAAAGTTTTAATTAAAACTGGTGTTTCGTAATGAAACAGATAATAAAAAAAGAAGTTCCATTTTGAACCCTAAATAATTAAAAAATTGATAATTATTTTCGATCGCTCTACCATGTTTTTGGTAGAGCTTTTTTCCCATTAATGAAACCAATCTATACATTGATAAAAGGAGGTGTAACAGGTAAATATTCTATGTTCCTGCGATAAATCTTTCGAATCATTTTTACTAGAAAAGGACATGTTAAGATGAACAAGGTGTGGAAAGAATTATTGGCTGAGTTCTTTGCAACAGCCGTACTGGTACTGTTGGGTGTTGGGGTTGTTACCAATGTTGGCCTGGGGCCTCGTGGGAATACATGGGGTGTAAATTGGATTACGGTAAATATTGGTTGGTGTTTTGCCGTTGTGGTAGCTGCGATGATGGCTGCCGGAGTTTCAGGAGCGCACCTGAATCCTGCCGTTACATTCGCCATGGCTGTGAAGCGAGGTTTCCCATGGAATAAGGTAATACCATATTGGCTAGCACAGCTTGTTGGTGCGTTTGTGGGTGCTTTTCTGGTCTATATGACCTATCGTGATGGCCTCATCTCTGCTGGTTTGCCAAATGTTTGGACGGGCGGCCCTGGAACTTTGTTTGACAGTGCTTTTTCTTCGGGGGCCAATGCTATTGGATCTTACTCCATTTTCACAGCCGGATTTGCTGAATTTATTGGAACAGCTGTATTACTCTGGGGCATCCTGGCTGCTTTTGATTCCAAAAATTTTGGTGTAGGCTCAAATCTGGGAGTCCTCTTTGTTGGTTTTGCGGTTTTGGCAGTTGGTACCTCACTCGGTGGACCCAGTGGCTATATGATCAATCCTGCTCGAGATCTTGGCCCACGTTTATTTGGGACATTAATCGGAACCCAGGGTTTGTTTAGCCCTGATATGTGGTGGGTCTGGGGGCCATGGGTGGGTTGCCTTTTGGGTGGTGTTTTTGGTGTATTCACATATGATTGGTTTATTACACCAGGACTAAGGAAAGATTAGTCTTATACCCCAGATTTAGAAAACAATCTGATTGTATACTCATAATTAAAGGGAAGAGTTTAAGACTGGAGATGTGAGATGAAAAAATTGATCAATAAGCCGGTTGATGTAGTGAAAGAGGCTTTGCAAGGAATTGAAGCTGCCCATAAGAATTTAGTAAAAGTCCACTATGACCCCAACTATATAATGCGTGCTGACGGGCCTGTTAAAGGAAAGGTTGCCATATTATCAGGTGGTGGTTCAGGGCACGAACCCATGCATGGTGGATTTGTAGGAATGGGGATGTTAGATGCTGCCTGCCCTGGTTCAGTCTTTACTTCACCAACTCCAGATCAAATGTTGGAGGCAACCAAAGCAATCAACAGTGGTTCCGGCGTGTTGCACATTGTAAAAAATTACACCGGTGATGTCCTGAACTTCGAAATGGCTGCTGACCTTGCTAAATCTGAAGGCATTGAAGTTGAAACAGTTATCATCGATGATGATGTGGCTGTAAAAGACAGCCTATACACTGCCGGACGGCGAGGTGTAGGGGTTACTGTTTTAGCAGAAAAAATTGTTGGTGCAGCCGCTGAGCAAGGTCGTCCTTTAAAAGATGTTGCGGATGTTTGTCGAAAAGTAAATTCTCAGGGAAGAAGCATGGGAATGGCATTAACTTCCTGTGTTGTTCCTGAAGCTGGCAAACCAACTTTTGAACTTCCTGAAGATGAAATGGAAATTGGAATTGGTATTCATGGTGAACCTGGAAGGGAACGCATGAAACTTAAGTCAGCAGCAGAAATCACGGGAATGCTGGCTAATCCGGTTTTGGACGATTTGCCATTCAAAAAAGGGGATGAAATCCTTGCTTTTGTAAATGGAATGGGTGGCACACCTTTAATTGAACTGTATATCGTTTACAACGAATTACAAAAAATCTGTTCCGGACGTGGAATTAAGATCATCCGTAATCTGGTTGGTTCTTATATCACTTCGATTGATATGGCAGGATGCTCGATTTCCTTACTTAAATTGGATGATGAGCTTACTCGTTTATGGGATGCACCGGTAAATACACCCGCGCTACGCTGGGGTGTATAAGCAACTCTTAAACACAGGCAGTAGCGAAGTCTTTTTTTGCTACTGCCTGTAGCAATAGTAAAAAGGAAGGGCTTTGCGTGATGGGAATATCACAAGAACAATTTGTGCAATGGATAAAATCCTTTGCAGGAATTATTTCCGAAAACAAAGTTTATCTTACTGAATTGGATTCTGCTATTGGTGATGCAGATCATGGTATTAATATGGACCGTGGTTTTCAGGCAGTCCTTTCAAAGTTGCCTGCTTTTATAAATCAGGATATTGGTTCAATAGCGAAAAATGTTGGTATGGTGTTGATTTCGACGGTCGGTGGTGCAAGCGGTCCATTATATGGTACTTTCTTCATTCAGATTGGAAAAGAAACTGTCGGAAAATTAGAACTGACTTTAGAAGACTGGTCAACCGCATTAGAATCGGCTGTTAATGGTGTAAAAATGCGTGGAAAGGCGAATCTTGGTGATAAAACCATGCTGGATAGTCTTATCCCTGGATTGGAAGAATTAAAAAAGAGCATCTCTGCAGGCGGTAGCATTGAGGAGGCGTTATATTCTTCGGAAGAAGCGGCAAAGAAGGGGATGGAAGGAACGATCCCGATGGTGGCAAAAAAAGGAAGAGCCAGCTATTTGGGAGACCGCAGCGTTGGGACACAGGACCCAGGTGCAACATCATCCTATTATTTGTTGCATGCTGCAACAAAATGTTGGTGTAATCAAAAATAACACCTGCTCAAAAAAATTTTTCGAAGGAAATTATAGTGATTGGAATAGTGATTGTTTCACATAGTGCAAAACTGGCTGCAGGGGTTGTGGAACTTGCCCGTTCAATGGGAGGCAAGGATATTCAGATTAAGGCTGCCGGAGGCTTGAATTTATCGGAAGAAACTCTGGGCACAGACCCAATGCTTATTCTAAATGCAATTGATCAGGTATACAGTGATGAGGGTGTTTTGGTATTGATGGATTTAGGAAGCGCATTATTAAGTGCTGAAATGGCAGTTGATATGCTTCCCGAAGAAAAAAGGGAAAACGTACTTCTTTGCGAAGCGCCTATTGTTGAAGGAGCAATTTCTGCCGCAGTTCAGGCACATATTGGAAGTTCCCTTCAAGAAGTTGCGCAGGAAGCTCGAAATGCTTTAAAGTCAAAAACTGAACACTTATTCCCTTCGGGTATTCCAAAGCAGCAGTCAAGAAAAATATCAGATCAAACTAAACTAGAAAAGACTGGACAATTAGACCTTGTCGTTGCAAACAAATTAGGGCTTCATGCCCGTCCCGCATCGCAACTTGTAAAAATTGCAGGGCAATTCCCGGAAACCGAAATAAATATCATAAACCTCTCAACAAATAAAGGACCGGTAAATGCCAAAAGTATTAATTTGGTTTTTACTCTTGGGATTCTGTCAGGACATAAGATTCAAATCAGTGCACGTGGTTTGAATGCAGATGAGGCATTATTGGCAATTGAGAATCTTGCAAAGAATAATTTTGGCGATCCAGACGCTCAATCAACTGAATCCTCATCTACTCCTATCTAAGGAAATACGGCCAATTCTGCCGCCTTCCTGGTGGGATTGGCCGCATATCAATAGGAAATGTCATGGTCGTTATCGGCGATTGAAATCATCTACCTGTTGCAACAGGCAAAATTTGCTCAAGATTTTATATGGTATGCAGTACTTATATCTGAAAGTCGCTTTTTTGCATGAAATCTGCTTGATTTCCCTGCGAATGAGTAGGCTAAGTTTAGTGGATTAATATTAATAAATGGAAGAAATGCTTAGTTTTAGATAAAAGAATGATGTGATCATTAAAACGAAATAGACAAAAGCTACTTGCCATAGAAGTGTTTTCTTGAAAACCCGATTTTATTATTTGAATATGCTAATATTGAAATTATAGTATAATAATTCGCAAATCCCTTATTAGATTATTTTTTTTGGAAATATTGTGATGAATGATCAAACTAACAAACTTTTCTGGCAGCGCACGGCGAAGATCTATGCCCCGTTCATGAAAAGTACAGACCGACTCTATGAAGAAATTGTCCAACACTGCAAGCAATACCTGAACCGGGATATGAATGTCCTGGAGTTGGCCTGCGGCAGCGGGCAGCTTACATTCCGGTTGGCGGGTTATACCCGGCATTGGGAAGCCACGGATTTTTCCGACAAGATGCTGGCGGAAGCTCAAAAACATTCCCGCCTCACAAACGTGTCTTTCGCTGTGAGAGACGCGACACAATTGCCGTACCCTGGCGCGGCCTATGACGCGGTCATAATTGCCAACGCGTTGCATATTATGCCGGAACCGGAGAAGGCAGTCGCAGAGATATTCCGGGTTCTAAAACCCGGTGGAATTTTGTTATCTCCGACGTTTATCTGGGGTGATGACTCCCGGCAACAGGCAGGCGCGTCGCTGCTGGAGCGGATTGGATTTCGTGTTTTCCATCGATGGCGCGCGGACGAGTTATCCGGTTTTGTGGAAACTCATGGTTTTGACGTGCTCGAAAAGGATGTCTTTGGCAGCGCTATCCGACCATTATGTTGCCTCATCGCACAAAAAAACAAAATCCAGGCACCGAAAAATCAGGAGAGAATGTAAATGGCACATGCAGAGATCAAAGAAGCGTATAAACTGCTGGGGCAGGGTGCGACTTTTTATGATGGCATGATCACCTGCTCGACACTTTCGGGGAAAGCTGTGTGCAAACTGGTGTGGGATATGGATAGCAGGGATAACGAGCGTTATATTCAGGCTGCTCTTGCCGCGATACCTGAAGATTTTTCCGGCAAGCTTCTGGAAGTTCCCGTTGGTACCGGTGTACTGACCATGCCAGTCTACCGCAGACTGGGCAACGCGGAAATTACCTGCCTGGATTATTCGCCGGATATGATGGCCGTGGCGCAAAAACGGGCAGCGGTAATCGGGCTGTCTCACGTCCGTTTTATGCAGGGAGATGTCGGCTCGCTCCAATTTACCGATGCGTATTTTGATATTGTCCTGTCGTTGAACGGTTTTCATGCCTTCCCTGATAAGGATGCCGCGTTTCGAGAAACCTGGCGGGTGCTTAAACCCGGTGGAATTTTTTGCGGCTGCTTTTATATCAAGGGCGAAACCCGCCGGACTGACTGGTTTATCAGCAATTACTATGAGTGGAGGGAGTATTTCACTCCACCCTACGAGACGGTTGACAGTCTACGGAGCCGGCTGGAGGCTTTATATTCCAGTGTGTCACTAACCACCGTGAAATCGATGGCATGCTTTCAATGCCGCAAGGAAGACTGATTTTTTCTGCCGCAAAAAACCAGCTAATTACGGCTGAGTTTTCTTCGCGCTGACCACCACAAACGCACCGGTTCCATAGCCATCGCGAGTCTGAAAGACATCTGTGTTCCCATCTGGCAGACCCAGAATCGTCTGGCTGAACTTCAGATCGGCGAAACCGACCCGGCTGATCGTATCAATGATCTCCGGCGTGGAGTAAAAACGAGCCGTTTTGTAAAACTTGTCGGATGTTTTCCGTGTTTCATATATCCTGCCCAGTGCGCTGTCCCGGTCAATAAAAGCCAGGATCAATGTCCCACCGGGTTTGATGACCCTTCTGACTTCACGCAGGAATACGGATGTGTCCTTCACAAAGCAAATAACTGTGACCAGTAATGCGAAATCGAATTCATCTTCGTGGAAAGGCAGATGTTCCCCCACTGCCTGACAGACGGTGACGTTCCTTTTGCGGGCGAACCGCAGCATGTTGGCGGAGGGTTCTATGCCTGTGCCAATACCCAGCGGGATGGAAAACCGTCCGGTTCCAACGCCTACTTCCAATCCGTTCCCAGATCTGGGGAAGAGCCGGCGCAAAGCGTCGATCTCTGCCAGGTACGTCTGTTCATTTTTATCAAACCAACCGTCGTACTCATCGGTAAAATCATCAAACGCGGAAACTTTATTCATGCTGGGTGCTTTCTCTTCAATGAATATGGATAATTCGTACGTGATTTCATTATACCTACGGGTGGATTAATGAAAAAAAGACCACCTGTCCAGGTAGGATATGGAAGTGGTGGATAGGGAATGATTGGGAAGAAAAAACATATTTCGGGAAGGGAAAAATTGCCGGCGCCGAAGATTCCAGCTCACGAACTTCTCCGGTTCAAAAAACGAAAATGCGACGGATTGGTTCAATGCCTACATGTGCCATGGAATGGCGCGAACCGGGATTGGTAAGAAAGTTAGAATGAATGTTTAATAAATTCAACGATTTCCCGGGCCAGCTCTGTGGGTTTCAAAAACAAAATGTCATGCCCCACATTGGGAAAAACAACCATATCAATATCGTTCCGTAAATTCTTTATCCTTCTCACGGCTTTATCAGCTTTAAAAAGGAAATCATTATCCCCTATGATAATTTTTGTGGGGGTCTTAATCATCCGCCATTCTTCATTGGAGAAAACCCGGGGTAGAAGAAATTGCTTTTGCTTAAAACCATCCCTGCACATGATCAGATAATCGATTTGTTCATATACTTTTTTTCTGGTTTCTTCATTCTTAAGTGAATCACGGCAAGTCCATTCCATATATTCGGTGATGTTCTTATTACTTCGAAATACTTCTTGCTTTATGGCTCGATATATGGAATAGATTGGACTTTGTTTCATAATTCTGGCCGGTGATACTAATATCAGCTTTTCGATCCTCTCCGGATTTTTCCTGGCAAATAGAGCGGCGTACCAACACCCGTATGAATACGCTACTATGGAAAAATTGGATAGATCCAATTTCGTTATTAATTCTTCCAGCCATGCGATGATATCTTCTTTTTTACTAATTTTCTTTTTCAGTGTGCTTTTTCCATAATCGAATATGGGATCAGGCAGAACTAAAAAACACTCCTTTTTTAATTCATCAATCAGACTTCCCCAGGAGAGGGAATTATCGGTATCCCCGGGGAGCATTAACAACTTATGGCCATCCTTGTTGCCACAGGTTCGGACAAATGTTGTTCCAAACGTTGTTTCGATATAATATTTCTCATCACTGATGCCAAAGAGTTCTCTTTCCCAATCTTCATAATACGCAAGATATTCCCGGCACTTTTCCATTGAGACAAATTGTTGTGAATATTGATCGTCCATTGAATACCTCATTCAAACAGCGACAACTGAATTATCGGTGAAGGTCACGCGTAACAAATTTCCATCGCAGGCATCCATGTAGCGGGAGTCACCTTTATTAGAGGGCGCACGATGCCGCGATGGTAAGAGGAGAGATTGTTGGTCTGCCATAGACTTACATCCCATTTTTCAAACTCCGCCGCTGGTCTGCCAGCGCCTCAGCCCGCTCTTTGATCCCTAACAAGCACCGCCGCATCATTACAATATCCAGGGTGTCGACCATCAGAAGTATCAAAATCCACGGTGACAACCAGTTATATTTCCCCCGCAGCCGGGTTACCAACCGTGTTTGTCTATCGTTCATTGGATACTAACCTCAGGCCCAGGTCCCGGAGGTCTCAGCACTTTCACCACCAAACCATAACATGCTCCGGCAGGGATCCATTTCCCGGATAATTTCAAAAGTCCAGGGGCTCAAGTAAATTTTGTCACCCTCACGTAAATTTTGCCATTCCGGCACAATTTGACTTGCGCTGGGCTTGCCAAGGTTATCAATCCAATCGTAGCTGTACCAACCCGCGCGGCGAAAACCAATCTGGACAATCCACGGCCAAATATCTTCAGGCCCGGCATTGATCGTTACGGCGCGTGTTGCGTTCATTGTGGGTGATGATACGAAATCATCTCCCGGCATTACCCGAGATATCTCTTCATCCGTCGCGCCCCAACGATGCTGCCATGGACGAATAGTTCGCAGATATAAAAATATCAGAATGATTGTTCCTACACCTGCCGCTATCTGATTCATTTCATTTCCTCGCGATTGACAATGTCTGGGAGGTGTTTTTGAGTGTCCGAACACACCCTGCACAGGCTGTTTATTTGTTGCTGTTATATTTGTTTGCCCATTGGTGGACGTGGTTTGTACAGCTCTTATCGCGGACTGATATAGACCCTCACCGTAACAAAACCTGCGTAATTATGCAGTGGATAGGATGCACTCGTGTTTGAGCACACCCTTTTTTGAATACAATTAGCCCGACGCAGATAAGCCCGTCAGACCGCGTGAATGGATTGAGGAAATTGGTTGGAATTGAATACGAAAGTATGGATATGTTCAGGTGAACCCGGTGAGGTGGTGGATTCAAACTAGATCCCACCCTTCGCGCTGATGGGAAGGATAAAATTATTCTCTGAAAGCGTATTATTTGAAATAGTCTGGCAGAAAGCAGGGTAACAATAGGAATGGAAACCATTGAATATGACCATAAATTGAATAAATGGAGGCGCCGCGTGGGTATTCGGCATGAAAAAAGGTAGGATACGCTCGCCATTGAGCGCATTCTATGTCTTGATTGAAATCGCTATAATTGATTGGATTCCAGGTTAGTTTGGGTTTTTATTTAGACCAAGGCAGGTATAAACCGCAACTTTTACCAGTTCAAATAATAACGATTATTGTAATTCGAGGACATTTACCGGGTAAGTTTTCCTTGGAGGGATGATGATATCAAAAGAACAGGATATCCGTGGTAACCGAACACGCAAATTAATACAAAACAGTCTCATTGAACTGATTGCCCGGAAAGGTTTTGAGACTATTACTGTAGGTGATATAGCAACACATGCAATGATCAACAGGTCCACCTTCTACCGATATTTCCAGGACAAATATGATTTGATGACCCAAATTTTTGAAGAGGCGAGTAATCAATTGGTCGATGAAATCAAACCGTCATTAATTCAATTGTTGACAGTGGATGAAGTAGATACACCCGAAGGGTGGATTCGTTTTTTCAATCATATAGCTGAGAATAGGGTAATGTATCAAACCATGTTGGGTAACTACGGTAACCCATGGTTTGTGTTAAAAATCCGCAACTGCCTTTCGGATATCATCAAAAAACGAATCCACGCGTTCGGTAGTAGAAAATCAGTGGATAACATTCCGGAAGAGGTACTAACCTCAATTATTGCAAATTGTTGTGTGGGCACAATTTCGTGGTGGTTGGAAAGCAAAGATCCTGTGCCTCCAGCACAAATTGCACAATGGCTTTCAGAATTTTTGATACATGGCTACCTGTACACTGTTGATAAGAGAAATCTCCATTCAACAATTTGAATGAGACAAGTTTTATTTCATGGCTAAAAGCCTTTCTTTTGCCTGATCGAATATTTCCGGGGAATGGGAGTTGACCAGGATAATCTCGTCTGAATGTCTTTTATGAATATCTTTGATTCGCGCCTGTGTTTCATGAAACCCTTCACATAAAGCCCACCCGTGGCCCGGCGAAATTTTCATCAGATAGGAAAAGAATGTCTTCTTTTTAGAAGGATCAATTTCTGAAGGTACCATAAAGGCATCCCCGGTGTGAAATAACCACTTTGGATTCTCACCATTGCTAATTCTTACTGCAACCCCGATGTGCCCTTCCGTGTGCCCTCTTAGTTCTACCATCAATAAATCAGGAATTTCCGGAAAAACCTGACAGGCATTAAAACCAAACCATTGATTGGAAGTGCAAAATTCATGTAAAACCCATGCGGGGTTGTGTGCCCAATGTTCTGGCTGATACCTTTTCTTATCTTTCCAGTTTGGGCGAGGGTTGAGTGCGGCATGGTATTCCTTTTTGTGTAGATGAACTTGCGCATTTGGAAAATCAGCCAAACCTCCACTATGGTCAAGATCCAGGTGTGTCACTATGATGTTTTGCACATTCTCAGCCTTATATCCCAAATCCCGAACCTGATTAATGGCGTATTCTTTTGGATTAAGGATTGGCTTTGTAATTTTCATGAATGGAATTCCATATGTTTTTATTGGATGATTGTGACACCATTGACCAAGTGCTGTATCGACAAGAACAAGTCCCTGGTTGGTCTCAATCAGTAAACATGCTGCCACCATGGGGCCAGATCTCATCGTCGCACAATTCATTAAATGTACTTTCATACAACATCCTCCTTTATGTTCCAAGAATTTTTTTACTCTTGAAATATGTTTGATTTGAATGAGTATAAAAAGGTGGAAGGAGGCTATTCAAGCAACAAAATGAGACATATGTCGCAAATGCAACAAATACGGAATATTGTTGTGTTTGAAATATTCATATCTGGGAATATGAACCTCGCATCTGCTAATGCTGAATGGGGATAATGTCATGAAGAATCCCGATTCGAAATGATATGACGATTTTGATTAAACGAGCTCGAACGATGAGGGGTGGAATCTCCAGTAATGCACCAATACATAAATCACCCCGGTTCTAAACCATTCGCGGGATGTTCGCAAAGTGATAGTGATGCACTTGATGGCAGCGCGCATCTTGCAGTTGTTGTGCAGTGGGTTAATTCATAACCGGGGTTATTGACTCAATTCCTGATCCCCATTCAAAACAAATCACTTTTGAAAAGCCGATCTCCTTGATGTCTAAATCAATGTTCGGAAATGCGCAGATATCTGTTCTGCAATAAATCAGTGGATCAACCACAACAATTCTTTTTATCCCGTTTGAATCGGCGGCCAGTAAAACATATCTGGCTGAATCACTTTTCTTTTTCCATTCCAGAAAAGAAACACTGTTTACCGCGTCGATCTCTTGCGGTTCCTGATTATTTCCAAAAACCTCAAATTTGCTGAAGAACCCGGCGGATTGGTCCGCCTGATCCGCGGGCAGGGATAAAATGGCATATTGATATGTGCCGGCAGGGAATTTGATACGTTTTTCAAATTCATAGCTGCAGTATCCGTTATTACAGCTTTCAACTATCCATTTTTCATCAAACAGTATTGTGCGGTCAAATTCGTCAACGATCCAGATCAAATATTGTTCCGCGCCTGATACACCAATCCACTGAAATGATGGGAGGAAACTTCCGGAATGATTGATATCGACAAGTGATACGGTGCTGTTGATCACTGAACCCTCAGGAAACCATAATTTGTCATTGACCACAGGTTCCATTTCCGGTTCTGATATTGCAGAATTTAAATCGCTCACAATTTTTGGCGTAGTATCTGTTGTTTGCCGGTCATTCGTCTTTTCCTGTGCAGCCGGAGGGGTGGGTTGGTCGATCGGCTGTGCGGCGGGTGACTGGTCTTCGTCGTACCATTTGGCCACACCCTGATGGTTTGAACAGGCCGAATCCCGTTCCTCCGGTTTCGCATAGGAAGTCCAGCCGTCTCTGCATAACGCGACCGGTTTTTGATCTGGCAAAAGATCCTTCACAACCAGTTCGCCGGATCCATCATCCAGCGGGGAAACAGTCGGCTGTACATTCAGTTGGATGCCATTGGTAAATGTTCGTGGTGCCGAATCGTCGATTATTTCATCGGCTACAAGGACCATCAAACCACCTTCGATGTATCCGCCTTCTTTTGGGAACTCGTCACAGGTTTGAATGGACAGGTAATTCAGTTTTGCCTGCAATCTCTTGATATATGTAGCAGGGGATATCTTTTCGCCGGTTTGTGTATCGATAAAACCTTTGTAATAAATATCGCCTTTATCACCGATAAAATGTAGAACTTTTTCCGCCTTGAATTTCCGGATATTTCCTGTTCCATAGATGATCACGATCGTCTGCCCCGGGGTGACGGATTCCAGTTTTTCACCAATAATGTCTTCGTGGGCCGCCAGGTGTATGTTTATGCCTGTTATTCCCTGATACTTGAAAATGGTATCTGTGGGCCTGGGTAGAGGCCCGACAATCGGAACATTGTCGACCTTCATTTTGAAGCCCTCATTGACATACAATCCGGTGATGTCAAATGTATTCGGGCGTTTTACACTCTCAATGAATTGCTGCAAATCCCCCGTATTTATTCCCGGGATAGGCGGTTGTTCTTGAATGTGAACAATGTTCGATGGCCCGTTCAGGTTGGATTGCCAGGGGAGAACCGGAGTAGAAATATTTGCAAATGAAAAACCGAACAAAGTTGTGGCTGATATGGCAAGTTGGACGAGTTTCTTCATGGGTGTGTTGATTTTCCCTCTTTGTTAATTCTAACGAAATTGTTTAATAAAAAAACCAACAAATTTGAAAAGTAAGGGTAGTTGCACGCCTGTCGGCAGGGCAGGCATGCGGGCGTATCATTCGGGCTCATGTTAAAATGGTGAAATGTCATCTTCGCGGGTGTGGAAACCTGCTGTTAAACTGTCCGAACCGGAAACACCGAAAGCTCCGCAATTGGTCGGAGGATTCAAGGCTGTCTCTTTTTCCATCCTTCAATGGATGTGGGGCTGGCTGGATGTGTTGTGCTTTTTCCTTTCACCATTGGCGGTGGTCGGTTTTGTCATTTTCGCGGTCATCACGTTGGATGAGTTTGGTCAATATGTCCAGTTCAGGCAGGCGATCGAACGCGACGGGGTGGTGAGCAGCGGTTCCTGGTTCGGTGTGGATAAGGACGATGTTTACGGGAACGTTTACTTCGAGGAGATCGAAAACGGGTACGATTTTGTGTTTATCCCGTTGAAATACTATAAACCCGAGACCCTGGCGCGAATCCAGAAGGGACAGGTGGTGGAAGTGCGTTACGTCTTTCCCCCTGAACACGAGATCAAGGGAGTCCTGGCGGGCGCTTTTGATGAGTTCGCCAGCTACACCGGTTACCTCGGAGACAATCTGTGGCCGCTTGGGCTGTTCTGGCTGATCATCATCATCCGCCCTGAATGGCTCCTGATAAGCCTGGTGGACCATCAGCAGAAAGCGATGAAAAATCAGGCCGGGCAGGGGGAGAAGCCATGAGCCTGAACGCGTTTTTCTTCTTCGCGGCGGGGATCCTGTCTGAGCTGCTCCTGTTGATGGACAGCGCGCGCCCGGCGAAGGTTCAGTGGCGCACACACCTGTTCGCGCATTCCTGGAGCCCGGCACAGATCCTGACGGCGGTTATGTTGGGGGTGGCAGGGACGCTGGCAGGGATCTGCAAACTAACCGGGGTGGGAGAGATGCTGGTCTACATCAACACGCCGGTGATCAATATGTTTTTTGTGGCCCTGGGGGTGGCGGTGTTCTTTGCCGCGATTGCCTCGAACCTATTCCTGCCCCCGGCCAACGAGCAATCGATCCTGCTGGTGCAGTGCCTGCTGCTGGCTGGCAATCTATGGGGAAGAAACAATCTCGCCTGGCTGCCCGCCTGGCTGCCGGTTGTCATCCCGGCGGCTCTGTGTGTATTATTGGCGGCGTGGCGGCGGGCCTTCCCGGGCTGGCTAAAGGTGATGATTTACACCTGGTATCTGTTTACGCTGCTGATCACGCCATTTCAAAGCGGTGAAACCATATATTTTCACATGCGCGAATTCACCTTCATCGAGGCCTACTCCTTTGGATTCCTGTTTATCTTCCTGATCGTCCACGGATTGTTCGCGGCCCGCTTTCTGCTGATCGTGCCTTCGTCGATAGTACCGCGCAACCGCCCGTTGATCGGGGCAGCGATGGCGCGTGTCTTTTCGGATGAGCAGGTCCCGCTGCGGCGCTTTCTTGTTGCCGGGGGTCTGGCCACCGCCGTTTTGCTGGGCAATGAGGTTATCCATGTCATTGACCGGCCGGTCGCGTTGAGCCTGGGGATGTTGATTGCCGTGCAGGTGCTGCGGGCGCCGGATGGCGGTTCTGCCCGTTTTTACGAGCATCCTGTGCGGGCTAAAAAAATGAAAACGTTATAATGGATGTTGTGTGGGGTCTATGGAGGATTTGGTGCGGTCAAAATCGACCGCACCCTACAAGCTGACAGCCACTGACTCTTGGTGTAGTATCAATTTCCGGCGCAACAGATATAATGAAAATGTAACGGGGAATTAATTATGGCGGTGGAGTCACGGCAGATACAAACCTACCGCAAAGATGTTTATGGGGATGTAAATTATGAAAAAATGCCCATTTTGCGCTGAGGAAATTCAGGATGACGCAATCATTTGTCGTTTTTGCCACAGGAATCTAAAAAAGAGAAAAAAGCCCTATGTTATCTTCCTTATAATTCTGGCGCTATTAGGAATTTTATTTTTTGGTTATAGGTCCTATGATGGATCTTCTCTTAATAAGGTTGTCATAGCCACTGAGATTCAGGCACTTTCCCCAACGGAAAGTCATATCGATTACAGTATGACAAAATATCCTCCGAAAGACCCAACAGAGTGGTGGAAGGAATACAAAGAAACTCAACAAATTTCTTATTACGAGACTGTTCTTGCCGATACAGAGTATTTGACAAAAAATGCGGTAAATCCTTTTCTTCCAACAAAGAAAGTGGAAACAGAAACCCCTGATAATTTGTTGGATTCCTGGCGAATACCTGTTATGAAAAATGGGGAAGACCTCTTGCTTGACGCAAATGCCGATAGCAGCTGGAACAAGTATATGGATGAAGGGGTGCGATTTTGGGCAATAGAAAAACCATACCGGTGGGAAATTTACATCATGCCATTGGGAACAAAATTTACAGAAGTTTCAAATTATTATAAAAATGACCTTAAAGAACGAGGATATCAATTGGGACAGGATTATTTCGTTGATAACAGCGGTTTCGGCGCATTGTCGTTTGTGAATGAGCAGAAGCGGGTGTATGTGGGATTTTGGATTGAAAATGACAAAGGTAAAGCTCAGGTGAACGTGATATATAAAAATGTTGATACTCAATAGATGGGAACTATGTCAAGCTTATGCATTTATTATGTGCTATCTAATGAAATGGTCTGCAAATTCAAAGAAGTGGTGGGATCAAGGGCGATTCCACCCTATGAGCTGCGGGTAATTGAGGATTGAAATCGCTATAATGGATATGTTAGTGGGAATTTGATGAAAGGGATGCGTTCAAAGGCGAGCACAATCTACCGACTATGTTGATTCCAATATTTTTTAAAAAGAGGGAAATTTGACAATTATCGCTAAAACACCCGAACAATATTAAAGGATAGTTGTTAATCAGGTAGCATTAGGAAAAAGTCTTACCATTAAAAAGCCACATCCTGCGGGCCTAGAATATACATCTTTAATGATGACTTTTTTAATGCACAATCTAGCATCCGCTGAATCACTAATACACCTCGAGAGATCTTTTGGAAGAATGTGGTTCCCTTCAGCTGTAGGGTATTCAATTGTCCGACCTATGTTTGAGTTAGATGTAACAGCACACTACATATCACAATCTCCCAAAGATCGATCTTCCCAGTATATAGAATATGAATGTGTTCTTGAAAAGAAAACTATGGATGTTTACATGAAACACCAAAGTAGTAATAAACCTGGTTGGAGTGAACCATTACTTATCATGTGGAAAGATTATTGGGTAGGTAAACAAACAAGTATTAACACACAATATGAAAAAATTCGTACGAAATTTGAAAAGATCGGCAAAAAAGGGAATACAATGCCATATACGAATTGGTCAGGCCTAAGTATTCACCAAATGGCTATAAAAGTCGATCATGAAGAAGCGTATGATGTGTTTTACTCAGATATGTCATCATTTACGCATGTTGATGTACGCCTTGCAAATAGATACTTGCGTATTGAGCCAGATGGAATTGTCTGGACTCAAAAAACTAACGAATTTGAAATTGGTAAAGTTTTTCGTTATGCAGCTACCTTTTTAGATTGTTTTTTAGACCTATTTAATACACAATTTTTGTCTTTAAATTCTGTTGATATTAAAGAATGTTGGAATACATGAAAGAGAAAAGTTCTTACTCATGTACAATTGGTAAATTCCTCTTACAACCAATACTAATATAGCAGGTAGGATGCGCTCGCGTTTGAGCGCATCAATTCCTTATTCTCCTACGGTCATTTCCACAAAAGATTTATCTACTTCTCCACCCCAATCAGGCGGGTATATACCCATCTTCACATAGCGGTGAAAACTTGACCATGGCCAATCCGCGGCCTGTTTCACCAATCCATGCTTCAGGGGATTGATATGGACGTAATCAATATGCGCGTTCAAATCATCCTGGTCATAAAATGTATGTTCCCAAAAACGCCTCTGCCAGACAGTCTGTTCGCGCCGTTTTACTCTTGATTCGTTCCGGTCTTCCTGATTATCAAAATTCAACCGGTATTCATGGGTGAAGTTCCGTTTAATTTCGTTCCATCGCATTGAATAATTGGTATCACTCTCGGGTAATTTCCAGATCGTATGGATATGGTCCGGCAACAAACAAACCGCGATTGTTTCAAACGGGTGTTTCTGCTGAACGGTCTTCCACGCATTTCGGAGGATCTCGCGACATTGGGGATCAGTCAGAATGGGCCTGCGGTTATAGGTCACAACGGTGAAGAAGTAAATTCCCCCGGGCTGTCTTATTCTTCGGTATTCTGTCATGCATAATTCTATTATTAAAATGGATGCGCTCAAAAGCGAGCACATCCTACGGGGTGAAATAATGATGCGCTTAAAAGCGAGCACATTCAAAAGGGTGAAAGAAGGATGCGCTCAAAAGCGGGCACATCCTATGGGGTGAAATAATGATGCGCTACGGGGTGAATTTCTGCCCTCGACAAGCTCGGGCATCGACCATCGACAAGCTCGGGCATCGACCATCGGGAAGCTCGGGCAACGACAATCGGGAAGCTCGGGCAACGACAATCGGGAAGCTTGGGTATCGACAATCAGGAAGCTCGGGCATCGAAATCACAATCCCTTTCCTTACACCTTCTTCTTCCGTCCCTTTACCCAATCCCACACCGCGCCGCCGACCAGCACCAGCAGCGACAGGGCGGTGATCCACAGCAGCATGGCATTGAACGGCATGCGGCTTACCAGGTTGTAATAGCGGCTCAGATACCACGAAAGGAAGAACGCCAGGAAGATGCCTTCCACCGCCAGGATGCGCCACAGCCAGGGGTTCTTCGCGTGGCGGGCGTAGTCCCAGCCCCAGGCGCAGATCAGCGCCAGCCAGGGCAGGAAGATGGTGCGATAGCGCGGGTTGTCCCACTGGTCACCGCCGGCGCGCGCGGATGAGATGATCACCCACACCACGCAGGCCAGGGTTGACCAGGCCAACAGGCGGCGCTTCACCGCGTCCGGTTCACGCCACAGGGCGAAGAGCGCGAAGATCAGGAACGGCGCCACGGCATACCAGCCGGCGGCCAGCAGGCTGCTGGTCACGCGCCACAACGGGATGGCCGGGTCGGCCAGGGCAGCGGGCAGCACGGGCTGGGTCAGCCCGTAGCCGATGATAAAGGGCCCGCGCAGGTCCACGCCCAGTTCTTCGATGGCCGTCTGGATACGGCCGCTGTTGTATTCCGTCATGCGGGTGTCGAACACTGCGGTGCCGGATACCCAGCGCCAGCCGTACACCGCGAACACCAGTCCGGCCGCGGCGAGCAATATCCACGAGATAATCCGCCACTTTTCGGGCAGACGGTCCACATAATGTTCCAGCCAGAACCATACGGCCAGCACACCGGCCACCGGCAGCATCACCCGGCTGGATATCCACGCCATGAAGGCCATGGCGAGCAGGCCGATGATGATCACCTTACGCCGGTCAGCGGACTGCCATTGCGTTACACACCACAGACCGATGGCGGCCAGACTGAGCAGGAACGGTTCGCGCATCTGCGAGGCTCCCAGCAGGATGCTGTTGGGGTAAAAGGCGAAGACCCCGGCGGCCAGCCGGGCGGCGCCGTCGCCGAAGCGCTTACGCAGCGCCATATAGATGAACGGCACACCAACCGCGCCGGCGAACGCTGCCAGCAGCACAATGAACAGCGGACGGTGCGCGTCCGGGGTGAGGGCGGCATACACACCCGCGCTGAGCGCCAGCAGACCGCCGTACTGGTCGGTCACATACTCGGCGCCGGTCGCGGCTTCCATCACCTGGTTTGATTGGGCCAGTTCCCAGGCCTGGCGGTCGCGCTGCGCGGCGTCGTAGAACACGTAGCCCGCGTTTTGCGTGGGTTCGTCATAGCCGTATTCGGGCAACAGTACGGCCAGCCCGATGCCCGAGCCCAGACGCAGCAGATAGGCCAGCGCCAGCATCACGGCCATGCCGCGGCCTCCGCCCGCCCAGCGCCAGGCGATGAGCAGCAAATAGACCGAAACGGCGGCAATCAGCGCGGCGCCCCAAAGTCCGTTGAGGAATTGTCCCGGCGAGGCCAGGGAAGTCCCGGCACCGATAAGCAGGCCGGTTATGAGAGAAATGATAGCGAATTGGATATTTTTGTTGTGTTTCATGCGGTGAATTATTCCATACCTTCCAGTGCGGTTTTGGCCCGGTTCTGCCAGGAATACTGCAACGCGTCCCGGCGGGCCTGGTCGGCCAGCATGCGCGCCTGTGCCGGGTCGGACCGCAGCATACGGATGGTGGCGGCCCACGAGTCGACGTTGTTCGGCGGGCAGAACACAGCGTTGCCGGTGTTCAACACTTCGTGCAGAACCGGCAGATCGCTGGTGATGATCACCCGGCCGGTAGCCAGGTAGTCGAACATTTTCATGGGACTGCAGATCTCGGCCGAATTGCCGCCGCTGCTGCCCGCGATGTCATTCTCGTAGGGCATCAGCAGTACATCGCCGGCTGCCTGGTAGAGCGGAAGCTTCATCTTGGGGACAAACCCGGTGAGGGTCACATTTCGCAAACCGGCTTCGTCCACACGGGTCTGCCATGCCGTAACGTCTTCGGGCTTGCCGCCCACCCACAGGAAGGCGACATCCGGCAGTTCCAACGCCAGCCTGAACAGCAGGTCCATGCCGCGCCCGGCATAAAAATGGCCGGTGTACACGGCGGTGAACTGCTCCGGCAGGTCCAACAGTGAGCGGGTGATGCTGGAGGACGGCAGTCCGTGGTATCGCTCGAGGTCAACCCCATTGGGCGCCACCCGGAGGATATCCGGGTTGATCGCTTCCTTGATCTGCTTTTCCAGGCGCTTTTGCAGCGCGCGGGTGATCACCAGCAGGCGTTTCTTTTGCTTCATCCCCAGGAACCAGCGGAAGAACAGCGGTCCGGCGATGCCGGTCAGCCGGTCGTGCATTTCCAGCACGGCGGACATGCCGGATTTTCCGGCCAGCCAGGCGGCCTGCGGCAGCCAGGTATAGACCATGTCAGCCTGCCAGCGGCGGGCATCCCGCACGCCTTTCCAGATGAAATCGTAACGTTTCAGCTTGGGGTTGGATGCCAGCGGGAACAGGTCAAAGCGCGCCGAGAGTTCGTACGGGTCAACCAGTTCATCCCATGTGACCGGCTCCGTGCCGGGGAAATACAGCCGTACGTCATGCCCGAGTGCGGCCAGGGCGTGGACGGCCTTTACGGCCTGAATGCTGTTGGCCGTGCTGGCGGGGATCTTTGAGGGGGTGAGGCAGGCGATCTTCATACGGTCACTCCGAAGGTTGGGGTGAGGCGGCTTCCACCTTTCGCAGGGTGCGGAAGCCCAGAACAATGATCAATCCTACCGTAAAAACGAAATATCCGCTCATGAGCCAGGCTTCGGCCATGTAACCGGCGCCGGGCAGAATGACGAATGCCAGGGCGACCTTGATCACCATGCCCCAGAAGCCAACCCGCAGCGGCACGTCCGCGCGTCCCAGTGACAGCAGTAGAGGCCGGTTCCAGAACAGAATATTGGCCGTGCCGAATCCGGCCAGCAGGATCATCAACACCGGCAGCGACGGCAGGAACTCGGGGCGGTACACATGGAACGACCGGCCGAAGATGGTCCAGTCGCGGAACAGCACCGGTTCGCCGAAGAGCATCAGCCCCATGGCGACGGCGCCCGTCCAGACCGCGGCGATGGTCGTCACGCGCGAAAGCAGCCGACGCAGTCTGCGCCAGTTGAAGCGCGCCACACACTTTGTGATCTCGGGGTAGGTGGTGCTGATGAACGGGGTGATGGGCATCACCACGAGGTTAATGATGGCCAGAGCGGTCTTGAAATAGCCCGCTTCCAGCGGCGAGAAGAAGTAGCCCACCCACAGCACTTCACTATCGCGGGCCACCATGTTGATGGTGCTGCTGAAATTGGTGCTCAACGAGAAGCGGATGAATTCGCGTCTGGGTGGGAGCAGGCTGAGGGGAGCTTTGTACCAGTCCTTCCCCAGCATGCGCGGCAGCCAGTACAGCGCCAGCACGATCGGCGCGAGCCCGAGGATCATCTTACCGGTCAGGTAGGCGACCAGCACGGTGATCAGCCCGGTCTGCGACACATAGGCGTACACCAGAATAACGGCGGTGGCCACGCTCTGGATGAAATTGATCAACGCCTGGCTGCGGTAATGACCGCCCACCTGCAATACGCCGGTGGCCGTCTCGGTGGTGATGTTCGACAGGATCGACAGTCCGTAGATCAGGAAGAGCGGCAGGGTGGTGGGGTCGTCAGCCAGGTGTTTGGCGGCCAGGGGAGCCAGCGCGGCCAGAATGCCGTACGCCAGCAGCGAGGTCAGTCCTTCGACCAACCCGGAGGCTTTGACGACCGCCGCGGCTGCCTGTTTCTCATCTTTGGCCAGGTGGTCACTCATGTACTTCACGACCACATCGCCCATTCGGAACGACAGCAGCCGGTTGACATTCGACACGGTACTGATGACGATGCCCAGCACACCGAATACCCGCACACCGAGCAGGTTGGCGGTGATGATACTGAGCAGCGCGCTGATCACATTACTGGCAAACAGGTAGCCGGAATTCCGGACCACCCGGCCCAGAACATGGTCCTGCCGCCAGCGCGACACCAATCCGTTCATGGGGTCAGAATTTGCTGCACCCAGTCCCGTTCCGCCAGATACCAGTTGACCAGGTTGGGGATGCCTTCCTCCAGTGATACCTGCGGTTTCCAGCCCAGCATGGACATGGCTTTTTCCACATTGGCGCTGTTCTCCAGCACATCGGCCGGATGGCGGTCCTGGTATATGATGTTGGCTTTTTTGCCAACCAGCGATTCGATGGTGTGGATCAGGTCATTCACGGTGATCACCTGATGACCGCCGAGGTTGATGATCTCATAGCCCACGGGTTTTAGCCCCAGAATGGTGCCGCGGGCGATGTCGTCCACATAGGTGAAGCCGCGAGACTGATTGCCGTCGCCGTTCACGCGCACCTCTCGTCCTTCGGTGATCCACTGGGCGAAGCGGAACATCACCATATCGGGGCGGGCTGCCGGTCCGTACACGGTGAAATAGCGAAACACCGTGACATCCAGATCATGCAGGTAGTGGTAGCTGTGGCACAGGGCTTCCGCGCCTTTTTTGGAGGCGGCGTACGGTTGCAGCGGATAATCTGATGAAGCGGTTTCCGGGGTGGGAATGGGCGGGTTGGCCCCGTAAATACTGGATGTCGAAGCCAGGATGAATTTCTTTGTCCCCGCGCGGATAGCCACCTCGAGCATGTTCAGCGTGCCGGTGACGTTGGTATCCACGTACACCCAGGGATTCTCGACTGACTGGCGTACACCGGCGCGGGCAGCCAGGTTGATGACCGCGTCGTAGGGACCTTTGTCCACCAGGGCCAGGGCAGCCTGTTTGTCTGAAATGTCCATTTTGACGAATTCAAACGGCTCCTGTTTGAGGAGACGCGCGAGGCGGTATTCCTTCATCCGCGGGTCGTAGGCATCGTTCATGTTGTCGAGACCCACGACGGAGTGGCCATCGTCCATCAGCATCTGACTGACGCGCGAAGCGATGAAACCGGCCGCGCCGGTGATCAGATACCGTCCCATTACAACCTCACAACTTTCGGGTTGTCGCGTCCCGCCTCGCCCAGGGCGTTGCGGGTGTCAATGATCAGCGCGGCGTTCTGCAGGATGGCTTTGTAATCGTAGGTCGTGTGATTGGTGACGATCACCACACAGTCGGCGTCTTTGACGGCTTTTGTCAGGTCCGGAACGGATTTCAGGCTCCAGTTGTCATGTGATATGGAAGCGATGCGCGGGTCATGGTAGCTGACGTCCGCGCCTTTTTGCAACAGCAGGTGGATCACGTCAAGAGCGGGGGATTCGCGCAGGTCGTCAATATCCGGTTTATAGGCGGCGCCCAGAACCAGCACCTTGCTGCCGTTGATGGCTTTCCTGCGGTCGTTCAGTGCGTCCTGCGTCTTGGTGACCACGAAACGCGGCATGCCGGTGTTGATCTCGGATGCCAGTTCAATGAAGCGCGCAGTGTAGTTGAGGGCTTTCAGCTTCCAGGACAGGTAGAGCGGATCGATGGGAATACAATGGCCGCCCAGACCGGGTCCGGGTGAGAACTTCATAAAACCGAACGGTTTGGTGGCGGCGGCGTCGATAACTTCCCAGACATCAATGCCCAACCGGTCGCAGATCAGCGCCAGTTCGTTCACCATGCCGATGTTGATCATGCGGAAGGTGTTTTCCAGCAGTTTGGCCATCTCAGCCACTTCAGCGGATGAGACAGGGACGACCGTTTCCAACGCACCGGAATACCAGGCTGAAGCCACCTTGCTGCACGATGGGGTTATGCCGCCCATTACCTTGGGTGTGTTGATGGTGGTGTAATCGGTACGACCGGGGTCAACCCGTTCGGGGGAGAAGGCCAGGAAAACATCTTTGCCCACTTCCAATCCGGCTTCCTGATTCAGGCGAGGCAGGATCAATTCGCGGGTCGTGCCGGGGTATGTGGTCGATTCGAGGACGATCACCATGCCGGCATGGACATATTTGGAGAGTTCATCGGTGGCGCTGACAATAAAGGAAAGGTCCGGGTCGCCGGTCTTGCGCAGCGGGGTGGGGACGCAGATGCTGACCGCGTCCAGCTCTTTGATGGCGGAAAAGTCCGTGGTCGGAATGAGTTTGCCGGATTTGACCAGCGCGGACACGGTTTCGGAGGGAACATCCAGAACGTAACTCTCTCCTTTTAAGAGCGAATCCACCTTGCTTTGCATGGGCTCAATACCCGTAACCGTAAAACCAGCTTCGGCAAAAACAACGGCAAGCGGTAATCCGACATACCCGAGCCCCAAAATGCCAATGCGGGCGGTCTTTGATTCAAAGCGTTCAATAAGTTGCTTCTGATAATCCATTTTGTCCTCTTAAAAGAGACTGAGTTGTGTGGCGTTTTCCGCCGGGTCAACCGGTTCATCCGGTTTGGGTGTGACAGCCGGACGGGCTGCGACATGTTGTTTGATCAATTCTCCCAGATGGGTGAAATCACGTTCAACGGTTGATTTTAATGCCGGTTGGTGCAAAGCGGCAGCCGGATGATACATGGGAACGACCAGACGGCCGTTCACGGTTCCGGGTTGTCCATGCGCCGAACCGATGCGTGCGAGGGGGAAATACATCGCCATGGAAAAGCGTCCAAGTGTAACGATAACCTGTGGATTGATGGCATCGATCTGGCCTTCAAGGTAATCACGGCAGGCGGCCAGCTCTTCAGGGAGCGGATCGCGGTTACCGGGCGGACGGCATTTTACCACATTGGTAATGAACACATCGCCCCGTGTCAGGCCGGCTTTTGCCAGCAATTCATCAAGGAAACTGCCTGCCGCACCAACAAATGGCCGGCCCTGTTCATTTTCGTAAAAACCGGGGCCTTCACCGATCAACATGATCCGCGCGTCAGCGGGGCCTTCTCCGGGTACAGCCATTTTGCGGGAGAAATGCAGATCGCATTTCTGACAGGTGGAAATCTGGCGGGCGATTTGGGTAAGTTTCTCTTCAGGTGTCATGTCAGGGTTCATGCTTACCTCCAGAAATTCAATCAGTGTCCAATGCGAGAAACTTGGATTCAGTGGCAGTCAGTTTTTCAAGGGTCATGTCATCCAGATTCATCAGCAGGGCGTCTTCGTGATTGTCCGCGTAGTAGTTCTTACGCGTACCAACTACGGTAAAGCCGAATTTTTCATACAGACCGATGGCAGAGCGATTGCCAACCCGTACTTCCAACTGGGCATGGTCCGCTCCTTCACGGCAGACTTCTTTCAGCGCGTGCAGCATCAACTGCCAGCCGATACCATTGCAGCGGTATTGCGGCGCGATGGCGAAGGTGGCCACGTGAGCTTCGTCTTCAATAAGGAAGATCACGATCATTCCGAGAATCTTTTTCCGTTCGTTGTCGTCTTTCGTGGCTGCCACAAAACAACGTGATACTTTGCTATCGGTCAATTCATACACATACGAATTGAATGACCAGGGCAGGGTGAATGAATCCAGTTCAATGCGATAGACCTGGGGAAGGTCATCCAGTGTCATGGGACGCATGATCAAGGAATCAAGCAGGGGATTCACGACGCGATCACCTCGTTTACGTGCAGATAAATGGGCGCGAGGGTGACCGGGTCATCCGCCTGTCCGGCTGAGATCTTGTTCCAGCCCAATTCCGCCAGTACCGAGGGACGACGCATACAGCAGGCTGGGGAGGCAACGTGCGCGTTCTTCCATTTGCGGGAAAGTATCTGCCGTTCTTCGCCGGTCATTTCGCCGCAGATGATGGATCCTTGATGGATCTCATCAGAAAGATCCTGCGCAGTTAGCACTTTCATCTCCCCCGTGAATTTCCAAATATTCTCCGAGTAATGATACCAGCCGACCGCCAACCGTGTGCGTCCCGCAGGTAGCACTACAGCCATTGGAAAGTCGGAGGGTTGTTGAACTGAGGCAACGATATCAAACGATGGGATGCCGGCAACGGGAATTTTCAATGCCAGCGCCAATCCTTTGATGAATGCCAGCCCGACCCGCAGACTGGTGAATGAGCCGGGTCCAGTTGCCACTGCCAGGCCGGTCAGATCGGTTGGAACAGCACCGCTTTGTTTAAGCATACGCTGGACTGATGGCGCCAGTTCCACGGTGTGCCGGGCGCGGCTCTGCCATACCATTTCCGAGAGAACCTTGTTTCCGTCGTATAACGCCAACCCAAGAGCGGGTGTTGAGGTATCCACGGCAAGCAGCATGTCAGGCTCCCACAACCCGGCTCTTAAATTGGTCCATCAGGGTCTGGCTGCGCGGACCGTGAGCTGTGAACAGCAGGCCGCGCTGCTCATCTGACATCCATTTCATATGTATCCAGAGGGCGTTTTCCGGCAGGGCTTCTTTTATCCGTTCCGCCCATTCGACCAGTAAGGTTCCTTCTTCCAGCATGCGGTCCATGTCAAGGTCTATGGCTTCATCAGAGGTTTCGATGCGGTAGGCATCCATGTGATACAGGATCTCTCCAGATTTGCGGTGATATTCGTTAATCAAGACGAACGTGGGGCTGGAAACCGTATCGATGGACTCCCAACCTGCTGCGATCCCCTGTACCAGCGTGGTCTTGCCGGCGCCCAGGTCACCGCTCAGACAGATAAGATCTCCCCTGGTCAATAACGAGCCAATCCGGGAGCCCAGCCGGCGGGTTTGCTCCGGACTGCGGCTGAAAAATTCAAAGCTGTGTGCGTCCATGATTGGCATACGTTAAACCTGCTCCGGTTTTTTGATCCCGACGTGTGCAGCCAGGATGCGCGCGATATCGCGTGCGGCCTGAGGACGGGCAATCCTGCGGCAGGCGGAAGCCACCTGCCAGCGTAATTCCGGTGCGTTCAACCAGGACCGTAACGTAGCCACAACCTGTTCTGGTTCCGGAGCCCAGACCCCGGCACCTTCATTTACAACATAATCCACGTTGCCATCTTCCTGGCCGGGCATTTTGCTGTAAAGGATAATTGGAAGTCCTGAAATGCAAGCCTCGCTGATCGTTCCGGGGCCGGCTTTTGTCACCAGTACATTGGCTGCCTGCATGAACTCGGGCATGTTTCTGACAAAGCCATAGATGGAAACCGGAATATTCCAGTTGTATTGTTCCATCCGCCTTTTCATGTCCCGATTACGACCCGTAATGACGGCCATAGCCACATCAAGCTGAGCTTTATTGATGGCATATGCTGTTTTTTCCAGGGGTCCCATGCCTTCACCACCGCCAACCAGCAGGATAATTGGGATATCCTGAGGCCATCCAAGTTCTTTCCGGATATCGAGCGATTCTTTCTCTTTATGACAGAACCTGTCTGCCACCGGCAAGCCAACAACGGTCAATTTCTCTTGCGGAATCCCGAATTTAATGCCGTTCTGCCTAGCGCTTTCTGTTGGAACGATAATGAGGTCTGCCCTGTTATCAAACCAGGCGGCATGCGTTGAAACCATATCGGTTACAACTGTGATGAACGGATATTTTTTGCGTTTGAACGTGCGCAGGACAGGTGTGTTCATCAGGGGATGAACACTAACGATAAGATCGCATGGATGTTCTTCCACCAGCCGGTATATCGATCGACGGATGTATGGCCATGCCATATTGTTGATATTCCGAATGCGGTGCGGGTTGTTGGTTTGCCGAAAACCGAAGCCCCAGGCAGAGGGCATACGCGATAAAGGCGGATAGATCTCCGGAGCTTTATTCAGGGGAGGCGGTGCATATTCACGGAACAGATCGACCATTTCATATGTCATCCGGTTGGGAAATTCCAGGTCAATGGCCTCAATGATCGCTTCCGTGGCGCTTCGATGTCCGCCGCCGGTATCAGAAAACAGGAACAGTATATGAGGTGTATCAGGTTGAAGAATTCGCATTTGGATCCTTCGGAATATGCTTTTTCAGGCGTCGGGCCAGTTCTCGGCGTGAAAGGATCACCTTCCTTTTACAGACACAACATTCCAGGCCGATATCTGCACCCAGTCGTATGATCTTCCATTCATAACTTCCGCATGGATGCGGCTTACGGAGCCGGACAATATCATCAAGAGCAATTTCAGGGAGCACGCGAAAAATTATACTCTACCCTGCATGATATAATCTTTTCACCTTTTATGCTTGATCTTGATGCTGCGACGATCCTTTCACGGGTCATAATTCTGATAATCGCGTTTACCGTGCACGAATTCGCGCATGCTTTTGTGGCGAATGCCTTTGGGGATGAAACCCCGCGCCTAAACGGGCGTTTGACATTGAACCCGATTTCGCACCTTGATCCGATGGGATCGCTACTGCTTGTCGTTGCCGGGTTTGGTTGGGCAAAACCGGTTCCCATCAATCCATATGTGTTGCGGCAGCGTTCCCGTTCTGCCGTGATGTGGGTTTCGTTGGCCGGTCCGCTCTCCAACCTTGTTATGGCCATATTGGCTGTGTTGCCCGTCCGGTTTGGATTGGTTTCAATGAGTTCAGTGCCGGGAAGGTTTTTCCCGTCGCCTATTGAATTTATCGTTGAATTTGTTGCAATCAACCTGCTGTTGTTTGTGTTCAACCTTTTGCCCATTTCTCCACTGGATGGCGAAAAGGTGCTTGAATACTTTATTCCCCCCCGCGCGTCCGCGTTTTTTGAACGAATCCGGCCATATGGCCCGGTTATCCTTATGGTCGTGGTTTTTGTGCTGCCATATTTGGGTATCAACATAATTGGCGAATTACTCCGGTTTATTGCCGGTATCTTTTTCTCGGTTTTTCTGGGATAAAACTTTATGACAGAACTGATTACCATCATTGGTCTGGACCGAATCGGGATCTCATTGGGGATGGCCATAAAGAAGAAAGAGCCATCTATTGTTTGTGCCGGGTTTGATCAAAATCAGTTTCATACCCGCATGGCCGGGGAAAAAGCGGCATTTGACCGGATTGAGAACAATCTGCATAAGGCAGTGGAAAAAGCGGATATCGTCATTCTGAATTCCCTTCCTCTGGATGTGACCGAATGGATGGCGGATATCAGCCGGAGTATGAAAGAAGGTGCGATACTCGTGAGTATGGCACCGGTCCACGCGCTGGCGGGAAAATGGGCGGAGGAAAACCTTCCGGAAGGCAGATGGTTTATCAATGCGACATTCAGCATCAATGGACGGTTTCTGGATGACGAAGAGTGTTCAGCCGATTTGTTTACTGAAAGTGTGATGATACTCTCCGCACCGCCAAACACACATGAAGATGCTGTTCAAAAAATACTTGACCTGGCAGCCGTAGTGGGTGCAAATCCCATGTTCTCCGATCCTGTAGAAGCAGATGGGTTTCTGTCACAATCAGATCTATTCCCGCGGATCGTAAACCTGATGGTATTGCAGGGGTTAAAAAAGCAATCCGGTTGGTCTGACGCTCAAAAAATGACCGGATCGAACTTTTGGAATCTATCGAAAATGCTGTTTGAATTTCCGTCCGGTGAATCTGCGCATTTCGAGATGAAAGCCCATAAGGCGAATATGCTGTCATTACTGGATATGCTCCGGAACCAGATCGATTCAATGCAGGAAACGCTTGAAAACGATGACAATATTGCTGTAGAGACGTCCATACAAAAAATGCTTGATGAGCACAATGTGTGGATGACACGTCGAAAGACCGGCAAGTGGGACGCGAAGGAAGCTGAAGAAGAAGCCAAACCCAAGGGGATCTGGCATAAGCTTTTTGGCATTCGCACACCCGGCAAAAAATCCTGATCACAACATGGCATATTTTTGCTATATTGTTGAGTGCGCTGACGGGTCATATTACACCGGATGGAGCACAGACCCTGAAAGACGGTTAAAAGTTCATAACGCAGGCCGGGGAGCAAAGTATACCCGGCAGCATGGTCCGGTAAAACTGGTGTATGTTGAACCGGTGGAAAATCTTTCTGCCGCATTGAAACGGGAACGGGCAATAAAATCGCTGGATCACCGGCGCAAGTTTAAATTGGTGGAGGGTTATTCATCCACCAATCAATGAGTGAAAACGGATGTGAAATAAAAAAACTCCCGGCAGATGACGGGAGTCTTGTTTGGATGACTATTTCAGTCTGTAAAGACGGGAAGATGGCCCAGGGAGATGATGTGTTCCCACTTGGCTCGTTCACCTTCCGTTAATATGGCAGCTTCGCCGGTTATCCTGGCATTTGCTTTCTCCATCAACAGACGCATTCCCTGGAGGGTTGAGCCGGTGCTGATGACATCATCCACAATTATGACTGATTTGCCTTCCAACAATGCCTGGTCTTTTTCGTCGAGAAACAACGTCTGCGGCTGGCCGGTGGTGATGGATAATGTCTCTGCGGATTTGGCTTTACCCATGTAGGGCTTGTAACTCTTGCGCAGAACCACATATGGCTTACCGGTTTCTATGGAGAGAGAGTAGGCAAGTGGAATGCTCTTGGATTCGGCAGTAACCAATACGTCAAATTCTTTTGATACCAGTTTTCCGGAAAGCTCTTTAGCGCAAGCCTGAACCAGTTCGGTGTCGCCAAGGATATTCAGAATGGCGATGCGAAGTCCGGGTTTGACTTCAAAAAGACGCAGATCGCGGTGTACTCCGGCAATATCAATCGGATAAACGGGACGTGAATCAGGCATATTCTTCCTCCGGCAGGGGATTTAGTTATTGAATCTTTGAAATAATGGCTTAAATTGTATTATAAACCCTGTAAGAGACAGCTCGAGTGATAGAATCGGTACGTGCCGGGGACGCCGACCCCGGCACGTACATAAGGAGGAGAAGAAGAAGAGAAGTCGCCCTTTGAATCTAATATACCAGCCACGGTTATACGAAGCTTGACGCTTTCCCTACGATTAACCTACGGCGAGATAACAATTTCATAAATTTCACATGAAAGAAATGTAAACAAAATGACGGAAGATACTCCAAATTACAAAGCGGGTTACGTGGCGCTGGCCGGTCGGCCGAATGTGGGCAAATCGACGCTGGTTAATTCCCTGCTCAAACAAAAAATCGCGGCGGTTTCCTCCAAGCCACAAACTACACGTCGGCGGCAGCTTGGCATTTTAACCCTTCCACAGGCGCAGATCATCTTTGTGGATGCCCCCGGAATTCATTTGCAGCATCATAAGCTGGGCGAAGCATTGAATTTGACGGCAGAAGAGGTCATCAGCGATGTGGATATTGTCGCCTGGATGGTGGATGGTTCTGCCGAACCGTCGGGTGATGACCTTCAGGCGCGTGATATGGTGGTACGTGGCAAACGCCGGAAAAAATTGTTGGTAATCAATAAGATGGACCGGGTTCCCGAAGAGAACCGCGCGGTGGCTGTTGACCGCTATCAATGTCTGCTACCTGAAGCCCGCCCCTTGGTCATCTCCGCCGAGACCGGTGAAGGGTTGGAGGATCTCATTGCCGCTATCATCGAGTTGTTGCCTGAACATCCAACGTATTTTGAGGATGATGAGATCACAGATCTTTATGAACGGGAGATCGCGTCTGATTTGATCCGTGAAGCCGCGTTGAAGCATTTGCGGGAAGAAGTGCCGCACGCCCTTGCCGTGCGCATAGATGAATTCAAGGAACGGGATGACGGTAAGACTTATGTGGCAGCCACACTTTTTGTCGAACGTGAATCGCAAAAAGGGATCGTCATCGGTCAGAAAGCTGAGATGCTTAAAAAAATTGGAACCAGCGCACGTTTGGAAATGGAAAAGATGAGCGAACGCTCGATATTTCTGGAGTTGCGCGTAAAAGTGGCAAAAGGTTGGCGCGACGATCCGGATTTCCTCACCCGTCTCGGTTTTGAAACAACAACCAAGGCAAAGCGAACGAAAAGGTAGAATTAACATAGTTTCCGGGACGTGCACTTGGATGTATCTGTTAAACACCCTGCATCATATGGAGAATTCCCATGAAAATAGCCATTGGCAGCGATCACGCGGCATTTGCCCTTAAAGAGGTAGTAAGGAAGCACCTAATTGATTCCGGACATGACGTCAAAGACCTTGGAGCGTACACACCGGACCGGACGGATTATCCGGTCTATGGCGAAAAAGTTGCCCGTTATGTTGTGTCCGGGCAGGCAGAGTATGGCGTGGTGATCTGTGGAACAGGGGCGGGAATTTCCATATCAGCCAACAAGGTTCCCGGAGCACGCTGTGTACTGGCCACCGAACCCTACACGGCAGTCCTTTCGCGTCGTCACAATGATGCAAATTTGCTGGCCATGGGCGCTCGGGTCATTGGTGAAGGCCTGGCCTGTATGATCGTTGACCAATTCCTGGAAGCTGAATTTGAAGGCGGCCGGCACGCGGAACGGGTGGCACTCATTACCAAACTGGATGAAAATCGAGATTCAAAGACGAACGTTCTTTCGCAGGATTAATTCATGTCCCTGATGTACGCGGAGACGCGTGAACGTATTGCCGAGCTTGGAAAGTTGATGTTCGACAGAAAACTTTCCGACACAGCGGGCGGGAATATCTCTGCCCGTGTGGGTTCTCATATCTGTATCACACCCCGATTCGCGGGAAGCAAACGCCTGTGGCATTTGCGGCCTGAGCAGGTGCTGGTTACCGAACCGGACGGTAGAAAACTTGACGGCGATGGGGAGATTTCCCGTGAGGCAAAAGTACACTACGCGCTCTTAAATGCGTTTCCACAATCCGGTGCGGTTGTCCATTCACACACGTTGAACATCATGGTTTTTTGCTGTGCCAACCGGTCAATGCCACCGGTGATGGAAGCCACCCAAAAATATGGTGAAATACCGGTATGCCCTTACGCGACCGCACATTCCGGTTTGTTGGCGCAATATCTGCTGGATTTATTCAATGGTCAGGACGATCGTATCCGAACATGCGGCGCGGCGGTCATGGCGGCTTACCACGGTCTATTTACTCTGGCACCGGACCTTGAAACAGCTTTTGATGCCACAGAGCGATTGGACCGTAATGCGTTTATTATCTTGCAGGCACGCAGCCTTATGCCGGCATATACTGACCCCGGGGATGTTATATCGAAAACCTGCGCGGATACCATTTCCCGATTTAAAGCGGACCATAACGCCTGATCGGTATGATTGTTACTGTTAACCCCAACACTTGCCTCGACCGCACATTGGTCGTTCCAGAGTTCCATTTGAACAAAACCATCCGGGCAAGTCGCTGCGCGCTTGGAATGGGTGGGAAAGCGGCGGATGCTTCATGGATACTGGGCGAATACGGGATAACAAGCCTGGCGTTGGGATTTGCGGCTGGTGATACCGGAACCCGGATGGAGCAAATGCTTCGGGAAAAAGGTGTTCAAACTGATTTCACACAAGTGGATGGGGAAACCCGGGTCCATACCGTGGTTGTTCTGGAAGATGGCAGTGGACAGACCACATTTGCGGTACCGTCCCTTATTGTGCGTCCGGAACATGTCACAGATTTGGAATGTCGCTATGATCGGGCGCTTGGTAAAGCGACCTGTGTGGTGATCGGCGGCACACTGCCACAGGGTGTGCCCGACTCTTTATATAAACAGATGATTTTAAAAGCTGAAGGCAGGAATATCCCGGTAATACTGGATGCCAGTGGTCCCTGCCTGGCAGCGGGGCTTGAAGGGCATCCAACCATTATCAAGCCAAACCAGGCTGAACTTGAAGAGTTATCCGGATGTCCACTCAATACGGATGGCGAAGTTATCAGGTTTTGCGAAGAGATTGGCAAACAGTATGGAAGTATGGTTATCGTTTCTCTTGGAGATGATGGTATGCTGGCCGTGCTGCCGGAGAAAGTTTACCGGATACCCGTGCTGCCTGTCAGGATCGTTTCCACGGCCGGAGCAGGTGATGGTATTCTGGCTGGATTGGCAGCCGCCCTGTCATCAGGTTGGCCACTGGAAGAGGGCTTGAAATTGGGAACAGCCATGGCAGCCGCGGTTTGCATGCAGCTTGCCACGGCAGATTGCCGCAGGGAGGATATTGAGCGGTTATTGCCTCTTGTCAAGTTACTGCCGGTTGATAAATAAAAAACTGGAAGCGCTGGGCTTCCAGTTTTTGAACTATGGACGTCGCCGCCGGACCTTCGAAGTCGGTTTCATTTCTGTTCCGATATAAATACCCATTGCCGGAAGGATCCCGCGGTGGAAGATCAGGATTATCACCGTTGTCACAATGGCTGCCCCAAACACAAGCAGTGAACTGGATAATCTGTTCATGATAAATGGATCAACCAGCATGGCGATTGCCAGGGCAAGCATCAGTGTTCCACCGATCAGTTTAAGGATGCGGCCATGTTTTTCTTCCAGTTTCGATGATTTTAGTGTAACAACAGCCGTCATAAAGATGGCAAATTCATCCAACTGGTATATGGCGATGTAAAGAAGAAGGAGCAGAATAAAGGTCAGTGGGGCGATTTGGTGGGCGGAAAGTAAATTGGTCCAAACAACCGGAAATCCAGCCGTGCAGGCAAATTCCACAAGGGATACACCGGCTGCCAAAACAACTGTGGCACATACCAGACCCCAGAAGGAATTGCTCTCGTTAACCACCTTCCGCATTTTTTGATATAGACCGGTTTTGTTCTCGTCCGCAATAGTGAAGGATAGCCCTTCTTTAAACCAGAAGTAATCTTTGATATTCACGATCGCGAAGAACAGAGCAACCAGTGAGACAGCGATCTGAATCCAACCCATTGAACTAAGCAGGGTTATGGCACTGAAAATCCCAAGGATAAACAGACCGTAAACGAAAGCTGTCACCGTGATAAATACAACACCGATGATCATCACTTTTTTTCGCGAGCCGCTATGCAGGCTGATTGCCAAAAGCATGGTTAATGCCCAGATGGAACAGGGGTTTACTCCATCAACAAGGGCAATCAAAAGAGTCGCGATCACCATCGATTGCTGTTCAAGGTCGACTGGCCCAATCAGGGGGAGATCCAATGTGTAGACACCATATGATTCGGCAGAGGTTTCCACGGGTTCCGGTTCAGCGGCCTGCGCTTCAACCATGGCCGCTTCGAGCGCGGCCTGTACTTCGGACAGTGGAACGCCAGCGGCTATCTCTTCTTCTGTCAGAATCCCTTCAGCTGGATCTCTACAACCTTCAACCGAGCATGTTTTGATTGCTTCTTCTATTTCTTTTGCATAGCCATCTGAGAAACCGATCCAGTATTTGTCATCGATAATGGCAATGGGAACGCCTGCTGCTTCAAATCCATTCCCGATGGCCAGCTTATCCATGATCTCCAGGTTCCCCGCCGTGTAATACACTTCGTAGGTGCGGACTTCAAGGTTCGGATAAAGCTGTTCCTGAGTCGCAAGGAATTCTTTTTCAGCCGCGCAATGAGGGCAACCATTTCCCCAGATAAAGACCACTACAACGTTATTCTCTTTGTTATCGTTCTTCGCGGCAACTTTTCCGGGAATAAGAAAGGCTACTGAAACCGCAAGCATTAAACAGGTTAATGTGAGTAATATGTATCGCAAATAATTCTTTTTCCACATGTTGAAACTCATCCTTCTAAGTAAGAATGCTTTTTGTACACAATTTTTTGGATATTATAGTCCAACGATTTAAGGTTCTTCAACGGGTACAAAACGCATCATGTTTGGGCTTGACTGTGATCTGAATAAAGACTTTTTTTCCTGGATTATTATAAATATGAATGGTATCTCTTTTCAATAAATTACCGAAGGCTTTTCAGTTTTTGTTGCGCGTATAGTCGTAAAGCATCCAGGGTAGGCGCATTCTGTGTCCAAAGAGAACACTCACGATAAGCAGCCTTAGCCTCATTGATTTTACCCAATCTGGCAAGCAGGTCAGCCTGATCACATTTTAATTGAGCCCATTCAATTTGTTGCGGTTCGGTTACCAGTGAAGCGGCTTTGGCGTAGGCCTCAGATGCCAGTACCGGACGTTCGTCATTCAATAATTCGACGGCAACTGACTGACAGCTTTCCACTGTAGTACAACGTCGGATTCCTGTCAGCGTGGATTGTCGGGTAGACCATATCATAATACCCGCCAGCACCAGAAAAAAGAGGAACACAATCGCGTAGGGTAACCATTTATGTGATTTCGCGGACTCTCCGGGTTTGGTTATCCGTTTGCCCCAGGTCCTGACAGTCGGTTTTGCAGTATGTGCTTTTTCTTGGGTTGGATTGTCAATTCGGTTTTTGGAACAAACCGCGGAGAAGGTATTGATGAGCTCTGCCGCGGTATCAAAGCGACCAACCGGGTCTTTGCTTAGTGCTTTCTCAAGCACTGGTTCGATTTGGTGAGGCAGGTCTTTTCGAAAAGACAGAACAGATGGTGCCGGTTCATGCACTTGTTTGTGCAGGACAACAATGGGAGATTCTGCTTCAAAGGGAACCTGACCCGTCAGCATTTCGAACAGGATTACACCGAGTGAATAGATATCGCTTGATGCAGTCAATGATTCGTCGCTGCCCTGTTCGGGTGACATGTACGCCGGTGTACCCATTATGGCACCGCTTCGTGTTATTCCCGACTGGCCTATGATGCGGGCAATCCCGAAATCGGACAAGAAGGCGTTGCCAGACTTGTCCAGCAGGATATTTGACGGCTTGAGGTCCCGGTGAAGCATCCCCTGACTGTGCGCGTAATCCAACGCGCTGGCAATCTGTGAAAGAATACGCGAAATTACTCTAAAGGACAAATACTTGCCCGTCTCCTTTTGTTTATCCAATAGTTCCTTTAGTGTTCCCCCGTTAATATATTCCATAACCATGTAAAGACGGTCTTTCTGCGTGTCAAAATCATAGACCTGAACAATGTTTGTGTGACGAAGGTTGGCTGCCAGCCTGGCTTCGCGCTCAAACCGGGCAATAAAATCAGAATCATTCGCAAGGGAAGAATGTAGAATCTTGACCGCCACTGTCCGATCCAGTTTTTCATGGCGTCCGCGGTAAACTTCGGCCATTCCACCCTTACCTATTCGGTCAATTATTCGGTATTTCCCCAATAGATCGCCGGGTTTGGTGATCTGCGATAATGACATGGTCTACCTGTCTCGAAAGTGGATGTACGATTTTCCCGATAGCTGATTTTTGGGATGAAAAAAAGGGATTTGATTAGCCGGCCAGTTCAATATTCTCGGCATGGAATCGCTCCTGAATACGATCCATCAATTGCAGACGAAGCTCTGCTGCTTTTCCGAATAAGGCTTTAGCGATTACTTTGATCTCCACTTTGCTGCCTGATAGATTATCGGAGCCAACAATTTGGAAAGGTTCAAGCAGATCTTCCATTGTGGAGAAGTTTTCGTTGCTGATCGTCCGCAGGACTTCTGTGGCGCGGCCTACATCTTGCGGAGAAACAAACAGGCTGATATTCGCGTTGGAAAACTTTCCTCGGCTGAAATTCCGGACAATCCGTATCTCGCCGTTTGGAAGTGTATAGACTTCGCCGGTTGCCGCCCGGACCAATGTAGTGGTCAGGTTGATTTCTTCCACGATACCCTGGATGTTACCTCCGGGGATAAAGAATTCAACTTTCTCACCGATATCAAACGTCACATTGAAAATGAAGCTCATCCCTGCGAGCAGATCACTGATCAACGGTTTTGCTCCCAGACCAAAAGCGGCAGAGAAAAGTCCAATGATCCAGATGAGGGTGGTCATGGGTACGAACAGCGACATGGATGCCAAAATAGCCAGGACAAAAGCGAGCAATGTAATACCGCTGGTGAGAAGAGATTTCAATGTCCGGGTGCGTTCAAGTGATGGACGGCGTTGTTTGGGCGCAAAACGGGCGAGCGAAACTGCCCGGCGAGCCAGCATCCCCCCAAGGGATGAAATGATAAAAGCTGCCACGAAAAACGCCAGTATGATAATCAGGGTCTCAAGACTTACTTTGTTTATAGTTATCTGTCCGTTTTCAAAAGTACCCATAATGGCTACTGCCTTGGTTCCGGGGTGATAATAGCAGGTTTAGACCTGCCCTGGGCGGATTGTATGACAATTCCGGCCAGAATCAGTACGAGCAGGATGATCAATCCGTTGGAGCCGGCAATGTCCAATCCGCGGATAATCAGAGTCGCACCGGCAAAACTGGATATGATCACCAGTGCGAGGTCAAACAGAATTTTTACCAAAAATATCCCTATCAGGCCGCCAACAAGGAATACAGCCCAGTTCCAATCCGGCATCGCGATTTTTAATGTATCAATCAGGGATATAGAAAGAAAACCGCCAGCGATGAAACCCGCAATCCCGACCATGATCTTTTGAAGTATTAGAGCCAGCACGGCGAATCCGCCACCGATGGCAACGGCCACGATCACCCTTTCCACCATACCTTCAGGATGGAGAAAGAATTCGGAAACAAACAGCCCTGCTGCAGCTCCGCATAGGCCAACAAAGAACCAGTATAATTTTTTGCCGGCAACCAGAAGCAATCCTCCCGCTGTTATTTGAAAAATGTTCGCAATCATACGCACCTCATGGAATGTCACATGAACTGTCTGCGCCATATGATACCGTATCTCACGTTATAATACCGTGATTCTGATTCCCTGTATGGACACAGCCAATGGAAAAACCTGCAATTATTCTCCCGACAGAACTGGTAGAGGTATTCAAACGGTTCAAAAAACCCGTGGATGTTCAGGCTTTTCTGGATGCCACTCCGTACAGTCCGGAAGACCGAAACCGTTGTCCTGTTAATGTTGTGAAAGACCGGTTGGCACACTGTCTTGATGGTGGACTGTTTGGTGCACTGGGTCTGCGGTATCTTGGGTATCCCCCGGTGATCGTTGATCTGCAATCGGATGAGGGGTTGGATGATGACCATGTGCTGGCAGTTTACCGTTTGAACGATCTTTGGGGGGCAGTGGCAAAGTCGAATTTCAATGGTTTGCGTCTGCGTGAACCGGTTTTTCGCACTTTGCGAGAACTGGCCATGTCATACTTTGAAGACTATTTCAATGTTAATGGTGTTAAATCATTACGATATTACACGGTACCCCTTGACCTGACCCGTTTGGATAATTACAACTGGATGTCAGAGGACAGCGGGGCTGATGTGATCGAAAAAATTCTGAAACATCGCGGAAAAACATCCCTGGTTCCACGAGATGCCATCAGCAATTTTAACAAAGTGGATGAACTTTCGTATCAGGCGGGAATGCTGGGAGTCAATCATTCCGGATTGTACAAACCCCGTAATTGAGAGTGGTTTTTCTACAACGATTTGATAATTTCACCGGGCTGCGGTATTATATAAGCACATTAAATAACGGGGAGCCTGACGTTTCCAGGCTGAGAGGAGAACGCAAAGTTCTCGACCCGCTGAACCTGATCCGGATAATGCCGGCGTAGGGAGGTATAAGCGCTCACAACCAGCACCCTCCCACCGGCGGAGGGTTTTTTATTGAACGAAAAACGGGCAGTGATATTCGCCAATGGCGAAATTCAGGAGATAAACCGTCTGCGGGCCATTTTGCGGGAAGATGATGTATTGATCGCGGCAGATGGCGGTCTGCGTCATATTTTTCACCTTGGACTTCGCCCCACTTTTCTCATCGGTGACCTAGATTCGGTTACACCAGCGGAGATTGTCCGGGCAAAAGAAAGTGGCGTGGATATCCGTCAATACCCGCCCGCGAAAGATGAGACCGATCTCCAATTGGCTATCGACCTTGCAGTCGACATGGGATTCAACGATATTCTGATTACGGCTGCGCTTGGCGGCAGGCTGGACCAGACACTGGGGAATATTTTTCTAATGAGCCGGGACAGGTATTCCAGGTGCTTGATCAGGATCGATGACGGAAGCGAAGAAGTATTTCTCATTCGCAAAACAGCCCGCATATCAGGTGAGCCCGGGGATACTGTCTCTTTGCTCCCTCTGGGTGCTCCTGCCTTTGGTGTCAGGACAGAAAACCTGGAATTCCCATTGAAATCTGAGATCTTGTATCCTGACAGAACCCGCGGAATTAGCAATGTAATGTTGACATCCTCTGCCCGGATATCTATATCTTCAGGCATGTTGGTTTGTATCCATACCCGGCGAAACACCGGTTAATTCACGAGGAGAATGTATGAGAACCAAAATTTTGTCCCTGTTTGTTCTATTGTCAGTATTACTGGCAGCCTGCGTTCCAGCCACTGCCCCATTGCCAGCCGAACCGCCCGCGACTGAAGTATCAGCAACACCTGTATTGGAGAAAGATACACCGGCTGATACCACAACAGATTCTTCCGGCGAGCCCACGACCCTTACTATTCTGACCCACGATTCATTTTCAGCCAGTGAAGGGGTGATCGCGGCATTTGAACAGTCTAATAATGTGAAACTCAGTTTTATCAAGGGAGGTGATGCCGGGGCCACATTAAACCGTGCGATCCTTTCCAAGGATTCGCCGTTGGCTGATGTGATCTATGGCATTGACAACACATTCCTTTCCCGTGCGGAGGAGAGCGGTATTCTGGTAGGCTATACTTCTCCCATGTTGGATGAAATTCCAGATGGGTTGAAACTTGCCAAGGACAATTTGCTTTCACCTGTTGATTATGGTGATGTTTGTATTAACTATGACAAAGCCTATTTTGCCGAAAACAAATTGGAACTTCCCACTTCCTTGCTGGACCTGACAAAACCTGATTACAAGAGCTTACTGGTTGTGGAAAGTCCAGCAACAAGTTCACCCGGTTTGGCTTTCATGCTGGCTTCGATCAACGAATTCGGCGTTGAATCCTATCTGGATTACTGGAAATCTTTGAAAGCGAATGATGTTCTGATCGTCAATGATTGGGAATCCGCGTATTACACGCATTTCAGTGGTTCCTCTGGAAAGGGTCCGCGTCCGATGGTGGTTTCTTATGGCACCAGCCCGGCTGTTGAAGTGGTCTACGCAGATCCCAGGCCCGAAGACGCTCCGACAGCTTCCCTGGTGGGAGAGAACATGTGCTTCCGGCAGGTGGAATTTGTCGGGATCTTGAAGGGCAGTAAGAATCAAGCACTGGCAGAAAAATTCATTGACTTCATGCTGAGCACGGAATTCCAGAATGATATACCATTGCAGATGTTCGTTTTCCCGGCAAACCAGAAAGCTGTCCTGCCGGAAGAGTTTGTGAAATACAACCAGGTTCCGGAGAAACCCGCCGGGTTGAATATGGAAGATATTGCCAAAAACCGGGAAACCTGGGTTAGTGATTGGGAAGAGGCTGTTCTTAAGTGACTCTACCAGATCATGGAATTCGATCGGAGAGAGAACTGGATCATCAAAATCCAGTTTCCTCTCGCCTTTCTGCGGTGTCAGGTGGGGCGGGGAAATCTGGAAGGAGGGTTTCCCCGCCGATCAAAGATGCTGTTAAGACCGCCTTGCTATGGCTTGCGCCGGCAGCTTTCTTCCTGCTTTTCTATTTTTATCCCATGGCAGCTGTGTTTCATGAGTCGTGGAAGGGAGCGTCAGAATCAGTAATCAACTGGAATAGAGTGTTCGGATCATTTGGTTTTACTCTATGGCAGGCGTTGCTTTCCACATTCCTGACCCTTCTGGTGGGGCTGCCTTCGGCCTATCTATTCACCTATTTCCGGTTCCCATTTAAATCGATCCTGCGAGGGATGACCACGTTACCGTTCATCCTTCCAACGGTCGTTGCGGCTGCCGCAATCAACGCGCTATACGGCCCCCGTGGCTGGATCAATCTTGCCTGGATGGCACTTACGGGCGGTACCACACCGGCAATTGACATCGTCAATTCCCTGACTGCCATATTGCTGGCACATGTGTTTTACAACACGGCCGTTGTCATCCGTGTTACCGGCAGCGCGTGGGAAAAATTGGATACCCGCCTTGGAGACGCGGCAAGAATAATGGGGGCATCTCCTTTTGAGGCATTCCGGCAGGTGACTCTTCCCCTGCTTCTGCCATCCATATTAGCTTCATCAGTTTTGGTGTTTCTATTCGATTTCACAAGTTTTGGCGTGATCCTCATGCTGGGTGGTCCGGGTTTCTCTACATTGGAAACCGAGGTGTACTATCAGGCATTGCAACGCTTGAATCTGCCTATGGCCAGTATCATCTCGATTATCCAGCTGATTTGTACCATTACCATAGGATTGCTTTACAACCGGGTAACCCGTTCGACGAATGTACCGCTGGTCCCGCGGATGCGATCTGCCGGATGGGTTGGAATGACAACCTGGCGGAAAAAAATATTGGTGGGAATGCTCATGACCGGTTTGATCATATTATTCGTTTTACCGGTAATTTCGCTAGCCACCCGGTCAGTTGCCCGCCTTGAAGCCGAACGCGGTCAGCGTACGGATGTGCGTTATGGAGTAACCTTTGATTATTACCGCGAGTTGTTCATTAACAGGCGGCAGTCCATTTTTTATGTTCCACCGATAGAAGCGGCAGTCAATTCACTGGTATATGCGGGTGAGACCGTAGTCATCTCCGGTGTACTGGGTATGCTGGCCGCGCTGGCACAACGGCAGCGGAATAGGATCACCCGCTTAATGGACGCCCTGTTGATGCTTCCACTGGGTACATCCGCGGTTACATTGGGTTTGGGTTATATTCTTGTGTTTAATCGGCCACCACTGGATATTCGCAGTTTTCCTTTGTTTATCCCCATAGCGCATAGTCTTGTAGCAATGCCGTTTGTCATTCGAACGATATCACCAGCGCTGGCATCCATCCCCGATTCATTGCGTCATGCGGCGGCTACCCTGGGGGCTGCGCCGTTCCGGGTGTGGTTGGAGATAGACTGGCCGATTATCGCCCGCAGCGCGATGGTCGCGGCCATCTTTTCATTTACCATTTCTCTTGGGGAGTTTGGTGCCACCAGTTTCCTCTCCCGACCGGAGATGCCCACCCTTCCGGTGGCTATCTTCCGTTTTCTATCACAGCCGGGCGCGTTGAATTACGGGCAGGCGATGGCCATGGCAACATTTCTGATGCTTGTTTGTCTGGGCGGGATCCTTTTTATGGAACGTTTGAAGATCTTTGAATTTGACCGGACAGGCTTATGATATGCTTGATCCATACAGGTGTTGAACATGCGTCTTGATGTTATCGACATTGTGAAATCATATGATAACGCCCCTCTACTTCGGGGCGTAACATTTACTGTGGAAGCCGGAGAAACGATCTGCCTGTTGGGCCGATCCGGCAGCGGAAAAAGTACCCTATTACGAATCATCGCGGGTTTGGAAGATGCTGAAGGGGGGGCTGTTCAATGGGACGGAACGGATATCTCTTCGATGCCGGTTCACCAACGTGGTTTCGGATTGATGTTTCAGGACTTCGCGTTATTTCCTCACATGACCGTGGATCAGAATGTAGGTTTCGGACTCCGGATGCAAAACCAGCCGGAAGAAATGATCACCGAGAGAACCCGTGAGATGCTTGATCTGGTTCACATGCGCGATTTCGCTCACCGGCGGGTGATTGACCTGTCAGGTGGTGAGCAGCAGAGAATTGCGTTGGCCCGGGCGCTTGCACCGCGGCCTAAATTATTGATGCTGGATGAACCACTGGGTGCTCTCGACAGGACGTTGAAACAGACCTTGCTGGATGATCTGCGGCAGATCATCCATTCCGCCAATATTCCGGTTATCTATGTCACCCATGACCAGGAGGAAGCTTTTTCCATAGCCGACCGGCTGATCCTTCTAAACACCGGACGGATCGAACAGATCGGTACGCCGGAAGATATTTATCGGAACCCGAAAACTTTGTGGGCCGCAAATTTCATGGGACTGGGGAATATATTGCCGGGTACGATCATCTCCTCTGAACCGCTGGTAGCATCCACTGTGTTTGGAGATGTTCAGCTCACTCATTGCGGAAAGGATTATTCCCGGGGTGATTCTGTACATCTTCTATTGCTGCCAGCTGTGGATGGACTACTGGTGCAATCTTCATTACAGGCTGTGGAGAATAAACCGAATACTGTACGACTTCAAGGAATGGTGGCGGAATCCATATTCTTTGAAGGGGAATTCCGAAACACGATCCGTGTTGGAGAAACGACCCTTAACTTTCTTTCCAGAACGCGGTTTAATAAAGGGGAACCAGTTGTTATCTTTTATCCGGCAGGTGAAATCCGATGTCTGTAGACAATCACGAAACAGTTCAGGTATTGAAATTGGGACTGGACCGAAAAGAAACCTGGCGGTATCCCGGGCGTGTGATCAACCGAACGTCTGAAGGTATCCTTGTTGAAGCTTTTTTCAATCGGTCAGATAAGTATTTTCACGGAATTATGTTAAAGGAAGGTGACCGTTTCCTGGAACAATACTATATTGATCGCTGGTATAACATTTTTGAGATCCATGACAGGGAAACAGATCACCTTAAGGGTTGGTATTGCAATGTTACCTATCCGGCTGCTATTGAGGATGGAATTGTGAGTTACGTTGATCTTGCTTTGGATCTCCTGGTTTATCCAGATGGTAAACAGCTCATTTTGGACGAAGACGAATTCCTGGAGTTATGTCTGAATGAAACAGACTCAGCTCAGGCAAGGCGGGCTCTGGAAGAATTATGCCAGATCGTGCGCCTTCCATTTAGGCTGCAGAATTAAAAAACACGGGAATTCCCCATCAGGAATTCCCGTGTTTTTTCACAAAGATGTTAGATGAGAGGCAGCAGCATTCCAGTGGTAAATTCCATCTCTTCCAGTAGAGCATCGCCATTATTCCAGAGCCATGTCCCACCGGCTATACAAGTACAAAGACAACACAAGACCAGTAGTACCACGAGCACGATAATCCAGGTCTTGTTTGATTTTTTTGCTCCGGTTGGCATCGCTGGGGGTATATCCGGTGATTCGGGAATTGTATTAGGCGTGTCTTGCATAGTTTCCTCCTGAGGATTTATTAGATACCACTCATGAATGGCACACAGAATAAGGGAACGGTGATTATTCCGCCGAAAACTAACAAAGCCAGGCAGCCACCAAAAACTGCCAGTCCGACGTTCAAATAACCGAGAACCAGGCCGACTGTTGCCAAACCATCACCACCAATCCGGCCGTAACTGCTGCGGATCTGGTTTTTTGCGATATGACCGGCAATGATGGCAGCTATACCGCCAACCCCGACAACTCCAAGCCATCCAAGGATTCCTGCAATCAGGCTGAAAATAGCCCACCCACTGGTTTCTGCAACAACCCGGGTTTGCGGGTATTGTGAATTACTCATTATTGCTCCTGGTTATAGTAGTATTGTACAAAATTAAGTGGCAGATTGCGAACTATCATCATAGTTGTGGATCCAGCGAAAGATGATCCATGCTGTCACCAGGCAGATTATGGCGGCAATAATAACGGGGATTACCACGGATAGAACGGAGATCCCGAAAGATACGACATCCTCGGCCATAGATACGGCGACATTGGCTGTTCCACCGGTGGTGGCGGTAACGGCGGGACGAAGCAGACCGGCTTTTGCGGCATGAACGCCGCCGGCGATCAGCAATCCCATTCCCATTGCCAGTACGGGGTGTACTTCTGTGACGATATTCGCGCTGGCAGCAAATGCGACCGCACCGGCAGCCGGCCGGACGAAAGTCTGAATGGCATCATTGATATGGTTAACGGCGGGGAATTTATCGGCAAAAAACTCGATCAATGACAGGAATGTAAGAATGCCGATAATCCACCAGTCTGTCATCACGTTCCAGGGCTCGCGAAGGGTGATCAGATTGGTGAACCTGGCCAACAACGATATGGTGAGCAGCGGTATATACGCGTTCAAACCAGCGCTGGCAGAAAGACCAAAAGCAGAAAAGATATTAATAAGTTCCATAAATCCTCCTATCTCCTACATATAATATACGTAATATCTCAAAAAAAGTTGAGTCCATTCCAGGATCCAGTTGCGGATAACCTGATGATATCAATCACAAATATCTGCAGGATGGCTGTTGTGAATCCAAGTGCAGCGTAGGGGATTAACTGACGCATAACCACAAAGGCATTCTCTTTTTTCAAGACCATCACCCAGACGATTGAATAGATGCTTCCCAGGATAAACAGAACAGTTCCTGCTGACAATAATCCAAGCGGGTATAACAGTAGTGGATTGCCGGTAAATAGTAAAGCTCCAGCAGCCAGGGCGGAGATTAGAATGGGGAAAAATTCATTCCATGCACTAATATTGGCTTCCGGATTCCAATCAACCCATAAGGTCTGGTGGATCACCGGCATGAGAACCAGAGCCATGCCAATCCCGATGCCCGTACCGGTTAACAAGCGCAGGAAATTTGCGGGTTCATAAATACCCGTTAATCCGGGAATTAGATGGACATAAGAATTTATGCCATCGATCGCGAACATCACAGCGAAAAAACCTAGAACAATGAAAATCTTTCTTGACGGCATTCCTCCACGACGTCCGTTCCTCCATTGAAAAAGAATTCCGGTTAATGCCCCGATATACATTCCGGAACAGCGGGCGCAAAGAGGAAGAGGACGGTCTCCCATGTGGAATGTCCGATCACTGATCTGGTGGCATACGGCATATCCAATCGCATCTGCCTTGCCCAAGAGGCCGGGTGGTGCAAAGTAAAGCCAGCTGATCAGCACTGTTGCGAACAATGCGAGAGTGATGATGGTAAAACGATTGTAATGTTTGTGTTTAAAAAAAGGTGACATAATTCCATCATTATACTTACACGTTTTTTACTTGACATGGTCAATCATCTATGAAATACTAAATTCAAGAAGTATCCATCCCCCATTGCCATTCTAACGTGAGGAGGTGGTGCCTAACATGAATGAAAGTATGAGTTCCAAACGTTTCGCTGCGGCATCCCTCCTCGTTTTACGATAAAGGATACCGCAGCGAACGGGAGAGCCCCCGCAAGGGGGTTCTCTTCGTTAAATCGCGGGGCTGTCCCCGAAAGATATCCCAAGGTCACGAGCAGTGAGAACACCATCGCTGTTAATATCCACCCGTTTGGGGTGTGCCAGTGCCTCTTCCAGGCTTACATCGACGATCGATCCATTTTGAAGGGCAACCATGCGGCCGAATCCACCGGCAGCAGCCAGCCTGACTGCGGCAGAGCCATAGCGGGTAGCTAATTCACGGTCAAACGCGGTGGGTGTACCACCGCGCTGCAAATGTCCCAGCACGATCACTCGGCTTTCGATCTTTGTCAATCGGGTGATCTCATCTGCCACCCTCACGCCGATACCACCCAGACGGGGTGTGTAGATTTCATCCCCCATCCGGCTGACAACGATCTCTCCACCTTTACGCTTTGCACCTTCCGCTACGGCTACGATACTGAAATGGGTACCCCGTTTGGATCGATGAAGGATTTTTTCGTTGATAAATTCCATGGTGAAAGGAATCTCAGGGATCAGTATCACATCCGCTCCACCGGCTACCCCGGCACTCAAAGTGATGAAACCCGCATCGCGCCCCATCAATTCCAGAACCATCACCCTGTGATGAGCTTCCGCTGTGCTGTGAAGTCGGTCGATGGCTTCCGTCGCAATATTCAAAGCGGTATCAAACCCAAAAGAGCGTTCCGTTCCACCGATATCATTATCAATTGTTTTGGGTACACCGATGACCGGGACCCCAATGGGAAAGAGTTCGCGCGCAATACGCAATGTTCCATCACCGCCGACTACGATCAGAGCGTCAAGTTTGAGATCATGTATGTTGTTCTTGATCTTCTGGGACACGTCCTCAACCACTTCCACACCGGCCCGGATCACTTTTCGGGCAAAGGGATTTCCCCGGTTCGCGGAACCTAAAATCGTCCCACCGCGCGGAAGAATACCCCGGACGGCTGACTGGTCGAGCGGAAACAATCCGTAATCGCCAAGAAATCCGTCAAATCCGTCACGGACTCCCATTACTTCACAGTCATACTGATTAATGGCGGTCTTTACAACCGCGCGGATAACCGCATTCAGCCCGGGGGCGTCACCACCTCCGGTCAGGATGGCAATTCGCTTCATGATCCCTCCTTTACGCAAACCTCAAATGCCCGTATACCTTATAGTATCTGGCAAAAATTGTACACGCAAGCCAAAAAACATAAATTCATCCTAAAATTAATGTAAATCATTATGGATCATAAAGAACATGTTGTTCTCTGGTGGATACGGCGGGATTTGCGCCTGTGGAATAATCCGGCATTTTCTGCTGCCATTTCAACAGGCCTGCCAGTCATTCCGGTTTATATTCTGGATGAACGATTGCTTGTTGAACCCGAGAATCGCCGACAACGGTTTTTAATTTCGGGTCTTCATCGTATAGAGGAGACAATACGTAAACGTGGTGGGCGGTTGGTTGTTCGTCGGGGGAAACCGGAGGATGAATTAAAGAGATTGGTAGAAGAGACCAGCGCATTGCAGATTTTTGCTGAAGAGGATTATTCCACTTATGCCCGAAGGCGCGATACAGAAATTGGCAGCAAACTGCCAGTGAGTTTGATTCCCGGTTTGACAGTACATCATCCTCTAGCTGTGCTAAAAGATGATGGAAAACCATACACTGTTTTCACGCCATTCAGCCGCAAATGGAAATCCCTACCTGAATTTAGCCCGTCAGGAAAAATGAGTGAATGTCCATTCAAAAAGACCGATTGGCCGGATTCGGTCAGATTACCCGAAGACCGGCCCGTACCCGGTTTTCCGGCTGGAGAGATGGAGGGCCAAAGCCGGTTGCTTTCATTTCTCCAGGATCGGTTGAATGGATACGATGAGGCACGGAACCGAATGGATGTAGATGGTACTTCTGGTCTATCTCCGTATTTGCGGTTTGGAATGATATCACCGTCGTTTCTTGCATCAGAGATTCGGGGGCTTATTCGTCAACAAAACATAAGTCTCGGCGCACCTGTCTGGTTGAACGAATTGATTTGGCGCGAATTCTATCAATCCATTCTTTATCATTTTCCGAACGTAATCCGTGAAGCATTTAACCCAAAATACCGGAATATTGAATGGCGGAACTCCCTGGACGAATTGAATGCCTGGAAACAGGGAATGACGGGCTATCCGGTGGTGGATGCGGCCATGAGACAACTGGCATCGACGGGATGGATGCATAATCGTGCCCGTATGATCACCGCTTCGTTCCTGACCAAAGATCTGCTGATCAACTGGCAGGAGGGGGAACGCTGGTTTATGGAGCAACTGGTGGATGGTGATCCGGCTTCCAACAATGGCGGTTGGCAATGGTCAGCGGGTACCGGAACGGATGCGGCTCCGTATTACCGAATTTTCAACCCGGTATTGCAGGGAAAGAAGTTTGACCCGCATGGCGATTATGTCCGTCGCTGGGTTCCGGAACTTGGCGGTTTGCCGGCTGAGTGGATCCACGAACCCTGGTTGATGCCCACATCTCTCCAGACCAAACTGGGCGTCACGATTGGTAAGGATTATCCGATGCCGATTGTTGATCATAAAATAGCCAGGGAACGGGCGCTTGCGGCTTATAAAGAAGCTGCCGGTTAACAACTGCTAACGTGAAAAAGTATTGGATCGGAATGGCTGGGACTTGTGCGATTGTTATAGGAATGGATTAGTACAGCCCTTTTTGCATGCTAAAACTTTTATCAAAACGGTGCAACAATTCCACTACCTTTCCGTATAAAGGTATGGAGGAAACAATGGAACCGAAAAAATTGTATCGCAGTATCAAGAATAGAATGCTTGGTGGAGTTGCCGCCGGTCTGGGTGATTATTTAAGCATTGATCCTACCCTGGTGCGTCTGGGATTCGTCGCTCTGGCGTTGATGGGAGGCCCTGGAATTGTGGTCTACATCATCATGTGGTTGGTAGTACCCCCCGAACCGTTGGATGAACCGCCATCGCAGACAATTGACCTGTAACTTAAAAAACAGAAAGACAGCCGTATACAAAAAAGCGGCTGTCTTTCTTTAATAGCCAAAGTTTTGCTGTGAGATTAAAGCCCCAACCCGACAGCGGTGTAATAAAATCCCAGACTGCGGGCGGCAGTGGCATTAAAAACGCGCCGTCCGTCAACCAGAATCGGGGTGCGCAGTTTTGATTTCATCTGGTCCAGGTTGATGTTCTTGTAAGCATCATGCTTCACCATGACTACAACTGCGTCGCAGCCAGCGGCTTTTTCCATTACACTGCCGTTATAGTCTTCCACGTAGGGATCATGGATTACTACTTCCGCGCCCAACGCGTCCAGCCCTCCGATAAGAGTGGCTGAGGGGCTGTTACGGGTATCATCTGAATTTTCCAGATAGGCATAACCAAGAACCAGTATGCGAGAATCTTTCATTTTTCTATCATGTTGTTCCAGTGCTTTTTCCACCATCTTGACCATGTGGATTGGCATTTGATCATTGATGGAGCGAGCAGCCGGGATTAACCGGAGGGGAACATCACTACCCTGAATACCATACGCCAGCAGCCAGGGATCCTTGGGGATGCAGTGTCCGCCCACACCGGCACCGGGTATGTGCATTGACCGGAAGGGGCTTTTATTTACCAATTCGCGCACGCGCAGGACATCGGCTCCAGCTTGCTCACAGATAAGAGCAACTTCGTTGGCAAACGCGATCTGGACATCTCGGTAGGTGTTTTCCACGGTTTTAACCAGCTCGGCGGTAGCCCAATCAACTGCATCCAGGTCTGCTTCCACGATCGTCCGATACAGCGTGATCATTGCCTGTGCGGTATCCGGCGAATCACCGCCGCATACACGGCTCATTTGCCGCAGATTTGTCAGCAGCTTGCCGGGCATAACACGTTCCGGGCAATTCCCCAGGTAAAAGTCTTTTCCAACCTTGCGTCCGTACTGTTCAAGAATGGGCAACACTGTGCCTTTCATGGTTCCCGGGGCTATAGTGGATTCAATAATGACCATGGCACCAGGCTTTAGCACACTGGAAAGCTGGGAACAGGCAGATTTGAGAGCTGCGTAACGGGGAACATGCGTTTCATCCACAGGTGTTTCTACGTCAATAAGAATAATGTCACGATCACGCAGATCATCATAATCCGTGGAAGCGCGCATCATCTTGCCGCCTACCACTTTCCCCAGGAGGTCTTCCAAACCGGGTTCGTCACCTTCGATGGGTGACTTTCCGTTGTTGATCATCTTTACTCTGTCCTCGCGAATCTCCATCCCGAGGACATTAAATCCCTTTTCTGCAAACATGGCCGCCACCGGCAGCCCCACATATCCAAGCCCAATAACAGCCAGGCGGGCGTTCTTTGATTCAATGAGTTCAATCAGTTGTTTTTGTGACATGCGTTTTCCTTAATGGATAACGGAATTTGGATTTGTGTGAACAGCAGGCCAATTGTATCAAAAGACCCTGCCATAAACCTGGGCAGGGTCTACAATTTATCCAAACCCTTTTATTCGATTAAAAATTTACAACCTGATTCGTCTTACCGGCTTCCACCAATGCCAGAGCGATGCGTAACGCCGCGAGTCCATCTTCACCGGAAACAGGTACGGGTGTATCTTCAATGATAGATTTCAGAAAACCCTGTAATTCTGCTTTCAACGGTTCATAGCGCTGAAAGGCAAAACGCACCATTCCGCCTTCGCTCACACCACGAAGATTTTTCAGGGAATCCCATGCCAGTCCGGATGCCTGGGCATTCTCATAGAAGTAAAGGTCCTGAGTCAGGTCGTCGACGCGGAAGAGACCACGTTCGCCCAGAACGAGAACTTCACGAATCTTCGTTGGGGTTAGCCAGTTGATCTCTACAGCAGCTGTGATTCCATCCGGGAAGCGGAGCATCCCGAATAGTAGATCTTCGTGATCGGTGTGAATGCGCTGTTCCGTCTCAGCGTACAGCCTCACGGGATCCATACCTGTCAGGAATCGGATGATGTCCGCGTCGTGCGGGGCCAGGTCGATCACAACACCGACATCACGAATGCGTGCGGGGAAGGGTCCGGCCCGGCGGCAGAAAACCTGGTACAGGCGGCCCAGTTCACCGGCATCAAGGCGCTTCTTCAGCTCTTGAATAGCTGGATTGAACCGGACAATATGACCGACCATCAACTTGCGGTTAAGCTTCTTCGCCAGAGCGATCAGGCGATTGCCTTCTTCGAGTGTAGCCGCAATCGGCTTTTCCACCAGAACATGGGCGCCAGAATTGAGAACATCGGTTACGACCTGCTCATGCATCGCAGTAGGTACCGCGACATCGACAGCCTGCGGTTTTTCCTTTTCCAGTAGTTCCCGGTAGTCGGAATAAGCCCTTGCGCCGTACGTTTTACCGATGCCTTCTGCTGTGGCGAGGTTTACATCTGACACGGCAACCAGGTCAGCTTCTGCCAGTTCTGAGTACACACGGGCATGATTTCTTCCCATGGAACCGACGCCAATCACTGCAGTCTTTACAGTTCCGGCCATTGTCTATCCCTTTGCCATGAATTCATTAATGGTTGTCATGACTTTTTCCCTGTCTTCTGATGTTATACCCGGATGGACAGGTATGGAAAGGACTTCTGAAGCAGCTTTTTCTGTCTCTGGCAGTGATATGTTGTAGCCATATTCGGTAATATAGAAGCTCTGTTTATGGATCGGTACAGGGTAGTAGACTTCTGAACCGATCTCGTGTTCGGCCAGGTAGGCCCGCAGAGTATCGCGTTTACCGTCGGGAACGCGGACGGTGTACTGGTGGTAGACATGCACATAACCGTCCGGGACATAAGGCGTTGTAACACCCTTTAAGTGTTTATTATAAAAAGCGGCATTGTCCTGACGTTTGCCATTAAATTTTTCCAGTTTGGCAATCTGCGCCAGACCTATGGCAGCATGCATATCTGTCATGCGGAAGTTATAGCCAAGCTCATCATGATAGTAACGTTTGCGCATCCCATGATTGCGTATAACCCGGCAGGCTTCATCAGTGGCATCGTCATTTGACGTAATCATTCCACCTTCACCGGAGGTGATGTTCTTGGTCGGGTAGAGGGAAAAAGCCCCGGTTCCGAACGAACCCACTTTTTTCCCCTTAAAAGTTGCACCATGGGCCTGGCAGGCGTCTTCGATCACGATCAAATTGTGTTTTTTCGCGATATCCATGATGCGATCCATATCACAGCTCAATCCAAACAAATGCACCGGAAGAATGGCTTTTGTTTTTGGTGTTATGGCGGCTTCTATCTTGCTGACATCAAGATTGAAAGTCCGTGGATCGATGTCTACAAATACTGGACGAGCGCCGGCGTATAAAACACTGTTGGCAGACGCGATAAACGTGAAGGCGGATGTAATAACTTCATCACCGGGGCCAATTTTGTGGGCCAGCAAGGCAATATGCAAAGCCGTAGTCCCCGACGAAGTGGCGATGGCGTGTTTTGTGGTACACATTTTTGCAAAGGCTTCTTCAAAAGCCTTGGTTTTGGGACCCTGGGCGATGATGCCGGAGTCTAATACCTCTAATACCGCTTTTTTTTCATCATCCCCGATCTGGGGTTTGGCCATGTTAATCATTCTATTTTCTCCCATTCACTCAATGGAATCTCTACAATTGCGTGGCATTCCGGGCAAACAGCTGCCATCTTGCCATTTATAATTTCACCTTTATTTAATTTCTCGCCACAGGCGCACACAAAACCATGTAAACGGGCAGGGTTACCGTAGACCAGTCCATAATCGGGAACATCGTGTGTCACTACGCTTCCGGAACCGACCATAGCCCATTCACCAATGGTCACACCACAACGAATGGTTGAATTGGCACCCAGACCGGCGCCCTTCTTGACCAGGGTTCTGGTGACTACCCAGTCATCCGTGCTTTTTACGCTCAAATCGGGATTTACCGCCCTCGGACGCAGGTCGTTGGTAAAACAGACATGCGGTCCTGCGAAAACCCCGTCTTCAAGGGTAACACCATGATAGACCGATACGTTGTTCTGGATCTTCACATGATCGCCGATCTGAACATCATTGTCGACATACACGCCTTTACCCAGATTGCAACTCTTGCCAATGTGAGCCCCCGGCCGAATTTGACAGAACAACCAGATGGCGGTTCCATCGCCAATAACGGCGTCGGCAGCCACATCAGATGTGGGATGAATACGTACTGCCATGCAGTATCTCCTTAATACGAAGATTTATTTTTATGAATAGTCCGGAATTTCTGTAGTACTGAATAGAAAACCGTTTTTCGTAAAATTTCACCACATTGTATCACTTGCGAATGCTATCCCGGTCCCGGACTATCGATACTGGAGTAATATTAATTGCTCCGTTAATTCAATAGCAATCAATAAGTTTGGTATCATCTTCCGGCAAAGGTTCCGGGGAATCTATATAAATTCTTCAACGTAGTAAGTGAGCAACCGCAACAGCATATGTTCAAACAGTTCTTAAAAGAGAGCTTCATTTATACGATAGGCAACATACTCATTCGAGGTGTTTCTTATTTCCTGCTGCCTTTCTATACAAGTGTTTTGGTACCAACTGATTTTGGTATTACCGACATATTACTGCTATTTACATCCTTTTCGGCGATCATCGTGTCATTTGAGGTCGTTCAGGGGCTTATTGTTTTCTATACCAATTGTGATGATGAACAGGTAAAAAAAGCATATGCCTCAACGGCTTTGTGGTTCGCGCTGGCAGCCTATTCCATTTTTGGCATTGTTTGTCTTATCTGGGCGGAACCGTTTTCCACCATGCTGTTCGGTCAGCCTGGACGGGCATTCATTTTTCAATTGAACGTCTTCTCCATGCTGGGTTTTGGCCTGTCGTACGTAACGGTCAATCAATTGCGGTATGACCACAAACCCAGAGAGTACGCGCTTGTTGGTTTGATCACGTCTGTGATGACCATTGCTCCGACAATCCTGCTGGTTCTTTTCCTGAAGCAGGGGGCAAACGGGGTGATTGCAGGGCAGATGATCGGGAATATCTCTGGTGCGGCGTTGGCGGTTTACCTGGGACGGAAATCTTACTCGTTCCATGTTGATTGGGTGAAATTGCGCACTATGTTGCTTTTTTCCATTCCGCTGGTTCCATCCAACGTCGGTTCGCTGGTGATGGTTTATATAAACCGTGTGGCGATTAATTCAATAATGTCGTTAGCCGATGTGGGTATATATGGTGTGGCATACAGGGTGACTTCCATCATTGAGGTCATCATGATGGGGTTTCGGACAGCCCTGCCCCCGTTAATCTATGATAATTTTGACAAACAGGATACACCGAAAGAAATCGTTCGGATCTTCAATTATTTCGCATCTTTTTCGTTATTATTTATATTATTCCTGTCATTGTTCTCGGATGAGATTGTTCACATATTCACGCATCCCGCATATTACAGCGCTGCAAGGATAATTCCGGTAATGGCCTGCGCGTACGCCTTCGGACAGGTGAAGATATTTTCGTTGGGTTGGGCTATCGTCAAGAAACCCCAGAAATTTGCCATCATTAATATACTGGGAGCCGCTCTGGCAATCGTTCTGAACTATGTGCTGATTCCTCATATGGGTATTCTGGGTGCCGCGTGGGCCAGTCTTATCACAAATGCCGTGGCTGCAGTCGCGCTGATCAACTTAAGTCAGACGTATTACTATGTTCCTTTTCAATGGAAAAATTTGTTTCTGGCGTCCGGGCTATTTTTTTTGATCGTTGTGGTCTCAGAGCTCATACCGGTAGAATTTAACCTACTGCTGACGATTCTGATCAATCTCTGTCTTCTTGCTGTTGGAGCGGCGTCGTTGGTTTTATTCAAATTGATCAAGACAGACGATATTACTCTTTTGATCAAAAAAGCCAGACTTTACCTGGCCAAACGCAGTTTCTGATTAGAATCAGATCATGCATACTGAAAAGCCGGTCTATCCCGTTCCATCCAGAGAGACACGGGCCGAGATTCGGGTAGCGAATTCCCGTTTTATCGCTACCATTGCACCTGCCAGAAGTGTGGAAGAAGCCAGATCCTTCATCAATAGAATAAAAACAGAATTCTCGGATGCCTCTCACAATGTGCCGGTGTTTCTAATCGGTCACGGCGATTCTGTAACGGCCCATTGCAGCGATGACGGCGAACCATCTGGTACCGCCGGGCGCCCCGCATTGGCTGTATTACAGGGCAGCGGACTTGGTGATGTAGTACTGGTGATCACCCGCTATTTCGGAGGCACCAAGCTGGGAACGGGTGGTCTGGTGAGGGCTTATTCGGATTCAGTACGGGCTGTATTGGAGAAAGTCGAACGATCAGCCCGGGTGATGACGGATACGGTCATGGCCGTATTTCCGTACACCTATCTGGAACGTGTTCGCCGTTTGGTAACAGCCTGTGGAGGTGAGATCCTGGACGAGGAATTCACGGCAGACGTGACAATAACCACGCGGTTTCGCGAGGAAGATACACCGCAATTCCAGGCTCAGATGGCTGAATTGACCAGCGGTAGAGTGCACCCGGAGATCATCGAATCTGGGGAGATGCTGATGCCCTGGGTGGAAGTTAAATAAAAAGAGCGGGCGACCGGATTCGGACCGGCGAATGTCAGCTTGGAAGGCTGATGCCTTACCACTTGGCGACGCCCGCAATTTCAACGTCATTTTACCCGGCACTGCCAAAGTGGTCAAGTTACTTGGCGCATGGCTTTAAGGTTACAATCGAAGAATATCATCCTAAACGAGTAAAGCAAATGCAAACGACACCTGAAACCGCCCGTATGTTTTTCAAAAAAATGCTAAAGGCACTGGGACATGAAAAGCTAACTCCAGCCATCTTTCTTGAGTATTTTTATCTCTTATCCGGCGCGGTTATCCAGGCTCTGGCGATGCGGTTATTTCTTGTGCCGGCGCAATTGGTCAGCGGTGGAATCAGCGGTATTGGCCAGATTGTGAACGCGTTTACCGGGTGGCCGATCGGTTTAATGGTCTTTATTGGAAACGTTCCATTATTCCTGCTGGGCTGGCGCTTTCTCGGCGGTCCACGCTTTGCTTTGCGTACGGCATTGTCGATTACTGTTTTTTCCTTCTTAACAGACGCGTTTATGTGGATCATCCCTGGTGAGGGTGTGACCCATGATCTGGTTCTGAATAGTCTGTATGGTGGTGTGATGCTCGGTGTGGGATTAGGTCTCGTTTACCGGGGACGGGGAACCTCCGGCGGAAGCGATATTCTCGGGCGTATTTTAAATTACCGTTTTGGCATATCCATCTCGCAGTCCTACCTGATTACAGACACACTTGTCGTCCTCGCCGGTGGATTTGCATTCGATTGGGAGAAGGCGTTATACGGACTGGTCGTGATCTATGTCAGCGGATTGGCCGCAGAGATGGTCTCGGAGGGAAGCAGTATCTTCCGAACGGCATTGATTGTTAGCTGTAAACCGGAAGAGGTTTCCAACAAGATATTGCTGGATATGGAACGTGGTGTGACGATACTTAAAGGGACAGGTGCTTATACCGGCACCGATAGGCCTGTTTTGTATGTGGTTATCAGTCGCGCGGAAGTAAACCAGGTTAAAGCTCTGGTCCATGAAGTTGATCCCAATGCGTTCATGGTGATTAGCCAGGCACACGAAGCTTTGGGTGAAGGGTTTAAACCGCTGATGCGGTGACACCCTCGCGCACATAACAAGCAATCCACAGGATGGAATCTTGCCAGTTGGTTTGCTTTCAAGTATAGTCGGGTAAATTATCCAAAAATTCAAAAAATCAAGTGGAACGAGTATGAATCTAGCCAGCACAGAAAACCAAGATGGAAAAATTCAGCCGGAAAGCCCGGCGAAGCCGCTTTTTGAAGGATTGCCGGCAATCAATCTCAGAATGGTATTGTCCGGTCTGATCTTAATTCTTGCTGTCATTACCCGTTTCTATATTCTCGACTTGCGGGTAATGAGCCATGATGAGGTCAACCATGTAGTACCGTCATATGACCTGTTTACTGGCAAAGGATATAAGCATGATCCTGTGACGCATGGGCCATTGCAATTTCACCTTGTAGCGGCTTCGTATTTCATGCTGGGTGATTCTGATTTTAGCTCACGGGTTCCAGCGGCTCTGTTCAGTATAGCGGCAGTCGCATTTATCCTTTTTCTTTTTCCACGGTATCTGGGTAAGAATGGCGCACTGATCACGGCTTTTCTGTTTGTGATATCGCCCTATTTACTTTATTACGGTCGCTATACGCGTAATGAAGGATTCATCGAACTATTGGGTGTGATGATGCTGTATGCCACTCTGGCGTATCTGGAATCCGGCCGTACGAAATACTTCTATCTGATGACAGCTTCGCTGGTTCTTCACTTCTGTGTGAAAGAAACAGCTTTTATTTATACTGCCATCCTTTTGATCTTCCTGGCTTTAAATTTCCTTTGGGAGACAACCGAGTTGAAGTCGCTGGATCCTACAGCATGGAGAAGGTTTGCCATTTTTGTTATGGCTGCGGGATTGGGTCTGTTGACGGCCCTGGGCGCCGGAGTCTGGGGGGCTGGATTAAATAAACCAACCGGGGATGATGTGGCTTCCGCCACAACCGCTTCGGCTATTACCGCGATGCCTGTCTGGGTTCAGGTTAGTATCTATACTGGCGTGGTACTGGCTCTGGTATTCGGGTTATTGGCTCTGGCAAATCTTTCCAGCGCGCTCGGGTGGAACAAGATCCGCAAACTGCGTTCGTTTGATTTGCTGGTGTTAGTGATCACTCTCGTATTACCCCAGCTTGTCGCGTTTCCCATCAAGTTGATCGGGTGGGACCCATTGGATTACTCTTCGGTGGGAATGATGCGTACGGGCGCGTTCATCGCCGTTTTTCTGATCGTATCCATCGCTATTGGATACTGGTGGAAAGGTGAACTCTGGGTAAAAAATGCCGCCCTGTTCTATGCCATTTACGTTGTTTTTTACACAACCTTCTTTCTCAATGGGCGCGGTTTCTTTACAGGAATAGTCGGTGGTCTCGGTTACTGGCTGGCCCAACAGGGAGTTGAACGGGGTAGTCAGCCCTGGTATTTTTACGGATTGATTCAGGTGCCCATGTATGAGTACCTTCCAGCGATGGGAGCCTTGCTGGCTCTCTATTTTGGTATCCGGCATAACCGTTTCATCACCTGGGCGGCTCATTCTCCCGCCGCAGATGAAGCTCTGGTCCATTCACATGAATCTGAAACCCCGGATTGGTTGGATGACGAGGAAGAGCATCATGAGACCAATACGCTGCGGCCGGTTCCGGTGCTGGCTTTGCTCATCTTCTGGAGTGTTCTGAGCTTAGTGGCATACAGCGCGGCCGGTGAGAAAATGCCCTGGTTGACCGTTCATATTGCCATGCCGTTGGTACTGACAGCCGGTTGGGGACTGGGTTATCTGGTGGATACAACTCCTTGGAAACAGGTGGCAACCACCAGCGGGATCATTGCCCTGTTGATCATCCCTGTTTTTCTGCTGGCTTTTTCCATGGCAGTGGGGTCGGTCCTTGGGGCGACACCGCCTTTCAAAGGGAGCACACTGGAAGAATTGGAAGCGACCAGTACATTCATATTGGCGGTCCTGGCCGCGGCGGGCTCGTTGTATGGCATTCTGCGGTTACTCTGGAATTTCACCGTAAATGAGTTACTAAGACTTCTGGTATCAGGATTCTTTGTCCTTCTCACCATCCTGAGTATCCGGACTACCGTGATGGCCAATTACATAAACTATGACACTGCCAAGGAATACCTGGTTTATGCCCATGCTGCCCGCGGTCCGAAGGATATTTTGGAGCAGATCGAAGAGATATCACGGCGGACAACCGGTGGAAAAGATCTTATTGTCGCGTATGACAATGACGGTCTGTACCCATTCTGGTGGTATATGCGTGATTATCCCAACCACCGTTGGTATACCGACAAACCATCGCGTGAATTGCGTGACGCTGCTGTCGTTATTGCGGGCGATACGAATTTCAGCAAGGTCGATACCATCCTAAAAGATGAATATATTCAATACACATACCAGCGGTTGTGGTGGCCTAACCAGGATTATTTTGATCTGGACTGGCCTCGCATCAAAGGCGTACTTTTCAATCCGGAGATGCGCGCGGCTATTTTTGATATCTGGCTCAACCGTGACTATTCAGCCTATGCAAAGGTGACCAATAATCAGACTCTTACATTGGAAACATGGCAGCCGTCGGCAAAATTGCGTATGTACATCCGAAGGAACATTGTGTCTGATATTTGGAATTTTGGCGCGGCTCCTGCTGTTATCGAAGAAGCGGAGGTGGATCCCTATATGGCCAAACTGGTCATGCTTGAACCGGATACCGTTATAGGCGCTGAGGGCAGCGCGGATGGTCAATTCAACAAACCCCGGTCTCTGGCCGTTGCGGCGGATGGGTCACTCTATGTTGCCGACTCGTCTAACCACCGCATCCAACATCTGACAGAAGATGGTCAGGTATTGCATGTTTGGGGTTCATTCGGTGATACCACACAGGCCGAAGCGCCGGGCGGTATGTTTAATGAGCCCTGGGGAATCGCGTTGGGACCGGATGGATCAGTATTTGTAACCGATACCTGGAATCACCGTGTTCAAAAGTTTGCAGGCGATGGCCGTTTCTTGAAGATGTGGGGTTACTTCGGACAGGGTGAGACACCGGACGCTTTCTGGGGACCCCGCGGGATCGCTGTAGATACAAAGGGTAATGTATATGTGACTGATACCGGGAATAAACGTGTGGTGGTTTTCACCTCGGAGGGCGAATTTATCACACAGTTCGGAAACGAAGGGATGGATCCAGGTCAGTTTGATGAACCGGTCGGAATTGCAGTCGGTCAGGATGGATTGGTATATGTGGCAGATACCTGGAACTCACGGGTGCAGATATTTTCTCCGGATGAGAATGGGACGAATTTCTATCTGCTGCGTGCCTGGGAAGTCAACGCATGGTTGGGACAAAGTCTGGATAATAAACCATTCATCGCGGTTGAACCCGGGGGCAACTTGATTATTGCAGACCCGGAAGGTTACCGGGTGCTGGAATTTGACGGAGAAGGCCAATTTGTCATGGGCTGGGGTGATTACAGCACAGAAATTGATGGTTTCGGGCTTGTCTCCGGTGTGGCGGTTGACCCCAATGGCGGAGTCTGGGTGAGTGATGGCGGCAACAATCGCTTGTTGCACTTCAATCTTCCCCCGGGATAAAAAGTCTTTCAGGCAAATTTTTCTGTTGAAAATGCCCCGTGACCCTGTTTAATGGATTGGTTCATCCAGATCAGGGTCACGTGCTTTTCATACCCCGCGGATTGAAAGCATCGTTCCGCGATACCATGTGGAAAATTGACGGCCAGCGTGCGGTTTGATGGCGCTTCTGTCCGGGCGTGTGTGAGCAGGGAAAAGAGGGCGCCTTCCTCCAATACTGGTGGAACAGCCAGCCATAGATTATCCGTGTTACCCCGATAGTATTCAAGAGAGGCGACTCCCAGAAGGCGGTCCTCACGACGGGCTGCCCACTGGTATATGGTCTCATCATTGAAAAACTGGGAAAATCTTGTCCAGAAACCGGGTTGAAAATTGCGGATCTGAAATGGGAGATGCCAGGAGATTTCCGGGGGATATATCCTTTGAAGCCAGTTCTTTTGACTGGGCCAATCTGAAGACCGGCGGCGGGTTATGGAGATTGTGTTTCCCGTGAGGGAGTCTTTGTAATTTTGTGGTTGTGAATGATACGTGGTACGCCGGGCAATCTCATGAAAACCGAGACTGGCATACAGGTCATACGCCGCATGATTGTCGTCGCGAACTTGCAGCCAGGCGGAATGTCCGCCGCGTTCGTGAATGTAATCCAGCGCGGATAACGTCATTTTTCTGGCTATGCCCTGCCGGCGGTAATCCGGGTTGGTTGCCACGTTCGCGATCAGATAATTCCATTTGCCTTCGCGCAGGAATGGAATTATGGTCAGATTGCCGACCAGTTTGCCGTCGACTTCCCACACAAAGCCGTGCATGGGAACACCTGTGCCGCTCAAATTATGACTCATGCTGAACAGGGATTTTTGTGATTGGGCGACGCGGCGGATCTGACGGACATATTCACGTCCATCTTCGTCCATCTGGAAGTTAAAACACATATCAATCAAATCCGCCACACCATTCAGGTCCTTGCGGGGATCCATGGGGCGGAGGTGGGGATTGTTCGTCAGTTCGTCAGTCATACAGGGATATTGTACCGAAAATGCTGATGTATTTCTTATACAGCGTAGAATTGTTTCATGTATTGATAATGCTATAATCATTTGACCGGGGTCAATTACTCCCGGCAAGGACGGACTCTATGATGCGATTTGACCGATTTACCGAGCGCGCTCAGGAAGCGGCTCAACGGGCGGCGGAAATCATCCAACGCTACGGACATAATCAGATCGATACAGAACACATCCTGCTGGCCCTGATCGAACAACCGCAGGGAATGGTAACCCAGCTTCTTGAAGTGCTTAAGGTTGATCCGGGTACTCTCTCGGAACGGCTGGATTACATTTTGCGTACCAGTCCCAAAGCAAGTATCTTTGGCGGTGGCGCGGGACAGATTTTCATAACCCCGCGGGTAAAGCGGATCATGGATCTGGCGAATGAAGAAGCCAGCCGGTTAAAAGACGAGTACATTTCCACGGAGCATATGTTCCTGGCGATCTTAAGCGAACGCAATACCCCGGCCGCCCGCCTGTTGGAAGGCGCGGGGCTGACACGCGACCGTGTGTATGATGCCATCATCCAGCAGCGGGGCGGGCAGCGGGTGACAGACCCGCAGTCGGAAACCCGTTTTCGCACATTGGAAAAATACTCCCGCGACCTGACTACCCAGGCCAGGGAAGGCAAGCTGGATCCCGTGATCGGGCGGGACAATGAGATTCTGCGCGTGATGCAAATTCTGTCACGCCGCACCAAGAACAATCCGGTGCTAATCGGGGAAGCCGGTGTCGGAAAGACCGCCATTGTGGAAGGTCTGGCGCAGAAGATCGCCGCGAATGATGTGCCGGAGATCCTTATGGGCAAGCGGGTTGTCTCGCTTGACCTGGGGGCCATGATCGCCGGTTCACGATTCCGCGGCGAATTTGAAGAACGCCTGAAAGCGGCCATAGAAGAGGTGCAACGTTCGGAAGGTGAGATCATCCTCTTCATTGATGAACTTCACACCGTTGTCGGCGCGGGCGCGGCTCAGGGCGCCATGGATGCCAGCAATATGCTCAAACCTGCCCTGGCGCGCGGTGAATTGCAGTGCGTTGGCGCGACCACGCTTGATGAATATCACAAATTTATTGAAAAAGATACAGCGCTGGAGCGGCGATTCGCTCCGGTGTTTGTAGAGGAACCCAGTGTGGAAGATACCATCTCCATGCTGCATGGATTGCGTGATCGCTACGAAGCACACCACAAAGTGCATTTTTCTGATGAAGCTCTTGTTGCTGCCGCGCGGCTCTCTGACCGCTATGTGACCGAGCGCCATTTACCGGATAAGGCTATTGACCTGATCGATGAATCGGCGGCAAAATTACGCGTCGCGTTGTTTTCCATGCCTCAGGATTTGAAAGACCGCAAGAGTGAGATCGATAAACTCCGCGCGGAAGAGGAACAGGCCGGTGTGGAGCGTGACTATGAACGTGCCGCCCGCAAAAAAGCCGACCGTCTGCGCATGGAAACCGAGTTCAATGAATTGCGCGACAAATGGGAAGAGGAACACAAGCTCGATGAGGTTGTGGATGTCAATGACATCGCCGAAGTTGTCTGCCAGTGGACGGGGATACCGGTTAACCAGATGATGGAAACAGAACAAACCCGCCTGCTGCAAATGGAAGAACGCCTGCATGAACGTGTCATCGGGCAGGAAGAAGCTATTCATGCTTTGGCTGATGCCATACGGCGTGCCCGCAGCGGGCTAAAAGATCCGCGCCGGCCGATTGGTTCGTTCATCTTCATTGGCCCATCGGGTGTGGGTAAGACCGAGCTTGCCAAGGCATTGGCGGAATTTATGTTTGATGATGAAGAGGCACTGGTACGCCTCGATATGAGCGAATACCGCGAACAGCATACTGCCTCGCGCCTGTTCGGCGCCCCTCCAGGCTATGTGGGCTACGAAGAAGGCGGCCAGTTGACAGAAGCTGTCCGGCGCCGTCCCTACCGGGTGATCCTGTTCGACGAGATCGAAAAGGCGCATCCCGAAGTATGGAACGCCCTGTTGCAGATCCTGGATGACGGCCGGTTAACGGATGGACAGGGAAGGCTGGTTGATTTCCGTAATACCGTGTTGATCATGACCAGCAACCTGGGTACTGAATATGTGAAACGCAACGGTTCGCTGGGCTTTGTCATCGGCGAGACAGATGAAGAACGTGAAGCCCACGATAAAGTGGAAAAAGCGTTGAAATCCACCTTCCGTCCGGAATTTGTCAACCGCATTGACGAAGTGATCATGTTCTCACCGCTCACTCGCGAGCAGATGGGTCAGATTGTTGATCTGCAGATGAAAGAAGTAGGCAACCGACTGCAGGAACACGGGTTGGACGTTATTCTCACACCGGAAGCGCGCGAATGGGTTTCCAATCTTGGATTTGACCCGGCTTTTGGCGCGCGTCCCTTGCGCCGCGCACTGCAGAAATATGTGGAAAGCCCGCTTTCCATCAGTCTGCTGTCGGGCGAGTTCGTGGAAGGTGATGTGGTCACGGTGGATCTGGATAAGGAAGCCGATAAGCTCACCTTTACAAAATCAGAAAAAGCCGATATATCTAAAACACAGGCGGAAGTATCCGCTTGATGTACGCCTTCTCCCAGCCCGGGTTCACCGGGCGATGGAGTTCGCGGTTCTGTATTTTTAAACAGGAGTAGTTACCTGATGGCATTAAGAAACATAGTTACTCTTCCCGAACCTGTGTTGCGGCGAAAAGCCCACAAGGTTACGGAATTTGGTAAAGATTTTGAAAAGCTGGTTGATGACATGATCGAAACGATGCGTGTCGCACCGGGTGTCGGTCTTGCCGCCCCGCAGATAGGCGTCTCGGAGCGGGTGATCGTAGTTGAATTCGGCGACGAAGAAGACGAAGAAGCTCCGAAGAAATTGTATGTGGTAGCCAATCCCGAGGTAACCAGTGCCTCCGAACAGATAGTAAACGGTGTGGAAGCCTGTCTCTCTGTACCCGGTCTGGCGGGAGAGGTGGAACGGTATTATGGGGTGACCGTGAAAGGTTTGAATCGCAAGGGTAAGCCGGTCAAGATCAAAGCGCAAGGCTGGCTGGCGCGCATATTCCAGCATGAAATGGACCACCTGGACGGGATCATCTACACTGACCGTGCCACCGAGGTCTGGAAACCGAGGGAAGGCGAGGATATTCCGGCCGATTAGACCATGCGCCTGAACCGCCTGTCGCTGACCAATTTTCGCGCCTTTTCCCGCCTGGAGATGGACATCCCCGGGCGGATTCTTGTTCTGGTGGGTGATAACGCGCAGGGCAAGACCAGTCTGATGGAAGCCGTCTATTACCTGGCAACATTCGCTTCCTTTCAGGCCGGGACTGACCGGCAGATGATCAATTTTTCGGCGGTTGACGAACCGCTGGCTGTGGCACGGATTGTGGCGGAATTCGAACGCGGCGGTCAGCCGCATCGCCTGGAGGTGCGCGTAATTCAGGAACCGGTATTACCTGCCGGGTCGCGCACACGCAAAGAAATACTGGTTGATGGTGTTAAGAAGAGCGCGGCGGAAGCGGTCGGTCAGTTCTCCGCGGTTATCTTTCTGCCGCAGATGACGCGCATCATAGAGGGGAGCCCCGATGACCGCCGGAAATTCTTAAACATGGCATTATGCCAGGCTGTTCCGGGTTACGCGCGAGCGCTTAGCGATTATTCTCGGGTTGTCACCCGGAGAAACGCGTTGTTGAAATTGCTGGCCGAACAGCATGGCCAGGCGGATCAGCTTGTCTACTGGGATGAGCAATTGACCAATCTGGGTTCCGAAATGGTACTGTCGCGGGCGACTGCCGTACGTCAACTGGAAGAGCACGCGTCACGGCTGCACCAGCGGCTTACCGGCGGATTGGAACGGCTGGCCATCTGGTACAAACCTGCGCTTGATCAGGCGGACTTCCCGGCTGAAGGATTAATGCTGGAGGATGTTAAAGATATCTTCCGGAAGTCGATCCAGCGGGCGCGAAATGAAGAGATCGCCCGGGGGGTGACCGTCTGCGGACCGCATCGCGACGATCTGCAATTCCTGTGCAATGACCTTGATCTGGGGGATTTCGGTTCGCGCGGACAGGTGAGAACGGCCATGCTCTCACTAAAATTAGCCGAGGTCAACTGGATGCGTTCGCAAACCGGTGAGTGGCCGGTTTTGCTGTTGGATGAGACCCTGGCTGAATTGGACCTTCACCGGCGGGCGGATCTGCAGGAGACGCTGGAGGAATGTGACCAGGGGATATTGACGACCACAGATCTGCATCAGTTCTCTGACGCGTTTATGGCCGGCTGCGCCGTCTGGCGGGTATCGGCCGGTTGTGTGCAGGTGGAGCCAGCGCCTACAGCGGGCGCTTAGCGGCCAATCCGGCACGGCGCGGATAGGCGGGCGGTGTGGCAGCCACTTTATCGATGATCACCAGGTATCGGTCATCCGCCACACCCGGCAGTTCAACCGGCGTGATCTGCCGGACATGACCACCCAGCACGCGCAACGCATGTTCTGCGGCATGTACCTCTGCCGGGGCTGATTCACCTTTCTGGGCGACCACACGACCACCAACCTTTACAAGCGGGAGAAGATATTCTGCCAGTACCGGCAGCGCCGCCACGGCGCGGGCTACCGCCATGTCATACATTTCCCGGTGATCCGGCATTTGTCCCAGGTCTTCCGCCCGGGTTTGGATCACATCAACCTTGTCCAGTTGAAGCAGGTCCACGATATGGCGGCAGAAATCCGCCTTCTTTCCCACCGATTCCACCAGCGTCAGGCGCAGATGGGGAAAGGCGATCTTCAGCGGGACGCCGGGAAAACCGGCACCCGTACCAATGTCGATCATCCGAACCGGCCAGGTCTCTTTAAAACCCTGCAGGCAGGTGAGCGAATCGAGGAAATGTTTTGCGCGGATCTCCTCCGGTTTGCGGATGGCCGTGAGGTTGAACTTCTCGTTCCATTCCAGTAATTCCCTCTCATACAGGGTGAATAATTCCACCTGCCGGGACGAAAGTTGAAGGTTGAGAAGCGATCTGGCATGCGTCGGGAGAAAATCCATAATGACAAATTATACCGGAGGGAAGCTTTACAGAAATCGTCATTCATCGGAAATTCACACTTGACGGAGGCTTGGTCACGGAATTAAAATTATCCGGTCGGAAGTAACAGATTGGAGAACAGGTATATGGTTTTACAAAAAGGAGAACTTTACACGCTCATCCCGTTCTGCGGGATGAATTCTGTTTCCTGATCGCTCCTGTAATCTGCTGTGAATGTCATTCTCCACCGCGGGCGCGATCTTTGGCCCGCGGTGATCTGTTTATCCCCCCGGGTCGCATTGGACCGGAATGGTTTTCAATAAGCGAGGAAATATGTTTGAAGAAGAGATTATGGCGGGAAAATGGCTGCATCTGACGGAGTACGACCCGGAAGAAGATGCCGCGGCGGAAGCAGTCTGGACACAGGACCCGCGATACCGCCTGTTGATGGAATATGACCGGCTGCGGGAATATACTCCGGCCGAAATGAAAAAACAAGCCGAAACCTGTCTGCAGGATTCGAATACAAGTCGAAGACAGTTTTATTTTGCCATGCGGGCCAACAACGATAACCGGCTGGCCGGTGTGTTCACCATCCCCGGCATTGAATGGTCAAACCGGGTGGCGCAGTTTTGCCTGGCTTTCGGTGATCCACTGGATCTGCAGAACTGGGGCGATGAAGCTTTCCGGCTGGTGCTGGGGTACATGTTTGGTGAGCTAAACCTGCACCAGGTGGTCATTCATATTCCGCAGTTCTACCTGGAGATGGTGGAGGCGGCGGAGGCAGCCGGGTTGAAGCAAACCGTACGCCGGCGTGAGGCGTTGTACTATAACGGCCGTTACTGGGATGATCTCCATTTCACCAACCTGCGGCCGGATTGGCTGGCAATGAAGAAGGGAGGCCGCGCATGAACCGCATTCTGGAAGGGGAACGGGTCATTCTGCGGGTGTTTGACCCGGAACGGGACCATACGCACTACCATGCCTGGATGAAGGATAATCACTTCATGCGGCTGCTTGATTCGGATCCGATCGTCTTCTGGCCAAAGAAGATGATGAAGGAATGGTTCGAGAAACACACGGATGATTCCATTACCATGGTCATCTACCGCAAAGGTGACGAGACAAAACCCGTCGGGTTCATTGAGCTGGATGGGATCAACCGGGTGTCTGGCGATTCCTGGGTGGCCATTGGTATTGGCGACCGGGACGATTGGGGCAAAGGCTATGGAACCGATGCCATGCGATTGATGCTGCGCTACGCCTTCTGCCAGTTGAACCTGCACCGCGTGTCGCTCTCGGTATTTGACTACAATCCGCGCGCCATCCGCTCGTATGAGAAAGCCGGTTTTATGCGTGAAGGGATCTCTCCGCAATTTCTGGAGCGCGAAGGAGAGCGCTACGATCTGGTATATATGGGGATCCTGCGCAGCGAATGGCAGGACCAGTGCCCGGAGACACCGTTGACAGACCGGTAGTACAGACGGCAAAAACACCGGCAGCCCGGCGGCTGATTTGATACAATTTCCTTATGGAAAATACTCAACCGGCCATCCGGGCTGTCATTTTTGATATGGGGGGCGTTATATTACGCACCGAAGATCTGACCTCGCGTACCGAACTGGCAAAGCGTTTCGGGTTGACGCGCAAGGAGTTGGAGAATATCGTCTTCCAGTCGCCGGAATCGATCAAAGCTGAGGTGGGGGAGTATACCGCCGAAGAACACTGGCTGAACGTGGCGCGGCAGTTGAAGTTCCCCGCCGAAGACGTGGATGAATTCCAGCGGGCTTACTGGCAGGGTGATACCGCCGACGCCGAGCTGGAAGCGTACATCCGCGGACTGCGCCCGCGCTATAAGACCGGCCTGCTGAGCAACGCCTGGCACGGCACGCGCCAGAAGGTGTCGCAGTTGTATACCTTCCTGGGGGCTTTCGACGCGGTCATCTTTTCCGCCGATGTGCACCTGCGCAAGCCCGACCCGCGCATCTTCCACCTGATGCTGGGACGGCTGGGAGTAAAGGCCGGCGAGGCCGTCTTTGTGGATGATTTTATGGAGAATATTCGGGGAGCCGAAGCCGTAGGGCTGCACACCGTGCACTTCACCAGCCGCGGGGATGCCGTCAGGCAGTTACGGGAGTTGGGGGTGGGATAGTCCGCAGTGATGTAAGTGAAAATGTTTTAAGATACGTCAGATTTAGGAACAAGATGACGAACTTTATTTGCAGTTTTTTTAGCCGCTGATTACCCTGTTCCTTCCGGTTCTTTTCGCTTCATACAGGGCGTCGTCTGCCCGTTTGATAATCTCATCGATATTTTGGTCACTTTCCAGAAAATGTGAAATTCCCAGACTGATTGTTATGTTGCCTGAAGGTTTGAATTGAAATGTCTCAACGGCAATTCTCAATCTCTCTGCCGCTTTAACGCCCTGTTCAATATCGGTTTCAGGCAGGAGGGCGATAAATTCCTCGCCACCCCAGCGTGCGAAGATATCGGTAGCGCGAAGTGAATGCGCGATCAATCTGGTTAGTTCCATCAATACAGAATCACCTGCCTGGTGACCATAAATGTCATTCACTTTTTTGAAATGATCTATATCAAGCAATAGGATGCAGAAATTGCGATGATATCTAAGACTTCGCAACAATTCTTTTTCTGATCGGGTTACAAAATGGTGTCGATTGTACGCGCCTGTGAGTTTGTCGGTTTCGGCCAAATACTGCAATTTCGTCCGATATCGATTAAGCGCGATAAAGGATCCAATTAATATAAGAATTGTGAGGGTCATTAGAAAAACATTTATGACCATCTGGTCTTTCAGGATTGCACAATGCTCATCCTCGGTTATCGAGAAGTAATAGCCGGCTGTAACGCCGGCAATATTGTTTATCGGATGAAACCGCACCAAAAAATTCTTATCCAAATAGTTAAAATTGAATCCAAACGCCTCATTTTTTGAGAGATTTTCCAGGGCTTTATTTCTGATAATTTCTTTATATTTCTCGTCATTGAGAAACCCGATTTCATCATCAATACTTAGAGCGCTTTGTTCCACCTCTTTATCAACCAGGTAGTCTTCAAATAAGGGTGAAACACTGTAATTGTCCTGGTTTTGAACAAAGACTGTATCTTCAACCATTTCCTTTTTTAGAATAAAGAAATGATTGATATTGGGGTACAAATTATTAAGCGTTTCAATTACCGCTGTTAATGATATTGAGACTTCGACAGATCCGATATGCCTGTTGTTGTGGCTCAGCGGATAAACAAACCGGTATCCGTTGAATACTCTTCCTTCTTCAAACCCATAGACGTATCGTTGCTCCGTATTGGCTATTCTGATCGAATCCCGGATATCCAGAAGATTATCGCCATACTGTTCCGGTGCGTGAAATCTTAGAAAACTGTCCCCATTTTCCAGATGGAAATGCAATTGCCGAAAATTGTATTTTTGTAATAATTTGTATTCATTGTCCAACAGTTCATACAATTCGCTTCGTAATTGATCTTTCTGTTTGTTATCCGCTTCACCGGCTTTTTCGACAATATCCAGCACTTCTACCCTATTTATGGAACTCTCAAAGAAAAAGGCGGAAAACTCTTCGTATGTTTTCGCGATGCTGTTAATCGAAGAATCCATGAGTATTATTTCGCTGTCAATGTGATCACTCACAGCGTTTCCATAATTGATATGAATTGCCAGTAATGATATTGACCAGACAACTATTGCCAAACCGATGGCAATCAGAACAACATGGCTTTTCTTATAGAAATTGGACATCCCATTCCCAGACATACATTGTGCTCACGAGCCACACTCATAAATAAGGAATAAATTAGAATCAAAAATCTTCACAGGAATAATTAATACATGTTTTGATTTGTCTATCCATTAATTTTGTGTAAGTTTTGGAAACTTCGGACCAAATACAGGGTGCCTGACAATAAATTTTGAAATAGGTGAGTTGCGGTCACCCATTAAAGCCGTCTATGGCCGTTTCTTTTTAGTTGTCAGTATTACCGCTGGATTCGGCTTTCCCTATCCGCGAAAAACGTATAAACTTCACCTGTTGTCGATCCATCCCATAAGGAGGAGAAAATTGGAATTCGATATTAAAAAAGTGGATTATTACAACGTAACGACCGAGGGTCAGGCCGGCGGGGAAGCCAGTGTGCTCTCCGCGTTTGCCGGCGCGGGGGTCAATCTGCTGGCGTACCGGGCTGTCCCCGCCGGTTCCGGCCGCACTCGATTCTCCTTGTTCCCCAATGACAGCGCGAAAATGATCGCCGGTGGCAAACAGGCCGGGCTGGAATTGGACGGTCCATACGCCGCACTGCTTATCCAGGGCGATGATGAGTCAGGCGCGCTGGCGGATATTTTTGACAGGCTTGCGCAGGCCGGGGTCGTGGTCACCGAATCGAATGGTATCGCCAACATCAATGGCGCGTACGGGGTTGTTCTATATATCCGGCAGGAAGACAGCGAAAAAGCCCTGGCAGCTCTTCACAGTTGACAGGATCGCCCGCAACGCAGGCAATTTGAAGCCGCAAGACATGGGGGGTAAAACACGCCTGGTTTTGATCGAAAAGATGCCATTGAATGGATCAATCTGCCGTGTGTTTTACCCGGCCGGATCGCGATTCAGAAATCAAAACCTCCCGGGATGCCGTAAATTATTACAGTCATCCGGTAATGTTTTGGTTCTGAGACGATCGACAAAATTACAGCCGCAGGGTTGCCAGTTGGCTTTCCATGCGCTGGGCCAGTACTTGCCTCAGGTGATCTCTCTCCTCATTGATAATGGGGTCAAGAACATCGCTCAACTTTGGATAAAGGTTGAGCAACTCTTCCACAAAGAGGATGGAATCACGTTCTATGCGTTCCGCCAGATCGAAAAGGTCATCCTTCGCGGTGATATTCTCTGCTTCGTCCATCAATTTGACGGTATCGTTTAACATATTTCTTTCGATCAGCAGTTTCAGGTATTGTTCATGTTCTTCTGTGATATCAACATTCAGAGCGGCCGTTCCCTGAAGTCTATTCAACAAATCTTTGTACATTTCATGATGACGATCTTCGTCTTTTGCCAGATATTCCAGGAATTTACCGCCAATATGAACGTTGTCAGCCAACTGCCTGTACAACGAGGCAACCGCCTCTTCGTTGGACATCATCATTTTGATCAGATCCGCGCCATCCCATTGTCTTAACACGGCACACCTCCAATTTGTACCTGGAACCATTTGCAATGCAAGATGAGAATCAGGTACATATTAAATATAGCAAACCCGTCAAGTTAGTCAATAGCACCGGGATGAGCCGGACTCACATGACAGCGCAATGCCCTCCCAGAGTTCAAGAAGGCGCTTACAGGCCTAATGGGTAAAGATTTCAAGCCGGAATGAAACCTGATCAGGGTGGCGGTGGGAATGTTTCCGAGAAGCTATTGTTCGTATTGGTCGGGTCGGAAATCCCAGACCCGTTGATCTGGCAGACGAACTGGTACCAATCGTTTGTGGTGTCTATTATGATATTGGTGGGGGCCACAACAGTCTGTCCGGCATTCAAGTTCAGGGTAAGCGAAACCGGATAGGCTTTTGACACATTGGTTTTTGCTCCGCCCTGATAAGCGGTTTTATCCACGGTACAGCTTAGAACTGCTTTTACGTTGGCCGCGTTTTTCGGGCCGTGATTGGTGATCCGCGCCATGACATCACCCTTGGGGAGGTTCTTGGCGTACAGGTCGGTAATGGCCAGGTCAATGGCGGGTTGTCCGCCGGAAGGGCCAACACCGATCGTAACAGTCACAGATTTGGATGCCGTTCCGCCGCAACCTGTCGCCATCAGTGTATAGGTTGTGGTTTGAGATGGTTTCACTGTCAGCGTACCAGGCGAGCCGACTTCACCGAATCCGGGTTGAAGTATTACGGATTTTACAAGAACATTGCTGGACCCGTTGGTCACTTTGCCCCACGTGAGAATGCTGGATTGCCCGGCTGTGATAATGGCAGGATTGGCACTGAAACCGGTGAACACCGGCGCGCCAGGGCAGCCGGATGCCGGTTGGTTTTGTAAAGACGGTGGACTGGTTGGTTCCGGCACAGGTTCTTCCGGAACAATTCCCGATATGGTTTTGCCGCCTTCCACCAGGATCACTATCTCACGTCGTGTCATACCCGATCCGGTTTCCACTTCCAGTACATACGCGGTTGTTTCCGGCGGACAGACTTCCCGCTGGCCTTGCATATCAACGGGAGCGCCGTTGAGAAAAACCGATTCATACCTCCCGGTATTCCATTCCAGCCCGCTGCATTCACCAGCCGCAATGGTCATTCGATCGACCGCGAATAAAATTTCATCCGGATTGAGATTTTCTTCAGGTTTGATCTCTTCAACCGGTTGTTCGTCCATGGGTGCGTGTTCCGGCGGAGGTTCTTCTTGAGGCGATGATTCCGGTTGAAAACCTTATTGCGATTGATCGTCAAACCCGACATATTGAAAGGGAAAGCTGCAACTTTGTAGGATTATTCCCAGAGCTGTGATGAAGGGTATGAGAAAGAAATAGGTTCTTTTCATATTACCCTCCCATACTGCTTACAAGAAAACAGTACCCCCTTCAAATGTCAGTGTAGCATACTTGCCATAGATTTCAACCAGGGCTGCCATCTGTGGAATACAAAAAGTTTCCATCGGGTGTATGTCTTTCGAGATAATCCGTATGGTTATTGCCTGACAGGTTCGAGTAATTTCTTTCCCAAAAAACGATTTGCGTTGAAATCTATTCGGGTCGAAAATAGAGCAAGATCAGTCCCAATGAGAAAGGGAGGAGTAAAAAAATGAAAACCTTATATCCGGTTTTTGCCCTGATATTGATATCGATTTTTGCCGCATGCGCTCCGCAAAAGCCGGACGAATCGGTCGTACAGACTGCCATTGCTGAGACAGAAGAAGTGCGGGCTGCAATGGACACTCCGACAACTGAACCGACGGCTGTTCCAACGAAAGCCCCGACGCAAAAGCCAACGAAAAATTCGACCGCTACAGAAAAACCGAAACCAACAGCCACGCCGGAAGAGGTCGTTGAGGAGCCACAGGAATTTGTCAATAAACGGTTTGTGCTCCCGCACCCGGATAACACCGGCTACATCGATTCGGATATGGCGGATGAGACATGGACAGAGATGATGGACGATCTGGCGCGCAATCAGGCCATTCCCAAACCATTCGAATGGCAATTGACCGAGATGCCGGAATCAACGCGCTGGGCGGATGTTTACGATTATTACAAGAAAACTTTGCTTGATGATAACTGGACCATCACATCAGATGGCGGGAGTTGGGTAACCCTGGCACAGGGGAACTCAATGTATGTCGGCGGGTTTATCAAGGATTTTGAGGATAGGAAGGAAAAAATCGCCATCCTTTTCTATCCGGTTTCGAGTGACTATCTGTGCCATTATTTTGTGTTGTATTCCCTTCGCAAATAATGCCCGCTGGCTGAGCTTGCGTCACTGCCGTGCGAGCAAAGGAGCCAATCTCCCCTCGACAGGCTCGGGGAGCGAACCCTCGACAGGCCCGGGGAGCGCAAATCCAATTGAGATGAAGCGGCAAACCGGCAGAAAAGTTGCGGTATGATTACCCCTGAGAGGGGCTGAAATACCATATGGGCTCCATCCGAAATGAAAAAATTGTAAGAAAGCTGATCCGCATGGCTGCCTGGGTTGTCATCCTTGTACTACTTGTTCTCTCGGTTTTTCTTTTTTACTTTCGGAAAGCCGATCTTAAAACCTCTACAGGGATCAATGTGTTGGAAAGTGTCATACTGGGGGAGGAAAAACAGTGTATCTCCATTCGCGGCAATGATCCGGCAAAACCTGTACTTCTCTTCCTGCATGGCGGGCCGGGGAGCGCAAACCTGGCTAAATTGCGTATTCAGGTGCCGGCACTGGAAGACCATTTCATTGTGGTCAACTGGGATCAGCGAGGCGCAGGAAAGTCGTATAACCCGTGGATTGATACCCGTACCCTGACCCTGGAACGTTTCATCGACGACGGTCACCAGTTGACCGGATTATTGAAAGAGCGCTTCAACGTGGATAAGATATACCTGATGGGTTTTTCCTGGGGAACGGTACCAGGGTTGAACCTGGCAGTCCGATACCCGGATGATTACTATGGGTATATCGGTGTGGGGCAGGTAGTGGATATGGCTCGGGGGGAGGAACTGTCACTGGATTGGGTTATGAGAGAGGCCGAGAAAGATGGAAACCATCTGGCTCTGACAGAACTCAGTGGGATTGATCCGGCTTACGCCAGTTCTAACTGGCAGGAAAAACTTGGTCTGCAACGGAAATGGTTGCTTCATTATGGAGGTGTGTATCACACAGCCCGCAATTACGACCATGAGATGAAAATGCTCTTTTCCGCGCCGGAATACTCGTGGTTCAACCGCGCGCTTTGGCCCACGGGAAACTCCGTTTCATTGAGGCAGTTGTGGCCCCGGTTAATGGAATTCCGCTTCCCGGGTACGGTGGATCAGGTGGATATTCCTGTGATGTTCATTGCAGGACGGTATGACAGGAACACGCCGTCTGAGCTGGCACAGTATTATTTTGAACACCTGGACGCGCCGGCCGGTAAGACGTTCATCTGGAGTGAACAGGCCGCGCATGATGTGTTCCACGATGAACCGGACTGCCTGGTTCAGGCAGTGGCTGCGTTCAGCAAGGTGCACTGGTAGGCTTCTATTTTAATGAACCTGAAGCATTTCTTTGCTATATAAGAATCTGACTATAATCAGACACATACTGGGGGATGATCTGTAACCAATCTCATTAATCCGAGGTGTGCTGTGGCTGATAAAAAACCGACCGTGGGGTATTTTAAGAACGGTTTGCCATATAACCGTTCAGGCAGCGGTTCGCGTGATCTGATCGTATTTCAGGGTCTGCTGTTTGAAAATAAACCGCAGCCCATCTTTTTTTCACGGACGTACAAATTCCTTTGGGACAGGTATACCGTGTATGAGGTTTTGCGCAAACCCGGCCTGCCGGATGGTTACACCCTGGAAAACATGGCAGATGATTACGCGGAATTGATCCGCAGTGAATTTAAACCGCCTGTGGATATTATTGGAGTTTCCACCGGTGGTTCGATTGCGCAGGTATTTGCCCTCCGCCATCCGGATCTCATCCGCCGATTGGTCATCCACTCAAGCGCGTATAAATTGAGTGAACCGGCTCGTGAAGTGCAAAAACGGATCGCCCGGCAGGCGAAAGAACATAATTGGACGGGAGCCTACGCGTGGATGTTGGATTATTTGCTTCCCTCAGGGCAGCCACAGCGGACCTTGCTGCAATTGATATTCCCATTCATTGCATGGATCATGGGCCTGGTCAGTCATCCGGCAAGCCCTTCTGACCTGGTTGTTACAGTGGATGCGGAAGACCGATTCAATTTCAGGAATCAACTGGCGGAGATAAAAGTACCAACACTGGTCGTGGCGGGTGATAAAGACCCGTTCTACACCGAGAACCTCTTCCGCGAAACAGCCGCCGGGATACCGGGGGCGAAGTTGGCACTGTATCCGAACATGGGACACCCTGCCTCTGGCCGTCAATTCGCGGCGGACGTCCTCGAATTCCTGGGATAGAATTGTGATTTTTGGATATTCTCCCTCAGGATATAGACGCTACCTGAAGGAAGCGGTTATCTGTTCCTTAAATTTTTCTTGATGGTTTTTACATATTTGCCAAAATCGCGGTCTTTTCGGCGTTTTTCAGCGTAAGACAGCTCATGGTATTTTGATTCTCCGCTTAGATTCAGGTAACTTTCATATCGTTCCCGGCTTAAGCGGCCATCTTCCAACGCGGCCAGTAATGCGCAACCTTCTTCCGACGTGTGAGTGCAATTGGCAAAGTGGCAATGCTGTGCCAGGCTGGCGGCATCGTCAAAACTCAGGTCAATGCCGTCTGACATACCAATAGCGCCCAGTTCTCGCATTCCCGGGGTGTCCACGAGCATTGCGCTAGATGAAAGGATCGTCAACTGGCGGCGTGTGGTAGTGTGACGGCCTTTACCATCAAATGCCCGGACGTTCTGGGTTTCGTACGCATCGTTTCCAAGCAGCCGGTTCAGAAGCGACGTCTTGCCCACACCGGAGGATCCAAGCAGGCAGTATGTTTTTCCGGTTCGCATACGGGATGTCAGTTCATCCATCCCTTCACCCGACCGGGTACTGATAGCGTACACCGGGATTTGGATACCGGCGTTCCGGACAGAAGCGATCAAGTTCGCCAGAACATTTTCATTAATCAGGTCTTTTTTTGTCAGTACAAGAACAGGTTCAACCTGGCCGTCGTTTATCATGACTAGGTAGCGCTCGAGCCGGTGAATATTGAAATTTGCATCGCATGATTGCAGGATGAAGGCTGTATCGATATTTGCCGCGATCACCTGGTAATCAACGGTCCGCCCGCTGGATTTTCTCCTGAGCAGACTCTTGCGGGGAAAAAGCTCATAAATGACGGAAAACAACCCGTCATCATATATTTGTGCGTTGACCCAGTCTCCGACGGCCGGCAAATCAACGGTTGATGTGATGGAGTACCGGAGATTCCCGGCCAGCTCTGCCCGTATTTCAGAAGACTCATTGCAGATCAGATAACTCTCGCGATCCACGGCTGTTACACGCGCGGGGACGCAATCTGTTCGCTGAAGACCATGTTGTTTATTCTTGAACCAATCGTCAAAACCCAGTCTCTCTATTTCCATGGAGCGATTTTATCAGAGACATCTTCCTATCTGTCCCCGGCAAGGAAGCAGGGTTAATGGTTTCACAGGTTTCGCAATTCATTCCGGATGAGAATGCCCACCATATGCGCGAATTTTTCCGGTGATTTTATATACACCAGATTGTTCCCATAGATCTTACGTGCGGCGGGAAAATCTTCCTCCAATCCAGTGTATACACATAGAATGGTATACCCATGCTGTCGCCCCTTTCGCACCTCCAGTGCGGTATCATTCACTCCGGCCTCATCAGAATAACAATTTTTTTCCGGCTTAAGTACACCGGTTGTAAATCCCGAGGGATCGATAGGTTTCCCATCTGATAGTATGATCAAAATCTTGTGTTCGCAGGGGGATTCGCGCATCATATGCAGGGCGGTACGAATAGCAAGCCCATCACGATTGCATCCACTGGAGTGATAATTGAAAATTTGATCGTTTTTATTGGTCTCCAGGTAATCGCGGAAGAGGTTGATGACGGTAAAGCTGCTATTCGTGCAGAATGAATAGACCCTGGTTGGAATTTGGCATCGGGTAAGGCTCTCTGCAATCATATAACCCTGTTCTGCGATCGATTCCTGACGGTTCATTTGAGATCCGGAAGCGTCGAGCAGAATATCGACAGTGATATTGCCGATCTCATCAATCCGATTGCGAAGAAAGATCTTGCTGTCATTGAGGAATAGATTACGCCATATCCTGCCCGCGATCAGTTTGCCAGCCTCGGAACGGCTTGTTGATTCAAGGTCGACAAGCAATGTGTTTTTTAAAATATTGGTCAGTTTAATTATGTTATTGGTATTGCGGGTGATATTTTCGTTGTAACTGTCTCTATTCTTTTGCCGCTGAGACAGAGCGGCGTTCGCGCGAAAATTTGATTCGGATCGGGCCACGGTTTTACTATCGAATTCTCCACGGGTAAAGTGCAGGTGGCAATTTTGATGTTTTTCCACACAAAGAACCCGTTCCAGATTCTGCGTCTGAGACTCTGTCAAAATGGAATTGCCATAGAGATGGTTGATGTTCTCCCGGCTCTTTCTGTTCGTATATTCAACAAAGTTGCTCCAGAAAGAGCGGTTTTTATCCTTGTTCTTCTTTTCTTTCTTTTCCAGGGATTCGGTTTTGGATGAACTCGCGCGAACCCTGGTTTTATGAAGTTTTAAGAATGGATTGCCGAATTGTAGTTTCGTTTTGCTTGAGAAAATCGCGCTTAGTAAATTCCTTCCATAGCGGGGGTTCGAAAGCGCGAAATACGTATCAATGATCTCACATAGTTTGCTGATGATCTGCTCTGTGTTCAGCGATTCATCAAATTCCAGCTCGTTGAGGATACGGGAGACCCGCTCCCGTGTGTTTTGTTCATTGCCGAGAATGCGGTGATAATGCGCCAGATTGATTTCGTCTATCAGAAAATAATAGCTGGGAGCGATTTGACGGTTGACTACCTTCCTGGAGTAATCATTACGCAAGGATTCCAACACCGGTCTATCTTTTATTCCCTTGCGGAACACGCAACTCTCCAGACCAATCCACGCCAGGTTTTCATAGAAAGCGTGCTCGGGGTCTTTTTTCAAACTGGCAAAAAATTGTTGAAGGATGGGATAGTCATAATACCTGTGAGTGGCACCGACTATATAATTCCAGTAAAGTTCAGCCAGCCCCTGTGTGTTATAGCCATCAAAATCGGGTATGAAGGAATAATCCTCCGAGGCATTCCAGATGGTGTTATAAGCCCGTTGTTTCTCTCTGTTGGGGTTTTCCATTTTTTATTATTGGTTGAAAATCTTTTCCCTTGTCACCGTTTCAGGAATTCTCAGCCGGATGACATCTTCAACCAGATCCCGTTCAAAATCATCGAATGACTTATTCGTAATGCCCATTTGAAGCGCTTTTAAGGCGGGAAGCCCTTTATCCATTAGTTGGATGGAAGACATCAGTCCTCTAAGGTCCACCGATTTGGTGGAGATCTCAGAGCTTTCACTCTTCTTTTGCAGATCCAGGAACAGTCCGATAAATTGATCCAGATATTCCTCCCGCATATGGGGAAATTCTCTTTTCATCAGTTTCCGTAAATTTTCTGCTGAAATGTTAGGCATTTTTATGACCAGAAAACGTGAAGCCAGAGCTTCATTCAACTCCCTGGTTCCCGCGTATCCGTAATTCATGGTCGCGATAAAGCGGGTCATACTGTCCAGCGTGATCTTATCGTAACCAGGAACGTCGATTATCCGTCTAAAATCCAACGTGGCATGCAAGATGGCTATGGATTCATTCTTTGCCATGTTGATCTCATCCAGTATCCCGAACCCACCACTGATGGCGCATTTGTAAATGGGACCATGACGGTGAACAACCTGACCGTTCTCGAATGTGTCGGTGCCGATCAGAGAGGACGAATCGGTATTAATGTGGAATGAGATATCCCAACTGGGCCGGCCAAATGCGACTGCCAGATTTTCTGCCAGTACATTTTTCCCGGTAGCTTTCGGGCTTACCAGTAAGAGGTTTTCTCCGCATAAAAGCGCAGTTATGGCCTGTTCCCAGATATCCTTGCCGTAATAATGGAATCTTGGTTTGGGAATCCGGTATTCCATCTCCGGTTTCACCGGATACGACGCACGGATTTGGGCGATTTCCTTGATCAGATAATCATTAATTCCCTCTTCGCGTAAAAAATCCAACAAATTTCCACCTCCAATTATTACCGCACCCATAGAAAAAGTATTATCTCGTTATGCGCGCACTGTATTGATGATGATACCGTCCTCTACCTTTTATTTCCGACAAAACCCGAAAAGACCAGGATCACTTTGCCTTTAAAATACATCTGTCAATTAGATACTGTATCACTTACATGTAAAGTGGTCACTGTATCAATGTCATAGTTTCTTTATGCATTCGTAAGCATTTTTTTGAAGATTGACAGATAAAACAAGCCTTTCTTTGTAATCAATTTGTATCTGGTCGATCTGGCATAGTGTTCTCAATCTATCAGGGAGCGCCTTCCACACCATTAAATAGATTCTACCTTGCCTGAAATTAAAAAAAAAGAAATAATACATATGTTTTGAAATTTGCAAATCCCGCTCTCCAATTTTCCCGGAAAGGTTATTGATGAAAAAATTCTATTCGGCCATCGTTGAACTATTGCAGAACAAGGAAGATTTTGTAGTAGCCACATTATTTGATAAAACCGGGTCCGCTCCACGCAGTGATGGGGCAAAGATGGTGGTTCGCGCGGATGGAACCATTACGGGCACTATCGGCGGAGGGCGTCTGGAAGCGGAAGCCATCGAATTGGGAAAAAAGATGATTAGGGAGAAAAGGACGATCATCCAGAAATTTGACCTCACCGGTAAGGACGCGGCTGAATCCGATATGATCTGCGGTGGGAAAGGTGAGATTCTTATCGATTTCATTGATTCGAGCGATGAAATGAATTTGGCAATCTACTCCGAGATTGTGAAAGCCATGGAATCGCGCGGAAAAGCATGGTTGGTGACCATTCTTGACCAGAGTCTGGCGGATAATGGACGTCAGCAATGTCTGGTAAAGTCGGATAAGACCATGGTCGGCCGCGTAGTCTGTGATGACAAAATTCTTGCCAATCTGATCAGTGGCCCTGCCAAGATCACACTGCATACAGAGGTTCGCACTGACCGGCGTTTTCTGGTTGAACCTTTACGGGAAGGTGGAACCGTCTTCATCTTTGGGGCAGGTCATGTATCGCAAAAAATCGCCCCATTAAGCGAGGGGGTTGGCTTTCGTACGGTAGTGATTGACGACCGGGAAGATTATGCCAACCAGGACAGGTTCCCCTCAACGGTGGAAATACAGGTGATCGATGATTTTGCAAAATTGCCTGAACTTGGCATTGACGACGAAAGCTATATTGTTATCGTGACCCGTGGGCATATGCATGATAAAGATGTTTTGGCGCAGGTATTGCGCAGTGGTGCCGCGTACATTGGCATGATTGGCAGCAGCATCAAGCGGCAATTGACATACAAAGACCTTATGGATCATGGTTTCACTAAGGAAGAACTGGCGAGGGTGTATTCCCCCATTGGGATCCCCATTCTGGCTGAGACACCGGAAGAACTGGGGATCAGCATTGTTGGTGAGTTGATTAAAGTGCGGGCCGAAAAATTCAAAGCCGGTTCTTGATCTGTATAAAAGACTTTTGTTAAGTTTTTTCCACATATAGGAATTCTTCACAAAAACCCGACAGTTTCTTCGCAAGTTCTTCACAAGTCCTCTCTAAAATACAAAATAACCTGATCAAGAAACACTTGTGATGGAATTTATCAATAGAAATTTGAGAGGAAAAAATGTTCACAAAAATATCAAAAATTACCCTGATGGGTATTCTGGCCATGAGCCTGATGGCATTCTCGCCAGTCTCTGTAGATGGGATCCCAATGGGATCAATATTGCCCGCGGACGAACCGCAAACATCCACTTTGACGGATGAAGAAGTAAGCGGTTTATTGTTGATGCGGGAAGAGGAAAAACTCGCTCATGATGTTTATATGTACCTGTATGATGTTTGGGGTCTGAATGTTTTCAATAATATCGCAGCCAGCGAACAGACCCATACGGAAGCCGTAAAGACCTTGTTGGACACGTACGGCATTAAAGATCCGGTTGAGGGAAATACTGCCGGAGAATTCACCAACCCCGAGTTGCAGGCTTTGTATGACCGGTTGACTGCTCAGGGAAGTGAGTCTCTGGGTGAAGCGTTGAAAGTCGGTGCGGCTGTTGAAGAAATTGATATTCTTGATCTGCGCGAAGCTCTAGGTCAGACGACCAACCCGGATATTCAGAGGGTTTTTGATAACCTCGAAAAGGGTTCGGAAAACCATCTTGGTTCTTTCACCAGCACACTAACCGCACAGACCGGTGAGGAATATCAACCGCAGCACCTTACACAGGACGATTACCAGACCATTATCAACAACCGTTCATCCGGAAACCCCGGTAATGGGCAGGGTAATGGAAATGGAACAGGCATGGGAAGCGGGAATGGCAACGGCACTGGAGCAGGTTCCGGATCTATGAGAACGGATGGTAAGGGAAATTCCAGTGGAAGCAGGCGGGGACAAGGGTAACGACAAAAACAAAAAAATCTGGCCGTCTCAACTATTGTTGGGACGGCTTTTTTTATAGTTTTTTAAGGATGACTCCTGACAGGCGTTCCATACCAATACGGATTTTTTCTGGAGTCACCCCGCCAAAACTCACGCGCATACAGTTGTCGTGATTATCTTTGTCTTCCACGAAAAATTCTCGCCCGGGTACATACGCTACCTTTTGTGCCAGCGCGTCAGCCAGCAGGGATGTGGTATTTACCCGATGAGGAAGTTCCACCCAGGTGAACAAACCTCCATCCGGGTAAACAGCCGATATTTCATCGGCTGGCAGCATGGAGCGGATACACTCCATCATCACGTCGCGGCGTTCGCGGTGAATATCCCGAATCATTTTTAGATGTGGTCCATACAGACCGCGGTTGAAAAACTCGGCACAGATAACCTGTGCGAGCATACTGGCGTGCGAATTAGTGGCGGTCTTGACATCATAGGCCTTACGGATGATTTCTTCCTTCGCGTAGATATAACCAAGTCGACTGCCCGGGGAAAATATCTTAGAAAAGCTATTAACAAAAATCGTATTACCGCTCTGATCAAAGGACTTTATTGGTGGAAGGTTTTCACCGCTGTATCGCATCTCGCTGTACGGATCATCTTCCAGAATGATAAGGTCATACCGACTGCCGAGTTCCGCCAGCGCTTCACGGCGTTCCAGGCTGGTGGTGCGACCGCTCGGGTTTTGAAACGTGGGAATCACATAAATCATTTTGGGTGAGTATTTTTTGATTTTGGATTCCACATCTTCCATTACCAACCCGTTATCATCGGTCTCACAGGCAATGACGGTGGCCTCAAATAGCTGGAAAATCTGAACAGCCTGTACAAATGTGGGGGCTTCTACCAGAACGACATCACCCGGTTCCAGATACAACTGGCTTATCAGGTTCATACTTTCAATGCCACCGGATACGATCAGCACCTCTTCCATACCGGCCTTCAAACCTTTGGGTAATAAAAGATGTTCGATGACTGCCTGTCGGAGATCTGGAATGCCCATTGGATTTCCGTACTGGAGCGCCTGGATGCCACGTTTTTCGCGGGTCAGAACTTCATTTGCAATGTCGTGTATTGTTTCCACCGGTAGAGCTTCACGCGCGGGAGCGCCACCGCCAAAGGATATGGTCTCGGGATCTGTCATTGATTCAAACAACTGCCGAATAACACTGGCGGATGCCTGCATATTGGGAATCCTTCGGGCAAATTCAGTCATGGTGATATCTCCTTGCCGTGAATTTTTCAAATTTCATCACATCATATTGTAATCGGGTCATTACGGGAGATTGATAAACTCTTTCCTAATTCACTCTTTTCTGAGAGTACAAAGGGATTATTGGCAACACACTCACTATTGGGTTGGAAAAACAAAAAGATCACATCAAATGTTTTCGATTTCGCCAGTTGGTAAGGTATCATAAACCTTATTAATATGGTACCTGGGAAAATGCATTTCATGAAAAACAATAACTCTTCTCCTTTGTTTCACATTGACTGCAATGCTTGTCTGTTTGATTTTGATGGCGTCCTGGTTGATTCGACAGGGAATATTTTGCGGCATTGGAAGGCCTGGGCGGACCGGCATGGCATAGACATGAACGAAATCAACCGCGCTGTACACGGTATGCGGGCGGTTGAAACCATGCGTATCGTCGCTCCGCATCTGGATATTGAAAAAGAAGCCAGGCTTTTTATGGAAAGTGCGATGCATGATTTTGAAGGTATTAATGCCTATGAAGGCGCGTGTGATCTGTTGTCGTCACTACCAATAGATTCCTGGGCGGTAGTCACTTCTGCGCGAGAGCAAGTGGTAAAAATGCGGATGATCAAGACAGGGCTTCCTGTTCCAAGAGTATTGATTGCAGCCGATGATGTAAAAGAGGGGAAACCCTCACCGGAACCATATCTGGCCGGAGCAAATCGTATCGGTGTTTCACCGGAAAATTGTGTAGTGGTTGAAGACGCACCTGCCGGTATTCTTGCCGGGAAACGGGCGGGGATGCAAGTGGTAGCGGTCAGTACCACTCACACCAAAGAAGAGTTATTGGCGAGCGGAGCAGATTTTGTGGTAGAACGATTGGCAGATATTTCTGTCAAAGATCCAGAGAATGGGCACCGAGTTCAGTTAAGGTTTCGGTGACGGGGTTGTAATAATGGAAGTACACACGAACCGGTAGAATTATCTGCATGATCACGGAATTGTTTGCCCGCGACTACTCAGGTAACCCGTTTGTGCTGTTTGGACGCGACCATCTGATTAGCCTGGGTGTTGTGCTGGTCATCATTCTGATCGTGTATATCTTCCGGGGCGGCTGGACGGAGCGGGGAAAAACTATCACCAGGTGGATTTTATGCGCACTGATTCTCCTGTGTGAAGGTTCCTGGCAGTTATGGATGTGGGCAATTGGGAGTTGGACAATCCAGGGGATGCTGCCGCTGTGGTTATGCAGCATCACATCCTGGACCATGCCGTTATTGCTGATATTTCGGAACCGGTTGTATTTTGAGTGGGTCTACTTCATGGGAATAATCGGCGCCGCTATGGCCCTGTTGACACCCGACCTGATGGATTACGGGTTTCCTCACTTTCGCTATATCGAGTTTTTTGTACTACATGGCACGATCATTATTTCGATCATATTCATGACCGTTGTAGAAAAGTTCCGGCCAACCTGGAGATCGCTGCCTAAAGCTGTTATGATTACAAATCTGTTGTGGTTTTTTTGCGCATGGGTGAATAACCAGATTGGCAGCAACTACCTGTACACACGCGGAAAACTACCAACACCCAGCCTTTTGGATTATCTTGGCCCACATCCGGTATACCTGGTATGGATGGAGTTGATCGGTATTGCGTTGTGTGTTCTGCTTTACCTGCCTTTCGTTATTCAAGATCACAAGCACAGCAAATAGGATCAAAAAACTGTTTTCACAAATATCCACATTTTTTCTTACGGAAAATATACTTCTCTCTTAAAAACCACTATAATTAACTCGTCGCAAAACTAAGGGGATCGGACAGGAGACATGCCATGAGGGAGCTGAAAGCACCTGAAGACATCCTAATCGATGATCTTACACTTCGCGAAATACTGGATTCGTCCAGTCCGGCCAAACCGGTTGTCTTGAAGGGCGTTGACCTGGCCGGTGTAAACCTGCGTAATGAAAATCTTGAGGATGCTAATATGTGGGGCGTTAAGATGGTTCACGCAGCCTTGAATAATGCGCGGATGAAAGGCGCTTACTTAATGCGCGCCAACCTTATTGGATCTGATTTTTCTGATGCGATAATGGTTGATGCGAATCTGATGGATGCCAATCTGATTGGTGCCAATATGGAACGAACCAATCTGATGAATGCCAATCTGATGGGCGCCGATATGACGGTAGTGAATCTAAGTGGTGCCAATTTGCGTGGTGCCATTCTCAAAGATGCGAATCTCAAAGGAGCCAACCTTACCAATGCTGACCTTACGGGTGCGGATCTGACTAACACTGACATGAAGGGTGTTGTACTCAGAGGAGCCAAAATGACCAACACCAATACAAATGAAGCGGCCATCGAGGAATCGCACGACGATGAGACCAAATCGAAAGAGAAACGGATGTCCATCCTCGACCGTTTATTTGGCACCGGTCGATAACAGCATCACGTGTTAATATTTCTGCAGCCCCGGACAACATAGCCGGGGCTGTTTATTTATTCGTGTGTACCAGATACCGGGGTAAGGTTTATGCCTGTTGTTTTTGCAGGTGTCGCGGTTGAAGTGACTGTCAACCCTGGGGTTTTATGAATAACGCTCACATATACTTCTGGGATCCAACCGATCCTTCCATCCTTGTCCTGAATTTCGATCCAGACAAGCCCATTCCGGGTTTGGGAACGGTCCATAAGGATTATTTCATCACCTGAATGAATAATGCCGATGACCGGGCCGTTTGGAACCTGATACATCTTCATTTCCGGCAGAATGTATCGTTTAACCTTACCGCTGGACAGGGTTGGCGTATTAGTTGGGGTAAGTGTTGGCAGCCGCGTTGGGGTGATGGTGGATGTGGGAGTCGACGAAGGGGTCAGGGTAAAGGTGCTGGTTGATGTTTTTGAATGAGTATTTGTTGGCAATGTCTCAGACGTCGCGGATGGTTCTATAAACGCTGTTGGTGTGAATGTCGGTGGGATCATGGGGTCCAGATACTTGGCCAGAACCTGGCTGACTTTCAGGGAAACTGGTTTGTGGATACCGTCCACAATATTTTTCTGTAAATTGACAACCTGATAATACTCTAGTGACGAACTCGTCCGGATGGTGATCCTCATATCCATTTCGTCTGAATTGCGGATCACATTCATATCAATCAACTCCGCACCGGGAATCCGGGAGACTTCTTTCGCCACAACTTCACTGATCAAGCGGTTTTCAGAAGCTTCCATGAAAAATTTAACGCTAAAAAATGAAAGTGGACCAAGTAAACCGATCGTTAATAGAAGAGAATAAACCAGGCTCCTGGGGACAATATGTTCGCGTATTTCTGTGTAGGAAGCAAACCCGTGGAGAAAGAATACCAGCACAGAGGCAAAGGCGATGGTGATGGTGTTGGTTATAAAAAGCAAAGCTGCCCCGCCGGCCACATCAATGCGGTCAAGGGCAATGCCGATTCCGATGGTGCAAAGCGGAGGCATGAGAGCGGTGGCAATCGCCACACCAGGGAGGGCTGTAGAGATATTTGGTTGAACTACGGCATAAGCTGCTGCAATACCACCTGCGAGTGCGATCATCAGATCAATAGGGGTCGGCCTTGTACGGGCAATGATCTCTTTCGATAATTCCTGAACGCTGAAAAATGGGAGGTTGTTGTTAATAAATGTAAGGATCACCGAGAGCGATATTGCCAGCAACGCGCCGCGGAGTAAAGCGGAGATAGAATTTTTCAACATAACCGAATTGCCGGTCAATGATGCCAGCCCAAGTCCGATGATTGGCGACATCAACGGAGCAATCAACATGGCACCGATTATTACCGCCGGTGAGTCGGTTATCAAACCCAGTGTGGCAATACTCGATGAAAGTATGACCAATAAAAAGAAATCGAAACCCGGTGTTACCGCTGCCGACATCTCTTCGATAACCTCCCGGCGTCTTTCAGCGGGAAGTCTTTTGATTAATAATTTCTGCCAGTGAGGAGTCTTCATGTCTGTAGTTGTTTACATTGTATCAATTTCTTCTATGCAACTTTTGCCATATACAGCAGATGTTTGATTCTGGTCTAACAAAATATTTATCATGAAACCCATTCTTTGACTGTTGAGGCTTTCGGCATATACGAAAGGAAAATACATCATAAAAAAATCCCCGGTCCATTACAAAAGGCCGGGGATTTTGGTGGGATTATTGCAGGTTATTGTAAAAATTCTTTCATAATGCGTTAAAACTCTTCCGGTTGTTCCTGGAAGGAGAAATGACTGGCATCGGAGATTCTTTCGAAGCGGGAATTCGGAAAAGTATCGCTGTATAACCGGCTGGCCTCCTCGCTTTGTAAGTCTTCTGTCCCGTGTATGACCAGTACTGGTGCGGTCACTTTTCGCATTAGTGGACGGTAGTCATGTTGCTGACCCATACTCATATACATTCCCCAGGTCATCCAGCCTCCCGGTTCTCCCTGTTCAATTAATTCATCTTCTGGAACATCCATTACTGACATATAGTACAACCCGAACTTTTCATCCATGGCGATCAGATCAGCTTCCGAGCGTTTGAACAGTTTGTTGAAGTCCATGTAGTCTTTCATAAAAGAGTCATATTCCGTCAATTTTTCCTGCGGCAACCGGGAACGGACGCTGGCAAACAGGTCACTTTCCTGATCCGGCTGGGGCATGACGAGCATATTGGCTGGTGAGATCAGAATTAACTTCTCCACATGATCCGGGAATTCAGCCGCATAAAGTGAGGACAGAAAACCGCCCCATGAGTGTCCGATGAGGATGAGCTTTTCCTCTCCCAGTATTTGACGGATGCGTTTAATATCCGCGATCTGGGCTCCCAGACCGAGAGTCTTGTCCAGCAGGGCCATATTCTCAACCATATTATTCGATTCCAGCCGATTGAATGGACGGGTGGACTTTCCACATCCGCGCTGGTCGTAATAATGGAAACGGAACTCAGCTGTAAATGGTTCCAACCCGGCCATCGGTTCACGGAAAGGCATCCCCGGACCGCCGTGGACAATTAACACATTCCGGCCGCTTCCATTGGCAAAATGGTACAGGCTTATATCATTTTCCATCTGCCAGAAATCGGGATCTTCGTTCTGTGCAGGTGGGGTGAGAGGTGACCGCAGGTTTTCATTCCTGTTGACCATGCCCGGTATATATAACGGCTGCAAGGTCATCCACCAGAAAGCGGCTCCACCGGCGATCACTAAGACAGCAAGGACGCTGGCTATGATGATAATTTTGCGTTTCATTTCATAACTCCATTCTAACTATCAGGATTCGTGTTTGAGGTACATATCTGCCGTTTCCTGAGCCCAATCGTGTACCGTACGGCTGACTTCCGCTGGTTCCAGGACTTCAACACCCGGCCCGTACGACAGCGCGTGACTGGCTGCCGCATAGATATCCGGCGCCTGAAATGTGACCAGAATAGATCCGTCCGGTTGTTCTTCCAGAGAGTCCCAGTATCCTCTGGCATATTGCGCCAGATGGGCTATCTGCGCCTTGAAGAGCATCTTAACGACAATCTGAGTGGCTTCTTCCCAGTCACGGGCGACATATTCGTGAAGATCAAAGTCAACCGGTTTGGAGAATGCCTGATTATTGATCCGAACATCCACAATCCGATCAACACGGAATGTTCGCAAACCATGCCTTAGATGGCAAAAGCCAACGGCATACCACCATCCGGATCGGTGGAACAGCCCGTAGAGATCAACATTCCGTTCTTCGCCGTTCAAACTGCGCCCGCTTTGATACACCATTGTGACTTGCCGGTTGTCTTTTATTGCCTTACGGAGAGCAGTCAGACACGGTGTGAGTTTTTCCATGTCTGCGCGGTTTATACCTGTGGCCAGAAGGGAATTACGCGCCCAGGCAATCTCGCGTCGTTGTTCGGGTGGGAGGACATTCTCGAGTTTTGCCTCGGCACCCAGCGCGGCATCAATATACAACTGACCCCACATTTCTCGTACCAAACCTGTCCCCAGTGACAGGGCAACAGCTTCTTCCGGTGTGAATATCAGCGGGGGAAGCCGATATCCTGGTACAAGAGAAAAACCGCCGTAGGGCCCACGTTCTGCATAAACGGGTATACCCATTTCATCCAGCATCCCGAAGTAGCGATGTAATGTGCGTATAGATATACCTAGTTCCGCAGCCAGCAAAGAGGCTTTCTGCCCGGGTTTGTGCTGCAATAAGAGTATCAGGGTGATCAATCGGGTAGCAGGAGTCGGCATATGTACCTTCCAGAATGAGAATAGAGTCTATATATGTCAAATTATGACATATATAGCTATTCGCAAAAATTTTCCTGCAAGGCACTGTTGGTTAAAGGTGTGGCATCTCACAGCCTGGAATTATTTAAGGGTTAACCGTGTTTCGTAAGGTTGTAATTCAGCCTGATAAATCAATTGCGGATATGGCGTTACATTTTGTATAAAGAGAGCGCTTGAGCTTCCATCCGGCGAGATACGGGAGAGGGCGAATAATCCCGGTCCCATATCCAGAATTTCCTGTGATCCATTTGGATGAAATGCTGTAGATTGACTCCTGAGGTGAAGTAGACGGGAATACCGTGAAAAGACTCGATATCGCAAATTTTCTGAATCAGACAATTCTTTATGGAAGCTGGAAAACTCTAGCTTCTGCCGGTTGATCGTCCGGTTTTGTCCGGTTTGTTCAACCCCTGCCCGCCATCCACGTGAACCGAACAGACTGTGGAAATAGATGCCGGGAACTCCCCGCAACATCAGCATAATCGCTTGTGAAGCCATAAAACGGTCAACCTGCGATTGCAGCGGTTCATTTCCTGCCGGATCAGACAGTGCGTCAAAGTAATTGATGTTCATTTCGTACGGGCTTTGAGAGCCATCAGGATTATTTTTATAGGATATAAGACCACCGTGATCGAGGGTGTGTTTTACCAGGTTCTCAATCTCCGCGTCTGTCAAAATCCCGCGCGCGGGATTTAAACCGATACCATCGTGTGATGCCAGAAAATTGAAATAGGTTGTCTGATCAGTCGGGTATTCAAGATTGTGTGCCCAGTTTGATAAGGTTGTCGAATCACCGGTTAGCAGGGTATGAAGAACTAAAGGGGGTAAAGCGAAGTTATAGACAAGCTGGGCTTCGTTTGTTCCATCTCCGAAATATGAAACATTATCCTCATGCGGTACGTTCGTCTCGGTAATGATACGGACATGTGGGGCGGTCTCATCCAACACTACCCGCAAGAGTTGAATGAACGCATGCGTCTGCGGTAAATGCAGGCAAGTGGTGCCAATCTCCTTCCACAGATAGGCGATTGCGTCCAACCGTATGAACTGGGCGCCGCGAAGAGCATACTCGAGCAAAATATTCAGAATTTCGAGCAGAACATCCGGGTTGTGAAAATCCAGGTCAACCTGATCTGCGCTGAACGTTGTCCACACTTTCCGAGGCCCTTTTATTGTGTCAAATTCGGTCAGCAAAGGTAAAGCCCGCGGACGGATTACATCTGATAGACTCGGGTTTCCGTCAACGGTTAAAAAGAACCGGTTGTATGGTGCTTCATCCTTCAGGAAATATTGGAACCAATCGCTCTCTGCTGACATATGATTGATCACTCCGTCGAACATCAATCGGAATGACTGACCGAGTTTTTCTATATCATCCCATGTGCCTAATGCCGGGTCAACCTGGCGGTAATCCTTAACCGAGAATCCGTCGTCGGATGACCAGGGAAAAAAGGGAAGAATATGCATGCTGCTTATCAGTCCCTTGAGATGGGACTCACAAACCCGGGTAAGTGTTTGAAGCGGATTACTATCTGCTGAATGGATCTGGTCACCATAGGTGATCAGCATGGCATCTTTTTCAGTTAACTCAGTTTGATTTGGAACCGGAATTCTTCCACGGTATTGTTCAATCAACGCTAAAACACGGGATCCAATAGTTCCGGCCCTTTGCTCATCATACATTTGACAAAGAAGACGGGATATATTCTCCGTATGCATAATAATTATTGTACAGGAACCAGTAATCGGTAGTTTGTGGAATCGAGGTTAAAAAACATAAATCCCATTACCGAACGGATTCTTGCGATGGAAAGTAAGTATAAATCGGTAATTTGAAAACAGAAAGGTCCAAAAGGATCAATCAGTCTGTTCTGGCTGTCTTCAGGCTTGGAGAACAGCCTCCTTCGTGTGGTCCAGAGTGCATTGCAAAATATCTGAAACGGCTCCAGCCAGAATAGTGTCGATTTTCAGGGTTCTTGTTGTACGTTTCCCTGCTTTGGGAGAGGTTTCCAGTGTACGCACGCTATTGACGATGATTTCAAGTGCCAGATCAGCTGCGACTTTGTCCATGTTGATAACAAGGTCAAAGGCCCGGGCATTATCCCAGGAGACGCCGTAGAAATCCTGTATAAATTGAGCCCTGACCTTGTCTCCATCTTCACAAACAGTTTCCGCTTCCAGCTTTGTCAGGTTCTCTGTCTCCATAAGGTTTTGTACTCTGGATTCAAAGGGAGCCTGGAGTCTGATGTGGAAAACATCCGCGAAATCTGCCAGCACAGTGAAACCACTGCGTCCCACGATTACCGAATTCCCATGCATGGCAACCGCGAGCAACACCTTGTTGAGCATCTCCACCATGAGTTCACGACGTCTTCCACGTTGCGCGTCGAATTTTGCCCAAAACCCGAGAAGAGATTCATACTCACGGTCAAATTCGACAAATCCATAGTTGTTCAGCAAGTTTTCGATGACTTCTTTATCGACATAATGATAGCCCAGAGCATCAGCAATCCTCCGGGCCAGGATGTCCCCCTCGCTGCCAAAATCTCTGGAGATGGTTACGGTAGTCATGTCGCACCTCCTTTTGAAAATGTAGGAAAGAGGAAAACTATTCAGTTAACATTATTATAGCAAGCCAACATCGAAAATGCATTAGTTTTGAATGAAGGTTGATCATGCAAGTTCCGCCAGAAAACTTGATGCATTAAGATGTCACTATTTGCGCGATACCTGGTGGTTGTTGGTAAAGATGGGATAATTTCCGGTTTTTTCTTACGTATCTTGTCAACCATCAATGCCTATACAATTTTGTTCATAATGAGAAAATTGTATACGAAAAAGAACAGGATTTGCTGAATCCCCCCTTTTTTTACGTTTTTAGACTATTCCCAGCAGTTGTAACACAACAAGAATGACAACAATCACGATCAACAGATGTATCCAACTTCCAGTTTTTGGAAAACTCGGGCTAATATTTCGACCAAAGAAGCCAAGTCCCCAGAGTACTAACAAAATAACTACGATAGTCCATAACATGAGATTTTTCCTTTCGAATAACGAACGTATCTATCAATTCTTCTGGTAAAACCAGTTTTTCCCAACGACTCATTTGGGTCTATTCAGAATTTTGAGCCTCTTTTTTGTGTTACTGGCGCGAGGGTTTAAGTAGCATACCCAGGAAAAAACCAACAATCACTGCAAATGACATCGCAACCCACGGGTATCTGGTTGTTTTTTCGACAAAGCCGCCAGGAACTTTATCTACTACTTCTGCGGCTCTAGAGTTATATTCACCTAATCGAACTTCGACATCTTTCAGCAATGATTCTGTCGCGGATGCTACAGATTCTTTTGCATCGTTTGTCAGTTTTTCAATTTCATCCGTCACCATCGCAACACGATCAGTTAACAATGTGTTTAAATCCTTTTTCACTTTTTCAGTATCCTGCTGTACCTGTTTTTCCTGTTTTTCATTCATGATGACTTCCTTTCGATTAATCACTTTGATCGCTATTTGTTTACCCATTTGAAGCAAGTTTCTCCGAAAGCGTTTAAACCGACTTTCTAAGTATTGCTTTTTATCAGAAGCTTGAAATCGTATTAGTAATTGTTTTTTACTGGTTTCCTTTTGGGAAATCTCGGCACATATCCTCTTCCAGGATCAGATGGTTGTCCCATTAGTCTTTGCAGATGAATGCTCTTATCAACAAAAAATGATCTCGATTCATTATTTTGGTTAATAGGGGTAGGAGAATGATTGGTTATCCTGACCAAATTTAGATTCCAATGCATCGCCTGTTTTAAGGGGTTTAAATCGATCTCATTGGTTAAATCATTGTTGAGCAAATTGACCTCTGAGAAAGGAATCTCTTCGCACCGATCTAATTTTGATTGAACAGTCTTCTGTTCATCTAAAAATTTGGTGTGTTTTTTGGGGTTTCCCATAAATAATCCTTTATTGCCATCCTTTTTTTTCTTCTTCGTCCCTGATATATCAAGCCATTTATTTTTGAATGTCCAAAAATATGATTGACAATATTCTCCTCTGCATCAAGAGCTGGATAGCCGAGAAGAAGTTAATAACATGCTACAACGGATGATCTTTTGATACATCCATCCTTAGGGGAGTGTTCATCTCCACCAGTTGGGGGAGCTATTTTTTTGACGGATAAATGTCACAATTCCCCCGGTATCGTGCTAATAAATAATCAAAGAAAGATGATTGTCTGGGAGACGAAATAGATTAAATCTATTATTGAAAAATGAATACGTTTAACAAGGATGGATAACACTCTGACAAAAAGATGGTGAATTGTTAGATCCACCATCTTTTTGATTAAGACTTTCTATTTTTTGTTGAAATCATACTAAAAGAGAAAACTATAACCCATCTTGCTTACTTCTTTACTGACACAAGCAAGGGGTCATTGCGTTTTGCTTGCTTCATACGGCGGATGTGAGTCCGTTCACTTTTGGACAGACGTTTGGTGATTCTCTTGCTATTCTTTTCAGCCATTTTGAAAAATCCTTGATTGGTCTATGAACCAGTATCTTTGCTTTTTCGGTCAAGCAATCTGATTTTGAGTTGGCTTATTTACTTTCTGCCCATGGATAACATCCCTGGAATGGGATTTTTTTCATGGTTGGATGGCTTTGGCCACAATACCATCTGTTCACAATAGGGTTTATGTTTCCCTACAGAATGAACGCCAATTTTTAGTTCGACATTTTACGGATGGATTTCTGCATTTTCTCTCATGCCGTAGTCGATAAAAAAGATGTGGTGAAGTACTATCAAGTTGAAATAAAAAAACCGCTCAGGATATTAGCCCTGGAACGGCGTTAATGCTTCAAGGTGAATATGATAATACCACACAATGGAAGCCTTGTTTAAATATAAGAATAATCCTAGATACTGGCATTACAAATACGAATCAATCCTTATGGGATGACTGTATCGGTTGCGCATCGAAAACCCATCTGTCCGTCAAAATAGTGTTCCCCTTCACCACTGGCACGCGATGATGCGCGTAGATCTTTTGCCAGGCTGGTCGCTCCGCCTCCTTTACGAACTCTGAATTCACCAGTTTCCGGTCCTTGTGGATTTTCACGCGGAGAATTGGCGAAGTACTCGATGGAATACCAGTCAGAAACCCATTCCCACACGTTACCAGACATATGCAAAAGGCCATATGGACTTACGCCCGCGGTCTGGCTATCCACCTGACGGGTCTGGCAAAAACTACTGTAGCCACATGGAGGGTTATCGGGTCCGGGTTCGGGTCGGTTGTCACACAGATAGTAATTTGCCCGATCACAATCTAACTCATCACCCCAGGGGTACATACGGCCGTCTGTACCGCGGGCGGCTTTTTCCCATTCTGCCTCTGTAGGAAGACGGCGTCCGGCCCATTCGCAGTATTCGATGGCATCATCTACAATGTAAATCAATGCGGGGTGCGATTGATATTCCGGATGAACGGCGTATGGCACATATGTGGTTACGGTTGTGTCATATATTTCTGGATGGCAGGCCCCCGCTTCAATACACCGCAAAAAGTCTTTATTGGTGACTTCAGTCTTATCGATCCAGAATGCATCAAGATATACCTCATGCTGCGGTACCTCATCATCACCGGCCAACGTGTCAGAATCGGACGCGCCCATGAGGAAACTTCCCGCGGGAACACAGGCCATCTCTCTGCCATCGATCGGGGATATCCGGGTTTGACCTATGCGGACACAGGCTTCCTGTTTTTGAGATGGAGAATGATATGTAGTTTCAAGATAGTCGGTAATAATTCCCGGTGACCGGGTGAATGCCAAGATTTGAATAAATGAAAAAATCAGAATTGAAAGAATTCGGTTCTTCATATTTTCAACCCCATTAGTTGATATCTGAATTGAAACCGTTACAAAATGCTCATAAGAGGATTCTTATCATACTTACCCCAAATACGCCATTTTATTATTTGGGTAAAATAGACAATAGTCGTTATTAACATGTTGTTAACTATCTTGATCCCAGATTCGAAAAGGTAAATTATGGGAATCCGCGATCTTTTCAAACCAAAACCGAACAAATTCCTGATGATGCTGGTGAATCAGACAGCGATTACGGTAAAAGGGCTGGATCTTTTGATCCATTACTTAAAGAAGCGCAGTTCCAATGTTGCAAAACAAATTGTCGCGACCGAGAAGGAAGCTGTTGAGATGCGGCGTATCATGATCGAAGAATTGATGAATACGTTCATCACTCCATTCGACCGCGAGGATATCTTTGCGCTTTCAAGGGACTTTGACGATATTCTGCGTTATTCCAGTACAACGGTGGAAGAAATGGAAATCCTGGATGTGACGCCAACGCCGCAGATGCAGAAAATGGCTGAACTGCTGGCTGAGGCGGCACGGGAATTACACCTGGCTGTAATGCGTTTGCAGGATAAGCACTACTCGGTGGCAACGGAACATGCCAATACAGCTAAACGGATTGAAAACCAGGTTGAGACCACCTATCGTGAAGCCATCGCCCAACTTTTCCAGGAGACTCGCGATGTCAAACATGTTATGAATGTGTTGAAAATTCGGGAGATCTACCGGCATTTAAGCAACGCGGCTGACCGGCAGGATCAGGCTGCCAATGTGATTTCAGACATCATATTGAAAATTGCCTAGGGTGGGTGATGGATTACCAGCTTACAGCATTGATCATCATCGCGCTGGCGTTTGATTTTTTGAACGGTGTTCATGATTCCAGCAATATTGTGGCGACCATTATTTCGAGTCGGTCGCTTTCACCCCGTGCTGCTCTGATAATGACGGCAGTTGCAGAATTCTCAGGCCCTTTTTTGTTCGGTGTTGCGGTAGCCAAAACGGTTGGATCGGAAATAGTTCCTCCCGGTTTGATGACAATGCCTGTCCTGATTTCCGCTCTGGGTGGAGCCATTCTATGGAACATCATTACCTGGTTCTTCGGAGTGCCCAGCAGTTCCTCACATGCGTTGATCGGTGGATTGATCGGTGCAACCACAGCCGGAGTAGGATTTGATGTCATACAGGTAGCCGGTTTGAACAAGGTGTTCATTGCGCTGTTTATTTCGCCTGTAATCGGACTGGTTGCGGGTTTTATATTCACCCGCGTGGTTTATATTCTGGCGTGTAATGCAGACATGAAGATCAATATGTTTTTTAAACGGGTTCAGGTTCTAACCGGGATGGGATTGGCGTTAAGTCATGGGGCGAATGACGCACAAAAGACAATGGGAATCATTACGCTTGGGTTGGTTACTGCCGGGAACCTTGGTAATTTTGAAGTCCCCTTGTGGGTTATAGGCATTAGCGCGCTGGCAATAGCCCTGGGGACATTGTCAGGGGGATGGCGTCTGATAAAAACGCTTGGAGCGGGATTCTTTCGTGTACGCGCAGTTCACGGCTTTTGCGCTCAAATGACTTCCGCCAGTGTGATCCTGGGTGCGGCGTTGCTCGGTGGACCAGTCAGTACGACACAGGTAGTCAGTTCGGCTATTATGGGTGTGGGTGCCGCTGACCGGCTAAATAAGGTCCGTTGGCATCTGGCAGGAAGTATTCTGGCTGCATGGTTGATCACCATTCCATTGTCAGGGATTATGGCTGCAGGGCTATTTCTTGCTCTGACCTTCCTGGGCTTAAAGTAGCCCGATTTCATTTGACAACATACATATTTGTGGGATAATCCCGCTATTATTATGAAAAGGTGTTGTTTGATTAGTTTTGCTTCGGTCGTTGTTGTCACATTCAACGCAGGGACGTGCCTGTGTAGTTTGTGATTCCCTTTTTTCCGGTGAATTCTTCAAACCACGGGCATAGTCTTGTCCCGTGGTTTGCATTTAAGGGTAAAGACGGCCGTGCAACTCTTTGTATGGGGGATTTGCATTTGCCTGATTGATTCCAGTTACTGATCAAACATTGACTTGATATGCAGCCAGCCGCGGGTTTTATTCGCGGCTGGCTGTTTTTTTGGTGGAACCATGAAAAATAAATATGGATTCTCGCGAGATTTAACTCGTGGGTTTGATGATTTCGCTCGAAATCATAATCCGTCTCGAAAACGGTACGATGATTGTTTAATCACCCGCAGGGATGAGAAGAAAAGCCGTATCCTGTATGATACAGATAATTTCAAGTGCCGGAATTGCGGTTTCTTTGTAACTGCCAGCCGTGAAATCTCTGGCGTGAACAACCGTAATCATTGTCCGTGGTGCTTATGGTCTCGGCATATGGATCTGCATACCCCGGGCGACCGTCGTTCTGAATGCCTTAGTCGCATGGAACCGATCGGACTCACGATAAAACAGATAATTAAGCGGTACGGAGGAGAAAACCAGGGCGAACTGATGCTGGTGCACCAATGTACAGGTTGTGGCAAGATTTCCATTAATCGTGTCGCAGCTGATGATGATGCACTTAGGTTATATCGTGTTTACCAGAATTCTTTTCTTACAATAACGGATGTTTTGACGCATCTGGAATTGTCAGGTGTTTACTTATTAAATGAAAATGATGAAGCTCTGGTTAAATTGCGGGTCTTTGGAGTTGACAATCATCCCGCCTGTATCTGTGTCAGATAAATAAGATAGTTTTGAATTTCCGGCAGGAGTAAAGGGTTAATTACGAAAATCCTTTACTCCTGTGGTATAAAGAGGTAATTCCAATTCTGTATATTTGACCAACAAAATCCAGGGATTGTTGGAAATTGATTCGAAAAATTGCTTGCTTTAAGCAACTCCTTTTGATATACTTACCAATTGCCTAACTATCGAAGGGTGGAAGGTGTTTGTCCCCCTTTCGCCACGTTTAACCAGGAGTAGACATGGCTTCCGAGTTTGAGACCAAAAGTTTCGCACGTATTCCAACTGTTTTTAATTTGCCAAATTTGATTGAAGTTCAATTAGATTCATTTCGTCGCTTGAAGTCTGACAATCTGGGGGATTTGTTCAATGAGATTTCTCCCATCGAGTCGTACAACAAAGGTATGCGGCTTCATTTTCCCAGCTACGATGAAAAACTCAAAGAATGGGATCTGAAATACCGTTTTGGGGAACCCAAACATACGATCGATGAGTGCATTGAGCGTGATCTCACATATGCGTCTCCATTGTTTGTGACAGTTCTGCTTGAAGGTCCTGAAGTTCCGAGCCCGGTCCGCACGGAAATTTTTCTGGGCGACTTCCCTGAAATGACAGAAAAGGGAACCTTTATCATCAATGGCACCGAGCGTGTTGTAGTTTCGCAGCTTATCCGCTCTCCTGGTGTTTATTTCGAATCCACACAAGACCGCGCTACCGGGCATTTCCTGGCCAACGCCAAGTTGATTCCTGATCGTGGCGCCTGGATGGAATTCGAAACCCGTAAAAATGATTACATAATCCTAAAATTCAACCGAAAGCGCACTGTTCCCATCACCATTTTCCTGCGCGCTCTGGCCGCGGTGAGTGATGGTCTTCTTGAGTCCCCATTAAAAACAGGGTCTGATGAAGAACTGATCTCTCTCTTCCAGGATGTTGACAACAATGTTGATCGCATGTTCATTACCAACTCGATGCGACAGGAACCGGTATGGAACCTGACTGGCAATCAAACCATCGCGCAGGCTGCGCTGCTTGAATTTTTCAAGCGTATGCGCCCTGGCGACCCGGCCAATCTGGATAACGCCAAAGCTTTCATGATCGAGCAGTTGTTTGATCAGCGGCATTATGACCTGGAACGTGTTGGTCGCTATAAACTGAATCAGAAGTTGGATCTCGTTGACAAGATCCCTGTGACCCACCGGACAGTAACCGCGTGGGATATTGTGTATCTTGTCCGGCGAATGATCCTTATTAATAATGAAAAAGAAGAAAAAGACGATATCGACCACCTGGGAAATCGCCGGGTGAAAACTGTGGGAGAGTTGATTCAGAACAAGTTGCGCATCGGAATGCGCCGCATGGAGCGCGTCATCAAAGAACGCATGTCTATCCGTGACCAGGAACAGGTATCACCGGTCTCACTGATCAACATTCGTCCTGTTGTCGCCGCTCTTCGCGAATTCTTCGGAAGCAGCCAGTTGTCACAATTTATGGATCAGACAAACCCGCTGGCTGAGTTGCGTCACAAACGTACATTGTCTGCGCTGGGTCCTGGCGGTTTGCGCCGTGAGCGCGCCGGTTTTGACGTGCGCGATGTTCACCACTCTCACTACGGTCGGATTTGCCCCATTGAAACACCGGAAGGTCCGAACATTGGTTTGATTGGCCGTCTGGCGTCCTTTGCCCGCGTAAACGAGTACGGCTTCATTGAAACTCCGTATCGCCGGGTGGCAAAAGCCATGAATTCGAGTGATCCGCGGTTGGTCGGTCGCCGGCTTCGTGAAGATCTGACCACCGAAAAAGGTGAGTCCATCGCGAAGAAAGAAGATCGGGTAACCAAGGAAATGCTTCCGGCTATTTCCAAGCTCAACCGGACAATCTTCGTTTATCCGTTTGTAACCGATGAGGTTGAATATCTTTCGGCGGATGCCGAAGATAAATTTGTCATTGCCCAGGCTAACACGAGCCTGAATAAACACGCAGAATTTGTGGAAGATCAAAATTCCTGCCGTCACCACAACGACTTCATTATTCAAACCCCTGATGCCATCAATTACATGGATGTGGCCCCGAATCAGGTTGTGGGTATCAGTGCAGCGTTGATCCCCTTCCTAGAGCATGATGATGCGAACCGTGCCCTCATGGGTTCGAATATGCAGGCTCAGGCTGTGCCGTTGGTAAATCCTGATATTCCGATGATTTCCACCGGGATGGAAGAATTTGCTGCGCTAGATTCCGGGCAGGTTGTTGTTGCGGAAGAAGACGGCGAAATTGTCTCTGTTACAGGCCGCCAGGTAGTGGCGCGGTCTGCCAGTGGTGTAAAAACTTACAATCTGCGCAAATACCAGCGCTCCAACCAGAGCACCTGTATTGACCAACGGCCTGCCGTGGTTAAAGGCCAGAAGGTGAAGAAAGGCCATATATTGGCCGATTCGTCTTCGACCGTACAGGGAAATCTGGCTCTCGGACAGAATGTGGTTGTTGCTTTTGTCTCCTGGGAAGGTGGCAACTTTGAAGATGCCATTCTTATCAGCGAAAGACTGGTTCAGGATGATCGCTTCACTTCTGTGCATATTGAAAAATACGAAGTCGAAGCACGCGACACCAAGCTGGGTCCTGAAGAGATCACCCGGGACATCCCGAATGTGGGTGAAGAAGCCATTAAAGATCTGGACGAATTTGGCATAATCCGGATTGGAGCCGAAGTCGGCCCGAATGATATCCTGGTTGGCAAGATTACACCAAAAGGCGAAAAAGAGCTAACGCCAGAGGAGCGTCTGCTGCGTGCCATCTTTGGTGAGAAATCGCGCGACGTAAAAGACACCTCCCTGCGTATGCCGCACGGTGAACGTGGGAAAGTTGTTGATGTAAAGGTCTTTACCCGCGAGGATAATACCGATCTGGCAGCCGGCGTCGATAAAATGGTTCGTGTGTCTGTTGCCCAGCGCCGCAAGATTACTGCTGGCGACAAAATGGCTGGACGTCATGGAAATAAAGGTGTGGTTTCCCGTGTTGTTCCTGTGGAAGATATGCCCTACCTTGAAGATGGCAATCCCGTTGATATCATCCTCAACCCGCTTGGTGTTCCCGGTCGTATGAACATCGGCCAGGTTCTTGAGACGCACCTTGGTTGGGCCGCGAAACAAATGGGTTTCCGGGCCATAACACCAGTCTTCGACGGTGCTGATGAAAAGGAAATTGAAGCTGAGTTGGCACGGTCCTGGCTGATTGATCAAGCCTGGAACGAAGTGGCCGTTTCAGCCTGGGAATGGCTTAACGAGCAGGATTATTCTCCTGAAAGCATTCGGGATGATGATGAAGTTCGTATGCTGTATCTCGAACAGTGGCTGGGCGAAAAGGGTTATGATGTTGCGCAATTGGCCACAGATGTTACCTACGCGCGCCGTGCCGTAGTGGAACAATGGCTTCGGGAAAAGGGTTATGATCCTGACTCGATAACCAACTTCAGCTACTTCCACAGCGCAGAAGATTCTGAAATTAAAGACCCGTTGGTGATCACCGCATGCCTCAAAATATGGCTGGAGGTAAAAGGTGTAAGCACAGTTGGTCTTGATGAAAAAGCCATCTACGAACGTGCACACGCGTATATGGTTGAAACCGGCGCACCCATGCCCATCCTCGGAAAACAAATCCTGAGGGATGGTAAATCCGGCTCAACCTATGACCAACCTGTTACCGTTGGTGTGATGACTATGCTGAAACTACACCACCTTGTGGAAGATAAAGTGCATGCCCGCTCGACCGGACCTTACAGTCTGGTCACCCAACAACCTCTGGGCGGAAAAGCACAATTCGGTGGACAACGTTTCGGTGAAATGGAAGTTTGGGCGCTGGAAGCTTATGGCGCCGCCTACACCCTGCAGGAAATGCTCACGGTCAAATCGGATGATGTTCAAGGTCGTGTCAATGCCTATGAAGCCATCGTCAAAGGCGAATCGATCGAAGAGCCAAGTATTCCTGCATCGTTCCGTGTTCTGGTGAAAGAATTGCAGAGCCTTGGACTGGGTGTGGAAGCTGTTATGGAAAGCGGAGAAATCATCCGCTTCGGCAAAGACGAGGAACGGGTCAAGCCACCGCGCATGGGCATCGACCTGCTCGGCCTTGGCGAAGACCTGTCCGTACTGTCTGGAGGGGGGCTAGCTTGACGGAGGTTTGACCCCGTGCTATAATCGCCCTCCGTTGCCTTGTATCCGCCCTCGTTTCTGAAACCAAATGGTTTAGGTGAGGCCATCACAGCAAGCTTAAGATGGCCTTGCTGCTTGGAAGAACAGGGCAGCGAAACGAAATTATTCGAGATGGTTTTTTTTGGAGAGAAGACGTGCCTACCATCAATCAATTGATCAGAAAAGGTCGCCAGACCAAGAAAGTAAAAAGCAAAGCCCCGGCTTTGCTGTATACCCTAAATACGGTTAAGCAGCGTCGTGAAAAACAGGACGGCGCACCGCAGAAGCGCGGTGTTTGTACTGTTGTTCGTACCATGACGCCGAAAAAACCGAATTCCGCTTTGCGCAAGATCGCCCGTGTGCGTCTGTCAAACGGAATTGAAGTGACCGCCTACATCCCCGGTGAAGGCCACCAGTTGCAGGAGCACTCTGTTGTGCTCGTCCGCGGTGGCCGTGTCAAAGATCTTCCAGGTGTGCGTTATCACATTGTCCGTGGCACACTGGATACGACCGGTGTTGCCAAGCGTTCCCAGGCCCGTTCTAAATACGGTGCCAAACAACCGAAATCATAATTTAGAAGAAAACCGGAGAGAGTGGTATGTCTCGACGCAATAAACCTGAAGCTCGTGAAGTTTATCCGGACCGCAAATATTCAAGCGTTCCTCTACAGTTACTGATCCATCGCGTAATGCGCCGTGGAAAGAAAAGCACCGCTGAATCGCTGATCTATGATGCCATGGATATGGTGCAGGAAAAATCCGGAAAGAACCCGATTGAAGTCTATGACCTGGCTCTCAAGAATGTTGGGCCAATCATGGAAGTCCGTCCGCGCCGTGTTGGTGGTGCGACCTATCAGGTCCCCATGGAAGTACCTTCATCCCGCCGGATGACCCTTGCCATGCGTTGGATCATTGATGCGGCCCGGTCTCGTACTGGCCGTTCATTTGCCGAAAAAATTTCTGCTGAGATTCTTGATGCTGCCAATAACCAGGGTACTTCTGTTCGGAAACGCGAAGAAACCCACAAAATGGCCGAAGCCAACCGTGCTTTTTCGCACTACCGCGCCTGATCTCCACGGAATATTAATAGAAGCTAGATATAAGAGAAGTAGGATTATTTGATGGCGCGTAATTACCCCTTAGAGCGATACCGGAATATTGGAATTATCGCTCATATTGATGCCGGAAAGACCACCACAACGGAACGTATCCTGTACTATACAGGAAAGACGTACCGTCTGGGTAATGTTGATGAAGGCAATACTGTCACCGACTGGATGGTCCAGGAACGCGAACGGGGAATTACGATCGTGTCTGCGGCTGTTACGGCGGAGTGGAAGGGATATCAGATCAATGTTATTGATACTCCCGGACACATTGATTTCACCGCTGAAGTGCAGCGTTCGCTGCGTGTTCTTGATGGTGGTGTAGTTGTTTTTGATTCTGTTCAGGGTGTTGAACCGCAGAGCGAGACAGTCTGGCGACAGGCTGACCGGTACGGAGTGCCGCGCATTTGCTTTGCCAACAAAATGGACCGGATCGGCGCGAGTTTCGAACGAACAGTGGAGAGTATCCGCCTACGGCTTGGTGCCAACCCGATCCCCATGCAACTCCCCATAGGGTCAGAATCGAATTTTAAAGGTGTTATTGACCTGCTTACCATGCAAGCCGTCATTTATGATGACGATCTGGGTAAGGAGGAAAAATATGTTGAAATTCCTTCTGAACTGAAAACCCAGGCTGAAGAAGCCCGGGCTTTCATGCTCGAAAAAATTGCCGAACTCGATGATGACCTCACGGTAAAATTCCTTGAAGGGGAAGAGATTTCTATCGAAGAATTGAAGACAACCCTTCGAAAAGGGATTCTTGAGAACCGTGCCACTGCTGTATTCACCGGATCGTCTTTAAAGAATAAAGGCGTTCAACAGGTGTTGGATGCGGTGATCGATTACCTTCCTTCGCCGCTTGATATACAGGCAGTCAAAGGAACAAAACCGGAAACAGGCGAAGAAATTAGCCGCTCGGCTGAAGACGATGCTCCCATGAGCGCGTTGGTATTCAAGATCGTAACAGATCCGTATGTCGGCCGCTTGGCTTATTTCCGTGTCTATTCCGGAAAAATCACAGCCGGATCGATGGTTTACAATTCTGTCAAAGGTCGCAAAGAACGCATAGGCCGTCTTATCCGCATGTATGCCGATCGCAGAGAAGACATTCAGGAAGTTCTGGCCGGTGATATCGCCGCTGTTCTTGGTTTGAAGGAAACATTTACAGGGGATACCCTCTGTGAAGCTTCTGACCCAATCACACTGGAGGCGATCACCTTCCCTGAACCGGTTATTTCTGTTGCCATTGAACCAAAAACAACGAACGACCAGGACAAAATGGCAGAGGCTTTACAAAAGTTGTCTGAAGAAGACCCGACTTTCCAGGTTGTTACGGATGAGAACACCGGTCAGACCATCATTAAAGGGATGGGCGAGCTTCACCTGGATGTTCTGGTAGACAGAATGCTTCGGGAATTCCGTGTGCAGGCGAACATTGGTAATCCACGGGTTGCCTACCGCGAGACTATCACCCGGCCTGTGCAAAAGCACTCCTACAAATATGCCAAGCAATCTGGCGGACATGGTCAATATGGACACGTGGTCTTTAACCTTGAAAATGGCGAAACCGGTTCCGGAATTGTCTTCGAAGAAAAGATCACAGGTGGTGCCATTCCGCGTGAGTATATTCCCGCTGTTGAAAAAGGTGTCAAAGAAGCTGCGGAAAGCGGTGTGCTAGGCGGTTATCCTGTCACGGATATGAAGATCCAGTTGATTGACGGATCTTTCCATGAAGTTGACTCAAGCGAAATGGCTTTCAAGATGGCTGCTATTCTTGGTTTCAAAGAAGCCATGCAAAAAGGCGCCCCTGTTTTACTTGAACCGATCATGAAGGTTGAAGCAGTTGTTCCCGAAGAGTATTTTGGAGACGTTCTGGGGCAGCTCAGCTCACGCCGCGGCATAATTCAGTCAACAGAAGTACGCCAGGGTAACGCACAGTCAGTCCGATGTCAGGTCCCTCTGGCTGAGATGTTCGGTTATGCCACTGACCTGCGGTCTTCAACCCAGGGACGCGGTGTTTTTACCATGGAATTTGATCACTACGCGCCGGTCTCCGAATCGGTGGCGGAAAAAGTTTTGAAATAATCCAACTATTACTACCTGCAATTATCAAGGAGAAGCGTACCATATGGCGAAGCAGAAATTTGACCGATCAAAACCGCATGTAAATGTGGGGACCATGG
>CAYUQJ010000008.1:0-165756 GCA_964446955.1 uncultured Leptolinea sp.
GATGATGCTGTCGGCCTGGGTGAAGTGTCCCGTCAGCGGGTCCGCTACGCAGGAAGCGGGCGACGTAATAGTCAAGTCCCAGTTCGGCCTGGGCCAGCTGGCCGGTGCGCTTTGCAGGGCGCTATGCGATAGCGGTGCGTCGGCTTCGACAGGCTCAGCCTGCGGGTGTACGCCTTCCCCGGCTCGGGGATGATGCTGTCCGCCTGGGTGAAGTGTCCCGTCAGCGGGTCCGCTACGCAGGAACCGCGCGACATAGTAGTCCAGTCCCAGTTCGGCCTGGGCGAGCTGGCCGGTGCGTCGGCTTCGACAAGCTCAGCCGGCGGGCCGACATAGTTGGTAGGGTACTTTTAGCCTCGTATTCTATAACCGCCCTTGATTTCAAAAAGACAGCATTCACATCTATTCTATTAATCTAAATTTCCTTTTTGTATTCTCTTCTAACTTCTCTTTCCTTTTTATCATTGAAGGTTCGTATATAAACAATTGTAATCTTTTACATTCTTCAATAAACCTTTTCTCTTCTTTTTTAAAAACCTCTGGATTAAATAGATTTGCTATTTTTTCATAGTAATATTTAAAAAATGCAGATAGAAAAGCCAATTGTTTGTTATCGTCAAATCGATATTTTTCATATTCAGTTATCAATATTTCGTTTTGGGTCAAATACATGATAACAAAAACCAAATCATACCAGTCTGTGCTTTCCCAATTTATTGGTGAATTAAGTGTTCCCAGCTCAATCGAATAACTTGAGCGCTCTCTCAAAAACCGGATTCTAAAATCAATAGTTTCAATAATAACAAACGAATTATCAAATGAATTTGTTGAATGAAATCCAACAACTTTTGCGCCACTCTTGCTTAAAAAGTAAAAGTGATCGTTGATTTTCGATAAAAATTCATAAAAAAAAACTTGGTCTATTTTCATTGATTTATCGTGGCTTTTTTTTGAGAATACAAATTCCATTTGCTTCTTATAGTATATTAGGTTAACAACCTTGATTTTGGGATGAACCTCACTCAACTCGGAATCTGTTTGAACTGCGGTCAATCAATATCAATCAATAGATATGATCCTACCATTTTTGAAAAATCTTCACCTACATTTTTTATCTCACCTTTAATAAACACTATCACTTCTTTTGAATAATGAATACTAGATTTACGAACCGAAATTACTACTAGCCGTTGCTTCTTTATAAGTGAATCATCTGGTGAGATGGTTAGTAACCTGTCTGGTTCACTTTGTTGGTTCAGGTAAAGTGGTTTGATAAGGTTTTCATTCGCCGGAATATCTTTTTGGGCAATAATTGCTATTCCCAAAATTTCAAATGGCAATGGTTTTTTCTCCCATATTCCATTCTTTTCATAGTATAAAAATAAGCCAGTGTCATATGGAATAGTTATTTCATAAGACGAGTTCACAATAAGGATCAAATTAATCTGACCCGGATAATTCCATACAGTATCTTTTACCAAAAGAATATCTTTATTTGTTTCTTTTTCATCAACTTCAAATAATGGTAGTTTGTTGTCATTTATTTGACAACCACAAAGTAAGAATAGAAAAAGAGAAAAATAGTAAAAGACTTTTTTCATTGGTTATTGCCCCATACTAAAAAATCCATCCTTACATGATTCCCCCGATTCTTCTTTATAAATCTATCCATGTGATTTCTAAGGAAATATTACCTATCCCCGGAAGGGTATGGTTAATTCTAAACACAGCAATGCGGTTCGGCAAACCGCATCAATATTATTAAGGTTATCGATTGAAGGCTTGAATCGTTAAATATTAAACCGGATGTTCAATATATCGCCATCCAGCACAATGTATTCCTTGCCTTCCAACCGCAGGCGGCCTTTGGCTTTGGCCTCGTTCATCCCGCCCAGCGACATCAGGTCTTCATAGGCAACCACCTCGGCGCGGATGAATCCCTTCTGCAGGTCGGTGTGGATCTCGCCGGCGGCTTCCGGGGCGGTCGCGCCGCGGCGTGTCGTCCACGCGCGGACTTCGTCGGGGCCGACGGTGAAGAATGACTGCAGCCCGAGCAGGTCGTACGACAGGCGGATCATACGGTTCAGGCTGGGCTCTTCGATGCCGTATTCCTGCAGGAACATCTCGGCTTCATCCGGCGGGAGCTGGGCAATGTCCATCTCCAGCTTGGCCTGCAGCGCCACCACCTGGCTGTGCTGATGGTCATATTGCACGGCCGGTTCTTTCTGGCCTTCAGACAGGTTCATCACCACCAGTACCGGCTTGCGGCTGAGGAAGCCGAACCCGGCCAGCATCTTTTCTTCATCGGCTGTCAGGGTCATGTCACGCAGCAACTTGTCACCGGAAAGTTGCTCGTGGAATCGATTGAACAGTTCGATCTCGCGGTCGATCACAGCCTTGTCGCGCCCGGCACCTTTCTTTTTCTCTTCAGCCAGTTTTTCCAGCCGGCGTTCGACGGCGATCAGGTCGTTAAGCAAAAATTCCGAGTCCATGGCGGCCAGGTCGCGCAGCGCGTCGACGGAGCCGTTGGGGTGCGGCACGTTCTCATCTTCAAAGCAGCGCACCACGTGGATGAACCCGTCCATCTGGGTCAGGTTGTTGAGCAGCGCGCCCGAAATGCCGCTCTTTCCAGCGCTGCCGTCCAACCCGGCGATATCGGCATAGGTCACCTTGGCGTAGATGGTCTTCTTGGGTTGGAACATGGCGGAAAGTTTATCCACCCGTGCGTCCGGCACGTCAACCACGGCGGTATGCACTTCGATCTTGCCGGTGATGCCGGTGGGCTGGGTGGCGCGGGTGAGGGCGTTGAAGAGGGTTGTTTTACCGCTCTGGGGAAGTCCGATAATACCAAGTTTCATGGGGAGAAGAATCCTTGACCGTGTGATGATGTTCCGATATACTCAATGTGCTCGCCGGAGTGGCGGAATTGGCAGACGCGCACGACTCAAAATCGTGTACCGTAAGGTATGTGGGTTCGATTCCCACCTTCGGCACCAAAATTATAACATGCGCCCCGAATGGTTCGGGGCGCGAATGATTCATCAACTAGCAACTATTTGATCGGGAATACCGCCATGTGATCGGCATCTCCCCAGGCTACTGCGCCCTGGCGTAGATGCGTTCGAAGGCTTCTTCGAATTCAGCGGCAAAAGTCGGATCGGTGATGATCAGCACGTTCTCGTCGTTGCGGTTTTCCGCGCTGGCGGTGAAGTTGTACGAACCAAACGCAACGGTTTCACCATCCACAATGATGGCTTTAATGTGCATCAATCCTTCACTACCGTCCAACCGGACGTTTAGCCCGGCTTTTTGCAGCTGGAAGAAATCGGCGCCCTGGTTTTCGCGGGACGATTCTTCGTCAAATACACCGCTCACATCCACACCATCCCGGTCCGCGTTGATCAGGGCATCCGCCAGGCGGTTGAGTGTGAAGGAATAGGCCAGCACGTGTACACTATCATCCGCGTCATTTACCAGTTTCACCAGGCGGGAGTCGATCTCATCTTCCGGCGAGAAGAAATTCTCAACCGGGCTGCCATCCAGGTTGAACCGGGTTGTGTTGGTCATCCGGCGGCTGTCAGCACCAAAACGGTCTTTGATAAACATCTCGTCGAATTTCAGCCGGTAATTGGCTGCCAGTTCCTCAGATTCCAGCCGCGCGAAGACATTTTCATCGTTTTCCGCGCCGTAGGCGGAAAAGTTCAGACTGCCGGTCCACAGGATGCGGCCGTCAATCAACAGGAATTTGTTGTGCATCAGGCTTTCACGCCGGTCGCCCAGGACATAAATGCCAGCCTGTTTCATCCGGCTCAGGTCCAATTTCTCCAGCGTGTCGCTGTCCACCACCACGCGCACGGCCACGCCCCGCTGTGAGGCTTTGATCAACGCGTCACCGATTTCCCTCATGGTGAAGTTGTACATGGCCACGTCTATCGAATTCCGGGCGGAATTGATGTCTGAAAGTATCGCGTCAAGCAGCACGCGGGTGGGGGAATGGCTGCCCCTTACCCCGGGATCTGTGAAATACGGAACGACGGAAGAAACCGGCTGTGTCTGAACCGCGGCAGCCGACGGGGTGGGCGGCACTGGCACGGATGGGGCCTGCACGCCGCAGGCTGATAACAGGATGGCCGTTACTATGGAAAGGTTAAACGTCAAATATGTTTGCTTCATCACCATGAAAGACAGGAACCTCAATGGGGCTTCAAAGAATTGGAACAGGATAGTCGAAGTATAGTGCATCCGGTGATTTCGGGATAAAAGAGACCGGAATTAATGGAAGAAATAATTAGAGAGACCGGTTGAAAAGTAATCCCCAAAAACCAGGGTGGACGAATGCAACTCAACGAGAGAGCCAAATTTGGTCAATGCGTATAGATGCGTTTATTGTTATTCCAGCTAATTGTGGGATCAATTGCGATCCCACCCTATTTTTTACCCCAGATCCGGATACCCGTTCTCGCGGATGATGTCGTCCACACGCGGATAGCTTTTATAAAATCCCCGGTATCGCTCCGGCAGCAGCGCCGCGATCTGGCACATCACCTCGGTGGTGGCGGCCTGCATGGCCTCATCCCGGTTCTCGCGCGGAATGGGCGGGAGGGAAAAAGCCTTGCCAAACCGCACCGTTATGTCCGGCTTCTGGAATGCCAGGATTTTCTTCATCATATCTTCGCTGCCGGTGATCCCAACGGGCACAATAGGAACATCTGCCCGCGAGGTAAGCAGTTGTATTCCCGGTTTTCCTTCCAATAATTGCCCCACGTGGCTGCGGGTGCCTTCCGGTGCGATCCCCAGTACCCGGCCTTCTTTGATCCTGTCAACAGCCTCCCGAAACGCGGAAAAATCAGCTTTTGAACGATCCAACCAGATTACATCCGCGGCTTGAACAATGATGCGGAAAAATGGATTGCCGCGGTATTCTTTGGCCACCAGCGCGGACATATCTGAACGCACCGGATTGGTCAAAAGGATGGCCGAATCCACGCGGCTGTTGTGGTTGGTGGCAAGGATGAAACCGCCCGCAGGGGGTATATTCTCCGTTTGCAGATAGGTAGTCCGGGTCATTGACCGGATAAAGTTTTCTATCAGGGAACGGATGAATGGATGGTTCATTGTCAGGAGACCGAAATGCTGTCGGCTGCTTTCTTTTCGTCCATTTTGGCTTTGAAATATTCCCAAACGGCAGGCAGGACGGAGATGACGACAATGGCAATAATCACCAGTGAGAAGTTCTCTTCCACAAATGGCAGGTTACCAAAGAAATAACCGGCAAAGATAAAAAGGCCTGTCCACACGATACCGCCGATGATGTTATAGGAAATGAAATAACCGTAGCGCATCTTTCCCACACCGGCGACAAAAGGCGCGAAAGTACGAATGATGGGGATGAAGCGTGCCAGGAAAATGGTCTTACCGCCATGTTTTTCGTAGAAAGCCTGGGTTTTTTCCAGATATTCTTTTTTGAGGAAACGGACATTTCCTGTAAAAACTTTTGGCCCGATGCTGTGGCCGATCCAGTAATTGGCGGTATCACCCAGTACGGCGGCAACAGCCAGCAGCACAAAGAGCAGGACGGGGTTGAACGCTCCGGCAGCCGCAAACGCCCCGGCCGCGAAGAGAAGTGAATCTCCCGGCAGGAAGGGCGTGATCACCAGCCCGGTTTCAATAAAAATCACAACAAACAGGATCAGGTACGACCAGACACCAAAATCTTGAATGATAATGCTCAGGTATTTATCCAGGTGAAGGATAAAATCAATAATTAATGTTATGAAATCCATTCAGAAACAATCCTTTCGAATATACAACAGCAGCCCGGTTCAATCAGAGCCGGTCGAAAAACAATTTTAACTCAATCTTTGAAGAATAATCAGTCAATATTACGGCGCAATTCGTGATTTGCTTTGACCACCCAGGAAATCATACCGAGAGCCAGAAGACCCAGTATACCGGGTGATACCAGCATGAACCCTTCAAATTGTTTGATGAGAATAGGGGAAAACTGCGCCAGTTCTTTGAGCCCCGCCACAAGAGCGGTGGTATTCCACAGGGCATGAAACCCAAAGGCAATGAGATATGCCACAACCAATCTGGAATAACGTCCTTCTGTCCAGGCGTTTGCCATACCCCAGCCGACCAGTCCACTGGCAGAAATATGCAGGATACCGGTGCCAATGCGTCCGATGGCAACAATTGCCCAGGAGTTTGTCCCCGGGTTGCCCAGAGCCCCCAGGCTTTCAAGCAGTGCGAACGCGGCTCCACAGATCATCCCGCCTATAAAACCCTCACGAGGTGTAATCCTCTTGCCCGCCAGGAACCAGAGTGCCATCGGTTTTAACAACTCTTCCAGCAAAGGTATCGCTCCGGCGGTGATGGCGATCAGGCTGTAAATGATGAGCGGCTCATTCAGATACGGACGGATGATGCGCAGAACAGCTTCTCTATCCATGGGCGAATTGCCCAGTCGTTCCAGTGTCTTTAGCAGCTGTTGAAGAATATCTGGATTGGTAATATTGATATACGCGATGATACCCGCGATGATCGCTCCAACCATGATCATCTCAATAAAGATGATGACGGGCATGGTCATGGTAACGCTGATCGAAAAGACTCCCCATCCCCTTTCTGATGTATAAGGGGGAAGCCCCTGGCGGCCGGTTTCCAGAAGCCACCAGATGGGAAGCGCGACTACAGCCAGTTGGAACCACGGCAGAATAAACACCGCGACCATCGGCAATTGCATGATCAGGAATCCGATCAGAATAAGAACCGGAACCAGGGAAAAACCAATGACAGATACCCGCTGGAACCAGGGGAAGTTAAGGTTCGGTACCGGCTTACCCAACAACCGGATGGCAGCCAGTACGGTGGATGGAAGCAATAACAGGGCGATAAGCCCAAAGGTGGTAGCCAGGCTGAATAGTGCCTGTACTTCTTCCGGACTGGAGGGATTCTGTGCCAGTGAGAATAGCCCGAGCAGCGCCAGACCGGCTGCCGAACTGAATGCCGAGAACACCCCTCCGCCGCTCAGAATCAGCATTCCAAGTGACGGCCAGTGAGTCTTTTTTTCTGTATTCGTTTTAAGGTTGACTGTTTCGTTCAATGGTATTTCTTTTCAAAATCGATCCGGCTTTTCCGGATGCCAGTTTTCAGACAATTCGCTCATCCACCACCTGGCGGATGCGGAATTGTACCATTTCAGGCGGTTGTGATGCGTCAATCGTCATCCATCGATCCGGTTCCAGACTGGCCAGTTCATGGTAACCAGCCCGAACCCGGCGGTGGAACTCCAGTTGATAGGCGTCCAAACGATTCCACTCACCACCGCAAGACTGGCGGCGCCGCAAACCTTCATCCGCGTCCACATCCAACAGCAGGGTCAGGTCGGGTTTTAGTCCCCCCGTGGCAAAGTCAAGCAGGCGGCGGATTGTGTCAAGATCAACACCATGTCCATAGCCCTGATATGCCAGGGTCGAATCGGCATACCGATCGGATATGATCACTTCCCCCGCTGCCAACCGCGGACGGATTACTTCTTCCACCAGTTGGGCCCGGGCTGAAAGAAAGAGGAGCAGCTCGGTGCGTGGATGCATCGAAGTGTTCTTCATGGCCATGATGATCTGCCGCACCTGGTCACTGATGGGTGTGCCACCGGGTTCCCGGGTGGTAAATATGGTACGTCCTTTTGACCGTAGATAGTCAGCGAGAGGGGCTATCTGTGTCGACTTGCCGCAGCCATCCGGTCCTTCGAGAGTGATGAAAAGGCCGCTCATTCGCGGAAAATCCGTACATACCGGTTGGGATCTTTCCCATAAGAATGGGAAATAAGCTGTGCCTGGCGGGCCATCTCATGCTGGAGACGGCGGATGGGAGCCGTGGCAGGAGGCAGGTCGATATATTTACTCCCGTTCATCACCGCTTCGATCGCTGCCCGTGTGGCACTGGTGTAATCCTGCCACTCGTTGGGCGTTGGACCTTCAATGCTCAGGTTAAACATATCGGCAAGGGATTGCTCGATCTGATTGACGGTATTGGCGCGCAGTACATAGATGGGCAAACCGCTTTCTTCGGCATCCAGAATAGTCTGCTGTCGATTTCGGTAATAGGCGCGCAGGGTGATCAGAGCTTCCGCGTCCTCCAGGTTCTTCACTACCAATACGGGAACACCCAAACGGCGGGCTGCCTGGATGAGCCGGTTGCGCGCAACACCGTAAGGGTACAGGCGGACAGGTTTGCCGTCGTATGGAGAAACTACTTGTGCGGGTTCTTCCGGAACCATCTCAAAGCTGCTGGTATCCGTCATATTCTGGTAGCGGCCGCCACGCCGCATGGACATGCCGGATTGGGCAGCGGGTTCGATCATCGCGCGGCGAAATCCCTGATTGGGGTTCTGGCGCGTAGGTGGTTGAGGGGCAGGTTTTTCAATGTGTACCTCGTCCCCTTCTCCCATGGAGCGGATCTCGGGAACAGGGGTGGTTCCGCGTACCAGCGTGTCTACGGCAGCCGCGACATCGGGGTGTACGGCCACTTTATCCCGCTCGATCATTTCGATCAGGACATCAAACGTCGGCGGCGCGCGCCGTTCGAGGACGGTCTTCTGCGTACCGCGGCGGCGGGCTTCTTCGTCAGAAAGGGTCACCGATTCGATCCCCCCGATCAGGTCTGACAGGGTAGGGTTAAGAAGGAGATTTTCCAGTGATCGACCGTGCGCGGTACCGATGAGCTGCACACCGCGCTCGGCAATGGTGCGGGCGGCCATGGCTTCAAGCTCCCGCCCAATCTCGTCGATGACAATGACTTCGGGGTTGTGGTTTTCCACGGCTTCGATCATCACCTCGTGCTGTAATGACGGGGTGGGGACTTGCATTCGGCGTGCCTTGCCAACAGCAGGGTGAGGGACATCGCCGTCACCACCGATCTCATTGGAGGTATCCACAATGATCACCCGTTTGTCTTCAGCCAGTATGCGGGCTGCTTCGCGCAGCATGGTTGTCTTGCCAATTCCCGGCCGGCCGAGGATCAACAGGCTTTTTCCCGATTCGACCAGGTCTTTGATGATGTCGATCGTCCCATAAACGGCGCGACCAACCCGGCAGGTGAGGCCAACAATGTGCCCCCGCCTGTTGCGGAAGGCTGAAATACGATGCAGTGTTCGTTCCAGACCGGCGCGATTATCGGCATCAAATTCGCCGATCCGCTCCACAACACAACTGATATCCTCGTGGGTGATCTCACGTTGCAACAGCTCAATCTCACCATTTACGAACCGTGCTTTGGGCAACCGCCCAAGATCCAGGATGATTTCGATCAGGTTGTCAATGTTGTCCGCCCGGATGACAGCATCGGCCACAGCCGGCGGTAGTACTTCCAATAATTTGTGTAAATCGTCGGTTATTCTTCGTTGAGTCATAGCCTATCTATAGCATAAATCACTACGGGTCTGATTGCAAATAAACATTGGGTTAACGTTGTGTTTTAACGGAGAGCTGATAAGAATGCCATACAGCGGAAGTGCTTTTTGGTCCCATTCTTAACTTTTCCCCGTGTTTATTCTTGATTCCACCCGTGCCAGAGGTGTTGATGTTTCAGCCCGCCGGGTCTCCAGCGCCTGCAAACCCCGTTCCAGAATGGGACTTCGTTGACGCGCGATTAGGTGTTTAACCAGAAGGGCTTGCCGGGGTGAGGCTTCCGCCTCTATCATCTGCAGGTCATGTTCCAGCCATGACTGGTACGACCGGACGGCCAGGTACACAGGGCGGTTGCTCTGATTCGGGATAATTCCTGCCAGAGATTTGATCAAACTGTTAACATCCACGGCGTCCGGATGGAAGATCGGTTTCAGGTAAATTCCCTGCGGACCAAATTCCACGTCTGAATAGGCTGTAACTTCATCGTTTTGTTGACATGCCAGACCGGAAAATGAATGGACGGTCATGGGTTCCGCGGATGTTACCAATGGAGGAACAAGAGATTGAAACAGCGAACGGATACTGTTCTCCTGGTCAAGCCGGGCTGGTTCCCAATCTGCCGTCGGAAATTCTTCCCCGGTAGCGGGAGGGAGTTTCCATATTCGTTGCCAGGCAAATACACTGAATCCCGCCTTGCGGAAAGATTCAAACGCCGCGCTCGACTCATCCATTTCTGCCAGCAGATGGTACGCCCCCCACTCGCCAGCCTGGCGGGCAAGGTCTTCCACCAATGCCGGGAGGTTTGAGAGTGAGGTTGTGGTATCCGGGGCGATAAAAGCCACCCGGGCTGACCGCTCTCCATGCTGATATGTAACCTGCCCGAAGAGAGGAGGTGTTCCATCTTCAGAGGGTGAGATGTTGGTGTAGATTCCCCGAGTGGGATTCCAATGTGCGAACAGGGCAGACAGCCCCAGTTGGTTGCCTCTTGTTAACAGAAGCGCGCTGTCAAGCCCCAGAACCTGCCGTCGGTAACGGTACAGGGCAGGTAAGTCATGCCATGCAATTGAACGAATGCCTATTTTGCCATCTCCACAAAATACCGGTGAAAACGGTCGTCATCTGTCAGCTCGGGGTGGAAAGATGTGGCCAGAAGACGACCCTGTCTGGCGGCGACGATGCGTCCGCCGCCCTTTTCCGGGTTGTCCGGCAGACGGCTCAGTACTTCGGCCGGTGACCGGACTTCAAGGATCAATGGTGCACGAATGAAAACGGCGTGGTATGGTTTTCTGTCCGGGTCGACGGTCTCCAATACCGGAATATCCAGATCAATCTCAAAGCTGTCAACCTGGCGACCGAACGCGTTGCGCTCAACCGTGATATCCATTACTTCCAGGAGGGGTTGTTGCCGTCGGGCGTCTTTTGAGAGGAAAATGGCTCCCGCGCAGGTTCCCCAGATGGCCCGATTCTTCGCGAATTCACGCAATGGGTCCATCAGCCCGTAGGCGACAGCCAGTTTACCAATCGTCGTTGATTCCCCGCCTGGAATGATCAGGCCATGCAAACCATCCAGGTCACCCGGAAGGCGAACCTGGATGGAATCAATGCCTATTCGTCGCAGCGTTGTCTGGTGTTCGGCAAAATCACCTTGCAGCGCCAGTACACCAATTTTCATATGTGTATTACCAGCCTCTACCTGCGATTAGTTCTGCGTCTGGAATGGCAGAGACCTGCCGTCCTACCATGGGTTCACCCAGGTTGCGGCTGACTTCCGCCAGGATCTTCGGATCGTTGTAGTGTGTGGTCGCTTTGACAATGGCAGCGGCGCGTTTGGCGGGATCACCCGATTTGAAAATACCGGAACCCACAAAAACGCCATCGACGCCCAGTTGCATCATCAACGCGGCGTCTGCCGGGGTTGCAATGCCACCGGCCGCAAAGTTGACCACCGGCATTCGTCCCAGGGAACGGGTTTCCATCACCAGTTCATATGGCGCGCCCAGTTCTTTCGCGTACGACATCACTTCTTCTTCCGGCATATTTTGCAGACGGCGGATGTCACCCAGAACCTGACGGGCATGGCGGACAGCTTCCACCACATCGCCGGTACCAGCTTCGCCTTTGGTGCGGATCATTGCCGCGCCTTCACCCACGCGGCGAAGAGCTTCGCCGAGGTTTCGGCAACCGCAAACAAATGGGACTTTGAAGCCATGCTTATTAACATGATGTGCTTCATCGGCCGGAGTCAGAACCTCTGACTCGTCAATGTAATCGATTCCCAGCGATTCCAATATCTGGGCTTCCACAAAATGACCGATGCGGCACTTGGCCATCACCGGAATACTTACGGCTTCCATGATGCGGATGATCACATCGGGATCGCTCATTCGGGCTACACCACCGCTGGCACGAATATCCGCGGGAACACGCTCTAATGCCATAACCGCGCAGGCTCCCGCATCTTCGGCGATCCTGGCGTGTTCCGGTGTGACCACATCCATGATCACTCCGCCTTTTAACATTTGAGCCAGACCCTTCTTTACGGCAAAGGTGGCTACTTGCTGTTCCATAACAACCTCCTGAATTGATAAAAAAAACCTGCGTTTCGATTCTACCACGCAGATTTATAGATAAGGTTGCTTATATGATGTTGATTGGATTACGTGTCAAGGTCAATGATAATCGCTTCCGGCCAGAGATGAAGAGCTTCTTCCAATAATTCCGGGCGGATGACCACCACCGCATGTTGAAAGAATCTTTCCTTCAATGCCTGAAAAGCGTTAACCCAGCCTTGCTGTCGCAGAAATTCCAACGGACCCAGCTCATCGACCATAAACAGATCGCAGGGTGAATGATCATTGAGGACCGTATTGCACCATTCCATCACTTGCGGTGAGAAATCCCACCGGTCGGTAACATCAAAACCGGTATTGCGATTCACCAAGTTGGCGAGTCGGCGTCTTTCGCCGGTTTTCAAGTTAACAACGTCTATCGCCGTTTTCGAACCATTTTCGAATACCGCCGGACTGATCAGTCCTGAGACTGTCCAGCCCGCCTGGTGAGCCTGTTCCAACCAGTGCTGGCAGGTTATTGTTTTTCCACTGCCACGCCATCCGGTCAGAATGATGATGCCTTTTGGAAAACTTGTTACATCTATGACCACAACGCGATCCGTTGTCCTTCAATCTCAAAAATGCGTACTGGAACACCGTACGCTTCCGTCAAAAATTCCGCGGTAAAAACGGTTTCTTTTTTACCACTGGTCAATACCTGTCCGTTTCGTAATAAAACAATATCAGTGGAGATGGTGGCGGCCACTTCCGGTTCGTGGGTGGTAAGAATAATGGAAGATCCGGACCGGTGTAATTCACTGAGGATCTTGATCAGACGGGCTTTATTAGCCAGGTCTAGATGGGACGTGGGTTCGTCCAAAAGAATGATATGTGGCTGCTGGGTCAGGGCTCGTGCCAGAAGCACCAACTGACGTTCACCCCCGCTCAATGAAGTAACCGTCCGGTTTTCCATGTGACTTAATCCGGAGATTTCCAGAGCTTTACGCGCCGCGTTAACATCAATTTCGCGCGGTGATTCCAGCGGATTGAGATATGGTGTTCGCCCCAACAGGATATATTCCAGTACCGAATAATCAAAAGGCATATGCTCTATCTGGGGGACCAGTGCCATCATTTGACCGGCCTCTCGCCGGGTGTAATCTGTCAGGCGCCGGCCTTTTAGATGGATGGATCCATCATCCGGCTGCAGCCACCCGAGAAGAACATGCAACAGGGTTGATTTACCGGCGCCGTTGGGGCCGAGAATGGATGTTACCGACCCTTCGTTGATATCAAGGCTCAGGTCTTTCAGCGCGTTCCTGTGATCACCATCGTAGGAAAAGGAAACGTTTTGGAGTGAGATTATCGGCTTGTTCATCGTTGGCTCCGGACACCGGTCATCGAGAGCAAGAAAATAAACCCGACTGCCCCGAACAGCGATGTGATCACCCCTAGAGGTATCTCGCCGGGGAGTAAAATGCGTGATAGATCATCACAGATCAGTGTGAATAAACCACCAATCAACATGGTGGCCGGCATGGTGTAACGGGAATCCGCTCCGAAGAGCCGCCGGGCAACATGGGGAACGATAAGCCCCACCCACGTTACCATGCCGCTGACCGATATCACCGAGGCGGTAGCCACAACAGCCGCGCCAAGCAAAATGCCCCGTTCCAACTTCGGTGAAGCGCCCATGGAAAAAGCTGCTGCATCGCTAAGGGAGAGAAGATTCAAGCGCCAGCGCAATAAAAGCAGTACGATCAGGCTGATGGAAACAGCCGGTAGAATGCTAAGGAATTTATTCCAGGTGCTGCTGGACAGTCCGCCCAACAGCCAGAATGTGATCTCAGGAAGCTGACTTAATGGGTCTGCCATATATTTCAATAATCCAACCCCCGATGAGAACAGGGCGGAAACGGCTATGCCGGAAAGGATCAGACGCAGCACCCATCCACCATACCGCAGGCGGTGAGCCAGATAGTATGAAAAGACCAATCCGAGAATAGCAAAAAAGGCGGCAGACGTTTGTATCAGAAGCGAGGAGCTGCCAAGAAAAATGATGGCAAACGCCGCGCCGAATGACGCGCCCTGCGAAACACCAAGAAATCCCGGTTCCACCAGTGGATTACCAAAGATCATCTGAAAGACCAACCCGGCTGCTGATAGGGACATTCCAAGGAGAAGTGCTATTAATATCCGTGGAAACCGCAGATTAAGAACAAGTTTGGAAAGTAACTGATCGTTGGCGATATCCCAGGGCATGGAGATTTGCACAGAGGGGTAGCGTCCCATGAGAAGCGACAGGCCCGCAGCCAGAACCAGAACGCAACCGACCAGAAGAAGTGTTGAGTTCCTGTTCCGCGATCCAGAAGGTGATCTGATCATGTATTCTCTCCAATGCGTGATTCTATGCTCATGCAGATACGGATGCGTTTCGATTTATGATCTGACTGCTCATGCACTCATCCAGCCAGTCTAACCACGCATCGATCTGTCTTAAACGGGAAGCAAAAACCAGACGGTCATACTCATCTTCGATTGTTAACTCCCGCATATTTTCCAGTATGGATGACTTCCAGGCATTGGCAATGCTTTTCTGTGTCGTTACAAGCCTTAGGGCTGTGTCTGGTTTGTCTCTAACGGCAAAGAACAGTTTTGCCAGGAACATTTGCCGCATATCTCGTCCATGCATAACAGGTTCCACTATCCATTTTTCAAATCGGGCTGTCCCCGCATGGGTGATATGATATTCCTTGCGAACAGGCGTGTTCCCAATTTGCATGAGATGGGATATTAAATACCCATTTTCTTCGAGGTTGTCGAGCATGGCATACAGGTTGCTTTGGTTAACATGCCAGATGTCCGAAATTCCACCCGGCTGTGAGATGATCTTGTAAAGATCGTAGCCGTGTAACGGATTCTCCAGAAAGAAACCGAGGAGAATGATTTCGTAAGGGTTGGAGGATTTCTTCCGGGGGGACATAGTTATTGTTTAAGTATTCAATAAATGAGTATCAAAATTATAGCATAGCAGAATAATGTTGATTTGACTCGCCTCCCGCCATCGGTATAATGATTGGCAAGGGAAAGGAGCATGGCATGTATGTCGGGATCATGCACTATGCGGCGCCGCCGGTTGTCGGGGGAGTGGAATCTGTCATCAGCAGTCATGCCAGATGTATCAGTAACGGGGGACATACAGTCCGCATATTTGCCGGCCGGGGAGAGACCACTGATGCGCGTTGCCCCGTCGAGATCATCCCGCTGATCGATTCACGGCATCCAAAAGTTCTGAATATTAAAGCAATTCTGGATACGGGTTCTGTTCCTGATGAATTTCAATCCCTGGTGGAGCAAATCCAGCATGATCTGGAAATGGCGATTTCCGGTGTTGATATTCTGATCATCCACAACATCGGGTCTTTGAACAAGAATCTGGCGTTGACGGCTGCCCTCTACAATATTTCGCAAAAATCAAATATGCCGCGTACCATTCTCTGGCATCATGATCTGGCGTGGACTACTCCCCGTTATCAACCTGAATTGTTTGACGGTTATCCGTGGGACCTGTTGCGCACTGCCTGGCCGGGTGTTACCCAGGTGGTTGTATCTGACGAACGAAAAAGAGAATATGCGGCACTTACCCGTTTGCCGCCGGATTCAATTACGGTAATTCCAGCAGGAATTGACCTGCAATTTTTCCTCGGATTGAATTTGCAGGTCAGCAGTCTGTGTAACCAATTGGACCTGTACCATGCCGCGCCGCTGCTGCTTACACCGGTCCGGGTTACAAAGCGCAAGAACCTCGAACTGGCCATTGAAACGGTGGCTCATCTCCGGGAGCATCTTCCGGCTGCCCAACTGGTTGTCACTGGTCCACTGGGCGCACATAATCCGGCCAATAAGGAATACATGAAAAAACTGATCTCACTTCGCCGAATGCTTGGCGTAGTGGATAGTGTGCACTTAATGGCAGAGCAGATCCCTGATGGCCTAGAAATGGAAAGCGTGGCGGGTTTTTACCGTCTAGCTGATGCGATATTGCTGCCCAGTCGTGAAGAGGGTTTTGGCATCCCCATTCTCGAAGCCGGAATCGCCATGAAACCGATCTTTTGTACTGACCTGCCGCCGTTACATGCCCTCGCGGGGCCTTGGGCCCGATATTTTGATCCGGACGATAAACCCGGAAAGATTGCCCGCATGATCGTGCAAACTCTGACAGAAAGTCCCATTTATAACCACCGGGTTAATATACGCAATTCATACACGTGGGAAGCCATTTATCAGACCCGGATTCTTCCTTTACTGACCAGGGTCCTTTGATATGTCCTCGCCAAACAAACGCATTTTCCGGCCTTTCCGCAGAATCGTTTTACCCGTGTTGGATGGTGAAATAACACCCGAATCGCTTAAAGCCGCGTTGCGTATTACAACTGACGTGCAACTGGTTGGTCTGTTGACTGTTCCCCCGGGAACGTCGGCCAGTGAAAAAACCGAATCAGCACGGGCCCTTCGCCGGCATATTAATGAAATCGTTGAACAGAAATCACTGTATTTACCGCCGGAGTTGATCGTTTCAACACAACCCTGGAATGATCTGTGGAAAATGCTGTCACGCAAAAAAGGCGTTCTGCTCATGCTGGAATATCCGGTTCATTGTTCCGGTCCCTGGAGTGTGACCGATGAACTACTGGATACCGTGCCCTGTGATCTTGCCATTCTGAAGGGTCCCTGGCCGGAGAAAAATCCTGCCATATTGGTCCCGGTTCGTGGCGGACCTTCCGCGGAGCTGGCGCTCCGTCTCGGGATGTCTTTGCCAAAAGCGGACCTGGATGTGGTCCATTTTTCATCAGGAAAAGATAAACACACAGAGGAACCATTCAAGGGTCTTGAAAAGATCCTTCCCACCCTGCCGGGGGTTAAGTTCCGGCGTGACCAATCGGAGAACGCCGTAGATTCGATCAATGAATTGGCAGCTCACAAAGATCTTTTGATTCTGGGAGCACCGGCGAGAGGTGTTCTAAGAAATTCTCCGGTAATCTCACTTTTTTTGAATATTCCATGCCCGGCGTTTATTGTCCGCCGCAAAGGTCCATCGCCTCAAAGCTGGAGTGGAACAGAAGGAACCATGTCGGGCGTCAGCGCCATCAGTCTGCTGGTTGACCGGTGGTTTGCCGAAAACACCTACCATGCTTCCGAGTTCGATGACCTCGCGAAATTGGTGGAAAAGAAAGAACGACAGGGATTAACCATCAGCCTGGCTTTACCCGCGTTGAATGAAGAAGAGACTGTGGGTACGGTAATTGGTACTATCAAGACCAGCCTGATGGACCAATACCATCTATTGGATGAGATCGTGCTGATTGATTCGGCATCGAGCGATCGCACCCGCGAGATCGCCCGCGGGATGGATATCCCGGTTTACATCCACCAGGAATTGCTCCGAGACTACGGACCCCGGCGCGGGAAGGGAGAAGCGTTGTGGAAAAGCCTGCTGGTTACCCGGGGCGACATTGTTCTGTGGATCGATACGGATATTGTAAATATTCACCCGCGCTTTGTGTATGGAATTATCGGCCCGCTATTGGATAACCCCAGGTTGCAGCTAGTAAAAGGTTTCTACCAGCGCCCGTTAAAAAGTGAAGAACGTTTGCAGGCAGCCGCCGGTGGCCGTGTGACAGAATTGACAGCCCGCCCGATGATCAATCTGTTTTACCCGGAATTATCCGGCATCATCCAGCCGCTGGCCGGCGAATATGGCGGCCGACGCAGCGCCCTTGAACAGATTTCGTTCTCATCGGGTTATGGCGTGGAAATTAGTATGCTGATTGAGATCTTTGAAAAATATGGGATTGAAGGTATCGGGCAGGTGGATTTGCTGGAACGAATTCACCACAATCAATCACTGGAAGCGCTCAGCAAAATGTCTTTTGTCATCCTTCAGGCCATACTTAAACGACTCGAAAGACGATATGGGCGTTCATTATTGGAAGATGTCAACAAATCCATGAAGTTGATCCACTATGCCAATCAAAACTATTACCTGGAAGTGGAAGAATTGCCGGAGATGGATCGTCCCCCGATGGTAGAATTGCCGGAATACCGGTCTGCCCGGGGATTGAAATAACCCGGAGCCGGAAGATTTTAGAATTTCAGGATTATTGATGGCAGAGATCTGGCTGATTCGCCACGGGCAAACAGATTGGAATGTGGAAGGCAGATTACAGGGACAGCGCGATGTTCCATTGAACGCCACGGGCTTGTCCCAGGCGGTTGAAATGGCGGAAACCCTGCGCGGAAAAACCTTCAGCGCCCTCTATTCCAGTGATCTGATGCGGGCCCGTCAGACGGCTGAGATCATCGCGGATGTGGTTGGGCTGCCGATACGCTTTGACCGGCGTCTGCGAGAGATATCCCAGGGGGAAGTGGAAGGCATGTTGTTTTCCGATGTAATGCAGAAGTTTGAGAGTGCTCTTGCTGACCGAACCCGTAATCCGGTAAATTCACGGCTGCCCGGGGGGGAATCGGTTGCCGAGCTATGTGAGCGATTCAGGGATTGTGTGAATGAGATTTCTTGCGTGCATCATGGCAAGCCCGTACTTGTTGTCGCGCACGGATTGGCCATAGCCACCATAGTCTGCCAGGCGCGCGGTTATTCCATGGACAGTGTGTATTCCCATATCCAGGAAAACGCCACGGCGCAGGTTATTGAATGGAATCCATCCGGTTGCTGACGGTGGAGCAGGCCGCGCAATTTATATCTTCATTTAAAAATTCTCTATAATAAACGCATATTCAGGGTTTCTTTTCATCTGTCGGGAAGGATAGAAATATGCCTCTGCGTAGCTGGAAACACCTGTTAAATATTGGTTTTATTTCCACCCGTTTAAAGGGAACAGATGGTGTTTCACTGGAAACTGAAAAATGGGCAGACGTTCTCGAGCGGGTGGGACACAAATGCTTTTATTTTGCCGGTGAATGTGACCGTCCTCCGGAAATTTCTCATGTGGTTCCGGAAGCCTTCTTCCACTATCCGGATAATGACTATATCAACCGCGTTGTGTTTTCCCGATCGATCCGTCCGCCGGATATTACTCATCTGATCCATGAACATAAGAATCATCTAAAGAATGAGCTTTACCAGTTCATCAGCAAGTTTGATATTCAACTGCTTATCGCCGAAAACGTGCTGGCCATTCCCATACATCTCCCCCTGGGAATGGCGCTTACGGAGTTGATTGCGGAAACCGAATTACCTGTCATTGGTCATCACCATGATATGTTCTGGGAACGTAAGCGATTCTTGTCCAACTGTGTGTGGGATATTCTTAATGCCTGCTTTCCCCCGCATATGCCCAGCATCCGTCATGTGGTCATCAACTCATCCGCGTCCAACCAGCTGGCCTTGCGCACAGGAATATCCAGTACGCTGATCCCGAATGTCATGGATTTCGACAATCCTCCGGCGCCGCCGGATGATTATTCCAGGCAGGTGAAAGCTGATCTTGGTCTGCTAAAGGGCGAGTTTTTGATCCTTCAACCAACCCGCATCGTGCAGCGTAAAGGGATTGAACACGCCATTGAACTGGTTAGCCGATTGAATTTGGACGCCCGTTTGGTCATTTCTCACGCCTCTGGCGATGAGGGGTATGAATACGAACAGTTCATCCGCGAATTTGCCGAACGCATGAATGTGCCGGCATTGTTCATCGCCGATATCATAAAGGAGAAAAGAGGGAAAACAGATGATGGGCGTAACGTGTATACGCTCGAAGATGTTTACCCGCAGGCTGAACTGGTGACCTACCCGTCCGATTTTGAAGGGTTTGGCAACGCGTTTCTGGAAGCTATTTATTTCGGAAAACCGATCATGGTAAATAACTATTCCATATACAACTTTGATATTCGGCCCAAAGGATTCAAGGTTATCGAATTTGACGGCTATGTGACCCAGGATACGGTTGCCATGGCACGGTCGGTGCTGCAAACACCATCGCTGGCTGCCGAGATGGCAGCCCATAATTATGAACTGGCGCGCAATCATTTTTCCTACACCATGCTAGAACGGCGTCTGCATACCATCATCTCCGAGATATTCGGCGAATAAAATCGATTTCCCCTTTTTTCTCCTCTGAATCCAAAAAAGCAAGGGATTTCTTGGATTCTCCATTAAAATAGGCCCATGCCTTTACTGACAACTGACCGACTGGCCAAGTCTTTTGGCGCTGTCGATATCTTTGAAAATATTTCCACCAGCGTGCCGGAAAAAGCCCGGATCGGATTGGTTGGACCCAACGGTGTCGGGAAAACCACGTTTTTACGTATTCTCGTGGGTGAAGAAGATGCCAGCAGAGGCTCGGTATTCAGCGCGCGCGGGCTGCGCATGGGATATCTGCCACAGGAGTCGGACCTCAATGGGAGTCAGACTCTATGGAATGAATGTCTTAAACCTTTTGAACCGCTGTTGCGGCGGCAGAACGAATTACACCGCATGGAAGAAGAAATGAGCCGGGTCGACGCGCCGGATGATCTTCTGGAAATGTACGGCCGATTGCAGCACGAATTTGAAATGGCCGGCGGATATGTATACGAAACCAGTATTCGGCAAACCCTGACCGGTCTGGGGTTCGCCCCTGAAGATGCTTCACGCCCGCTGCGTCAACTCTCTGGCGGACAACGGACACGCGCTTTACTCGCGCGCTTGCTGCTCAGCCAGCCGGACCTGCTTCTGTTGGATGAGCCAACCAACCACCTGGATATTGGCGCGGTGGAATGGTTGGAGAATACCCTGAAAGATTTTCCCGGCGCAGTATTGGTCATTTCCCATGACCGCTACTTCCTGGATCAGGTGGCAGATACCATCTGGGAGATGGATAACGGTTTCACTGTATACCACGGTAACTACTCAGCCTATCAACATCAGAGGGAAGCGCGGCGGGAGCGGTTGTTAAAGGAAGTGGAAGCCCAACAGGAGTTCATCCTCAAAGAACAGGAATATATCCGCCGCAATATGGCCGGTCAGAATACGCGGCAGGCCCAGGGGCGTTTGAAACGGCTTGAGCGGTTTATGCAGGATAAAAAGCTGGACCGTCCGGTGGTGAATGATACGCTGCGGTTAAACCTGTCCTCTTCCATGCGCTCGGGGGATCTGGTTATCCGGACAACAGAGCTTTCTGTCGGGTATTCTGATGATGGGATCGTCCTGTTTCATGTTCCCGATCTCACCCTGTTGCGCGGAGAATGTGCCGCCGTAATTGGTCCGAATGGCGCCGGAAAAACCACACTGTTGAAAACCCTGCTCGGACAGATCCCTCCGCTTAACGGTGAGGCTGTGATGGGCGCCAGCCTCAAAATTGGGTACTTTGCCCAGGCACACGAAGGTTTGGACCCCGAAAACACACTGATGCAGGAGATCAACAAAGCCGCGCCCAAAATGCTGGTGGGAGATGTGCGCGATTATCTGGCGAAATTCCTGTTTACAGGTGATGATGTTTTTAAACAGGTTTCTCTGCTTTCCGGTGGTGAACGCGGCCGTCTGGCACTGGCCTGCCTGGCACTCAGCGGCGCCAACCTTTTGCTGCTTGATGAACCAACCAATCACCTTGATCTGGCTTCGCAGGATGCTCTGCAATCTGTGTTGCAGGTATTCGATGGCACCATTCTGTTGGTCTCGCATGACCGGTATCTGATTGACGCGCTGGCCACCCAGATATGGGACGTGCTTCCCGATGATCGATCAATGAAAATATTTCCCGGAAGTTACAGCGAATATGTGGCTTTTCGCCGGCTTGAAAATGAAAATGAAGAGAAAGCCTCATTATCTGCATCCACACCGGTCCGGAAGGCAGAGGGAAAAAAGACAGGTACCCGGTCTGCCAATCGTCCCAGCCGGAAACAACAGGAAAATCTACGGAAACTGGAAGAGGAAATCTCACGTCTGGAAGCCGAATTGGAAACCATCGGCCGGCAGCTGGAAAATCCACCCGATGATCCGCAAATGGTGCATGACCTGGGGGTAGAGTTCAACCGGATCCAGCAAGAGCTGGATGGACTAATGGAAAAGTGGGAAACACTATCAACTGAGATGTGACATTCATCTCTACCACCTTCTGAACAAATCCTCCTATAATCAACCAGAGAATAATTGTTTCTTTGGTTCTTCTCATATGTTCAAACAAACAAAATACTATAATATAGAAATCATTCCTGTTCTTTTGAGATTCCGGAGGATTGAGGATGGAGTATCGCAAGCTTGGTTTTACTGACCTTAAGATGTCAGAAGTAGGGGTTGGCACCTGGATCATCGGGGGCGACCGCTGGGAATGGGGTTGGGGACCGACCGATGACGAGGTATCCATTCGAACCATACATAAAGCACTGGATCAGGGGGTGAACTGGATTGACACGGCGGCCTGTTACGGGTTGGGACACGCAGAGGAAGTCGTTGCCCGTGCGATCAAAGACCGGCGTGACAATGTGATTGTAGCCACCAAATGCGGCCGTGGATGGAATGAGGAGACCGGCGAGGTCTTCGGTCGTTTGAAGAGTTGGAGCATCCGGCAGGAATGTGAAGACAGCCTGCGTCGTTTGCAGATAGATGTGATTGATCTGTGGCAGATACACTGGCCTAATCCGGAGGAGGATGTGGAGGAAGCCTGGGGCGAGATGTCCCGTCTGGTACAGGAGGGCAAGGTGCGTTACATCGCTGTTTCAAATTTTAATGTTGAGCAGCTGAAACGCATCCAACCCATCCACCCGGTGGCATCCAACCAGCCGCCTTACAGTATGCTTCGCCGTGATGTGGAAGCCGAGCTGTTACCGTATTGCGCGGCAAACAACATTGGCGTGGTAGTTTACAGCCCGATCGAATCGGGTATGCTGGCGGGAAAGTTCAGTCATGAATACATGAACAGCCTGCCCGCTAATGACTGGCGCCGCACTAAAGGGGCGGCGATGTTCGATGAACCGGAGTTCAGCGTGAATCTCGAATTCATTGATAAATTGCGTCCAATTGCCGCGCGCAAAGGGTGTAATCTGTCGCAGTTGGCCATCGCCTGGGTGCTGCGTCGTCCCGAAGTGACGGCGGCTATTGCCGGCGCACGCAAACCTGAACAGATCGTCGAAACTACGATCGTCAACCACCTTAACGCAGACGAGATCAAAGAAATTGATGGTTATTTAAAAGAACGAGATACCAAATTAAAGAAATGATTATTTTTTAGGAGAAAATCTCATGGCAAAAGGTTACTTACTCGGTATTGATATAGGCACGTATGAATCCAAAGGTGTACTCACCGACATGGAAGGCAAAGTTGTTTCCATTCAGGTCGTTCCCCACACCATCATAATTCCCCGGCAGGGACTGGCGGAGCATGACCCTGAAAAAGTATGGTGGGGGGATTTCTGTGCCCTGACCCATAAGCTCATCGAAGTCACCGGCATTGATCCCAAAGAGATCATGGGAGTTGGGGCCAGTGCCATTGGCGCCTGTGTTCTCCCTGTGGATAAGGATGCCAATCCGCTGCGGAATGGGATCCTATACGGTGTGGATACCCGTGCCTACGCAGAGATCAATGAATTGAATGATAAGATCGGCAAAGAGAAGATCTTCAACTTCAGCGGAATGGACCTGTGCACCCAGTCCACGGGCCCCAAGATTCTATGGCTCAAGAAGAACGAACCGGAGGTGTACAAAAAGACTCACAAATTCCTTACCGCCTCCAGTTTCCTGGTAGCCCGATTGACCGGTGAGTTCCGCATTGACCATATGACGGCTGGATTTACCATGCCGTTGTATGATCTCAAAAAGAACCGTTACAGCGATGAGTTGACAAAAGAGATCTGCGACATTGACAAACTCCCCGAACCCGGCTGGTGCCCGGATATTGCGGGCAAAGTGACAAAGAAAGCGGCCGCCGAGACTGGTCTGGCGGAAGGTACCCCGGTGATCGTGGGCGCGGTCGATGCGGTTTCCGAAGCGGTCTCCGTTGGTGTGACCAATCCTGGCCAGGTAATGATGATGTATGGTTCAACCATCATTGTTCTGCTGGTACTTGACAAACCCGTTACAGATACCCAGCTATGGTGCAATCCGTATATTCTTCCCGGCACGTACTGCTCCATTGCCGGTATGGCCACCAGCGGTTCTGTCACCCGTTGGTTCCGCGATCAGGCAGCCAAAGACCTGGTAGCTGCCGAAGCCGCCGGCGGTTCGAACGCCTATGGCGAGCTGGTAAAGGAAGCCCTGGATATTGGCCCTGGTGCTGAAGGTTTGCTTCTTCTGCCGTATTTCAGCGGAGAACGCACCCCCATCAATGACCCGCGCGCCCGCGGTATGTACTTTGGTTTGACACTCTCCCATACCCGCGGGCATTTGTTCCGCGCCGCTGTGGAAGGTATTGGTCACAGTATTCGCCATAACTTTGACTTTATGCGCGGCCTGAACGCGAAGATCACCGAGGTTGTGGCGGTCGGCGGCGGCACCAAGAATCCCATCTGGCTGCAGGCTACCAGTGATATTTGCAAGATTGCCCAGCAGGTCCCGGCCATCACCTTCGGCGCGTCATACGGCGACGCTTTCATGGCTGGCCTCGGTGTGGGCGCCTTTAAGTCCGCCCAGGATGTCAAAGGCTGGATGAAGGATATCCGCACCGTGGAACCCAACCCGGCAACCTATGAAGTCTATGATAAATATCACACCGTCTACAAGGAACTCTACAAACGCAATGCCGACCTGATGCACGATGTATATGATCTGGTAGGATAACTTTAGATCATTCCACGCTATGACTGAGCCTGTCTCATCTTCTTGAGGCAGGCTTTTTTCTTGTAGTCCGTGGTGGAAATTCAATTGTTGCTATCAGGCGGTTTTCAACCGCGGATAATTGTCAGCAGCCATTATGGTGGTTATTGGGACAGTGTTACTGTGGGCGTGAAAGTGGGGGTAATTGTAGGTGTGAATGTCGGTGTGAAGGTTGGATAGACAATAGCTGGTGGTGCGTCTTCTTCTGAATCCGGCCGGGAAGAGGCCGCTTTCAGCCTGCCCATGAGCCATTCAATGGCATGGCGGACCTGGATCAGTCCGTTGCCAAAGTATTGGTCCCAACCGTTTGCGCCCAGGTCTTTGGATGTTGTCTCAATGGTGGTCTTTATCTGGGCTGGTGTCATAGGCCGGATACTTTTTAATAAGGAAGCCAACCCTGTAACCTGGGGCGCGGCCATGGATGTTCCCGTCCGGTAATTCAGTCCAGATCCTTCCGTTGACAGCACATTGTTGCCCGGCGCGACCACATCAAGGGCAGAACCATAATTGGAATAAAAAGCACGATTCTCACTGTTATCCACCGCGCCGACGGCGATCACCTGCGGCAGAGCGGCCGGGTAATTTACGGTTGAATTTGTATTTCCACTCGCGGCAACAACGGTAACACCCCGGCTGCTGGCATAATCAACAGCCGCGGCCACCAGCGCGGAGTAGCTGTCGAGTGCCAGGCTCAAGTTGATGATTGACGCGCCGTTATCCACCGCGTACAGGATACCGTAATACACATTCAAATCGGAACCAGAACCGGACGCATCCAACACCTTGATTGGCATGATCTTAGCCTGCCAGTCAAGGCCGGCAATGCCGTTGCCGTTGTTTCCGGTGGCGGCGATAATACCCGCGACATGGGTACCGTGTCCGTTATCATCAAAGGGATCGTAGTCATTGTTGACAAAGTCATATCCGCCCACCAGGCGGCCGGATAGATCCAAATTCGTGTAATTTACACCGGTATCTATCACGGCGATGATCACATTGCCAGAACCCGTGGTGTAATCCCATCCACCGGCTGCATCGATCATTGTCAGATATGGCTGGTTTGCAAATTCCGGATCATTGGGGATAATGTCCAGGGCAGTGGCTTCCAGCATGGGCGCGGCAGACTGGATACCAGCAAGGGATTCGATCAAAACAGCCGAATCTGTTTCACTGCCTGGCGGAACATCCAGCACCAGAATCCCATCATCTCCCGCTTCAACATCAGAAAAACCGAGTAGATTCATTTTGGATAAAATCTCTTCCAGATTTTCAGACGTATTGTATTGCACCAGTATCTTCCCTTTGACCGTTGAGGAAGATTCATCAACAACTTCCATTAATGCCTCGTCTTCGGCCAAATGTGGTTCTTCCACAACCGTCGGTTCAGGGGTTGGTGTTGTTTCAAAATAATGGGCGGTTGTTTCTGTCGATAACGGACTGGGAGTTTCGGAGGATAGTTCTATTGGGATACTCGTGGGCTCAATCGCCTGCTCTGTAACGACTGTAGTTTCAATTAGAGGAGAGTTATCGGGTGTAGGTATTAATGTGTCTTCGGCTGGTGAAGGTCCGGGTGTTGTTTCAGAAGGTGGGGAGACCGGTTCAGTTGCAACATCGGTCTGCGGAGTGGATATGGACTCATCTGTGACGGATATCTCTGTTGCCACCGGTTGTGGAGATGATTCAATGTTTTCTTCTTCTGTACCAGTTTCCTGAATCTGATCCTCTATTTGCACGGACGGAGTCTCATCCAGCAGGCGCGCGCCATAGCCAACCGTGGCCGATTGCAACGGTGAGAGAGTCAGCCCTGCAGCCAACAACAGAGCAAGGAAAACCTGCGCGACTTTTATAGATTTCATTGTTATCAACTTTATCTTATTATCGGCTAACGTCAAGAAAATGTGACATTTGCATTTCTGTTAGCTATAATGAATTTGATGGCGCAATTAATGGATGTCTTGGACAGGTTGACTAAGCCTGCCACGCTGGTTGAACCATTGGAAGGTGGCAGCGTGCGGTGTCTGGCCTGCGCCCACAGATGCATTATCAAGCCTGGCAGAAGGGGCGCATGCAGAGTACGGTTTAACCAGGACGGCACGCTGATGGCACCGTGGGGTTATGTTGCCGGTGTCCAGGTTGACCCCATCGAGAAGAAACCATTCAACCATTTTCTGCCTGGCGCAAAAGCGTTGACCTTTGGAATGCTGGGCTGTGATTTTCATTGCAGCTTTTGTCAGAATTGGCTGTCAAGCCAGGTACTGCGCGATGAGAATGCCACCCGGTCTATTGAGCGCATCCAAAAGGTACAACCCGGGGACCTGGTTGATCTGGCCGTGCGAAACGATGCCAAAATCATTGCCTCATCGTACAATGAACCGCTGATTACCACCGAGTGGGCAATTGATATTTTTAAACAGGCTGTAAAAGTTGGGCTTAAGTGTGTTTACGTTTCAAATGGATTTGCCACTCCACAGGCGCTTGAAGCATTAAAACCTTATTTAAGCGGGTACAAGATCGATCTCAAATCGATGCAGGAAAAGAATTATCGCGAGCTGGGGGGCAAACTGCAAAATGTACTGGATACCATCAAGATGGCGCATGAATTGGGCTTCTGGGTGGAAGTTGTCACACTGGTAATACCGGATTACAACGATTCCAACGAAGAGCTGTGGGAGACGGCACGCTTCATAACCTCGGTATCGCCGGATATCCCCTGGCACGTCACGGCTTTTCACCCGGATTACCGCATGACCGACCGGCCGCCAACCCCGGTGGATACCCTGATACGCGCGGCGGAGATTGGGCAGGAGTCGGGTCTGCATTATGTTTATGCCGGAAACCTGCCGGGACGGGTCAAATCGCTGGAGGATACCTATTGCCCGGTTTGCAATACCCGATTGATTTCCCGGGTGGGCTACATGATCAGGGATTACCAAATTACCGCCAATGGGACTTGTCCAAAGTGCGGCGCGAAACTGCCCGGTGTATGGACGGACGACCCCGGTCAAATCGATCTTGGGGGAGATCGCTTCCCGAGACCGGTGATGTTTTAAAGCGTTGGGTTGCTAATAATAATGGGCAGTGATGGCTCATATAGTTATTTGATAACCGGTCTTTTGCCTTACCCCTAAAACCAGAAACCTTGCCACTTCGAGTCAGGGCGGCTACAATCATCCATAACCTTTATTGATAGAAAGAATTTGCGATTTATGTCCCCTACTCTGGATGAAGTAAAAACCATTGCCCGTGAAGCCGGCGGTATTCTGCGTGCCGGTTACGGTCAGGTGCACCAGGTTGAAATGAAAAGCCTCATCGATCCGGTGACCGAAACCGACAAGCGTTCGGAAGAATTCATTGTCTCGTATATCAAGAAACACTATCCCGATCATTCCATCGTGGCTGAAGAATCCGGCGTCCATCAGGGAAGTAATGGATCATGCTGGTATATCGACCCGCTCGATGGTACCGTCAACTTCTCTCATGGCGTTCCCATCTTTTGTGTCTCCATTGCCTACGCGGAAGATGGAGTGATGAAGCTGGGCGCGGTTTACGACCCCCTGCTGGATGAGATGTTCAGCGCGGAAAAAGGCAAAGGCGCCTGGCTTAATGACCGACGCATCCACGTGACAGAGACCAGTGATCTTATTCGCAGTTTGACGGTGACCGGTTTCCCCTACGACCAGAAATCCCCTGAAATGCAGCTGGCTTTAGAGCTTTACCGGCGTTTCAGCCTGCAGGCACAGGCCTGCCGCCGTTTCGGATCTGCCGCGCTGGATTGCTGTTATGTGGCCGCCGGGCGTATGGACATCTACTTTGAAATCACGGTGAATTCGTATGATATTGCCGCCGGAATTCTCCTCGTGCAGGAGGCGGGCGGTATCACATCCAAATATGACGGGTCAACCGATTGCCTGTCGAAACCCATCAGTATTGTTGCTGCGAACAAACATCTTCATCCGCAGGCTCTGCGGGTGATCCAACAGGGGTAACCACGCGCGGATGAACACTGACCTGCCACTGGACCGGATACTGGAAGGCGATTGCGTCGAACTTCTGGCCAGCCTGCCGGCAGAATCGGTGGACATGGTGTTTGCCGACCCGCCTTATAACCTGCAATTGCAGAAGGAATTGCGGCGTCCGGATAATTCGCTGGTGGATGCCGTCAACGAACGGTGGGACCAGTTTTCCAGCTTTGCAGAATATGACACCTTTACCCGCGCCTGGCTATCCGCCTGCCGCCGGGTTTTGAAACCCACCGGTACACTGTGGGTCATCGGCAGTTACCATAATATTTACCGGGTTGGCGCCGTGCTGCAGGACCTGGATTTCTGGATCCTGAATGATGTGGTGTGGATAAAATCCAACCCCATGCCGAATTTCCGGGGTGTGCGTTTTACCAACGCTCATGAGACGCTCATCTGGGCGCAGAAAGACCGCGGCGCGCGTTACACCTTCAACCACCAGACGATGCGCGCCCTGAACGAAGAGCTGCAAATGCGCAGCGATTGGTATCTGCCGTTGTGTGTCGGCCGGGAGCGGCTGCGCGCCAATGGGGCAAAATTGCACCCCACCCAGAAACCGGCCGCTCTGTTATACCGCGTGCTGGCTGCCAGCACCCGTCCCGGAGATGTGGTGCTTGATCCATTCTTTGGCACCGGTACCACCGGCGAAGCTGCCATCCGGCTGGGGCGGCACTGGATCGGTATGGAGAAAGAGCCACAGTACATCAAACATGCCCGGGAACGATTGGCCGGGATCAAACCTGATCCCGATGTGGATGGTCCATGCGAAAAACCGGAGGTTCGACAACGTATTCGCCTGCCATTCGGCAGTTTGCTAGAATATGGATACCTGCGTCCGGGTGATGTGCTGTGCCTGGGGCCGCAATCCGGCATTCAGGCTGTCATCACCGCGCAGGGCAGGCTGCAACTGGACGGGCAGACCGGTTCCATTCACGGGTTGGCCAGTCAATTGCAGGGCCGGCAGGCCAATGGCTGGACAGACTGGTATTACCGCGACCCGGCGGATAATTGTCTGTATCCCATTGACCGGCTGCGGCAGTACATTCTACATTCCCAGGAGAAAACATCCGATGAGTAATACATCAACCTACCCTCAGAAAGCCTGGTCTTTGAAAGGTCTGTTGCCTGAAGGTTCAAAAGAAGAAATTGACGCAATATTCGATCAACTGGAAAAAATGGCTTCGGAATTTGAAGCCTTCCGTCCGAAGCTTGTGCCCGGTATTGCTGTTGAGGTCTTTCAGGATTTAATGGACCGGCAGGAGGAAATGACCCGCAAGGCCAATGTGCTGTTCAGCTTTGCCAACCTGCGATTTGCTGCCGATACCCAGGATCAGAACGCGCTGGCACTGCTGGCGCGCATCCAGCAGTTCACGGCTGAACTGGCCAACCGCACCCTGTTCTTCAGTCTGTGGTGGAAAGACCTGGATGACGCGAATGCCGATCGATTGATGGCCGTTTCCGGAGACCGCCGCTACTGGCTGGAGGAAATGCGGCATTTCAAAAAATATACCCTGACCGAGCCGGAAGAGAAGATCATCAATCTTAAAGATGTTACCGGCTCAAGCGCCATGGACACACTGTACACATCCATCACAAACCGATACACCTTCAACCTGACGGTCAATGGTGAAACCAAAACCATGACGCGCGGCGAACTGGCGGTGTATGTGCGTGAAGCTGACCCTGATCTGCGCAGGCAGGCTTATCAGGAACTCTACCGCGTGTACGGGCAGGACGCACCCATATTAGGGCAGATCTACCAGAATATTGTGCGTGACTGGCGCAATGAACAGCTCGGTCTGCGCAAGTTCGTGTCGCCCATCGCGGTGCGGAATTTGGCCAATGATATTCCAGATGACGCCGTGGAGACACTGTTGGCGTCCGCCGAGAAGAATGCCAGCCTCTTTCACCGCTACTTTAAATTGAAAGCCCGCTGGTTGGGCGTGGACAAGCTGCGCCGGTATGACGTGTACGCGCCGGTGGCAAAATCAGATAAGACATATACTTTTGACCAGGGCGTCAAGCTGGTGATGGATGCCTACCGCGCGTTCGATCCACAAATTGCCGAACAGGCGGAGCGCGTGTTGAAAGAGGACCATCTCGATAGCGAGGTGCGCAAGGGTAAACAGGGCGGCGCGTTCTGCCTGACCGCCCTTCCGAATCTGACCCCGTGGGTGTTGCAGAGCTTCCAGGGCAAGGCCGAAGATGTGGCTACCCTGGCGCATGAACTGGGCCATGCCGTTCACTCCATGCAGGCATCGAAACACAGTATGCTTACTTTCCACGCCTCACTGCCGCTGGCCGAGACCGCCAGCACGTTTGGCGAGATGCTGCTGGTGGACCATCTGCTCAAACAGGACCCGGATGAGGACGTACGCCGCGATCTGCTCTTCCGTCAGGTGGATGATGCCTACGCCACCATATTGCGCCAGGCATACTTCGCCATATTTGAAAAGGAAGCCCATGAGATGATCGCCGCCGGGGCTTCAGTGGATGAGCTTAACGCCGGCTACCTGGCCAACCTGAAGACCCAGTTCGGCGACTCGGTGGAGATCAGTGACGAATTCCAGTACGAATGGGTATCCATCCCGCACATTTTCAGCGTGCCGTTCTATGTGTATGCCTACAGTTTCGGGCAATTGCTGGTCTTTTCGCTGTATAAACAGTACAAACAGGAAGGTGAAGCCTTCAAGCCGCGCTACCTCAAGATACTGGAGACGGGCGGGTCGCGATCGCCTGACCGTATCCTCAAGGATGCCGGGATTGACATGCGCGAAGCATCCTTCTGGCAGGGCGGTTTTGATGTGATCGACGGATTGATCACTGAGCTGGAGAAATACAAGTAAGGTTGACTTATTCAACTTTCATGTTCAAAAAAAGACCACTCCCGGAAAATCAGGGAGTGGTTTCATCTCAGTTTACTTTGCAATTCAATTAAACTGCAACCTTTTTCTCTTTCTTTTTTTTCTTCTTTTCTTTATCCTTAGGACTTTTATCTCCCATAGTAGCCTCTTCTTTCTTCTTTGGTGGAATAGAAATGTACAAGCGTGGTGATGTAATCCTGAATAACGAAATCAATCAACCTTATCACAAATTTCCAAAGAGAACAAGCTATTTTGAGGTTCTATATCCGTAGGGTGCGTTCGCGTTTGAACGCACCATTCGTCCGGTATTACAATTAACCATGCCCGAATATCGCCGTTCTCGAGAAACCGGAGGGATATTCTTTTTCACACTTGTCACATTTGACAGGTGTCCTATCCTTACAAAACCGGAAAGCATGTCCATTTTTCGGGCGGCATGGAATACCGTCCACAAAAAGAAACCGTTTAAAACAATCGCCATATGTGTTTTGCCGGATCACATCCATACGATCTGGCGTTTGCCCGAGGGGGATGCCGATTATTCGATGCGTTGGAAGGAAATAAAGCGGTTGTTCACGAAAGGGTATCTGGATAATATCGGATTTGGCGGGGAACGGAATAACTCGCGGGTAAAACGCAAAGAAGTTGGAATATGGCAAAGAAGGTTTTGGGAACATACCATTGTGGATGAAAATGATCTAAACAACCACATCGATTACATTCATTTCAACCCGGTGAAGCACGGATTGGTCAAGGATGCGGCGGATTGGCCATGGTCTAGCTTTGGACGATACGTGAAACTGGGTTTTTATCCGGCGAATTGGGGTAGAAGTAAGGGCAACTTAAATCTGGAAGTGGACCGGGGAGAATGATGGAATGGTGCGTTCAAAATCGAACGCACCCTACAACTTGTTTTTGTATAAGTTTTCTTTGTCAAAAATTAGGTTTTCCTTTAGTCCCCCATTAAATACCGTTATCGTATAGCACCCTGCAAAGGACACCGGCCAGCTCGCCCAGGCCGAACGTTTAGTACCCAATGTAGGTTGGATTTGTAGTTTGCTTTCTTTAGTTATAAATTTTTAACCAAACATAAAGATTGAGTAGGTGAAAATAATGAATTTTATAGCATCGAATATCTATGGAATATCATTCATTATCCTTTTTACAATATCTATATTCTTATTTCGAGACTCTTATAACGTATTGATCAAAAAGAAGAATGTTATTTTGCTCCATGAGAGAGTATTTTTATATCTTATGGAAAAGATCTTGGGAAAAAAGAAATACGATAAATTTAGAAACGGTTACGTAATTCATTCGAGAAAAGCCGATGGAATAAATTTTCTTATTTCAGGTATCCTAGTATTAATAATGTCAATACTATTCTTTTCTGTTTTGCTTAAAAACTGGTAGTAAATTGTGAATACGGAATTTGTTGTAAAGTTGATATATGGATGGGATCGCTTGCATGCCCGAAAAACCCGAAGCCGCAGGGTGCAGTCAAAATCGACCGCACCTGTTCTTTAGGGGTGACCGCACCAGAAAGTCGGTATGATAAATAACCATGCTAAACCCATCCCTTAGGATGGTTCAAGGGCTCTATCCTCTCTTTAGACCGTTGGTCAGATCAAGGGTCGACTTTGATCTCTTTGCGCAGGGAGTTGTTCCCCTCGTTGCTTTCATCGACGTTGTCAGCCGGGTCAATGACGGCTTTGGTCCACAGACTGGGGTACCAGCTTGGGTAACCGGCGTATACACAATTTAATACGCGGCCGCCGTTGGGATTCGAATTGTCTACATTCCAGGTGCAGGCCGGGGCCGGGTAATTCTCACCGGCATACCAATAAACGGTATAAGCTCCAGAAGCCTTATTGCCAACATTGCGGGTGTTGACAGTTACGGTCACGGGATCTCCCTTGGTAGGTATGGCCGGGTTCAGGGTTAAGCCATTGATGATCAGGTCCGGTTTGGCTTCTACCACCGGCTCTTCCTCTTCCTCTTCTTCCGGTTCTTCCGCGGCTTCCGGTGCCACCGCATCAATTTCGACATAGAACGAAACGCCGCCGCCCACGCCAAAGACCACACCATCGGAGGAGCGCAGGCGGTAGTTACCCCTGTATGTACCGGGCGCGGCCGGGGCGGTCAGGGTTACTGAAACATCCACTGTTCCGCCGGTGGGAACCGTGCCGCCGGTCACAGAGACGGCATCCGGCGAGTTCATCCGGTCGCCGTTCACAAAGACGACATGATAACCCGATGTCCACGTGCAGGATCCGGTATTCTGCAGACGCCATGTCTTCGTAAAACTTGTCCCGGTCTGGATGTCAGAACCATCCGGAATGGTGACGTCGGAGATAAAGACAGCCTGGTTGCACGGGCGTTGAGTCTGGGTTGGCGTATCGGTGGGCTGGGGCGCGGGGGTATCCGTCGCGGTGGCGGCCGGGGCGGCCGGAGCGGTCGTCTGGGCGGCGGGGGGTGCCTCGGTTGCGGTTCGCAATTGCGCGATGACCGTCTGCGCGATGTCTGTGGCGTTCAATGCCGGGGTGGCTGTACCGGTTTGTTGTGCCATAAAAGGCAGATTACAGGCGATGGAAAGGAAAAGTGCCGTAATGATCAACAGGTATAGTTTACGGGAGGTAGACATCGGAGGCGCCTTTCTCGGATTGTATGGGTTGGAAAAATTCCTATGTAAAGTTTATACACATTTTTTTAAGTTGATGCAATTAGCCAAGGCATTAAACAGAAAACGCGCCCGGTTAGTGAACGGGTGCGTTTTCACAGATTATGTATTCGAATGAAATTACGCCGCAGTACTAGTTTTGCCGGCTTTCTTCTTCTTGCGCTTTTCTTTATCCTTCGGACTTTTATCTCCCATGACAGCCTCTTCTTTTTTCTTGATGGAATAGAAATGAATGACAACAGGATGACGCGAAAATGCGATTTCCATAGAGGGTAGCACAGAACGGGAAGCAATTCAAGACAAATCGTAGTGATATATACTGAATGGATGAGCGAAGATCAGGAACAGAAAACCCGCTTACCCGTACGCGGTGAGGCTTTCCTTGTTCCATTGCCGGATGGCCGCTACGGGGTTTGCCGGGTTATTCGTGAAAGCAGTCCGGAAGAAATACGGGAATCTGGCATCGGATGCGTCCTTGTCGCGGCAACCCCGTGGATCGGTGAGAACACGCCCGAACTCACAGAGCCGCTTCTCAGGCAGATATTATTCCTGAAACACCACAAGTGGGAGAATACCCCGGCGGTCCAGTGGGTGCAATATCCGCTTCCGCCGGATTTTTCGCGAATTGGAATCATTGAGCCTTCCAGGCAGGAAGAGGCGATGGTTTGCCGGTCATTTGGCGGGTGGTACATCGCCCACCAGGTCTATGATCAATGGCGTTGGGATATTGATCGGTCTGCGGTATTGCAGGAGGAGGAAGCGGAACGTCTTGAAAAGGAAACCAGGCGGCGGCAGGTGAAAGAGACGAAACAGCCGCGCCGCAGTTTAACATCGATCCGTTCAATGAATATTTTGCCGCACTGGGAGGGTACGGTTCCAAGAGCTGTCCTGGACATGACTCGCAAGATCATTTGTCTAACCCTCGATAAACTCATCGAAATGCCCCCGGACGCGTCTGCGCAGGAGAAATTCTCGTTGATGTACCGGTGTGCCGATGGGTTAAACCGCTTGCACGAGGAACATAACTGGTTTGATGAAACCAGTCAGCGTGAAGACCTGAATGAATTGATGGCACACATGCTCGAGGCCTGTGACCTGGATGAGAGCTTTAATTTGCCGGAAATTGGTTGATTTCTCGCCGAAACCATCCCGCATGGATTTCCGGCAGTTTCAACGCGCGATCACCGGTTCAATGATTTTCCATGTTGAGCCGCCGTTGACCGTTTTCACCAGGGCGACCTCGCCGTTGGCCCGGGCGATGGCCCAGCCGTACAACGGCTCCGGGAAGGAGAATTGCGCGTCCCAGTTGACGGTTTTGACAAATTTCCAGCTTTTGCCATCATCTGTGCTCTGATGGGTTTTGCGGTCAAGAAGCAACAGGTTTTTTGCGTCAAAGTATCTCAATTGGGCGGTTTCCGCGTGTACCGCAGCAGGCAGCGGGGAAGTCAGCCAGGTGGCGCCCTTGTTGACGGTGGAATAGAAAAAACCGGTAAATTGTTTCGGTTGGTAATCGGAATCAAAACAGCCCAACAACAGGCGGTAAGAATCCGGTGATAGCGCGACCGGCTGATAGGTTTCGCAATACGGATACCGTTCCAGCAGGTCAGGCGCTCCCGGCGGAAGCGGTAAATCGAAGGATTGCCAGGTAACCCCGCCATCCGATGTCACTTCATATTGCGGGGGATTTCCCATGTAGGCACCGGTGGTTTGCAAAGTGCGGATACCGGAGTTGACATCGGCGAAGTCCATGCCGGTGTAATCATCCGACCGATCGCTGTCAAAGGATGCCCAGGTTTGACCACCGTCGGTGCTGTGGAACAGGTGGTGGGTGTAATGCGTGCCCGCTCCCGCATAGACGCCGCGGATCATCAGCCACAAATGGGTCGCGTCCAGAACGGTGAATTCCGCCCATACCCTGTCACCATATGCCTGGTGGTTCAGAGCCGGGCCGGGGGTCCAGGTGCGTCCGGAATCGCTGGTGAACCAGACCGACGCGCCGGGATTGATCAGCCCTTCTGTGGCATAGATGATCCAGGCTGAGTGAATGTCGAAGAAAGCGCCGTAGGCGGCGACTTCACTGCCCAACGGGAAGGTCTGCGGGGTGTGCCTTCACGCCATGTGTTCCCGCCGTCCACGGTGGTGAGCACCGACCCGCCGTTGATACCCCAGCCTTCCATGCGGGTGATCATCTCAATCTGGTCCAGATCAAAACCTTCACCGGGTTTGAAGCGGGGATCTGCCGCCGGCAGCGGAACGGATACGGCCTGCGGCGTAAATGCCGGGGGATTGGGCGTCTGTGCGTTCACGTATGGATAAACCGGCGTGGCGGCGATTAAAATGAGGGACAGAATGGTCGTCCGTAAAAATAAGGGAAGCTGTAATGGAAAGCGAAAAATTTGTGACATGTGATCACCTTCTTTTCTTGAACCCATTATAAACAGAGTTCGCGCCCGAAAAACAGTGTTCAACCTATTACACAGGGAAAACAACATGGCTTAAGTATTCTTAAAGCCCAAACTATGAAGATTTTTTCACACCAACAGTGTAATGAAAAATGGATCTAATAAAAGGTTTTAATTTTCACAATATAAAAAACCGGATCAAAAAAGTGAGACATCATTGATTGTGGAATACGAAAAACAGGCCGGATATCCAGCCTGTTTTTCGTTTTGCGATGTGATACTTCTACCTGGTACGCTTTGTGAATTATTTCAAACCCTTCAATGCGGGTTGAGTATCCTGACATGGATTTGTCTTGCGTTTGGAACGAGAAGTTTTCTTTTCATCTCCGCGTTTAAATAACCGTGTGAAGAGGTTCTCCTTGTCTCCTGCGTTTGACCGGTCGTCAGACATCGGATCAAAAAAAGGAACAATGCGGTTGTATTTTCTATTTGTTTCTTCTGCCTCAATTCTTTTTTGCCACTCGATGATCGTGTTACCCAAAAACATACCTGACATAAAAACCTCCTTGGTTGCAACCGGTTGCAAACCGGTTTAAAAAAAGAACGAATTACGCTGATTTACGAACTACAAGTTCAACGGGCAGACTGACATTGGTCACCACCCCGGATTGAATAAACTGGATAAGATTTTGCGCCAGCAGCTTGCCTCCCATCGGGATATTTTGCCGGATGGTGGTGATGGGCAGGTTGTTGTATTTGGCAATCAGCAGATCGTCGTATCCAACAACAGCGATATCTTCCGGAACCCGTTTGCCGGCGGCGTGTATGGCTTCGATAGCGCCGATGGCCATCAGATCACTATTGGTGAAGACCGCGTCAAGGTCTGGAGACTGCTGCAGCAAGCGTTGAACCGCGCTGACAGCAAAGGAATGCGAGTAATCGCCATACAGAACAAGGTTCGGGTCCACGCTGTGTCCGGCAGATATGAGCGCGTTCTGGTAACCGCTAAAACGGTGCTGCACTTCCGGTTCGTCGGCCGGCCCACCGATGAAGCCGATATTTCTGCGGCCAGTGCGCAGCAAATAATCGGTGGCCTGCCTGCCGCCGGCGATATTGTCGCCGCAGACCGTGCAATAGCCGTTATCCGGTGGGGGAACGCTCCAGATGATGAATGGCACATTGGTTTTTACCAGGTTGTCAACGAATTTTGCTTTGCGGATTGATGTGATGAGAATAAAACCATCCACCCGGCCGCTTTCGAGGTAATGATGCGCCCACGCGGTATCATGCGGTTTGGCCGGAATGATCAGTAAGTCATATCCCATTTCCATTAACCCATCCGAGATGCCACCCATGATCTCCAACCCGAACAGGTCTTCAACCGACAGGCTTTTCCCGCAGCAGGCATGGGAAACGAATCCCAGGGTATGGCTCTGGCGCATGCTCAGGTTGCGGGCCGGGGCGTTGATGCGGAAGTTGTGTTCACGGGCCAATTTCTGGATACGTTCACGTGTTTCCATATTGATAAGAGGGCTGTTGTTCAACGCGCGTGAAACCGTCGATTTGCTGACATTGGCCAGCCGGGCGATATCTTCAATGGTTTGGACCGTCTTTTCCGTCATAGCGCTTCCTGTTTTATGCAACCGGTTGCATTATAGCAAATCCGAAATTCCCTGTCAAGTGGGTATAATCACTAGCGGTACGGCAGTCGGATGGTTAACCTGCCAGACATTATTTACAGGAAGATGAACATGAAGTTTGATCAATCACATAACGCAAACGCGAACCAGACCCCTCCTTCCTCTCAGATTGATCACGTGATCGGTGTGATGAGCGCGAAAGGGGGTGTCGGAAAATCTTTTGTTGCCGGGTTACTGGCCTGCGAACTTGTACGGCAGGGATACCGGGTGGGTGTGCTGGACGCGGATTTTACCGCCCCCAGCATTCCGCTCCATTTCGGACTTCATGGTCCGTTGAAGGTTGGTACATACAGCTTTATTCCAATGGAGAGCCGGTCCGGTGTGCGTGTGATTTCGATGGACCTGATGGTTGATAATGAAGAGCAATCGGTCATCTGGAAAGAATCCCTGATGGGTAACGTTGTGGAAGAACTATGGAAGAATGTCGAATGGGGCGGGCTGGATTACCTGCTGGTAGACCTGCCTCCGGCCACGACCGAATCTTCGATAGCCATGACCCAGTTGCTTCCATTGACCGGTGTGATCATTGTGACAACTCCGCAGTTGATCTCTGCTACCATGGCGAGGCGGGCAGTGGCGGTTGTTCAAAAGACCGGCATTCCTGTCCTCGGGATCGTGGAGAATTTCTCCGGTTATCGGCCGGGGGAAACCGGACAGGAGGAGTTGGTTTTTGGGAATAGTCATTTTGAAACCGTGACCCGGAAAGCAGGCGCGCCTCTTTTGGTCCGCATCCCGTTGACCCCTTCCGCGGCGGAGCTGTGTGACGCGGGTAGGATCGAGGATATTCTTCTCGATGAAAGTGCCCTGTTGGCGAATAACCTGACGCGCGCGGCAGCGGAAGCCCGTGAAAAACAGGCTGCCGCGGCAAACAATATAGCCCTCGAAACAGCCGGACCGGATACAGCCATTGAAGCGGATCCGTTGGATCCGGGATACCCAGTTGATGAAATGTCATGCGCGCAGACTGCCGATGTCTGCAATCCGTTCTCCGATACGGTTATGCATCTGATCCGCAGCCGGGAGAATATGGGCGCCATGGACCATCCCGACTCGCAGGGTTTCTTTATTGGACGCTGCGGCGACAGGATGCAGATCGACCTTCGTATTATCAAAGACCGCATCATTGAAGCGAAATTTGTGCCGGAAGGCTGCGGGGCTACACTGGCCGCTGGCAGTATGCTTACCAAGATGGCCTGCACGAAGACCCTGGAGGAAGCGCGCGAGATCACCCCGGATGAACTGGTGGCCGCGCTGGACGGTCTGCCTGATGACCATCTGCATTGTGCTGAACTGGCGGTTATGACCCTGCGCGAAGCGGTGATCGACGCGGTGGAAAGCTTTGGGAAACCATTGCGGAAAGAATGAATGGATCCGGATGGTTGATGGACCATCCGCTGGTGATCGAACAAATGCAGGAATAAGTGGTTAGAATATATTCCGATCCATTATTCCTGGTAATTCTCCGGCGTTTTTTTATTTCTGAGATTGCTTTTTTTGCCTGCATTCCTGACAGATCCCAAAAAGGATCAAATGGTTGGTCAGGATCTCGAAGTTGTTTTCCTTTTGTAATTGTTCGAACAGGCGGGCCACTTCCTCATCACCAATGGTAAGAATTTTTCCGCACTCCTGGCAAACCAGGTGATGATGGCGTTCACGTCCCACCATCTCATAGACAGCGGAGCCGGTTCCCATATCTGAAACCGAGATCTTTCCGGCGTGGGTCATGCGTTCCAGTGCGCGGTAAATCGTTGACGGATTCACAGCCGGCAATCGCGGTTTAAGGTGATTGTATACCTCAGCGGCGGTGAAATGGGCTTCATGCGAGGAATGGTCGTTAAACAATTCGATGATCAATTTTTCGACAGAACTCTCAGACAAACCGGCCTCCGTAGTGAATGAGTAATATTACCCCATATTATAAAAATGATTGCATATGCAAATATTTGCGTTATAATCCCCGTTAGTGAAAACCTTTACCTGTATTTTACCTGTTAGAAGTCCACTGAGGTGTTACACATGAGTATCATTATTGCAGATGTGCAGGCATTTCATGGACATATGTGTCCGGGGTTGGCCATTGGCATTCGGGTGGCTGAACAGGCACTGGTGGAGATGGGGGAACGTCCCGGCGACGAGGAAGTGGTCGCGGTGATCGAAACAGATAATTGCGCGGTTGATGCCATTCAATTCATCACCGGTTGCACCTTCGGTAAAGGGAACCTGATCCATCTGGATTACGGTAAGAACGCTTTCCGCTTCATCCGCCGTAGTGACGGAAAGGCGGTTCGAATCGTCGTCAGGCCGGATGGACTGGCCCGGTCTGATAACAATGAAACAGCCTTAAACCAGCGTGTACGCGACGGATTGGCTGCCGAGGAAGACAAGAAACAATTGGACGATCTGCGCCGCCAACGGATCGAGCAAATATTGAACATGCCATTAGCCGACCTGGTGGAAGTACAGAAAATTCAACCTGAAATTCCGCCCCGTGCCCGCATAGTAAATTCCGTTCCGTGTGACCGTTGTGGTGAAAAGACCATGGAAACCCGTTTGCGCCTTCTGGATGGCAGGGTCTATTGTCCGGAATGCTTTGACCATCTGATGGCGTAAACCGGGGATGGTCCATGCAGCTTAAACCGATTGGTATCATTCGCAGTCCATATATTGAACGGAAAGACGCGCCCCGCCAGGGCCGATTATCGGAAAACAGGATCATATTGGAGATCTTCCCCGAATTCTCCACGGGACTGAAAGAAATTGAAAAGGCTTCTCATGTTTATGTTCTGTACTGGGGTGACCGTTCAAACCGCGAGATCCTCCAATCGCCCACACCGTTCAGCCGGGAACCGGTGGGAGTATTTGCCAGCCGTTCTCCCAACCGCCCCAACCCCATTGCGTTGTGTATGGCGGATCTGATCAAGCGGGACGGCAACAGGCTTACCGTACGGGGTGTAGACGCGCTGGATGGGAGTCCACTGTTGGATGTCAAGGTTTATTCACCGTACTTCGATTCCATCCCCGGGGCCACACACCCCGATCTGAAATTGGATGAAAGCCGGAGCCATGACTGAAATGACAGGGCATGCCACGCGGGCTTTTATCCGGCATACCGCGCGCAAACGGCTCATCATCTTAAGTCTTGTCTTATTGACCCTGTTCTTGATCATTATTGCCATTAACGCGGGAGCGGCCAATACTTCGCCTGTACAGGTTTTACGCACCCTTCTTGGCATGGAAACCGGTACGGCAACCATTGTTATCTGGAATATCCGGCTGCCGCGGGTGCTGGCCGGGCTGATCGCCGGGGCTGGACTGGGCGTGGCCGGAGCGGTCATGCAAACCTGCCTGCGAAATCCGCTGGCTTCTCCATCCACTCTGGGCATATCAAACGCGGCCGCCTTTGGCGCGAACCTCGCCATTGTGTTCTTCGGGGCCGGCACCATCCACAGCAACACGCACGACGCGGTCTTTATTGCCAATCCGTACTCGGTTACCCTGAGCGCGTTTTTGTTCTCCATGCTTGCCATGTTCATGATCCTGATGCTTGCCCGCATGCGGGGATTCTCACCCGAATCAGTGGTTCTGGCAGGGGTGGCATTCGGTTCGCTTTTTTCCGCCGGTTCCACGTTGGTTCAGTACTTCGCCGAGGATGTACAGGTGGCGGCGATGGTCTTCTGGACTTTTGGCGATCTGGGGCGGGTTTCATGGCAGGAAGTGATGATCCTGGGGGTGCTCATCCTGGCGGCGTATCTGTACTTTTCCGTCCACAGTTGGGACTACAACGCTCTGGACAGCAGTGAGGACACCGCGAAAAGCCTTGGCGTCCCCGTGGATCAGATCCGTTTTCGCAGTATGCTGGCCGCTTCGCTGGTTACGGCTGTGGCTGTCTCGTTTATGGGAATCATCGGCTTCATTGGCCTCATCGCCCCTCAGATGATGCGCCGTATTCTGGGGATTGACCACCGGTTTCTTGTGCCCGCTTCCGCGATTACCGGTTCGGCCCTGCTGCTGCTTTCGGACACGGTAGCCCGAACCATGATCTCACCGGTTGTACTGCCAGTGGGAGCGATCACTTCATTCTTTGGGGCACCTCTCTTCCTGTACCTGCTGGCGAAAGGATATACCCGGAGATGATGCTTGATGTAAAAGACTTGAAATTCCATTATCCGGATCATCCGGTTCTTGACAGTGCCAGCCTTGAAGTCAACAAAGGCGAAATCCTGGCCATCCTCGGCACAAATGGGACAGGCAAGACAACTCTGCTCAAATCGATCAATCGGCTGCTTAAACCCCAGGGCGGATCGGTTCTGTTGGATGGTGAAAAGGTTTCCACGCTCAACCGGACAGCCCTGGCACAACGCATGGCGTATGTGGAGCAGGAGCGGAGCGGATCGCGCACGACGGTGTTCAACGCGGTCTTGCTGGGCCGCAAGCCGTATATTCAATGGGATATCAGCCAGCGGGATATGGAGATCACCGCCGGAGCGATCGAAACACTGGGTTTGTCCGATCATTCCCTGCGGTATCTCGACGAATTGAGCGGGGGCGAATTGCAAAAGGTGATGATCGCCCGTGCCCTGGCACAGCAGCCCGAAGTATTACTAATGGACGAACCTACCAGCAGCCTGGACTTGAAGAACCAGCTGGATGTTCTTGCTCTTATCCGCCGCATTACCCGCGAACGCGGCATTGCGGCGGTTGTTGCCATTCATGACCTCAACCTGGCATTAAGGTTTGCCGATCGATTTATCCTGTTGAAAGACCGGGAAGTTTTCGCGGCCGGTGGAATTGAGGTGATAACACCGACGAATATTGAGGCTGTCTATGCTGTTCCCGTCACTCTGGCAAAGCATAACGGGTATCAGGTTGTTATCCCTTTGTGATCATTCATCCTATCAAGGAAAAACATCATGAGAAAAATTCTTCCGGTATTACCATTGCTGGCGGCTGTGGTTCTTTCCCTCTTTACGTTCATACCCGTTTCAGCTGGTATTGATACAACGGCTGGCACGGAAGTCGTTGTGACCGATATGCTGGGTCGGTCTGTTACCCTGCCGGGCCCGGCAACCAGGGTTGTGGCAATCGGTCCCGGCGCCCTCCGGCTGTTCGTTTACGCCGGAAATCTGGATCATGTGGTTGGGGTGGAGGAAATGGAAACCGGTGATGTGAGCGGCAAACCGTATATGCATGCCAATCCGCAGTTGGCCAAACTGCCCATTATCGGGCTCGGCGGTCCGAATAACGCCCCGGACCCAGAGAAATTGCTCACCGTCGATCCGGATGTGATCTTCAGCACCTATGCCCTGGACGCGTCGGTGGCTGATGAATTACAGGCAAAGACCGGCATTCCGGTGGTGGTTCTTGATTATGGCGGTATCGGGGTGACATCCATATTTGGTGATGAGATTCAGAGCTCGCTTCTATTAATAGGCCAGGTTACCGGCGATACCACGAAAGCGGAAAAGGCGAGGGACTTCATCCAATTGGTGAAAGAAGACCTGGACAAACGCACGAAAGATATTGCCGATGTTGATAAACCATCGGTGTATGTGGGGGGGCTGGGTTCGCGCGGTGTGCACGGTGTTGAAAGCACACAGGGTAAATATGCGCTACTGGATGCCATCCATGCCAGAAATGTGGTGGATGAGACCGGCAAGAGCGGATCTGTGATGATCGATAAGGAGAAACTGCTGGAATGGGACCCGGATTTCCTGTTCCTCGACCAGGGCGGCTTCGCTTCGATGTTGGAGGATTATCAGAAAAATCCGGCGTTCTATGAAGCATTACAGGCCGTGCGGGAGGGAAGGGTCTATTCACAGCTTCCTTATAACAGTTACTCCACCAATATCGATACGGCAATGGCGAACGCCTATTTCCTGGGCAAGACGATCTACCCCGATGCTTTCAAAGATATTGACCCCGCACAAAAAGCGGATGAGATCTACGAGGCATTGCTGGGCAAACCGGTGTATTCGATCATGGAAGAAAAATTTGGCGGGTTTGGACCGATCAGGCTGGAGAAATAAGGTGGTGTTGTTCTCCAACGCAGATTCGATTGCTATGCCGGGCTTAAGAAAGCCCGGTATTTTTTCTTCCAAAAATCCCCTTACCTGCGCTCTTTAGTCGGATGGAGGGAAGATTTCATCCTCAATCCATCCGACTAAGTATTAATTATCAGAACGAAAAAGCCACACACCAACCTGTCTATGGAGCGGATTCAATCCAGCCGGGTTCGAGCAGAATAGCATACATATTAACCGCGCCATCTCCGCTTTGACCCCAATTTGATGTGAATAGGATCCTGGAAAAATCACGGTTAACAGTGGCCTGGGGCTCAGCCCAGTAATCGTGTTCCACGTTTTCATCGATCAATGAATGAGTGAATGCCAACTGAACAACGCGGCCTTCCGGTTTTAGCTCAACCGCGAAAATTTTGTCATCCATCCAGGTATAAGTCGCCGGATCACCATCATGAGTGGAAACCAATACCCATCCATTCATTTTGGAAGCGCGCCCGGAAAAATGCAGCCCGACGGCTGTGTGACTAAAATCAATTGGCAATAGAGGTACTACTGATCCACTGGTGAGATCAAGCATCGAGATGCTATCGTTGTCAATATCCTGAAACACAAGCACTTCATGGCCTTCACTGTCTAATGCCATATCAGAATGACCGATTATTCGCAGCAGCCCCCGTCCATTTTTCAGATTTCTGTCATAGACCATCAATCCGCAAGGGTTTGCCATTGTCCCTGATTGGCCTGTTTCGCAATATTTGTCCATATAGGCCAGAAAGTAATTCCCGAGCGGGCTGATCGTAACACTGTCAATTTCACGAGCCTCATCGGGCCAGGAACGGGTGGAAAGACGGGCAATTACCCGGTCGGATGGCAGATCGTAGATCAGGTACTCATCTGTTAACCAATTCTCATCTTCAGCCATGAATCCCCAGGTGTTTCCGTCAAATGAAGGACTGCCTTCATATCGCGTCCAGACAGCAGAAAAATTCCCCCCGGAAAAATCGGTGGAAAAATCGTGAATGACTTTAGTTTCTTTCGTGAGGATGTTGTATGACATTAATTGAACCCCATCAGAATAAAACAGAGTTTCGGGGTCGTCTGATGACCAGCGCGGCTCAACAGGTCCTTCGATGGGCAGCTTCGCCAGTGGGTTGAACGTATGGGCATCATAGCAGTACCAGGTCGAGTCCAACCCGAGTACCAGCAATAGTGTCTCATCGGCATTGTATGACTGAACCCGCGAGTACTCATTCTTCAAACCCGGCAGGGCGCCATATTCAGGAAAATCCCCTACGCTGTCTGTCACGCGGATAAGGCAGGTGCCCAGAACAGGGTCCCGGAATGGGACGCGGACTTCCGGTATTTTCATTTCTGCTGGTTGGCGGATTTCTTTATCTGTAATCGGACGAGGTTCTGTACCATTACAGTCTATGGCTGACCCCGCTTCGTCCGCATTCGTTGTGGTTGGTATAGCTTCAAGGACCGCCGGGTTGCTGCCCACCAGATCCTGAAACACCTCTGCCAATTGAGGATTTTCCTGCAGCCGCATGTTGGTGTCGTGGGCGGGATCATCATCGTTCTGCCACCCTTCATTCCACCACGAGAAGCCGATCACCCGCGGCCATCGCAGGGATGTGATATCGGACAGTGCGTTATGTGCCCATTGTGCCTGATCAACGTGCGGGTTGTTAGAGGTCACACCAAACTCGGCGATGATGACAGGTTTGTTGCGAGCCATGTTTTCAATTCGCGGATAGACAGAATCCATTCCAATCCGAAATTCTTCACATCCTTCATCCATCGGAGTCTGTGCACCGTAAAGGCTGATAGCGATCCAGTCGATCCACTCATCGCCGGGATAATAGTTTTCCAGTGCATTCCAATCTTCACCCGGGTTGTCATCAGCATTAACATGAAAAACCCAGGTGATATTATCTGCGCCTTCATCGCGGCAAATTTGAATTATGTGGCGGTACGCATCCCGAAATCGTTCCGGTCCGTCCGGAACATCAGGATCTCCATATTTTCCTCTCTCTTCTCCTCCGTGCCAGACACCGTTCCAGGGAAACCATTGACCATTCATCTCGGTGCCATATTCAACCAGCAGAGGATAATCAAAATCTCGCGCCGATTGACACCAGGCATGAATATCCGAATCAAATTTTCCGTCGGCGATGGATTGGGGCGTGAAAACCGGTTCTGCTTTGTTCTGCTCGGAACTTGACCGCAGCATCAGGCGAATAAAAGGAATGCTGTCGTAATCCCGGATCCACGAGACTGTGCTGAGAGGAAATTCTCGTCCCTCAAACCATTCGTTTGAAAAATAAACCCAGGCGGCTTTTTTCCCGGCCAGCTCTTCATACGCCTGCAAGTCATTGAGGGTTACACCGCTTTCCTGTCCCGTAAGCTGGCCTGGATAAATACCGTGATATAGATGGCCGGTTGGGGGATTTTGCACTACTGCACTCTGGCTCGGTGTTGTAACCGAAACATTTTTCGCAATTTGTGGACCAGTTACGATTTTGAGTGGGGCACTTCCACTTATTGTACTGACTGCGTTACACGCAATAATCGCTATCGGAAAAAGAATTGCGATTTCGAGATGAACAAATCCTTTCATCGTCTTCCACCTCTCTGCTGTCCTTTTCCTGCTTTGTTATCTATTTTGAACTTTTGAATTCCGGTACAAACGCGAACTCAGTTGTAGCTCTCCGTCTGAATTATTTGAATATGGACTTATTCCTCGTATTTTATGGAATATGTATTATTTTCTGGATTGGGATCAATGTCCATAACAGGAATGGAACACTCCTCTATCAGGCTGGAGTAGGATGAATCAATAATAAATCCCGGCTTATATGTTGTTATTTCGCCATTCTTCAGGGTGAGGTGGATTTTTCTAGTGACAGGATCAAATACCTTTGAGATTCCTGCTCCGTTTGTGTCCGTCCATTTGGCAACCCCGGAACAGGTAATTTGTGTATCCAGGTCCACCCAACTTGGACCTTTATTAGCAATGCGAACCTCAAATTCATGACTGGAACTTGGATATATGTGCAGGTCAGCCTGCACAATACCACTCGGATTAAATGATTTATATTCTCCGAATGGCGGGCTCTTGCTGTTATCATTGGGGAAAATTGTAACTCTGACTTCTAAGTTTAGTGATATAGCCGTACCTGTTTTATTTACATTTGTGACCCCAATTAACTCTCCAAGCTTCAGATCATTCTTTGTTTCCTCAATGTCATAATATAAATCAATGCGATGGGAGCCGAATTCGTCATCACTGAAACCTTCATCATGGTCCCAGAACTTGGTTCTGATATCGAGTTGAAACGGATCCGATAAAATCGGGACAACAATTGTGTCTGGAAAAGGTTTTAAGTAGTAAGCTCCTATATCCGCAAATTTGATCTGACCAACCTGAACCGGAATAAAGAAGTTGCCACCCCAGTGACTCTGTGTCGTACTATTAACGGAAAGATTGTAGTAGGTATCAAGTTTGTCGTTAATCATTGGCGTAAGATTACAATCGTAAAGATTGTTATCTGCTGTACACTTCACATATAGTTCGCGAAATTCAACCATGGCATACATATCACAAGGCGGCAAATCATATTCAAGGGGATCACTCAGGCGTGACTGTGCCGGTCCGGCATTGGCAGCGACCTCCCAACGCATGTGTTTCCCGCAAACCATATCTGCAGGTAGAAGCATGGTCGCTTCCCGCTCGTACCTTGCCGTCCCATAACCCAGGTACGCCGAATTGATTGACTTGAAAATGGCGCCGTTGAGATAGATGGTAAAACCATCAACGCCGGCATCAGCTGTCCCGCCCTCATAGTCCCAATAGAGGATCACATGTCTCAGGTGAGGTGGTGTTGGGTCAACAATATCGGCTTTTGTCAGGTTTTTCGGCGGGGTCAAATTCGGGTCTGCCGGCAGATCGTATAAGGTGGCATTCGGAGGACTGCTCCCCGGAATTCCCGGTAATCTCTCTGAAAAAGTCCACTTTTTTCCTGTTTGTCCAAGGGGACTAACGGCGATTCCGATCTTGGCGTTTCCTGCATTGATTACGTATTTTTTTCCATCCCAGGTCTTTTTTGCAGCGCCTCCGTTGAAATCACCCAGTTTATTCAGGCTGCTTCCAGACCACCCCCAACACTCTCCTGTTATCTCTAACTTGTCGTCAGCAGGGATGGGAACACCAAAAGTGTGGGGCCAGTCCGTAACATTCCCTTTACCTCCCTGAATAGCGATAAAAGCCCCATCATTTGCCGGCAAACGCACTTCGAGGGCATTTTCGAAAGAAACATAACAATATACCCGGTCTGCGCTGCCATTGACGGTAATATCAAGAATTTCAACCTGCAGATAGGTTGCCTCTTCGACCGGACAACCGGAATCTACATTGAGGTTGATGATATTGCTGCCCTGTTGACCGACCGCGTTGACCGCCTCGACCCAGAATAGATAATAACCCGTTCCAGGTGACTTAAACTCGAACCAGGTAACACCACCCGACGCGGGTTGAAGTAATGCCAGTTTAACAAGGGGCGCACCCGGTGCGGCCATCCAGACTTCATAGCCGCTCTCGTTATCCGAGTTGTCTTCCCACACTAGCTTAACCTTGCAATCTTTCACTTCCCCCTGCAGATTGGTGGGGGCCTGCGGAGGAGAGGTTGCGAGTAGAGAGAGAATATCAGCTGGAATTGGATCGATTTTCAGCATCGGTGTCGTGGGGTCAGGGATTTTTTTGCTATCCACCGAAGGAGTTATGGGAAGAGAGGGTTTTTCACCATCTGGAGGGACAGGCACCTTTATGGTCGATCCTGCGGGAAGGGAGTTTGCCACCTCTGGATTCAGCGATTGAAGCGTAGCAGCCTCACTCTCGTAACTTGCAGCAAGACTCTCCAGCGTATCGTTACCGGTTACGGCCACTTCATAAAACGCTTCACCTTTTGGCACTCCCTGAAACGTGAGCGGAAGTGATTTTCCGACTAGACCATGACTGTTGATCGCCCGCGCTACCAGCATGTGGGGACCCTCGGTTGGCACAAGCACGCTGTATGAATCGTACATCCGGGAAATTCCATCCCGGGGTTTCAGCAAATGACTTTCCGCAAGCACGCCATCCAGATACCATTCGACAGTTTGTACAGGGTTTTCCGGCATGAAGGCAATGACGGAATCGGCGGACAGGAAACTGCCAACCGGGATACCGGTTCCATTTATTGGATTGGTTATTTGAACAACGGGTGGTTGATACTTCATGCGGGCACGTTCCTGCCGTTGCTGAAGCATCTGCACACCAAGTAAGGAAATAACAACCAATCCACATAACAGGAGCAGTACTGCTGCGATAATGAGACATCCTTTTTTGGATTTCAAATTCCGGTTTTTCATGATCGCTGCCTTTACTGAATGCAAACAAACTGAACAGTCCAGGGGCCTGCTTGAGATGAGTTGTAATTCATATCGGTAGCTGTGATACGTATCGTCCACGTGCCTACACTATCATCATAAGGTCCGGCAATTGCCTGGAAAATATCACCACCAACAGGAAGGAGATTGTGTTCTCCCCATCGATCGGGTTGTGGTCCAAGTATTTCATAGATCACATTGCCAATACCCGATTCGTCTGTAACTGTTGCTGTGATGGTGAATGTGTCAGGCGTTCCACAACCCTGTTGCATGACTGTAGCGGGTGTGATTGAAACATTGGATATGGAAGGCGGGGTAGTATCAACAGGGAGGACTTCGAGTGTCGGAAAAGTAGGTGTATTTGTTGGCGGAACCATGGGAGTAGCGATCACTTTTAGAACGTTTAAGTTCCCGCTGGTAGTTCCGGTGATAGAAGAAACCCAACAATTACCATTGCCGGATGGTTTGCGTACCCAGAACCATGTATTGTCAGTATTGCGTCCTTCGATTAAGACTGTTTCATCCTGCATCAGTACGGCTAACGAATCGAATGTTGTTGATGGGCCGAATCTGCAATGTGCGTTCTGACTGAGGATCAAAACCGGATTCGATGAAATTGATGGGGTGAGTATTGGGGGTTTTGAGATTTCTGGTGTAGGGGTGAGCGTATCAGCAGGTAAAGGCGTTTCAGTGAACATCGTGGCAGCTGTCGGGGTAAATGTCATTAAGGATGCAAGCGTGCTGGCAGGTGCCGGATCAGTACCAACGGTGATCGTTACATTCGCCATGGAGCGGGTGTTCGTATTACCAATGGTATCTATTGCTCTCACAGAAATCGTATATTCGCCAGATTTTTGCGGTTTCCATTCAATGCTGGCATTCTCCAAACGGGTTCCACCGGTCGAAACGCTGGCTATCAGATCTTCAAATATCAAAAATTCAATGCTTTCTACTCCATCTGAATCGGCAGCATGGGCCTGGATCATGATCGGTGAAAGGGGTAGTTTCGCACCATCCAATGGTTGATCGATCCAGGTCATTGGTTCATGAGAAGGCAGGGGCATGTTGCACCCACTTATTCCAATAATAAAGAAGACGATGGTTACTACCACGCAGGTTTTTTGGAAAAACAACGATTTTTTCATTCCCGTCTTTCCTTCCACATCCCACCATCCCGATAGGGTTTCATTTACCCGACCGGAACTTGAAGATCCAGATTTTCTTTAATCCGATGGTTCAGCAAAAACAGGGTCTTTAACCGAACACGAATGCGTGATTATTTATCCTTAATCATTGTCCGTGGCGTTATTTGCTTGGTTTTGCGCACAAAGTTGCGTGGCAAATATTGGGGAACGATCTATGGGTTTGTTGTTGGGGTGTTATGCGGTATGGAAGAAAAAGACATCACTCTTGTGAATCAGATGTTCAACAAGGTAAATCAACCGGTGTTTTCAAAGCCGCCAAAAAATTGGAGAGGGTTTTGAGAATTGCATGGTAGTGGATTTGGTTGTCGACCCTGATTACATTATATAAAGGTTCCAAAACAATACAATACAGAAATTAAATGAGCAAATCAGCAGATAACATGGATCCACAATCACCCTCATTTCGTGAGTGTCAACAATCCAAAATGAAGGTGAATCATGGGCTTGCCAACCATAAATGGGTTTCTGATTTCTTCTTCAATCCACAAATATCATTGGACGTGCCTGGCTGGTATTTTTCATCATGCTCCAAAGGAGTGCCGAACCAGCTTGCAGGATGAATAAAGGGTTTAATCCTCAATCCATCCGACGAAACACGATCCGGATAGCAGGTCGGGTCACGACCCGACCTGCTGCCGGTTAATTGACATCCCTACTTGTGGAGGAAAACCCCTGAAGGACAGGGGCAGACTGGCCAATCCCACTCCGTTCCTGACGGCTCATCTACCGCACGTCGATCAACACCGCCCGCACAAGAATACGCTCGTTGTATCGGTTTGTTTTTTCATCGAAATCTTTGCAGGTGATCAATGTCAGCCAGGGTTGTTCCTCGTGGCGCAGCATGGTGCGCACATTGGACGGATCGACTTGCTCCAGGCCGCGGACCTCATAGACATAAAGCTGTCCCGCGTACTGAATGAAGACCTGATCACCCCAGTGAAGGGTTTCGAGGGAACGGAAGGGCCCCGGAGTGTTATCGGCGTTCCAGACATGCCCGGTGATAACGGAATTGCCCGCCCAGGACGGAAAAGCGGTGCCTTCCAGCCAGCCGGCATCTTCGCCCAGCCATGAAACATCCCAAGAGTCACCCTGCCGGGGAACGCCCACTACGGGCATGGCGACTCCCAGCGCCGGAATCTCGAGCCGGAGCCTGCCGTGATCCGCGTAGGCGACGGTCTGGCGCGGCAGACGGGTGACCCTGCCGGGAGCAAAACCGGTGGCCGGGATGATCGAGGCGGCACTGCTTCCCCCGCCGCCCGAAGAACTGACGGAGAAATTGATGGTGGAGTTGGCGCCGCTATTCAGCGGAACACTGCGTAAATTCCAGATGGAGGCATCACCGCAAACGTACAGGCGGTATGAGTTGTTGGTGAGCGGCGCGGCGGCGGGGTTAATGGTGAGGGTGGCTGTGAAGCTGGCCGGGTCGTAGGAGACGCCATTGATGTTGACGAGAACATCGTCACCAACGGGGGTATGAGCGGCATCACAGATGGCGGCCGCGGTGCAGGTGGTATCAAAGATTTTGTTGCCGCCGGGCTGCAGCAGCATGAAGTTGCGCGTCGAATTGGCGGCATGCACCCCGCTGTCACTCAGCACATTCTGGTTAAAGGTAATATGCAACTGCGATGGACCTGCAGGCAGATTGGCACCTTGGGATGGCGGCTGCGAGAGGGCGCCGAACACGACGACAGGCGGAGTGAGATCCACTTCATTTACAAAAACATCCATCACGCCATTCGCGTCGCCGGCGACGAGATTTGAGGCATATGATATGATGGCAACATACCGTCCATCGCCGGAAATGGTAGGAGAAAGAGAGCGATCATTCCCCTGCGTGCCGCTGGAATCGACAGAAACCATGGTGGTTACACAGGTCTGGGTATCGTGCAAGAAAACATCCGACATGCCATTCGTATCCCCGGCGGCGAGATTTGAGGCATCCGATGTGAAGGCAATAAATCGCCCATCACTGGAAATGGCAGGGGTAAAAGAGCTATTATTTCCCTGTCCGCCGCTTGAATCGACAGAAACCATGGTGGTTGTGCCGGTCTGGGTGTCGTGCCGGAAAACATCCCTCGCACCATTCGTATCCACGGCAACGAGATTTGATGCAGTCGAATCAAAGGCTATATATCGCCCATCACCGGAAATGGAAGGGTCCCCGGAAATACCATTTACCTGCGCGCCGCTTGAATCGACCGAAATCCGGATGGTTGTGCCGGTCTGTGTATCGTGCCTGAAAATATCCGCCTGGCCATTCGTATCCCCGGGGACGAGGTTTGAGGCAAATGATTCAAAGGCTAAATAACGCCCATCACTGGAAATGGAAGTATCCCTGGAGCTACTATTTCCCTCAACGCCGCTTGAGTTGACCGAAACGCGGGTAGTCGTGCCGGTCTGGGTATCGTGCAAGAAAACATCCGACAGGTCATTCGTATCCCCGACGGCGAGATTTGAGGCATACGATGTGAAGGCAATAAATCGCCCATCACTGGAAATGGCAGGGGTAATAGAGGCATCATTCCCCAGTCCGCCGCTTGAATCGACTGAAACCATGGTGGTTGTGCCGGTCTGGGTATCATGCCTGAAAATATCCATCACGGTATTCGTATCCCCGGTAACGAGATTTGAGGCAAACGATGAGAAGGCAATAAATCGCCCATCACTGGAAATGGATGGATTACTGGAGCTATTGTTCCCCTGCGTGCCGCTTGAATCGACCGAAACCTGGATGGTTGTGCCGGTCTGTGTATCGTACCTGAAAATATCCGTCTGGCCATTCGTATCCCCGGCAACGAGATTTGAGGCATCCGACTCGAAGGCTATATAACGCCCATCACTGGAAATGGAAGGGTCCCAGGAACTAGCATTTCCCTGCGCGCCGCTCGAGTCAACCGAAGCGAGGGTGATGTCCCCCGGAGCAGCCCGCACGGGCGAAAACACCATAAACAATCCCAGGGCAATGATCAAGAGTGTTGGTCTGTAATGTTTCATCATCAGCTTGACCTTCATTTAAGAGTGGTACCTGGAAGCCGGTAATTTGGATCTAGTCCCCCGGACAATTTTCTGCGATGTAGTTGTTAAGCTACCGCTTCAATGTCAATTATATATAAAAAAAGACATTTGGAATCGGTCAGCCGGCACCCCGGGCTGGCAGGGTGGAAGCCCGGGACTTCTGCGAAAAAAGATGGATTTTGGATCTTATCTGCAATCCATCCGATTGAATACGATCGGGATAGTCGGGTCGGGTCACGACCCGACTTACTGCCGGTTAATTGAAACCCCGGTTTGAGGGGGGATCAATCGCGATCCCACAAGACTGTCTACTTAATCTCTTTAAGAACTTGGTAAAGGTTGGCACAGGAGCAATTGAAAAAAGTCGCAACTTTAAACAAATCAATATCGTGTGTTATTAATGTGATACTGTTTTTTATCGCTGTCTCAGCAATTAAAGCATCTTGGATATTGTTCTTTTTATTCTTATTCAAGGCATCAAGTGTTTTCTTTATCAATTCATATAAATTGGTATCATCGTTCCATTTACAACCATCAAAGGTGGAAATGTCCCAAATAGGGGTTTCTGTGGGAATTACCGACTCTCCTCCAAGTTTGGCTTTATGAAGTCTCGAAACCCCTGTAACAAAGGATTCAGTTGGGATTTCAGATTCGGCTACTTGTTCAAAAACAGTCAATAGAGCTTCCTTTCTCGCAAAATTACTGGTGTTTCTTAATTCATCTATTTGAATGTGAGTAGCAAAAAATAACGCTTTTCCTCTAATATTTTCAATTCCAATTGAACCATCAAGAATATGGTTATAAATATTAGTATCAAACATGAACTTGTTCATTTATCACAAATCATGAAAGGTTCTTTACAACATTAACAAAAACCTGCTCTAAGTCATAATAATCTTGATAATAGTCGATGAAAGCTTCATATTCCCTTTCATAACCAGTGTGAATATATACAGACATCTGAGATGAAGTATCTATTACCTCCCAAACTGAAGGCTCTAATATTAGGTCTTTCACATGATTAGGGTTATGGTTGTGTTCAAAAAGCTTATTTCTTGTTTCGCTGAACCGTCTGCTGAAATCTGTTGAATATGATATTTTCAGTTTATTCATGATGTCGAGAGCTTTTTTCCCTGACACATACATCTGTATAAGGTGAGATCCAGCGAAATCTCCATAGAGTAGTTTTTCTTGTACATTTTCCCGAACCTCAATAGATGCAACTTTATTTAGTCTCAACTCAATAAAGCTCATAAAGAATGATTTCATCGCGTCATAAAGCAAACGGTACTTTTGACGTTCAACGTCCCATCGGGTACCAAATTTAACGAACCTTTCTTTCCACAATGGTTCAAGAGCTTGAGAAAAAGAAACAGGGTTCCCTTGGTCAAAGAGAAATCTATCAAATTCAACCTTTGAACCAGCAACAACAGCTTTGGTATCAAATTTCTCTACCCAGAGAATGGTTGTGTTTTCTGCCAACCAATCTAATTGATCCTGAATTGTCATATGATCACCCCACCATAACATGCAAAACACTAAATGACCCAATATTTTCTTTCAAGGACCTAGCGGACGTATTTCACTTTCAGTTAGAAAAATGATTCTCAATCATTTAACGTCTTATTTCTAACATTTGTAAATTCGATAACATTGATTAGTTTTCTAAGGTGGCTAGTTGCAGCAAACAAGGTGTCTTCTTCAGTCGGGTTGTCTTTAGTTGGTTCTAAACCGATTGTTCGACTGAAAATTTCGTATTTTTTTTCGACCATCGAAGTTCTTTGAGGACCTACTGGCAAATGCGGCAAGGTAGCAGAAATTGCAGCAATTTCCCTAATCGATTTCTCAAATGGCATTAATTTTTCATCAATAGAATCAGTTAGCCAGGGAGAGTATTTCTTACGTATTTGAGTTAATTGTTGTGCATTAATCAAGTCCAAATCAGGTCCTTTTGTAATAAAAATATCAACAATTTCTAACATCTTTTCATAGTATTCTTCACAAAAAGAAACCTGTTTATCAAAAATTAAATCAGACATATGCGAATTTATAGTTAGCGCAGTATTCAATCTAAGCTGTTCAATTTCAAGATTGTTTAGGTGTTCAATTTTTTGTAATTCAAATTCATGCTGATTTTTTTGATATTGGGCTATAGAATCTTTCAAAAAAAATGAGAAAAAACCAAGGATTCCTGAAATTGATAAATATTCTTTTATTGAATCTGGTATTGGGATGATTTTGATAAATACTAGAAATATAAGAAACAAAACCAATACAATAATAAATTTCCTTATTTCTGTTTTCATAATCCCTCCTGTGTTGCCATAAACCCAGTTATCGAAACCTATTTACTGGTTTTTGCCTTTAGATAATCATCTGCGAGCTTTTCACCATGGCAGTTGTTGGATTTGGTCGATTGTCCGCCCCTGTTTTTAAGGAGTGATTGCTCATTCACACAACATTTTTTCAAAATTGCTAAAGCTTTATATATTTCTCTACTTATCAAATTTTTCTCTGATCAAATCAAAATCCTTTGAATATTGCCTTATTCTTTCCGGGTGCATCGGTCCTAATTTTCCCTGTGCCCGTTGCCCGATGTATGAATAATGCTTGATTCTCATAATTTCAGGGAGTTGAATCTTCCTGAGGGCAACCAAGTGTTCTAATAAGAGGTCAGCCGCCCCACCCATTATGACAACCAGGCGCGGTTTTGAGGTTGCCAATTCCCATGAAAGAACCGGTGCCCAGATTTCCGCAGCCCTATTTCGCATTTCCTGGCTTTTCTCATGCCAGTGGGAAGAATAATCGGCTTCCTTAATAACATTAGTAATATAGCAATGCCATCCGCCGGGCGAATGAATGGCGCCGCTTTTGAAACCATGCGTAACCAGCATTTCACGAAACAACTTGTCCCCCCGGCTTGCCCACCACTGCGCTTCTTCCGTTGGCAATCCTCCATCAGGATTTGCGACACGTTCAACTTGCGTCAAACTTGGGTTTTCTGAAATAAACCAGATTCCACTATCAGGATTTCCTAAAGAACCTGTCAGCCATGGGAATTCTTTTCTGTGATCGTAAAGGGATGGATGCGCTTGAAAGACATCGCCTATTTTCTTCAATAGTCCCTGACGATATTCATCATTCATTTTTATCCTCCAATTCATCTTTCATTCAGGACAGCTATCACATCCGGTCATTTCTTTAAGTTCAGGTTCACCATGAATACCTGGCTGGTAATTCTGTTTCAACCATGACAGAAATCCTTCAACCAGGTTGGTCTCAAACCGATATTTTATTCCCTGCCTGTCCAAAACGAGATCATGATAACTTTCCGGGATTTGTACAGAATTGTTCCCAAAGTAATAGAAATGGTCGCTTATGAAAACTGTAGGGTGTTTGGTGTCTTTTACCCTGTCGTTTTCTCCTGAGTGATATGGATTCTTATGTTGAATCCATCTTCCATCTGAGCCCAATTCATAAAAATTATCCCCACAATATTTTTGATAATCAGCATTCATTAAGGGCTTCTTTGCCTGAAACCTGGGATCATGGAAATAATTATTGAAATTGAGCGTTTCAGACAGCCTCATGGCGTAGATGAGTTTATTTCCTGCTTCTATTGTTGAAAAACCAACAATCCAATCACCGGGTTCTGGTTTTATGCCCATATGATTTGGGGTACATAAAGCAAGAGTACAAAATCCCCAGTATGGATTTGGTGCCAATCCGCGATCATATCGAACGATGTAAGAATACAGTTTCATAAAAAATCCCCTTTCTGTACAAACAAAAAAAGCCCTATCAGTTTCAACCGATAAGACTTCTCTCAATAAAGGCTCCTCGACCTGGACTGGACGTAAGTCCCCTAAATGGGGGCCCGGGAAGCTGAGCATTGATGTAAAGGCTCCTCGACCTGGACTCGAACCAGGAACCTAGCGGTTAACAGCCGCCCGCTCTGCCGAATTGAGCTATCGAGGAATGCTCCGCTATTATACGTTCGCCCCCTGAAAACTGTCAATACCTCGAATCCCCGTGCAAAATCCGGCAGGGATGCTACAATTGTTCTATGAGCGTAGCCATTACCGCCGACCTGCACCTCACGTCGCGCGCCGAACACCCCGCGCGTTTTGACGCGCTGGAAGACATCCTCGACCAGCTGGTGGAAACCGGCGTCGAGGTGCTGGTGATCGCCGGCGACCTGTTCGACCGCGACCGGCGCGACGTGAGCGAGTTCGAATCCATCGTCCGCCGGCCGGAATACCGCGGGCTGCACCACGTTATTTTGCCCGGCAACCACGATTCCGGCCTCACACAGGCATCCTTCGCGCTGGCCAACGTGCTGGTGATGGACCAGGCGCGCCTGGTCAACCTGGAAGAGGGCGCGCTGCCGTTCTTTTTCCTGCCCTACAAAGCGGGCGAGACGGCCGGGGCGCAGCTTGTCCCCTTCCGCGGACAGCTTCCACCCGACGGCTGGTATCTTGTCAGCCACGGCGATTACACCTCGGGTCCCACGGTTCCCAATCCCGCCGAACCCGGCATCTATATGCCGCTCACCCGCGCGGATATCACCGCGTTCAAACCGGCGCGCGTTTTCCTGGGGCACACCCATCTGCCGTTCCAGTCGGAGCGGGTGATTTCGCCCGGCTCGCCGGCCGCAGTGGATGGCAGCGAGACCGGTCCGCGCGGTTTCTGGCTGGTGGACCCGGTGCGCGACGGGCTGGAGCGCCGCCGTGTGCGCCGCGGTCCCATTTATATGAAAGAAGAATTCCTCATCACCCCCGCGGAAGACGAATCCGCGCTGCTGGCGGATGAGATCACCCGCCGCCTGGCAGGCTGGGACCTGTCACCCGCGGAACGCGAACGGGTGCTGCTGACAGCCGGATTCCACGGCTGCGCGGCAGACCGTTCAACGCTGCGGGCAGCCGTGCTGGAAGCGCTGGACCGCCCTGAAGGCCGGGTGCGTCTGCACCCCGACGGCGAACCGGATTTCACCCGCGTGCTCACCGAAGATGATCCCGCCCTGGCGGCAGCCGCCGCTCTGGCGCTGAAAAAGGCCGCCGAATTGCAGCTCAACGAGCCGGCGGCCATGCCCGCGGGGGATGAGATCGACCGCGCCGTGCTGCGCATCATTTACGGAGGGGACTGATGGCCGTGCGCATCGCCGAGATTTCGCTCGATGGACTGCCGCCGCAGCCGCCCATCCACCTGCAGCCGAAACGCGTCAACCTGCTGTACGGGCGCAACGAGAACGGCAAGACCCGCCTGGTGGAATTCATCCTCGCGTCGCTGCTGCGTTCCAGCGCGAAGATGTCCATGCGCAGGGTCGAGGCCGCCGGATTTGTGCGCGTCAACGGCGTGGCCGAGGCTGAAGGTCTGAGGTTCAGTCCGCGCGGCCGCTTTAAACTGGAAGATTACCTGCCCGCGCCACAGGCCGGCCTGCCCCCGCAGCTTGCCCGTCTGCTGGTTGTCAAAGGCGCGGAAAATGAGCTGCAGGCCAATGCCCCCGGCGGGCTGGGACGGGCCGCGCTCAACGAGTACCTCTCGAATCAGGGCATCATTGATATGATCCTGGAACGTGTGCCGAAGAGCACCCAGCAGGCGCAGATCCTCGGCGGGCGGGTCAACGGCGCGCTGACCGGCAGCGTAAAGAAACGCAAGGAAACCCTGGAACGGCTGGCGGTCGTCACAGACCTGTTCGTAGAGATCGACACGCAGCTCTCCGATGGTCCGCTGGGACAACTGGCCGAACGCCACCATCAGATCGATGCCGCGATGGCCGGGCAGAAGACCGCCCGTCAGCATTACGTCAACAAACTGGCGGCCGATCAGGCGGACTGGCAGCGCCAGTCGGATGAGATGCCCTCGCACGAGGTGCTGCACATTGAAGCCGACATTCGCGAAGAGTTGCGATTAAAAGAAGAGATAGACCGTCTGATACGGGAGGTCAGCCAGAAGGAGCAACTGGCAGAGAACTACCGCTGGCTCGAAGCCGCCCTGCAGACCTATCAGGCACAGCATGCCGTCAACCCCGAGGTGCCGCCGTGGGTGTTCCCGTTGCTGGCCGGATTGTCGGTGGTGGCAACGGTGATCCTGGCTTTCTTCAACTTCCCCTGGGCGGCACTGGTCACCGCGCTGGCGGCCCTGATCACCGGATTCTTTTCCTACCGCGGGCTCCGTCAGCAGTCTGAAGCCAATCTGGCCGCGCCGGAAAACAGGGTCATTGCCTCGGAGTTTGAAAGGCGATTCAAGTCACGCTGTGTTGGCGTGACCGACCTGCAAATGAAAAAGAGCGCGCTGGAACGTGACATGTCCATGCTTCAAACCCAATCGGATCTCCTGAAAAAGAGCCGGGTGGACTGCCGGGATCTCAGCCGGTCCATTGACACCCGTCTTGCCCTGTGGCTGGGCGATCACAGCAGCGTCCGCGAAGGGCGCGACGCCGCCCTGAAAGAACTGCAAACGCGGCGTGCCAGAGTGGATGAGGCGCTTGTACGGGTGGAATACGCCCTGAAACACACACCGGTTGCCCCGGTGGCGGGCGGCGAGACGAACCGCGCGGAGGAGTACGACCCGCAAAAATTGACCGACCTGGAAGACGAAGCCGCGGCTGTGCGGCAGCAAATGGACGAGATCAACCGCCAGAAGACCTCACTCAAGCAGCGTATCTGTGATTTCACCGGCGAATCGGTCACAGTAAACCTGGATGAACTCATCCCGGCGCTGCAAACCCTGCGGTCAGACCTGGAACATACCGCCCGCCAGCTCACAGCGGAGATCACGGCCGGCATTGCCGTCACACAGGCGGCACAGGAACTGCGTGAGGGGGAGGATTCGTCGCTTCAATCGGCGTTGAATGACCCGCAGATCAACCTGCCCGTTCGGGCACTCACCGGACGTTACAATCACATTGATCTGGCGGGTGATCATCTCGAGGTGTCTGACGCGTATCAGACCTTCCGGTTGGACGAACTGAGCACCGGCGCGCAGGAGCAGGTGTTGCTCGGACTGCGTATCGGCATGGCCTCCCGCCTTTTCAGCGGGCAGCCGTTATTCCTCATCCTGGATGATGCCTTCCAGCATTCCGACTGGCGCCGCCGGCCGGCCATGGTTGATGAGATCCTCCGTCTGGCGAAAGCCGGGTGGCAGATCTTCTACCTGACGATGGATGACCATCTGCGCGATTTATTTCTAGAAAAAACTCCACCCCTGATGGGTGATGATTTCCTGTCCTTTTCCTTTGAGGAGTGATCATGGCCGACCCTGTCTCCATAGATAACCTGCCGCGCTGTCCGTGGCCGCTGCGCGAACCGATGTTGACGTATCATGACACCGAATGGGGAACGCCGGTGCGCGATGACCGCAAGCTGTTCGAATACCTGATCCTCGATGGGGCGCAGGCCGGTCTCAACTGGGAGATCATCCTAAAGCGGCGCGAAGGCTACCGCAATGCGTTTGCCGGCTTTGATCCGGCAGTAGTGGCCGGGTTCGATGCCGCCAAAGTTGAAGAACTGCTGCTTGACCCCGGCATCATCCGCAACCGGCGCAAGGTGGAATCAGCGGTGAACAACGCGCGCAGGTTTCTGGAGGTTCAGAAGGAGTCTGGTTCCTTCCATGAATTCTTCTGGAGCTTTGTGGGTGGAAAGACCATCCAGAACCACTTCCGGGAAAGCAGCGAGATACCGGCTGTCACCCCGGAGGCGGAAGAAATGAGCAAGGCCCTGATCAAACACGGGTTCACCTTCGTTGGTCCGACCATTTGTTATGCGATCATGCAGTCTGCCGGATTGGTGAACGACCATATCGTCAGTTGTTTCCGGCACGCTGAGCTGTCTAGATGAGCGGAGAATATGGTCGTTGCCCGAGTTCGACAGTCTCAGTCGACGGAAACATCCGTTGCCCGGGCCTGTTGAGGGCAATCATATTGGCTTCGACAAGCTCAGCCGCCGGAACGGCTTCGATCCCCGCACGGCAAAATTCGAAGTGCGATAGCGGGACAAGGTCTCTAACCGGCCTGTTTACCCGTTGCCCGGGCCTGTTGAGGGCTGGCTTCGACTGGCTCAGCCACCGGACAGGCTCAACCTGCGGAGATTCGCTTATTATTTCAGCTGACGGAGTCAATACGTGAGCGGGCCGCTGTACGAGTCGATCTACGCGCTGGTACGACAGGTTCCGCCGGGCCGGGTGATCACCTACGGGCAGGTGGCCAGAGTGGTGGGAGTATGCACCGCCCGCATGGTGGGTTACGCCATGGCCGCCCTGAGCGAGGGAATGGACGTTCCCTGGCAGCGCGTCATCAACGCCAAAGGACGCATCAGCCCGCATGGGTTTGGTTACGGATCTGCCCTGCAGCGTCAGTTGTTGGAGGAGGAAGGCATCATCTTCCGGCCTGACGGTTCGATGGATCTGGATGAGTACGGCTGGCTTCCAATGGAACCCGGCCGCGGAGGGAAATAACCGGATGGGCGGCGTGCGCGATTATGGAACGGATGCGCCGGCTGAACGCCAGGCTGTTCTGGGCTGCTGGCTGCGCAACGATCTGACGCGCGCGGCAGCCATCGCCCGACAGTGGGCCGTCAGCAAACCGACTTCCCTTGATGCCTGGATCATGCTCGCGGAAACCTGCACCCGTCAGCACCGTCCAACGGATGCCCTGGAAGCCCTGCAAAACGCGGCTGAAATTGACGGCAACCATCCGCTGTTCTGGCGTGCCCTCTGCCAGGCTGCTCTTCAGGCAGGTGCTTTTTACACCGCCCATGGGGCTGTGGCAGCGGCACGTTACACCGATATGCAGCCGAACATGGTGGCTGAGTTGGAACAATGGCTGAAAAAAGATGGACTGGTGGACACGCGCGGGAAATTCCTGAAGCCGGAAGCCGGCGAGGAAGGCTGGCAGGAGCTCGTCCCGCGGTTGTGGCAACCCAACCGGGAGGACATTCATCTGTGTTGGGGTCGCTGCCGGGGACGGATACTTGTTTATCCTGTGGATTTTGCCGGTCCGGCTGCCGCCTTTGCCAGCGGGCAGGGCCCCGAGATCTGGTTCAGCTACCCCGCCGCGGTGGAAAAGCTTTCCCGTACGTACGAGACCACTTTCCTGCAGGTCATCCCGCCCCCGGAGATTTTTAATCCGTTCCAGGCATATTTTCTGCAGGCAGCGCTGCACCTGTGCGGTTTCTTCCCCGTGCATACCTCACCCCAGAAATGGATCAGCCAGACCCCCGTCGGCGCATTGGAGATTCATGTGTTTGGCAGCCGTCATTTTTGCCTGATTGAAAACGATTCCTTGGTAGCCTTCCTTTGCACGTTCCTTCCGCATGTCTTTAATGGGCGGATTTCATTGAGCGGACCAAATGAAGACCTTGAGGTGGCGCTTCCCTGGCTGACACACATATGACCATCCTTCACCTAACCGGAATGCAGGGTGTGTTAGAATCTGCATCCTGTAAGGTTGGTGCCCATGAAAATAAATCGACTTTTCCTCAGCCTCATGCTGACTCTGACAGCCTGTTCGCAGGCCATGCCCGCGGCCACACCTGTGCCGGAATCAACGCAGACTTCCACACTCAGCCTGCCCACGCCGGTTGTTCTGGTCACCCGCCAGCCTGATGTGAATGCCGCCGTCACAGCGTTCCTCGAAGCCTGGAAAGGGTTTGACCACGCTGCAATGTACAGCCTGATCAGCAAAGAATCACAGGCTGGTATCACGCTGGAAGATTTCACCAGGCTCTATACTGATACCGAGAACGCGTTGACCCTGGTTGAATTGAACTATACAACCGGACCGGGCAGCGTGCAGCAGCAAATGGCAACCGGCACTGCGCGCGTGAATTACAAATCCAGCCTGTTCGGCGAATTTGTGCGTGACCAGGTATTCAATCTGGTGAGTGAAGATGGTGCGTGGAAGATCAAGTGGCATGATGGATTGGTCATGCCTGAAATGGGTGGTGGAAACCGCCTGACGGTTGAATACACCATCCCCGAACGGGCCAGTATTTTTGACAGCAACGGCGACGCGTTGGCCGCACCCGCTACGGTTGTTGCCCTGGGTATTATTCCCGGCCGGATTAATCCGGATACGGAAGAAGCCATGCTGACCCTGCTTTCCACCCTGACCGGCAAGCCGTGGGAAGATATTTTTGAAGCGTATCAGGGTGCCGGCGCTGACTGGTACATTCCTGTCGGTGAGGCCACGGAAGAAAGTGTGCGTGGGAATGAAGCAGAATTGGAATACTACCCGGCTGTGGTGGCATCCACTTTCAACACACGCTACGCGTACAGCTCACGTGGTCTGTATTATGACCGGGGTATCGCCCCGCAAGTGGTCGGCTATGTGCAGGCCATTCCCAGCGACCAGCTGGCTGAATACAGGCGGATGGGGTATCAGGGAAGCGAGATGGTCGGAGTGGCCGGGCTGGAAAAATCGCAGGAAAAATACCTGGCCGGAACCCACGGCGCTTCATTGACCCTGCTAAATCCGCAGGGGCAGGCTGTAGCTCGTCTGTCACAGGTTGAAGTAAAACAGGCTCAGAATATCACCACAACCATTAATTCTGATCTGCAAATCAAGCTACAACGCTCCTTTCAGGATTTCCGGGGCGCCATTGTTGTCATGGAGCGGGATACCGGCCGTGTTCTGGCCATGGTGTCCAACCCGGGTTACGACCAGAACCGGTTCGTGGCTGAAAATCCGAACAATAATAACGGCGTCTTGCTGAATGAATTACTGGGAGATCCGGATACTCCCCTGTTGAATCGCGGTGCCCAGAGCAGCTATCCCCTCGGGTCAGTGTTCAAGGTCATTACCATGGCAGCCGCGTTGGAAACCGGGATTTTCACCAATGATTCCATGTGGGACTGCCAGTTGGATTACCGTGAAATACCGGACCTGGTATTGGACGATTGGACCAAGGCAAAGGGTTACCCGCCCAGCGGAGAGTTGAACCTCTCCGGCGGGCTTATCCGCTCGTGCAATCCCTGGTTCTATCATATAGGCGTGGAATTGTTCCGATCGGGTTACGACCGGGCAGTCGCAGATATGGCCAAAGGTTTCGGATTGGGAAGCGCCACCGGTATCGGACAGATCGCCGAAGATGAAGGCAACATACCCTATCCCCAGAATGAAAAAGAAGCCGCCCAGCTGGCTATTGGACAGGGCGCCACACTGGTCACCCCGCTGCAGGTCGCACGATTCATCGCCGCGGTTGGAAATGGCGGCACACTGTACCGGCCAACGTTGATCGAATCGATCACACTGCCGGATGGTACTCCCACGTATACCTTCCAACCGGAAAGCATGGGAACCCTGCCGGTTTCACCTGAAAACCTGAAACTCATTCAGGAAGCCATGAAGGGTGTGGCTTATAGCAAGAAACCACTGGGTACGGCACGCAGTGTACTGGCTTCGTCTCCGTACGCGTTGGCAGGTAAGACCGGCACAGCCACCACCTCTGATGGCGCGCCGCACTCCTGGTTTGGCGGTTACACCAACGAAGCGCAAGGCGGAAAACCGAATATTGCCGTCGCTGTCGTCGTGGAAAATGGCGGCGAAGGCTCCGAGGTGGGCGCTCCCTTCTTTAAACGTGTGGTGGCGTTGTACTTCTCCGATGGATTGAGCGCTGGCGATCTGCTCCCGTGGGAATCACGCGTTTACAAGCAGGCGGAAAACACCGCCACACCAACGGTCACTCCGTCCCCCACCCCCACCCGCGAACCGTAACCCGCTGCCAACCTGACCTGTTCATGGAACTTACGCTCTTACCGCTGGGATTGCCGGGAAACATCTACCGCAGCCCCATGCCTTTTGGGCAATATGACCGTACCGGACTGGTTTATCAGGCATTCTTTTCCCATGAAATTCACACGGTTGTCCTGCTGGTGCCGGATGCCGAATGCTGGGTGTATGCCGGGCAAGATCTGCGTGCCCGTTACCTGAAAGATGGTCTGAATGTAGTTTACCTGCCAATGAAAGACTACCGCGGGACGGATATTGCCTCCATCTCCCGGGCTGTGGATGAAACCCTGCGCCTGGCCGGTTTGGGGCATAACATTGACATCCACTGCCACGCCGGATTGGGACGTACCGGCCTGTTTGCTGCCTGCCTTGCCACCCGGCAACTGGGAATGAGCGGCGACGCGGCCATCCGCTGGATCCGTGGCCTTGTCCCCGGGTCGATCGAATCAGATGAGCAAGAGCGGGTTATCCATGCTTTTGCTGTCAGTGGTATCACAAAGTAATGTAAGTACAGTGTAATTACACACGTACTGTGAAAACATAGGTTTATCCGGCAGACGGATTTCTCAAATATCCGGTAATACAGGAATGTACGCGGGGGTGGACTCTGAATTGGATGAGGATCCGGATAGTATGCCCGGCTGCCGTGTTGGAGGGGGTTGCTGGAACATCCCAGCCAACACTGTTTAACACTGATTCAAAGAATAAAAAACCGCCCATCACGATGGGCGGTCTCAATTGTCATTTAAAGCGCTTTTAATCGGCTTTCAATTGTCTGGCCAGTTCATCCCGCACCACCTGCGGATTGGCTTTGCCGCCGGCCATGCGCATCACCTGCCCGAAGAACCAGTTGGCCAGGGTTTCTTTGCCGGCGCGATAGCTTTCCAATTCAGCCGGGTTCTCCGCCAGTGCCCGGGCAACGAGCGCGGCGATCTCACCCTTATCAGATGTTTGCTGCAGCCCCTGCGCTTTGATGATCTCACCGGCAGATCCGCCTTTTTCAAGCAGTGTAACCAGGATGGTCTTGGCGGTGGCAGCATTGACCTCGCCCTTGGCCAGCCGTTCAAGCAGGTCGGCCAGGCCGGCCGGGGTTACACGCAGGGATTCAAAGTCTTCTCCGGTGCGGTTGAGGTAGGCGTAGATCTCACCCAGTATCCAGGCGGCCGCAGTTTTACCGGGGACGTCTTTTGCCGTGGCCAGCGTTTTCTCAAAGTATTCCGCTACCGTGATATCCGCAGCCAGCAGGGCGGCATCAGCAGCAGACAGGCCAAGGTCTGCCTGATAGCGTTGCGCGCGCGCGCGGGGCAATTCCGGCAGGGTGGAATGCACCCGATGTACCCATTCTGCATCCACAACCAGCGGTGGAAGGTCGGGTTCCGGGAAATAGCGGTAGTCATGTGCGTCTTCTTTGCTGCGCTGGGTGTATGTGCAGCCATTGGCTTCGTCCCAGCCCAGGGTTTCCTGGGCTACCGTACCGCCGCTTTCCATGATCTTTATCTGACGGTCTATCTCATAGGCAATACCGCGTTCCATGGCGCGGAAACTGTTCAGATTCTTGATCTCCACCCGGTTGTTCAACACATCCGTTCCGGCTTCCCGCACAGAAATATTGGCTTCAAAGCGAATCACGCCTTTTTCCATATCACCCGAATTAACCCCCAGGGCACGCAAGATTCCGCGCAGTGAGGTCGCGTAGGCTTTGGCTTCTTCGATAGAGCGGATATCCGGTTCTGTGACAATCTCCAGGAGCGGTACGCCGCAGCGGTTCAGGTCAACCAGTGAATAATTCTCTGTATCCGTTTCAACATGGGTCAGCTTGCCGGTATCTTCTTCAAGATGGGCGCGGCGTACGCGGATTACCTTCTCCCCTTTGGATGTATCCACCACCAGTTGACCGTCGGATGCCAGTGGATGCTCATATTGCGAGATCTGATATCCCTTTGGAAGGTCGGGATAGAAGTAATTCTTGCGGTCGAACAGGCTGGTATGGTTGATGGTGCAACCCAACGCCAACCCGACTTTCATTCCATATTCCACTGCCTGACGGTTGACCACCGGCAGAACGCCGGGCATTCCGGCACACACGGGGCATACGGTAGTGTTGGGTTCGGCCTGGGTGGAGTCGACCACACGGCAGGAACAAAACATTTTCGTGCGGGTGGCCAGTTCCGCGTGTACTTCCAGGCCAATGACAACTTCGTATTCCATCTGAAAAACACTTCCTCTTCTAGATTACCCCAGACGTCGCATGAAATTATTCATGCGGTCCAGGGCCTGTTCGATCTTCTCATAGGCTGTGGCGTAACTGGCGCGGCAGAAACCTTCTCCACCGGCACCAAAAGCAGTTCCGGGCACCATAGCCACGCGTTCTTCTTCCAGTAATTTGTTGGCAAACATATCTTCGTCCATACCGGAAGCGGTTATATTGGGGAATGCGTAGAACGCGCCGCGGGGTTCAAACGTTTTCAGTCCAAGTTGATTGAAGCCATTGACGATCAATTTACGGCGGCGGTCATATTCACTGACCATGTCCTGAACATAGGTTTCCGCTTTTAGCAGGGCTTCTGTGGCGGCATCCTGTGCGGTAGTGGGGGCGGACATGATGGTGTACTGATGAACGCGCAGCATGCCTGTCAAAATTTCCTGAGGGGCACACGCGAAACCGATACGCCAGCCGGTCATCGCGTAATCTTTTGAGAAACCACCAAGCAGGATGGTGCGGTCCCTCATTCCCGGAAGCGATGGAAAACTTACATGCTTTACCCCGTATACCAGGCGGTCATAGATTTCATCGGATAACACGATCAGGTCATGTTTTTCCGCCAGTTTTCCAACCTCAATTAAGGCTTCCCGGCTGGCAACCGCCCCCGTCGGATTATTGGGGAATCCGAGCAATATGGCTTTTGTCCGCGGTGTTATCGCTGCTTCGATGGCGGCCGGTTTGAGGTCAAAATTATCTTCCATTTTAAGTGGCACTTCCACAGGAACACCACCGGCCAGTACGACTTCGCTCTGATATGCCACGAAGCACGGTGTGGGGATGATCACCTCATCACCGGGATTTAGGATGGCAGTACAGGCAAGGTAAAGCGCTTCAGAGCCGCCTACCGAGATCAGCATTTCCTTTTCTGGATGATACGAAACGCCATACAGGTTTTCCCACTTCTGCGACAGGGCTTTCCGCAGTTCCATTTTTCCCGAATTTGATGTGTAGTGAGTCTCACCGGCATGCAAAGAGCGGACACCGGCTTCCAGAATCGGCAGTGGGGTGGTGAAATCGGGCTCACCAATTCCCAGCGAAATGACATCCTTCATTGTCGCGACGATATCAAAGAATTTTCGAATACCGGAAGGTTTCAGGTTAGCGACTCGGGTGCTCAAATAGGATTTTTGTGCCTGTGTCATTTCCATGGTTTTACCGTCCACATATGTGAGTTTTCATCATACGACAATTGAAATGTGTTGTTTTCATTATCAAGAACATCAAAGGAAAAGCCCTGTGGTGTTCTGTTTTCTTTGATCAATGAAGATATTTCATGCTTCTGTCCATCCCACCAGAAACGCAGGGGACGTTCGGGATACCGCTGACTCGCCAGGCATTCGACCCTGGTCTCTATTCCAATGCCCAGGATGAGTCTCCGAGATTGAGCCGGGCAGCCTGTCCCTGCAACTGAACATTCCGGCCAAGGAGTGAGTCTTCGAGCACCATTTGTTGTATCTGAGTGCCCTTTTCGACAATTGTGTTCTTCAGGATGACATTGCGCACCTCACAATTGGCATCCATGGAAACATAAGGGCCGATTACCGAATTTTCGACTATCGCAGATGGATGGATGAAAACCGGCGGGATGACACTAACAGTGGCGCGTTTTGCCGCTATCTCTGTATTATCATGGCCATGTTCGAGAAGGTAATGGTTGGTTTCAAGCAGGCTTTGAGGGGTTCCGGCATCCAGCCAGGTTTCAACCCGGCTGGGACGGATCTTCGCGCCCTTTTCCAACAATATATTGATGGCATCTGCCAGGAAATACTCACCCTTGAGCATAACCTGACGGTCCATCTGGTCCTGGATGGCAGCGACAAGGTTTTCTCCGCTCTTGAAATAGTAAAAACCGACCAATGCCAGGTTGTTTGACATCTCCTGCGGTTTTTCCACCAGATGGTGAACCCAATCCTGTTTATCCACTTCTGCCACACCGAACCGCCGCGGATCAGGAACTGGCTTGACCCAGGCGGCACCGTCGATCTGCGGGTCAGCGAGGACTTCGAATTTTGTTTCGATGAGCGTGTCCGAAAAGGTCATCAACATCGGCCCTTTCAGATATTCCCGCGCTATGAACATGGCATCCGATTGGCCGCGCATCATCTCCTGTACCACAAAATGGACCGTCTTATCCGGATGGGTGATCTCCATATATTCCTGAACCTGCTCCAGTTGGTTGGGGCCGACAATCAGAACATATTCCGGTTTATAGACGTCCGGGAGCGATCTAAACTGTTCCAAAACATAATCCAGAACAGTCTTCCCGGCCAGTCCGATGAGAGGTTTGGGTTTGCTGTATGTGTGCGGCCGCATACGGGTTCCAAGACCGGCCATGGGTATTACGATCTTCATGATTGTGGACAATGTTTTATCTCCCAGTTGGGGTTAAATGATTTTATCACTGCTTTCATAAGAGAAAAACCGTCTCGATTATTGATTGAATCCTTCTACAATTTGAAATATTATCAAAGAAAGGAGAATACATGAAAACCATGCAAAAATCCCGGATTGTGGCAGCCTGCCTGGTCTTTTTTCTACTCACCATTTCCTGCAGGCTGGCAACTGGTGAGCCTGTCTCAAAGGGTAGCGTGGTCACCGGAGTAACACTGGCGCATGATTCAAATCCGGAGACATATGAAGCCATTGATCCTTCCAAAACATTCGGACCGCAAGACGTTATTCACGCGATTGTCTCAGTACAAGGAGCCCCGCAGGGTACTCTGTTCACTGCCAGATGGGTGGTCGTTGATGTGGGCGACCCGGCGCAAGATGAAGTGCAAATGGATGTTACAGAGACCGAACAGAGTGGCTCCGGGAATCTCGATTTCACCCTCTCTCCAAATGGAAGATTTCTCCCCGGATCTTACCGGGTTGAGATTTATGTAAACAACGAATTGGTTGAGGTGAGGGAATATTTGATCATTGACGAAAGTGGTCAGTGACCAGTTGATAAATAAAGATGGCATACAAATCTCATTGTGTGCCATCTTTATTTAAGGAGTCTTTTTACAGGTTGGGTGTTTTTGTATGCCAGTCGGTTACCTGCTGGTAGGCATGGCCGGCTTTGAACAGAATTTCTTCTTTATAATGCGGTCCCATCAGTTGCATTCCGATCGGTAGATTCTGGTTGTCAAAACCGCAGCAGAATGCCAGGCCGGGTACACCGGCCAGGTTGGCCGGCAGAGTAAATACATCCTCCAGGTACATAGCCAGAGGATCTTCGGTGTGTGCGCCGCGTTTAAATGCTGTCGTCGGGGCAATGGGTGCGGCGATCATATCAACCGCTTCAAAAACACTTTCAAAATCTTGTTTGATGAGTGTACGTACTTTCTGAGCCTGACCGTAATACGCGTCATAATAACCGGCGGAGAGGGCATACGTCCCCAGCATGATACGGCGTTTCACTTCTGAACCGAAGCCCGCGCCGCGCGATTTTTTGAACATTTCGATGTTGCCGTCTGAAGGGACGCGCAGTCCGAACCGAACACCATCATATCGGGCCAGGTTGGCACTGGCTTCAGCGGGTGCGATCAGGTAATAGACAGGCAGGGCATATTCGGTGTGCGGCAGACTGACCTGTTTGACCTCGGCACCCATGGCCGCGAATTGCGCAATAGCCGCCCGCACTGCTTTTTCGACATCAGGCTGAATGCCTTCAATGAAGTATTCTTTGGGCACGCCAATTCGCAGGCCTTTCAAGTCTGTACGTCCATCCAATTGGATCTGCGGGACGGGGATGTCCATGCTGGTTGCGTCTCTGAGGTCATAACCGGCCATGATGCTGAACAGAAGAGCGGTATCTTCCACGTTTCGGGCCAGTACCCCGGCTGAATCCAGTGATGAACCATAGGCTATCAAGCCATACCGACTCACGCGTCCGTAGGTGGGTTTAATCCCGGTCACACCACAAAATGAAGCAGGTTGGCGTACACTACCCCCGGTATCGGTCCCCAAAGCGACCGGTGCCAGACGGGCAGCCACAGCTGCCGCGCTGCCGCCGCTGGATCCTCCAGGTACACGTTCCAGGTCCCAGGGGTTGCGGGTTGTGAAGTAGGCAGAATTCTCGGTGGATGAGCCCATGGCGAACTCATCTGTATTTGTTTTTCCAAGTATCACTACACCGGCGTCCTGTAGTTTTTGGACGCTCGTTGCCGTGTAGACTGGTGTGAAATTTTCCAGCATCTTCGACCCGCACGTACATCGGATACCTGACACCGTCAGCACATCTTTGACGGCAATCGGGAGCCCGAGTAATTTTGGCATTGGGGCATACGAATCGCGGAGATTTTTCCGCTTTTGGTCACTGGCTTTTGCCTGCTCAAGGGCCAGGTCAGGCGTGCGTGTCAGGTAAGCTTGAATCGAAGGTTCCAACTTATCTGTTCGATCGAGAAAGGCATTTGTTAACTCGACACTGGAACAATCACCAGCATTCAGAGCATTTATCGCCCCGGTGACGGTTAAATCGATGAGATCGCTCATTGCGGTTCCTCCAATGCGGGAGGAACTTTAAACTGGTCTTTCTCGGCTTGCGGAGCGTTTTGCAGCAATTTTTCAACCGGTAGAGATTCAACCGGTGAATCCTCGCGAAAACGGCTGCGGGCGGGAAGGACGCTTGATGTGGGAGGTATCTGGCTCGTATCCAGGGCTTTTAAACGGTCAGCGTATTCAAGAATAGAGGATAACTGTTGTTGATATCGCTCAATTTCACTGTCTGTCAATTCCAGCCGGGCCAGTCTGGCAATGTGGATGACTTCTTCGCGTGTAAGTGACATGACCGGATTATATCAAAAGGTGTCGCTATTTTTGAATGAAAACGGGGTAAAGAGAAAATGGGTAAGTACTCTCCTGTAAAAATCACGGCGCGGCATAGAAATGGCTGTAAGAACGGCTGGATAACCGGGTCTATTTCCGGTTTTTCAAACGTAATCAACATCTATTGTATTTCAACCAGTCTTGACCTATAGTAGATATATCAACGATGCCAGGTCACCGCTTCCCCATTTGTGTTCGGAGGGACATATGGACAGGGCATTTTCTTATTCCCGGACCAGTCTTGTTCTGGTCATTCTGTTTTTTATCTCCATCGCAGGCTGCAACTATCCATTTCCACAGAGAATTACACCAATTCCACCATCAGTACCACCTACATCAACGCCACCTGCACCACCCATCGTGGAATTGACACTGGAACCTTCTCCGATTCCTCATGTGCTGATACCTGTGACCGGGAGTGGAAAAGAACAAACCATCCATGATCAGGTAAACAAATCATACGCCAGTCAGAAAAGGGCTTACGGTGGCGATGAGTACCGGGAAGGTCGGTTTGAACGGCCGTTTAACAGGAATATGGAATACCTGGGATACCTTGATATTGTCAAGGTGACCATGACCCGTGAAGATCCGGTCTTTATATTCGTCAAGATTCAGGTCGCAGATCCCGTTGTTCCAGCCACGGGAGGTGCGGCGTACTTTGGCCTTGAACTTGACCTTAACCTGGATGGACGCAGCACATATCTCATTCGAGGGGCACGGCCATATACGGAAGAGTGGTCTGTACACGGCGTAGATGTGTGGAAGAGTACATCGTCCACGCAGCCCATGGCTTCAAGTCCCGGGATTCCAATCACCGGCGCATTTGGCTTTGACCTTGGACTGTTAATGGAAGGCAAGGGTGACGATGTAGATATGGCCTGGATCCGCCTAAGCCCGGGAACAACAGACACAGTAGAAATCGCTTTCAAAAATCAACTGGTTGACGGACCCAAAGGAAAATTCGTATGGCGTCCATTTACCGATGGAGCTCCATTTCACCCCAACCTCTACGACTTGCAGAACACCTATACCCTCGAACAGGCCGGATCGCCCATTGCGGGAGAGAAAGATTATCCATTGAAAGAAGTCCACTCAGTGGATAACACCTGCCGGGTGGCTTCAGGCTATGAGGCAACCGGAAAAGAACCTGGTTTATGCCCCCTACCTCCTCCTCCAGGGAAACCAGATAAGCCTGGTGATACTCCACCCGAGCCCACCGACGAGATCATCATTCATTAAGCTCAGAGTTTCTTCCGCTAAACCGGAGGGAAAAATGAAATATATGCGATCGCTTATTATTACCTGTCTGCTTGGATTGACAGCTTGTTTTCCTCTTGCCATTCCTGTGGAGGAAGAACCAACCACTCCTCCCATAATTTTGATCCCGACCATTGAAGCCACCCCGATACCGGAACCTACTTTCGTGATCGTTACGATCGCGAATCAGGAAATTCCAATAGAGCTTGAACCACCGAATCATGTGGTATATCCGGGCGAGATTTCCGGCAGGGAACAAACCATTCACGATCAGGTCACAGAAACATACGCTGCTGAAAAGAGGGCATACGGCGGAGATGAATACTATGACGGCCGGTTCGAACGGCCTTTTGACCATGAGATGGGATATCTGGGACATCTTGATATTGTAAAAACGACCATGGTTCGTACAGACCCGGAATTTGTGTTTGCATCCATCCAGGTGGTTAACCCCGTAGCATCAGCCATAAACAACCCATCCTATTATGGGTTGGAATTGGACCTGAACAAGGATGGACGAAGCCTGTTCATGATCCGGGGTCTTGGGCCGCTGTCTGAAGAATGGACAACGGAAGGTGTGGATGTTTGGAAGAGTTCCGCGGCGGAACAACGTGTGAGTGTGGCAGCTGAGGGTATGATCCCCGTGACCGGATCACTGGGATTTGATGTAAATCTGTTACGAGCTGGCCGTGGAGAGGATAATGATCTTGCCTGGATACGTCTCAGACCCGGAACGGATGATGTGGTGGAAATCGCTTTCAAACATAGTATAGTGGGCGGTGAAGAAGGTGAATTTATCTGGCGCCCATTTACGGACGGTGCCCCATACACAGAAAAACAATACGATCTTCAGGTCTATTACACCCTTGAGCAGGCGGGGTCTCCATACAAGGGCGAGAAGGATTACCCATTAAAAGAGGTATACGCCGTTGATAACACCTGCCGCGTCGCTTCGGGTTATGAACCAACCGGATATGAACCCGGACTGTGCCCCCTGTCATTGCCTGAAGTGCCCCAGCATCAAGATGAACCACCGCCCTGTTTTACACCAAACGGCGCACCTTGCTGACAATTCTACGTTGGAAAATTTCGGTCTGTTAAAACAGGCTGGTCTGTCAGAAGACCAGTCTGTTTTCTGTTTATGAAATTGACCGGTTATTTTTAATCCTTTTTCGGTTTTCCGCGTGCAAAAATTCTTAACGACGAACCTCTGAATAGTTGAGCAATGGACCAAACACGGTTACGAATTTCTGCAAACGATCACTATCTGCCACTACCCAGCAGGCCAGAAATGTCGTAATGGGAACAGCCATGAATAGTCCAATGGTGCCAACCAGCGTTCGGACAATTTCTTCAGCCATATAATTCATATTGATCAGATTCGTAAATCGAACATCACTTGTGGAAAACATAAGAAATAGTGAAAGCGAAGCGCCGAGATATGCCAGTACAAGGGTATTTACTGTGGCGGCAATGTGGTCTTTTCCCACGTTCATCGACCGGATGTAACGTTCTCGCAAGGTCATGTCAGGATTTGCCCGGTACATTTCTATAACAGTGGATGTCTGTCCCAATACCAGGTCATCCAGAATACCAAGAGCACCGATGATCATTCCAGCAATCAGTAGATTTTTCAAATTCATTTGATCATTTTGCTGCATCAAAAACATGGCACTCTCTTCACCCATACCATTCAACCGTGTAAATTCAACGGAGATGACTGCCAACAACCCGGTAAAAACAATCGCGATAAGGATAGCTGCCAGCGAAATGTGGGTTTTTAATGTCCATCCGTAAACCAGATACTGGGTTATGGTCAAAAATAATAAAGAACCTAAAAGACTGATAAGAATGGGGTTCTGGCCGTTCAATATCTGCGGAATGATGTAATAGATGATTACCACTATGCTAATGCCTATTCCTATTAGACTGCTGATGCCCTTCCATCCACTGACAGACACACAAACAACCACAAAGACCAGCGTTAGTAATAATATGGGCAATAAACGGATGTAATCTACAAAATACACAAACACAGATCCATCTGGTATCTCTGAAACGGAAACGAGAATTTCTTGATCTTTAATAAGGAGATCATTCCTGGCAAGAACATGCTGCCGTCCGTAGTCAAGTGTAAATTGTCTCCCTTTGTAATCCCCCTCCAAAACAAGAAGATCGACTATCTGATAAGGTTGATCTTCTCCTTCTGCGGGCATCGTCCCTTCTTCTATGATCGAAAGAACACGGGCTTTGACCGTGTCAGACGAATAACCAATTGAATTGTTGTTTTGTGTTGGTTGCCTTTGCGATGCAGCATAGATAAGTAAAACCAGGAATAGTCCAACAGCCAGGGTTATTATTTTTGAATGCTTATTTATCTTTTCCCAAAACATACGTGCCATCAACTTTCTAGTCCTGCTGTTTTTTCGGCAGGGGGTTTTGCATAAATACACTTCAAAGCGCGAACTGTATCACAAAACCCCAAAGTTTTGTAGATGGGGTGCGAATGAGGATAATCTGGCTGATTTATGAGTATTCCAACGGTTAAATTTCGGACTATTTGTGTCTTGTATAGAGTTATATATGTTGTTACACTCTAAATGAACAAGGGCTTGAGGTTTGCGAATGGATTCAATGGAAGTTGGAGATCGAAATGAAACCATCGAAGCCAAGGGCGATCCTGAATAGATTTTTCACATTACTGACGGGTTTCACATTAGCAGGTCTATCAGGCTTTGTCTTTCAACCCGGATCAGACAAAGAAAAAACCATACCGAATATATGCCGGGACTTTTCCCGAATTACGATCCCATTCCGTCTCACTCGGATATAAGCTGCCCGCCGTGCCACCAAACACCATCTGTCCACCTTGTTAGGCTGGCCGAATAGAAATATTCCTTCCTGTCAGAGACAAAGCCCGAGAAATCCATAGAGCTGTAATTGCTCATCGCTTTTTTGAAGGTTGATTCAAGGAGGACGATATGAAACAGAAATATATGATCAAAGGACTATACATTCTCATGTCAGTGGTCATGGCGATCATAATATCCGGGTCAATGATGCCGGCTCAAGTCGTCCAGGAGACCGACCACAAAGATGTCCCCGGATCCCCCGTTGGCAAAGTCATGCAAACAGTCCATGACCAGGTTGATGAAAACACTGCCAGCACAAAGCAGGCATTTGGCGGAGATGATTTCAAAAACGGGAAATATGAGCGGCCGTTTGACCAGGATATGAACTATATCCCTCAAATTGATCTCGAAACCGTAAAAATGAGCCGCGAGGATCCTCTCTGGATATATGTGCAGTTTATGGTGATAGGGAAGTTTGCCGACAGTCCGAGTACCACACCACAGTTTATGGTGGAATTGGATACAGACCTGGATAATCGCGGAAATTACCTGGTCATAACCGGAATGCCGGCTTCAACAGAGTGGTCTGTAGATACCGTGCAGGTTTTGTCCAACCCTGATTTCAATATTGGTGGGACTGAACCGGTTAAACCCGATGAGACAAAATCGGAAGGCCGGGGATATTATGAAGAAATGTTTCCCAAAGGTGAAGATAGCGATCCGGATCTTGCATGGTCTCGTATATCTGCCGACAACCCCGACATGGTGGAATTGGCCTTTAAGAACACGTTGACCGGTGGAGAAAAAGGCAAATTCATATGGCTCCCATGGTCAAACGTAGGTATGACAGATCTGTCCATGTTTGAATTCAATGATCACTTCACCTATGAAGAAGCAGGTTACCCTCTGAAAGAAGACGCGGTTAATTATCCGATCAAGGAGATATGGGGAGTGGATAACACCTGTCGTGTGGCATCCAATTTCACCCCGGAGGGATATATGCCCGGGTTGTGTCCGGATTATTCACCTGTCATCCCTGTGACCGGAAACAAACCCAAAATTTGCTGTGTAAACGGGAGATGCTTTCCCTGCCCTTGAAATCCAGAGATCGGCATAATTGGCTGATTGAATTTCATAAATAAAAGGTGGCATAATACGGGGATGCTTAAACCCGCAATCTATGCCTGCATCCACACAACACCAATTCTGGTTTGTCTGTTGTTTTCGGCTGGCTGCGGTCCATCTGTGAACCATAAGGGACTGAACCCGGAGATCTCACAGGCGACCATCGTTAATCCAACTACAAACGCATCGCTTCCGGATATCACCCCTACCGTGAATCTGATAGCGACCCGTAGAGTAGAAAGTGATAAGAAGCTACCCGGAGAACCAGGGGGTGCAGAACAGGTCATTCATGACCAGACCTGTATGGCTACAGCCAGTGAAAAGCGCGCCGCGGGTGGAGATGAATACACAACCGGCCGGTTTGAGCGTCCATTTGACAGGGAAATGCACTATCTCCCGTCATTGGATATCATCCGTGCTGAGCTTTACCGCCCCAAAGATGGATGGATTTATCTTGAAATTCATCTGATGGATGAACCGGCCCCCGCACCGGTGGTCTATGGTGTTGAATTGGATCTGAACATTGACGGGCGGGGAGACCTGCTAATTCAGGCATTGGCACCGGAAACAACAGATTGGGCAGAAACCGGGATCAAGGTATGGTGGGATAGTGATGGCGATGTCGGCGGGCAGACAATCAACCGCAGCGACCCGGTCGGCTTTAAGGGAAGCGGTTTTGAAACCATTAAAGTCGATTCGGTTTCCGGCAAGACCACCGGTCAGTTCTTTTCGCGCCTCAATAAAAAAGGAGTTGATATCGCAGTTAACGAAGAGGTAATTGGAGGGTTGAATGGAAAATTTACATGGAAACCGTTTACCGATGGTTCCCCTTATTCCCCGACACAGTACGATATCAACGATTATTTTTCCTTGCGAGAAGCCGGTTCTGCCATGCGGGGCGAACTGGATTATCCTTTGAAAGAGGTTTTCGCGGTTGATAATACCTGCCGCGGGCTTACCGGGCTTACACCGACAGGTAATGAGCAGGGTGTATGCCCGCCGTAAGTAGATGGACAGTAAAGGTTTATCCCTCGAATCACAAGTTATTAACCGTCAGAAAGATTGTCTTATCTCTCTTTATGCGTGGTTTCCGGCTAATTTAGATAGCATTAACTCTGAATTAATGGTATTTTTAATAGTACGTTTGTAATCTAAAAGCGCTGGCTCTTTAAAAAGATGTTTTTGATAAATGGAGGGATATATGAAATATGTGAAATCTGTAAACATCGTAGCGATCATTATGGTAGTAGCAATGGCACTGGGGGCTTTCAGTTCTCCCGTTGCGGCGGCTGACAGCGACCCGAACAAGCCGGGTGAAATGCCAACCGTAAAAACACAAACGGTCCATGACCAGTCCAACGAAAAAACGGCCAACGATAAAACGGCATTTGGCGGTGATGTTTTCAATCTTGGATGGTATGAGCGGCCTTTCGACCAGGATATGAACTATCTTCCATTCATTGACCTGCAAACGATCCTGATGAACCGCCAGGATCCCAACTGGGTCTATGTGAAAATGTCGATGGTCAATGCCATTGAAGAAGGTGCCGATAGTAAACCATTGTACGGACTGGAAATGGATACCGACATCGATAATCGTGGCGAGTTCCTCATCACTGTTACCGCCCCACGCGGTACGGAATGGTCAACCGACGGGGTTACTGTTCTATCCAACTCCGACAACATGATCGGCGGGGTTAAACCGGTTCTCGCGGATACAAACCCGTATGAAGGAAAGGGTTACGATACCGAGGTCTTCAAATCCGGTGAGGGCGATGATCCCAATCTGGTATTTGCGAGAATGTCGCCATCTGACCCGAAGACAATAGAAATTGCCTTCAAGCACAGCTTTGTTGGCGGCGAAAAGGGTAAGTTTATGTGGTTCCCATGGGCTATGGTCGGTATGCAGGACCCAACGATGATGGAATTCAATGACCATTTCTCCAGGGATGAAGCCGGTTCCCCCGTAAAAACGGAAGGCAAGTACTATCCGATCAAAGCTGTCTGGGGTGTAGATAACACGGGCCGTGTACCATCAGGATTCGAACCAACAGGTCTAATGCCCGGACTTATTGAGAGTATGCAACCAAAACTTCAATAAGACTTGATCAAACCCGATTAGATAGTTCCGGCCGCTCCCCCAGGTTGAAGGGAGCGGCCGGTTACGTTATACTGAAAATCTCAATATTTCCATGGAGGGATGATGACGAAATTTGTTGGTGTTTTAACGGCTGGTGGAGATACCCCCGGCCTCAACGCAGCCCTGCGCGGTTTTGGAAAAGCGGCGATAGAAGAATACGGTATGGAAGTGATCGGTTTTTACGAGGGATACCGTGGATTAATGCAGAACCGTACAATTCGTCTGGATGGGTCCAATCTTTCCGGTATTCTCACGCGCGGGGGCACCATTCTGGGGACAAGTCGTGACAAACCGAACAATATGCCCATGGGCGGGCAGTTTTTGGATATGACCGATACCATGGTTGAAAATTACGAACGTCATCACCTGGATATGCTTGTTTGCATCGGCGGGGGTGGAACGCATAAGAGCGCGGCGAAGTTGATGAAAAAAGGGATCAACGTTGTGACAATCCCCAAAACGATTGACAACGACCTTTGTGGCACAGACCACAGTATCGGTTTTGATACGGCACTGGGAATTGCCACAGATGCCATCGACCGGCTACACAGTACGGCGCACAGTCATCATCGCATTATTGTGGTTGAGATCATGGGGCATAATACCGGATGGCTTGCATTGGGTTCCGGAATAGCGGGGGGAGCTGATGTAATCCTCATCCCGGAGATTCCCTATAAAACTCAATCTATCGCGGAAGCTATTTTGCGGCGAAGCCGGGGTGGCAAACGCTTCAGCATCGTGGCCGTGTCGGAAGGGGCTTTAAGTGTTGATGATTCTCTGATCTTTAGTAAAGCAATGGCAGATATGGAAGGAACAAAAAAGGGACCGGATCGCGATGCGGCCCTTTCCCGAGTACAGGAACTACGGCAGGCTCATGCGTCCAATACCATAAATCTGGCAGCAGAATTGGAAAAGTTGACCGGTCTCGAATCACGGGTGACAATTCTGGGCTACGTTCAGCGGGGAGGTACACCTTCGGCATATGACCGCTTGCTGGCGACCCGGCTTGGAACCGCGGCCGCGAATTTTATCGCGGAAGGGTTAAGCGGGGTAATGGTTGCCGCAAGAGGGGAAAAAGTTGAACCGGTGAAATTGGAGAAGGTTGTTGGTATACGGAATGTGGTACCGGTTGATCATCCGTGGGTTATCAGCGCCCGTAATGTGGGGACCAATCTCGGTGATTAATCGAGAATGACTGGTGGTTCCCCATTTTGCCAGCCGGCGGCATACCAACGTAAATAATCTTCAACATGGCTTGACCAGTAATCCTCTGTATGTTCCCCATTATTAATGTACCATTCATGGGGAACATCATACGCGGTTAGTATTCCTTCGAATTGGCTGGCGGGTGCCATGCCGCTGTCAACGATTCCAATGTCAATATAAACACTTGGCATATCACGCTTCTCTATTTTTGCCAGCCAGCGGGGAGCGGATGCCAGATCACCAATAAATGGAGGGAGACTGTGCGCCCCAATTGATCCGAAGTATTGTGGTTGAGATAATCCAATGTGAACCGCCCAGCCCGCCCCGCGTGACAACCCGCCAATGGCTCGACAGGATCGCTCAGCGCAAACCGGATAATTCTCTTCCATCCAGGGTATCAATCCATTGGTTAAGGCTTCTCCAAAACCATCCTCATAGGGATTGCCTGTAGATTGTTCTTCGAATGGCATAATGATCAAAAACGGATCGGCTTCTCCAGAACTGATCAATTTGTCCGCCGTTTCATCTATGCCCAGGCGGTCCCATTGATCATTCTTATAAAGCATACCGTGGATCATGATCATATAAGGATATGGCTTTTCCGGTTCGGCTGTGTAACAGGGTGGAAAATACACCCTGATTTTTAATGGATAGGACAGTGATGAGTTTGGTACTTCAAAGTCTTCCAGTCTGCCATGTTTTTGCGTACATTTTTCGAGCGTTGGTTCCAATGTTGGTTCCAATACGGCTTCTGTCGGTTCAATCGTAGGGGTGTTGGTCGTTGTTGCTGTGGGCACAGGCTCGTTTACCGGCTCTAATCCGCTGGCTGATGCCGTATTTGCTGTACAACCGCATGTGAAAAGAACCAATCCCAGCCAGGCTACCATGAGCTTGGAAGATAACGATACGATATTCTGTTTTCTCGTTGGATTTCCTGGGAGTTTCACGTGTTTAACGTCCTTGACGTGGTTATGACTTCCGGATTATACTCGAACCGCCGGGGTGTAGCGCAGTTGGCAGCGCACCGCGTTTGGGACGCGGGGGTCGGCGGTTCAAGTCCGCCCACCCCGACTGTTTTGATTAAGCCTCGTAAACGGATCATTCCATGTCTGCTCAAAAAATCGATGGCATAATTGAAACGGTACGGTATGATCCGGAAGGGAAAATCAGTCAGGTCCGGGTTTATGAAAGGCGGGGTTCATCCTTTTCCGACCTGACCTTGTTATCCCGGGAATCATTGATTCAAAAAATACGAACTGGTAAAAAGTTCTATGTGGGTAAACGAATACCATTACAGGCCAGCACGTTTGAACTTGGAAATCCGGTCAGAATTGCCGGCCGGTCAGGGTTTGAAGTGGTTGTTACAGGATCTGGCCGCGACATACACGACGACCTACCGGAAGTCCCTTTGTTTTAACCAATTATATGAAACAGGTTCGAGATGAATCCGGCTGAGACACCGCCGTATCTATCTATCATATTGCCGGTGCACAATGAAGAGAACCGGTTACCCGACACTCTGAACGAGCTGGAGGGTTTTCTGTCATGTCAGAATTTCTCGTATGAGGTGATTATTGTAGAAAATGGCAGTCGGGATCGGTCATATGAACTGGCGCTCGCGTTTTGCGAGACACATTCGCGATTTCAAGTCTTTCGTGAAGAAGAACGCGGAAAGGGATTGGCTGTCCGGACGGGGATGTTGAAAGCGCGTGGACAATACCGGATGTTCTGTGATGTCGATTTCTCCATGCCGATTGATGAGATTCCTGGCTTCTTACCACCCAACAATCTTGATGCCGATATCGTGATCGGGTCACGCGAAGCACCAGGCTCAATTCGCTACAATGAACCCGCCTACCGCCATTTCATCGGCCGGATTTTTAACACAATGGTTCGTATGGCAGTGCTTCCCTCTTTGCAAGATTCACAGTGCGGTTTTAAGATGTTCAAGGGATCATGCGCGGATGACGTGTTCCGCAAACAAACACTTACCGGAATGTCGTTTGACGTGGAAGTGTTATATATTGCCAGGCATGCCGGATATAAAATAACGGAAATACCCATTCCCTGGTACTTTAACCCGGATAGTCGTGTCCGCCTGTTGGATGATTCATTGCGGATGGCCATTGATCTGTTAGTGATCCGAAAAAATGCGGCGCGTGGTATCTATGACCCGGAGTCGCGGTAAGTTCATCCCACCGGAAAAGCCAGACCTTTCATTTGAAAGGGGACAATGGTCTTCCGGTTTAACCTTGATCGCAGGGTTGGATGAAGCCGGGAGAGGTTCCTGGGCTGGACCGGTGGTAGCCGGTGTTGTTGTTCTTCCAAATCACGATGCTGAACTTGAAGCCAAATTATCCGGAGTTCGCGATTCAAAACAAATGACGGCCAGGCAGAGGGAAAGATGGGCCGGGATAATACGGAAAGTGGCTGTGGCAGTTGCCTTTGGTCAGGCAGAGTGCACAGAGATTGACGCGCTGGGTATTGTACCGGCCACGAGGTTGGCAATGTGCCGCGCTTTGGAAGGATTGGATTTACCCATAGATTATCTTCTCATTGATGCGGTCAAACTACCAATGGTCGACATTCCGCAAATCAGCCTAATTAAGGGCGACGCGCGATCGTTAAGTATAGCGGCCGCATCGATTATCGCCAAAACAGAACGGGATCATCTGATGGAATTATTGGAAGAAAAAATCCCGGGCTATGGTTTTGCCAGTCATAAAGGATATGGAACCCAATTTCACCGCCAATCGTTGTATGAAAAGGGTGTGTCAACGCAACACCGCCGAAGCTTTTCGCCGGTAAGATCGCTCCTATAGAGCAAAAAACCAGCCTGTACAGGCTGGTTTTTTTGCTTAATCCTATTTCACCGGGATTTTATGCACTCTTTTTATCGGTGAAAACAAACCTCTTAATCAATTCCGCCGTGATGAACGGGATTACGAACAGGGGAATGATTTCCACCCATTCAATCCACAATAACGGCTGTGTGTTGAAAATGGGGTTGAAGAACGGCACATAGACAACCATCATGACCAGCAGGAAGGAAGTAAGAACGGCCAGGTTCATCCACTTATTCGAGAAGAACCCGATCTTGAAAACCGAGTACCGTTCAGATCGGGCAGCATACGCGCGGATCAATTCTGAAAGGCTCAGTGTCACAAAAGCCATGGTATGGGCCATATCGATTCCATCCATCATCATACCGATCCAGTAGGCAGCCAGTGTGGTGGCTGTGTCGGCAACAGTTTGAATGGCAACACCAATCGCCATCTTCTTGTTGATGATCGGCTCATCGGGCGGACGCGGTTTCTGGTCCATAAGATCCGGATCACCCTTTTCAGTACCCAGAGCCAGAGCCGGTGCGCCATCGGAGATCAGGTTGAGCCACAACAATTGGATTGCCGATAGCGGCGAACCAAAGCCTAGCATTGTGGGGATGAAGATGATCAGGATCTCGGACATATTGCATGAGATCAGGAAGTAAACAAACTTGCGGATATTGCTATAGATCACACGGCCTTGTTCCACCGCGGCAACGATGCTGGCATAGTTGTCATCGGTGAGCACCATATCAGCGGTTTGTTTGGCCACATCCGTACCGGTGATGCCCATGGCTACGCCAATGTCGGCACGTTTGATAGCCGGAGCGTCGTTCACACCATCTCCGGTCATGGCTACGACTTGCCTGTTGGCACGCAGGGCGTCCACAATACGCATCTTGTGTTCCGGCGAGACACGGGCATACACATCCGTGGTTTCAGCCGCTTTGCGAAGTTCTACATCGCTAAGATCATTGATCTGGGCACCGGTGAAGACCGCGTGACCGGGTTGGATCAGTCCGATCGATTCACCAATGGCACGGGCTGTGTTGGGATAATCGCCGGTGATCATAACCGTGCGGATACCAGCCTGACGAGCTTTAAGCAGGGCTGGTTTTACTTCAGGACGTGGGGGATCGATCATGCCGATAAGTCCGACAAAGATCAGATCTTCTTCCAGGGCGCTCATATTCTCTTCATTCGGATGAGCTTCAACGGTCCGGTATGCCAACCCAAGTACACGAAGAGCGTCTTTGGTCATGTTGTCATTGGCGGCCAGAACCTTGGCTTTCATGGCTTCATCCATCGGTTTCACGCTCTTGTCGTCCATGGATTGAATGCTTTTACAAAGCGATAGAACGACATCAGGAGCGCCTTTGACCACAGCCACATACCGGTCTTTTGGACTGGGATGATAGAACGGTGAAAAATCTTCTGCGGTTGCCTGCATGGCATCATGCAGGGTGACCATGCGTTTACGTTCGGAGTCGAAGGGAATTTCCGCGGTTCGCGGGAAGGTGTTATTCACCTGTTTTAATACCGCGCCGGCTTTCGCCGCGGCGACCAGCAGGGAAGCTTCTGTCGGGTCACCTATAACCCGGACGTCTTTATCACTATCTTTGTCTGCCACTTCCAGGTGTGCGTCGTTGTTTAACATGCCAACCCAAAGGGCAGTTGTCGCTGCTGGATATTCGGCCAGCTTTACTTCTTTGCCATCCAAAAGGAACTGACCTTCTGTGGCATATCCGCTGCCAGTAATCTCAAAGGTTTTGCCATCCACCCAGAGGCGGGTGACGGTCATCTCGTTCTGGGTGAGGGTGCCGGTTTTATCGGTGCAGATGACGGTGGCAGAACCCAGGGTTTCCACAGAGGAAAGCCGACGGATGAGCGCGTGGCGATTGACCATTTCGCGCATACCCAGCGCCAGACTGATGGTCACAATGGCCGGGAGTCCTTCCGGAACCGCGGCAATTGCCAGGCTGACGGCGATCATGAATTGTTCAACCCAGTGTTCGGCATCCAGATGGGCCAGATCTTCCACCCGCAGAATACCGGTCACGAAAACCAGTACACAAACAGCGATACAGGCATAACCCAGGGTTTTACCAAGATTGTCCAGTTTCTTCTGCAGGGGTGTTTCCTCAGCTTCCACCTCTTGCAACATTGTGGCAATTTGACCGAGTTCAGTAGCCATACCGGTGGAGGTCACCATTCCGGTTCCGCGACCATAGGCCACCATGGTTCCCATAAAAGCACAGTTGGCCATGTCACCCAGGGGGACTTCACCTTTGAGAACCAGGGAAGCGTTCTTCTGGATGGGCAGGCTTTCTCCTGTGAGCGCGGCTTCTTCCACACGCAGGTTTACTGCTTCTGCCAAGCGTAAGTCAGCCGGAATGAAGTTGCCCGCTTCCAGAAATACAACGTCTCCTGGTACAAGCTGGCTCGCTGGAATGGTCAAACGTTTTCCATCACGGATCACATGGGCTTCCGGCGATGCCATCTTTTTCAGCGCGGCCAGAGCTTCTTCTGCCCGTGATTCCTGAACAACGCCCATAACTGCATTGAGGACAACGATCAAAAGAATAGCTATCGCGTCAACCCATTCTCCCAAAACGCCTGAAATAACCGCGGCAGAGATGAGAAGGATGATGACAAAGCTCTTGAGTTGATCTATAACCATTTGAAGGAAGGTTCTTTTGGGAGCTTCTTTCAATTGGTTCAGGCCGTACTTCTCTGTACGGACTGTCACTTCAGCCTGAGATAAACCTTGTTCAATATTCGTTCCCAGTGCTTTTATTGCTTCCTCAATGGTAGATGTGCTATATGATGGTAGCTCATCCGTTGATACTGCTATGCTTTCCTTTTCTTTAGCCATAATTACCTCGAAGTAATGAAATCAGGTCGTAAATATTCGACCATGAACGCCCAAAAAAAACAACATCTGTTTTGTAACAGAAAAGTTGCTTATTGTGTTTAAAATGGAGTCTGAAATTTGTAATCAATTGTATATATCAGCCAAATAGTTCTTCGTTCCCCCCTTGGATTAGTCTTTTGACCCGGGGCCTATGTATGTTCCATCCATAATTACAGCATTCTTGGGAATAACAACAATGCCATCACGGACAACCCAGTTTTCAGAATCGAGATCAGTCCCGACCGGGAAGGATCGGATGACGACACCCTTGCCGATGCACGCATTCTTATCGATAATGGCACCTTCAATCTGGGTTCCTTCTCCTATTCCCATAGGGACTGTGCGATTCTCTTCCTGTTTCACATAATAATCAGCACCCATCAGGATGCACCGGTCAATCTTCACGTCACGGGAAATCTGACTGCGAAGACCAATGATGGAATCTTTGATTGTGGCTTGTTCAATCCGACAGCCCTCCGCCAGCAGCACATTTTTCAGATCACTCTTACAAATGGCTGATCCGGGAAGAAACCGGGTTCCACCGTAGATCGGCGCATTGGCATCAAAAAAATTGAAAGGCGGGTCGGGACGGGTCAACGCCAGATTGGTCTCATAAAATGATCGGATGGTTCCTATATCTTCCCAGTATCCTGTGAAATCATATCCGTACACGGTATGAGTAGTAATGGCCTGAGGAATTACATGACTGCCAAAATCGTCCAGAGGGTAATTGTTGAGTAGGTCAAACAGTGTATCTGTCCGGAATAGATATATTCCCATGGATCCGAGGAAGGGTTTTTCCGGGTCGTCGCGGCTGACCAGACCGGCCAGTAATTTCGGGTCTTTCGGTTTTTCGGCAAATTCGGTTAACAGGTAATTGGAATTCCGCTTAAGAACACCGAAACGGCCTGCTTCATTTTTCGCAACCGGTTGGACAGCCACGGTAATGTCTGCATTATGATCCATATGGAAACGGGCCATGGCATCATAATCCATGCGGTAAAGATGGTCTCCGGCAAGAATCAGAACGTATTTTGCACGGGTAGAACGAATCTCCCCCAGTTGTTTGCGGACAGCGTCTGCCGTACCCTGGTACCAGTCTGTATTTTGCATAGTCTGTTCGGCTGCCCAGATCTGTACCCAGCCTGTGTGAAAATTGTCAAATTGGTAGTTACGTGATATGTGGCGATGGAGGGAAACAGAATTAAACTGGGTTAAGATCGCTATCCGGAAAATTCCGGAATTGATACAGTTACTGATGGGAATGTCAATTAAACGGTATTTTCCTGCCATTGGCACGGCCGGTTTTGACCGCATTTTTGTTAGCGGATACAACCGGCTGCCACGACCGCCGCCCAGAATGACTGCGAGAATATCATTTTGAGATGGCATTGAACCCACTCCACAATCAGGATTAATTTATTCTTAATACAAGAATACTTACCGGTACAGACAATGTCAACATGACGAAAAGTATAAAAATGGAGTGAATCTTTCCATAAAAAACCATTTTTTTACTGCATTTTTAGAGTAATTTGTCTTTATTTGAGGAATAATCTAATCAGGACCATTATTTAATGGTCGAATTATGTCTGCTTTCCCGGGAAATGGTATTTCCTGGAGATTATTAAAGGCAACGAGGCAGGTTTTCTTTCAAATGTCACTTCGAGCGAAATTGATCTCCATTTTCTTGATTCTTATCCTGCCTACAGTTGGATTAATGGTGGTGTTTTACACACGCATTTCTGCTGCCTATGAAGATCAAACAGAGCGGTACCAGGTAGCTACGTTAAAGATGACCGCCAGCGATATTAAGGACATAATTAACGAAGCCCGCGAGATATTGTTTACCACCAACCGCTTTGGCCGCGAATTGATGGCGGAATACGCCTGTCCGAAAATCCTGGCGCCGGTTACCGGTGGAGAATCGACGTTCCATACAATGGTGCTGGCTGATCTGAATGGTCGCGTCATATGCTCAACAGGCAGAATTGATGAATCTGTTTTAGCGCAAAAAGATGATTTACCGGGTTTCGTAAAGCGTGTTGTAACGGGTAACACGTTCATTGTAAGCACTTTGCGGGCGGATAATCCGGACGAAGTCAACGAATTGCTCATGGGACATCCGGTTGACGATGAAGAAGGACGAATCATTGCAGTACTCGTCGGTTTTTTAAACGAAGAGGGTGTAAAAAAGATTTGGAAGAATATTGAAATTACATCCGATATCCAGATCAGCATTTTCGATCGCAATGGTTATGTGATGAATTACCCTGTTTTGGGGAACGATAACAATAGGAACACCCTTTCCCGAGTTTTCGCGGAAGCATATGAAAATGAAAATGAAAATCCAGTGGAAGACCGGATAATCAAAATTTCTGGATTGGATCAACTAAGGTGGACTTTCCGGTTTGCCCGACTTGATCCGGCATCCGATTATTATGTCAGCGTGGGATTTCCGGAAAGTAAACAAACTCTGGATGTCCGCCAGTTTATCAGCGGAAATATGATTATTGTTTTTCTGCTCACACTGGCCCTCTTGTTTCTTACGTATGGCGGGCTTGAGTTATCGCTGGTACAACCTGCCAGGGCTATTTCACGCGCTGCTGAAAAGATTGCCGGAGGTGATTTGTCTGCCCGAACCGGAGTGAAATACTCCCCTGATGAACTGGGAAAACTGGGTCAGATTTTTGACCGGATGGCGGAATCGCTGGAAGAAAACCGGGTAAATCTTGAAAAAGAGACCAATGCCCATCTCATCAGTCAGGAGAGATATTTTCGGCTCTTTGAAGACGCCATTCTGGGCATTTTTCAACTTGATGATCAGAGCAGGCTCGTTGAGGTAAATACAGCTCTGGCAACGATGTTCGGTTACGAGTCGCCGGAAGATATGCTTGGGAATATCAACCAACCTGCTGGAAGTCTTATTAGGGATGCGATTGATGATCAGAAAATCCATGACCTGATTTCGACAAGACAACCGGTTCAGATGGAAACCCGGTTCTTACGCAAAGATGGTTCGAATTTTTTTGGAAATTTGCACATGTGGGGTGTTTGGGGACCATCTGGAAATCTTGAGGCAATGGAAGGTTTCATTGAGGATGTAACCAACAGCAAACACGCAAAAGAACAATTGGTCAAACTAAGCCAGGCAGTGGAACAAAATCCGATTGGCATATTCATTACGGATGGAAAAGGGCGTTTGGAATATGCCAACTCCGGTATGGTCAAAGTGACCGGGTATGATGTGGATGAATTGATCGGGAAACCGGTAAGCTTCCTGTTGCGGGATGAAACGAACAGGGAAATCATAGACCAGATCAGAAAGATAATCGTCAGCGGGTCTTCGTATCGCGGTGAGATCCATAACCTTAAAAAGAACAATGAACCCTTCTGGGAGCGTTTTGTAGTCTCTCCCATAACCGTTCCGGGAAACGAATACGCCTACACCCTGGGTTTGATTGAAGATGTAACCGAGCGGCACCGCGACCGGGAGCGTATAACTCAACAAATTGAAGAACTTTCCGCCCTTAGGACGATCGATCTTGCCATTAGCTCCAATCTGGATTTGCAGGCAACATTAAATATCATCGCCAATCTGGCGGTAAAACATCTAAAAGCGGATTCGGTCTGCATCGAACTGTATGACAACCAGAATCACATGTTGCTGACGACTACCCACCTGGGGCTGGAGAATGAATTGCCGGAAAAGATCCCCTTCCCGGCAGCCGCCGATCTTTCGGAATGGGAACTTGTGGAAGAATTCTCTGTCCACATTACGGAAAAACTTGCTGATCAACGGGCATCCCGAAAACTTCCATTTCCGGAAAATGAGAATTTTGAAGCCTGTTTTGGCCTTCCATTAGTGGCAAAAGCCGAAGTGAAAGGATTGTTCCGGGTTTATTTCAAACAGCCTTTTACTCCGGAACAACACTGGTTGGATTTCTTCTACAATCTGGCAACACAAACAGCCGTCGCTCTGGATAATTTCGCGTTATTCAATAATTTAAAACAGTCCAATATCGATTTATTGGAAGCGTATGAAGCCACGATTGAAGGTTGGTCAAAAGCACTAAACTGCCGTGATCAGGAAACTGAACAACACAGTGCCAGAACGACAGAGTGGACATTGCAACTCGCCAGGGAACTTGGATTTTCAGAGGAAGAACTGGTGCATGTGCGCCGCGGCGCCCTTCTCCATGACATCGGAAAAGTCTCCGTACCAGACCGCATTCTGAACAAACCCGGTCCGTTGACAGAAGACGAATGGGTGGAGATGCGCAAGCATCCAAAGGCGGCGTATGATGTGCTCTACCCGATCAAATTCTTGCATAAAGCCCTCGATATCCCGTACTATCATCATGAACGTTGGAATGGAACCGGGTATCCGCAGGGATTGAAAGGAAAAGAGATTCCACTCGCGGCCCGTATCTTCTCGGTGATCGATGTATTTGATGCGCTGTCATCCGACCGTCCTTACAGGGCAGCCTGGCCGGAGGATAAAGTAATCCAGTATCTGCGTGATCAAAGTGGAGTCCAATTTGACCCGGATGTTGTAAATACGTTTCTGGCGCTGTTGCAAAAACAAGGAAAGACCAGAAAAAAATGAATAACCTTAAACCTTCTGGTATCCAAACACCAATGAAGGGGGAACAATTTGAGGGATTCAAAAAACTGGTCGACGCGCTACCAACCACCGTTATACTCATGAATGCCGAGGGACTTGTTCTCCACATGAATCCCATGGCTGTCTGGTTGATGCGGACTGCGATAGGGGATCTTACGGGGAAAAAGATGCCTGTTTGCGAAGAGGGGGAGACCACGCTGGTATGGCGCGTACCCACACCGAACGAGACCATTCAGTTTATTTTTACCGTTGTTCCTGTGACGCTTGATGGATTGGATACCCAGGTTCTGGTTACGGATGCCAGTGGTTATCAACACAGTTTCAGCAAAGCGAGTGAAGCCATATTCAGCCGCATGTTCGATCAGGCCAATGAAGGTATCGTGATCTGTGACAGCGATCTCGTTTTTGTCGAATGGAACAGGGGAATGGAGCAATTGACCGGATATAAGGCCAAAGAAGTGGTTGGCAAGTCACTGGATTCCTTTCTAAAAGAGATATCGCTGGAAAAAGAAGATCCTCTATCAAGTCAGGACGTTCTGGGTGGTTATTCTTTTGATAAATTAGAGAATCTGATCATGGCCGGCGGAATGATTGAGCTGGAACAGGAGATCAAACACCGGAATGGAAAGGTACGCCAGGTGCATTATCGTCTGTTCCCGGTCTATGTTGAAAGCCGTGTTTTTCTCGGGGCTGTGGTTCAGGATGTTACAGAATACCGGAAGGCGGAAGCCGATTTGCGGGCTTCTGAAACACGGTTTCGCACGTTGGTGGAAGCCATGGGGGAGGGTGCTCTTATCCTTGATCTGGACCTAAACATTCTTTTTTCCAACCCAACAGCCGATTCTATGTATGGAGCGGGTGCGGAGTATCTGAAAGGCCGGAACATCCGTGATTTCGTGGAACCCAAATTGCTTCCTGAATTGCTCGAGCAGGTAAAACGGGTGGGGGCAGGCCGTTCAGCTCGCTATGAATTGGAAGTTGCCGATTTTCGGGGAAACCCCCATACCCTGCTTATTACCTCAACTCCCTGGCGGGGATCTGATAACGAGGTTTTGGGAGCGATCATCGTTCTCAGTGATATCACTACGAAAAAATTAGAGGAGGAACGCCTCCGTTTCAGCAGCACGCGTGATGAATTAACGGAACTGTATAACAGGAATTTTTTCGAGGAAGAAAAAATGCGGTTGAAGGCGAGCCGAAGATATCCGGTAAGTGTAGTAATGGCCGATATGGATACACTGAAGCAGGTGAATGACACATTGGGCCATCGGGCCGGGGATGGGCTGTTGAAGGAGTTTGCCAAAATCGCGGGCAGGGTGTTCCGCCGTGAGGATATGATCGCACGTATAGGCGGGGATGAATTTGCCGTTTTCCTGCCCGAGACCCAACGGGATACGGCCCGTGAAGCTGTAGAGCGTCTTCGAGATGCCATAAAGGAATATAACGCCCAGAATCCGGATTTATCGATGTCTGTATCGATTGGAACAGCCACAGCACCTACGGCTGATGAACTGGATGAGGCTATCCACCGGTCGGATTATCGGATGTTTCGCGAAAAAAGGCAGAAGAAAGCGGCATCTTCAGCAAACGGATCATAATGACTGGTTCTTGACCAGGGGGGTAAGTGTGTGAAAAAAAGTAAAGATCATCAACGGATAAAAACTGGCATCGTGTCTGGTCTATAATCATTCTATGCCGGAAAGATCGAACACATCACCAAACAATATCAGGATTGCATTGATCCTGGTTTGCACATTGCTGCTTTTGGCCGGGTATTACCTTGTGCATAAACCTGTGACACCGGAAATCGCCGCGGCTATCGCAATCGGATTGTGGCGGGTTCTAACTGCGTTTGCTATTCTGATGCTGTCCGCAACACTGGGCCGCGCTGCCGGGATGCGGTTTGATGCTGCCCGATTGTCCGGGGTTGTTCTTCAAGCCGGCCTGGGTATGGGGATCTTGTCGGTCTATATGCTGGTTGGCGGGTCCTTTTTGGGAATAAACTGGATTACGCTGGGCGTTATCCCGGCTCTCTTTCTTATCGTTTTCCGGAATTCAATGATCGGCTGGATGATTTCATTCGGCCGCGGCGTAAAACAATTGTGGGATGAAACCGGCGCTTTTGAGAAAACGATTGCGTTGATTATCACATTTATTTTTGTTATCTCCTTGACAGCCGCCCTGGCGCCCCCGCTGAAGTATGACGCGCGGATGTATCACCTGGTCATGCCGCAAACCTACATTCAACAGGGGCGGATCACGCATATCCCCTGGCTGGTGATGACCGGAATGCCGCAGGCGGGTGAGATGTTGTTCACTCTGGCGATCTGGTATGGCGGACTGCCTGCCGCGGCTGTAACCGGTTGGTTGATCGGATGGATGGCCATTCTGGGTATCATCGCGTTCTTTCAAGATGGATCCGAATCCATGCGCCGTGCCGGCTGGGTGGCGGCAGCCAGCCTGCTGGCGGGAGAGACGTTTGCTTCTTCGCTTTCCTGGGCATACATTGACTGGATGGGGCTGTTTTTTGGTATTTGCTGCATTATCCCACTCCGTAGCTGGTCGTGCAGCGGGGAGAAGAGGCTTCTGTTCTTTGCCGGGCTTTTTGCGGGTTTGGCATTTACAACCAAATACACCGGTGGAATACTCTTGATTTGTGGATTCGCCGCGGTCGCATGGTTCCTGTATAAAAAGAACAGGGAAGCCTCGCAACCGATTGGAAAATTGCTATTGCTCTTCATCGCAGGAGCCGCGATCTTCCCGCTTATCTGGCTGTTGCGGAATGCCATCACCACCGGTAATCCTCTGTTCCCGTTCTTTATGCCCGCGGCTGAGATGGACGCTGTACGACTGAGTGTGTATCAGGGAGCGGAACCGTATGGCGAGTGGTGGGAGGGTTTTCTGCTCCCGTTTCGGGTTTCCTTATGGGGGCAGGAATCGGCAGAGGGGTACAGCGTTTCCATCGGACCGTTGCTATTGATCCTGGGAATTGCCGGTTTGCTGCGGACCCGCCCGTTGGAAAAAGTTGATAAGCATGCCGCTCAGATCGGTCTGGTATTTTTCCTGTCGGCCTGGTTCGTCTGGGCCGTTGGGAACCGTCTAAGCGGTTATCTCATTCAGACACGCATGTATTATTCTCTCTTTCCGGCATTTGCCGTGCTGGCAGGTCTGGGATGGGATGCGGTACGCGACATCCGTTGGTCAGGCGCGCGGTTTTCGCGGCTTTTTGGGACGGTTATTCTTCTTTCTTTGAGCCTGTCCGCTCTACACCTGTCTGTACAAACAATCAGACAGGACAGCCTGAAAATTACGGCCGGATTAATAAGCGAAGAGACCTACATGGATGCGAATCTCGGCTGGTATGCCCCGGCGTTGCGGGCTGTAAATGATCTTCCGGGGGAATCGCGGGTGCTTTTCCTCTACGAGCCCCGCGGGCTGGACTGCACTCCGCGCTGCGATCCGGACGAAATTCTGGATCATTGGAAGATCAGCCGGCTCCGTAATGTAGATTCCTCTTCAATAATACCGTTCTGGAAACAGCAAGGTTACAATTATGTATTCGTAAATACCGCTGGAATGGAGTTCCTGTCAGATGGGAGTGACCCTCACCATCCGGCAGAAGAAGTAGCGGCCCTGAAAAACCTGCTCAAAGAAATGCCCCTGGTTGAGTCTTTTGGGCAGAGTTATCAAATCTATCAGGTACCATGAAAATTCTGGAAATCAATATTTGGGTATGTTATAGTATTCAAAAGGAGGGGCTATGAAAGAACGCATCTTGATCATTGAGGACGATGAGGCCATTGTCAAGGTGCTCCGCCGTGGTTTGGCCTACGAAGGCTACCAGGTGGATGCCGCTCTTGATGGAGAATCGGGCCTGGTGATGGCACGGGATAATCATCCCGATCTGGTAATTCTAGACCTGATGCTGCCCGGCATGGATGGGCTGGAAGTCTGCCAGAGGCTTCGGGCAGGCAGTGAAAACCATTTGATCTTGATGCTGACAGCAAAAGACACCATTTCGGACCGGATCCATGGATTGGACTCGGGAGCCGACGATTACATGGTGAAGCCATTTGAACTCGACGAATTACTCGCCCGTGTGCGCGCTCTCCTGCGCCGTACGCAAACCGAGCGTGTTCAGGTGTTATCCTTCCAGGACCTGACCCTGGATACATCAACGCGTCTGGCAAGCCGCAAGGACAGACAGATTTCTCTGACTGCCAAGGAATATGACTTGCTGGAGCTCTTTCTGCGCCATCCACGGCAGGTTTTGACCCGTGAAATGATCTTTGACCGCGTCTGGGGGTATGATTTTGGCGGCGAGTCAAATGTGCTGGATGTTTATATCCGGTATTTACGGCAGAAATTGGAAGAGGAGGGTGAAACCCGCCTGATCCACACGGTACGCGGTGTGGGTTATGTGTTGCGCGAAACTCCCTGATGTCGCTTCGTTTACGCCTCTCCCTGCTGTACACGCTGGTACTGGGGGGCGTGTTGTTGCTCTTTGGGTCACTGGCTTACAGTCTGGTTTCGGTTACGTTACTGGATCAGACAGATGCTTTGCTGGCAAAAAACGCCAATGATCTGATCCAACAATTGCGTATTAACGCGAATGGTCGTTTTGATTCCCGGTTGATCAGTACTTATAAGCCTGATGAAAATATCGTCTTCCAGGTTTGGGGTAATGACCGGGAATTGCAGCTTGCCAGACCGGTCAACACAGTCGACCCGTTGGATCGATCGCAATTTCACAATGACCGCCCGGTCTTCAATACGACTGGGGAAACGGGAAAACATATGCGGGTTCTGACAGTGCCGTTGGTCAACGCCCGCGGTCATGCCGGTCTGCTGCAAATGGGCAGGAATCTGAACCTTTTTGACACCACACTGCAAACTCTGGCGGGGGTGCTCATCCTGCTGACATTCCTTTCAATGGTACTGACCGGTGTCATGACGTGGTTCGTGAACGGACAGGCGCTCGCACCGCTGGCGACTGTGACCAAAGTGGCCACTCAAATTACCCGGGCGGACGATCTCTCGCGGCGTATTCAGCTTTCCGGCGCGCGGGATGATGAAGTGGGGGAATTGATCGAGGCGTTCAACCAGGTGCTGGGCCGTCTGGAAAAGTTGTTTACCTCACAGCGCCGCTTCCTGGCTGATGTGAGCCACGAGCTTCGCACCCCCCTTACCGTGATTAAGGGAAATGTCGGCCTGATGCGCAAATTGAAAACCCTGGATGAGGAATCGCTTTCCGGGATTGAATCGGAAGTGGATCGGTTGACCCGACTGGTGGGCGATCTGTTGTTCCTGGCACAGGCAGAATCCGGCCGCATGCCTCTGGATCAGACACCCGTGGAATTGGACACCATTATGTTGGAGGTGTATCAACAGGCAAAGACGCTGGCGGGTGAGCGGATGAACGTGATCATCTCTGAGATCGATCAGGTTCAGGTAAATGGAGACCGGGACCGCCTGAAACAGGTGCTGCTTAATATTGCCGGAAATGCCGTTCAATATACGCCTCAAGGCGGTCAGGTAGCTTTCTCGTTGCGCAAAGTGGCAGAGCGCGCGCAGGTGGTAATCCGCGATACCGGACCGGGTATTCCCGCGGTGGACTTGCCGCACATTTTCGAACGCTTCTACCGCAGCGAAAAAAGCCGGAAACGCAACTTCCAGGGTGGATTCGGACTGGGGCTTTCCATCGCCTTCTGGATCATCCGCAACCATGGTGGGACAATTGATGTTTCGTCTACAGAAGGTAAGGGTTCTGTATTCACGATCTGGCTTCCGCTTCATGGGGAAAAGCCAAAAGAATAGCAGATTACCCAATTTTGCGGAAAGTCTGCTCTTCAATGTGGACTTTTCAATTTTGTTATCTGATTCCCTGTATCCAAATGTGAAAACCCGGGTTTTATTCAGTACATAGGTTTTCCCGGTTTTGAGACAGGAGGTAAGAATGAACGCTGTCTATTTTGTAATCACATTGGTCACTACACTGTTCGCGGTGATCAGCTTCGCGGACCTGCTGGATAAGCAGGGTTAATTCTCGTTCAACAACCTTAAAATATGGTTGATATGGTCAACTTCATGCCAGGCAGCTCTCCGCATTACTTTACGGGGACTCCAGAATGACCCGTCTTTCCCATTGACGAGGTGTTTTCCAACCAGACCACGCATTGTTGTTTCAAAAAGGCTGCGTGTGGCTGTTAGCTTACGGAATGTGTCAATGGGCAGGGTGGTGGATTGTCCTGCGCCTATATTCAATCGGTCTAAAAGATATACATCAGAATCGGCAATGTGATTCAAAATCCCCCGGATACTCCATTTTTCACCGGCGTATTCCATGTCGAGTTTTTTGTCCGATAAATTGCGGGTGAGGGAAATAAGATCCTCCCGTGACCATTCAAGCCATTCCAATCCCTGATCGATCTCTGTATTTGAAAGCGGTTTCCAATCGCTTTGCCAGAACGCTGTAACCGTTCTCCCGGTTGCTGAAGGTAACCCCGGGTCCACAAAGGGATAGCAATCGAATGTTTCCGCCACGTGAATGTCGATGTCGTCAAAATCGACCCAGCTCTCTTCTGCCCTCGCCTGCACGCGCTCTTTATATCCGATGAACGCGGCCGGAAAATTTACCAGGGCAAGCGCGCCATCGGCTCCGTAAGCGTAGCACCCCGGGAAATCAAGCGCCCACGCGATTGATTTGTTCTCGTAATTATTTTCAACACCTATTTCAATTCTCATTAGATAGGATTCCCTTCCCACCCGCATCGGGCGTTGGTGATAGTGATCCATTGATTGTCAAATTTTCCGCCATATGGACGCAGTCGAAGCGTGTCACCGGTGAATTGAATACGAATATCCAGACCTTTAAGTCCATAAGTGGACACGAATCGCATATCATTTCCGGCAACATTGGCGGCATTCATCAAGGCACAACGGATGTACGGTTCATTGGTTATGGCATAAGCGCCTTCATTGTAAAGCGTTTCTGACAGGCGGGCGGCTGATTCCTGCCCGATATCGGCAGCCATTCCAACCGCTCCCGTCCTTTCAAGGCTTATGGTCAAAGCGTCAGAGTCCCAACGCCATTTCCCGTTCCCCAGCTTGGGGTCGAAGAAATACCCATCAGTGGTTGGCTCAATTAGTTCTTTCATTCGGGGGGAATGAATCCACCCTTCGGCATTATTGATGAAATACTGCCCGGATTGTTCGAAGAGATCCAGTACCCGCACCGGGACGGGCGACGCCGGTCTTGATTGCGTCCAGATATTTTGCTGCACGATCTCGATCTTGTTTCCACCTACCCGGTTGACCACCATGATATGGTCTCCTGGTTTGCGGTATGTGTAAATGATCAAATCACCCGCCCTGGGAGGAACTGTTCCCCCATTGGGGGTATAGGTTAGATCAGCAAACGGCAGATACTTCACAGCCTCGCCATCCGAAACGCTTAATGCTCCCTGCTTGATCAAGCGCTGCATCTCATGGGCCTGATCGATCACCTTGATCATATCATTGGGAATGGCTACCGTATCCGGCCACCGGCCGTTGTTGGAAATATAGCCGAGTTTTTCGGCGTACAGGCGGATCGTAAGCTCAATGCATTGATAACAGTACGCGTAGCTGCAAAACGGGGTGATCTCCACATACCCTTCACGGTTTTTGGGACCTGCATCCGGGTAGATCACATTAACACCTTTCCCGGCCAACCAATCCGATCCATGCAGCAGGTACTGGTCGTTCACCGGACGGGCTGACACCGGGATCGATGAGAGAAGGAGTCCGCAGATCAGTAATAGGATTACGCCAGGGAAGGATGGTTTTTTCATATTCAATATCTTGTTTGATTATACCGACTGTCAATGATGCAAGATAAATGCCTTGATACGAAATAACAAATTTGTCATTAATTGATGGTTTGCCCATCGCGATTAAGTCCAGATGAGCGATGCGACCCGATTAACAGTACAGAAAACTTGGAATACAATAAGACATATGAAAATTAATCTGGCGCTTGCGCAAACAACAGCGGTACTGGGCGGTGTATCCCAAAACCTGGACGTTCACCTTGAAATGGCTCAAAAAGCCCGGAATGAAGGGGCAGATCTGATCATTTTCCCCGAACTATCCCTGACAGGCTATGTACTGCAAGATCTAGTCCCTACCGTTGCGCATCGTCCCACGGCGTCAGACCCTATTTTCAAACCACTTCTGGAAGCCAGCAAGAATATTGATATGCTGGTAGGTTTTGTGGAAGAAGATATCCGCAACCGCTTCTTTATTTCCGCCGCGTATCTTTCAGGAGGAGAGACAGTGCATGTGCACCGCAAAGTCTACCTTCCAACATACGGGCTTTTTGACGAAGGCCGTTTCTTCGCGTGGGGTGACAGTGTCAGCGCGTTTGATACCCGTTTTGGACGGGCCGGTGTACTCATCTGCGAGGATTTCTGGCATTCTTCCCCGCCATATCTTCTGTGGCTTGATGGTGCTGACCTGTTCTTTTTCACATCATCCTCCCCGGGCCGCGGGTTGACAAATGAACCAGCGCTGGGGTCATCCATATGGGTTGACCGTGTGTTGCAGGCTTACTCCGCTTTATTTACATCATTTGTTGCCCATACGAACCGGGTGGGCTTTGAAGATGGATTGAATTTCTGGGGGGGCGCGTCTGTGTTTGACCCGAATGGAATAGAGATCGGGCATGGACCTTACCATGAGGAATCCCTGACACTGGTCGAAATGGACTTGAACCAGCTTCATCGCACCCGGGCCCGGCTGCCGTTGCTGCGCGATGAACGCACAGGGCTGACCATGCGTGAAATGCAGCGCATTTTAAACTCGCAAGATTCCTTCAAGGGGAGGTAACCCGCGTGAACGCAAAACTTCCCGATCTGGGGATTAACACAAATCTGGCAAGGCAGATCCTCACCGGCTTCATTCATAGTGAACTGAGCCGTGCCGGCTTTTCACGGGCTGTCATCGGGCTTTCCGGGGGGATTGATTCCGCTCTTTCCTGTTATCTGGCAGCCGAAGCTCTTGGAGCCAAAAATATCCTGGCCATCCGCATGCCATACCGGACATCATCACAGGAATCGCTTGACCACGCGCAGATGATCATCGATGAGCTGGGGGTGGAATCGTTGACGATCCCGATCACACCCATGGTGCAGCCCTACCTTGACCAGAACCCGGAGATCAACTCTTTCCGCGCCGGTAATATCATGGCACGTATGCGGATGATCGTTCTGTACGACCATTCCGCCGCCTTTAATGGGCTGGTGGTAGGCACCAGCAATAAAACTGAGATATTGCTGGGGTATTCCACGCTGTGGGGAGATTCAGCCTGCGCCCTCAATCCCCTGGGTGACCTGTATAAGACCCAACTTCGCCAGTTGTCGCGCGATATGCACATTCCGGATGTGATTGTGTCCAAACCGCCTACCGCCGATCTCTGGCTTGGCCAGACGGATGAAGCTGAACTTGGCTTCACGTATGCTGATGTGGACCCCCTTCTGTACCTGCTGGTTGATGAACGCTATACGCCGCAGGAATGCGTGGCGGCCGGGTTTGATGAAGGATTTGTGAACAAGGTGGTAGAACGGATCCGACGCAACCATTTTAAAAGAGTGCTTCCCCCAATTGCCAAAATAAGCAACAGGACTATTGGTTACGACTTTTTATATCTACGAGACTGGGGTACCTGAAACTTACTGAATGAAAGAAAAGAATATTTCCCTGCCACCGGCGTTAAAACACCGCCGGTTTGTCATCTACTGGCTTAGTATGATGGTTTCAACGGCCGGTAGTCAGATGCAATTATGGGCGCTCTTCTGGCACCTGCGCACACTTTCAGACCAGCCGATTGTTGTCAGCGGTATCGGATTGGCGCGCTTTTTGCCCATTCTGATTCTTTCTCTGATCGGCGGGTTGGTGGCGGATATGTTCAACCGCCGAAAGATCATGTTCGCCAGCCAGATCGCTATGACCCTGGTTTCCGCTCTGTTTGGTGTACTTACATACCTGAATCTGATCCAGATCTGGCATATGTACGTGTTGACAGCCATTCAGGCTGCCGCTCTGGCGTTTGATATGCCCGCGCGCCAGGCGTTGATGCCCAATCTGGTTCCAAGAGAGGATCTGCCGAGCGCATTTAGCTTGCAGTCCATGGCGTTCAATATCGGATCGGTCGTTGGACCCGGGTTGAGTGGTTTGGTCATCGCCTCACTGGGACAATCGTGGACCTATTTTATCGACGCCATCTCATTTGGGGCAGTGATCATCTCCTTATTGATCATTGGGAATGTGCAACAGGATATCAATCCCATTGTCCGTCAGCAGGGACTGAATCTGGACGCGATCAGGGAAGGCGTGAATTTCATCCGCAAACAGCCTATCATCCTTTCCAGCATGATCCTTGATTTCTTTGCCACCTTCTTCTCTTCGGCCAATACATTGCTGCCATTCATAACCCGTGATGTACTTCATGTGGGAGCTGTGGAATATGGCTGGCTATCGGCCGCCCAACCATTCGGCGCTGTGGGGGTGGGTCTGTTTTTTTCGCAAAAAGAAAAAATCCGGAAGCAGGGTTCACTTTTGCTCTGGTCAGTTGTGGCGTTTGGATTGGCGACGATCGTTTTCGGCCTGTCACGGAATTTCTGGTTGACCCTTGTCTCACTGGCTTTGATTGGCGGTTCGGATGCCGTAAGCACAATATTGCGCAATACCATCCGCCAGATGTTGACTCCCGATGCGATGCGGGGACGTATGGTCAGCGTTAACCAGATTTTCTTTTTGGGCGGCCCTCAATTGGGAGAGATCGAAGCCGGAATGGTTGCACAGGCTCTGGGAACACCCATGGCGGTCATCACCGGCGGACTTGGATGTATTCTTGCCGTGTTATGGATTGGCAGGCAATGGCCCGCCCTTCCGGCTTATTCGGGTGAGGATGCACGACCGGTTTGAATTTCTTTCATTTCAGGGAAAGCAACTCACTTAATAGGATCCCGTTTACCCGAATGATCACGGGCGGCTCTTTTCCGGTCGATTGCCGGATGGTGCTCTCAAGTTGTGATTGAATGCGTGGTATATCACACACGCCGCCCTGTACCAGTGATCCCTTTAGATCCACCCCGATGGCAGACGGACTTATATCAAACCGGACCACATCAAGTTCTGAACGGTGTAAAGCGTTATACAGACCGGATTGATCGTATTCAGAAGAATGTTGGTTCAGTAGATGCTCCAGGGCTTCCCGCCCGGATTCAACCTGTATTTCCACCGGCACCAGGCTGTCACCACAACCTATCGCTGTGCCGCTCTTGCCGGCATCATCAATGGCAACAAGATACATCTTCGCGTTGGCCAGTGGGGTAAGAACTACTGGTTCTTGAAATACCTGGCTATTTTCCGTCTCTGATAAGTTCCCAGATAAAGTTTCGGGTGTGAACAGGTGACAACCCGTGATAAATACGATGGCAAACGCGAACAAAAAAAAGATCGCAATCCTTCTTGCGAACGGAATTCTTTCCCCGGTGTCAGACATTTGATTTTTCCCGTATTTCCATCTACTATAAGTGTATCTGAAAAGGTGCCGGGAAAAGTGAAATATGCCCAGAATAATTTCTAGAAAAATTACCAGGATCATTGTTTTTTTGCTTGTCATGGCAATTTCCTTGTCCTGTAATTTTGTCGAAATAAAGGGATGGAATCCTGACGAGGAAGAACGGGTCAAAATAGTCGTTGTCACCGCAACGGTGTCTGAACCTGCTATAACGGATACGGCAGCTCCTGTTCTGCCTACCAAAATCATCGCACCCTCAAAGACACCCAAAAAGGTGACCGGAATCCCGACCAGGACGTGGACTTCCGCTCCGGTCATCCAACAGGCGACCCGGACTATTAAACCACCCACGGCTACCGTTAATGCAGATGGGATTACCGTTACCGCTGCCACAGGCAACCTCTTTGTTCGCCGTGGCCCGGGATTGACCTACAGTATCACCTCTGGTCTCTCACGGGGTGTTACCACCAAGGCCGTCGGTCGCAACGAAAAGAATGATTGGCTTGCCATTGAGATTCCATACTCAAACGGCGCGATCGGTTGGATATCCATGGGTACGGGTTATGCCGAATTGAGCGCGAACATCCAACTCCTGCCTTTATATCCATATGACGAAGCAAAACCAGCCTATATACAGAACTGCACAATGCATGACATGACCACACGCCCCGGTCAGTGGAACCTTCCGGCCAAGACCACACAAAAGGTCAATCCGGGTGAGTACGCGATTTTGGATATGTCTACCGGCCAGAGTAAGGTGATGGATATGGTTCTCAAAGAAGGAAACACGGGTATCATCAAGGTCGATGGAGATGGGATCAGCCACAGCTGCCCTTGACGTTCCTCCCTGTCTGCGGGGTTTATCCGCCACAATGTATAATGAACGGCACACGCAAATTACCGTGTGCCGATCTTAATTAATCATCAGGAAGAATATCATGAAGGGTAAAACAATACTGGTAACCGGATCAACAGATGGAATTGGAAAACGCACCGCTCTGGACCTGGCCCGCATGGGTGCAGTGGTTCTGGTGCACGGTCGGACAGAAGAACGGGCAGCGGCGACAGCGCGGGAAATAGCGATGGAAACCGGGGCTACTGTGGATTATGTTACCGGCGATTATTCATCACTGGTGCAGGTACGAGACATGGCCGGACAGGTGCTGGCAAAAACAGACCGGCTGCACGTTCTGGTGAATAATGCTGGAACGTACGCTAATGAACGGCGGTTGACAGATGATGGGTATGAAATGAGCTGGCAGGTCAACCACCTCGCGCCGTATCTTCTAACCATACTCTTATTGGATCTGTTGAAGACCAGCGCACCGGCGAGAATTGTAAATGTTGCCTCAATGACCCACGCGTATGCCAAACTGGATTATGAAAACTTACAGGGCGAGAAAGAATTTAAGGGTACCCGCGCCTACAGTCTGGCCAAGTTGGGCAATGTCATGGCTACATTCCATCTGGCGGGAAAACTGGCAGGCAGCGGGGTGACAGTCAACTGCTTACATCCCGGTGTGGTGGATACAAAACTTCTTAAAATGAGCTACAACATCGAAGGTGTGTCTGTAGAAACCGGCGCGCGGACGTCCGTTTACCTGGCGAGTTCTCCGGAAGTGGACGGTGTGACAGGAAAGTATTACGATGATTGCAAAGAAGCGCAACCGTCGCAGCTATCGCTGGACATTGGGGAGCGAAAGCGTTTTATGGATATAACAGAAAAGATGCTGGGATTGTGATCACATTGCCCCATGGTTTAATGTAGTGGCCATTTTTGAGGATAATCACAATAGAATAAAAATCCCCGCCTGTTGAGAGGCGGGGATTTTTGCCATTTACAGCCAACCTCTCAGCTGCATGGCTTTGACCACCTTATCGATCGCGACCATGTAGGCGGCATCTCTCATAAAGACATCTTCCTTGACGGACATATCCAGCACGGCATGGAAAGCCTGGGTCATTTTGGTGTCCAGTTTTTCCAGAACCTCATCTTTTGTCCAGTAGAAATTCATATCATTCTGGACACCTTCAAAATACGAAACCGTTACGCCACCCGCGTTGCACAGGAAATCGGGGATGACAAAGATTCCACGCTTCTTTAGTTCCTCGTCCGCTTCCGGTGTGGTCGGGCCATTGGCGCCTTCAGCGACCAATTTCACTTTTGGACTGATTTGCTTCACTGTGTCTGCGTTGATCTGTCCTTCAAGTGCGGCAGGGATCAATATGTCCACATCCTTTGTAACCCATGCATTGGCTTCTTCAATCACATAGCCGGCGGCTTTTGCCTTAGCTTTGTCAATGGAACCGTATTGATCTGTAATGGTTTTAAGAAAACGTGGATCAATGCCATCAGCTTTGCTTACTGTGTAACCAATGCGGTCATCGCGGTCCCAATAGCTGACGCAGATAACTTTACCTTTCAACTGCTCGATAAAACCGATGGCGGCATATTGCGAAACATTACCAAACCCCTGTATGGCAGCAGTGCAGGTGGAGGGATCGATATTTAGATGTTTAAGGGCTTCGCGGATCGTGTATACCACTCCATAACCGGTTGCTTCGGTACGTCCCAGAGAACCACCGCCGCCAAGCGGTTTGCCGGTGATGACCCCTGGAGTGAATTGGCCGCTGAGCTTTGAGTATTCATCCATCATCCAACCCATCATTTGCGGGTTGGTGCCAACATCGGGTGCGGGAACATCGTTGCGTGGACCGATATCCTTCCAGATTCGCTGTATATACCCCCGGCAAAGTTTCTCTTTCTCCATCACCGAAAGAGTTGCGGAATCGATAACCACACCGCCTTTGCCACCTCCAAGGGGAATATCTGCTACCGCGCATTTCCATGTCATCCACATGGCCAGGGCGCGAACGGTATCAGCTGTTTCAGCCGGGTGAAAGCGGATGCCTCCCTTATTAGGGCCCCGGGCATCATTATGTTGAACACGGAAACCTTCGAAAACACGGATCGTGCCGTCGTCCATGTGTACCGGGATGCGGAAATGGTATTCCCTCATCGGCCAACGCAATATCTCCCGTACTTGTGGATCAAGATTGAGCATTTCGGCCACATGGTCAAACTGCTGCTGAGCCATTTCAAAAGGATTCGGGTTCACGGTCATGGGCAATCTCCTTGAAACAATGGGTTAAAAAATACACGGGTTCCTCGGATGGAACCCGCTTTTTGAAACAGTTATGGAGAATCCGATCTTCAATCGTTCCTCCTTCAGAGGTCTATTACCAATTTAGGATAGCAAGGGCTTTACTCTTTTTCAAGATGAGATAAGTCACTGTTTTCCGGTGCGGATGGTCGCGTATTAAGTGTAAATTTTCACAAAGCGAAAAAATCCGAAGTATCTACAACAAATGGATTTCTCAAAAAAACCCGTCATAATCTGACTTAATAACGTCAGATTTTTTACTTGTATTTTTTATATGGCAGGATGACATGAGAAAAACCTGGAATGACCCGACATTAAAACCATCGGATATTACACCGGAAGAGGTTTATATAAACCGGAGACAATTCTTTAAAATGGGGGCGATCGGTCTTGGCGCCGTCGCGCTTTCCGCCTGCGGCGTCCCGACCGCGAATACCGGGGTTGGAGAGACCGAACCGGATTACTCGAAGCTGGACGAGCTGGGCGATCCTGCGACATCCTATGACGCTATCACAGGATATAACAATTTTTACGAATTTTCTCTGGGCAAGGAAGAGGTGGCTTCGCTGGCAGAAAAAATGTCGGTAAGTCCGTGGGAGGTGGTTGTTGAAGGGTTGGTAAATCAGCCGAAGACCTTTTCCATCGAAGATATTCTTTCGCGGTTTCCCCGTGAAGAACGGATCTACCGCATGCGCTGCGTGGAAGGCTGGTCCATGGTGATACCCTGGCTCGGGTTTCCTCTGGCAAACCTGTTGAAGGAAGTGGAACCAACAGGTGATGCCAAATATGTACGTTTTGTTTCATCCATGCAGCCGGATACCATGCCCGGTTTGCGGAATCCGGCTTTCCCATGGCCGTATACAGAAGGCCTCCGGTTGGATGAAGCCATGCACGACCTGACCCTGTTATCCACTGGATTGTATGGAAAGGAAATGCCCAGGCAGAACGGAGCGCCGCTCAGGCTGGTCGTTCCCTGGAAATACGGGTTCAAGAGCATAAAAAGCATTGTCAAAATCGAGTTGACGGCTGAACAACCATCCACCTTGTGGTCTTCGGTTGCTCCCAACGAATATGGTTTCTATTCGAACGTTAATCCGGGTAAGCCCCACCCACGCTGGTCGCAGGAGACGGAACGGCGAATTGGGGAGTTTAAACGGCGTGACACGTTATTGTTCAATGGGTATGCAGAATCGGTGGCTGGTTTGTACGCGGGGATGGACCTCAACCGGTATTTCTAGGAGGAAAGGTGTCTTTTAAAAAGCCATCAATACCCAGAGACCGGACGATCTTGTTGGTTGTCCGGTTGGTGCTATGGCTGCCGGCAGTGGGTCTGTTATTGGCGGCCATAACCGATAATTTGACCGCCAACCCGATTCAGGCTGCTGTACAACGAACCGGACTCACTGCTTTGGTCCTGCTGGGGCTGTCATTAGCCAGCACACCGGTAAAGATCTTCACGGGATGGCCTATTCTCATTCCTCTGCGAAAAATCTTTGGACTTCATTCCTTCTATTATGCAGCAGCGCACATGCTGTTGTTTGTTGTTTTGGATTATGGGATGGACATCAACCGGTTGATGTCCGACGCGGCTGGTAAACCGTTCATCATTGTCGGGTTTGCCGCTTTGTTCATTCTGTTCTTGTTGGCTGTCACATCCAACAGGCCTGCCATGGTATGGCTGGGTAAGAATTGGAAAAGGCTTCACCGGCTGGTTTATCTAGCCGCCCCTCTGGCGGGTCTGCATTTTGCCTGGGCGCTGAAAGGCAATCTGGCAACATTGAGCGGCAACATCTTCTGGCCAGCTGTTTATCTGGTTATTGTGATTATTTTGCTGATAATCCGGATCCCGTCAGTCAGGCGATACATTAGCGCGATGCGATCGGATTAAGGCAAAAAAAGTGTGCCGAATTTTCCGGCACACTTTTGGTATTTCTGATCTTGATCCTATGGGATCGGGTTGTCATCATCGTTCGGGACGGGTGTCTTTCCGTACCAGGGATCCCATGGATGGGAATCCTGACGCAACGGACAGCGCAGCGAGGTGGCTTTCGGCAGCACCCCGGCCAGACAAATATCCGGCCGCCAGGGGACATTCAGTCGAACATCGTTATTCCAGAGGATGTTCCCATCTGCGTCTTTTACAACAAACTTGTATGTGTATTCCCAGAATACCCGTTTGCTCAGGTAGGCGTTTTTTGTGTAAAGCACAGCCGCGTTCTCGTTGTCAGCCGCGGGGGGAAGGTCGAAATTGAAAACCGGGTCTTTGTTCAACCAGTCATAGATCTCAACTTTTAGTCCTTCGGGAGCCTTCTGGTTAAATTCGAACACGTAATTACAGGAATAATTGGGGATGGGAACCTCGGGAACACCGTCAACGACTGATGATACGTTGACACCTTCAGGCGGAATGGAAATTCCTTCGCCGGAAGGAGGCGCGGTGACCTGGTCATCCGGGTAACACCAGGCTGAGAAACCATCTTCCTTCATGGCCAGCGGCGGAATGGGAGTCGGGCTGGGAAGGGGCGTTTCAGTGGGTGTCGCGGTCGGAATCTCTGTAGGGGTCGGGGGAATTTCTGTGGGGGTGGATGTAGAGGTTGGGGCTGATGTCGCGGTTGCTTCCACCAGGGTGGCGGTCGCAGTTGGTGCCGGAGCGCTTGTTTTGGGTAAGACAAACGCGAATATTACTCCAAGGACCACAAACATGCCGATAACAGCCCAGAGAAATGGGAATGATTTTTTACCGATGGGATTTTCTGCCATAGTTAGGCTCCAGGGGGTGGAGATTGTCCGCGTGCGGACGTGTGCGATTATACACCCTGGTTGAATTTTTCGACGGGCATCCCATTATTCCCGGGATGCATGATTCCAAAACCTACCCGGAAAACGGAACATCAGAATTGCTGACGGACACCACCACCCTGTGCTTTAACCATATCAACACCTATGTTGATCAGCTCGTCAGTCTGGAACCGTGAAAGCGTACCCATCACCGCGGCATGCACACCACGGGGAGAGAATAAAATAACCAGTTGGCCTGATTGGTCTGACTTGCTTATGGTTTTCATGGGATGCCGTTCCGCCCAATTTTTGCAGGGGATGATTGTCCACTGGTTTAGTATGGATTGGCCGAAGGCAGGTTCATTGGAAAAAACAGAAAAATGTTGATCGAAACCATTGTCCTTTGTGGTGATCGTTTCAGCCGGGTCAAACCCTGGTGTATCGGATGGCAGGAATCCGTAGATTCCCAGCATATGCCGGTAGACCTGTAAAGCGAGATTACCAATAAGACCACCGCCAGGTATGTTTAATGAGCTGACCGGTTTTTGGGCGATAAGAAGGAATTTACCGGGACAGGTGAAATCTGGCGAAAGCCAACGGGTACTAACCGGACTTCCGTTCATACTGGTGATTTCAATGGTCCACGTGACACCGGAAGTGGTCCCCTGATCCACTTTTTCGGAATGTTGAGTCATTACCGCCTGATTTTGAAAAGCTCCCTGATGTAAATTTTTCGCCTTTTCCTGCCAGCCGGGTAGATTTAAAAACTGGCACAATTCTCTGGCTTGACGGGCTTTGTTGTTATAACCATTGGTGTAAAAGCCTCGCGTTGGCACAATTTCACCATCGGTTTTTATCAGAACGAGTCGGTAATTGGCGCCCCGGTTGCGGTGGGATGATCGGGTTCGGCTGGTTTCCACGTCAAAATCCGCGATTTGCCCAAAGGGGACTTCGACATCTTTACTGCCGAATATGGACTTGTTTGAGATAGTCACGGTGCGTTTGATACGGTCGGCTACTATGGTTGTTGACTGGCTGATGGCAAGAAACACCAGTCCGATAAAAAGAAAAATGAAAAGGGTGAAAAAGTCCTTTGAAAAAAAGAATGACACAATGGCTGCGATGATTGTGAAAAAAGCTATTGTGAGTGAGAGAAAAGGCCGGTCTTTGATCACAAGTTGGTTGGAAGGTGTTTGATCGTACATGGAATTCTCTCCCGAAAGAAGATTGGCTGTTTGGCAAATTAATCCAATTCAATCGTATCCGATTGTACGAAACCAAACCACTTGTGAAAAGTGGCAGAATCAAAAACTTTCTATCCCGTTGATGAATAGGTAAGATATTTAAAGATCCTAACAGGTATTACTGCCTGCCGGATCTTTGACTTGCATCTCTGTTTGCGCTGGTTTAAAAGCGGGAAAGAAGACTTCGCGCGCCCAGCGCTGTCGTGGCGCTCAAAAATGTTCCCCAGATAAGGTCCACCACTGTCACCAGTACCGGCCAGCCCTGAAGCGTTGCCAGGTTGGTCAGGTCGTATGTGGCATAAGCAATAAAACCAAAGAAGGCTCCGCGAAGGATCGTTTCTTTCAGTGTGCCTTCACGTCCGGTTACAAAGACCACCATACCGACCACATACAGTAGATAAAAGATACCGGCTGCCAGGAAGTTGGGGGTATCGGTCATCAGGTGACCGATCTGGGATTTGTAAAATGACGGCGCTACCAATCCCAACCAGATGGCATCAAGCACAAGAAATGGAATCAGCGTGAACACGTATGTCTTTCCAAAGGATGATCTCATGTTTCCTCCTGTCAATGTTGAGTGTACAGGAAATTGCGCTGAATTTAAAGCGCATGTATGAGAGTCAGATGGTAACGATCGGATGAAAATGAACTACAGGACGGTCATTCTCGTAAACCAGACTGTCTGGTCGGGCTGTATTATTTACACTCTTGAAATTGATTACATCCTTATGCGCTAAACAAAATATAATTATTTGACCAGTTTGAAATGCAATCACAATTATGGGAGATTGCTATGAACAATAGAAAAAGTATTGCTGTTGGTGTGGATTACGACAACCATATTTGGGGTAGCCATTTTGGAATTTCTCCCCTTTATTATATATATGACCTCAGTGGTAAATTAATTGAAAAACGCCCAAACCCCTATTGTGTTGGCGGGGTTAAGGAAAAACACCATGATGATCCCGAATTAATCCTGGATTTGTTGCCTGAATGCAATGTTTTCATCGCACAAAAGATGGGTGGTCGAAGCAAACAATTACTGGCAGAAAAATTGAATGTAGAACCTATATTGACGGGAGAGAGTGACCCGGATGTCGCTGTCTCAACTTACATAAAAGAACTGGGGAGCAATCCAGAATAAAATTCCAGAAAAATCCATTCATCTATTCTTTAATTAATTATATGGAAGAAGAAACCTGGGTGAACTATAACAAAAAAGTGCTCCAAATAAAAAGAAAGCACTTTAAGATTTCTGTACACCAAACACAAACTGTCAATCGTTCTGTTCCCCTTTTAACGGGTCGTTATTTTTAATGGAGTTTGGGGTCAGTACGCTTATATAAGCCTATAACTATTCCCTCATGGACAGTAATGCTTTCCCCGCGGCATTGACAATGGGATACGCAATCGGAGAAGGTGTCAGTGCCGGATGAGTTCCCATTTGAAATTGATAGATCTCATTGGCAGTCATTTGGTGCATGATGCCTGCACTTACCAGGTTGATCATTTCACCAACAGTTTTTCCTCCAGAAATAGACCCGCCCAAAAGTTCTCTTGTGTATTTGGCGAACATAAGTTTAACTTTTACTAAATTTGAGTTAGGCATCCCACCCGGATGTGTATCGGTTGCTTCTGCTGTTCCAATAACATAACTTATTCCAGCTTCAATGGCAGCCCGCTCAGTCAGACCTGAAACTGCAAACGCTCGGCCATTAATCATAGTCGAAAACGTGCTGATGACACCGGGGTTCCGATGAACCGGTGAATAAAGATTTGCCCCGGCAATGCGTGCTTCTGATGTTGCGATAGAGGCAAGCATAACTCCAATTGTCCGACCAGTGAAGAATGACTGCTTTTCAGCACAATCTCCGCACGCAAAAATATTCGGATCGGTGTGACTTTGCATATAATGATTTACTTTAATTGCCTGTTTAACACCGAGTTTAAGACCAGATATTTTTGCCAGTTCGGTGTTAGGAACTGCGCCAATACCGAGAATTACCATATCCGCTTTTAGGTTTACTCCTCCAGATAACTTAACACCTGTAACGGCATCGTCCCCGAGAATAGCTTCAACTTTGGTTTTGGTCAGGATTTTTACTCCTGTTTCGGTCAACTTTGATTCTGCCTCGATACAGAATTCATCATCCATAGCTGTTTGCAGACAATGCGGCATTGCCTCGACGACTGTCACATTAATATCGCGATTTTTTTGACATTCATCAGCAAACTCAACACCAATAAATCCCCCACCAATAATCACCAAGTCTTTGACCGTTTTCATCTCCTCCAGAAGGTCTGCGAGATAATCAAATTCTTTTTTAACCGCATAGACATTTTTTTTATTTATTCCGGGGATAGGTGGAATAAGTGGAACTGAACCGGTAGCAAAGACAAGTTTATCGTAAGAAATAATCTCATTGTCCTGGAGCGTTACCATCTTCTTTTCTCGATCCACCGAAACTGCTTCACCTTTGATCAATTCAATTTCATTTTTAACAAACAACCCATCCGGGATTACATTATTCTGTGGACCTCCGACAGTTCCATAAATATAAGGAATTCCACACGGGATTAATACTGTACCCTCTTTGCGAATTAGTACGACCTTTTTTTCAGGATAGTGTTGACGACAACTCACTCCCGCTGCGATACCGGAAATCCCACCTAATATCACGACATCTGCTTGTTTCATCATAAGCTCCTCAATTGAAATCTTTTTACTGAATATTTGCTTTGCGCGTACTCAGTAATCGAACATAGCCTTTGTAAAAAGTTGTGGATTTAAATTCGTGAAAACCCTGTTTTTGTAAAATGCCTTTTAAGTCTCTTGAGATAAAATCGGTTGCTAAAGGACATTCGACTTTGAATGCAAAACGTGCTAGCAAGGAAGCATGTTGCAAATCAAACTCATTGTAATCCAGGATAATAAACTCTCCACCAGGGCGCAAGGCACGTCGTGCGTTATCGATGATTTGTAATCGATTTTCTTGAACAAATCCATGTAATACAAACGAAATAAAAATTTTATCAAATTCATTTTCATAGGGTAATACTTCGTCTATACGGAGATTTTTAAATTCAACATTTGAATATTTCTTACATCGAGTCTGGGCTTGTTCCAGCATTTCTGTGCCAATATCCAGCCCTAGTACCTTCCCTTGATCAGAGAGATATTTTGTCATTAAACACATATTCCGCCCGCTGCCGCATCCAAAATCCAGTATTTTATCTTGAGGTTGAATGTTCATTTCTTTCACAACATTTTGGATAAAGGAAGGGTAGCTCCCTATACTAATCAAATTCATCAGTAGGTCGTAGTGCCGGGCTTCGAAACCTTTAACTTCAACCTTTGAATCAGATTGTTTGTATTTTGTCGTATTCATTATTTTCTCTTTTCTTGTTGAGTTGTTTTATTAGCTGACAGGCAGAGATTCTTTCAGGAATGTTTCAATCCTTGCCCAAAATTCAGGATGAGACTCGCAATTGCTATGCCCTTTATCTGGAACAATCCATAAGTGAGTCTTTTCACTGTTGCCAGATTTTTCAAGAGCCTGTCCCTGAGCAAGTGGAACAGTGATATCTTTATCGCCATGCACCAGAAGAATATCCGCTTTAGCATTCTGAATGTTGTTGACTGGGGCAATCTTGTCAAAATCGATGTTAAAGCGGAATTTGATGTAACTAAATAGAAACTTGGGAATAAAGGTTGGAATTCTTCTTTTTTGGAATTCAAGATTCATTACTTCGGCAGGATGTGAAAGTGCTCCTACAGTAACCACACTTTTAACCTGATGATTAAAACTAGCAGCATTAATTGCTGCACCGCCACCAATCGACAAACCGATAACGCCGAACTCACCTGAAGAAAATGAATCTAACTGGGAGACATAATTTATGGCGGCTAGTGTGTCCTCTGAAAAAGACCACACAGTTGGGTGCTTTTCTGATGAACTACTGCCATGGTTGCGAGCATCAAACGTCAACAAGTTGTATCCTAGTTGATGTAAATAAGCGATGTATGGAAGCATTCGCGAAAGGTTGCGTCCCCAACCGTGTACTAAAAAAATCGTCGGTGCTTTTTGAGATCCAGGAATCCACCACCCGTAAAGGTGGGCTTTATTTGAGACGGGAATATTTATCTCGCTAAATGAGATACCATATTTCTCTGGCGTTGAATGATGTGGTGCTTTCTCGTTACGATACATACGAGCAATGAGCAGGTCCAATAACAAAACAATCAAGATGATGATGGTTACGATCAAAACAAAATACAACATACTTTTCCTCCATTTTCCAGACTGAAAGGAATATCTAATTTTTTCGGTTTATTGTATTTTCCATCACAAAGGAATTTTTTGCCCAGATGGAAATCATTGCAGTTCCTACTCCAACAAATAACGCTGTCATTAAAAACAGTGCGGTATAAGACCAATGCTGCAGGAAATACCCCGCTGCAAGTGACAAAAAAGCAACTGGTAAAACAAGAACCGCATTTAATCCCGCATAACTACTTCTCTGCTCCTCAGGGGCAAGCTCAAGCAACGCACTCTGAAAACCCACATCACGTCCATTTAATATAGTGCCGACCAGGAAAAATACAGGCAGCAAGCCTAACCATCCAAGTGAACTTAAAGCGATGGCTAACAGGGGGATTGAAGTGGAGGTTAATGCACAGAAAAATAGCATGCGCCTGCTCCCGGCACGGTCTACCAGGCGAGCCCAAAAAAAGCTGGCTATTGTGCCGCCCAATATTTGAACCAGTAAAAACCAGCCCACCGCTTCATCCGGCGCGCGCAGATTTTCACGGGCAAAGACTACATAGAATGGCATTGACATTAAACTAAATCCGGTCAAAAGCTGAACCGCTATAAGTGTTTTAATTTTTTGACTTGCATGGACGAGCTGTTGCCAATATTCGCGCCAGGGTAAAACTGTATTTTTAACAGTGGTTGATATCGGTTCTTTCATTGCCCAAAAACCCAGTGAGGCGATCGCCAGTCCTGCAGCAGCTAAACCAAATAACAAAGCGTAATTATTTGGATAAGCTACTTTTGCCAGGATTTGCTTTGCAACAAAAGCGGAGCCAATAGAAAGCGGTCCCGCTAAAGCACTCCTGCCGCCAAAGAATGCTCCCCGTTTTCCTGCAGGAATCACCCGCCCAATAAGATCGGTAAAAGGAATATTAGCAACGCCACCACCCGCATAAAATATTGCCAGCATTCCTACCAACGCCCATGCCATTAGTGTGGGGTGTTTGTTTCCAATTGAAAAAATGAGCCAGGCAAGTATCCCCCAACTAATTACGCGCAGTGAAATTGCTGCAATGAGGTATGGCTGTTTTCGCGGCTTAGGCTCGATCCAACGGGCAACAAATATTTGCGGTAGAGTGCCAGCCACTACCAACACGGTAGAAAGTCCGCCTACCCAGATCGTTGAACCGGTCAGGTCTGCCACAAACGCCGAAATAACCGTTGTAGGTTGAGTTAAAGCCATTGCTAAAGCCAGAAAAGCGCCGTGCCATAATCCTGCAATAAAATTACGGCGGTTAATTGATAATGCCAAAGGGTTAAACGGTATGCTCGCTCTTTCATCTACTTGCATAAAAAATCACCTCCAATTATCACTGGTTACCACGGCAACTGCAGGGCAAGTGCTAAACCTGCTACCAAAACCATTCTCGCTTATGCAGTAAGTAAGATAATAAGAAACTTACGAGAAACTGTCATCAAAAACCCGGATAACCTGCTTAAGGTATTGATCCTCAGCATTGAGCAAGTGAAGTCCCCCAAAACTGTAATGATCGGCTCTCCAAATCTCCGCTCTACATGAAACAGGGTGTTGGGAAATCCGGAAAGGCATCAAGCACAAAAAAGGGAATCAAAGTAAATACGTATGTCTTTCCAAAGGATGGTCTCATCATTCCTCCTGTCAATGTTGAGTGTACAGGAAATTGCGTTCAATTTATAGCATTAGGTTGAGAGTCGAACAATGAAGACCGGGTTGAAATGTACAACCGGTATAGCATTTTCGAAAACCAGGCTGCTGCGTCAAGCTATATGATTAACCACTTGACATGAATATTTTCGGACGCTATAATGAGCAACAAACAGACCGACCGGTCGGTCGAAAAACAAAACCATGACTGCACAAGAAACCTCCGAAAAAATCCTTCAGATAGCCGCCCGGCTGTTTATCAAAAAAGGGTACACAGCTGCTTCCATGCGGGAGATCGCGGCGGATGCCGGTATTGGCAAAGCAACGATCTACTATCATTTCGCGGATAAAGAATCCATCGCGGCTGCGCTGATCAAACAAACCTTTGCCCATATGAAAATGGCCCTTACGGTGATCAAAGCAGAGCAGGATCCACGGCAGAGGATCATTACAGCGGTAACCGGCAGTGTGGAATATCTGCTTGACTCGGCGGATATCATCTCTGTTCTGCGGCGCGAAGTATCTGGCTCGCGGGTCGTGATGCAAAATGAGTTCAAAGGTTTCTTCAGTGAGTATATGGATCTCCTTAAAGAAGCCATTCAACGCGGAGTTGACCAGGGCATATTCCGCCCGGTCGATCCGGACGCTACATCACGGGTGCTTATGATGATGCTTCAAGGGTCTTTTGCCATGGTGTATTTGAGCGGTGAGCGGCACAAATCTACCAGAGAAACCGCCGAAGCCATTCTGGATATCTTCTTCCAGGGTATTGACGCTCGATAATTTTTTTTCTCAAAAAACCGACCGTACGGTCGGTCGAAACACTAGATCAAATTCAGGTAAATCAATGATCCAGAAACGAACACCAGGTTCTAATTCCAATCTCCCCATCATCTTCAAGTCCCGGTCTTTTGTTACACTTTGGCTCAGTGAAGGGTTTTCCATGATCGGAGACCGGCTTCTAATGGTCGCGTTGGTCTCCCTTGTTTATGATCGCACCGGTTCATCCGGGGTGGTCGGTCTGTTGATGGTATGCAAAGCAGCCCCGGCTTTATTTCTGGGGAGCCTGGCCGGCGTTTTTGTGGACCGCTGGGATCGAAAAAAGATCATGGTCGTTTCCAACTTGTTGCAGGGAATTTTGGTCTTCCTGCTGCCGGTTGCGCCTGATATCGCATGTATCTTTGCCATTTATCTGGTCATGTCGATCATCAACCAGTTTTTTGTACCAGCCAGGTCGGCTGTAATACCTGATCTGGTCCCGGCAAGCACGTTGTTGACGGCGAACTCTTTGTTCGCCATATCCATCGTCTTTGCTATAGCCATTGGCCCGGCAATGGGTTCGTGGATCATGGAGAATATCAGCCTTGATGCCGCTTTTCAGATAGACGCGGCTACTTTCCTGATCCCCGCGGTGGCAGTGGCTTTTCTGTCAATCCCCTGTGTAAAAAATGGGAAAGACAAATTCGATCCCGGCAAGGACCTGAAAGCCGGACTGGCGTTCTCTATTTCAGAGCCGAAGGTTTTGGCCACCCTGTTGACCATTGCCGCGGCATTCTTTGTGGTCGGTACGGTCTCTGTTTCCGGGGTGGTCATCACCCGTGATGTTCTGGGACTTGATTCTGGCCAGTTTGGTTATTTGATGTCCGGTCTGGGTGCCGGAATGTTGGCAGGTGCCCTGATCGCCAATTGCATAAAACGGTGGATATCCGGGGTCGCAGCCGGTATCGCCGGCATAGTGATCATGGCGCTCGCGCTGATTCTCCTTCCATATTCACCCAATCTCCTTTCGGCCTGCCTGACCGCGTCTGTCATCGGTATCGGCATGATCACAGTTCAGATCAATGGTCAGTTTTTGTTACAGACCATCGCGCCGGATATGCGTGGCCGGTTGATGGGTATCTCACAGACGCTGACCGGCAGCGCCAATTTCATTGCTTCAGCAGCAGCCGGGCTGTTGCTTGAAAAAATGAGTGTTTTTTCCTTTATGTGGCTAATAGCCGCACTTACTGTGGCATCGGCTGCTGTTGCGGGATTCGTATTGCGAAAAACTGTACAATGAACGGAGCAAAAATGAAATTTGTAAAACCGCTATCTGCAATAAAAAAGTCCGACCTTCCAATTGCGGGGGGTAAAGGGGCCAACCTGGGTGAGTTGATCTGTGCCGGACTGCCTGTCCCCAGTGGTTTTGTGATCACCACAGACGGGTACAGGGCATTTACTGCGATCAACCGTGTGGATGATCAAATCTGTAGAATTTTGGATGCCGCGAATCTGGAAGACATATCCAGCCTGGATACCGCTTCGTCACAGATCCAATCCATATTCCTTGAAAGCAGCATTCCGGAAGAGCTCTCAGACGAGATCCTTGAGGCGTACAGTTCCGGCGCTGATGAAAATTGGGCTGCCGCGGTTCGATCATCAGCCACGGCGGAAGACCTGCCCGACCTTTCTTTCGCGGGGCAGCAGGATACATACCTGAATATTGTAGGCAGGAACGCGCTTCTGGACGCTGTAGTCCGGTGTTGGGCAAGTTTATGGACAGCACGTGCTATTGGTTACCGCGCACGGAATGCCATCCCGCAAGACAATGTAGCTCTGGCCGTTGTGGTTCAGCAGATGGTGCAGAGTGACGCGTCCGGTGTGCTTTTCACGGCCAATCCATTGACCGGGAAACGTTCACAAACTGTTATTGATGCCACGTTCGGACTGGGAGAAGCGCTGGTATCCGGTCAGGTGGATCCTGATCATTATGTGGTTGACATGGAAAAAGAGATAATCCTTACCAGAACTCTGGGAGCGAAAGCCGTTGCGGTCATTGGGAAGTCCGGTGGCGGAACAGTTTTGGAACAAAAAGAAGCAGGCGAAAAGCAAGCCCTGCCGGATGAGCAGATACTTCAACTGGCACGGTATGGTAGGCAGGCAGAAGAGAGCTTTGGAAGCCCGCAGGACATGGAATGGGCATGGGCGGATGAAAAACTCTTTATCGTGCAATCACGCCCGATAACGTCCTTATACCCGCTTCCACCCGCTCCTCCCGAAAACCTGACCGAAATGCTGCTTTCTTTTGGTGTCTGGCAGGGGATGCTTGACCCGTATACTCCCCTTGGACAGGACGTTTTCAAGTATTTGATCGTGGGTTTCGGGAAAAAATTCGGGGAAACAACCACAGCCGAAAAACAGAGGGCTGTTTTGACCTCCGGGGGGCGGATATTTGTCAATCTCACGGGTCTCATCCAGTCACGCTTCGGACAGAATTTCGTAATCCTTTTCCTTTCTTCCATTGATCCGGAAACCGCAAAAATCGTGGAAGCGTTGTTGAAAGAACCGCGGTTTTCCCGATTTACAGGCATGACCTTACGGGAAAAGGCCAATTTATTCCGGGTGGTGATTGAGCTTATCCGAAATGTGATCATAAATCTTTCAAATCCGGCGCGCGGGAGGAAACGTCTCGAGGATAAGATCGATTTTGCGCTGGAAGTCCTCCGGTCACGCTGTGACACCAGTAAAGACTTGTTGGATCTGGTGGATGTGTTCGTCAATACCACCACTGCCACACCGGCAGCGATGATGCCCGCGCTTGTGGGTGCCATTGCCGGCGGGCAGGCGCCGTATCAGATCATGCTCCGAAAACTATCTTTCCCCGGAAGCCAGGATCTTATGTTTGATCTGACCCGCGGATTGCCGCACAATGTGACCACCCAGATGGATTTACATTTGTGGCAGACTGCCAGTGTCATCAAACTGGATGCCGATTCTGTCGCGTTCTTCCAGAAATACGATACCAATTCCCTGGTAGCTTCATACAACGAGGGAAAACTCCCTGCTGCAGCGCAGGCGGCCGTAAGGAATTTCCTTGTCCGGTATGGCATACGTGGTGTGGGCGAGATCGATCTGGGCCGGCCGCGATGGTGTGAACATCCATCAAACCTTTTCCAGGCGCTCAAGAGTTATTTGGATATTGACCCATCTGTCACTCCCGATGTTCTTTTTCGTAATGGCGAAGAGAAAGCGGTTGAAGCGGCAAATAGGATCATTGAAGCGGTGCGCCGCCGGCCGTTTGGGTGGATAAAAGCATGCGTGATCAAGGGAATGATCTCCCGGTTCCGTGAATTGGGAGGATTGCGTGAAACGCCGAAATTTTTTGTGGTCCGGTTGCTCAGTGTTTTCCGGTACGCGTTGATCGCGGAAGGCGAAAAACTGGTCTCACAGGGAATCTTTACGAAACCGGATGACGCGTTTTTCCTGTACCTGCATGAACTTCGCGCTCTGGGAAATGGTGAAACACGCGACTGGATGGGATTGGTCGCGGAGCGTCGGCAGGATTATGAACGGGAATTACGACGGACGCGCATCCCGCGTGTATTGTTAAGTGATGGAACTGCCTATTACGACGCGCCGGCTGGGGCGGACGATGTTCCCGGTGCTCTGAAAGGTTCACCGGTTTCCGCCGGAGTTGCAGAAGGACTGGTGCGCGTTGTTTTGGATCCACATGGAGAGCAGTTGAAGGCCGGCGAGATCCTTGTTTGCACAGCCACAGACCCGGCCTGGACGCCGCTCTTCCTGGCGGCAGGCGGTCTGGTTACCGAAGTTGGCGGGATGATGACCCATGGATCCGTGGTGGCGCGCGAATACGGCATTCCGGCCGTGGTGGGTGTCAGCCGGGCCACAGAGCGCCTGAAGACCGGTCAGCGGGTGCGTATAAACGGTTCTGTTGGAACAATCGAAGTGCTGGATTGAGATCGAGCCTGTTGGCTGCGTCCGTTTGGACATGTTTGGAGATTTCTTCGGCAAAAGGGAGATATTTACCGCTTACTTAATTATGTTAAGAATCATGTCGGATAGGCGTGAGTTGTTTACTCTATGATGTTTAGTGAATTGGAGGTTTATCACCGCAAGTCTGTAGATTTGGCGTTGATAAACCTCCTGGTTTAGACTTTAACCAGAGAATTGATCATCATTATTAAGGCGGCGGCAATCGTGATCAACCCGGAAATGACTTTTAAATTTTGTGGCTTGGTTTTCAAAGCCATTTTGCTCCCCAAAAGACCACCAATCACAGCTACTATTCCGCATGGAATTGCAAGCGAAGGGTCGAAACCGCCATGTAAAGCGTTACCCATAAAACCGGTTAATGCTGTGGCAGCCAGCATTGCTGTAGATGTGCCTACAGCTATTCGCATTGGGACCCCGCAACCTACCACCATAAGTGGAACCAGAAAAGAACCGCCCGATATTCCCACCATCCCCGCGAAAAAGCCGGTGATAATGGTTAATGGGACTGCCATCCACAAATTGATCACGTACAGATTATTTCCATCAATAATATTCCAGTAACCAGGGCGATCATTTTTGATTTTTGTGATTTGCTGTTCCGGGAGAAGCATTATTACCCCGGCAATTCCCAGAACTATAGACAGGATGATCTTGAGCAAATTGCCACTGAACAGATGCGCTTCAAATCCACCAATGAATGCCATGACCGCATTAATGCCGCCGAAAAAGAGGACCAATGGCCAGGACATGGTTTTTGCTTTTCCAAATATCAAGGCACCGGATAAAGCACTCCCGATCAGGATAAACTGGCTTGTTGTGGAAGCTGTATGCATACTCACCCCTGAAAGGGCGAGAGCGATCACATAGAAATTTCCTCCTCCACGGCCGCTCATGATCATGACAACGGTCAGGAGGAATATTATGCTGACAATAAGTATTGTGTTAATGGTATTCGCTCCTCATGCGGGATCTCTCATAGGTCTGTGCGAAAAAAACAGTAACGTGTAATTATTCTAATCCGTTATTTTGGGTCCATCCAAATGTCAGTAAATTCTATTTCCATATAAAGATTGTTAAGAGGATTTCCGTTACGCGTTGATCACGGGAGGCGAAAAACTGGTTTCAAAGAGTGACATTGCGAAACCGGATAACGCGTTTTTCCTGTACCCGCATGACTTCACACTTATGGAAATAGTGAAACGCATGACTGGATGGGTCGAACGGTGAAATTGAGGTGTTGGGGTGAATTCTGTTGCAACCGGGCAACACCCCAGATTTGGTTAAGCATAATTCTCACTTTCATCCAAATTACAGTATGATTTGGATGAAAGCGAGAATACACCATGGGAAAAACTTTGGATTATTTGCAATGGCGGGGAGATCTAAAATTCTCAAAGGATCCAATTAATGATATTGATGTGCTGATATTTGCGTTGCTGAGTTATCTGCCCTTTAAAGGTATTGTTCCGGGAATTGAGTCAAACAAAGAAATTTCTTTGAAAGACGCAGCCAGTCAATACCTGGCCAAGTATTCCAATTCAGACGAAAATTCTCCGGAGGCCAATATCACGCCATTATCCTCATTTAATACCAGCGCGGAGTCGTTGCTGAAAGACGCGGCCGGTTCCCCGCGGTTTGAGAATGTCCGATTATCCAGGTACGATGAAAACACCGATTTTGTTGTCGGCCGCCAGTTTACGGCTCTGACCTTTACCATCCCGGACTTCGAACGAACAAAGATCATCGCTTTCCGGGGAACAGATAATTCTGTTGTGGGCTGGAAGGAAGATTTTGACCTGGCGTATATGGAACAAATTCCTGCCCATGAATCTGCCTGCCTGTATTTAAAACGAACGATCGGTGTTTTTTCCGGCCGGTTCATTGTTTGCGGCCATTCAAAAGGGGGAAACCTGGCGATATACGCCGGTTCTCACCTTGATCCGGTGCAGCAGTTGAAATTAAAGAAAATCGTTAATTTTGACGGACCTGGCTTCAATTTTTCCATCGTCCAACGGAATCCTTTCTCGCAGAATGAACACAAAGTTGTCAACTACCTTCCGGAAGATTCAATGGTCGGTTTATTGTTGGAGCCGGTCGGGAAAAGGGTGATCGTATCCAGCTCTGAGCGATTCATTAATCAACATAACGCGTTTAATTGGGATGTGGATCGTTCCAGGTTCATTGCAGGAGAACTATCCGGATCCGCCAAGTTGATGCAACAAACGTTGGAAACCTGGTTGACCGAAATATCCATTTCTGACCGGGAAACATTCCTTGAGGCGTTATTTGATATTTTGGGGGCGTCGGAAGGAAAATTCATCAAGACGGATCCTCAAGAGGGCTTTAAGGATTTTAAAAATATCCTGGTCAAGTATTCAAATATCGATCAAAAGACAAAAGCGTTGCTTTCCAATGTCTTCGAATCCCTCACCAGCGAAGCAACAAAGACCCTGTCTGAATCCATAAAGGAAAAGCTGCCGCGGATACTGGGTTCGGCAGATAATTGAAATCTATATGTATTGATTGGTAATTCTTTCTTCCTGCCTGGGGATCGGCTGGCCTTTGGTGCAGTTACTGGAATACGCCTTCACAAAACCTCAAGGAGACAGGGGGATTCGAACCCGTTTCGATCGGAAATGCGCTGGTCGAAGGGGCAAAACCATTTGCGCTGGGGCATTGTGGCTTCGACAGGCTCGGCCACCGGAAAGGTCCGTTGCCCGAGCCTGTCGAGGGCAAAAAACTTTTTTGAACTAAGCAAATCGAAACTACAAAAGAATCATCTCAATATCTGATAGCAGTTTTTTTTATTTCCCAATATGTTTAGTAATTGCCGAGTAAGTGATATTTTAGATTATGAAAAACAAAGATTTCTTAAGGATCCTCTTTTTTTAAGCTTTCTTGAGATGATTCTTGGAGAAGTTCGGTTTTCTTTTCTTTCGACACTCCTCCGTACGAAAAAATGATTTGAAATCTAAAAAAAACAAAACCATACCCCTTTTTTTAAAAAGATTTAAAAAGTGGAGTATTTCAAATATTTAGAAACCAAGTAATAAAACAGCACAGGCCGGATCAATTGACCCGGCCTGTTGCGCTTCTCTTCTCACTTCGATGGATTTACTTAACACCAACCGCTTTAAACCCAGCACCTTTGCGCAGCGCCTTGATGTTCAATGGCAGCAGCTTGCGGTGACGGTCGGGGATATGGTTCTCCAGCGCCTTTTCCAGGGCTTCAATGGGAAGTACATTCTGGTTGGCCAGCATGGCACCCAGCATCACCATATTCGTCAGGCGTTTGTCACCCAGTGTTTCCGCCTCATCATTGGCCGGTAATGCCACAACACGCACGTTGTTCCGGTCTACTGAACGCTCGATCATGGATGAATTAATAACCAGAAGACCGCCTTCAGCCACGGTACTTTCATACTTATCCAGTGATGGCAGGTTGAATGCCATGAATACTTTTGGATGACGCACCAGCGGCGAACCGATCTCATCATCCGAAATGATCACGGTACAGTTGGCCGTACCGCCGCGCATTTCAGGTCCATAGGAAGGAATCCATGTGACCTGTTTATCATTCTCCATACCGGCGTATGCCAGAAGCTGACCGGCAAAAAGGACTCCCTGTCCGCCAAAACCAGCTATCAGAATCTCTGTTTGCATTTTTCCTCCCACCTAGCTCTTAAAATCCGCGATGCTCGGGTTGACCTTGTAGTCTCCCAGGGCATAGTAGGGGATCATTTTTTCTTCCAGCCATTGAGTTGCCTGTTTGGGTGTCATCCCCCAGTTGGTGGGGCAGATGGACAACAGTTCAACCATCGAAAAACCCAGTCCGCGTGCCTGAACTTCGAACGCGGTACGGATGGCTTTTTTGGCCAGGCGGATATTCTTGGGGTCATGCAGGCTGCGGCGGACCACGTAACTGGCACCGTCAAGCTTGGCCAGCAATTCGGATGCGCGGATGGGGTAGCCGGCCAGCTCAACATCGCGGCCGTTGGGGGATGATGTGGTTTTTTGGCCGGGCAGCGTGGTCGGAGCCATCTGTCCGCCGGTCATGCCATAGTTCGAGTTGTTGATGAAAATGACGGAGATATTTTCACCGCGGGCAGCGGCATGGATGATCTCGGCCATGCCAATCGAGACCATGTCTCCATCACCCTGGTAGGTAAACACAAAACGGTCAGGCAAGAGACGTTTTACGCCGGTAGCCATGGCCGGGGCGCGGCCGTGAGGGGCTTGTACAAAATCAACATCAAAGTAGTTGTATGCGAATACCGAGCAACCAACGGATGCCACACCAATTGTTCGTTCGCGGATGCCCATCTCATCGATCACTTCGGCGATAAGCCGATGTGCCACACCATGGGTACAACCGGGGCAGTAATGGGTGTTGGTGTCGGTTAATGATTCCGGCCGTTGATAAACAGTAACTTGTTCCGTATTCAGGTCAGGTACAGTCATTCTTTTCCCTTTCCTTAGTTGGTCAATGCCATATATTTCATCCAGCGGTCGCGTGGATGCTCAAGGTTGGAAACCGGGCTGGCAATCATGCGCTGGACAGCGGCGGATATTTCATCCGGGAGAGGTATGATCCCGCCAGGGCGGCCATAAAAATCGATTGGCACATTACCGTGCGTAGCCATAATAACGTCATCCAGCATTTGACCGGTATTCATTTCGGTAACCAGGATACCTTTAACGCGTTTACCCAGTTCTTCGATCTGTTTCACCGGGAACGGGCTGAGGGAGATGGGGCGGAATACGCCAACTTTAATCCCCTGTTCCCGTAACTGGCGAACCGCGGTGAGCGCGATACGGCCCGCTGAACCAAAGCCGACAATCGCGTAATCTGCGTCATCCAGGAAATATTCTTTGTAGCGGACTTCGTTTTCGCGAATTTTTGCCCATCGGTTGAGCAGCCGCATATTGGTCACTTCTTCATCGGGCGGATCCAAATAGATGGAGGAGAGGAATCGTCGATCTCTTCCAACAGAACCATCCACAGCCCAATCCGGGAATTCCTTCTTGAGCGGCATCATGGGCGGAAGTTCGGCGGCTTCCATCATTTGTCCAATACTGCCATCGGAAAGGATGACAACGATGGAACGGTATTTTTCTGCCAGGTCAAATGCCAGAACAGTCAGGTCAATGGATTCCTGTACACTGCTCGGCGCCAGGACGATAGTGTGAAAATCGCCGTGACCGCCGCCGTGGACAACCTGGTTATAGTCGCTCTGGGCTGGCTGGATGTTGCCCAAACCGGGCCCGCCGCGCATGACATCCACCAACACAGCCGGGACTTCCGTTCCGGCAATATAGGAAATACCTTCCATCATCAGGCTGACACCGGGTGATGAAGAAGAACTCATAACACGCCGTCCGGTGCAGGCCGCGCCATACACCATATTGATCGCCGCCAGTTCACTTTCTGCCTGAACAAACACACGCTTTTCTTCCGGCATTCGGGCAGACATCCATTCCAGGAGTTCGGTTTGTGGTGTGATGGGATAGCCGAAATACGCCTGTACTCCGGCACGGATGGCCGCTTCAGCCACAGCCACATTACCTTTTAATAATTGTTTTGCCATGTCCCTCTCCTATTCTGGTTTCTTCGCGACTTCACGGTAGACGGTTATGGCGGCTTCCGGGCATACGACGGCACAGATACCGCAGCCTGTGCATCCATCTGCGATCAATTCTGCCGGGTGATAGCCTCGTTTGGTCATGCGAACCATATTTAACGCGATGACCTCCTGGGGGCAATTGCTGACACACAATTCGCAGCCTTTGCAAAGATATTCATTAACTTCAATCCGACCCTTTGGGGGCATTTTTCCTCCTGTCACGTAAATAATTCCGCCAGCGCGGTTATTTCACCTTTGATTATTCCCCGCACAGGAGATACTTGCGAGTGTCAAACATCATACACTCGGTCAACAAAAATCCAATAAAGCGATAGCAATCTATGTGAAGTATTACCAGTTATTCCGGATTTTCTTCCATCCATTCAACCAACATGGCTTCACCCTGACCAACACCAACGCACAAAGTAGCCAATCCGTAATACGGCCGGGGTTGTTGGGGAGCCTGGCGGCGCATTTCATGTAATAACGTTGTAAGTATGCGAGCGCCGGAGCATCCCAGGGGATGGCCCAGCGCGATCGCTCCACCGTTGACATTTGTAATATCTGCGGAGAGGCCAAGTTCACGCATCACAGCAATGGACTGCACGGCAAAGGCTTCGTTCAGTTCGACCAACCCGATCTGATCGATCCCCAGTCCGGTAAGGTGCAACGCCTTTCGCGCGGCTGGGACGGGACCCATACCCATCAGCCGGGGTGCCACACCGGCTGCGGCACCGGTCACTATGCGAGCCCAGGGTTTTAATCCCAGCGATTCCGCACGCGAGTCACTCATTAGAAGCAGCGCGGCGGCGCCATCATTCATCCCCGAGCTGTTTCCGGCTGTCACTGACCCGTTTGCGCGGAAAACCGGTTTTAACCGTGCCAGGCTTTCTTTGGATGTATCACGGCGCGGGCGTTCATCTGTTGTGAACAAATAGGGGTCGCCTTTTCGTTGGGGAATGGAAATGGGTTCGATCTCCGGCAGGAAGCGGTTGGAGTCAATGGCTGCGATGGCGCGTTTATGACTCGTAAGCGCGAATGCGTCCTGCTGGGCACGGGTGATGCCGGTGGCTTCGGCAATATTTTCAGCGGTCTCTCCCATAGCTTCCGTTCCATAAAGTGACTGCATTTTCGGGTTCGGGTAACGCCAGCCGAGCGCGGTATCCCAGGCGGTCAGATTGCCAAAAGGAAAGGCCGTTTCCCCTTTGGGAATGGAATACGGCGCGCGGGACATGCTTTCGACCCCGCCGGCGATAAGAACATCGGCTTCACCGCAGCGTATGGCCCGTGACGCGTGAATGACCGCTGTAAGGCCGGACGCGCATAAGCGGTTGATGGTGACACCGGCAGTTTCCACGGGAAAACCGGCCAACAAGGCTGCCATGCGGGCTACATTCCGGTTGTCTTCACCGGCCTGGTTGGCACACCCCAGTAGAACCTCTTCTACCAGAGCGGGTTCAATTTCTGAACGGCGGATAAGCGCCTGAAGGATGATGGCAGCCAGATCATCAGGACGAATGGTGGACAGGCTCCCTCCCAGGGCTCCGATCGGGCTGCGAACGGCATTTATGATCACGGCTTCAGGCATAAGAATCCTCCGTTGAGATGTTTTCTTAAGGGCGGGTCTCCAATAGAACATCCACCCGGTCAATCGGTCCACCCAGTGAATACACGACGAAGTCGCAGACCAATCCGCTGCCGGATTCCAACCCGACCGGGCTATCCCAGCGGCGAACACCAACCGGCTGACCGGCCGCGTTATAGGCGGCGGCCGTTACCTGAATGATATTCGCGTCCGACTGGCCGGCAATCAGGTTGACCACTCCGGTCACGCGCGCGGAGAGTCTGTCTTCCGCAAGTGTAATCGTGGACCTGTCGAAAGTGGATTGCAAATATCGTGCCCCTTCATCAACAGAAGGTGACGCCATTCGAAGACGCATATCAATTTTCCAGGGCATGCCGGGTGCTTTTTTGAAATAAGCTGCCAACACAGCAGATTGACCGGTTGTGAGCCTGTCCAACAGGCTGAAGGCGGCTTTTGTTTCCGGCGGATTTCCGTCAGATCCAGAGAGAATGAAATCCACGCTGATGTCTTCAACAGAAGAATTTGAATTGTTGAAAACCATCACAAGGCACCAGGCGCCGCCGGAGGCATCACCATAGCAAACCGGTGTTCCGGTCTGTATGATCGTTACCGGTGTGGGTATATTTGTCGGCCGGAAAGCATCCTGTTCTGGATCGCCGGAGGGGATGATCAATACCGTGCCAATGGGCATCATGCGTGGATCAATCTCTGCGTTGGCTTCGCGTAGATCTTTGATCTTTACCCCGTATTTTGTCGCGATTCCACCCATGTCTTCCCCCTTCGAGACCACATGGGTGATCTGGGTTGGCCTGGTTGAGACAGGGGGTGGTTCGAGGGTTGGGGAGGCTGGTGGAAGGGTGGGAACAAAAGCTGTACGGGTGATGTAGGGGGTCAGCTTTGGCGGTGTCTCTGTTGAAGAACCCGTCAGGCTGGTACAACCGGCGATCAGAATGCCGGAAAGAATCACGTAAATGGATTTGCGAATCATACGCTCATTGTAACGAATAGGCAGGTCTTCCGGCAATACTGCCGAAACGTAGAATTCACCGGAAAGCGAAATTTGATAATTATGTATAATAGACAGAGCGATGAAGCTCGCTGGGATATGATCAAACTGCCGCCAACGGCTGATAGCTTCTGTCATGGATAAACCGGGCAGAGGCTTTTTTTTATTATCATCTGTATAAAATTCAGGAGGAATTAGCAATGTCAATCATTGAAGTTGTTCATGCCCGTGAAATCCTTGATTCGCGTGGTAATCCGACGGTTGAAGTTGGGGTTACCCTGGATAGCGGCGCTTTTGGTCGGGCGGCTGTCCCTTCTGGAGCATCCACCGGTATTCATGAAGCGCTCGAATTGCGCGATGGGGATAAAGCCCGATATGGCGGCAAGGGTGTATTGAAGGCGGTCGGTCATGTAAATAAAGAGATCGCGAAAAAAATAACAGGCATGGACGCGCTGGACCAGGCAGCTGTTGATAAAGCCATGTTGGACGCGGATGGAACGCCCAATAAGAAAAAATTCGGTGCGAATGCTATTTTGGGGGTAAGTCTGGCGATTGCCCGTGCCGGTGCCGACGAAGTGGGACTTCCCCTTTATCGCTATCTGGGTGGCGTTGCCGCAAAAACGCTCCCTGTCCCAATGTTTAACATCCTAAACGGCGGAGTTCATGCCAACTGGCAGGGAACCGATCTACAGGAATTTATGATTGTCCCGGTTGGAGCGCCGAATTTTCGCGAAGCTCTGCGTTGGGGAAGCGAAATTTACCACGCTTTGAAAAGCGTTCTGAAGAATTCCGGTTATTCAACCGGAGTGGGGGATGAAGGTGGGTTCGCCCCCGCGTTGAAAACAAACGCTGAAGCTGTTGAAGTAATTTTAAAGGCGATTGAAAGCGCGGGCTATAAACCCGGCGACCAGATTTGCATCGCGCTCGATCCCGCATCAAGTGGATTTTTCGAAGACGGTTTCTACAATCTTCGTACGGAAGGAAAAAAAGTATCCTCCAGTGAAATGGTGGAGATGTACGCAGATTGGGTGAAGAAGTACCCTATCGTTGTCCTTGAAGATGGCCTGGCCGAAGATGATTGGGATGGATGGAAATTGTTAAACCAGACTATTGGTGACAAGATCGAACTGGTAGGCGATGATCTGTTTGTGACCAACGTGGAACGGGTTGCGCGCGGAATCAAAGAGAATGCGGCCAATGCCGTGTTGATCAAATTAAACCAGATCGGAACATTAACAGAAACCATCAACACGATCGAGATGGCCCGAAAGGCCGGGTGGGGTTCGATGGTGTCACATCGTTCTGGTGAAACCATCGATAGCTTTATTGCTGATTTCACGGTTGCCATGAATACCGGCCATTTAAAAACAGGCGCGCCATGCCGGGGCGAGCGTGTTGAGAAATATAACCAGTTGATGCGTATCGAAGAAGAACTGGGTGAAGAGGCTGTTTATGCGGGAAGAAACGCGTTTGTTCGCTAGTGTTTTGTAATCGCGTAAATGGAGGAGGTTCAAAATTTGAATCTCCTCCATTTTTTGAAAAAGGTTATTATAAAAACTATGGATAGATTTTTACTTATTTCTGCGGGGGCTGTGATAGGGGCAAATGCCCGATACTGGCTGGGCATATGGTGCGCGGAAAATTGGGGGACCGCGTTCCCCTACGGGACCTTATTGATAAATCTTACCGGCAGCTTTGTCCTGGGTTTTTTTATGACCCTGGCTACAGAACGATTTCTCTGGGACCCACGCTGGCGTTTCCTGGTTGGAATAGGTTTTCTGGGCGCTTACACAACCTTTTCAACTTATACCTATGAGAGTTACAGCCTTCTGGCAAGGGGACAATGGGCAGCCGGATTGTTCAACCTGTTGGGCAGTTCCATCCTCGGTCTTCTTGGAGTTGGATTAGGAGTGTTCCTTGGCAAATCAATCTGACAACCCAATTTTAGATCTGACCGGTCAAAAACCTGGTAAACGATTATGTATTTATATTGGAGAAAGTGACCGCTGGCGTGGGAAGCCACTCGACACGGCCATTCTTGAAGCGCTAAGATCAAATGGATTGGCTGGAGCCACGGTTTTTCGGGGTATCTCCGGTTTTGGTGCGCATTCTCACATCCGATCTGCCGCCATTGAAGTATTGTCGGTTGACCTGCCGGTATTGATCGAAGCCGTGGATTCTCCCGAGCGCATCCAACGGGCGTATGATGCCATATCGCCTATGGTTGGAGAAGGCTTGATCACACTCGAAGATGTGACAATAATGAAGTACTTACACCGGTACATGAATTTTCTGCCAGCTGATAAACCAGTGACCGAGGTGATGACAGGGGACGTGTACTCATTGCATGAAAAAATGTCCATTCGGGAAGCCTGGGAAAAGATGGTCCAGAATGGGCTGAAAGCTTTACCCGTGGTTGACACGAACGGTGTGGTGACCGGTATTCTTACAGATGAAGATCTGTTAAATAGGGCAGGTATTCGGCAGCGTCTATCAGTAGCTCTGCGCCTGGATGAAGCAACGCTTCAGGAGGATCTGCACGAACTGGGTGAGACGAATAAAAAGGTTAAGGATGTTATGACCCATCCAGCCATCACGATCATTAATACCGAAACCCTGGGTTCGGCTGTTTTAAAAATGGTTAAAAAAGGATTGAAACGGGCTCCGGTGACGGATGATTCCGGCCGGCTGGTTGGAATGCTTTCGCGATTGGATATCCTTGGGCAGGTGGTTGAAATGCCGCCTCATGTAAACCTTGCCCATGCACCTGCCGGGACGATACGTACCGTAAAAGATATTATGCGGCCGGATATTCCCGCCGTCCGAAATGATGAAAGACTGGCAACCATTATCCAGAAATTTGTTCAATTTGGTAGCCACCGGTTGGTGGTTGTGGATGAAAAGGGAATGGCAATTGGCTTGATCGCTGATTCTGACATGGTCGCCCGTGTTCAACCGGAGCACCGCCGGTGGATACTTGACGCGCTGCGGAATCTGGGAAAACCTCCCTCAGGAACGGAAACAGCCGCCGAGATTATGTCGCCCGGTGTGACCATCGTCCAACCGGACACCACGGTTGCGGAAGCCGCACGGTTAATGTTGAGTGAAGGCCGCAAATGGCTTGTGGTGGCAGATGAGAATGATATTCCCGTGGGTCTGATCGACAGGCGTGCATTACTTGAGTCTCTGGCATCACTTCTTTAGCACAGAATGCCTATTGTTCGAATAACAAAACCGCGTCGGACTCTTCGGTGTGATTGACCACAGGGAACCGGCTCACGCGTTTGATCCCATCCTCCAGGAAGGTCAACTCCATTTCAACGCGTTCCGCTTCCATCAGGAATTGTTGTGTCAGTTCAAAGGTGTTCTCATCTATCCAACGGCCTTTGAAAGCAACCGGGCCAAAATGCTTTGTGGGTGAAACGCGGTAAATACCATCCAACCCGATACGGGCGGAGATTTCCTCGCTTTTTTCGCCGTACACAAATTCCAAATCCGCTTCGTCTGAGCGGGAAAAGTCAAAGGTGAAGGTTGACCAGCCATGGGTGCCGTTCAAGTCAACGTAGGTTTTACCGCTGACCTTGTGCGCGGTTGAGGGAAGAATTGACGGTGTAACTGGCTCTTCATCGGCAACTGCCAGTAATTGCTCTTTCAATTGGGCTGTTCCGGATGGATCGGGCGGCAGGGTTGTATTGGATACAGCCGAGGGAATGATGTATGTTTCCAATAAGTCATCATATGTATTCCAGGAAGCATCACGGATACCGGCGGTGAACACCACCACCATATCCTGTTTGGGGATCACGATGATCTGCTGGCCGCCCCATCCCAGTGCGTTATAAACACCATTCGAGCGCACCCACCATTGATAGCCGTAGTTCACTCCTCCCGCAAGTTCCATGTGAGACCGGGTGGATTCCCTCACCCAGTCGGTTGTAAGCACAACGTCTGTACCCCATAACCCGTATTGCAGGTATAACTGCCCGAAACGCAGCATATCAGCCGGAGCTAACGCCAATCCGGTGCCGCCAATTGTGTGCCCGCTGGTATCTTCGATCCATTCGTAGCGTGTTATGCCCAGCGGGGTGAAGAGTTCGCGCTCCACAAGGTCCGCCATACTTTCCCCCGCCTCTTCCTGCACAATCATAGACAGTAGATGGGATCCGCCCGTGTTGTAGTTGAACAAACGCCCCGGCACGGTCACTGTGGGACGGCTTAGAAAGTATTCCGCCGGGTTGTCAGAATCGAAGATATACCAGTTGTCATTCAACCCGGATCGAAGTGGTTCACTCCACTCCAACCCTGATGACATGGTCAGAAGATGATATATCGTTATGGCTTTACGGTTTTCATTGTCCAGTTGCACATCCGGGAAGTAGGTATAAATGGGTGTGTTCAGGCTGTCGATCCGCTCATCACGCATGCAGAGACCGACCGCGGCTGAGGTCACACTTTTCGTGCAGGAATACATGTTGTGCGGCGTTTCGCGGTCAAATGGCGGAAAGTATGCTTCCAGCACCATTGTGCCGTGGCGGGCTACCAGTACGCTGTGAATATTCCGGTCGCCTGATTGTATGGCCTCCAGCAGGCCAGCCAGCCTGGATGGATCCATTCCCTGTTCCTCCGGAGAGGTTACCGGCCAGGGCTCCACCTTTGTCAACGGTTCAGGTTGTTGTGTGGGCGGGATTATCGCGATGGGTGTTTCCGGTTGCTGGCAGGGGGGAAGGGTTGGTGTCGGTTCGACAGAGCTGGTGTGTGTGGGTTGGGGAATGGCGGCCTGTGCCGTTCTGGAAGGTTCTGCCATGGATGTATTTGTCGCGCACGCGGTAAACACCACTGCTGATACAACGTAAAAGATGAATTTCCGAATAGACATACTCACAAATGAGAACCACTTTCCGGTAAGACCTGGTTGACCATGGGATATGTGATACCTACTCTGAATCATGATAGTCAGCTTTTGGAAATATGGCTATTAAATCCACCTGAATTTTCTTCCAAAGATTATCAGGAAATCCGGATGAATGTTAAACTGGTGAACTTCATCAAACAAAGTCGTAAACCGATTGAAAGGTTTTTTGCGTTACATACTGGTATGCTTATTATGATCGGATAGTATCCGTTCAAAAAATCCGATAAAGGAAGAATTCTCCCCTCCCGGTTCAACGAATTCACCTTTACCGCCTGAATGATAATCTCCAATTATTTGTACTAATGGGGAAAAACATGAAAACCATACCTGATAGCGGATTCTTATATCCCAATTTATTCGTACGAATTATGCTGCTTGCTGTCGAAGATGTTGCCGGTGTAAATGGAGTAAAAGCGATCTTGAATATGGCCGGTCAAAAGGATCTGATCGATAACTATCCGCCTGCGAATATGGAACCGGCAATCGACGTTGCCCGCTATTCCATGATTATGGCTGCCATTGATGATCTGTATGGCGACAAGGGCGGGCAGATACTGGCGATGCGCGCAGGGAATGCGAATTTCCAGGTGGCATCAAAGATGATGGGCGATTTACCCGGTTTTTCCGTTGTGGAATTGGAGAATCGATCGATCGAGGAAAGAGCGGAAGCCGGTCTGTGCCTGGTCCGTACCGTAATCACCGGTGAGAAGACGACCTCCATCCCACGCACGGAAGACGGGCAGTTTTTGTATGCTGTCAAGAATTGCCCGATCTGTTATGGACGAACGACCAGCACTCCACGGTGTTTTCTCACCGCCGGATTGCTGCAGGCATCCATCCGCTGGGCTACGGGCGGGCTGGAGTTTGATGTAAAGCATGTGCGGTCTCATTCCAGTGGAAACCCGACCTGCGATTACATCATCCCGGTTACGCCCATAGAAAAATAGCTTTTTGTTGTAGTACGGGATCTATCTTTTCATTGTATTAAACTGTTCTGTCTGGTCCATTCGTGTTAATAAACATGCGTGGATCGGGTTGTTGCATATTTAGATAATCAGCGAAAAAACGTGCCCACCGCAGGATGGAGTGAGGATGAAATCCGAAATCCATCCTGCGGTTGATATTCTAATGGGGTGGACATGTAAATAAGAATTTTCGCGGTTGGCTTTAGATCAGATTCGAATCTCTGTATAATGATTTTGATAACTCAAATTATCAAAGGGGAAATCAATGACTGAGATAAATTCACCTTCAACAAAGTTAGCTCTACTTGAAGCTTTATCACTTTCAGAAGAGATACTCAAAAACATTGAGTTGTCTGAAATACCTTTGTCAAACATTGCTATGAAAACAATGCGTCTTGCCCGTTTACTTAATGATGAAAAGTATCAATTGATAATGAAATATGAAATTGCGGGGTATCCTCAGGAACCTGATGGAATTACCCCATTTAATTGGAATTTACTTAGAATAGCAAATAGAATAACTATTGAAACAGGAAAAGATAACAAACCTTTTGAGACTGCAATGGTCAGGGGGATAGAAACGATTGAAGCACTAATTCGTTCAACAGAACTGGCTATTGAATCCGCACATGATACTGATGTTTCAATATCTTCTGCAAATCCTAACCAATATTTACAAGTAGATTTAGAGAAAAAGAAATATGAAAGATATGGATATATTGGCAATATTGCATCATTGAGTAATGCATTAAGTTCTCGGAAAGGTTTGATCTATTCATATGTGTTAGAGAAAAACACCGAGTTAAAATTCTCGGGAATTGCTGATGATATTTTTACTCGAATTCGTACAAGAGTTGATAATAAAATCGGTGAATTATTACCGGATGCAATAAGGAAGTTTTCTTCTATTTATGAAAGTTTACAATCAGAAAATCCTGAAGATTGGGCAAATGCAGTAAATAGTTGTAGACGCATTATTTTTGATTTAGCAGACAAATTGTTTCCACCTACAGAAGAAAAAAGAGTCAAATCAATTAAAGGCGGGACAATAACAATAAGCTTAGGAAAAAAAGATTATATAAATAGAATAATTGCTTTTGTGGAAGATAATAGTGATTCTGAAAGATTTGTGGATATCGTAGGATCAAACCTTAAATTCCTAGGCGATCGTTTAGATAGTGTGTTTTCTGCTTCTAGTAAAGGAACTCATAATGAAGTTGGAAAAATAGAAGCTGATCGATATGTAGTTTATACATATTTGATAGTTGGTGATTTATTAACATTAAATACTGCTTCTTCTGATGTTTGAAGCCAAAAATAATATTACCAATAGGAATTTGTGCGCTTCCGCCAGGATCCTGGTTCGAGTCCTGAAATCCGAAATCCATCTTTTTTCTTAGTAGTCATCCGCGCTGTTAATGGATTTCGGGAAAGTACGCCCTTAATCTATCCTGCGTTCGGCGCGCGGTTTACCCGCGCTTATGTTAAACTTTCTGCATGCCATTGCATGACCTGAATCGGGTGATGATCCGGCGTAACCGGCATAAAACCGAAAAAGCGGAGCGCCTGTCCAACCGGCTGAAACCGGTTGGTTTTGGATTGCTGTTAATCCTGTCGCTGGTGATGGCGGCCGCTGTACTGGGTGCCTCCTGGTTGTACGCTTCTGTCACCGAAGGGCTGCCTTCCGTGCGGGCGGTGGAATCCTTTTTCCATCCATCGGACGGGTTGATCCTGCAGCCTTCGCGGCTGTACGACCGCAGCGGGCAGACAGAGCTTCTGACCCTCGACAACCCCGGGTCGCTGCGCGCGTACGTGTGGTTGGACCCGTCCCGCGATGTTCATTTTTCTCCGCTGCTGGCGGAGGCCGTTATCGCGCTGAACCAGCCAGATTTTTGGCAGTCTTCAGGCGCGGACTGGAAGCATTACGACGACCCCGATCCGCGCACTCTGGCGGAGAGTCTGGTCAGCCGGCTGCTGTTGTGGCAGGAAGATGCCTCCCCGCGCCGGGCGGTGCGTATGCGCCTGCTGGCCTGGCAGATGACCGAGGCATACGGGCGCGAGAGGGTGCTGGAGTGGTACCTGAACAGCGCTTCCTTTGGGCGGCAGATCACCGGGGCAGAGAGCGCTTCGCGCGTTTATTTTGGCAAATCCTCCGCCGATCTCAATGAAGCGGAAGTGGCGCTGCTGGCCGGTCTATCCACCGCGCCGGCATTGAATCCGCATGATTCGCCCCAGGCGGCTGAAGACTTGATGCAGTCCAGCCTCGACAGGTTGGTATCCACCGGGTTGTTTACGGATGAAGTGCGCCAGGCTGCGCTGGATACAGGTCTAGCCATCCAGGCGCCGCCGGAGCAGACCGTCTCAACGGCGTTCACGCGATTGGCCATGCAGCAGCTTTCCGCGCTGGTGTCAGATGACCGCCTGGCGTTGGGCGGATTGCACATCCGCACGACACTGGATATGGTTCAGCAGGCGCAGTTGGAATGTGCGCTGAAAGCCCAACTGGACCGTCTGGAAACGACATCGGTTCCAGCGGACTCTGACTGCGCGGCGGCACGTTTGCTGCCGGCATTGCCGCCGTTGGAACAACCCCTGTCCGCTGATACGCAGGCTGCCGGTATTCTGATGGACCCCGCGCGCGGCGAAATCCTGGCGCTGGCCGGCAAAACCACGCTGGACTCGGTCAGCGATGATTATGCAAATATGCAGGGCGGCACGGTGCTCAGCCCGTTCCTGGCAGCAGCCGCTTTTTCACGCGGGTATAGTCCTGCCAGCCTGGTGTGGGATCTGCCCCGGCTGGCGGTGGATGATTCTGAACCGTTGACCCGCGAGGTGGCTGTTCAGTTCCGCGGTCCCATCCGGCTGCGTACTGCCCTGATCAGTGACCGGTTGAATCCGTTGGAAGACCTGGTTGAAACACTGGGTCCGCGGAATACGTGGCGGTTGGTACGTCCGCTGGGTATCAATAACCTGGAAAACGCATACGCTCCCGAGAAGCTGCTTGAAGGTGGGGGATCGGTCTCCCTGTTGGAGATCGCGCAAGGGATGAATGTTTTTGCCAATCTGGGTGATCTGTACGGTCTGTCGATAGTATCGGGAGAAGCGTTGCAGCCTTCAACATTGCTGGCTGTGGAAGACATCTACGGGGATTCAATGTTTGAAAAGGATATCATCCAGCGGCAGCCGGTGCTTAGCGCTCCGCTGGCTTACCTGACGCATAACGTACTGTCCGATGAGCCCATGCGGCGCGCGGAATTGGGATACCCCAATCCGTTTGAACTGGGTCGTCCGGCGGGTGCCAAGTACGGTTCCACAACGGACGGGCGGGAGATCTGGGCGGCGGGATACACTCCGCAGCGCGCGGCAGTCATCTGGATGGGAACAGGGACTGGGACAGAAAATGACATTACCTTCACAAAATCCCTGGGCGTCAAGGCGGCTGGCGGTGTCTGGAATGCCATTATGCGTCAGAGTCTTACCGGTCAACCGGCAACCGATTGGACAGCACCGAACGGTGTGAGCATGTTGGATGTATGTGATCCTTCCGGAATGCTGCCCACGGAAAATTGTCCATCACGGGTCAAAGAGGTATTCCTGCAGGGCAGTGAGCCGACAACCATTGATGATCTCTACCGCCCGGTGCAGATCAACCGGGAGACGGGAAAGATTGCCACAGTGTTTACCCCGCCGGGTCTGGCAGATGACGCGGTATTTCTCTCCATTCCCGAATATGCCCGTGATTGGGCGCGCGCGGCTGGCATAGCCACAGCCCCCACCGATTACGATACCATCCAGGCGGGAATCCCTCTGGAGGATGTGAAGATCGATCAACCGGCCCTGTTCTCGCAGGTTGGCGGCAAAGTGGCCATCCGCGGAACGGCGGCCGGGGAGGGTTTCAAAAATTTCCGCCTGCAAATCGGGGAGGGATTAAATCCTCAGGATTGGGTGCAGATCGCGGAAAACACGATCCCCATTCTGAACAGCCAACTGGCTGAATGGGACACTGCTGGCCGGAATGGATTGTATGCCATCCGCCTGGTCGTGGTGCGCGATGACAATACCCTGCAAACTGCCCTGTCGCAGGTTACTGTGGATAACACACCACCGCAGATAAACATAATCAGTCCGCAGGAAGGGATCAGCGTTACGGGGGTTAAACCGGTGTTCATGCAGGCTGAGATCGCGGATTCATCACCGGTCACGAAGGTTGAATGGCTGGTGGATGGAAATCTGATCGGAGAAAGCGATCACGCCCCTTACACAATGGAATGGGACGCACCACGGCGCGGGAATCGCCGATTAATCGTGCGGGCAATCGACTCGGCGGGAAACCAGGCGGAATCGGACCCCTGGCTTTTTGTCGTGGAATAGACCTTATCTTTCGGTGAATCGCAGTACCATACCGCCCACACGTTCCGGGTAACCTTCAGACGCGCAATCCGCCGCGCTTAATCCGGTGACGGTTTCACCGCTTTCGCCAACCCGCAGGCTGTAGATGACACCGGGGGTCATTTCGTAATCGGCGTACCCGTTGTTCATATCCGGTTTTAACCCGGTATAGAATGTCTCTTCGCCGTCCTTCCAATTGATCTGGATGCGTACACCGGGCATCGCCAGTCCCGAGGCGTTCTCAACCCAGATCTGCAACAGTCCCGGCCGTGGATTCCGGCCGCAATCCACCGCTTTTTCCTTCAGGATGTAAGGCGCACTGATCGTGGGGAACATGGTGGGGGTTGAGCGGGGAATCTCGGCAGAGGGGATGTTCAACGGCGCGATGGTGGGTACCGGGGTGCCATCTTGATCTGTTTCCGCGGTAGCTTCTGCTGTGGGAAGCTCGGATAGTATGCCTGAGGGTGTGTTGGTTGTTTCGGGCGGCAGGGTTGGTTCAATACTTCCCTGATATTCGGAGACCGGTGTACTTTCAATCCGCTCCTCAGGGTTCATCCCCTGGGCTAAAAGGGCCAGAGCGTTCGAGTCTTTTTCCTGTCCCGCGGCCAGAACGCGCTGGGCGTGCGCGGCCAGGATACTCTCCGGTTGCTCATCCTTCAACAGATCGAGGCGTGGGTATGCCCGGCCGCTGTCGCCGCTGGCGAAATACGCGCGGGCGATAGCCAGGCGGTAAATGTCACGGCTATCCCCTGTAAGGTCGGATGGACGGGCGAAATCATATGGAACCGGCCAGAACCACACGGAAAAGGCAATCCCGGCAGCCAGACCGAGCAGAAAACCGGTGAGCAGGTACCAGGGCTGGCGGGACGTTCGCTCGCGGCGAAGACGGCGCTCTCTCATGGTGCGACAACTCCGGGAGTGGCGGTTACGCTTTCCACCGGTGCCACTGCCTGTACAAGATCAGCCAGATATTGCAGGTCGGTCGGGCTATAGCCCATCTGACCGGCGGAAAGCAGAGCTTCACTGGCGTACCGGTCCGGCAGGTCGCTCCCCAGGGCTTTCAGGCGGCTGCGGGCTTCCTCAATGTCCTGTTCATGATGGAATATCTCGGCCGTCATTAAGACATAATCGGTGCGGTAATCCACGCGCAGATTGGACAAATCTGCCTGACTATACATTTGCGGACGCAGCCACCAGCCATAGCCTATCCCGGCCAGCGCGCCGACAATGGCGGCCAGTAGGAAGAAGAATAATCGTTTCTTTCGCAAAGCGTGATTATCCCTTCAACATGGGAATGCGGACACCTTTTTTACGGGCCGTTTCAATGGCAAGGGGATATCCGGCGTCGACGTGGCGGGCCACGCCCAGCCCGGGATCACTTGTCAATACCCGTTCCAGGCGGCGTGCAGCTTCGGGGGTACCGTCTGCCACGATCACCTGGCCGGCATGCTGGCTGTAACCAATGCCAACACCACCACCGTGATGAAAAGAGACCCAGGTGGCACCGTTGACGGCATTGATCATGGCGTTCAGGATTGGCCAGTCGCTTACAGCGTCAGTCCCATCACGCATGCCTTCTGTCTCACGGTTGGGGGATGCCACAGAGCCGGAATCAAGATGATCGCGGCCGATGACAATGGGTGCTTTAACAATACCTTTGGCTACCAGTTCGTTGAACTTTAACCCGGCTTTGGCCCGGTCGCCATAACCCAGCCAGCAAATGCGCGAGGGCAGTCCCTGGAAAGGAACCTTCTCTTTTGCCATCTTCAACCATCGCAGTAGATGCTCATCATGCGGGAAAAGTTCGGCAATGGCTTCATCTGTCCGGTAGATATCCTCCGGGTCGCCGGAAAGTGCCACCCAGCGGAAGGGGCCATTCCCCTCACAGAACAACGGGCGGATATATGCTGGCACGAAGCCGGGAAATTCAAACGCGTCCTTCACTCCGGTATCAAAAGCCCTCTGACGCAGGTTGTTACCGTAATCAAAGACTTCGGAGCCTTTATGTTTGAGGTCCAGCATGGCACGTACATGGGCAGCCATGGATTGCAAAGAGCGGCGTTCATATTCTTTCGGGTCGGAAATACGCAATTTACCGGCAGCTTCGACCGTAAGACCGGCGGGGATGTAATCAAGCACATCATGGGCGGGTGTCTGGTCGGTGACCACATCCGGGATGACTGCATGCGCCACCAGTTCGGGATATATTTCGGCGGCATTACCGATGAGAGCGATAGATCGCGGGATCTGCTGATCACGGGCTTCTTCCACAAGGGTCATGGCCTCTTCGAGGTTGTTAACCACCATGTCAACGTACCCGATCTCGTGCCGGCGTCGGGCGCGGGCCGGGTCAACTTCCACGATCAGGCCAATTCCTTCATTCATGGTGATAGCCAGCGGCTGTGCGCCGCCCATTCCGCCCAGACCGGCTGTGAGCACCAGCTTTCCCTTCAAAGACGTCCAACCGCGCTGTTTGGCCAGGGCAGCCAGAGTCTCATACGTACCCTGCAGAATACCCTGTGTACCGATATAAATCCAGGAACCGGCGGTCATTTGTCCGTACATCATCAGCCCTTTGGCAGCCAGCTCATCAAAATGCTGCTGGGTGGCCCAATGCGGGACAAGATTGGAATTGGCAATCAACACACGCGGGGCATCCGGATGGGATTTTATTACTGCCACCGGTTTGCCGGATTGTACCAGCATGGTTTCGTCGTCTTCCAGTGTTTTCAGGGTTTCCAGGATGGCATCGAACGCTTCCCAGGATCGGGCGGCGCGTCCCTTGCCACCATACACTATTAGTTCGTCAGGTTTTTCCGCTACTTCTGGATCCAAATTGTTCTGGATCATACGATAGGCTGCTTCTGTCAGCCACGATTTACAGGTTAGTTTTGTCCCGCGAGGAGCGCGAACAGGCCGGGGTCCAGACATGTTTTATCCTCCAGATTATCGGTATACTGAAATTATACGCCAGGGTGTTATGGTACGATATTCATCTCGGAAAAGGTGAATTTGTGACACAAAATTCGGCACACGATCTTATAAAAATCCTAATTGACCTGGAAAAAGCACACATCCCCATGGATGATTTCGGGCAGACCCTGTGGCGGCTCTCCACGGTGGATGCTCTTCCCGGATTGGACCTGGCAAGGGAGTATTCCTCCCGCCAGAAGACATGGTTTGGCCTGCACGATCTCAGCCATACGATACGGGTGGCATTCTGGGTATTATATCTGGCTCAAATTTCCAACCGGCTTGGGTATCCGATTGATCACGACGCAACGGTGGCGGCATTGTATGCCGCTTTGATCCATGACCTGGCACGGGTGGATGATCTACCCGGCGGGCAGCATGGCCGCGATGCCGCCCGGAGATACCGGCCGGTACTGGAAGGACACCTGAAGCCCGATCTGCTTGAACGCTGCCTGAAGGCTGTGGAAATTCACGGGTACAAAGATGAACCGAATGATCTCGACCCGGTTTGGATGACGTTAAAGGATGCTGACGCGCTGGATCGTGCCCGTCTTGGTCCGCCGGGTCATTGGGAGGGCTGTGATCCAACCCGCCTTCGTTTACCGGTATTAACTGAAAACACCCCGGTCTTGGAAGCCTGTCTGGCGATCAGTGTACTGTTGTTGAAATTTCTTAATCCTGTGGAAAGCGAACCGGGAGTCTGCGAGCGGAGTGTGGATGAAATGGCGCGCCGGCTTGTCAATGAGTGTAATGGATCAGATCCAGAGATTCGGTCTGCGGTTCTATTGGTGACGGACCGTCTTATGCCTGGATGACCAGGATTCACATTCGGGGTTCGATCTCCAAAACACGCAGGGTGTCTTCAAACCGGTCTTCTTTTACGAACACATAATCGGTGTCGTATGTACTGACTGCCAGAATGCTGATCCCGGCTTTGGCGAGGGGTGTCAATACTCCGGCTAAAATTCCGACTGCGTCAAATGGGAATGGGCCTTCGAGTTTTAGGCCAAGCCAGCCATCTTCCTTCTGAAAACCCCGGGGAACGGCAGCGGATTCCACCAAAAGGGAGAGTTCTTCCGGTGTGCGGGTAATGCTGCAAAAAACTCCACATTGCGCCCATGAAGGTATCGGTTCCACAGGCCCCAGTTTGACAATGGTATATTCACCGGGAAGGGGCGTGATATTAAAAGGTCGTTTCATGTCTCCAGTTCCTGAAAATGAGCCGATTTTTACATAACCTTCTCAATGTTTGTTTCAGCATACATGAACCCATACATCCGCGCGCATTTCCTGGCGGGAGGCTTGGTTCATTTGTGTCGCGTTATTCGTATTGACATCAGTCTGAAAAGCCGAACTCGTGAATCAATTCAAAAATGATCTGACGGCTTAAAACATCCACATACTCGAATTTATAACCTATGCCAAACAGGCTTGGATTTACATCCCTGCGGCACCACATGACACGGGCGTCGAATTCGATTTCCTCTTTTCCTTCGATCTCGCGGGGGAGCAGCATTTTCATTTTCATCAGAGGGCCTTGTTCATAACAGGTTTCACTCACTATCATCAGGCCTTCTTCGGTTATGTCGACCAGGTGCCCCAGCAGTTCATCTGTATTACGATCAAGGACTTTGAGGTAATAGATCAGGTGACGGCGGTGGAGTGTACGGCGGTCTGACATGGTTCCCTCCCGGTGATTCAAGGCGCGAATACATGAATAAATCGAATTTCGTATAAACAGTATAGGAGATTACACCTTATTTTTCAACTTACATCAGCCTTATGGATTTTTCCTGTAGATAACTCCGTCGATCGGGTTGATCTCGAACGTCTCCACAGAATAGAGAAGAGATCCAGCGGGGCCGAATGTCAGGTTGACTAATGCCCCGGTGCGTGTATCCGGCAGTCCATGTTGGTCGAACAGAGCGTTGCCAAGGCTGTAGAAAACAAGGGCTGGTGGTTGACCAGACCCGCGAGGCAGGAATTCCATTGGCTGGATCACATGCGGGTGATGACCGATGATCACATCGGCACCGGCGTTGGCCAGCATGGATGCCAGCGCGCGCTGACGGGGCGCCGGGGACGGCTGGTATTCGCTGCCCCAGTGTATGGAGATGATCAAAGGATCTGCCCGCCGGGCAGCTTCCTCAACCAACGGCAATACGGAGGGAACATCAACCGCACGAGTTACATCATCCAGCGCGATGAACCCCGCCAGACGTCCACGCAGGTTTACGTAAACAGGCTGCGCGTCAGGTCCTACGGGGTGGATTCCCAGCGCGGATAACGTCAGGTGCGTCTGGTCTTTTCCCGCTTCACCGCAGTCCAGAATATGGTTGTTGGCCAGGGTAACCAGGTCGAATGAGGCGGTTTTCAGGGCGGAAACCATCTCCGGACGGGCGCAGAGCATGTAACCGCCTGTTTGTGGAGGGGCGATGGTCAAAGGGGATTCGAGGTTGGCTGCCAGTACATCAGACCAACGGGTGGATGGTTCAATATCCTGAAATGGCCGCCAACCCTTCGAGCGGTCCGCGGCAGATTGAATGCCGCGACCCAGCATCACATCTCCCAGGAAGCTGATGCGGAATAATTGTGGTTCAGGGGAAAGGACGATGATGAAAACAAGGGCTGCCAGAAATCCGGCAGCCCTGAAGATCCGATCTTTCATTAATCCCGTACGGTAAAACCGTCTGTCCAGACCGGGCGTTCGGGCGCCTGTCCGGCTTCCAATTGCTCCTGCCATTGCTCATCTGTCATGCGGTTAGCTGAAGGAACGGTAAACTCGTAGTAACTGAATACCGCACCTATGGCCACACGCCAGGGGCTGTCAGGCAGGACGACCAGGATGGGAACCGGTTCGCCAATGGCTTCGGTCAGGGCGACAAGGCTGCCATCCGGGGCCAGACCGGTGGCTACATCAGCTACCAGCGGCGCTTTCATATCGGAAATATCCACCCGGCCTTCACCTTCATCGGAGTCTGCCGCCGCCACGGCAAATTGCTCCAGAATGCCACCGTAATAAAAGATATGCCAGTACTCATCCTCCGTCAGTTCTTCGCCAGCCAGTTCTTTTTCCGCAGCCATCTGCAGAAAAGTCAGTTCGGAGATCAGGTTCTGGAATGAGGTTTCCGCCCAGGTTGTGACCAGACCGCGTGCTTCAAGGCCTTCGAGGGTCATCTGCGCCAGGCCTTTCAGGCGGGCGAAGGCTTCAGGATTGGGTTCCACCCAGCCGCGCGGCTGTTCGTCAGGTCCTCCACCGCCCATTTCGGCCATCACCTGTTTTGCATAGAGGATCGTATCGTGTTTCAATTCCGTCCACGATCCCAATGCGGTGTTCAAGTCCTTGCGTGCCCAGGCCTGGTTTTGCATGAAGACCGGATAGCTTTCGCCCTTGGGTTCTATCAGCGGGAAGAAGCTGTACAGCCAGGTCCAGTAAAGGTTCTGCGTCCAGGTTTCCCTGTCCAGTGTGGCGATCTCATTTTTCACTTTGGTCAGTTGTTTGTCGTAATTCGCGTACTCGGTCTCCCCCATCTCTTTGAGGATGTTGTACGATTCGTCTGAACCCATTGCCGCCAGAAGATCAAGTCCCTTTGGCAGGCCGCGGGGATTGTCATCGGTACCCACTTCGCGCCAGATCACCTGGCCGAAGACGTATTGGTCAAGCGTGAAACGCTGGCCCATAAAGCGGAATCCCTTGGTGGCCTGTTCCTTATCTTCGGTGATCCAGACCCACATGGAATTAACTTTCGGCGGGGGAAGGGTTTTCGCGGCTTCCATGAATTGAGCGAATTTTGCTTCATCGGCAAACGCGTTCAGATCCGGAGATTCACCGAAAATACTGTCGCTCAAAACTCCGTATTCCTGATATGACAGGTCGTCTGATTTACCCACAATGAATACTGTGGGTTCGTAGATATTCTGCCACAGTGTGATGGCGCCGGTACCATCCGCGGCTTTTGCCTGACGGAGTGCCTGAACCAGCAGCAGTGCGCGGCGTGTTTCAAATTCATCGCGCAATCGGAACGTTAATCGGCCGTACCACATCATGCCTTTAAAGTATTTCTTCAATTCTTCCGATCGGGTGTAATGTCCTCTCGGAACATACTGGGTGTAATCTTCTATTAATTTCTCCATACCGGAAAGATCTTCCCTGTCCCAGATGGGGGAGATATCCTGCGTGTCATGTTTTTCAATCAGTGTGATCTCCTGATTGACCAAATCTTGAACCGCGGCTGGAACAGGATATCCGGTCTCAAGGAGTTGCGCGGCTACGGCAAAGAATGCCAGGTTACGTTTTGCCGGTTCTTCCAGCGATGTGCCGGTTAACGCGTCCACCTGCTGCTGGGTGGTCGCCAGCATGGCTGTTGTCAAAGAGCGTACCAGGCGGATGAAATGTTCCGTTTCAAGGTCGCGCAGCATTTTGTCGAACAATAAATGGTATGTGTGGTAAATGGCATCTGTGGTTACGAAGGGCACAGAAGTCTCATAACGCCAGCTTTCATACACCTGGTAGAACTCGCGGTATGTGCCCGGTTCTGCAGGGATGGTCACAAAACCATTATTCGCGAGTGCCTGACTCTGGTTTGCTGTGAGGGACAGTTCGCCGATCCCTTTCACCTGGTTCAGGTCAACAGGGAGAGTGTATGAACCGGCTCCGGCATATTTCTCCGGGATGGTCACGGGTATATCAGGAAAGGTCGCAAATGCCTCCGGGTAGACATCTGCCGGCGGGGTTGGTGTGGGGCCGGATTGCTGTGCGGGTTCATCCGCCGGTTGACCACCTTCGACGGCGGCCGGTTGGGCTTCGGCGGTTTGCGCCGATTCCCCGGTTTCGGTAACAGTTCCTGTCACCAGGCTGCAGGACATGGTCAAGACAGCCAGAATACTGATGAATAACCAGATCTTTTTGTGGTTGGTATTCACGAACTCCTCCTTGTTGTAGGTCTAATCAATAGACTTATTGCAGCAACATCAGACAATTTTGTTCACTGTCCGTTATTACCGTAAAACATCGGGAAGGTTTTTCGACACGGGAAACCAGATCAAAGCCAAACCCGTTCCATTGCCAGACAGCCAGTGTGGACGCGTATGATGGATCAGTATCCTGATATCTGCCTTCCCTCGAAATAAGCTCCTGAACCCCGTCTTTATTCGCATCAACCGCGAAAAAGGACCGCACAGGTCTTGCCAGTGCCGAACCAGCCCAGAGTTCTCCCCAGTGGTCTTTTTTCCAGCCGATCAGAATGATGTGACTGCTCATTCCATCTGAATCCTGATGATGGCTGATCCGGCCGCCATGTGGTAGAACTCGATCCACCGGCCAGGGTTGGAACGGCCGGCGGACCAGCAGGGTGGCTTCAGGCCGGGAGTCGTGGTTGAGATCAGTCCAGGCAGCCTGTTGAACGATCCAGTTTTCAGGACTTTCCCATTGCCCGGAGGGTGACGTGATCATTAATTTCCCATCGTTTAGTTCTATTGCTGGCTCATGCACGTCTGGTCCGGATACTGGAAAAGCCGCTGAAGGCCAATCCGCGCGGAACAGCATACCATCACGCCATTGCCATAGACTCAGAGCCACCGGCGAGAGGTTTATCCATCCTGTGAGGATGACCAGACTGGTGATGAATATTTTCTTCCAGAAATTCATATGCTTTGTTTGTTTTCCGCTTTTCATTGTAGGGCAAGAAAACCCGCCATGCAATCTATACTTTCAAACATCCTGCCGCCTGTTCTATAATAGCTAAATAAAAAATGAGGTGACCCATGCCAAAAACGTCCATCCATTTTCCAGCCGGTTTCCTCTGGGGAACAGCTACCGCCTCCCATCAAGTGGAGGGGGGTAATACGAATAACAACTGGTATCAGTGGGAAATGACAGAGGGGAAAATCAAGAATGGCGACCGTTCCGGGTTGACCTGCAACTGGTGGGGTGGTAAATGGAAGGATGACCTCGACCGGGCAGCGGAAGCCCACCAAAATTCACACCGGATGTCCATTGAGTGGAGCCGCGTGCAGCCATCTCCTGACCGGTGGGATGAGGACGCTCTGGAGTATTACCGGCAAATCATCCGGGGGATGATCGATCGCAAGCTGGTTCCCATGGTCACCCTGCATCATTTCAGTGATCCGCTGTGGTTGATGGAAATGGGGGCGTGGGAAACGGATGCTGTAGTTCCTTATTTCCAGCGGTATGTTGAAAAAGTGGTGGGAGCTCTGAAGGATACCGTAAAACTATGGGTAACCATCAATGAACCCAACGTATATGTCTGGGGCGGGTATATGGGTGGTGGTTTTCCGCCCGGGAAGAATGATATGAATCTGGGCTTGCAGGTCCTCGCCAATATGGTACGCGGACACGCCGTCGCGTACAAGACCATTCACGCCGTTCAACCGGACGCGCGGGTAGGTTTTGCCCTGAACTACCGCGACCTGCAACCTGCCCGCCCGGGTTTTCCGCCGGACGTCTGGATGGCAAACCTGCAGGCGAAGATCTACAATGAAACCTTTGTAGGTGCCTTGAAAACCGGCAAGCTGGACGCGGTATTTAAAAAGATATCCATTCCGGAAGCAATGGGCACCCAGGACTACCTGGGAATAAACTACTATACGGGCGACCTGGTGAAATTTGACCTGACTGCCGCGGGGGAAATGTTTGGGCGCCGCAGCACCCCTCCCGGCGCGGTGATGAGTGAGACGGGTTTTATCGCCAGCGTGCCTGACGGAATGTTTCGGGCGTTGCACTGGGCCCGCCGTTACAATGTGCCGTTGATGGTGACGGAAAATGGCGTGGAGGATTCGGAAGACAAGTTCCGTCCGAGGTACCTAGTGGAGCATTTGGAACAGGTATGGCGGGCGGCCAATTATAACTATCGGGTGGAGGGATACTACCTCTGGTCGCTGGTGGATAATTTTGAATGGGAACGCGGTTGGACGCAGCGTTTCGGGTTGTGGGGGCTGGATCTGGAAACCCAGGCGCGAATCCGCCGTCCCAGTGTTGACCTGTACGCGGCAATTTGTCTTGAAAATGGCATTTCGAAGGAGATGGTGGAACGCTGGGCTCCTGAATCATTGGAGCGGTTGTACCCCTGATGTAGGATATCAATCCAGAAGTCTGTCCACCAGCCGATCGATATAGCGTTTGCGGGATTCCGGTTCCCGGAGGCTCAATCCGAACCGCGATTCGAATACGTCAGGAGTCAGAACGAACATCATGACAGAATTTGTGATCTGAATGAGCGCCAGGTAGAGCTCGCATTCTGGAAGAGTCGCCCCTCTTCCCTTTAAGTCCTCTACAAGTTTTTTTATGAATTCGTTTATTGTCTCTGTGAAAGGCGTCAGGTAATTCCCATCCACCAGCAGGTCATACACGTGGGCACGGGTGATACCCTGGTACTTCAATCCGCCCTCCAGGATTTCATGGAAAATCGCTTTGCAGCGTTCATTCGCTGTTCTGCCGGGTAATTTTTCAATATCATCCCAGTCAAAAGCGTTGTGCAGGGTTTGCCGCATACAGCGCTCGATCAACGCGTCTTTGCTGCGAAAATAATAATTTATGGCGGCGATATTCACCCCTGCCTGTTCGGCGATTTGCCGGATGGTCGTTCCTTTGATCCCGTACTTTTCAATACACTCTACTGTGGCGGTGATGATCTTTTCTTCTACGGGTGAAATCGCCATTTATAAACTCTCCTGTTCCCGACCAGGGAAGCCGCATAGTCTGCTCGAAGTATCCCACAATTCGCGTGACAATGCCGGGTCATTGGCCTGGCGGCTGGCTTTTTTGGGGCGTTGATCGCACCAGTAGTTTTCCGGGCTGTGTTGGATGGACGGATCTGTTGCGAGATATAGAATGGTACGGGCCGGGACTTGCGGATCAACCCCGGCGGAACTCCGTATTTTCCAGATCAGACGCGAGAGAAGTGGTTGATCTTTCAGGGCGATGTCCGTTTTCACCAGACCGGGGTCAACAGCATAGGCGTGAACAAAACTCTTGGAATTTCGGCGGTTAAATTCAGCGGTAAAAAGTATATTCGCCAGTTTAGATTGGCCGTACGCCAAAATACCAAGATAGAACGCGGGATTGTGAATGACGCGGGGATTTAGTGTCAGGTGGTAATGTGAATCGGAACTCACGGTGATCACCCTCCCGTTGGATGATCTTACAAGCAGCGGGAGTAATTCGTGGGTCAGGATAAAGGGGGCCAGGTGATTGACGGCAAACGTCTTTTCTATGCCATCTTCCGTGAGGACTTTTTTCTGTGAATAGACACCGGCGTTGTTGACAAGGATATCCAGGCATGGAAGATCAAGGGAGCGGATTTCAGCCGCCAACCGGCGAACCTGTTTTTGCGATGCAAGATCAGCCAACAGGAATGATATCCGGGCCTCCGGGCAGGATGCTCGTATGTCCTCTTCCGCGTTCCGGCAGCGGTTCGCGTCCCGTCCGACGGCGATGATCCGCGCGCCGTGATGCGCCAGAAGAACGGCCGTTGCCAGTCCGATGCCGGATGTGGCACCGGTAATGACGGCTAATTTTCCGGCCAGCGCTGGCCTGTAATTTAACATGGATTCCATTTTTCCTTCTCAATTCTGATTCAAAAACCCGGTTTAAAAAAATAAAACAGGCGATTGAAACATCTGCTTGACAAAGTATACATGACTATATAGAATAAAACAAGTGATTGAAACAATTGTATAGATCGTAAGGATAACCAGAAATGAAACCATTCATACTGATAAGCGGTGCGACCGGCGGTCTGGGCAGCGCCATTGTGGCTGAATGCGCCCTTCGTGGATATGATCTCTATTTAACGGATATGCGTGAAGATGTTGGCGGTTTCGCGGATTTTATAGCCCGGACATATTCCATTCAAACCCGGGCGCGTGTCTGTGACCTGACATCACAGGTGGAGCGCGAAAAATTTCTTGAATCGATCCGGTCTGAGGGAGCGCGTTTCAGGGGATTGATCAATGTGGCCGGTATGGATTATGAAGGGGCGTTTCTCGAGCGGTCCCGCGGACAGATCCTCCAACTGATCCGTTTGAACGTGGAATCTGCGTTAGACCTGACCCACGGAATCCTAAAGCTGCGCGACCCGGATATCCGCTTTATGCTGGTTAACGTGTGCAGCCTGGCAGCGGTTTCTCCCATGCCGTACAAAGCCGTCTACGCGGCCACCAAACGTTTTTTGCTTGACTTTTCCTACGCCATCCGGGAAGAGATAAAAGAATTCGCGACGGTTACGGCGCTTTGTCCGGCCGGTATGCCGACCACCGCAGAGAATATGACCGCCATTTTTGCCCAGGGATTCTGGGGCAGGGCGACCACTGTTGATACACGGACGGTGGCCAGGATGACGTTGGACGCGGCAGAAAAGGGAAAAGCTATGGTTGTCCCGGGTTTAATCAATCAACTCATTCAGCTTTTAAGCCGGTTATTGCCAGCTTCAGTGACAACCCGGCTGGCCGGAGACCGCTGGCGCACGGCCCGTCAGGGCAGCGATCCGTGGCAGGAGTATTTACACTCTTTGTCAACTACGTCAGCCAACTAGGATTGGACCTGGGATAATTCTTTCACGAAATAATGGGTTCCCCGTTCGAAACCGCGTTTCTGGTAATAAAGGCGGGTTCCAACAGCGGCAATGACCGCGAGACGAGCGTAACCCTTTTCACGAGCGATACGTTCCGCCTCTGCGATCAAGGTGGTTCCAAGACCGGTGTGCTGGGCAGCTCCAGCCTCATCGCTGCCCACCGGCAGGGACTGGCCGAACACGTGTACTTCGCGGATGATGGCTGCATCTTTCAGGTCAGTCATAGCCTGCCGTACGTCAGTATTTTGTGTGAAATCCGGCAGAGAGAGGCGTAAATAGCCAGCCAGTTTGTCTTGCGGTGTGTCAAAAGATAGAAAGTGCTCCTGTGAGGCAGGGGTGTCATAAGCCAGGTCGTGGAAGACCAGTTCGTCCGGTTTTATCTGCTCGCTGCGAACTTCCCGGCAGCGCACACATTGACAATGCTGTCCGCGCCTGTCCAGTTCCTCTTTTACATCCATTCGCAGACTGCTGCGCTTGTTGCCGGCAGCGATCAGGTTAGACGGAATGTCGCGGATCACCCGGTTTACCCGGCAATAGCGTGGAATAGTAATTTTCAGATCGGCGATCAGCTGGATCAGCTCATCAGTCGTGTACGGCACATAGCCACCCTGTTGCCAGATATCATACAGTTCAGATTTTTCCACAAGCTGGGTCGGGTAGATTTTAAGTTCATCCGGGCAATACCCTTCATTCCACAACCGGACAAAATCCTCCCGGTCGCTTTCAAGGGTCGCCCCTAATAGATTGGGCATCCAGTGTAAAACCACCTTAAATCCGGCCGCCCGCAGCATGCCAACCGCTCGTAGCGTATCACTGGCGGTGTGGCCGCGTTTATTGATCTGTAAAAGCCTGTCATCCAGGCTTTGCGCGCCGATCTGCACCTTGGTAACGCCCAGTTCCCGTAGACGGGTAAGCACGGCAGGGGTGATCTCATCCGGACGGGTTTCAATGACCAACCCCACATTCCGGTGGGTTGCCCCTTCATTAAACCGGTGGGCTTCTTCCATCCCCGATGAATCAAACCCGTTCATGGCGTCAAAACAGCGACAGATGAACCATTCCTGATATTCCGGTTCATAGGCGGTGAAGGTTCCTCCCAGGATAAGCAATTCGATCTTATCTACGGGGTGTCCAACGGCATCCAGTGCCTCCAGGCGGCTGGCAGTTTGCATATACGGGTCAAAATCGTTCTGCATACCGCGCATGGCTCCCGGCTCGCCGTAAAGGTAGCTTTTTGGCAACCGTGTGTCATTCGGGCAGAAGATACACTCACCCGGACAGGCATGCGGACCGGTCAACACGGTTACAGTAGTCACGCCGGATAGGGTGCGCACCGGTTTTAATCGAATGCGTTTGAACAGTTCAATATCTTCCGTCCATTCACCACTGGAAACGAGGCGGCGGTAGGCCTCAACCAGGGTGTGTTTAGCCAGATACCCGACTCCCGGCATGGGGTTCTTACGGATGGCGGTGAACACATCCGTACCTTTTTTGATCTCTTCAAGAATTTCGCGGGCGGCGGCCATTTTTTCCGGTGTGAACCGGCGGGTCTCCGTCCATTTTTCCATATCAACCATTACTTGTTTGCATCCTGTCCATCTATAATTAAGCTATGGACGAAACGATTGTACACGCTTTATTGGAGTTGAACCGCCGATTCTACCAGGATTATGCTGAACCTTTTGCATCAACCCGCCGCCGCATTCAGGATGGCGTACGGCAGGCTGTTTCCGACCTGCCGGATGGCCGATACCTGGACCTGGGCTGCGGCAGCGGAGCTCTGGCCGATTTTTGGACCAGACCACGGTTTAATGGAAGCATCAGGCAGGGCTTGTATGTCGGGATCGATTTCAGCGCGGGTTTACTGGATGAAGCGCGGCGCAGCCTGCCGGTGAAACTGCCGGACGGGTTGGGAATAACATTCCAACAACGCGACCTTATGGCGGGAGACTGGTATGCGGGGATAGAAGGTCACCCATTTGACGGGATACTCGCATTCGCGGTATTGCATCACCTGCCCGGTCATGAAAACCGGCTGCGTTTCCTGGCGCAGGCCAGAACACTGATAAAACCGGCAGGGAAATTCTCGATCAGTGTCTGGCAGATTCAGAACAGCCCCAAGCTGCTGTCACGTCGACAGCCCTGGGATGCGGCCGGTTTGCGCGAAGATCAGATGGAACCAGGTGATGTTCTGCTTGATTGGCGGCAGTCATCCAAAGGATCGCCCCAGAGTGCTGGACTGCGATATGTTCACATTTTTTCAGAAGACGAAATGCGCATAATGGCGGAAGAGAGCGGCTGGTCTGTCATTCATACGTCATACCATGACGGGCATACCGGGAATCTGGGGCTTTATCAGGTCTGGCAGGCTGCTTGATCAGTAACCGGCACAGTTCAACCAACCGGGCAGCGATTCCAGCAGGCGGCGCATGATGCGTTCGGAAGCCTGCTCAAAGAATTCCACACTGCTGTAGGCTTCACCGCCTTCGGTCGAAACCAGATCGCTCACACCCCGCAGAATGAGGCAGCGGCGTTTGTACCGCTTTACCGTCACCCAGGCGATGGAAGCGCTTTCCCAATCGGCTGCGCGGGCATCGTATGTCCTTATCAAGGTGGGAATGTCCCGCGGCAGGAGATCGCGATCTGCCGAGACCAGGACGCCATTTCGAACCGGCAGAGGATAAGGTATTTTTAACCATGAATGATCGAGGTGAGTGGTGTAGTGATCGATGGATTCTTGCGGATCTGACATCTGCTCGATAATGTCATACGTCAGAGTGCTGTCCGGCATCAGGATCACGTCGCGCTCCACACGGCCGGCAAATCCTCCGCACGTGCCGAGGTTAATGACCAGCTCCGGGTTCCATGTCTCAATGGCATAGACGGCAGAAGCGGCAGCGGCGATCTTTCCCCAACCACCGTGTTGAAAAACCATCGTCTGTCGATTGATTTTTGTTAGAAAAAATCCCCCCATCGGATTGGTTTCGAATTTCGCCTGGGAAAACTGATCCTTCACCGCTTTCCATTCCGCATCTGCTGAGATCAACACGACTATTGGCTCAGTCATTGTCTCTCCACTGCCGGATGTCCGTCAACCGTTCCATGATGGGTGGATGGTAATGCTGAAGGAGTTCCAATAGGGTGGAGCGTCCGCTTAATCGTCGTTTTCGACGGTCAACAGGTCCCCGTAATGCTCCCTGCCAGACAATGTTGGCAACATCACGGGCGGCATATGGTTTGCCGAGTTTTCGCGAATTCTCCGCCCGTTCTTTCAGCAACGCACGATCGTTGATCATCCAATGGCTCAGGATTTCCAGTGTTTCAAAGGGGGTGACAGCCAGGTCTCCCGCGCCCCCATCAATAACCACCTGCGCGTTACCGGTTTCCTGTCCGGGGAGTACATCCACCAGAAGGATCGGCAGCCCGCAGGCCAGGCTCTCTGTCACGATCAAACCACCGGCTTTGCAGATGACAGCATCCGCGGCGTGCATCATAACCGGCATATTGCTGACATATTCGTATAAAAATGCTGGAATGTGCCAGTCAATGGTCTGTAATTTGGCAAACAATGCTTCATCATTCCCACCCGCAACAGCGATTTGTACGGGATACCCGGAATGGTTGATGGTGTTTACAATGTCGATCAAGCGATCCACCCGTTTGCTGCCTACAGCCAGAAAAGCCAGACGGTCTGGATCCCAGCCCAATTCCTTCCGAATGTCTTTCTTTGACCGGGTCTCATTTACCAAATCCGGCGAGACCGGGATACCGGTTTCGATGACATTTTCCGGTTTGAGATTATTCGAAAAGGCCAGGTCACGAACGGTAGCGTTGGGGACTAGACAGGCTTCGGCAGATCGATTAAACCAGATGCGATGTACGGTGGACAGGTCAGTTACCACGGTAAAAAAGGGAACAAAGACGTGGTCAATCGTAAATACCGCTTCTAGAGCGCTCTGGTATAGCGGATATGTTGTGACAATCGCGTCTGGTTTGTATTTGGCTACCAGATCGTGCATCACATCGTATAACAGGATCATCAGAGCTGATCCGGCAATGGCGCTGGGTATGGGGCTGTCGCTCATATCGTACCCGAGACGATAAAGCTCGGGTGCTTCTTTGATGATCTTGTCATAATCCGCCTGACTGTCCCGTAAAAAGAAGGGTGTACGCCGGTCTTCCAGCGGATTAATGAGGTGAATATCGCATTTGTCACCTGTCAGTTCCTTCAGGGCATTTTGAACAGCCAACGCCGCGCTGCGGTGCCCGAATCCGGCATCGGCGGTCAGGATCAGGATGGTCTTTTTTTCATCCATACTGGTCTATTCAACAGGTGTATCGGAGGGGAGCTGATCAGTCAAAAAATCGTGCAGAAGCTGCAAAGCGGCTTCTGCGGAATGTTCTTTATTTTGGAGGCGGTTGCCTTTCCAGAGAAATTTCCAGGCGTGATCCCCTTCTTTCGCGCTCAGGCCGATCCATACCAGTCCGACTGGTTTTCCCGGCGTGCTTCCCCCAGGCCCGGCAATACCACTGACTGAAATTCCCACTGTGCATTCCATCGGAAAATCGGCATTCATGCACGCCCGGATGCCATGGGCCATCTCGATAACGGTTTCACGGCTGACAGCACCGTGTTCGGTAAGGGTTTCTTGATTGACACCCAGAAGGCGCTGTTTGACTTCATATGCGTATGCCGTGACAGAGCCCAGGTAATAATCCGAAGACCCTGGTATGTTTGTGATCCGATGACCGATAAGACCGCCTGTGCACGATTCAGCCACAGCCAGTTTGAGGCCCCTTTTTAACAGTAAATTTCCGACTCGAACTTCCAGTGGTTCATCCATCAATTCATCCATAAGTTTCTGATTATAACCATAGAACTCGAATCCAAACGATAGTTGCTCTTGACATTTATCTAATCTGTTGTATATTAATAACATGTTTGCAATACAAACATGTCTGTAAAAATATAGGAGTAATTGAAATGGACAGCACAATCAAATCGACTGTGGTACGCACCCGGCAATACTGGTATATCGACGGTTTCAACGAAATGTTGGCAGGTCTGGTATTCATGCTTCTGGGTGCCATTAATTTTATTGGCGGTTTGTATGCCCCCTCGATGGGGTCGGCAGTATTGGTGGGTATAGGTTACCCGCTGGTAATGCTGGCCTGGATATTCGCCGGCAGGGTTTGGGTTCGTTCTTTGAAAGAAAAGATCACCTATCCACGCACAGGATACGTTAAGTATATTCAACCGCAACGCAGTTCACGCGTAAAGCGGATGGTCACCGCGTCCTTCGTGGCGATCGCTGTATCAATCATTACCATGGTAGTAATCCGTGGGCTTGATCCATTCTGGGTTGTTCTGGGGACCGGATTAATGATCGCTGCATTCATTGGTTATCTGGCAGTTCAGGTACCCTTGAACCGGTTTTTCGTTCTGGCTATCTGGGTGGCTGCAGTGAGCATTGCCAGCGCCTTTGTTCCGGTTTCTGAAAATCTGCAAACGGGCTTCCTGCTGGCAGGCAGCGGGCTGGGTTGGCTGGCAAGCGGCGTGATCACCCTGCTAAGCTACCTAAAAAATACGCGTCCCACTGAGCCTGGAATGGAAGAAATCTAAATGAATGAAGAATGGCGCTCACTGACTGACGTAGATAAGCTCATTCACGAGCCATCCAGGCTGATGATCCTTACGATTTTGAACACGGTGGAAAAGGCAGATTTTGTGTACCTGCAGCGTGAAACCGGACTTACCAGGGGCAATCTCTCAGTTCACCTGTCTAAATTAAGTGATGCCGGCTACATCGAAATCCAAAAAACCTTCAACGGTAAAATACCACAGACCATCTGCCAGATCACCGAAACAGGCAAGGCAGCCTTTCACAAATATTCAGATTACCTGAAATATGTGGTCAACAAAATATCATCCTCCGGTTGAACTGGAGGATTTTTTTATTCTGTAATTTCCAGTGGCGCGAATTGGAAGTAGTTATTTCCATCCATATCTTCAACCATTATGGCAACGCGGTACCGTCCTTCATCCGAAGGGCGGATTCCAAAATAGAATGTCTCATCTTCAAAAGCTAGACGGTTGCCTTCATGGTACGTAAACATGAATCCACCATCAGCGGATCGTTCCAGCCAGGTATCCAGGAATTGCCACTCATCACCCGGTTGCGGATTGATGGCCGCGGCAGCGATGCCTGTGTTCGTACCGCCGGTAAATCCGGTCATGCGGGTCATACGCGCGTCTTCATCATTACGGAAGTACATACGGGCATCGCGGTTGACATCATCTTCGGAAAAAATGTAGCGTCCCGCGCTGGAATAGAGCGAATTTTCATCCAGGTTGCCGAAAGATTCGGGTTCCAGATGGCAAAATGAGCACAATGAGCCATTGCAAACGCCGAACGAAGAGGGGACCCATTCGATGTCGATCACAATTGCCCCGTCTTTGGTCTTCCATACCGGATAAAAAACACCATCTTCTTCCCGAACATCAATACCTCTAAAATAATCAAGGTAATACAGCAGGTAATGATCTTCATCCTTTTCCATGAGTGTCAGCAGGTATATGTAAGCGATCTGGCTGCCGCTGATGCTGGTTTTTATCCGGATCATATCGCCGGGCTCGATCGACTTAGGGGAAAGGCTAATTGGCGCGATCTCAATGTTTTGCCCCAGCCCGGGAGCTTCCATACGCTGGTTGATATCGGGAACACCTTTGTCGAACTCCTGGTCGGCGTAGTGATAGGCCAAAAAATCATCCCATAGCGTGGCTTTGGCGAATCGACTAGCCTGGGATGTGTAAAGCTCAACGCCAATGTTTTCATTCCAATACAGGTCTGATACGGGAAAGAAAATGGACATACCGGTCGAACCTTTTCGATTCATGCCATGTGTTTCGGCAACGACTGCCTTGTCGATCGCGATTCGGAGATTGGATGCTGCTTTGGCAGTTGGCTCATCTTCGACACGCCGGGAAGCCATAGCCGCGAAATGGCTCAGATCGAGATATGGCGACGGTAAGTTGTCATCAAATGTATTGGTAAATACCCTGGTATAAGAGCGTGAATCGGCTACCTTCTTTTGGTCCGTTTCTTTTAATGCGGTGACAAATGTGTTAAGCCGTGAGTGGACAACCGGTAGGGCAGAAAGATCAACCGAGGCAAGACAACTTTCTGCTGTGAAAGCTTCAATCAATGCTTCTTCCGTGGTTTGGGGATCCAGGCCAAATTTCTTCAGAAAAGCGGAGCGGGCGGTTTTATTGACAATCCTCTGGTCTTTCCGGATATACGTATTTACGATGTGAGTACTCCATTCCCGGGAGTCCATGGAAGGATCGGCGTTCAGGGCGGATAAGAATTCCGCATAGGCCCAGCCGAGGCCGGGCTCCACTTCTTCGGATGCGACGGCTGTTGTGGCATACGGGGCAATAGCCGAATAAACCTCCAACATGCCCATGAGACAGGCGTCCATTCCGACCAGGTCCAGCTTTTTGACCCCGGTTCTGGATGTGATCGTCTCCAGGGATTTTTCCAGGCGGGAAAGTGAGATGAAGACAAATTCTTCGCCGTGGTTGTCCGCGTCCGTCCATCCACCCGGCCACCCCATACCATGGTCGGACAAAATGAGTGCATACCGGTCTGCCGGATAGGTTTTCATGGCCCACATAGCGAAATCGGACAGTGTGTCTGGATCGCTCATATCCACCTCGCCCAGGTCATCGATCACTTTTGAATGGATCGTTGTCAGATCACTATCCTTTGAAATTTCGTAACGCCGGGCACCTGACCAATTTCCATCGCCTTTGTACCCTTTTTTGTAACGATCGATTTGGGCAACAATCTTCACACGGCGGGACGATCCGGCCATTTCAACTTCATTCAGGTCAAACAGGATATCTTCCTCGAGCACGGGATCATCGGCATCGAAGTAAAGCATCACAAGCCAGGTCTGTGTTTCCGGGTTTGCCGCGGGAAGTGATTCTGTTATGCCTGTTGAAGCATGTTCTTCTTCACCATTGTTTGAAAAGAAAAATAAAAACCCGACCCCCGCACATACCGTAATTCCCAAACAGAGAAGGAGCAGAATGATGATGGCAATCATCACCCCGGGCAACTGCCTGGATGATCCATTACCGGAAGATTCAGTCATGTATGCCTCCTGAAGTAACCACAATTGAAAAATGGCAGAAGCGGAAAAAATCTATCCCCACATATTGATTATGTCTGATAGTTGCTTTGATCCAGTAAATTGCGGATAAAAAACTGAATTAACAACAAAAAGCGGGAGTTTATTTTGACTCCCGCTTACATTGATTCCGGTCTATGGTAATGAAGGCATCGCGCTTTGCCAGTTTTCACCGATGATGATGGCTACATCACCGATGGCATTCGGGTCATAGCGGCTGATAATGCGGTCACTGGGTATTTGAAGTAACTGAGCCAGAAATTTCATGGTGTACGGTTTGCCCGAATAATCCACCAGCGTCATCTGGGCATACGGTTGGTCGGCGGCTCCGGTGCCAATCACATTCATCCCGATCGATTGGAAGTAAAGCCCGAAGCGTTCGCCCAGTCCTGCGGTCTGAGTTCCATTTTGCACCATCAGGCGAGCCTGTTCGCTGACCATCAAGGTGGTAAGGTCTGCAACCGGGATGGGCGTTGCGGTGGGAGGGACTTCATCCGGACCAACGGGAGCAGCGGCTGGCTGATTTGCCGGTGTCGGCGCCAGCACTACAGGGGCAATCGGTCCGCCGGAAGCAAATATTGAATCACGCACCTCACGGATCTTGTCCGGGTTGGGAATCAGGATCGAAAGACCATCCGGCGATGTGGCGATCTGTGTATCCTGCGTGCCGATAATGGCCTGCTTGATGTTCTCTTTGGGAACTTGCTGGGCAGCCAGGGCCAACTGAATGACCTGCGACATGGTCAGGTTGGTTCGCAGACCCGAGGCGATGTCAGAATAGATCTTGGGTGCCCGGGAGATCATATCGGGGAGTTTATTTAGATTAAAAATCTGGTTGCGAACAGCCAGGATGACTTCTTGCTGGCGCAGGGAGCGGTCAAAGTCGCCACCATCCGTATGACGCTGGCGGGCGTATGCCAATGCATCGGCGCCGCAAAGTGGTTGGGTTCCTGGTTCAAGTGTCTTGGTATTTCCCTGACCAAGTGGGTCGATCGTGATCGGCACGCGGACTTTAATGTCTATACAGCCGATCTCATCAATGAATTTGATAAATGAATTGAAATCGATCTGGGCGTAAAAATCGATCGGAACACCCAGGAATTGCTCTACTGTTTGTTGGGCGAGGGCCGGGCCGCCACCGGGAAGCTGGTTAACTTCGCCCAGGTAATAGGCTGTGTTGATTTTTCCGTAGTCAAATCCCGGAATGTAAACCCACATATCACGTGGGATAGACATCATACCGGCTGTGTTGGTGACCGGGTCATAGGTGACCAGCATCATACTATCTGTCCGGGCAGCCGGTTCATTGGCGGCCCAGTCACGGAAGTCGAGACCCATCAACAGGGCGGTAACCCTTCGGGAACCATCCCACGCGCTGGCGGCAGGACCGCCGGCAGATTGTATGGGTTGAGACGCCTGCGAACCATCCGGCATGGTGACGGTGGTCGAATCGTTTCCTAAATCGACAGGTGCACCGGGAAGATCCGGCATGGTCCAACCAGCGACAAGATTATTAACAACAAGAAAAACAACGAAAGCCGTGCCTACTGCCAGGACGGCAAATATTGAGAGGATAACCGCTGTTACGCGGTCGACACGCGGTCGGGGCCGGGTGTTGGACGAGTCTGTTCTGGCCATACGGGTTTGTTAATCCTATTAATCCGGGTCGATCGTTATGGTCAACGCCCGGATCATGTGCAAGAAAAATTCCATCAAGTTCCTAAACGATTTTTGGCGGTGGAACCGGCAGTTTTTCAACCGGTGTTTCCATCCATTTGCTGCCTTCGTCAATGAGCATGACTGGAATGTCATCTACGATCGGATATTTCCGGCCGCAATCTTTGCAAACGAGCCATGAATCATGAACCAGGTCAAGCAGCCCGTCTTTTTCTCGCACACAGGCCGGGCAGCGCAGAATGTCAAGCAGTTCTTTCTTTACCACGTCATGCCTCCAGAGAAGATCAATCTTCTTATCAGTATGCGGATTTTACCACATTGGATCAGGGAGTTGGTGTTGCTGTCTCATCGGCTGAAGGTGTGGGAATCCCTTCGGTCCCCGGTCCGTATTCAAACACGGCCTGCCAGGGCTGGTAATGGGTTACGAACTCGTCTGTGAAATACAACTCCCCGTTGCGGGTGACCATTCTCTTGATCGTAACATCCGCCCCCTCAGAAGCCCAGTCGATCTGTTTGATTTCGCCTTCTTCCAGTTCCGGGTTTTCTTTATACAGATCTTCGGGGGCTTCGACGATGTTCTGAGGCCCGGTTGTTTCTGATTTCACCTCACGACCGTCTTTGGTGGAATAAAATTTCCACGTTATGCTGCTCTTTTCTGGATAGACATATGTTTCCATGAGAATCCAGTGTGGCGTATCGTTGGTAAAGCGGAAGTCCACCACGGGTACATAGACTGTCGCATCCAATCCAGCCAGGTTCGGGTCGATCCGGTTGGCGGCCGTTTTTTCATAATAGCTAACTCTGTAGGCATGCGGATGACGTTCGACGATGGGAAAACCCGCGTTGAAAGCGGCACGAAATAATGTGGTGCTGACCTGGCAGACGCCTCCGCCGATTCCTTTGATCGTACGACCGCCGTAAATGATCAGGGCTTCGGCAAAGCCGTTATCCAGGCTCATCTCTCCCAGATGCTTCACCATGGAAAAGGTTTCGCCGGGAGCCACAAGTAAACCTTGAAATCGTGCGGCTGATGCGATGATGTTCTGAACACGGTCGGGACTGGAGCCATAAAAGTAAGAAGTTTCAGCCCAGACCAATTCTTTGATCCCAAGCCTATCGGTCGTAGCATTGTCAAGCACATCCGGTTTTTGATAGTCGTAAACCAGGGTTACATCATGCTCGCCGGCAGCCGCTTTTTTCTGGATCAGGCCGATGGTTGATGAGACATTCAGGGTACGGCCGATCACGGCATGTTCCATCAGGTCCAGATCACGGTTTTCATCATTGAAAATAAACCGCGCGTTGCGGGCAAGCTGGTTTGTCTTGTTCCCCAGGTCATTCAGATAGGGAAGTAATACCTGGTTGTTGAGTTCCACCTGATATACCGAATGATCGCCTTCCGGAACCTGCACGAGCGAAACCATTCCGGCAAGTGTCTCGGGTTCAATCACCCAGGGTCCGGGTTGGGATTCTTCATTGGGATCTTCGGGCATGGAGAATGTGAAAGGTTTTGAAAGCAGGCGTTTTACGATCTCTCCTGTTTTTTCCACATCTATGAGTGCCGGTTCCGTTGTTTTAACGACAAGGTCGATCGCCCCGCTTTGCATGGCTTCCATCATGGTGCGTAATTTATTCAGTGTTTCCACCTGGTCAAGTTCATGGCCTGTTTCACCGGAACGAATTTGAACATCCACTCCGGTTATGGAAATGTTCGCCTCGATAAGAGGATGATTAACCTGTGTTGCCAGTTGCCCGAGCAGATCGGATGTCAGGCGTTGATCGAAGATATACGTCGGAGCAATGTAATGTGTAGTGCGGGCGGCTGCCAGTTGCGTGTTTACGCGGTGAAAGAATGAACCTTCCCGTCCAATGAGAAAGGCGTTATTTGCTGATGCGCGGGCGTCAAGCGAAAGACCCAGCTCGGCCGGGGTGTATTGCCAGGATTTATCCTTGTGTTTGAGGGTTATCACGCCGTTGCGAGGATAGGGGAAAGAAATGGATATGACATGTTCCGCTTCTTCCGGGGTGAGCCCTCCGAGGTCGACTCCAAGCATGGATACGCCCGGGAAGATCCGTCCATTGAACCAGACCTCATACAGACCACCAGTAGCCAGTAAAAAGAAGACGAAGAAGAAGGAACCGGTAATCATGGTCAGAATGATCTGGACCGGCAAGCTGGTTTTTGAAGAAGATTGCGTCGTTTTAAAGCCCATATTGCCTAAAATTATAACGCCTGAAAATTGGTAAGACCAATTTTTGTCAAATCCCTTGACACCAAATAAAAAGCTAGTAGAATTCTGCCCGTTGTCAAAACCAGACAACGATTTCGCCCTGAAGGGCAAATCAATAACAACCCAATACTTGACTTCTTTGAAGGCACCCTGCCCTGACCAAGGAGTTTTCGAAAAATAGCCGGTGGATAGAATGACACCGGCAAATTTATCGGAAATTGACCCCTTGACAGAGAACACCAAAACGGGTAAACTCAAAGTCCCTTAGTTGAGGGCGGTTTCGCCATGCGGCAAATCGCTAACAAATAAAGGGCGCGAGAAGCCCCTGCAAGCGTCGCTGTGACAGCCGATGTTGAATTCAAAAAACATCGGCGAATTTGTCTCAAAACCTTGACAGGCGGGGAAAGAGCGAGTAAACTCTCGCTCCGCGAAGTTGGGAGCACCTTAACAACTGAAGAGTGATAGGAAGAGAGCGATACCCTGTCGTTCTAAAAAATTCCGTAAACTATAAACCTGAAAAGGTTTGAAATAAATTTTTTGCGGAGAGTTTGATCCTGGCTCAGGATGAACGCTGGCGGCGTGCTTAATACATGCAAGTCGAACGGAGTATGTAGCAATACGTACTTAGTGGCGAACGGGTGAGTAACGCGTTGGTGACCTGCCTCGAAGAGAGGGATAACAGTCCGAAAGGATTGCTAATACCTCATGTGATCATAGGTTTTAGAAAGCTATGATTAAAGGAGTAATTCACTTCGAGAGGGGCCTGCGTACCATCAGCTAGTTGGTGAGGTAATGGCCCACCAAGGCGATGACGGTTAGGGGACCTGAGAGGGTGGCCCCCCACAATGGAACTGAAACACGGTCCATACACCTACGGGTGGCAGCAGTAGGGAATATTAGTTAATGTGCGAAAGCGCGAACTAGCAACGCCGCGTGTGCGATGAAGGCCTTCGGGTCGTAAAGCACTTTTCTAAGGGATGAGGAAGGACAGTACCTTAGGAATAAGCATCGGCTAACTACGTGCCAGCAGCCGCGGTAAAACGTAGGATGCGAGCGTTATCCGGATTTACTGGGCGTAAAGCGCGTGTAGGCGGTTCGGTAAGTTGGATGTGAAAGCTCCCGGCTTAACTGGGAGAGGTCGTTCAATACTGCCGAGCTAGAGGATGGTAGAGGGAGGTGGAATTCCGAGTGTAGTGGTGAAATGCGTAGATATTCGGAGGAACACCAGTGGCGAAAGCGGCCTCCTGGACCATTTCTGACGCTCAGACGCGAAAGCTAGGGTAGCAAACGGGATTAGAGACCCCGGT
>CAYUQJ010000009.1:0-111923 GCA_964446955.1 uncultured Leptolinea sp.
GTTTCAATCCACGCCCCCGCGCGGGGGGCGACTGCACTATCTAGCCATTTCTCACAAAACACTCCCACATACAGGGGTGAAAATCACTTTCCAATTATTTACGCACACTTTTTTGTTCCTAATTTTTCGCTTTTCTCTCTGTTTTTTCTGCGAACCTCAAACCTGATAAATGCGAGCTTATGGTTCGCGTTACAGAATTAGAGTACCCTCCAGATCAATACTCTTTTTCGCTCCAACATGCACAACCCGTGATTTCCATTCTTCACCCAAAAAGTAGAACCGTAGACTGTCTCTATCCAAATCAATCAATTTTTCCAGATCGTTCTGTAAAACCCGGAACTTCGCCATATCCAGAACACATTCGAACACCGAATTCTGTACCCTCTGTCCGTAATCCAGGCATCGTTTAGCCACTTTATTCAACCGTTTCTTACCGGCAGGGGTTTCCGTATTGACATCGTAGGTGACCAATACCATCATTTTATCTAACTCCAAAAAAATGGCGGGTAAGAATCCAGATCGCCCCGTAAATAACGCGCCAGCAAAAGAGCCTGGATGTACGGTATCAATCCAAATTCTACCTTTTCTTTTAAGTAAGGGTGCGTGATCTTTTCTTTTTTCCTTTCCTGCCACAAAGTCAGAACCTTCTTTCGTGTCTCATCATTCATGAGAATTCCGCCATTTTCCTTTTCAGTGAAACCATCGCCGTCAACCTGTTTCAGGTTCACCATCGACAGGGCAAGGCGGTCTGCAAATACCGGGCGCAGCTCTTCCATAAGGTCCAATGCTAATGATGGGCGGCCGGGCCGGTCTCTATGGAGAAAACCCACATAAGGATCAAGACCGACGGTTTCCAGTGCAGAAGCGACCTCGGAAGTGAGCAACGTATACAGGAATGAAAGTAAAGCGTTCATGTTATCTTGAGGCGGTCGCCGGTTTCGGTCATGAAAAAAGAACGCGTCTTTTTGCTTCAAAATCAGTTGATCAAACTGCCCAAAATACAGTTTTGCCGCACTGCCTTCATAACCCATCAGGTCATCCAACGATTCGGCTTCCTTGATCTGGAACAAAATTTCTCTGAGACTTTGCGATACAGCCTTCAACGCATCGACGTCCACCAGCATGGCATGATCGCGTACCGCGCGGTCGAGTACTTTACGGCAATTACCCACTTTCCCCAGCAAAAATGGAACAGCCGTTTTTGTACTCTGTGCTTCATCATCCGATACCCGATATTGGATCTTCCGAAGCAGCACGTTGCCTTTTTGTTTCCCTTCCACCCGCGCGAGGAATTTTCCATAAGGAGAGAGGAAACATAGTCCGATTCCCCTGGCCGCACAGGCCCCCATTAATGCCGGGCTGACACCGGTGTACGAAAAACAAACGATCTGTTCCAGGTTATGCAGCGGCAAGCGGGAAACCGTCTTTTCCTCCCGTCTGAATACAACATTTTCACCATCCAGTGCCAGGTACATATCCGGTGTTGAAATATAAACAACATTCAAGAGTTTTCGCATGTTAATCCTGATCGAGGTAGCTTTGAATGTATTGTGATGCAGGTTGATTTTTCTCCATGAGGTCTGGCAAACATATATCCACCAGAGAACACGATTGGCAGGCTTTGGAAGGTTTTACCCTGGGGGTGTGTCCGCGGCGGAACAGGTCGTGCATCTCCTGCGCAGACTCTCGAACAAGCCTGCGCAGGTCATCCGTAAACACTACGTTTTCCCTGTGCCTGGTCTCCCAGTAGAACAGGTACCCTTCTGGAATGGATTGTACAAACATCTCTTCCAGGCATATAGCCTGTGCGCACAGTTGAACTTCATCGCACGGGTCATGCTTTGGTTTACCGCGTTTATATTCAACCGGGGCAGGCCTGAACAATCCCTCCCGGCCATGCAGGGCAACACCTTTGGGATCGGATGTAAATTCCACCACATCGCACACGCCCTGCAGCCCCAGAGTATGTGACACAACCGGAACAGAGCGGGAAATGATCACATCACGGCGGCTTTCCAGGCGATACGGGTCATCCACCCGTTCGTGGCGCAGCTTGCCCTCCACGGTCAGCACATTATCCTGCCACTGGCGCTCAATATGGATGAGCGCCCACTGCCGGCGGCAGAATTGGAAATGCTGAATACCGGAAAGGGGAAGGTAGTCGTCAGCCGTATATTCGAATTTGACCATTATTCGCCGTCGATTTCCTCGCAATTTAATCCGGGCAGATTATCGCGCTTGATATCATAATCTGCGATGGTTTTCGGCTCTTCCACTCCTTTTTTAACCGCGACATTGAGAAGGCGATGGACTTTAGCTGATGAATACTGCCCATTCGGATTGCCGTGTTCCCACCAATAGATTTTGTAGACTTCCATACTGCCTTCAGGCCGCGCCGAGGAAGCGTCATTGACAAACAGTGTACGAAGCGCCTCCTTAATTGCTTTTGCATCGTCATCAGTAAAGCCGGTCTTACTAGCAAGTTGGGGATTCATGCTGCCGTAGAAAACGTAAACGCCATGATCCACACGGTGCTTCATGCCCATCGTGTCAGAGCCACGTTTTGTGCCGTCACCTTCACCACTGACGCTTTTGGTAATTTGAATACTGGAAACACGTTCGAGCACAGGTGCAATAGAAAAAGCCGGATGAATGGATACAGGACCGCGAACCGGGATGGAAACGCCATCGCTGTCTTCTTCGCCCTCACTCTTTTTACCTTTCTTGGCTTTAAAAGCAAACACCTGACCAAAAGCTCGCACATCCAACCACATTTTGCAGGCAGCTTCCTGATATTTTTTCTTATCACTGGGATCAACGCCTTTTAGCATAGCGTCAGCGCGTTCACGCAGGCTGCGATAATCGTCAGTTCGATTATCATCAGACTGAACGAAAATTGCTTTTCCTGACACAATATCCATCAAGCGGTTGCGAATCTTGCGTTTTATAGAGACATCCGAAAGTTCACCAAAACCATCGTAGGTGGTACGAGGACGGTTCCCGTTGAGCGGATCGCCATTGGGATTTGCATGATTTACAGACACGATCACGGCGAAATCAATTTTGTTTGAGAGGTTAGTCATGGCAAAATCTCCTTTTTTGTTATTGAAATGATTGAATTATTGGTTTATGTCGGCATCGTCATTTTCGTCAGAAGCGGATTTTTCTTTCTTCTCCCACATCTTTTGCCTTTGGCAGTAGTAGCCCAGTAAATACTCACCTGTCAGCGGCTTGTTGCTGAGGAAATCTTCAGGGGTGAAAAGGACTTCTACCTCAGAAATCAGCCATTTATAGTACGAAGCGTTATCAGCCTGGCGCATGAAATAGGGGGTAAGCAGTTCGTGGATTTGTTTCCATGTGCTGAACGGTCGCTGAGAAAACTGCTGCATATAACGGGTGGCATTGGTTGGGCGTTTTTTCTCGGCTTCTGAGAGCGTGCGTTCCTCTAACACATCGGCGATGGCAAGTAGTCTGCCAAAGAGATAATCTTTGGTATTCCGGGTTTCATCGAGTGACATATCGAATTTCTCCTTTCCATATTTGTATTTTCGGAAGAGAGCGCAGGCAACACTCAGCGTTTTCTCCCATGTATACTCCTCATCACCGTGGTATTTTTTGTCATCGGGATTTCTAATACCAAATCGGTTGGATGCTCGTCTGATTACCGACTCGACCAAATCACGGGGGATTGGTTGACCATCAATAATGCAGGGGAGCAAGCGCTTGACAGTTGTTTTTTTGAGTTTGTCGTCCAAACGGCTGCCATAGGCAGTTTCAGCAATATCCGCAGGGGAAGGAGCTCCAATGAAGGAAATGTAACGCTTGCGAGGTTTCCCTTTTTCGTCTTGCTCTTCAATGGAGCGGTAGGTTTGCCGCCAGGCGCAGGTCTCATGCCAAGTTTCGATTCGTTTTAAAAATTCCGAACCTTTCAGGGCGCGATAATAGACGATGGATAGCCGCCCCGGTGTGGCAGAATCGACCGCCAAGACGAAAACATCAGTGGTGGCTGTGATTTCCTGACGGTAGCCCGCGATTTTCTTCTTCAGGCGGATGGCGACATCCTGTGCGGTGTCGGCAACTTTGTCTACTTCTTCATCGCCATAGAGCACGAAAGAATCACTGGTTGGCTGCGGTACATTTGCGCCGGTTGTCGCCCAGGCAACGACGGCCAAATCTTCTTCTCGATAACCTTGTCTGCTAATAAGCCAGGACAACGCATAGTGCGCCTTCTGGGAAGTTTCCAGCCCAACACCACACGCTTGTGCATCGGTAATGAACCGTCCCCGGAAGGTGAAACCGCTGGTATCATTGGATGAAATCAGTTTTGCGTTATCACCCTCGCGGCGAATGTATTTTGGATGATTGGCTGTGAGAATTTGTGTTTGCCCAGTCACCAAGCAAACACCTTTTTCATCCTTGTTGTTGAGATAGTAGTTAGCCCAACTCTCCCATAGAGTTTCATCTCTCCATAATCTGCTTTCAGTACCCCCGGGTGTTTCTACGACCCAACGAACAACAGCATTGTCTTGAGCATTCAAAACCGAAAAAATGTCCTTTGCGTTTTTATCGCGTCTTGCATTCTCCTTACTCAGTAACTTTCCATCACTACTAACTAATAAAACTTTTTGTATTGCCAAGTCTCGCATCAGGGTTTTCTTTTTAACGTATGCCAAAACTGCACGGGCTTTGGGGTGACTATAGGGTGAGTTGCACCAATTTGTCAGCAATTCCACTAACTTTTTATAAGGCTCTGTAGGATCACCCGCAAAACCAGAAGTAACTTCGCCGCCATGATCGGAAAAGTCCCCTGCAAGATACTGTAGTTTGTCGCTCAAGGGATGGCAATCCGGCTTACTTCCTGCACGACTGGCAGAACTTTCTGTCGAAGGAATGATGGTTGTCGAGTCACTCTTGTCAACGATTTTCGCACGGCGGAAATTCCCATTACCATCAATCACAACTTCAATATGGGTTTGTGTCGTGATATGACAGACGGGAAGAAGCGGCCTTTCAGATTGGTTCGAATAGCCAATCATATTCTGGCAATTCTCGTATGTCTCATACAGGCTTTGAATCCAGTTCATATCACGCTCTTTCTTCCGTGTAGCCTGCCAGCAAGCCTTCTTCTTCCAGCCCAATGCTGGCAGGCGGGTTGGCTTTCATCAGGCGCACGAACTTGCGAACTTTGCACTCCTTGGGGGCAGTGAACTTGATTACACCCTTGTCCATCTTGGGTTCCCAGAACCGCGCCCAAAATTCGCCGGACTGGTTTTCATCGGGATAATCAAAACCATGAAACATCAATCCAAAGGACATTACGCCGGGGTAATTATCGTAAAAGCCTTCGCCTTCGCCAAATTCACACGGTTCGACATATCCCTGGCATTCGCGCGTGCCCAGGAACACATCTCTTCTGCCACCGCGCTCTATCATTCGCCGGGCAACCCAATAGTGTTTGTGATCGTTGCGGTCGCGTACCAGGTCGGGGCGATTCTCATTCCAATTGAAATGTGCCTGCACCTGGTACTCGACATCAGCGAGATAGGTGTAAATGGACAGGTCATTCCCGCCCGATTGAAATTTTATTGGCTTGTTGCTGCGCGATTGGGTTCGGATGGGCTTCATCACACGCACTTTGTCTATGATCCACACAATGGTTGGCTTCCAATACACCGAACTTAAAATTCCCTTCAACGCCTCGTAGGTGGGAATCTGATACGAATATTTTTCGCCGCCAATGCGGGTCAGCGGATCGGTGAACAGAGCATACCTGCCCCACACCCTGAACATTACGCTATTTTGATATTGCATCGAGACCTCCTAACTTCATACAATGTGTGTCTTCATGTCTTTGACTGGTTCATCGCTCCAGCCGAACTCTTCGCTGTAATATCGCTCATTGAGATGAAAAATTCCTGCACCTGTCTGTACCTCCTTTATGGCTCCTGCATTGAATAAGCTTTCGAATTGATGTGTGAACAAATTGACCGAATAACGCTGCGCCTTTTTAAGCAATTTATATTGCTTATCCAATTCTTGCACACCGCATAGATCCGCGATGACGGTTTCGCCCTCCTCGTAAGGCACAACAACCCCCCGCGACATGGTTTCGATCACATGGAATGCTTTAGCGGCGGTTGAAAAAGATTGCCGCAAGACTAGATCAGGCTGGGTCTGGTTGTTTCTCTGGTAGGATTGTACGGCAACACTGTTGCGCGAAAGGAGATTGAATAACTCATCGTTCCTGCCCACTGGCGAGTTTCCGTCTACAGGATAGGACATTTCATCCTTCCGAGCCTGGTAATAGAAACTGTAATATGTGGCGATGGAATCCAGGCCAATTCGGTCATTGTCAAACGATTCAGCGTTTTCCACGAAATCGTCGAGAACCCTTTGTGTATGCTCCCGCCCGATTTTGATATCTTCCAATCGATCAAGGTTTTCCTCTTGTAAGTTGATCACCCAGACACTTCCTCCATCCTCGCGCAGCCCATGACGATTACAACGCCCGGCGGATTGGGCAATCGAATCCAGCCCGGCCAAAGCGCGGATTACCGCGCCAAAGTCAATATCCACGCCCGCTTCGATCAGTTGCGTGCTGACGCAAATCACCGGTTCTTTGGCATCAAGTTTGGGCTTGATTTTATTTTCCAGCACATCCATGCGATGTGCTGGACACATATTGGTGCTAAGGTGGTAGAGCTCTGCGCCCAAGTCTCGCGCTTTGATTTGTTTATACACGGCCTGCGCCGAGGCCCGCGTATTGACCACCACCAGCACGCTGCTCTTTTCATCCAATGCGCGTTCCACCAAATTAACGACATCGCTATTGGTCAAACCGCCAGGTTTGCGTTCATCATAGACTTCGACGCGCCTTAGCTTCTCAAACAGATTTGCTGCATTCTGGATAATTTTCTGTTCCGATTCGATGGTCAATTTTCGATACTCATTTGGCAATTGGTCAAGCGGCGGCTGGGTAGCAGTGCAAAGCACAACCGTTGAACCGCAGTCATGCGTCAGGAAACGCAAAGCGGCGTTCAACATGTGAATGATTTTGATGGGAACGGTCTGCACTTCATCCAGAATAATGACCGAGTTCGCCAGTTGGTGCATTCGGCGAGCATCGCGGGTGCCTGAACCAAACAAGGTTTCCAAGAATTGAACCTGTGTGGTGAATACAATTGGCGCATCCCAATTTTCTGCCAGTAGGTTATGGCGGCGGGTTTCCTTTTCAGGCGTCAAATTGGAGTGATGTTCCAGAACGACTTTGTCGCGTTCGTTTTCTTTTTCCAAAATCTTCCGCAGCTTGTCTGCGTTCTGGTCAATGATGGTGATGTAAGGGACAATGTAAAAGACCCTGTCCATTTTATGTGCCCGCGCATGATGAAGGGCAAAGCGCAAACTGGCCTCCGTCTTGCCGCCTCCTGTAGGCACGGTTAACTGGTAAATACCCTTGTTTTTTTCTGCTGCTTCCAGGCAGGCTTGCGCCACCTGCGCCCGCAGTTGGTTGACTTCGAGCGACCGCCCAGGTTTCATTTGTGCCGTTTCCTGCGCGTACTTTGCATACTTCACCTCCAACCGTTCGATAAGAACCTCCCAAGAAATGTATTTTCCATAGTTGCGGATGGCTTCATTGTCAGGCTTCTCGAAATCGGCGGTGTTAAGGCGATCTGCCTCCAAAAGACAACTCAACAAAAAACGCGCCAGCAAGCCGTGTTTAAATGGCAGGGTAACATCTTCTTTGCCATCTTTCATGGCGGTCAATTTTTCCCAAAAGCGCTGCTCGATGGGTTGGGTCAAGATATCATCCAACAATTTCTCAATGACAGGGAGTTTCTCTATAGCTTCGGCAAGATGAGTATCCTCGTAATCTTTCATAATCCGCCGCAGGAATTCATTCGCACCGTCCGGTTTCAGGCAGTCTATTAACCCGGAATGATGAGATGCCAACGCCAGCGCCAAGAATTGCGCCAAAACCTTGCCCTCGCGTCCCCGGCTGGCGAGTTTTTTGTAGGCCAGTTGCGCCCCAGCCGTGGAGTGGTCAATCCTGCCTTTCATTGCCTTGTAATCGACATAATCATCTTCGTCGGGATTTATCAAGCCTTCGGCTGAACCTAAATAATCTTGATATTCCTTGCTGGCTTTTCCAAGATCATGCAACAACCCTAATATCTTGCCTAATTCTGGCAATCCTACTTTTTCCGCAAATCTCTCTGCCAGTTCAGATGCCTGGGTTAAGTGCGTAGTTAATAATTGCTCCTTCCCATCCCTCTCCCGCCGATGAGCAATCAATTTTTCTTCATTATTTACTACATCTTCATAACACAACCCTTCCATTTTTTCTCCCTCCTTAAAACCTTACATGATTCCAAATGGCTCGGTCTTGTTCATATTTCACTTTCTAATCTAATAAGAGAATACTTTCCCAAGTCATGTAATAAACCAGCCACATAGACCAAGTCCCCTAAACCCGTATCAGCACCGAGTTTACGGGCAATTTCAGCCGTTCTTGTCAGGTGGTCCAACAATAGTTGTTTTTGTTGTCCATCTTCTCGGGTGTGTGCGTAAAAAGGCATTCGTCTCCTCCCTGTTACAGTAGACTACTGCCAAATATGTGAAAACCTGTCTGCTTTAAAAATTACTTGAGAATCAAACCAGATATATTGGCAGTACTTGCCTTGAAACCCCCTTGGATTTTCGTATGGAATTATAAAGCAACTACCTGAAATATGTTCTACTATAATAAGGGCATGACAGACAAGTTCACGGCCATCTACGACATGCTGTGGAATACCAGTTTTGACGCCCTTTCGCGCGGCGAGATTGAGATCGACCGGTACATCACCAACCCGGCGGCAGACCGGCGGCGCGGCCTGACACTTATCTTCCGCCCGACGGATGAGGTAAAAAGCAATATTCTCGCGTTCGTGGAAGAAACCCGCCAGCTTGAACCGGATCAGTATAGCTACCCGGAAGCCAGCCTGCATTTCACCGTGCTGGCTCTTTTCACCGCCACCGTCGACCATCAACAAGAGTACGATCAGTTGGATGTCTACCAGGCCGCCGTGGAAGACGCCCTTGACGAGGTATCACCGTTCACGTTTACCCTGAAGGGGCTTACCGTCTCAAAGAGCGCGCTGATGTTGTGCGGCTATCCCCGGCCGGACAACCTGAACATCATCCGGCAAAAATTGCGGGAGAGCCTTATCCGAGCCGGTCTGGCGCAGGGGTTGGACCGCCGTTACACCCTGACAGCCGCCCACACAACCATCATGCGTTTTTCAAACCCGTTACGGGCTCCCGCCCGGTTTTCGGAATTTCTTCTAGAAAATAAACTGCGTGATTTTGGTACTCTGACAGTGAATCATCTGCAGCTCATGAAAAATGACTGGTATATGTCTCCCGAGAACTCAACACTCATCAAACAATACGCCATCAAAAATAGGCCGAATTATTAACCAGGTTATGGATCATGGATATCAACCACGTAAAACTTGAAATCTTCATTCCGACAGAAAATGTGAACGATCTGCGCGATGCGCTGGCAAATGCCGGAGCAGGGATCATCGGCAATTATGACCATTGTTGCTCGATAACCCCGGTCAGGGGGTACTGGCGTCCACTGGATGGGTCTAATCCGTATGACGGAACGATCGGTGAAGTGAGTGAAGGGCACGAGAGCAAGGTGGAAGTTAACTGTCCGCGTGCCATTCTGCCACAGGTGATCCGGGCGATCCGCGCAATCCACCCGTACGAAGAACCGCTGATCAACATCGTCCCGCTGCTGGATGAACCAAATATTCCAGAATAACAATTTCCTTCTTGACTCTATGGTTACCATAGGGTGTATATTGGTTGTCGTATGGGAAACGTGATGAAGCTCAAGATCGGTGAATTCGCCCGCCTCGGACAGGTGACGGTGCAAACCCTGCGCTATTACGCCGACCTTAACCTGCTGCGTCCCGGAGAGGTGGACCCGTTCACCGGGTACCGCTACTACCTTCTCGACCAGCTGCCCGCGCTGCATCGCATCCTCGCGTTGAAGGATATGGGCATCCCTCTGGAACAGGTCAAACGATTGCTGCATGACAACATCAGCCCGGAAGAAATGCGGCGAATCCTGCTGCTCAAACAAGACGAGATCCGTTCGCAGGTACAAAACAGCCTGGACCAGCTGGAACGCATCGACATCCGGCTGAAGATGTTGGAGCACAAAAGCAAACCCACAAATTACGAGATCGACATCAAACACGTTGACGCCCTGCAGGTAGCCTCGGTTACCGGTGAAGTCCCGGATTACCGTGATGTTGGCCCATTGTGGATGGAGTTGAGCGAGCGCATACAGGCTTCAAAACTGCAAGTTGACGCCCCGTATCTTACACTGTGCCATGCCACCGAACCCAGGATCAAACTGGAGGTGTGCGCTCCGATCGAGAATCCCATTGATGATGCTCCTCAAGGTCTGGTTCGGGTACTGCCGGAGGTCAAAACCATGTTGTTTACCACCCATCAGGGTTCATACAACGGATTGATCGATGGATTTACCGCCCTGTGGCAGTGGATTGGCGACCATAATTTCAAGATCGATGGACCGGACCGGGAGATCTACCGGCGGTTGGCGGAAGAAGACAGGCATGATTCCGATCCGAATGCCCTCACAGAATTGCAAATACCGGTCTCCCCGGCCTGACCCTTTCCCTATTACCGGAGAAAACCATGAAATACTGCTTTGACGCCGACAGCATCAGCCTGGAACAATTAAAAGAACGTATCTGCTCCGCCGACCTTGTCCCCAGCCGCGAACCTATCCTTGAAAATCTGGATGAGCATTTGAAATCTCTGGAATCAATGGGAATTAATACCCTGGGAGGTTTGCGCAAGGAATTAAAAGACAACAAGCGTCTTTTTGCCATTGCCGAACAAACCGGAATTGACAAGGACTACCTTGCCCTTCTGCGCCGTGAATTCGAAAGTTATTTCCCGAAACCATTCCCTCTGAAAGAATTTGAATGGATCCCTATCGAAGAGATTTCCCGATTGGAGGGAGCCGGCATCCGTAATACGGCTGATCTGTTTGAAAACCCTGATAAGGTTCAAAACAGCGGTATACAACCGGACCACGGCAGGCATTTGCTTCAGTGTGCCGACCTGACGCGAATCCAGTGGATCAGTCCGCTGTCCGCCCGCATGCTGACGGAAACCGGGTACGAGACACCGGCTAAAGTGGCAACAGCGAACCCCGAAGAATTGGATAAAGCCCTGGACACGGTCAACACCGAAAACAATTACTTCAAAGGCAAAATCGGCCTCCGCGACATAAAGCGGCTGATCCATGCCGCGAGATATGTATCAAACTGGTATTAAGACAGGCAAAAAGCTCCAAATCGTTAAAACCAGCGGCCGCTGAGAATAATTAAAAAGAAAGAAGGAAGAAAAATGGCACAGATCGATTGTGTTCTCTCTCCGCTTGGCTATGTCCGCTCCAGCGGGCAGGGATTCGTGCTCGAGATCAAACCGGAATACCGTGAAGCCATGCTTGGATTGCAGGGTTTCAGCCACATCAATGTGTTATGGTGGAGTCACCTGCTTGATGGGCCGGAATACCGCAAGATGATGGCTGTTGACAAACCTTACGCAAAGGGGCCGGACCGGCTTGGTATCTTCGCCACTCGCTCGCCCATGCGTCCCAATCCCCTCTGCCTCGATGTCGCCCAGGTGCTGCATGTCGATGAAACGAACGGGCAGATCGTGGTGGCCTGGATTGACGCGGAAGATGGCACTCCCATACTGGATATCAAACCGTATCTTCCATGTTCCGACCGGGTAAAGGAAGTTTCGACTCCCGCCTGGAACGCGCACTGGCCGGCCTGGTACGAAGAATCCGGCGAGTTTGACTGGGCGTCAGAATTCGTCAACGCGCAGTAGGTCACGGGTAGTTTTCAAAACAGGCACTCCTGAGTGTCAGGGGTGCCTGTTTTCCTTTTTTTATAACAAACACAGCGAAATGAGAAATTCTTTTAGCGGTCAACACCCGGTTGAGATAAGATCCCTTTATCTTTATATGGGTGTTTAATCTCTTTCATATCAGTCACAAGATCAGCCACGTCGATCAACTCCGGCGGCGCGTACCGTCCGGTAATGATGATGGTCTGCGATAACGGTTTGTTCGCCTTCAACCAGTCCACCACCGTCGATGTATCAAGCCAGCCAAAATTTAGAACAAGGGTGAATTCATCCAGCACAACCAGGTCATAACCGCCATTCGCGATCACGTCACAGGCTGTGTTCCAGGCGTTCAGATTCGTGTCCTTTGTGACCTGAAGATCCGTACTTTGCCAGGTACAACCGTCTCCCAGTGGACGGATATCCACTCCCATTTTGCGCGCGGCATTGTATTCACCATAATCCGCGTCCGGGCTTTTCAGGAATTGCAGCATACAACATCGCATCCCATGCCCCCAGGCACGCAGCATAATACCCAGGGCAGCCGTGGTCTTCCCTTTGCCATCGCCGGTATATAGAATGATCAATCCCCTCTTATCCTCTGGCATGGTCAATATTCGATCCCCGGTTGGGCATAGATGCCTTTATCAAATGGATGGCGTACCGGAGACATTTCGGTAACCAGGTCAGCCGCGTCAATTAATTCCTGCGGCGCATCACGACCTGTGATGACCAGATGCAGGTCAGCCGGTTTATTTTCCGCAAGCCAGGCCATAACCTCACCGATCTTCAACCATCCAAATTGAAAGGCATAGGTCATTTCATCCAGCACGATCAGATCATACATTTTGCTGGATATCTTTTCTTTTGCCAGTTCCCACCCATGAATAGCCCGCGCGGCTGTCTCATCGAGATCTTTTGAATCCCAGGTGAAACCATCGCCTGTAATGTGCCATTCCAAACCCAGTTTTTTTGCTGCTTTGATCTCCCCCCATTGTCCTTTTTCCGATTTTATGAACTGGATTACACACGTGCGCATATCCCTTCCCCAGGCACGTAGAACCATACCAAACGCGGCTGTGGATTTGCCTTTCCCATTACCGGTATTAACGATCAACAAGCCTCTTCGTTCCTGTCGTGTCTTTCTCATATCCATCCTTATGACCGTCACGCACCGTGACAGCCCACTCGTTCCAGGGGTCCCGGTATAAGCGGGCGTCTACCCCAAAGACGGCCCTGAAATTTTCTGGGGTTAGAACTTCTTCCGGTAAACCAGAACTGATCTGCCTGCCTTTGTGCATCAGCACCAGACCGTCACAATATCGGGCTGCCATGTTCAGGTCGTGTATAGCCATAATTATCGACAATCCCTGTTCCTGTACCAGACCGCGTACAAGGTCGAGCACCTGGATCTGATGTTGAATATCCAGGCTGGTCGTTGGTTCATCAAGGATCATTACCCGCGGTTCCTGCGCTAGCACCCTGGCGATCAGTACCCGTTGAAATTCTCCGCCAGATAATTTCGTGACCGGGCGGTGTTTCAAGTCCAGCAGATCGGCCCGTGCCAGAGACCTTTCGACAATCTCCATATCTGCCGGGGTAAACGGCATGAACCAGCCTCGATGGGGCGCGCGGCCCAGTCTCACCACTTCCTGTACTGTGAGGGGCCAGGCGGATGACTCTTGCTGTGGAACCCAGCCAACCATCCGGGCGCGTTGTTGTTTATCCATGCGGGCTGCCTGTTTTCCTCCGATCAACGCGTTCCCGCTTACCGGTTCAAGTAACCCGGCAAGCCCCCTTAATACGGTTGTTTTCCCGGAACCATTCGGCCCCACCAGACCAATTACAGACCTCTCGTTGAGTTTCAGGTTAAACCCATCCACCACACGGTGTCCATTATACGTAAGGGCCAGATCACTCGCAGTTATCAACATCACAGATCACTCCGTCCCCTGCGCAGCAAATAAAGGAAGAACGGACCGCCGATCAGAGCGGTAAAAATCCCAACCGGTAATTCCATGGGTGCCAGCAGGGTACGCGACAGGTCGTCAGCCACCAAGAGGATGACTCCCCCGACCATCATCGAAGCCGGGATGACCAACGCGTGGCGTGACCCAACCAACCGGCGCGCAATATGTGGAGATACCAGCCCGATAAAACCGACAATGCCACTGACAGACACGGCTGCCGCCGTTGATAGACTGGCGCCAGCGACAATCAACAGACGGGCTTTACGTAAGTCAAGTCCCAGTGCTTCAGCACTCGATTCCCCGGCGGACAACGCGTCAAGCGACCGGGCCATCGGCCAGGTCAACAAAAGGCCGATCAATGCCGGGAAAGTTGCCATATACAGGTGAGACCAGCTCCTGCCGGCAAAACCGCCCATTAACCAGGTGAAAACCTCATGCAAGACCTCGTCACTGAGTATCAGCAACAGGGAGACAACAGAAGATAGCACCGTGCTTAACGCGGCACCGGCCAGTAGGAGCGAAATAGTCGAACCGTAATTACTCGTTTCGGCAATGGCATAAACCAGCAAAACTGCGGCAATAGCCCCCAGGAAACCGGCTGTGCTCATGGATATGGCACGACTGGAAGGCGCGATGATAACAGCCAGAGTCGCGCCCAACGCCGCCCCACCGGACGCCCCGACTATATAAGGATCTGCCAATGGATTACGAAACAATCCCTGAAATGCAGCTCCAGCAGAAGCCAGTGAACTACCGCACAAAAGAACCAGCAGAATACGGGCAACCCGAAAATCCCACAGGATTGTCGCATGGACGGACTTCACAGGACTTCCGGTAAGCGCTGAGATTGTTTCCAATGGGCTGATGGATACAGCTCCCATGCCTAGGCTCAGAATACCGATTAAAACGACCAGAACAAAAAGTCCTGTGAAGATCAACACCCGTTTTGACATGAGCTATTTTTTAAACTCCGGATGGAGCGTTTCTACGAAGAAGTCTAACGCATCAACAATACGCGGGCTTGAACGGGAGACGATGTTTCCATCCACGATATAAATGGCCTCGTTCTTTACAGCCGTGAGATTTTTCCATCCTTCACGGCTGCCGATCACTTCAGCGGTCATCTGGTCGCCGTGGCTGCTGGGTCCAATGATAAATTGCGGATCCAGCTCTATCAATTCCTCGGCACTGATCGTCGGGTAATCTTCTTCCAATTCCCCAAAAATATTCACACCACCGGCCATGCTTATCAGCTCCCCGACAAAAGCCGAATTGGAAGCTGACATCAACGGTTCATGCCAGACTTCATAAAAAACTGTGGGGCGTTCTTCTTCCGGTATGGCGGTAACAAATTCGGCAATTTCATCCATCCGTGCGCGCATTTGTCCCACGACGTCATCTGCCTGTTCCGTATGCCCGGTGATCTTGCCTATCAACTCAATCGATTCCAGTGTCTCCTGGACATTTTCCGGTTCACTCACAAAGACCGGAATTCCAGCTTTTTCCAGAGAGTCAACTACCTCAGCCTGATGGATTGACCCGCCAATAACCAGGTCTGGCTCCAGGGCAATAATGGCTTCAACACTGATGGTATTGGCCGAAAAACCGCCAATCGTCGGAAGGTTGACCACTTCTTCCGGATAATCACAATATTCTGTTCGACCTACTTCCAGTTCACCCGCGCCTATGGCAAACAATGTTTCCGTCAAAGAAGGTGCAAGTACAACGATCCTTTTAACCGGTAACTTAATGACAACATCCCGATCAAGGTCGTCAACAAATGAAATTTCCTCTTCGTCCGACATCACCATTTCCGCAGTTGGAGCCATAGTTGCTGTTTCGCCAGGCTTTGGGGTGATGGAAGGCTGTTCGACCGGCTGAACCGCTGTTGGCTGAACGACCGGGCTGCACGCCGACATAATCAGAACTACGATGAGACTGAGTAGAATTCTCTTTTTCATGCGAAATAAATTCCTCTTGTTTATGTAGGGAAAAAAATACCCCCTGCCGTCTGGCAGGGGGTGGGATGAGCATTTTTAAATTAGCTTATCCACCTCCTTTCTGCGAGGCTCGTGGAAACGCATCAAGGCGGTCGACCTGGCTCGGGCTTTACAGCCCCTACAGTTGCGCGACAGCGCCGGACTTCTCCACAGGTGCAGAGTTACCGGCATCGCCATTAAACCTACCCATCCGGGGGTTAGGTACCTTGATCATGAATGGATTGATAACGTTCTGAATGTATTGTACTGGACGGCAGGTGGAATCACAAGTATTTTTGATTGTATTTTTCTTTCAGCCATTGTAGAATATTTTTACTATTAACCTGGAGATAAAAAATGCCCTGGACAGACCAATTGAAGGGTAATCCGCTTTCCTGGCTGACAAATTCCCGCATACCCGAGGTTCGATACATGGCCGGGCGTGATCTGCTGGACCTCCCAGATGATGCGCCACAACAACAGGCAGCCCTTAAGGAAGCCTACTCCACCGGGACGATCGCCTTTGTGCTATCCAAAATGGTGGGTGACGGTTACTGGCAAAAAGCCGGTCCAGGGTACGGCCCGAAATACCGCTCCACGGTCTGGTCTGTCACCCTGTTGGGGCAATTGGGAGCTGACGTAAACGGAGATCCACGCGTAAAACAGGCCTGCGATTATGTTCTCAACAACGCAATGGCCAAACACGGTCAGATGAGCTACAACGGCGCTCCGTCGGGAACATTTGACTGCCTGCAGGGAAATCTTTGCTGGGCGCTGCTGCAAATGGGCTGCACCGACCCGCGCCTTAGCCTGGCATATGACTGGATGACGCGCAGTGTAACCGGAGATGGGATTGCCCCGGCAACCGATAAGAAAGCCGAAATCCGCTATTACGCCTACCAGTGCGGACCAAATTTCGCCTGCGGAGCAAACGCTAAACTTCCCTGTGCCTGGGGAGCCGCCAAGGTGATGATGGCCCTCGCCCTGGTGCCGCCTGAAAAACGCACCCCGATGATGGATCAGGCTATCCGGATGGGGGTAGACCTGTTTTTCAGTGTTGATCCGGTTACGGCAGACTATCCACGCGATACAGCAGGAAAACCCAACCGGGACTGGTGGGCGTTCAGTTTTCCCGTCTTCTATATCACCGACCTGTTACAGGTGGCAGAATTTATGACCAGGCTGGGTTACGGCCGGGACCCGCGTCTGCAATCCACTCTGGAATTGATCAGGCAGAAACAGGACGACCAGGGGCGCTGGAAACTGGAATACAATTACGGCAGCAAAACCTGGGGAAATTACGGCCGGGCAGGAATGCCGAATGAATGGGTCACCCTGCGCGCGCTGCGCGTTTTACGAGCTGCCTTGTCTTAATCGCCATCCGTCTTAACAAAAAGACTGTTCCAGGTAGCCGGACCAACAATTCCGTCCACATCCAGATTATTATCCTTTTGATAGGCGCGGACGGCTTTATCCGTCATGGGACCGAAAACCCCGTCCGGTGTGCCAACATCATCATATCCGAGCTCTTTCAGACGGGTTTGCAGGAGATAGACATCATTCCCGCTCATTCGCGGATCAGTTAGCGATAACCTGCGGGTGAAGGTGACAGGTGTCGGAGTGGTGGTCGCCGGAACCGGGGTGAACGTTACCGTTGGCGTCCGGGGGGTCGAAGTGACAGGTGTTGATCCAAAGTCACAGCTTTGTATCACGACCGGGCCAGTCCCCTGTTCCAAAACGCCATCCAAACCACGTAGAGCTACCCTGCCGTCATCCCCCGTAGACAGGAGAATTCGCCCATCCTGTGAGAAGACAAGCTCCTTAATTGCACCGGCGTGATCCCACCAGCGGGCTGCAAAAGCTTTTTCAGCAAGGTCAATAATTGAAATCTGTCCTGACCGTTCTCCCACAGCCATCAGGCATCCATCGGGTGAAAAATCAAGACGCACCGGAATCGAATCAAACGGGATGTCAGCCAGAGTCACATGTGTATTCGTATCGCGAATAATCAACCGCTCATCCTGCGATAAGGCAACCAGACCGGCATCAGGGGACAACGCGGATGAATTTACGCGGCTAGAATCCGTGGATAGCGAAAAGTCACGCAGGAAAGATCCGTCCATCACATTCCAGATTTTTGCCGTGCCGGAATTGGTGATCATCCAATTGCCATCCCGACTAAACCCATATGGATTCCCTTCTTCCTCCAGTGTCTGAACGATCTGACGGGAAGACGTATCCCAAATCCGGATGCGGTATCCAACCGGGGCTTCTGTTTTTCCTGTATCAAATTTTTCCTGGTGGGCAAAAAAACGTCCGCTATGATCGAACTCAAACCCGGAATACCGGCTGATCGCGCTGGGTTTGAACGAGTAAGACAATGACGCCCCCATACTTCTTCCATCGCGATCCCACTGGTTGATCAATCCATCCGCCCCCGCAGAAATGATATGACTGGTTTCGTTATCATAGCGGATCCGGGTGATCTCTCCATGATGGGCTGATGGTATCAATAATTCCTGTTTCCCAACTGGCAATTGTTTGATATGTATCTCACCATTGGAATAACCCGCGATCAATTTCAGCGGTCCTCCGTCATGCATCATCCACGCGCTGCTTGTTGATTCAACGGGATTTTGGATCTCCTTAATAACTCCGCCGGAATCATCCAACAACTGCAACATTCCCTGTGAAGCACATGCCATTTGTCGGGATTCATTACCCGGTTTTACTGCCATCAGTGGGGCGGGTGTGCTAGAGGATGAGTTTATCCCTTCGACATAGTCGGAAAACATTTCCGCCGTCAGCACCGCCAGTTCTTCGCGCTTTGTTGTACTCCAAATGTGCACATTCCCGTTGAAATCGAGCAAGGTGAACGTGTTGTCAGAGGGAATATAACTAAAACCGGGAGATTCACCCGGAAAATCTTTTAATGTCTGAAGTTGTATACGTCTTAATTGACCCGTTTCCCAGATTGCAACATCATACCGCGATGAGAACGTTCCGGGGCAATTGGGGTCATCCTCCGTGCAGGGAGGATCAATATAGGTGATATGACAGGCAACAGCAAACACGGTTCCACTTCGTCCATCCGCCTGGCACACACCACTGCTCAAACGCTCACGCGTGAAATTATTGAAAGATGTGTTTAGATGCTTTCCATTCTTAACATCCCAGAGTCGAACATCGCCAAAATTAGTAACAGACTGCAGCCGCAACCCATCAGCGCTGAAATACATGGCAAGCGTCTCCGGCGGGTTTAGATTCCAGATACTAAGCGCTGTTTTTGCTGTCATCGTCTGCAGCAACAACCCGTTATCCACATCAAAGATTTTGATGACCGTAGAAGCTGGCAGCAAGTTACCGGCCTCGTCCATCTCGGGATAATCCTCGGCCATTGCCAGAATCTTTCCATTGGTGTTCAAGGCAATCGCGTAACCACCATCGCGGAATATTCCGAGACTCTTACCCGTTTCCACATCCCACACTTCAGCAGAATACTGAACAGGATCAACACCGGCAAGCCTGAGACCATCCGAGCTGAACACAATTTTTGACGCTTTAACACGCCGGTCAAATTCGCGAATAAAACCCAGTGTCTCCCCATTCAACAGAATCAGTCCATTGTTTCCAGCGACCGCGAGGACAGACCCATCAGGCGCCCAGGCAATATCACGAATCACTCCGGTTACGGATGGTGTAAACCAGTATTGCCGCTCCACCTTTTTAACCGTATTCGGTCCAATTATCCAGTCGGATGGATTTGAGACCAGTTGCGGAGGGATCGGCAACCGATTGACGAAATCCCCTGCCGGGACAGGTGTTGCGGCCGGCATTGAGCCCGCTGTTAAGAAGAACAATCCGACCAACAGGCATATAAAAGTACAGAACCTGTTTCGTGCCAAAGACATACCTGCCTCATCCTCCCTTAAGCAAGTTCCCTGTATTAACAGAGTTATATATATTGTACAAAAACATCTGAAAAAAGAAATCTATTCCGGGTATTGACTTAATAGAACATAATTATTATTATATTTTGGTAAAACAATATTTCGAAATGAAAGTAGGAGTAGAACATGGAAAAATCAAATTTCAGTCACATTGTTGCATGGATAGACCTGAAAAACCAGTCTTTCTATAAAGACCTGTTCCAGTTTTTGGAATGGGATATCCTGTACGATGATCCGAATATGCTCGGCGTGGGTGATGAGCATGGTGGCAGTATGTGGTTTGGCGCCGCCCCCAAAGATCACAAAAATGATTATGACGGAGTGGGAGTCAACCACTTTGCGATTGCCGTGAAAAAGCAGAGAGAGGTGGATTTGACCGTGGAATATCTGAAAAAACGTGGAATTCCCGCCCTCTTCGAGACCCCGCGTCATCGGCCCGAATTCTCCGGACCCGGTGAAACCTACTATCAAGTGATGTTCGAAACCCCTGACCGCCTGTTGATGGAAGTCGTTTACACCGGTCCAAAGTCAGATTGATACACATCTCAACAGTCATACAGCGTCCCTGATGATAAGGGACGCTGTTTTGTTACGCTACTAAGAATTTCAATTCTATTCAGTTTTTGTATTCTGGTTAGAAGAACCTTCACCGGGAATATCAAAAGGCTTTTCGCCATTCTTTTCTTTTATTTTGTGTTTTGAATTCAACGATTTTCTTTTTCGGTTGACATCTCTAAACGCGCCGCTGACAATACGTTGCATGACTTCCGTGAAATCAATTTCGTAAAGGTCCATGATCACTGAAAGCGCCACATCTTGTTCTTTGGGTCCAAGAGCGGGATTGCAATTGGTATCAATAAAGAAATACCGGCCTGACTGGTCAAGACGAACGTCAAACTTCGCGTACCCGCTCATTTTCGTAATGTTGAAGGCTTTCTTGACATATTCTTTCAAAAGCAGATCTTCAAACTTCGCGTAATGAAAGGCGGCGTTTATATCCGTCAACCATTGATCTTCAAATGTCAGGAAGAGGTATTTCCGTCCCAGATCTTTGAAAATCTTTTCCGCCTGATACACACTTTTCTTTTTTTCCTGCAATACAATGACGGTAATCTCACGCCCACTGATGAATTCCTCCACCAGTACCGGCTGCTTATAAGTACGGATAAGATAGCGCAGCCTTTTGCGGAGCTGTTTCTCATTATCCGAGACAGCATCCTCGGTAATCTCAACCGATCCGTGAATAGAATTCAATTTTGATATCAATGGGAACCGTAAAGCCGGATCAAGGTAGTCTCCCGCTGTGGTAAATAGCTGGAAATTGGGAACCGGTACACCGTGCTGTTGCAACAATTTTTTGATCACAAATTTATTGGTATCAAGGGATAACCCCAAAATATCCGCACCGGTATACGGGAGTTCCAATAGCTCCAAAACCCCCGGAATAGCTGAGGCCAGGCTTTCCATACCTTTCACGGAATCGACGAGATTAATGACAAGATCCGGATGATGTTTCCGCAGCCAGGCTGGAAGCCGGGAGTTTCCCGGGTGTAATATCACGTCATACCCCAGTTCTTCCAGGTAGTTGCCAATGATCCGTGCGTCTTCCCCGGCGTCCTTTTCCGTGATGTATTGCGCTTCAGTCGGGAAATACTCCCGCCTGACATCGCTGTATATCACACCGATCCGTTTGGAGGGTATGGTTCCTGTTATCAGTCCGGTTATTGAATCGGAATTATCGGACATGGCTTCTCCTTGCTGGGATTCATTTTACACTGGCAGCCACATAAAAGAAAACAGCCAGGTCATATTCCGGCGAAACACTGCCCGATACGGTCAACTATTAAAAGACAATTCTTTCCGTTGAACCTAAACCCAAATGTCAATAACCCCGCTATGGCCTCCGGCATACTCATCTCTCACACACATGCCGGAATATTCCAATACTGTACCTTCAGCTTCCATCTCCCCCAACTGTTTCAAGAATGCCAGACCATTCTGCAAAGCAAGATTTGTCCCCTCTGCCGTCATTTCCACACGATTGTAGATTGAACTATCAATGACTGTAACTGAACTCGACGGAGACGGGCGAACATCAACCTGCCCGCTGGTTCTGGCTGTCCGGACCCGGTAATCTCTATCACCCGGCAGCACCAGCGTCATAATTTCCGGCCTGTATTCCATTCCCCCTGAAATACGATTGATCTCCATCGTCCACCCACATGAAAATCGGTGTCAATTAATTATAGCGAAGTTTAACCAATTTTCTGTTTTTTGCCAATTCTTACAAACCGGCGGTATTCTTAAATTATGCTCCTCCGAATTTTTAATACTCAGTTATTACCTGAAACCTTACAGCTTCTCTGCTTACAATTGCATCACCCGCTTTTCGGTACATCCTGACACGAATCGGCATACGTACTACCCGTTATATGAGCAGGCTCAATGCGATCAATTGGATAAATTTTTCGCAAATCAATTGTTGACGTCTTCTATCACTACACACAAATAATCAATAATCCGCATTTATAATGAAGGGCATATCCCCACAAAGAGGTATTTCATTATGAACACATACCGCCTGGCACTCATCGGATTTGGTAATGTAGGACAGGGTTTCGCGCAGATTTTATGCGAATTTGGTTCCCGATACGAGAAGGATTTCGGTGCCCGGTTTCTTATCACGGCTGTGAGTGACCTGCAAAAAGGCAGCCTGTATAATCCTGACGGGCTTGACCCGGTGGACCTGCTGAATGCAGTTGAAAAAAGTGGATCATTGGATGCCGTCGCTGCGCCTTATAAGGGATGGGACGCGATTAAGACGATCTTGGAAACAAACGCCGACGTGATCGCCGAACTCAGCTTCACTGATCTACAAACCGGCGAACCCGCGATTACCCACCTTAAAACAGCGATAAGCTGCGGAAAACATGTGATTACCTCGAATAAAGGGCCGGTAGCGCTAGCTTACAATGAGCTTTTCGAGTTGGCCCAAAAGCATGGTGTCTCCATCGGTGTTGAAGGCTCGGTTATGAGCGGAACACCATCCCTGCGACTGGGAACAGAAATGCTTTCCTCAGCCGGGATAACCTGCATTCAGGGAATCGTCAATGGAACTACCAATTACATCCTCTCCCAGATGGATACCGGTACCGCATACGCCGACGCGCTGGCAGAAGCTCAGGCGAAAGGCTACGCCGAAGCTGATCCGACCGGCGATGTGGAAGGGTTTGATGCGGCGGGAAAAGTAGTGATTATGGCCAACCTGCTTATGGAGGCCGGAATTCGTATGGGGGATGTTGACCGAGTGGGAATTACCCAACTCACCACGGATGATATTGCAAAAGCCAAAGCTGCCGGTGAACGCTGGAAGCTGATCGGTAAAGTGGAAAAGACAGACAGCGGCATCAAAGCAAGCGTCAAGCCGCAACGCCTACCCCTTTCACATCCTCTGGCCGGTGTTTCCGGCGCAACCAACGCCATTACCTTCACTACGCAGCTTCTGGGCGATGTAACCATCATCGGCCCCGGCGCGGGGCGATTGGCAACCGGATATGCCCTGGTGGAAGACCTGATGGCGATTCATCGTAAACAGGCTGGCTAAAGAACATAGAATTCATTCATGTGTTACCTGTTGGGCACTATTCCCAATCCAATGTGCCCAACAAATTTCATTTTTGCTTATCCGTCTCAAATTTTTACCTGATAGCGGGTAGGATTTTCGAATGAGGCGTAAAATAAGAAAACTCCTATAACCTGGACAGACTATGACACACAAAATTGCATTGATAACAGACAGCACATGCGACATCCCGGCCGAATGGGTAAAACAATATGATATTCAGGTCGTCCCGCTGACAATTGTGATGAAAGGTCAGACTTACACGGATGGTGTGGATATAACCCCCATCGAATTCTATGAACGTCTGGTAGCAGAAAATATCCGTCCCACCACTTCACAGCCCACCCCGCAACTATTCCTGGACGCCTACCAAAGAGCTGCTGAATCCGGAGCGGAACAGGCAATGGTTGTCACAATCTCAAGCGCCATGAGCGGAACCATAGAATCCGCCCGCCAGGCCGCTGAATTGTCTCCCATCCCCGTGGAAATATGGGATGGAAAGTCCAATTCCATGGGCATCGGATGGCAGGTAATTGCCGCGGCACGGGCTCGTGAAAATGACGGCGGGCTGCAACAGATGCTCGAAGCAGCCCAAAAGGTGCTGAAATCCGTAACGTATTACATATCATTGGACACAATCGAATACCTCGCCCATGGCGGCCGTATCGCGGATGCGGCTCATCTGGTCAACTCGCTCCTGAAGATCAAACCATTGATCTATGTAAACCATATTTCCGGCAAAGTTGGAGCCGCTTTCCCATCCCGTTCCCGCAAGCATGCGATCGAAGACTTGTATCGGGAGTTTTTTCGGCACATTGATACATCACTTCCTTTGCATATCACCGTACTGCATAATAACGCGCTGCCTGAAGCAAAAATGCTGATGGAACGGGTGATTCGAGATTTTTCACCAAAAGAAATTTTCATCTCGATTGTTTCGCCGGTTCTGGGCGTCCATACCGGACCAAAAGCATTGGCGCTTTGCGGATATGCCGGATAACCGGTAGTACAGAACCGGCTTTAATACAAGCAATCCACCTGCCGGAGAAAACCCATGACAATACAGGCTGTTTATACGCACACCAATCTGATCGCCCATGATTGGCGAAAGCTGGCAGATTTTTATTCGCGGGTTTTTGGTTGCGTTCTCCTTCAACCGGAGCGCGACTTGAAAGGCTCGTCCGTTGAAAAGGGTACGGGTATCCCTGAAGCGCATATAACCGGCGCTCATCTACGCCTACCGGGATATGGCAACGAAGGTCCAACGCTCGAGCTTTTTTCCTACGACCGTCTCAGTGATGAAGGAAAGAAACGCATCAACCGGCCCGGATGGAGCCATATTGCTTTCCGCGTAAATGATGTTACGGAGGCTGTACGTGAAGCAACATCTCTTGGCGCTGCGCTTATCGGCGAAGTGGTAACAACAGCTGTTGGGAATGACAAATATGTCACCTGGTGCTATATGACCGATCCGGAAGGCAATATTTTTGAAATACAAACAGCCATTCAATGACAATTGTTGGACACCGATCCCAATCTCCCCTGTAATCCACGAGTAATATTTACCGGGACAGCAGGAACAAATGGACTTCGTTCACGGTATGATTGGCCGCATGGAGGAAACATGACCATCGACCAGGCATTTAACGCTTCTACACCAACCTACGATGATTGGATGAGCCGTGCCCTGCTCGGATATTCTGACCTTTTTGGCACAGCCGTTCAGGTTATTCCCTTTAAAAGGGATGCCCCTCTGCGTATTTTGGACCTTGGTGCCGGCACAGGTTCATTTGCGAACCACGTTCACCAGGCTTTTCCCAACGCGGAATTTGTGTTGATGGATGTGGCAGACCAGATGCTGGAATCAGCACGGGACCGATTCCACGCAATGGGCGATCGCTTTCGTTTCGAAATTGCCGATTACCGCAATCTTCAAGGGCACGAGGAATACGACCTTGTTATATCCAGCCTGTCCATTCACCATCTCATCGACACAGAAAAAGCAAATCTTTTTCATCAGATATTTGGGATATTAAAGGAGCAGGGGGCGTTCGTAAATATTGACCAGATTCGCGGTGAAACCCCCACTCTTCGCAGTCTGTATTGGAATCGATGGTTAAAACATGTTCATTCATCCGGCGCGACACAAGACCAGATCAATGCCAGCATCGAACGCCGTACAACATATGACAAAGACGCATTGCTCACAGATCAACTAAGGTGGTTAAAAGAAGCCGGTTTCACCAGTGTTGATCTCGTTTATAAGAATTTCTTTCTCGGGGTTTTTCTTGCCCTCAAAGGCAATCCGGCTGATCCTGATACACCTGTTGGTTACCGATATAACTGGATGGAATAATCTGACAAACCCGTTTTACCATTTTCGAGATACTACACAAGATTATTGGATAAGGAATTTATGGCTAACCTGACTGCACTTGATACGTTACCTGAAGGATTTCACCAGACAGGTGAATTCAACTTGAAGAAAAACATGCGGATGATGATCGCATTGAACATCGCCGGTTTTGGGTTGCTGATCGTAGCCGTATTGCTTTTACAGAGTTACACCATAGCCACTCGCCCGGGGTATGGCAGTACAATCCTGTCCTTTGAAGTGAACAGTCTCGCACAGGTTGGAATGTTTACCCTGTACATGATCATCGATTTCCTCATACTGGTAGTATTACACGAAGGTGTGCACGGAATTTGTTTCTGGCTTTTCACCCGGCGCCGTCCCATTTTTGCACTGGGTCCCGGATACGCCTATGCAGCCGCTCCGGATGTTTTCATCCGTAAGAATCCATATCTGATAACAGCCATAAGTCCGCTCATCGTTCTTACTGTTTTGGGAATGCTGCTCATCCCGTTTGTTCCGGGTAATATCCTGTTTCATGTAGCGTTCATCACGGTTATGAACATCGCCGGTGCTGTCGGTGACCTCTGGGTAGTCAGTGGTTTGCTATTCAAACGGGAACCGCTTCTGATCCAGGACAGCGGGGACTGCGTGGCAGTTTATCAGGCATAAAAGTCAATTTAAAGAAACGGATAGCCCATCTCGCTGATAGCAAGATTACAGAGTGATGCTTTCTCCTGGAGCCATCACAAGGACTTTGGTGAGCGTCTGTGTTTCCACCTCTTTTCCCCAGGCAATGGGGTCCTGCTTTATGAGAGGAAAAGTGTTGTAATGTATTGGAATGACCAGAGAAGGTTGGATAAGTTTTACGGCGCGTAAGGCATCTTCTGGCCCCATGGTGTAATTGTCACCAATTGGAAGCGCGGCTACATCAACACCCTCCTCTCCGATCAAACGCATATCGCCAAACAAGCCGGTATCTCCAGCCAGGTAGATCTTTTTGTCATTTTCTTTCAATGTGATCAGAAATCCGCCCGGGTTTCCCCCACACGATCCGTCTGGTAATGCCGATCCATGCAGCGCGAAAGTCATTTTTACATAACCGAACGGGTGATGGAAGCCTCCGCCCAGATGCTGTCCGTGGACCTTAACCCCCTTTTTGTCAAACCAACGGCAGATCTCATCGTTGCTGATGACCACCGCCCCGGTTCTTCGAGCTATTTCAATGGCATCACCAACATGATCTCCATGTCCATGGGTGATCAGGATGAAATCGGTCTTCGAATCATCTGGTTTAAAATTGGCCGCCGGGTTGCCGGTTATGAACGGATCAATAAATATTTTATAACCGCTCGCCTCCAACAGGAAAGCAGCGTGACCCAGCCAAGTCAACGTAGCCATGATCTATTCCTCCTTTCTTAAACAAATCATTACGTATTCATAATACCCTTTCAGACAATTGACGTATATAGTTAATAAGATGATACTCGCCTGCCTGGAAGAGATTCTTTTTGTATATAATGTAACAGAGAATAGAGAAGGACAATATGAATTTTTTGTTAGATCCCAATGTTTCCTATTTGATCCTGGTCGCGGGTTTTGTAATGGCCGTACTGGCAATGTTTTCACCAGGAACAGGCTTGCTTGAAGCAGGGGCTGTCCTGGCCATATTCATCGCCGGCTACTCTGTTGCCAATTTGCCATTCAACTGGTGGGCACTCGCACTCCTGGTGATCGGTGTTTTTCCGTTCCTCTTCGCGTTGCGGAAATCTCAAAAACTGATTTACCTGGCCATCAGCACGTTGGCACTTGTGACCGGATCAGTTTTTATGTTCCGGCTTGAATCCGGAGAACCGGCTGTTAATCCGTATCTGGCTGCCGTGGTGTCCGTTCTGGTAATAGGATTTATGTGGATCGTTGCCGCCCGCGGCATAGAGGCCATGCAATTAAAACCTTTGAACCGTCTCGGGGATATTGAAGGAAAAATCGGGAAAACCCGTTCGGAAGTTTACCTGACTGGAACCGTGTACATTCAAAATGAAGAGTGGAGTGCGCGTTCAAAACAACCGATCCCGGCTGACACACTTATTAGAGTTATTCGCAAGGATGGATTCACCGTTGAGGTGGAACCCCTTTCAGATGACAGCGGATCTACTGATCCGCTTCGCGATTAAGTTAATTACCAAAAGGAGAGAGTCATGGATGCTGCTGTAACCCCTGTGTTATGTTTGATCGGATTCGTCGTTGTCATCGCCATTTTCTTCCTGTCGTCGGCGATCAAAGTTGTACCGGAATACCAGCGCCTTGTCGTTTTTCGGCTTGGTCGATGTATCGGCGATAAAGGTCCGGGGCTTATCCTGTTGATCCCCATCATTGACCGGGCTGTCCGCGTGGACTTGCGGGAGCAGGTACGTGAAATCCCACAACAAACTTCCATTACCAAAGATAATGCGCCAATTTCCATTGACTTTCTCTGGTACTTCAAGTTGATTGATCCCACAGAAAGCGTGCTTCAGGTAGGAAATTTTGAAGCAGCCGCGCAAGGTCTGGCTACCACTACACTGCGTTCCGTTATTGGCGGCATCCCATTGGATGATGTCCTCTCTGAACGCGAAACCATCAACACCAAACTGCGCACCCGCCTGGATGAAGTGACGGAACGCTGGGGAGTAAAAGTAACCAACGTGGAAATTCGCGAGATCATCCCTCCACGGGATGTTCAGGATGCGATGAACCGGCAGTTAACAGCTGAACGCACCCGCCGTGCTGTGGTTACCGAATCAGAAGGAACCCGTGTTGCAGCCGTAAATGTGGCTACTGGTGAAAAGCAAGCCGCCATTCTGCGTGCTGAGGGTGAGAAACAGTCTTCCATCCTGCGGGCTGAAGGCGAGCTGCAATCACAGCAATTGCGCGCTGAAGGTTATGCCGGCGCTCTGTCGAAGATTGACGCGATCGCAAATAAGCTTGATCAGCATACTGTCACGCTGCAATACTTCGATACTCTCAAGACAATGTCGGCCAATCCCGCCACCAAGTACATCTTCCCGATGGAATTCACCAATATGTTGTCAAATTTTGTCAAAGGTGTAAACACTAAGGCTTGACGTTTACCATTTCACCGGCCAGGTTTCGCGATCTGAACGCCCTTCGCAATTTAGAAAAAGTGGTGTTCAAGGAAGATGCCTGGCCGGTGGTTGATTTGCTGTCAACATTGCTCATGCCAGGGGGAATCCATTACAAAGCAGAGTCTGATGGCAAGGTTATCGGTTTTATTTCAGCGGAAAACAACCTGTTTGAGAAGGTTACCTGGGTAACCACGGTAGGAGTCATTCCCGAATACCAAAACCAGGGGGTGGGGTTTTCACTCATGCGGGCAGTGGAAGATGCTGTTAACCGCCCTTCCATCAAACTGTGTGTTCGCAAATCGAACAGGGCAGCCATACACTTGTATGAAAAGCTGGGGTATCACAAAGAGAACACCCGCCATCATTACTATTCAGATGGGGAAGATGCTTATGTCATGGTTAAGACAATGCAGACTGCGGTAAATCCTCATCCGGATCATTAGGTTCCTTCTCAGGCATGGGAACCAGCCGGCTTACACGTTCAACCAGTGTCTCTAATGTAAATGGCTTGGTGATGAAATCATTGGCGCCAAGCAACTTTGCCGCCTGCACCACATCACTGGAACCGATGGTGGTCAGCATGATAACCGGTAGATGACGCAACTCCGGTTCCGCGCGTATATCTTTCAGGAATGCCAATCCGTTCTGCTCTGGAAGCATGTAGTCCAGAAGAAGAAGGTCAGTTGTTTCTTGAAATAATTCCTTTAAACCCGATTTGGTGTCCTCTGCGATGACAACATCATAACCCTGATTCTTGAGGGTGAGTTTCGCGATCCGGGCGATTGTCGGATCGTCATCTATGACGAGGACTCGCGGTATACGCATAGGCGGCCATCCGTTTAAACCATAATTTTCAAATCAAAGCAGGGGCGGATCTCTCCTATTTCCAATTTTCGCCAATTGGTCAGTTTTTGAATATAAAAATCTGAAAGATCAGATAATTCGGTGGACGAGATCAACCCCATTTGTCTTAATATCTCCAATCCAACCAATCCACGGGAACGGTCATTTACATCACCATCCGCGATTTTTAATGCAATTCCCATACCGGGTTGCCCATTTCGTGGGGGAATACCAAATATTTGATACCCTTCCGCGCCTGTTTTTGTAAGAATGGTTCCGCCGGTCTTTTCCATGAACAGGGTGTCAAACCGGCCCGGTCCGGCAACCATAAATGGAGCGCCTGTCATCCCATCAAATATTTTCTTACAGGCTTGCTGGCGGGCTGGCCGCATCCCCTGCGGGTCACAGAATCGGGCAACGCCCAGCGCGGCATTAAACAATGGAATGGCAAACGTAGGTGCCGAACACCCATCCAATCCGACCTCTACTTTTTCGACCGGAATATCACAGAATTCAGAAAATGACTTAAGGATATTCTGCTGGAGGGGAGAGTCAAGGTCAAGGTATGTTTCAAGAGACTGACCAAGCATTTTTGCGCAGGCCAGAAATCCGGTGTGTTTACCAGAACAATTATGACGGTTGGGTGTCGGTTTTTCTCCCCGTAAGATCATGGCATCAGCCGTTCCTTTATGTAGGGGGTTATGAACACCGCATAACAGGTTGGCTTCTGAAATCCCTATCCGGGTCTGCAATTTTTGTAATGCAGAGAAATGCTCATCAGTTCCCGAGTGTGAAGCGCAGATCAATGCGATCTCCGCGCTGGAAAAACCATATTCCTGGTCTCCACCCATTTCAATAAACGGTAAGGCTTGGAACGGTTTGGAGGAAGAGCGCATATACGTAACCGCATATGGATCCCCGTAGGTCGCCATCATTTCACCGCGGCTGTTGACAACGGCCGCTGCACCATAATGGATCGATTCGATTATATTCCCGCGGGTTACTTCAACAACTTCTTTGTACCAGTTCTCCATTTCGGATTCCATGATCATTCCTCAGTTTCCGCTCTGGAAGGGAAGTACCTGTGGGCGTAGTACTGGAACAATCCCCACTTTAAACGGTCTGTGTACTGGTCCTTGAGATCTTCTGAGATGTCAAAACTGTGCAATAGCGATGGGACCCATGTAGCCGTTTCTTCGGGTTGTGCCATCTTCTCTCCCAACAATTTGATCTTTGTCTCAACCGAATGAAGCCATTTTATAAATGAGGGGATTTTCGCAGTGGTTGTTAAACCCCCACGCCCGCTGACCAATTTGTAACCGGCATACCGCCCGGATGTAAGCTCTTCCAGTGATACCACCCAGCGGGTAATATCTGCATTGGCCAGGAATGGCGGTTGATTAACCGGGAAAGCATCACCGACAAAGAGAATTTTTTCTTCCGGTATTTCCAACCAACAAGAACCAGCCATGGGTCCGGGGTGGTGCTCTACTACAAGTGTAATACCATCAGGGTAGAGTGTTATGGATTGATCGAATGTAATATCCGGCGGTGACCAACGCGTAGTTCCAAGATTGTTACTCTGTTCCCAGGCGGAACCCGTTCCAAGATGCTGGTTCTTGAAAGTCAATGGGCGGGTTCGGAAAGCAGTTGCTGTTGCTTCATGCGTGATCAATGTTGCTTCCATGGCACGCGACCCAAGTGTCCGGTCATAATGAGCGTCGAGGTTGATTAACACTCTTTCTCCACCAGCCGCCAGGTTGACAAGCGACGCTCTCCATGACCGAATATCATCATTCCGGAATGGAGAATCAATCAAAATCTGGCCTTGCGACCAGGGAATGGCTGCTAGAGTTACACCGGTAAAACCGGTCTCTATATATACATTACGGGCAATCTCTTCCATTACTGCTCCAATAAAAATTAAATAGCCTCTTTGGCAAGAGGTAACGTTAATGCAAACCGGCTTCCCTTACCTTTGGCACTTTCAACCCAGATTTTTCCTCCATGTGCTTCAACAGCCAACCGGCAAAATGCCAGTCCCAGTCCCAAACCTTTGGGAGCGTTTTCACCTTCCAGCCTGACATATTTATCAAAGATATTTTTGGCACTTTCAGGTGGAATTCCCGGACCCGAATCCTGAACCCAAATTTCCACGTGATCATCGGTTTGTGTGCACCCCACATGGATGGCTCCCCCATTGGGCGTAAACTTGTTGGCATTTTCGACCAGATTTATTAAAACCCTACGGATCATATCCACGTCTATATAAAGAAAGATTGATTCTTCGGGGACAATCACCGAAGCCACCTGTTTCTTCGTCTCGACGTTTGGTTTTACCACATCCAAGGCTTCCTGCAACAATGACCGAACTTCGGTTATCTTGGGTTTCAAAATGGACTGCCCGGCTTCCAGCCGATTGATATCCAGTAATGCACTGATAAGCCGTTGCATCCGTTCCGCGGAACGGTACGCAATTTGAATGAGCCCGGCTGTAGAAGAATTCAGATCATTTTGTGATGCCAGCATAATATCCAGACTGGAGATCACATTGGCCAGAGGCGATCTCAGATCATGATAGATCATAGCCGAGAGATCTTCCCGCATGCGATCCAGTTCCTTACGCTCACTGAGATCGCGAAACAACCACTGCATCAAATCTGCTTCATCAATGTTCTCACGACGAATGTGCACCATAACCGGAATTTGAGAGCCATTACGCAGGATCATCTTCGATTCAAATTTGACCGCCATACCGGCCGAAAGATTTGCCTGCTCATCCTGAATGATTGACCGGTCACGGGTTTGCATATCGAATAGAGAGCGGCCGATCAACTCCACAGGCTGGAAACCGGTCACATCACTGGCCTGCCGGTTCGCTTCCAGTATTTCACCTTCCATGTCGGTAACAAAGATGGGGTCAATGCTGTCATCAAACAATTCACGGTAACGGCGATTGGCAGCCTGTAATGAATTGAATAATCTGGCATTGCCGATCGAAGTTCCACAGAGGTCGGCCACACCTTTCAATACAGTAAATTCGGTTTCCTTAAAAAAATCGGGCTGCGGGTGAACAATTGTCAGAATTCCCACCAGTGATTCGCGTTGTTTAAGAGGCAGGCAGACGGCTGATTTTGAACCTGACTTTTCCGGTGCGTCATCCTTCCGCCGCATCCATCTGGGGTCCTTACTCGTGTCTGATATGAGAACGGGTTTGCCTTCTTTGAGAACCCAGCCAGCCAGTCCACCCTTGACAGTCTCCCACAATTGATCCGACCGGTGAGCCATGATTTTGCCTTCCACCATTATGGCGGCGTCGATTGGTTTCTTCCGGTCATCCAGAATAATCAGACTGGCTCTTTCCGCGTCAATACTCCCGGCAGAAAGCACCAGAACCCGCTCGAGGACTGTATGCAAATCTAAAGCCGCTGTCAATTCGCGGCTGATCTCTAGCAACAGGTTGCCAGATTGCTGTGATAATGCCTGTTTTTGTTCCATAAGAATTTTTTGTCGTCCGGTAAAGGAAGCAGTCAGTTACATGTGATTATTCGAGTATAGCACATGCAAGATTTATTCCATCTAAAACAATGCCGCTTCCACGGTTCGCAGAGCTTCCCGGATTTCTTCCATATCTTTCATGGCCAGATCCGGGTCACTCGTAAGATCTTGAATGGCTGTCTGGATCATCGATTCCAGTTTTTGCGAGACCGCCTCATTCTTTTCCACAATAAACGGGCGGATATTATCATACAGGGTTTTTAGTTCAGCGAGAGCTTTACGGGCTTCCACCCCCTTTTTTTGCTCGATCATTAATTCCGCAATCACTACCTGTTCTTTCATCCGGAGCAGAAAGATATGCTTATTGGCCCTCTCCAATTCTGCCGCTGCTTTCAGGTAGCGGATCTCCATCTCCTGTTGGCGCAGTCGCGTTGTCGACAGCTCTGACATTACCTGATTGGATGACACAGTTGATTCAATCTTCGGTTCTTCCACCTGTGCCATTTTTTCCTGTAAAGGCATTACCTGTAAAGAATGGCAAAGAATATATCCAAGGACAAGACTGAATAGAACCGCTGCCCCGGTAACGATCCACCATAAGCCAGTTTTTTCGCCAGTCTTAATGGGCTCCGCGGCAAGCTCGGTCTTTTTCTCCTTCGGTGGTTTTTTTGTGGTGTGCTTTACCGCAACCCCGGATGATTTGGTCCCTTTTTTTGCAGAAGCGTCTGGAACCGTTTCCTTTCCATCCGAATTAACATCCCCGGCCAAGGCCTTTTTTTCTGGCATCACTCGCTCCGTTTTTTGACCAAAATTCCATTACTTTCTATGGTTGGAAGTCGCCGCCAGATTTCGCGGGGTTTTTCATCGGATACGGCAAAGGAACATATTCCACAGATGGACGACGTTGCGCAGCCTGTGGATACAGGTTCATAATGCTGTAAATTTCAGAGGGAACATCCGTATTGACCTTTAGCCCGATCTCTTTGGCTTCATCTACCGTAATGGGATAATCATGTGTCCAGCGGCCGCTTGCCAGAACTTCTGCCAGGTGGTCCGCATCCTCTTTGGAATACTGGCAACATCCCAGCCGGCTGATGGTCTCTTTTACCTGACGCACCGCTTTTTGTGCCACGTCCGCGAGAATCAGGGTCTCATCATCGATCCGGTCGATCTTTTTTTCTTCCAGAACCTTCAAAATGGACACAGCCGGGTATTGGCCGATCTGTGGATCGACCGGTCCAAGAACCGCATTCACATCCATAACGATCTCATCAGCAGCCAGAGCGATCAATGTGCCGCCCGACATGGCATAATGCGGGACAAAAACAGTCACCTTGCCAGGGTGTCTGGCAAGGGCATTGGCAATCTGTTCCGAGGCCAGGACAAGACCGCCCGGTGTGTGCAGAATAAGATCGATCGGCATATCAGGATCCGTCAACTGAATGGCGCGCAGCACTTGCTCGGAGTCTTCGATATCAATGTGACGTGACATGCGGAAACCCAGAAACGACAGGCTCTCCTGTCTGTGGATCATGGCGATCACCCGACTGCCACGTTTCACCTCCAAATCACGGAACAACTTTACACGCGAGGACTCAACCATCTTCTGCCGGATAACCGGAGCCAGAGAGGCAATGACCAGAACAATCCAGAAAAGATTAAGGAATTCCACGTTTAACCCTCCATCAACTTGTTACCAGGGGAATTGTTCATCTCGATAATATGAGTACACCGGCCGGCCGATCGTAAACACAATGCCCAGCAACAAACCGAACAGAAAACCTCCAATATGTGCCCACCAGGCAATCCCTCCGTTCACTGCCCCGCCCACCGTCGCAAGCGACTGCAATCCGGAGAACAATTGCATGACAAACCAGAACCCCAGATAAATGATCGACGGTATCTCAATAAACCAGGGGAAAATGAAAACGGGAATGAATGTAATAACCCGGGAACGGGGGTAATAAAGGAAATACGCGCCGAGGACTGCGGCAATCGCGCCACTCGCTCCAATGGAAGGGATCAGACTGCCCGGGGTCATCACTACCTGGAATACACCTGCCGCAACACCTCCCAAGAGATAGAAGAAAAGAAATCGGCCTGATCCCAACCGGTCTTCCACGTTGTCGCCAAAAATGAACAATATCCAGATATTGCTGAGGAAATGCCACCAACCTCCGTGCAGAAATTGATGGGAAATAAAAGGAATCCAACTCGCCGGGGCATAGAGACTTACATTTGCCGGGACCAAACCAAAGATATGCAGTACCTCTTCCTGCAAATTGGCAGGAAGTGATAGTTCAAAGAAAAAAATAACCGTGTTGGCGGCGATCAACAGATAAGTGATCACCGGAAATATACGGGAATGAATGGTGTCTTTGATCGGTAACATGGCGGTTTCCCTTCCACATATTCGAAGGAATTGTAATTATATTTTATATCGTATAATCGCAGGCATGCCAGTCGAACCTGATACAGTAAGAACAGCCAACCGCCAGATCGCCCGCGCCGCCGGAACCGTGATGGCGGCTTTTGTACTGAGCAACCTGATCGGCCTGGTCCGCGGTATTCTCATCTTGCGCGGTTTTGGAACCGGTCTGGAGATGGAAGCGTTCAATACGGCCAATCGCCTGGCGGAAACCCTCTTCAACCTGGTAGCCGGCGGTGCGCTTGCTTCCGCATTCGTGCCCACCTTTACCGGTTTTCTCACCCGGAAAGAGACAACTCGCGCCTGGCATCTGGCTTCTTCCATTGCCAACCTCGTGCTGATCATCCTGATAGCGGTCAGTGCCCTCTCTGCCATTTTTGCCCCGCAGATCGTCCAGTATTTACTGGCGCCGGGTTTTGTCGATGAACCGGCGAAATTTGAGCTTACCGTCCGCCTGTTGAGGGTTATCCTGCCTTCGGTAGTGGTCTTTGGTTTAAGCGGGTTAATGATGGGGGTTTTGAATGCCCATCAGGTATTTCTATACCCCGCGCTTGCCCCTTCCATGTATTCCCTGGGAATTATCTTCGGGGTTATTGTACTTTCCCCTTCAATGGGAATATTCGGACTTGCCTGGGGAACCGTTCTCGGTGCGGTTTTGCATCTGCTGGTTCAATTACCGTCGCTGTTGCGTTTAAAGTTCGTGTACAGGCCGATTCTGGGTCTTGAAGACCCAGCTACCCGTGAGGTCGGCCGGCTGATGCTGCCAAGATTATTCGGAGCGGGGATCGTGCAATTAAATTTCTGGGTGAATACCAACCTGGCTTCACGGCAGCCCGAAGGCAGCCTGACGGCCATTACAGCCGCGTTTACCCTGATGATGATGCCGCAGGCATTGATCGCCCAGACCATTGCCATCGCGTCATTGCCAACCTTTTCCGCTCAGGTCGCGTTGGGTAAGTTGAATGAAATGCGGTCTTCCCTGGCTTCCACGTTACGCGCCATGCTCTTGTTATCACTTCCGGCCTCGGTGGGGCTTGTTCTCCTTCGCGAGCCGGTCATACGTCTGTTGTACCAGGGTGGACAATTTGATGAAAGGTCCACGGAACTCGTTTCCTGGGCTTTACTCTGGTACGCGGCAGGGCTTGTCGGTCATTGCGTGGTTGAAATTGTAAGCCGCGCGTTCTATGCCCTGCACGACACCAAAACACCGGTGATCGTCGGGGTTTGCGCCATGAGTCTGAATATTCTATTCAGCCTGGCTTTCACCCGACTCTTTTCGCAATCCGGTTGGATGCCCCATGGCGGCCTTGCCCTGGCAAATTCCCTGGCTACCGCTCTCGAAATGGGAGTTCTTCTTTTTATTATGCGCAGGCGATTGGATGGCCTGGGCGGACATGACATTTTGGACGCGCTCTGGAAAGGGATACTTGCCTGTCTGCTTATGACCGCGACTTTGATCCTGTGGCAAGGCGGCAGCATGTCCCTTCCGGTGTGGATCGTTGCTCTCGGAGGGTTGATTCTGGGTGTGCTGGTGTACGCGGCCGTGTTGATACTCCTCAAAACCAACGAAATCCATGTTTTGTTTCGCGCAATTTCGCGGCGTGTCTTGCGCCGCGGGGCATGATTTTTCTATAATTACTGTTATCGGGAGGATCTGATTATGTCGATTATTAATGAATTCTTTGAAAATACAAAATATATTCATCTTTCTGAGCCTGCGCAATGGAAGGGAGTTCCCCAGCCGCCATTTGAACATCCCATTCCCGACAATGCCAACATTATCGCATTGCCCGCCCCGTCTTCGATCTCCATTCCCGTGATGGATGTACGAACAGCCCTGGAACAGCGTTCATCCCTGAGAAAATTCGCGCAATCAGACATAAGCCTGGAAGAATTCTCGTACCTTCTCTGGATAACCCAGGGTATCAAATCCATAACCGATCGACCTGTCACTTTTCGCAATGTTCCATCCGCCGGATCAAGACATCCCTTCGAGACCTATATTCTGGTCAATCGTGTAGGAACACTCGACCCGGGCCTTTACCGCTATTCCGCTCTAAAACATTCCTTATATACTCACAATATGGAAGTCGGCATCAACGAAAAATTGACCACTGCCTGTAAAGCACAAAGCCATGTCCGCACCAGTGCAGCTACCTTCTTCTGGGTTGCCGTTATCGAACGAACAGCCTGGCGGTATTCGGAACGCGCCGCGCGTTATGTGTTATTGGATGCCGGCCATGTCTGCCAGAATCTTTACATAGCAGCCGAATCCATTCAATGCGGCGTTTGTGGAATTGCCGCTTTTGATGATGATCTTCTTAACCCTGCGCTGGGCGTGAACGGTACCGACGAGATCGTTGTCTACGCCGCGACCATCGGCAAACGCTGATCCGGCTTGCCAAAAATCAGACAACCCGGTCGGCGAAGTTCAACCCCAGATCGTTTGGGGTGACAGTTTTGCCCGCAAATTCGTCGAACGATAGATTTTGCATGGTCCAACCGCAACTCGCTTTTACCCGCTCAAATAGAGAGGAGTAACTGTCCAGCGAGCGAAGAGCCCAATCCAACCAGAGAGATTCGGCCGTCTCCTGAAGGCGGCTGGCATCCGGCCCCTCAATTTCGGAGAAATGCCCGAATGGCATCTCATCCAGCGTGACCAACACATCACCCAACGAGTAGGTTGTGCGGTACTTTTCATAGACCATGAACGTGGAATAGCCAAGCGCTTCCAGTAGAAGGCGGGCATTCTCAAAATCATTGACCTCCACTTCGATCTCGTGACGAACGCTGACTGTGCGATTCATCTGCGCGGGTCCTTTGTAGGTCAACCGCGCTACCTGATCCTGACGCAACCGCAGCACCCGATGGTCTTTCGACAATGCGCCATCGGCCGTATCAAACCGAAGATTGGTTTCTTTCACTCTGGGCTGGATGAGTTTCCCGCCAAGAGCTTTAATCCGCAACTCCAGGCGCGGAAGGTCTTTCAACAAGAATTTCACTTCGATTTCATTTTCTGTCATTCAAGTCATCCATTTCGAATACGCGTTTTGATGGTTTCCCAGAAGATCAGGCAATAGGCGAGAAATGTCAACCCGGCTGAGGAAACCAGGAAATACATCAAAGCAGATTGAGCTTCTATAGAACGGGCCAATAAGATCCGGTCGATCCAGTAAATTGCAAGTCCAACGAGTAAAAAGGCGGTGATTTGTTTTTTTACCCGTTTCAAGGGAAGAAACACAAATATCCCTGCCAGAGTATACACCAAACCGGTAAGTAATCCATTCATGATCAAATACCATGTTCCGGGTTGGACACCCAGTGATTCGTACCAGCCATAATTCGCCAATGATTGGGAAAACTTCAACCAGCCGGTTATTGCCGTAAAGAATAGACCGCCGGCGGCAATCCATACGCGTGCAGGTAATAAGCGAATTCCCTTCATTTGGAATTTCACTCGAGTTCTATACCCCAGACATGCACATGGGCCGGTTCACCATCATGCACGGTGCGAATCTCAAAACGCAGCCGCGTCACCGGCTCTCCGGTTGGCATGGGAACCAGCACATTGCGGATTTCCGTCGATTCTGTAACCGTCAAGCTTGACGCCAGTGGGATGTCCGAACCTTCCGGCAAGGCATACACAGTCACCTGTGTGGCAGATCCTCCTACCATTACCCTGACCTGACGATACACGGTCGGTCTGGACAGGGTCAGCTCAACTACCAGTGGATTGGCCTCCACTGATCGGACAAGCGTACCCGGATCGTGGTCAAAGAGCATCTGAAGGTCGCCCATATCCAATTCGGATATGGCCCCATCAAGCGTTTCACCATTGACAGTCACAGTTCCCACACGAAGAATATGCCGGGAAACCTGTTCAACTTCAAATTCTTTGCCAGCCAGTTCGTTGTACTTCAGGTGGGCAAAAAGAAATCCGGGCGTCCCATCAGGATATGGGATCACATCCAAAACCTCTAACGGTTCAAATTTACCGCTGCTGATGACCCGTCTGTAATCATCCTGCGGCATGATGAAGATCGTCTCCGGCTCAAACGGCCTGTGCTGTTCTATATACGCGTCCAGACTGGACATTTCAATGGGAACCGGATCGCCCAGGAAAAACCGGGCCAGTGTGTCTGTACCGTTCGCCCAATCGGGTGACAACATGATTGGGACTGTCGGATCATTTTCAAGGATCTTTTGGATTTTTCCAAATACCTGTTTTGCGCCGTACTGCATGCCGCTCATTCCATACAGATTATGCCAGGTCGGTCCATTGGTCAGCACCCTGTCGAGAAAAAGAAAATTGAATGCGACAAGCAGGAGGAAGAAGAGCAATTCATAGAATTTGCGAAATTGCACCTTTTTCAACAACCACTGGTAAGCGAAGTCGATCCCGATTGTGATGAAGAAAGCCGCAGGAATGACCATGAACATGGCCCGGGTAATCCCGATCTCGGCCACTGCCGCGCCGGTGGGAGCCATGAACAGCGCGAACAGCATGACGCGGTATTTCGGATCCTTGAAACGACCGATCGCCATAACAAAACCTGCCAGGAAAAAGGGAACGAAAAACCAGCCCAGATGTCCCATACCTTTCATGATGTGGCGGGAAAGGTCTGTGCCGTTGGGAAAGAACCAGTAGAACGGGTTCAACCCGCGTAGATATTGGTTGCCAAATTCCAGAAGTTTCCAGGAAAGCGGTTCAGATTTTATCCAGTAACTGTTCAACACTTCCAGATGATGTTGGTTTTCCCCGGGGTGCAAGTACAGGAACCGGAAATATGGGACCGCGAGAATGAGACCCAGAAGGAAAGGTTTCCAAAGCTGCCGGCGGTTGTCCCAATGGTAACGGGCGTCCGAGATCAAAAGACAAACAGCCGTGAGTGCCATTACCACCCGCGCCGGGCTGTAACTGTAAAAAGCCATAACGACCGCGATAAGAGCGACATACAGCCAGTTATGATCTCCTTCACGGTACCGGATGTATCCGAGAAGGAATATAGTGTAGAAAGAAACCGCTTCCACCGTTTCAAACGCGGTGCGGGAATGGTAAAACCAGGCGGGTATTACAGACAGAACCAGAACGGCCAGCCAGGCCCGATCCCGATTGTGCACCCGCGCAAAAATGGAGCCCAACCCCAGAGCGGCAAGAAGAGTTACGGTGGTGGAAACAAACCGGGTGGCGAACACCGATTTGATCCCCAGCAACACCGGAAGCACCTGAAGGTATACCGGGAATCCCGCATTAAAGGTAGTCCCGCTTTTGAAAAACGTCGGAAGCAACTCGTCTCCAGGGCCGATGAACTCATTCCGCACCAGATCAGCCGCCAGCATGGTATGAACCGCCTCATCGGTAAAGAAAAAGATGGGAAAATCTGACAGCCGGATCAACCGCACCAGGTAATACACGGCCACTGCCCAGAAGAACAGACCGGCCGGCGTAAGCGCGTTGGACTTGAACCAGTTCCAGAAAATGCGCAAACCATTTTTCAGGTCTTTTTTGCTTTTCCCGGGAAGAAATTCAAACGCCAGTTTTTTTCTGGTTGCCTGCTGTTCACCGGAAAGGTTTACCACCTGCGTTTGAACAGTAGATTCTTCATTTGGACGGTATTGCACGGTAACCTGAACTTCGGCACCGGGCGGCAATTCGACAACCGCTTCCACCCTGACCATCTGGCGGGCGTCTTCGTTGGATCCTGCACGGGCTTCCCCCTCACGAGACGGAGCGGATTTATCGTTGACCACGTGCTGATTATAGCATGCGGTATTTCATCCATTCTCTTGCCCTGCCACATCCTGACAAACTGTCGATTTGACATGTATACTTAACCCGATGGACGGTCAATCGCGAAAAAACTTTACGAAATCTTCGATTTGGAACATTGGCTCAACCATTCTGATCGCGGTCGGACTGGTGATGGCGTCAGTTTTTATCATTATTTTTACGGATCCCCAATCCCGGTTCAATCCGTTCCCGCCATCGTCTTCACCAACGTATATTTTTGTACCCACCATTACGTCATCCCCCAGGTCACTGCCGGATATTTGGACACCTCTTCCTGACTCAGAAGAGGAACCCGGGCTGTATGTTCCCTATGATTATGATTTCGACCCCGGCATGGAAATCGGGCCGCGGACGATCATCACCAACACACCGGTAATGGCATTTTCATCACCGGCGGAAGGATCGGGGCAAAATGAAGTAACAGAATTGCCCAGTCCCACACCTTTCCCGCATCCCAAATCCGCCACCGGTTTGGAAGCCACATTTATTCCTTCCGACCTGATGGAACCGGCTCCAGAAGAGGAACCCGGAAACAGGATTTTATCCATTACCGCCCCGATAGGCGTGTTCAATAACGTCTGGCAAAACTTGCAGGCCATTCCATCGTTCTCCTGGAGTACAGAGCACCCGATAGATGAAATTAGCCACTACCTTCTGTATTTCGGGCCGAAACAGAATGGACAGTTGAAAACCAGAACCACAAAAGCTCATTACAACGACAGTGCCGTTGACAGCGGTATTTATTATTTCCGGGTGGCCGCCATCGCAAAAGATGGAAAAACCATCGGTGTTCCCTCCCATTTCCTTTTTAAATATGATGACGTAAATCCGACAAAACCCGCGAATTTTTCCACCAACAGTCCCGGCGACACAGACATTCCGTATTTCACCTGGACTGACTCTATAGACGCGCATTCCGGTATGGTCGGCGGATTGGCCGGGTATTCCATCTACCAGGGAACGGAAAAGAAATGCGGCAAACCGGTAGCCTTCACCTCGGACACCCACTGGACCCCGGTCATGCCGGTGGATAAAGGGACAACCATGTATTTCTGTATTCGCGCCATGGATGCCATCGGCAACGAATCGGAATGGGTTGGACCAATCCGATTTACCCACGAAAATAAGTGAGCGGCCGCGAAAAAGTTTAGCGTGACAGGGTTTGTCGGCTCGATTCTTGCACTTATTCTGCTTGGTATTCTGATATTTTCCCGGCAGGCGATTCTCATGTCTGGAAAAGAATTCCGTATAGCTTTTGCCGGATAACCGGCGACAATGACAGGTTGGCCATTCAAAATGCTGGCTTGACTATGTATTAATACGGGCTATACTGAAAAACACAGTCTGTATATGCGCAGAAGGACGGGTAACGATGAAATTATCGTTCTGGGATATTCTTGCTTCAATGATCATGCTGGCCGGTCTGGCCATGGCGACCATCTTCATCAATATTTTCGCCAATCCGTATTCATTTATTAATCCATTTCCTCCACCGACACCGATTTCCACCCTCGATGTGCCGACATTGACCCCTTCTCTGCGCTCCCTGCCGGACCTGTGGACAGCCACACCTGAAACACCGGGTGTTCCTTCCATCACCCCGAGCTTACAGACTTCCACCGTCACCGTGACAGGCACTTTTCTTGTGCTGCCTACCGGAACATCGACAACCACACCTACCAAGAGCCAGACCCCCACAAAGACCGCGTCAATAACCCCCAACCTGGCACTAACCTACTCGTCACTTTTAACCGCGACCAGCACCAAAACCCCGGGTGAATCCAGCGGTGATACTACCCCGCCCACCAATCCGGGAACACCCTATACCAATTCCACGTCCAGCGATTCAACTCCGGACTGGTTATGGACCGCGTCGGAAGACGATGACAGCGGGATCGCCAGATACCAGATCACGTGGGGCTCAAACAACAGCTGCGAAAACTCGGTGTACACCTCAAAGTCCAATTCCTGGACGGCGCCGGCCATGTCGTTGAATACGCGTAAATACATCTGCGTGCGTGCCAAAGACGATGCCGGCAATGAATCTGACTGGGTAGGACCGAGAAGTTTCTCCTACCTGAGCACAGGGGCATCGTCCATTACCAATGTAACCGACTCGCCGGATCCCACTGATGTTGGAGACAGTTACACTGTGACTGCTGTCGTCACCGTTAGCGGTGGAACGGCAACCGGAACGGTTACCGTTTCTGACGGTACCGGAGCAAGCTGCACGATCACCCTCGCCGGAGGAACCGGCTCATGTTCCATTACATCGTTGACAGCCGGTTCAAAAACGCTCACCGCGACATACAGCGGCGACACGACATACGCCGGATCCAGTGGAACGACCATGCATACCGTTAACAAAGCTGACCCGACAGTTAACACCTGGCCGAGCGCCAGTGACATCACCTACGGTCAAACACTCGCTTCTTCCACTTTGAGCGGCGGTGATGCCACACCTGCCGGCACATTTGCCTGGATCACGCCATCCACATCACCTGCAACGGGAACTTCTTCTCAAGATGTGCGTTTCACGCCAACAGATAGCACCAATTACAACACCGTGGATGGCACCGTGAATGTTACAGTAAACCAGGCCACGCCAACTGTTTCCAGCTGGCCGACCGCCTCTGCCATTACTTATGGAGATACTCTGGCTGATTCAACGCTTTCCGGTGGTGCGGCTTCCGTTGCTGGCAGTTTTGCGTTCACAACACCGGCGACCGCCCCGGATGCGGGAACCTATTCAGCCAGCGTTACATTTACCCCCACCGATACCGTTAATTACACGACCGTAACCGGGAATGTAAATGTTACAGTCAACAAAGCCACTCCTACGGTTACCACCTGGCCAACTGCCAGTAACATCACGTATGGGCAAGCGCTTTCCGATTCGACATTATCCGGAGGAGTTGCTTCTGTCGCCGGTGATTTTGAATTCGATTCACCTTCTGATACCCCGGATGCGGGAACAGCAGACCATGACGTTACATTCGAACCTACCGATAGCGCCAACTATAATTCCGTCTCCGGCACTGTAAGCGTGACCGTCGATCCAGCCGATCAGACCATCTCCTTCGACGCACCTGCCTCTGGAGTGAGCGGGGGTTCTGCTAGCCTCTCAGCAACAGCAACCTCAGGATTGACAGTAACATTCACCTCTACAACAGCCGGTGTTTGCACTGTGACAGGTACAACTGTGAATTATGTCAGTGCTGGTACCTGCAGTATCGATGCCGACCAGGCTGGTGATTCCAACTACAACGCCGCACCAACGGTCACCGATACGATACCGGTATCCTGAAAATTCATTTTCGCATTACTGCCGCCCTCTCCCAACCAGGAGGGGGCTTTTTTTCGTTTTCAGATAACACAAAGGATTTCTTACACCTTCCGTCAGTTGACACGCTCCCTTTCTACGATACAATGAAGTCTAAGCGAAGTAGTCAGCCATTACGAGGGATGCGATGAAAATAAAGTTCTGGGACATACTGGCTTCACTGGTCATGCTGGCCGGTCTGGGATTGGCCGTGATCTTCATGAATATCTTTGTCAATCCGCAAACCTTCCTCAACCCATTCCCGCCGCCCACAGCCACTCCAACCTTCGATCCGAACACGCCCACGGCACCGTCATTACCGGAATTGTGGACTGTTACACCCGAAACCCCGGGCGTTCCTTCCCTGACCAGCATTTACACCAATGAGCAATTAACAGCCATCGCCTCGCAGTACGTACTGCCAACCCGTACGATCAATCCATACACCTTTGCCACTTATACCCGCACACCCAACTACGCCCTGACGGCGTATTTCTCTTTCCGTACACCCACCCGGACGATCACCCCGTCCGGGGATACCACACCCCCGACCGACCCCGGTATCCCCAACACCTCATCACCCACGACAGATTCCACGCCAACCTGGTACTGGAACGGATCCGTCGATTCGGGCACCGGTCTGAACTACTATCAACTCACCTGGGGCGGTGATATTGACTGCAACAACACGGTTTATGTCACCTCCAATAACAGCTGGACAGCTCCGGCCATCACGTCTAACAGTATTTATTACATTTGCGTTCGCGCCCGCGACCGGGCGGGTAATTATTCCAACTGGGTGGGACCTTCCGGCTTCTTCTACTCCGGTCCGGTCGGACCGGCCACGGCCACCTTTACAGTAACCCGGACGCCGACACGTACGTCAACCAGTACGGCCACACTCGTCCCCACATCCACCTTTACCGGGATGCCGACTTCCACCGTGACATCCACGGCCACGCATACTCTGATACCACCAACGGCTACCGATACATTGATACCACCCACGTTAACCTTTACCCTGGTACCACCGACGGCTACTGATACGCTTCCGCCACCACCCACTATGACCGACACGCTTGCGCCGCCGCCCACCATGACCGATACGCTCGCGCCGCCGCCCACCATGACCGACACGCTCGCGCCGCCGCCCACCATGACCGACACGCTCGCGCCGCCGCCCACCATGACTGACACGCTCGCGCCGCCGCCTACCATGACCGACACGCTCGCGCCGCCGCCTACCATGACTGACACGCTCGTTCCAGTCGCTACAGCCACAGATACGCTCGTGCCTGTCCCGACCGCCACAGACACTCTTGTACCTGGCCCAACTTCATTCACCATCTCCGGCAATACCGGTGTCGGACCGACCGCCACACCATCGGGTGAACCGGTGGCAGGAGTGTATATCACGACCACCGGCGATCCGGGTGCGGTTGTCACACAACCGGATGGCTATGGCAATTACTCTGTGGTTGTTCCGGCCAACTGGTCCGGCAAGATCAGCCCGTCACGTTACGGGTACCAGTTCTCACCGGCCAGTTACTCCTACGCCAATGTGAACGCGGATATAACGGATCAAAACTTCTCATCAGCCGAAGTGGCATTCCCCTTCATCATTTCCGGCAATGTGGGAGCCGTCCCCGGCGCCACGGTTGTCGCGGATAACGGCGCGGTTGTCATTACGCAACCGGTGATGGATGGCAATTATCAGGTGGCCGTCTACGGCGGCTGGTCAGGCTCCATATCTGTCACACATCCCACATGCACCTACTCACCTCCACAGTATGACTACCCGCCTGTTGGAGACAATCTGGCAGACCAGAATTTCAACCCGGCCTGTCCATAAGGAGTATTTTCCGCATAAAAACATCCCTGCTTTTTGAGCAGGGATGTTTCTTTACACTGAACCACCAGAATCAAAATACGATACAATTATCCGGAGGAGGCTGCCATGAAAGAACCCATCACCCCGGAAGTGTTCTCCCATCTGGTTGACCTGGCCGCGTTGGAACTGGAACCAACCCAGTCAGAATACCTGCGATTGCAATTGAATCATCAGTTAAAAGCCATACAGGAGCTGGAAGCCATTCCTCTTGAAAGCGGCCTCGAAATTACCGCGCATGGCGTCCCCTACACAGTGGAAAACAGCGCCGTTCCCAGGGAAGATACGTGGAAACCCTATCCGGAACCCGGCGAGATCATCCGTCAGGCACCTGCCACAGACGGCGGGTACATTGTCGTCCCTGAAATCCCTCATATCACATTAAAATGACCATGAACCCTTGCGACCTCTCAGCAGTAGAATTGGGAAAATTGTTACGGCGGAAGGAAATTTCCGCCGTTGAAATACTGGAATCATCGTTAAAACGCATTGAACAGGTGGACGGCCGTCCGGGGAGTCTCAACCCCGGAACGATCTCCGAGGAAGACAAAAAGCGTGTTCACGCGTTCATCACCCTGACAGCCGAACGCGCGCGTGAACAGGCGCAGGCTGTGGATAAAAAGATAAAATCCGGGGATGATCCCGGTCCACTGGCGGGTATCCCGCTGACGGTGAAGGATATCTTCGTTCAAAAAGGCACGCCATCCACCGCCGCGTCGAAGATCCTGGCCAACTTCATCTCGCCTTACACCGCCACCCCGGTTGCCCGGCTGGAAAACGCCGGGGCAGTCACCCTTGGGAAAGTCAACCTGGATGAATTCACTTACGGATCATCCAATGAATCATCCGCGTTCCAACCCAGCACCCGCAACCCGTGGGATCCCCGCACTGTGCCGGGTGGATCATCCGGCGGCAGTGCCGCTTCTGTGGCCGCGGGTGAAGCCGTACTTTCGCTGGGAACCGACACGGCCGGGTCCATCCGTCAGCCGGCCGCCTTTTGCGGCGTGGTGGGCGTCAAACCAACCTATGGACGGGTCTCCCGCTACGGGTTGATCGCCTTCGCCAGTTCACTGGATTGCCCGGGTCCGGTTGCCCGGTCTGTGGAAGACGCCGCGCTGATGCTTAAAGTCATCGCAGGGGCTGACCCGGCCGATGACACAGCCGCCACCATCCCGGTACCGGATTACACGGCGGAACTGGAAAAAGGTGTCAAGGGATTGCGCATTGGCCTGTCACCGGATTATTTCCGAATTACGTATCCTGATCCCGCCACCGGTGAGCTACGGATGCAGCCCATCTCTCCAGAGATCGAAACCGCCGTGCGCCGTGCCGCCGCCCTGTTGAAAGATATGGGCGCTGAGATCATTGAAGATGTACCCATGCCAAATACCCGTTATGGTATTCCGGCTTATTTTGTCATCAGCCGGGTGGAAGCCGCGTCCAACCTGCACCGTTATGATGGTGTCAAATACGGTTTTCGCACTCCCGAAACCACCCACGAGTTGCGCGACCTGTACAAAAAGACCCGCGCGCAGGGATTTGGCCCACAGCCCAAGTTGCGTATTCTGATGGGTATGTACGTCTCCGCCGCCCAGTACAGCGAGCAATATTACAACCGGGCGCTTAAAGTCCGCACCATCATCCGTCGTGACTTCGATGAGGTGTTCGATAAAAACGGGAAATACAAACTGGACGCACTGTTGACACCCACGACTCCAACCACTGCCTTTGACATGGGGGCTGTGTACGGCGATTCCGTACTCATGCAGTACGCCGACCAGTTGACCGTGCCTGCCAACCACGCCGGAATACCCGGTTTGTCTGTCCCGGCCGGGCTTGATTCAAAAATGCTGCCCATTGGAATTCAATTGCTGGGGGCTGACTATACCGAATCTGTCCTATTCCGCATTGGCCGGGCATATGAAATGGCTACGGCCGGAGATGCCTGGCGTGTCGAAAAACCATCCGTGCTGGCCGGTCTGGCGGCAGAGTAGAAGGTGAACATGACCGAATACGAAGCCATCATCGGGTTGGAAACCCATATCCAGCTCAACACCACAACAAAGATCTTCTGCTCCTGCAAAGCGGACTCATGGTTTGACCCGCCCAACACGAACATCTGCCCGGTATGCACCGGCCTTCCCGGCTCACTGCCTACCCTGAATAAAGCTGTTGTTGAAAAAGCAGTCTTGCTGGCCAAAGCCATGCATGCCAATCTACTGCCGCTTTCCTATTTCGCCCGCAAGAATTACTTCTACCCCGATCTGCCCAAGGGATACCAGATCTCGCAGTATGACAAACCCATTGCCCTGGGCGGGTATCTCGATATGCCCATGAATCCGGCAGACGGACAGGCTTACGTGCGCCATGTGACCATTGACAACATGCACCTGGAAGAGGATGCCGGCAAGACCCGCAACGAACCCGGACGGCGTTTGATCGATTTCAACCGCTGCGGAGTCCCGCTCATTGAGATGGTCACCGGTCCCGATCTGCGTTCGGCCGATGAAGCCGCGCAATATCTCATCCGGTTACGCCAGTTGCTGCGCTGGCTGGGTATATCAGAAGCTGACATGGAAAAAGCCCACCTGCGCTGCGATGCCAATGTATCCATCCGTCCAAAAGGCGCCACCCACTTAAACCCCAAAACCGAGATCAAGAACGTCAACTCGATCGACGCTGTCAAGGAAGCCATTGGCAAGGAGATCGAACGGCAGATCAAGGAAGTGGACGCCGGCCACCGGATCGAAACGTGGACCTTGGAATGGGACGAGGATGCCGGTGTACTGCGAAAGATGCGCTCCAAAGAAACAGAAGCCGATTACCGCTACTTCCGAGAACCGGATCTGCTGGCCATTCGCATGACGGATGAATGGCGCGATTCCATCCTTAAAGATTATCCCGAACTGCCGTTGGAGCGCCGTGCCCGCTTTATTCAGGAATATGGTCTCCCGGAATACGATTCGGAGATTCTGACGGGCGAACGGTCTCTATCCGATTACTTTGAATCAACGGTCGGGGCATACAAGGGAGACGCGAAACGGGTTTCCAATTGGATCATGAACGATGTTTTGCGCATGGTCAATGAAGCCGGCAAGCCGGCCTATGAATTAAAACTTACCCCGGCATTCCTGGCTGAGATCATCAAACTGGTTGACGCGGGAACGGTGAACACATCCACAGGGAAGAGCCTGCTGGCCAAAGTGGAATCCACCGGTTTTGCCCCGGGAAAAATTGTGGAAGATGAAGGCCTGGCACAGGTGAGCGATGATAGCGCCATCCGGTCGGTATGTGAAAAAATCATGTCTGCCAGCCCCAACGAGACAGCCTCGTACAAAGCAGGAAAAGTCACACTCATCGGTTGGTTTGTGGGTCAGGTGATGAAGGAAATGCGCGGCAAGGCCGATCCGCAGATAGCCCGTAAGATCATGGAAGAAATGCTTTCAAAATAGTATTACGGGAAATTGTTTACAGCTATCGAAATTCTAAATTGAAACCCTGAAGGTTTTCAAAAACCTTCAGGGTTTTTTAAATTGATTTTCCAAACATACCTTGACATGCGATATATCGTCTGATATTATATCGTCATGCGTTATAACGAGGAGCGAGTATGATAGAAAAACAAATTCAAAAATACCTGCCGCTGTCCGAATCAACCTATTACATTCTTCTTTCCCTGGTTGAACCGCGGCACGGATATGGTGTGATGCAGCACGTGGAAACAATCAGCCGCAAGTCCGTATCGATAGGACCTGGAACATTGTACGGAGCTTTTTCGAATCTGGAAAAAGCCGGGCTGATACGCGCCGCCGGCGAAGAAGACCGGCGTAAGTATTACGTGCTTACAGATCTGGGACGAAACGTACTGGCAGAACAAATTCGCCGCCTTCAGATTATGGCTGAAAATGGCGGTGAGGTCATACCCCTGTTGGAGAAATGAGAGTAATTAACATGAGCACACAAGAAAAAACCTTTCGGAAATTCCGTTTCTACTGGGCCTGGGAGGATGACCACGAAGAGAACTGGCTGCGGGAAATGTCACTACAGGGAAACCACATGAAAAAAGTGATCTTCCCGGGCATTTATACCTTTGAGATGGGAAAGCCAAAAGATTATGTCTATCGTCTAGATTACGCACCGGAAAATTTTAATGACAATTATTTAAACCTTTTCCGTGACGCGGGTTGGAGCTATCTGGGTAATCTGAACTACTGGCAGTACTTCCGAAAAGAAGTCCTCGGCAATGACGTGCCTGAAATTTTCACAGACAATGATTCAAAAGCAAAGAAATACCGTCAGTTGATCGCCATGTTATCCGCCCTGCTGCCATTGATGCTAATCAATGTCATTAATTGTGGCAGCCGTGCTGATCAACCCTTTTGGCTCGGGTTGACCATCTTCTTTTTCATTTTTCTGGTTATGTTTGTTATCGGAATCATCAAGCTGCTGAAACGGGTCAATCAACTGAAGCAACTATGATTCTTGCAGATCGCGTCAATTTCGCTGGATGTGAGCAACAAAGGCGGGCAATCAAACCCGCCTTTGGATTTTAATGGGTCTATCCATGCCAGTTATGCGCGGTATCAATCGCCGTTTTCAGGTTATCCCAGTTGGTATCCGCGGGAACCGTGCAATCCGCCCCGAGGATGAAGCGGTCAGGGGCATCTTTAAGTACAGCTTCTGCCGCCGCTTTTACCTCATCCGTGCTGCCTTTTGCCAGAATACCCAATCGGTCAAGGCCGCCCATAAAGGGTCGGTTAAATAGACTCGCGGCGTCTCTTGGCGTGATCTTTCCACCGGTCAATTCCAGACTGGCATTCACTACCTGCCCGGGATAATCGGCATACTGCTCAATACTGCTGTACGGCAGTTGATAATCACAAACATGCAGGATGCTGAAAGGGCATGTCCGGTTTATCTCTTCCATAACTTCAAGGTCAAACGGCCGTATACAGGTTTCAAAACTGTCCGGATCAGAAAAACGGGAGGCTTCACCACCCTGGGTGGACATATAAAAGCCATCCAACCCCAGCTTTATGCATTCTTTCACAAACCGCATCACGCTGTTGGTGATGGTTCGCATACCGGTTTTAACTTTCTCCGGTTCTTCCATGATATGACGGGTTATCGTGTCATAACTCGTGGTCTGCGCGGCGAACATAAACGGAGAATAGAGGGTCAGAATGACCATAGCCTCTTCTTTTGCCGCCTTTACCAGACCCTCAACCACCCCCAATGGATCGGCATAAAAATCCAAACCATATTCCGGCATTTTTAACCAATCATCCGGCGTTTTGATCTCATCGATCGGAGGAAATTTCCGTTCATACTGTATCTTTACAAAATCCATCCCGGTATAACGGAAAAACTCCAGGTGTTTTTCCACGGCTGCCCGTCCGGAGCGGCAGGATGGATCAAAATGCAAAAAGAATCCCGCCGGAATACAGGCAGGTCTGGACCCCGGATCCAGCAGGCTGAAAATGACATCCCGTTTGTTCATGGCAACCTCCCATATTATGGAAACAAATAAATTATAGATGGTTGAATGGCACTACGGAGAGAAACACAACTTTTTCGGTGATCTAAAACCGCCGGGTATTCCACATCATTGCGCCGGCTGCAAACGGTACATGTAGAACAGCATCTCCTGTAATCCATGCACACTTATCAGTTCGCCTCCCGGATATTGTTGCATACAAAGATCAAGGTCAGCCTGTCTTTGAGGCAGAAACACAAACAACAGTTTATCCCCATCGGGAACCGGGTTCGCGGGGTCTCCCCACGGATTGTTTATATCCTTGGCAGAGATATGCGGTGCCAGATAGACGGTCGAGAGAATAGACCGGTAACCCATTCGCTGCCAGCCGACAAAGAAGACCTCCCAGCTCTCGTCATACTCCTTAAGGTGATCAGCCAATTTTTGTGCGACCCTGGTTGGATAACCGCCAAAACCCGCCCGCGGCGAATAATCGTAGAAATAGAAACCGGCTTCCTCAAACCCAATGATGAGAACCACTACAATGCTCATGAAGGCGATTAATCTTCTCCACCGCGGTATTGATTGCTCAACAAATCGGATTGCTCCATCCAGGCCGTAACCAATGACCATATAGCACAGAGGTGCAGCGGCCACATATCGTTGAGGAGCCGGTGGGCTGGTGCTAAGCGCACCCGTAACAATGATCATCGTCAACCATACAACGATCAACGACAGGCGGTTATCTTTCCATCTGAAAAGCATTAATCCAGCTCCCAGGTAAAACAACAACCCGGAAAAGGGTCGCAGCAGCGGATAACCCGAATCAAACCACGCATTTTGGAATGGGGCGATAGTCAGTCCGCTCAGGCTGCCTGTGAACTGGGCAATCAGGATTTCCACCATGCCCTGGCCGGTTCGAGCCATTTCATCCGCCACCCAACCGCCCAGAATGGTGACCCTTTGCAAGGGTGCCTGAAATTCCACCGGATTGCATACATAGAACCAGGCCAGAGGGAGGAACACTACCAGCATAGAAATTCCCATGATAAATATTCCAGAGATCGATCGCCGCAACCGTTTGGGATCTTGAATGGACACGATCAACAACCACAAAGGTACAGCCGCAAACAATCCCCGGGCAGAAACGTAGAAATACTGTGACAAACCGAGAAAAAGTCCGGCCGCCACGTAAGCAGCCCTGCGCTCATGATTCCAGGCCCACCAGAGCGATCCGAGAGTCAACAACCAGCTCAAACCGTCCCAGATATTGTTTAAACCAAGCCGTGAAAAATGGATATGAAAACTGGAAAATGCCAGAAGCAACGCGGCTATCAGCGCTGAACGGGTATTAAACATCGGCCGCATCACCAGAAACAATACCGCCACAGTGACCGAGCCAACAAGGGCAGCCGTTATCCGCAGACCGATGGTCGTCTGCCCAAGCAGGGCAATACCAAAAGATTGCACAAAATAATACATGGCAGGGAAGGAATACCAACCGGTAATAAAAATATTGTCTGTTAATCCGGACAGAAAGAAAACCGAAGATAATCCCATGGCGCCTTCATCACCGGAGAGGACTGATGGGTAGACTGTCAGATTCAAGCCCCTGAGTAATAATGCCGTGAGAAATAGAAAAGCCAGTGGAAGAAAAATATTTTTATGGCGGTTAAGAGGAACCAGTTTTTGTTCCCACCCTGCAAAGACCACCATACCAATAGCCGCCCCCCACGAAATTAGAGACACAAATGGATGTACCATCCGCGCGGAGAAACCGGCAGCCAGGATGCAGGTGATGGAGAAGAGAACAGCCATAAGTAACGATATAAATCGTACTGCCGGAAGTGCAAATATTCTGGAAGTAGATTCCACCCGGGTTAAAACATGGTCTACCCCCCGCCCAAGCAGCAATCCCCACAACCCGTATCCCGCGATAATAGCACCAATCACAATAAGAAGCAGGTATTGACCGGCAGCGACCAGCCGTCTCAATTCCATATTAAACAAGATCAGAACAGCTCCACAGATGAGCAGAAACAGATACAGTTTTCGGGAAGATCCGGTACGATTTGGCAATTCAATACGATCCATTGATATGTCTTCTTAGTAATCCGGCCACAGAAGAAAACGAATTGCGGATTAACGGAATTCTTTAACCGGCCTCAAGGTCCCCGCCGGTTGAATTCCATGACGGTGATAGTTCATTATATATCACGGCTTTTTACAGGAATTTTTCCCAAATGACAGGCTGATCAGAAATGGTCTCCAAAAAAACCGCTCTTCTATCAATTAGAAAGTCAACCACCTTGCGATACAATATCGCAAGATATTCACAGCGAATAACCACACCCGCCGTATCTGCTGCGGGACAACTCCAACATCTAGATGCCTGATCCAAGACCTGATCTCTACCACAAACTCGCCACTCAAGTCATCCGCCGCTATCAAGCGAACGCGCGGAAATCCATGCTCGATGTGTATGAAGTCGACCGTTGTTTTACCAGCCTGGAAAACGACAATCTGGAATTTGTTTATGCCAATCGCGAAGAAGTAATCGCCATATTATCCAACCCGGAATACGCCCTCGACCTGGCGCGGGTTTTTGTCCGGTCGAGCCTGGAATTTACCTTCAACAATAACCAGTTTGTCGATATGGATTCCACGGAGAAAGACAGGCTGTTTTCTTTGTACCGCGAATATCTGGATGGAATGAAGACCATCCTGTTGCACAGCCGGGAATATTCTGTTTTTGAGGAAAACTTTTCCTCTTTAGTAAAAGAACACTTTAAGAATCTGAGTAAAAATATAAGCCGCTTTTTCGAGCGGGAAAGTGGACGGTGTTTACAGGAAAATATTATCCTGAAACAGGTTGTATGCAGTGAATACTCACCTGATTTTCAACTGAAATTGCTTGGATTAACCGCCAGTGATCTCAAGCAGCCGGTTTTAGATCTGGGCTGTGGGAAGAACGGCACTTTGGTCAAATACCTGCTTGGTCTCGGCATCAAGTCCATTGGCGTTGATCGTCTGGTAGCCGAAGAAGCCGGATTGAAGGAAGTAGACTGGTTTGACATTGATTTCAAACCTGAAACCTGGGGAACAATCATCTCGCATATGGCTTTTTCCAACCACTTCCTCTTCCATCACCGTTACATTCACGGCAAGCCAGGACAGTACGCCCGGCTTTACATGAAAATCCTGCGATCATTGAAACCCGGAGGCTGCTTTGTTTATTCCCCCGCGCTGCCGTTTATTGAAAAATTATTGCCGTCAGATCAATACAGTGTGTCAAAACAGGTCATTAGCACAAACTTTGATGGAACAGACCGGAAGCCCGAAGTCGTGCAGGTGGTCAACACGGGATCTCAACACGTCCCGTGAGCCAGTAAAGCCACATTGAGGCCTTCCCGATGGAGTTCGTTGTATTTCCTGCAGGCTTTGGGAGTCTTTTTTAGGATCAATCGGCTAATTCCATGATCATGTATGTAATGCCGTGTTTCCTCTGGAACATCAATCATGCCGTCGACACCAATGCCGATGATCAGCACGTCAACATCCTGGTCAAACACTCCAGTGATCATTTTCTTCTCCAGAATGTGGCCTTTGCGCTCTTTCCATTCCGAAACAACCGATCCAACCATCCGGATATCTTTCCCGAAACCCTCTCCTGATTCTGAATGCACCTCATTCAAAATAACAAACCTTCCACGGGAAAACTCCTCGATCGGACCTTCCGGATCACGAAATTCTTCCATGACAATCTCCCTTACTCCAGTTCGCGCGGATGCGTTTCATTCCATTCCCGATCCAACAGGGCGAACCATAGCTCTGAAGCCCAATACCCCTTGTACCAAAGACTTTCAACAAACAACCCCTCCCGCCGGAATCCGACCCGTTCCAGTAGACTGTGAGCAGAATGATTCTCTGGATCACAATTGGCAATAACCCGGTGAACCTTTAAATCATAGAAAAGGTAATCCACCAGAGCGGAGACTGCCTCATAGCCGAAACCCTGTTTATGGTAAGGACGCGATAATGTCATCCCGATCTCTGCCTGCCGGTGGCTGTCTTTGATGACCTGAAATGCGACATCACCGATCAGAGCGCCTGTTGTTTTTAATTCCATTCCAAGTTGCAGCCATTGTCCGGCTTCTCCCGGAACAACATCCTTTATTTGATCAATAAATTCCTCCGCCTGTTCTTCCGTGAACGGAGTTCCCCAGCCCTGATAACGGGCAATTTCAGGATCAGATCGATATTCAGAAAATGCCGATACATCTTTTTGGCTGAGAGGCCGCAGGAATAAGCGGTTCGTTTCAAGTCTTAACATATTACCCCTTCAACTCGGCAAGCATACGGCGTGAACTTTCCACCAGCATAAGGGTATCCGTTCCCACCGCGATGAGTTGAAATCCATTTCGGGCACATTCACGCGCGTAGGGAATTGATGCTGTAAATATACCCAATGGAATTTGCTTTTTGGCACAGGCAGCGCGCACTTTCTCGATCGCCGCTTGAACGGACGGGTCGGAGACTTTTCCGGGAATACCCATGCTGGCCGACAGATCATACGGACCGATCAAGATGGCATCAATCCCTTCCACCTCAACGATCGCATTGATGTTTTCCACGGCGGTAATGTGTTCCACCTGAATAACAAGCGTCGTAGTTTCATTGGCGGTGTCAATCACTTTTTGCAGCTCCGCACCGTATCGATGCACACGACCAACTCCCACGCTGCGCGTACCCCGTGGTGGATATTTACTCCACCGAACGGCATTACGGGCATCTTCTGCCGTGTTAACAAGTGGAAGCATGATACCAGCCGGCCCAATATCCATCGCTTTCTTGATCCATACCGGGTCATTGGCCGGAAGCCGGATTATTCCGGCAATATTTTCACCGCCAGCCTGCAAAATACGCTGCACGTCGCGTGCTTCAAGCGGAGCGTGTTCCATGTCAATGAACAACCAATCGTACCCGGCATCAGCAAAGATCTCTGTGATCTCAGGAGCCGCCAGTGACACAAGGGTTCCCCACAATGTCTTTCCGGTTTTCAACAGCTGTGGAAATGGTTGCATTTTTAATTCTCTTTCTTTTTAAATTTTCCCATCACAAGGATCACTACTATTTCTAACATAATTAAGAAGTATACACACGATGATATTGGTACAATCAAGTAATTGTTATAAATTTCCATAAAACAAACAGAAGGACATTATGATCGGGAAAGAACCATTGCTTTTTAAAAACAAAGTTTTAACAGCTCTGCTGGCAGTTTTACTGGTACTCAGTATGGCAATCATCAGTTGCACATCCACAGAAGATTTTGCCGTCGAGGAATCGGATAGCGAGATCGTAACCCTGGATGAAGATGAAGAGGAGATTTCGGAAGACGTCGCCGAATCTAACGCCCCTGATGATGAATCCGCCGCTCCCAAAACGGAAAAAGGCGATACCTGGACTGTCATGTTCTACCAGGATGCCGATGATCAAATCCTCGAAGAGGATATTTTCACCGATCTCAACGAAATTGAACGGGTTGGCTCAACCGACAAAGTCCATCTTATCGCTCAGATCGACCGATACCAGGGTGGATTTGAGGGTCAACAAGACTTTTCCGGTGCCGGCCGCTTCTACCTTACCCAGGATGACGATCTGGAAAGAGTGAACTCCGAAGTTCTCGCGGACCTTGGTGAGATCAACATGGCTGAAGGTGATGTACTTGTGGATTTTGTGACCTGGGCGGTAAAAGAATACCCGGCAGATCGATACGTCCTCATCCTCAGTGATCACGGTACCGGATGGCCGGGTGGTTGGACCGATGGCGACATGGAAAGCGAGCCCCAGAATGTTTTAATCGACGGTTGGGAAGATATGATCTATCTCAACGAAATGGATGAAGCATTCGCGAAGATCAAACAGCAGACCGGGATCGAAAAATTTGACATTATCGGGTTTGATGCCTGCCTTATGGGAAGCTTGGAAGTATTGAGCATGACGGCCCCCTATGCCGAATACGCCGTACTCTCGCAGGAAGTGGAACCATCCATGGGATGGGCGTATTCCGCTTTTCTCAATAAACTGGTGAAAAATCCCAGGATCGACTCGGGCGAATTGGCCAAAACGATTGTAACCACATACATCGCGGAAGATCTACTGATCACAGACCCGGAAGCCCGCGCAAACTATGTGGCCCGCACATATGAAACATATGGCACAGTAAGTGCCGATTCATTGGCCAATGAAGAGACAAAAACGGTCACACTGGCTGCCATTGATCTATCAAAAATACCCGCAGTTGTGGAAGCTCTCGACGACCTGGTAACTCCGATGAGTAAGATCAACCAGAAAGTGGTTGCCGGATCCAGATCACATGCCAAATCGTATGAAAACGTGTTCGGCCAGAATATTCCTTCGCCCTACATCGACCTTGGAAACTTCGTCAAACTGCTTGAAAAGAACAGCACCAGTCCCAATGTCGGGAAAGCTGCTCTGGACTTACAGGCAGCCATCAAAAAAGCTGTTATCGCCGAAAAACACGGCCCACAGCAAAAAGGTTCCAACGGTATTTCCATCTATTTTCCCAACTCCAAACTGTTCCAGGCACAGGGATCTGACTACAATACCTACATCACCACCGCAGACCGGTTCACAAAGGAAAGCCTGTGGGATGATTACCTGGCTTTTCACTATTATGGGTTGGAGATCAAACCGGATAATAAACCAGCCGAAGACGCAGAGGTCAGCGCGCCGGGAGCCGGTGAAATAAAAATCAACCCAATCGAAATCTCTTCAGATACCGCGTCATACGGCAATCCCCTGGAGATTTCAACCACGATCGCCGGTGAAAACGTATCATATCTCTACATATTTACCGGCCGTTTTACCCGTGAGCAGGATTTCCTGCAGGTCATTGATCTCGATTACATCGATTCAGAAGAGACCTTCGAGACAGACGGCCGCATAATCCCTGACTGGGGAGAAGGCGACATCCCTGTAGTTATGGACTGGGAACCAATCGCCTATGTGGTGGATGACGGATCCCGCAAACAGATGGTGTTACTGGAGCCCAACACCTTTGGCGCCGGAACAGAGGACACGCTTTATACGATTGATGGAATTTACAAATTCACCAATGGTGAGAGCGACCGTTACGCCACTTTGTTCTTTGATGGTGAGGGAAGTCTGGTTCAGGTTATGGGTTTCAATTCCACCAACCCCGTTGGTCCGCAGCATGAGATCACACCTGAAAAAGGCGACCAGTTCAGCATTTTGCATCAGTACATTCCGATGACCGATGAAGAAGGTAGTTCTGAAACTGTTTACAAGGAAGCCGGCCGTTTGACCTTCGGCGACACACCCTGGACCTGGGAAGAACACGAAGCCGCAAAAGGGCAATACCTCATTGGCATCATCGCGGAAGATCTCGATGGGAATTCCTACGCGGAATACGTTGCCGTCACCGCAGAATAATTGAATCAATATCATAAAACAGCCGGCTGTTGATCAGCCGGCTGTTTTCATTACCGTAAAAATACATGCCCTCTATTTGATGGATTTTCAACAATTCTGTTCTTGAAAATTTCGGATCAATTGACGGATCTCCAGTGGGTCTCCATGCGATTCGGCCCGCACCAGATGTATGGCATCAAAATGACACTGTCCCACGCATACACCACAACCCATGCATGCCTCTGGATCCACTTGAACATGTCCATTCTTTGAAATGGCATCAAATGGACATACTTTAGCGCATACACCGCAGTCACGGCACTTCTCTTGATCAATTTGCGCCACATACCCTGACGAAGCCAGCATGGGAGTGCCATTTCGCTGGGCGTTCATCGCCGCGCAACAACACGAACAACAATTACAGATGGCATAGAATCGTCCGAGCATGGCATCTTTGAAAAATGCGTGGTGAACATGTCCGCGTTCATCCTCCGCTTTGATAATAGCCTGAGCTTCCTCTGATGTGATCGACCTTGCCTTGTCGGGATGGTGTTCCAGAACAAATCCGGCAAATGGCTCACCGATGACCAGACAGACATCCAGCGGCAGGCAGGGATTTTCGCGCGCTGCACGACAGGCACAATCCATTACAACAATATGATCGGGGTTTTTTAATACAATATCCCGCGCCAGCGAATAGGGAATGATCTTTTCCAGGTCACCAAGGTTAATATCTTCTTTCACAGAAACCAGTTCCTGCGCGGCTTTCAATGGCACAACTTTGCCATGGTAAGTATCCGCAAAACGTATCACCGGTTTATCCGGTGATACCGGGGTCTTTTTTGTTATCAACTGCCCGATCCAGGCTATCACCGGTGCCAATTTCTTTGCCAGAGGATGCCGCCCTGTTCCCATGGCAATGTAGAAATAAAGCCAGCGGGCATACACATACCCGTGCAAAATATTGAACCAGGAATTGTTTTTCAACTGACGCGATTCACGAATAAACGCACGGGTCGATGGTTTCATTTTCAGTTTTACCTTATTTTCAACTGGGGTGAATGTGGTTTGATGGATAAAAGCCATCAAGATTATGTCCAATTACTTACTTTAACACTATTTACAGAAAACAGATGCCCGTAATCCGATGAATTAAGAACCAGAAGCTTATACCCGGGATTGTAGTTTTATATATATTATGAGTATATTTATGATATATGTATGATTAATTAAGCGTCACATTGCAAAAACGGAGTACTCCTATGGCTACAATAACTCAAGTCAACCAAAAATTTCAGGCCCAATTGATCGATCCCCCCCTTGCGCAATTCCTCTTTAATGATACCCGGATGTCCTGGCTGTGGCTGGGACTTCGCCTGTACCTGGGTTATACCTGGTTAACATCAGGACTGGGAAAGCTATCCAATCCCGCCTGGTTCGGCGAAGGAGCCGGGACTGCCCTTACCGGTTTTCTAAAAGGTGCACTGGCCAAAATGGAAGGCCCCCGCCCCGATGTACAGGGGTGGTATGGTGGTTTCCTTGAAACCATGGTGCTGCCAAACGCGCCCGTTTGGAGCCATTTTGTGGTAGTTGGAGAAATATTGGTAGGTGCCGCGCTCATTCTGGGTTTATTTACCGGAGTAGCAGCCTTTTTTGGCGGATTCATGAATGTCAACTTTTTAATGGCAGGTACGGTCAGTACCAATCCCTTTTTGTTCGTCATTGCCACCTGGCTGGTTCTGGCCTGGAAAACCGCGGGTTGGCTGGGGCTTGATCGCTGGGTACTGCCAAAGATGGGCAAATACCTTAGCCCCGGTAAAACCTCCAGTACATAGTCCGGTCAAAGACTTTCACAAAACAGTGAAAGTCTTTTTCTTTATTTTCCTTATCAGCGGCTAAAATAGAGTCATGAGCAACCGCGAAGAAAACCTGGCTGATTTTGATCATAGAAAAACAGGAGAAGGCAAGGTATTACTGTACTGGAAAGGAAGGTTAATAAAAACCCTTTCCGGTACGGCTGCCGCCCAATTTCTTGATAAAATGGAACAAGCTGACCTCGAATCGGCCCGACTGTTGATTGCCAAGGCGACAGGAAATTTCAAACGGGGAAATGAACGCCAGTCCCCATCCACCATCTGACAGAAAGAGAAAAATATGCGCGCAGCCTTTCAGGGTGAACCAGGAGCTTATTCAGAAGCCGCCGTTTTTGAGTACTTCGATCAGACTGATGTATCGGCCGTGCCATGCGCATCATTTGAAAAAGTCTTTGAAGCAGTATGCTCCGGTGATTGCCAGTATGGCGTGCTTCCCATAGAGAATTCGCTGGCGGGCAGCATCCATCAGAACTACGATCTATTACTTTCAAATCCTCTCTGGGTTGTGGGAGAGCATTATCTGCGCGTCAGCCATTGTCTGATCGCTCAACCCGGAACCACATTGGATCAAATCAAAACTGTAATGAGCCACCCGCAGGCGCTGGCACAATGTGCCGGGTATTTGAAGAAAATGCCGGGTATAAAAATTGAACCCGTGTATGATACCGCCGGCAGCGTGAAGATCATCCGCAGTCAGAACGACCCGTCACTGGCAGCTATCGCGTCCATACAGGCAGCTCGTATTTTTGGAATGCAAGTATTGGCCGAGCATATTGAGGACAACCAGGCCAATTTCACCCGTTTCCTTGTTGTCGCGAACGAACCCGTCCACCCGGTGGGAGACGCCAAAACGTCAATCGTTTTCACGGTAAAAAATGAACCCGGATCGCTCTATCGGGCAATGCGTGAATTTGCCATTCGCGATATTGATTTGAGCAAGATCGAATCGCGTCCACTGGTTGGCACACCGTGGGATTACCTTTTCTATATAGATCTGACAGGCAGCGCTGAAGACGTACCGGTTGCAGAAGCACTGGGCAATTTAAAACAATTCGCGCTTATGCTTCGCGTTCTGGGTTCCTATCCATCAAGAAAACCGGCTGCCAATTCCTCAGAAACCCCTTGACTCATTATTTTTTTGAGCTACAATAATCTGAAGGTTTGAAATGAATTCCAAGAACTTCTCCCGCTATTACTTTTATTTTTATTTTTATGGCGCCAGAGCCTCACGGCCGCCATTGGTTTAGGTTAAGCGGGAATAATCGAAAGAAAAACCCCTGACACGATGCCAACGGACGGCATCGTGTTTTTTTTGTATAAGGAGCAGAGATGTTTGCAAGAGGAATTAGAGGCGCGATCACAGTCGAAAAAAACGAAGAAGATGACATTCTTCAGGCTACCCGGGAATTGCTGGAAACCATTCAGCAGGCCAATCCCACCCTTGCGCCCGACGATCTGACGTCCGCCCTGTTCACAATGACACATGATCTGACTGCCGTTCACCCGGCGAAAGCGGCCCGTCAGATGGGATGGACAAACGTCCCTTTGATGTGCGCCCAGGAAATACCCGTAGAAAACAGCCTTCCATTGTGTATTCGTGTCCTGCTCACATGGAATACCACTCTGGATCAAAAAGATGTCAACCATGTTTATCTACGCCAGGCCGCGGCATTACGCCCCGACCTGGCGTTTATTTTTAATTCCAACCGGCCAGACAGCCACTCAGCGCTGTAAGCGGTTTTGCCAAGGAGATAAGCAATGATGGTCATAATGAATGTGGACGCTACAAAAGAACAGATTGACGCGGTGATCGCCAGAGTTGAAGCCAACAAATACAAGGTGATAGTCAACCAGGGTGATGAACGAACAGTGATCGCTGTTGTCGGTCCCAGCCCCTCCGTCATCCAGGAACAGATCATGTTCATGCCCGGGGTGGATCACACAGTTCCCATATCCAGACCGTATAAGGTGGCCTCACGGGAGTTCATCCCGGAAAACACGGTCTTCCCTCTGGATGGTTTTGTCGTTGGTGGTGATGAAATTGTGATCGTCGCCGGCCCCTGCGCCGTGGAAAGCCGGTCACAATTACTGGAAGCCGCCCATGCGGTAAAAGAAGCGGGAGCACAAGCCTTGCGCGGTGGCGCGTACAAACCCCGCTCATCCCCATACAGTTTCCAGGGATTGGGAGAAGCTGGTTTGGAGATACTGGCAGAAGCCCGCGAAGTTACCGGCCTGCCGGTGTTCACCGAGGTGATGGCTCCCGAACAGGTGCCGCTGGTAGCCAAATACGCAGACGTGATGCAGATCGGTGCGCGCAATATGCAAAATTTCAACCTGTTGCACGCTGTCGGGGAATCGGATAAACCGGTGCTTCTCAAACGCGGTCCATCGGCCTTGATCGAAGAATTACTGATGGCAGCCGAATACATCCTTTCTCATGGTAACCGCCGGGTGATCCTGTGCGAACGGGGTGTCCGAACGTTTGAAACCTCTACCCGCAATACTACCGACATCAATGCCATCCCCGTACTCAAGAATTTGACCCACCTGCCTGTCATGCTTGACCCCAGCCACAGCACCGGCCATGCCGAACTGGTTGCGCCGGTTGCCCGTGCCGGGATTGCCGCCGGAGCGGACGGTTTGGTGATCGAAGTACACCCGGATCCCCGTAAAGCACTTTCAGACGGGATTCAATCGCTGACACCCGAGAAGTTCGCCCTGCTTGTCAAACAGGCCAGAGGCATTGCCCGCGAAGTGGGACGTAAATAACATGCCAGACGAAGAGCCTGGCTTTTTTAAGGACAGACACGTGGTCATTTTCGGTCTTGGATTGATGGGTGGATCAGCCGCCATGGCTTTAAAGGGACACTGCCGGATGCTTACAGGCATTGATCCCGATCCGGCCGCGGTCAAATCTGCCACTCGCCGTGGCATGGTTGACCGGGCGGCCGTAAACCCTGGTGACCTGGTTGCCGATGCTGACCTGGTCATTCTCGCGGCACCGGTCAACACCATCCTTTCAATTCTGGTCGAACTACCACAGCTCTGTCCTCAAAACGCCATCATTCTTGACTTCGGATCAACCAAACAGAATATTTGTGAAGCCATGAGCGGGCTACCCGAAAGGTTTGATCCTATTGGTGGGCACCCGATGTGCGGCAAGGAAACATCAGGGCTGAAAAACGCGGACGCCGCCCTATTCCTCGGTACCGTTTTCGTGCTTGTCCCATTGGAACGAACTTCCCCGGATGCCATAAAGACCGTTGAAACGTTTGTGAACCTGCTTGGCGCCCATCCCATTCGGATGGATGCCGGGACCCATGACGAGCAGGTGGCCGCCATAAGCCATGTCCCTTACATCGCCGCCAATTCGTTGGCATTCTCCACTCCTATCGCAGCTGCGCCGCTTGCAGCAACCGGATTTGCCAGTACCACCCGTCTGGCACTTACTCCACCTGAGATGATGTTGGATGTCCTCCAAACCAACCGCGAAGCCATCCTGGCTTCGCTGGGAGAGTATCGCGAACATCTGGCAGATGTCGAAACCATGCTCAGAAATCGTGACTGGACCGGTCTAAGCTCATTGCTGGCCGCTGGAGCCGACCGTCGTAATCAAATTGATCTTGTAAAAGAAGGTAAAACGCTATGACATTGACCATTTTCCCCTCGCAATCATTAAAAGGAACTGTTGCTCTCCCCGGTGACAAATCACTATCACACCGGGCCGCCTTGTTTTCCGCCCTGGCTGCCGGCCACAGTCGTGTGGAGAACTTCCTCATTTCCGGTGTAACATCCCGTATGCTGGATGCGCTGACCCGCATGAGCATACCCTGGAAACTGGAAGGGACTACTCTGACCGTTGACGGGAAGGGGATCGGTGGTTTTGCCGTTCCTTTCGCGCCGTTGAATTGCGGCAATTCAGCCACCACCATCCGTTTCCTGGCCGGTGCGCTGGCCGCCAGCGGCACTCCCGCTGTTCTGGACGGGTCAGAGGGGCTGCGCCGCCGCCCCATGGACCGCATCATTCAACCGTTACAACAGATGGACGTCAACATTAAGGGTAAGAATGGTTTTGCCCCGTTGAGTCTCGGGGTTTCACAGCTTCCATTAAAAGGAGGCGTCTTCTCCATTTCGGTATCAAGCGCCCAGGTAAAATCCTGTCTGCTGTTGGCCGGACTTTCAGCGCGCGAACCGGTAACGGTGGACGAACCAGGTTTTTCACGCGACCACACCGAACGAATGCTGGCCGGCATGGGTGTTTCCATTCACACGGATAAGAAAGTGATCGATGGATCTGTTCGCTATCAAACCCATCTCATCCCCCCATCCACCAATTACTCACTGAAACCGTTGAACATGGTCATTCCCGGTGATTTTTCCTCGGCTGCTTTCTTTATCGTGGCCGCATTAATCACCCCGGGTTCAGAGGTCACATTGAAAAATATCGGATTAAATGCCACCCGTACCGGTCTGCTTGACGTACTGCTTTCCATGGGCGCGTCCATTCAGATCATCGCCCGGCCATCAAGCAATGGTGAACCGGTGGGTGACCTGACCGTACGCCACAGCCCGCTGAAAGGGATCAACATCAGCGGCGAGCAGGTTGTGCGCATGATCGATGAATTTCCCATCTTTGCCGTGGCTGCCGCATACGCGGAAGGTACGTCGATCGTAAAAAACGCCTCCGAACTTCGTCTGAAGGAATCAGACCGTATCCGCGTGTTATGCGCTGAAATGAAGAATCTGGGAGCCGATCTGGAGGAGACAGCGGATGGTTTTATCATCCACGGTCGCGGGGAGCTTACCGGCGGTACGATCGATCCCCATGGCGACCACCGACTGGCCATGTCGATGGCTGTTGCCGGTTTGGCTTCTACCTCTCCGGTTAACATTCAACAACCTGAAATTATGGACGAATCCTTTCCAGGATTCGCGGAAGTTCTTACAGGTCTCGGTGCCAGTTTGACAGCGAAGGAACCTGTTAAGGCATGAAGCAGATATGGCGTCTGGGTTTGACCGGCTGGCCTTTGGGGCACAGTCTGTCTCCCCTCATGCATACGGCCGCCCTGCGTCACGCGGGTATGGATGGCACTTATTCACTATTTCCCGTCTCCCCGCAGCCGCAAAGTGTAACCGGATTGGGTGACCTCCTCGCACAAATGAGGCGCAAAGAGATTCACGGGTTGAATGTGACCATCCCCCACAAGCAGACTGTGATCCCCCTGCTGGATTTCCTGACACCCGCAGCCCGCGCAATTGGCGCTGTGAACACCATCTCGCTGAATGAAGATCGATTGACCGGTGACAACACCGATTGGACCGGTTTTCTCTCTGATCTAACGCTGCATCTGCCGGAAAACCGTACGGGACAACATCTCCAGCGGGCGCTGGTTCTGGGCGCGGGTGGCGCCGCGCGGGCAGTGGTATACGCTCTCACCCGGTCGGGCTGGCAGGTTTACATCCACGCCAGGCGGGTGGAACAGGCCTCATCCCTCGCAAGCGGTCTTTCCGCTCCACAACAAACAATTGAAGTTTGGGATACCCGGGATCTCCGAGATATGAAATCTGTAGATCTGATTGTCAATACAACCCCGGCAGGAATGAGTCCGGACATATCCAGTTCTCCCTGGCCGGATGGATTGGATTTTCCCGCGGATGCCTTTGTGTACGACCTTATTTACAATCCGGCCGAAACCACATTGATAAAAGCCTCCCGCTCCGCCGGCCTCTCCGCCGTCAACGGATTGGGAATGCTGGCATCACAGGCTGCCCGGGCTTTCGAGATATGGACGGGTAAAGCCATTCCTGTGGAAGTTTTTTCAGGCGCAGTCCTTGAAAGGAAGATTACATGACATTGCGTTTTCTAACCGCCGGTGAAAGTCACGGTCCGGCGCTCACTGCCATACTTGACGGTCTGCCTGCCGGACTCAAACTCGACATTGACGCTATAAATTCCGACCTTTCCCGGCGCCAGACCGGTTCCGGCGCGGGTCCACGCATGAAAATGGAACAAGACCGGGCGGTCATATCAGGTGGAGTAATGGGCGGACAGACCACCGGCGCGCCGCTGACCTTGACAATCGAAAACCGCGACCATTCCCACTGGCAAGGCAGGGAGATCGATCCTTTTACCATTCCGCGGCCAGGACATGCCGACCTGACAGGGGCGGTGAAATACAGGTTTACCGATCTACGCCCGGCATTGGAACGCGCGTCTGCCCGTGAGACGGCAGCCCGTGTGGCCGTGGGCGCGGTATGCCGTCAGCTCCTGGCGGAATTTCGCATTCTCGTTGGCGGATATGTCATTTCCATTGATGGGATCGATACCAATCTATTAGATCTGGACATACATGACCGCATCCGCCTGGCTCTCGAATCGGATGTAAGCTGCCCGGATGAAGAAGCCGCTGTTGCCATGCGAGCCCGAATCCGTGAAGCTACGCTTGCCAGAGATACACTGGGCGGTGTGATCGAGGCTGTTGCCATTGGACTTCCCGCGGGATTGGGTTCATATTCCCAGTGGGACCGACGCCTCGAATCACGTATCGGGGCTGCCATTTTGAGCGTTCAGGCCATAAAAGGGGTGGAAATCGGTCCCGCGTTCGAGAATACCCGCCTGCCGGGTACCAAGGTTCATGATGCCCTCCACACGGACGGATCATCCCTGATTCGGCCGGCCAACCGGGCCGGAGGTCTGGAAGGCGGTATTTCCAACGGACAACCGCTGGTAGTCCGTGCTGCCATGAAACCGATTGCCACCACACTGACTCCACAACGCTCGGTTGACCTGGCTACGGGGCAAGCGGTGGACACGAAATACGAACGCTCTGACTTTTGTCCGGTTCCCCGCGCCGTGGTTGTGATCGAATCGATGCTCACTTTTGTGCTGGCAGACTCCCTGTTGGAAAAACTGGGCGGTGATTCAATCGCCGAGATCCGGCCGCGTTTTGAATCCCTGAAAGCAACCCGGACGGATGAATTGCCCATGGACAATACCCCGCACATCTGGTGGCCGTAATGAACACACAGATCATTTTTCTTTACGGTCCGCCGGGCAGCGGCAAGAGCACAGTAGGTCGGATCCTGGCGGCCAACCTCGACCGTCCATTTTTTGACCTTGATGATGAAATTGAAAAAGCCGCGGGGACTCCAATCTGGCGCATCTTTTCTGATGCCGGTGAACCAGCTTTCCGCCAGCAGGAAACAACCGTTCTTAAACAACTGATCGGGCGCGGGTCCGCCATCATCGCGCTTGGCGGTGGAGCATTATTGTCCTCTGAGAACCAGATGTCAGTGGAAACCAATGGCCGGGTGGTAGTGTTGGATTCCCCGCTTGATGTAATGTGTAAACGACTTAAAGCAGACCCAAACCAGCGTCCGTTGCTGGCCGGACAGTTGGAAGAAAAACTTGCGAAACTCATGTCAACCCGCTCTGACCATTACGCTTCGTTCTCGCGCCATGTGGAAACGGGTTTCATAAGCCCGGAGGAAGCCGCCTGGCAGACACAGATACTACTGGGAACCTTCCGTGTTAAAGGAACAGGAACGGGAGGAGCCGGTTCGGCGTGTGCTTACGATGTAAGTATTCAACCGGGATTATTACTAGAAGCCGGTCCGGAGATGAAAGCACGCGGAATGTCCGGCACGGTGGCATTGATCACCGATGACAATGTCGGTCCGATATATGCCTCACAGGTGATCGAGTCCCTTGAAAAGAGTGGTTTTACAGTGAAAGCATTCCAAATTCGGGCCGGCGAGGATAACAAGACCTTTCAGACGGTCAATCTGATCTGGGATTTCTTCCTGTCCAACGAGATGGATCGCGGCAGCACGGTGGTTGCCCTGGGTGGCGGCGTGGTGAGTGACCTGGCAGGTTTCGCCGCAGCCACATACCTGCGCGGCATCCGCTGGGTTTGTCTGCCCACATCCCTGCTCTCCATGGCAGACGCGTCCATTGGTGGAAAGACCGGTGCCGATCTGCCATCCGGGAAGAATCTGATCGGAGCTTTTCACGCGCCATCTCTGGTTTTGACCGATCCCGGGGTACTCGCTACACTACCGGTGCGCGAATTTCGCGGCGGCATGGCAGAAGTCATCAAACACGGCATCATCAGTGACCCGCTCTTATTCGAAGCGTGCCAGAAACTGTCTGAATTACCGGAAGAAAATATTCACAACCGCACAATGACACCTATCATTTGTCGGGCCATCGCTGCCAAAGTCAAAGTTATCGAGCAGGATCCGCTGGAAAAGAATATCCGCGCGATATTGAATGCCGGTCACACCATCGGCCATGCTGTGGAATTGGCTTCCAACTACCGGCTAAGCCACGGGGAAGCCGTTTCCATCGGACTGGTCGTTGAAACCCGTATGGCGGAAGAAATGGGGCTGGCTGAATCAGGTCTTTCGGATAAGATCCGCCGGGTTCTCTCCGGAGTGGACCTTCCAGTGGAATTTCCGGATGGGATGGATAGAGAAACCGTCGAGAAAGCCATCTTTCGGGATAAAAAACGCGCCGGCAGCGGGGTGAAGTTTGCCCTGCCGGTCAGGATCGGCCTGGCGAAATACGGTATCAGCCTGACTCTTGATGAACTAAGGAGAAACCATGTCTTCGATTCTTGTTTTACACGGTCCTAATTTAAATCTGCTTGGTTTACGTGAGCCGGGTGTTTACGGCACGCTGACCATGGACGACATTAACGCGAAAATGATCGAGCTCGGCAAAGAACTTGGGTTTGAAGTTCGCTGTTACCAGTCCAACCATGAAGGCGCACTGATTGACGCGCTACACGAAGCCAGAACGCGGGATGCCGGTGTGGTATTCAACCCCGGCGGATACACACACACCTCTGTCGCACTGCGTGACGCCATCAGCGCCATCAATTTACCTGTGGTTGAAGTGCATCTCTCCAATGTACACGCCCGCGAAGAGTTTCGTCATAAATCGATGATTTCCGCCGTGTGTTCCGGAACGATCAGCGGACTGGGCGTTCAATCCTATCTGCTGGGTCTGCGGGGTTTGGTGGAGAAAAATCAAAAAATCGATTAAACCCCTCATATCGAGAGCTTATTCAGAACTGACCACTGGCCAGACTTCTATGATAGACTTGTTCATCAAACCAAATGGAGAATATTATGTCTGAAGAGATCGAAGAAGTGAAAGCGGAAACCGCTGAAGCGGTTGATGATATGGAAACAGAAACAGAAATGGAAGTGGATGTTGATGAGAGTGAACCTGTCTTTTTCAATCCCAAGAGTCTGAATCTTGTCGCATCAACAGCCCGCATTCTGTCGTGGATTGTTCTGGTCGGTTTTGTCGCCATCATCGTTGGCAATATTTTTTATCTGGTCGAAGGCGCGCAGGGCGCTCCCATGATGGAACTGTTTCAATCCTCATCTGTTCGCCTGTGGATGTTTACCAACCTGTTAACCCCGCTTTTTACCGGCGCCACTTTCTTCGTGCTCCTGCAGGGTGTTTGCAACATCATCGATGCGCTATTCGAGGTGGATTTCAACACCCGCGAAGCGAAATAATTCAAAAAATCTTTTCAATACTATTTGACTGACAGGTTGGGAATTCGCCCCGACCTGTTTTTTTTATGATAAAAAAAACCCCCGCGGTCATCGCGGGGGTTCGTATAGGCTGTTGATATTTAGATTTTTACAACGTTTGCAGCCTGCAGGCCTTTGGGGCCTTTTTCGATGGAGAACTCCACCTTCTGTCCTTCGGTGAGGGTGCGGAAACCTTCGCACTGAATCACCGAATGGTGAACGAAGACATCGGCACCATTTTCCTGTGAAAGGAAACCATAACCTTTGTCATTGTTGAACCATTTGACTGTACCAACTACACGATCTGCCATTTTACTTTTCTCCAACTTTCTTCTTGAAAAAAATACTAATACCGTCCAAAGCCGCCGCGGGTTTTTCCGCCTGGCCGGCCCTGGTTACGACCAAATCCACCACCGCTTCCGCGGTTGCCACCAAACCCATCACGTCCGCCTTCTTCTTTTGGACGCGCAGGATTGACTTTGAGATCCCGGTTGCCTAAGGAAAAACCATTAAATTTCTTTATGGCTTCTTCTGCTTCTGCCTGGGTGCTCATGGTTACAAATGCGAAACCCTTTGATGTGCCGGAATCCCGATCTTTAATAATATCGGCAGACTGAACAGTGCCAGCCTGGGCAAACAGGGTACGCAGTTCATCCTCAGTGGTTGAGAATGAAAGATTACCAACATACAACTTTACTTCCATCAATTTTCCTTATTCTGGGGGGAAACTCCGAAAAAATAACATGTCGCCAACCCCGCAAAAAGGTTTGGCGACATCTGTACGCAAGACCTCATGTGATGCACGAATAGTATAACACAGAATTAAAAAAATAGTTACGCAATACAGGACAGATGTCAAACATTTGAGGGGAAGAATATCCTCATTTGCCTCACATAATCGCGAATCATTATCTGGGAAGAGGTAAAAAGAGCGTCATTTAGTGGTAACACTATAGGTATTTCGATCTCAAAATCTGGTACCTGCAGCATAAGATCTATCGTACTTTTGGCACATGCCTTGACGCATACCTGAGGGTAAAGTTGATCTCATCACTTAAATTTGACAGGTACCATTCCAATGAATAAATTCTTCCGTGAACCCGTAAGCGGGTTAACCCACCTGGGCGCCGCAGTGGCTGCTGTCGCCGGGCTGATCATCCTCCTCATTATCGGTAAGGGCGACTTACAAAAAGAACTGGCGTTTCTCGTATATGGTTTCAGTCTTATTCTGATGTTTTCAGCCAGCGCCGCATATCACCTTATACGAACCAGCCCACAAAAACAGCTCCGCTTGCGCAAGCTTGATCATTCTGCCATCTATCTTTTGATTGCAGGAACGTACACACCGGTTTGTCTCACTTTCTTTACCGGATTCTACAGCTGGGGTCTCCTGTCAATCGTTTGGGCATTCGCACTGATCGGTATTATTGTAAAGTTATTTGTGATCAACGCGCCGCGTTGGGTAAATGCCGGAATCTATCTTATTATGGGATGGTTGGCCGTTTTTGCCGTTCAACAGATCATTACCACCATGCCGCCGGCTGCCATCGCCTGGCTGGTAGCGGGCGGATTCTTCTTCACACTGGGGGCAATAATCTATATTACCCGTAAAATGGATTTCATCCCCGGTGTATTCGGGTTTCATGAAGTCTGGCATATCTTTGTCATATTGGGATGCCTGTGCCATTTTGTCATGGTTGCCGGATATGCCGCACCATTAGTTGCATCAGTTTGAAACCTCGAAAACCCAATAATTGTCAGCAATTTTTCGTGACACTTTTCACACTTGAAATATGTTGTTTTATTCCTGTATAGTATAAGTAAGAGGGGATTTGACGGCCAATTGGAAGACGAAAACTGGAGAGGAAACTATGAGTCTTCTACAGAGTTTATTCGCCGATAAGAAACAGACTACCCAACTCCATACCGCCTTCACGGTTGGAATGGAACAGGCCAGACAACATTTATGGGAAGCCGCGCTTCCAAATTTTCTGATCGCGGTTGACCTCGCTCACACGTATGTCAAAGCCCAGGTGATGTTATGTCTGTGTTACAGCCACCAGGTAGATGACGAATCGGTAAAAATTCATCTACGCCATTTGCAGAAATCAGACCCCAAGCTGGCAGAGAAGATAGCCGGTTTACCGGGAGCTGCCCGTGCTTTGTGCCTGGGGACTGAAGACGAACTCGAATCACCTCAATTCACCCGGGTTCTGGTAGATATACGAGACCACCACAAATTGCCATCATTGTTCGATCTTCGTATGGTACCCTCGGCCTACATGAAACTGATCCTGGGAATGATGAACGATGGTTACATTACCCGCGTCAAGATCAGTGACACAAAAAATATAGCCAGTCTCCCGGAAAATTGCTTTCCGGGCTTGACGGCAAAGGGTGAATCAGCCCTGGATGTCTGGGAATCGACGTTCGCAATCTTTGCTGAAAATGTCATGGCATTGATCGACGAGAAGTAAGTAATACATATTAGGTTGCGGAATCTCATTAAGGGGTATCATTGACATCTTGTGAAAGGACTTATTGTCAATGAATATCACGAATGCCCGGGATTTATTGGAACACAACCAGTCTGCCATCGTCTTCTTAACGCACGGACAAGATTTTTTTCTCGATGAAAATGGGGATGGCGAGACTGGCAGTTGGATATTGAACCCGGAACTCGTTAATAAGGTAAACCGGGTTATCGTCTACTTGCGGGATGATGACAAGAAAACCAATCGGGTTTTCCTGGGGGATTTTCACAGCCTGAGAAAAGGCAACCGTTCCCGCCGCTGGGTAGTACGGTTCAGCGGTATGATAGAGCTGGGTCTTACGCCAACTCACTGGTTGGATTTTGGCAACGGAACTACTGCTCCGGTCAATTACATCGAACGCAGTTGAACCAGATATTACGGCGTGGCTGTGAATAGGGCTGTATCGATCACATCACCACTTTCCAGATCAAGAACAACAATATTCAACCCGGGACGATGGTAGGAATAATCACGGCCATTGATTGCTATCATCGCATCTTCCTCCCCGGACAGCCTTCCAGCACTGGTAATCGCCAGAGTTATGGGAAGAGGCGACCCTTGAATTTGATCGTCTTTGTCCATCACAAGTTCGATCTTTTCCTCCGCGTGATGCTCATAAACCGTTTCACCATTTTCGCGAATACCAATATAACTCATCCCTCCGGGGGCTATACCCAGCCCCGAAACATCATCCATCGCGGAGAGGATCAACAGATTATCGCTGTACCTTGCCAGGAAATCCTCCAATGACAGGCCTTCACAATTGGCTTTCGCGCCGGTGATGTTTACATAATCCTTTTCGGAGACCATTTTCATAAAACCCGGGGCAAGCACCCATTCTCCATCAATATATCCGAGAAAATCATGTCCGTTCTGGTATAGACCGCATACCTGCTGAAACAGGTCCTGACTTTTTAGGACGTACATTTCCTCTGACAACAACTTGCCGTTCATCAAATCCCGCATTTTCTTAGCGGCAGCCGGTTCAATCTCCGGACTGTAACGGGCATAGTAAGAGTAGTTGATCCGCAACCGATTATCCGCTGCGAATTCGGTCAACCGGGCCCAATTGTCCAGGTTAAGCGGCAGTATGACTACCGATTCATACATATTGGCGGCATCAACCCAGAAATCCGACCGCAGCGGGGTTTTCCGGCCCTGTGGTTCATCATATTCCCTGTGGAATCGTTCCAATTGAGGATAGACCTCTGCCAGCTGCAAACCAAACGCCGCCAGCAATAACACCGTCCCCATATAGTCTCGACGGGAAACCCGTCTTGCCTGGTTGATGGCAAAAATTAAGATCAGGTAGTAAACCGGCCACAACATACGTTCGGTTCCTCTAAACACACCCCACAACCGCAACAAGGGTTCCGGTAAGTTGTATGAGAACAAAACATGTTGATTGAATGTGACCACGTTACTCAGCGCAAACACAAACAGTACAGGTATGATCACCAGTAGTCCAGAATTCGCATACCAAATACGCTTGAGATCTTTTCGATCTTTAAGACCCATCACCACCAAACCGATAATGACCAAAAGGATGATCCCCACGCCGAGGTAATTCACATTCATCGCGTACGTGCCCTCCGCCAGTGGAAGCGGTTGGAAGAACCGTGACCATCCGGGAAGCGGATTAAAGAATGCGTTCAAGTTGGCTTTAAAGTATCCGAGGCCAGTGTTTGACATTTCAACCGAGGCGGTGAAAAACCCGACAATCCACATAACCAAAACGGTCGAACCAAGGCTGATAACAATATCTCGGATGGCATTGATCCATTTCCGGTCGATCAAATACCGTTCCAGTAATGTACCGATATGAATAACAAAGGTCATTACAAAGAAATATCCCTGAATGAGAACCGCCATACCATGCACCAGCGGCCATAGAGCATTCCACCGGGTTGTACGTTTGTTGAGAAAATACAGGTAAAGCGCGAACAAGACGATCCACTGTCCGGTCAGCGGTGTATAACGAAAAACACGGAACAATAGAATATCGGCAATACAAAAGAACAGTGGCGCGATCAAAGCAGGGACTTTACGTCCTGTTACTTCGTACAGAATCAGAGCGGAGAACATACCCTGCAGAAAAAAACAAAACAACGTCCAAATACCAAAATACTGGAAGGTGGATGGCAGAAGGGAACTGATCAGCTTGAATGGAATGGCCAGCAGTGGAATGGAATCTGTGAAGCACATGCACGTCCCGGTCGGATAACCCAGGCTGCAGCTAAAACCGATCGGCCAGGTCCACGGGTCATTGCGGAAAAAAACCCAACCCAGGTAATGCTGGGCGTTATCACCCAGATTGAATAACCAGTCCACGCGGCCGGTATCCAGTGTGCCCGAACCATAGATCAGGTAGAAGATGAGCCCACCGGTCAACCCGCCAATTCCCGCGAGGTAAGCAGATGGTTTGATCAGGCGGTCTTCAGAGGTGATGTAATTTACCCGAATCAGGACGAACAAACCAAAGCCAAAAATAATGGTAAAGAATGCGATGAGTGCCATTTTTACCGGCAGACTTCGCACAGCAAAGGATGTTCCCCCGGCCAATAATGGTGTAAGGTCATCCTTGAATATCATAGCCAGGATGGCACCGGCAAACAGGGCAATGGCTACCTGAACCGGATGGATGGAATGGAAAAATCTTTTATGCATACTGCAATTTTACCCTTCACAGAAGCAGCTCAGGCAATTCTCCGCCGAGTTTGATAGAATACAGGAAGTTCAGAACATCCGATACGGAACACGGGAATCCTGAGGACCATTTTGACGGATTCTAAAGGAGGGTATTCATGAGAACTCCCAGAAGCACGGCGTTTGTGATAGTGATGATCATGTCTGTCGCGTTAATGGCAGGAGGGTGTGCCAACGATCAAAACCAGGCGATCGCCCAGACCATGGCGGTTTTGACCCAGCAGGCTTTATCGCTGCCGGTGATCACCTTCACCCCGGAACCCACCTGGACCCCAACTGAAACGCTCGTACCTACGGAAACCCCAACCATCACCCCAACACCGACGCCGGATTATACCGACTTTACCAAAGTCACCCCTGCGCCTGCTTCTGTCAACACGGCCATCTATCAGGGGGTAAACTTTAAATTCGTTAAGTATGAAGTCAACGCGATATCGAAACCAATGGACCCGAATTCGACCACCGGCACAGAGACCGAATACGACCGCGGCAAGCCAACCGCCAACCTGTATTTTATGACCGATACCAGTGAGATGTACAGGACAGTGGTGAACACCAGCTCATTTGTGATCGTCACGTTTTCTGACGGGGAGACTATGACCATTTATGAGGGCTGGGAGAAAAATGGCGGCGCGCTTAAGGGCTTTTATGCCAGTGAAAAGGCCGACTCGGTCGGTGAAGTAGATTTTGCCTTTGGTATTCCGAAAGAAGGAATGGAGATCACGCAATTGAAGATCGCAGAAAACCGTGACGCGAAGGATAAAGCGGTAGTTTTATACCAGAAGTAGTGTTTTCTCTCAATTATCCCCAAAAAACTGAAAACACTTAACGCCTTTCGGACTTTTCCTATAGCATAAGATGTTTTCCTTCACCTCAAAAAACGAGTTGTAGGAAGCTTGGAATGGGATGTTTTTATTAAAGGCATATTTGAGCCAATTCCACCCAAGGCCACTTCTGCTTCGGTTTTTTCTAGAATTAATTACTGCTAATACGCAATACGCCTGATCTCCTCCAAGTATTCGACCGGAAAAGCTTAAGGTCACTTTGATCTGCAGTTCCTGTGTTGAATTCAACCCGCAATTATCATTACTATTCATTAAATAGATGGATAAATATAAAGTATGAGGTAGTATATTTTTTGGTTTTATTGAATGAACGTTACGCAACCATGTGTTTGAAAAACGAATATTAGAACTAATCGACTCTAATGGACACATCTCATGTATCAGAGGTGATGATGAAAATCACAAATAAAATGATAAACCCTGAAATACGAAAAGTGGGTGTTGCTATTCGCACCTTGCTTCCGTTTTTTCGTGTTTCTACCTTTAAATTGTTAAACTGTTTTCGTGTATTTACGAAGGGCAAAGCCGGTAAAGGCATTCATTACGAACAGAGATTTATTCACCGAAATTCAGGTAACTCAAATCAGAATGAAATCCGCCTATGTATATACAGTCCTTTAAAATCAAAAAAGAATGTTCCGGGCATTTTGTGGATTCATGGGGGTGGTTACGCCTTTGGCATACCTGAGCAAGATGAAATATTCATAAGGAGATTTGTTCTTGAACATGGTTGTGTTGTTGTGGCGCCTGATTATTGTCTTTCCACTGAAGCACCTTATCCAGCCGCCCTGAATGATTGTTACACTACGCTTTTATGGTTGAAAGAGAATGCCTCCGCTTACGGCATACGTTCAGATCAACTAATGGTCGGAGGGGAAAGTGCAGGTGGCGGGCTCACAGCAGCACTCGCGATTTATGCCAGAGACAAAGGTGAAGTCGCTATTGCCTTCCAAATGCCGCTTTATCCCATGCTTGATGACCGCATGATCACAGAATCCTCAAAGAATAATGATGCACCCGTATGGAACACGAAATCAAATGAAAATGGTTGGAAGCTCTATCTCGACTCGCTCTACAATACAGAAAATGTACCGGTTTATGCGGCTCCCGCGCGTCTGAAGAATTTTACCAACCTCCCTCCTGCATTTACATTTATTGGCAGCATTGATCCATTTTATGATGAAACTGTTACATATTTTGAACAATTGAAAGCTGTCGGGATACCAGCGAATTATCAGGTATTTGAAGGTTGCTTCCATGCTTTTGATATTCTTGCAATCAATTCAACTCCCGCAATTAAGGCATGGGCGTTACTCGAGGAAAACTTCCGTTTTGCAGTATCGCATTATTTTGCAAAGCAATTACAGTAGAAATATTGATGATAAGAAAAAAGTTCAATATGCTTTTAGAAATAATTATGATTGTCAAATCAAGGACTGTTTATGCGTTTATCCCAAAAACAGGCCAACAGCGAGCAAGACCGGGGTGACAATGTTAATAATGACATTCTGACCCATGAATGGAATCAATCCGGCTGGATTATCCGCATTTTGGCTTACACCTTTATAGATACGCCAGGCCAGAATTGAACTTAGAAGAGCTATCAAGCTGAGTACTGGCAACACCCCCAGCAATACCCCAATAACAATACCAAGGTAAGCCAATACCAAAAACATACCATACAAATTACTGCTTGCCTTACGCCCAATTTTTATGGGGTAATGTTTCCGCCCAACAGTCATATCAGCTTCTACATCAGGGAATTGATTCAGTAATAATAAATTACTGACCAGGAAAGTAGGGGTAAGCGAAGCCATAAAAGATGACCAGGTATATGTACCTGTCAAAGCAAAATGAGTTCCCATAACCATTAAAATCCCAAATCCCAATCCGGGTGCGACCAGACTTAATACCGGGTTGTAAACCCACCAAATTGTATACGTAACAATCAGCAGCAAGCCAAAAACACCTAAAGGCAGCAACTGCCAGCCTTGCAACCAGACAAAATATCCACCGATCGCAGCGGCTATTACCAGTGTAATTACTGAAAGAAGCAAAGCAGATCTTTCCAACTCAGGATGAGAGGGTAAAGTACCACTGCCGCCGCTAAAAGGGGTTTTTTGAGTCCGGGCATCCAACCCGCTTTTGAAGTCAAAATATTCATTGAACGCATTTACGCTGATGTGCGCTAATACCGCGCCGACAAGCACCCAAAAAACATGCGGAAAATTCAACTGTTGTGTCTGCCAATAAGCCGTTCCAACACCGACAGCAACACAGGCAGGGGTTAGTATAAGGAATGGGACCCGTATAGACCCTAATAGTGATTTCACAATATTTAATAATCCTCCAAATGTAATGGTTTCTGGAGCCTAACTGCTTCCTTCACGATACTTCAAAGAAGGGGGAATGCCATCGTTGCGGCATCGTGAAGGAATACACCACTATTATTTAGATCTTTTCAGTAGATTAATCGCAATCCCGAATACCTATCCGAAATTTAATTATCCCACGTAATCCAACCACTGCTCCGAAAGCAAATGTTCACCGCGGATTACCTTATGGAACTCAGCCTGGATCTGCCGGGTGATGGGACCCATTTTGCCGGAACCAATGACCCGTCCATCAATCTCAGAGACGGGTGTCAATTCAGCTGCCGTACCGCATACAAAAACCTCATCGGCAATATACAGCTGGTCACGCCCAACCATTGTCTCTGTAACCGTATATCCCAGCCCCTTGATAAGGGTGATGAGCGAATCGCGGGTGATCCCTTCCAGTGTATCGGCGGTAATGGGCGAATAAACAGCCCCCTTACGCACGAGGAAGATATTCTCGCCTGTGCATTCGGCCACATATCCCTGCGGGTCCAGCATGATGGCTTCGTCAAACCCGAAACGGATCGATTCTGTCTTGGCCAGAATACTATTGGCATAGTTCCCGGTCACCTTGGCTTTGGTCATGGTGACATTCGGGTGGTGGCGGGTAAAGGAAGACACATTGGCCTTAAGGCCATTCTCGATTTTTTCCTGCCCCAGGTAGGCGCCCATTTCCCATACGCCAATTCCCACCGCGGCTTTACCATCATCCAGATTCAATGAGGGGAATGGGCTGGTGAGATAGAGCAAAGGCCGGATGTAACAGGATGAATACCCGTTGGCCTTGATCACCTCTTTCGTCGCGGTACAGAGCTCTTCCGAGGTGAACGGGAACTCACGCACTCCCAGAATTCTCGCGGAGTTGATCAGGCGGTCCATGTGTTCTTTCAGGCGAAACACAGCCGGCCCTTTCGCCGTTGAATAGCAGCGGATACCCTCAAAAACACCGGCACCATAATGCAGGGTTGTATTGAAGAACGGGACGGTTGCCTTTTCGGTTTCCACCAGTTCCCCATTCATCCATACGAATTTTGGATGGGAAGCCATACGTGTTCCTCCAGAATACTATGCTACAAATTTGCCAGAATGGTCTCCGTCACGTCGGACGTTGTGGCTGTCCCGCCGAGATCAGCCGTCAGACGACCACCCGCAATGGTCTTATCAACGGCAGCTTCCATTGCCGCGGCTTCTTTTTCCAACTTCAAGGAATACCGCAGCATGAATGCCGAACTTAAAACAGTGCCAACCGGGTTGGCGATGCCCTTACCGGCAATATCCGGTGCGGATCCGTGGATCGGTTCATACAATCCGGGACCGCCGCTGCCCAGCGAGGCAGAAGGCAACAACCCCATGGAACCGGAAAGTACAGCAGCTTCATCCGTAAGGATATCGCCAAACATATTCTCGGTCACCACAACGTCAAACTCTGACGGGTGTGAAACAAGCCGCATGGAGGCAGTATCCACCAGCATATTCTCAAGCTGGATATCCGGATACCCTGCTGCGACTTCAGCCGTAACCTGGCGCCACAGACGTGAGGATTCCAGTACATTGGCTTTGTCAACAGATGTAACTTTCTTACGCCTTCCCCGCGCCAATTGAAAAGCCATATCTACGATCCGACGGATCTCGTCGTCAAAATATGCCATGGTATCGACGGCTCGCGTTCGGCCATCCACCTGTTCCCGCCCCTTTGGTTCACCGAAGTACAAACCACCGGTCAATTCACGCACCACCATCATATCAACCCCGACCAGTTTTTCCGGCCGGAGAGGAGACGCGTCCACCAGGTTCGGGTAAACTTTCACCGGGCGAAGATTGGCAAATACGGCCAGCCCTTTTCGCAGAGCGAGCAGACCCTTCTCCGGACGCTCTTTTGCTGTGGGGTCATCCCATTTGGGTCCACCGACCGCCCCCAGAAGCACGGCATCTGCCGCCTGGCAGGCTTTCAACGTCTCATCGGTGAGAGATTTTCCAGAGGCATCGATCGAGCAACCACCGATCAAGTGTTCAGAAAATGAAAATTGATGTCCAAATCTGGTTTCTACGGCTTTAAGAACCTTGACCGCCGCGGCAACGACTTCGGGACCGATCCCGTCGCCGGGCAGCAGGACTATATTGGCTTGCATGAGCTAGATTCCTTCCATGACTGGGGTGAGTTCTGTGATCGGATGGACAACCGTCAGGCCATAATCGAATGAATCGACCAGCGCCTGCCAGCTTGCATCAATGATGTTCGTGCCGGCACCAACGGTATTCCAGGTCTTAATATCATTTTGGGTCTCAATGAGTACCCGCGTTGTGGCACTGGTGCCACTCTTTCCATCAAGGATACGGACTTTGTAATCGGACAAATGGAAACTCTCGATAGCCGGATAATGTTTGATCAGAGCTTTTCGAAGCGCCAGATCAAGCGCGTTGACCGGACCATTACCTTCCGCTGCAGTATGAACGATTTCGCCATCCACCATCACCTTGACCGTTGCTTCAGCCAGCATCCCGCGTCCCTGACGGTGTTCAACTTCGGCTGAAAAATCGATGAGTTCAAACGGGGACTTGTAATCTTTTTCCATACGTTTGAAGAGCATGACCACAGAGGCTTCCGCCGCTTCAAATGAAAAGCCTTTGGATTCCAGTTCTTTGACTGTCTTCAATACTTCGGCTGCCTGGTTTTCATTCTGCAGGGTGATTCCATATTCTTCCGCTTTACTCACCAGGTTACCGCGGCCGGAAAGCTCAGACACAATGACTTCCATGCGATTTCCAACCAATTCCGGATCAATATGTTGATACGACTGGCTAGTCCTGCGCATAGCCGCCACGTGGATTCCGCCTTTGTGCGCGAAAGCCGCGCGTCCCACATAGGCCAGGTGTTCATCGGGTGCCAGATTGGCAACCTCTGACACATAGTGAGAGAGCTCAAACAAATTCTTCAATTGACCATCAGGCAAGGATCGCAATCCCATCTTTAATTCAAGGTTGGGAATGATGGAGCATAGATTGGCATTGCCACAACGTTCTCCGTACCCGTTGATCGTTCCCTGTACCTGTATACAACCCTCTCGGACAGCAGCCAATGAATTGGACACGGCACATTCACCATCGTTATGAGCATGAATGCCCAGTGGCGCGTTGACCTTCTGCCGGACCTGCCGGACAATCTCTGTTACTTCCCACGGCATGGCACCGCCATTGGTTTCGCATAACACCAGGTTTTCCGCTCCCCCGCGCATAGCCGCTTTCAAGGTTTCGATGGAATAATCCGGATCCAGTTTGTAGCCGTCAAAGAAGTGTTCCGCGTCATAGATGACAGCACGTCCCTGTCCAACAAGGTAGGCAATACTCTGCTCAATAATGCGAAGGTTGTTCTCCAGTGTGGTGCGCAGCACATCTGTGACATGCATAACCGAAGTTTTTCCCACAACGGTACAGTACGGGGTTTCCGCTTCCAACAACGCGCGTATATTCCCATCTTCCTCCGGCTGCTTGTTGGCCGCGCAGGTGCTTCCAAAAGCGGCGATCTTCGCGTGGTTCCAGGTCATCTTTGCCGCCCGTTCGAAAAATTCCACATCCTTCGGATTGGAGCCCGGCCAACCGCCTTCAATGAAAGCGATCCCCAGATCATCCAACCGATGGGCAATATTTATTTTGTCGTTAACAGACAGGGATATATCTTTCCTTTGCGTTCCGTCTCGCAGGGTGGTGTCATAGATCTGGATCATTTGGTCCGCCTTATCTGCTGAAATTCAGCTGTTCGTAGGATGTGATCTGCGCATCCAGGCTTAATAAATAACCAAGCTCATCCGTTCCATTCAGAATGCATCGCTTTGAGAATGCATCAATCGGAAACTGAATAGCTCTATCATCCGGCAAAACCACCACCTGTTCTTCCAGGTCGATAGTGAAGGTAGAATCGGGAGCCTTTTTCAAAAGCTCGACCAGGTTCTTATGGGTTTCAACATCAACCACCACTGGCAACAGTCCGTTCTTGAGCGAATTGTTACGATAGATATCCCCAAAAGATGTGGAGATCACAGCGCGGAAGCCAAAACCGGTAAGCGCCCATGGGGCATGCTCTCGGGACGAGCCGCAGCCAAAGTTATCTCCGGCCAGAAGGATCTGCGAACCCTGACTTTTCGGGTGGTTCAGTACAAAATCCGGGTTGGGGCTGCCATCAGGCATATAACGCCAATCGGCAAAAAGATTCTTCCCCAGACCGTCTTTGTCCGTCACCTTAAGAAAACGGGCGGGGATGATCTGGTCAGTATCAATATCATTTACCGGTAGCACCACCACCCGTGATTGGATCGTTTTAAATGGTTCCATATCAAACTCAATTCTGTCTAAAGCAACGTGCGCGGATCGGTGACCCTGCCGGTGATGGCGGAGGCAGCTGCGGTCAGCGGGCTGGCCAGAAATGTGCGTCCACCTTTACCCTGACGGCCTTCAAAGTTACGGTTACTGGTGCTCACAGCATACTGGCCCGGTTCAAGCTGATCGCCATTCATGGCGATACACATACTGCATCCCGGTTCGCGCCATTCAGCGCCGGCTTCTTTGAAGATCGCATCCAGTCCCATGGCTTCCGCCTGTTTTTTTACGTCCTGCGATCCCGGCACAACCAGAACACGCATACCTTCGGCCACTTTTCGGCCTTTAAGGAGCGATGCCGCTTGCCGGAGATCGGAAATACGCCCGTTGGTGCAGGAACCAATAAACACCACATCGATCTTGTGCCCTTCCAGTTTAGAACCTGGCTGCAATCCCATATAGGCCATAGCCTTATCAAATCCGGCTAGTTGAGATGGATCTTGAAAATCATCCCGGGCAGGCAGATTCCGGCTGATGGGCATTCCCATACCCGGATTCGTTCCGTAGGTAATCATTGGTTCCAGTTCGGAAGCGTCCAGCACAACCTGCGCGTCATATTCCGCGCCGGGATCGGTTGCCAGATTCTTCCATTCCTCAACCTTCTTTTCCCATTCGACACCTCTTGGAACAAACCGGCGTGCTTCGAGATATTCAAAGGTTGTTTCATCCGGCGCGATCATTCCCGTGCGGGCACCCGCTTCAATGGACATATTGCATACCGTCATACGTTCTTCCATTGTCATCGCGCGGATGGCTTCACCGGTGTATTCAATGGCATATCCCACACCACCGCCGGTTCCGATCTTGTTGATCAGGGCCAGAATAACATCTTTGGCTGTCACACCCTTGCCAGGTTTGCCATCGATACGAACTTCCATGGTTTTGGGACGACGCTGAAGGATACACTGGGTAGCCAGTACATGCTCCACTTCACTGGTGCCGATTCCAAATGCAAGTGCGCCAAATGCGCCGTGCGTGGCTGTATGGCTGTCGCCGCATACAATCGTCATGCCGGGTTGGGTTAATCCCAATTCCGGGCCAATGATATGAACCACTCCCTGGTTTTCACTTTCAAGACCATTGAGTTCAATGCCAAATTGTCTACAGTTCTCTTCCATCTGGCGGATCTGCTTGACGCTCATCTCATCCGCGAAGGCCAAACGGCCCTGCGGTGACCCGTCTGAACGGGTGGGAACTCCGTGATCAATTGTGGCAGCCGTCCGTTCCGGGCGGCGCACTGTAAGACCGCGCTTTCTCAACCCTTCAAAAGCCTGCGGCGATGTGACTTCATGGACCAGATGAAGATCGATATACAGTACCGCCGGTGAATCTGGCGGCTGTGCCACAATGTGAGAATCCCAGATTTTATTGAATAGTGTTTTTGGTTCGCTCATTCTTGCCCGTTAGTACCGGGGTTGAATGATCCGTCGCCGAAGGTCCCATTTTTTGCCGGCGTGGAGAAAGCTGACACATCCCACCCACCGGGGATCGTGCGAGGATTGCTGTATGGATCCAACATTTTTGAAACACTGGGTTCTACAGATGGAGTCTTCATGGCGCTCATTTTCTTTTTCACAACCATGGCAGAAACATCCCATCCGCCCGGGATAGTACGCGGTGTGCTGTAGGGGTCCAGCATTTTGGCCACATTGGGTTCAACTAAAATCTTGCTTCCTGTATTCATACTATTTCTCCTTTGGATTAATAGACAATTGCTTCTGTTGCTGTTTTTTCCGGTGTCCCAAATTTTCCACTGGCGACCAGCATTTTGTTCAATGCCGAGAGGTATGCCTTGGCACTGGCAACGACAATATCCGTATCGGCTCCGTAACCGCCAAACGTGCGCGGTTGATCCTGATCGGGCTGCAGACCAACATTGAGGGTCTCCCCTTCTCCCTGCAACCGGACGGTCACTTCACCCAGGGCATCAATCCCTTCGGTGACGGCATGCACCACAAATTCCTGCAAAGAATTCGGAAAACCGATGATCGTACTGATGGCTTTAAAAGCGGCATCCACAGGTCCGGTTCCGACACTGGCTTGCACATGCATTCCACCATCTGGATCGCACAAACGAACGGTCGCGGTGGGCATTCCCATGGTTCCGCAGGCCACCTGCAGGCCATCCAGCGAGTAAAGCTCGGTTGGTTGGTATAGCTCATCAGAAACAAGCGCTTCCAGATCTGAATCGGTGATTACCTTTTTCTTATCTGCCAGCATTTTGAAGCGGTCAAACATTTTGAGTAATTCCTGGTCATCCAGCTCATAACCCAGGCTTTCAAGCCGGGTGCGCAGAGCATGTTTTCCGGAATGTTTTCCCAGCACAAGCCTGGTGAGGGTCGCGCCGACCGATTCCGGCCGCATGATCTCATAGGTCATCTGGTTCTTGAGCATCCCATCCTGATGAATACCGGCTTCATGCGCGAAGGCATTCGCGCCCACGATTGCCTTGTTGGGCTGAACCGTGATGCCCGTATAATTGCTGATCAACTTGCTCATCTTGACGATCTGGGTGGTATCGATGTTGTGCGTCAGTTTGAAGATTGGTTCACGGGTTTGCAACACCATCACGACTTCTTCAAGAGCGGTATTACCAGCCCGTTCGCCGATTCCATTGATGGTCACCTCAGCCTGACGTGCGCCTGCACGCAATCCAGCCATAGTATTGGCTGTTGCCAATCCCAGATCATTGTGACAATGTACAGAGACCACACATTTGTCAATCTCCGGCGTATGCTCGATGATTCCGGAAATTAGTTTTCCGAATTCCTCCGGCATGGTGTATCCCACCGTGTCCGGAATATTCAACGTGGTCGCACCACATTCAATTGCCACACCAAGCACCTTGTAAAGGAATTCAGGGTCGCTTCTTCCGGCATCTTCCGGGCTGAATTCGATATCAGAACACAGGCTGCGGGCATACGTGACCATCTCCCGCACGCGTTCCACCACCTGTTCGCGGGTCATTTTCAGCTTGTATTCCATATGAATGTCAGAGGTGGCCAGGAATGTATGGATGCGAGGCCGGGCGGCGGGTTTAACCGCCTCCCATGCCTTGTCAATATCATTCTTTGAACAACGCGCCAAACCGCAAATGATGGGGGCGGCGTTTCCTTCCGCGGAATTACCCACTTCGTCCGCGATCTTGCGAACGGCTTCCAGGTCATCCGGTGAGGCAGCCGGAAATCCGGCTTCTATCACATCCACACCCATGCGGGCAAGACCGCGGGCCACTTCCAGCTTTTCGGCGCTGGTCATGGTCGCCCCGGGACTCTGTTCGCCGTCCCGCAGGGTTGTATCAAAGAAAATCACACGGTTGCCCGATGGTGTCATGATCAGTTACCTTTCTTCTGGTTTTCAGGCCGCAATGACCGCACCATGGCACCGGCTGTCCACAGATCTGATTCACGCATTTCTTTTAGCTCTTTATCCAGCCCGACCTGATAATCCGGTTTGCTGTTGGCTTCAATAACAATGCGGGTTTCCTCACCGGATTCAACGCTCTTATAGAGACGTTCGAAAACAGGCTCGGTCGCTTTTCGGAATTCATGCCGCCAGTCGAGTGCTCCACGTTGAGCGGTTGTGCTGCAGTTGGCGTACATCCAATCCATTCCATTGGCGCCAACAAGCCGGATGAGACTCTGGGTGAGCTCTTCAACCGTCTCGTTGAAAGATTCGCTGGGGCTGTGTCCATGAGAACGAAGAGTGGCATACTGGGCTTCCATAATCCCGGCCAGCGCGCCCATAAGAACGCCGCGCTCCCCGGTAAGATCGCTGAACACTTCGTGCTTGAAGGTGGTCCGGAAGAGATAGCCTGAACCAACCGCAATTCCGAGGGCAAGTGTCCGCTCGAGGGCTCGTCCGGTGGCATCCTGCTCAACTGCGAAGCTGCTATTGATGCCGCTTCCATCCAGGAAGTTGGCGCGTACTGACGTGCCGGAACCCTTGGGGGCGACAAGAATAACATCGACATCGGCAGGAGGAATCACGCCGGTCTGGTCTCTGTAGACAATGGAAAAACCGTGTGAGAAGTAAATTGCCTTCCCCTTGGTTAGGTATTTTTTTACTATTGGCCAGAGGATCTTCTGCGCCGCGTCTGACATGAGATACTGAATGATGGTGCCTTTTTCACAGGCTTCCTCAACAGAGAAAAGGGTTTTTCCAGGAACCCATCCATCTTTTTCCGCCTTGGCCCAGTCAGGGAATTTATTCTTGTCTCCCACACCGACAATAACATTGATCCCATTGTCACGCATGTTGAGTGCCTGGGCAGGGCCTTGAACCCCGTAGCCGATAACGGCAACCGTCTCATCTTTAAGTACCTGACGGGCTTTTTCCAGTGGGAACTCTTCCCGGGTGATAACTTCTTCTTCTACGCCACTAAAAACCATCTTTGCCATACAACTGTCTCCTTGATGAAATTTTGTTACGTCTAGCCGGCAACAAATGCCGGCTCGTCGGTATCAACCATATTTTCAGTGGCATACAACGGGGCAGCACCCCTTGCCAGAACGATCCGTCCTGTACGAACCATTTCAACAATGCCAATTGGCCTAAGGACTTCAATAAATCCTTCGATCTTCTCTTCATCTCCGGTGATCTCGACAATGAATGAGCTGCTGGAGATATCTACAATACGGGCGCGGAAAACGTCCACGATCTGAGTGATCTGCGCGCGATCTTCAGGATCCGCCTTGACCTTGATAAGAGCCAGGTCACGGGTCACACAGGGTTTGACTGTCAGATCTTCAACCTGGATAACATTAACCAGCTTGTACAGGTACGAGATCAGCCGCAGGATATTGGTGTCATCACCTTCCACCACGATTGTCATACGTGATACGCCCGGATTTTCTGTATGCCCTACCGCCAGCGATTCAATATTGAAGGAACGTCGACGGAAAAGGGACGCCACCCGGTTTAACACACCGGGAATATCATCTACGAGGGCAACTATTGTATGTTTCATGGACTTTCCTACGCCTCAACCTTTACCGCGGTTTCCACTTCCACCGCTGCCTGCACCGGCCGGCGGATCATCTCTTTCAATTCAGCGCCGGCAGGAACCATCGGGTAAACGCTGTCTTCCTTCTCAACCCGGAATTCGATGACAACCGTTCCTTCGGTTTCCCGCGCGGTCTGTATGGCCGTTTCCACATCTGCCCGGGTGGTAACCCGAATTCCAGTCAATCCATGAGCGTCCGCAATCTTCAGGAAATCAGGTCCTTTCATGGTTGTGGCGGAATAACGCCGGTCGTAGAAGAACTCCTGCCACTGGCGCACCATCCCAAGATAGCCATTATTTAAAATGACCACGTTGACTTTGATCCCTTCCTGTGCAGCGGTGGATAGTTCAGCCTGTGTCATTTGGAATCCACCATCACCGGCGACCACCCAGACCTCTTTGTCGGGTTGGGCGAATTTCGCGCCGATCGCGGCAGGCAGACCAAATCCCATCGGGGCCAGACCACCGGCAGTAATAAACTGTAAGGGGTTATCCTGCTTGTAATATTGCGCGCTCCACATCTGATTCTGACCAACATCGGTGACAATGACAGCTTCGCCATTGGTGATATTCCAGAGATCATTGATAACGTGTGCGGCGTATAGATGGCCATTGTCAGGCAGGTTCTTGATGTCCCGCACGGAACTATCACCCTTGATCTCGTCAATTGACTTAAGCCAGTCCTGATGGTTGCAGGGTTTGACGTGCATTAAGATCTTTTCCAGTGTCTGACTGAGATCACCAACAATACCCACATCAACCTTGACAATCTTGTTGATTTCAGCCGGGTCAATATCAATGTGGATCTTGCGGGCATGTGTGGCATAGCGTTTCAGATCACCGGTCACCCGGTCATCAAAACGCATACCGAAGGCCAGTAACAGGTCAGCATCTTGAATGGCATGGTTGACCCAGGCTTCACCATGCATACCCATCATGCCCAGGTTGAGCGGATGGCTAGCCGGAAAACCGCCAATTCCCATCAATGTCATGGCAACGGGTGTCTGGGTGCGTTCGGCATACTCCAACACCTCTTTCATAGCGCCACTCTGCAGAATACCATGGCCGGCAAGAATGACTGGACGTTTCGCCGCGTGGATCAACGCGACTGCTTTTTTGATATCCGTATCCATCACCTGAGAATTGGGGCGGTACCCGCGCAGACTAATATGCTCTTTTTCGGGATCGTATTCGGTCGAGTTTTGCTGGGCATCCTTGGTAATATCGATCAATACCGGCCCGGGACGACCGGAGCGGGCGATGAAGAATGCTTCATGGACCGTGTGAGCGATATCTTTTACATCAGTCACAAGATAGTTTTGCTTGGTTATGGGCAGTGTGATGCCGGTTACATCTGTTTCCTGGAAGGCATCAAACCCGATCAATTTACTGTTCACCTGTGCGGTAATGAACACAGTGGGGATTGAATCCATCATGGCATTGGCAATTCCGGTTACCAGGTTTGTGGCTCCCGGACCTGATGTAGCCATGGCCACACCCACCTTGCCGCATGCCCGGGCATACCCTTCCGCCATATGGGCGGCTCCCTGTTCATGCCGCACAAGAACGTGATGAATGCTGTAATCGGTCAATGCATCATAAATCGGGATACTGGCGCCGCCTGGCATACCGAAAATTACTTCAACACCTTCCCGCTGCATACATTCCCAGAATATTTGCGCACCTGTCAGTTTCATCTGTCTCTCTCCTTATATCCAAAAAACTAGAATTCCAGAACAGCGCCCTGGTCAGCGCTCTTTACAAAACGGGCATACCGCCGCAGCCATTTACTCTGGGTGCGCGGTTCAAAAGGTGGCAGGGCGACCAACCGCTGCCGGATTTCATCATCAGATAATTGCACATTCAAGGTGCGGGCTTCCAGGTCTATGTCAATTCGGTCACCTTCACGCAGGGCGGCAATGGGGCCACGGGCAGCTGCTTCAGGGGAAACATGCCCAATACATGCGCCACGGGTTCCACCTGAAAAACGTCCGTCCGTTATCAACGCGACCTTTTCGCCCAATCCCATTCCCATGATGGCGCTCGTGGGGCTGAGCATTTCCTGCATACCCGGCCCTCCCTGAGGTCCCTCGTAACGGATAACTACAACCTCGCCGCCCTTTACTTCATTGGCCATAATACCGGCCAGAGCTTCTTCCTGTGATTCATAGATGCGGGCTGTACCGCTGAATTTGCGCATAGACGGCGCCACGCCACCCACTTTGACCACCGATCCGTTGGGTGCCAGGTTGCCAAATAAGATTGCCAATCCTCCGCTGGCAGAATGGGCATTTTCAACACGGCGGATTACATCATCATCCTTAATAGAAGCTGCTTCCACCGCTTCCCGCAGGTTGGTTCCGGTTACCGTGATCCGGTCAAGGTGCAAAATTCCGGTAGCCCGCTGTACTTCTTTCAGAATGGCGGGGATGCCACCGGCGCGATGGACGTCTTCCATGTGCCATTTTCCGGCAGGACTGACCTTGCACAGATAGGGAACTTTCGCGGATATTTCATTGAGTCGGGTGAGGGGATAATCAAAACCAGCTTCGTGAGCTACAGCCAGGCCATGTAAAACAGTGTTCGTGGAGCCGCCCATGGCCATATCAAGGGCAAATGCGTCGTCAAAAGCATCCATGGTGGCAATCTGCCGCGGTGTGATCTGCTTTTCCACCAGCCCCATGATGAGCTTTCCGGCGCGCCTGGCCAATTCTTCACGTTCTGTTGTTTTTGCCAGTGCCGATCCGTTATATGGCAATGCCATACCGAGTGCTTCCATCAGACAATTCATGCTATTGGCGGTGAACATACCCGAGCAGGATCCGCATGAAGGGCAGGCATTCTGTTCCAGCATTTTTAACCGATCAGCGTCGATCTTTCCGCTTTGATATTCCCCAAGACCTTCAAACACAGAGATCAAGTCTATGGCTTCACTGTCAGGAGTGTGACCGGCAGCCATTGGGCCTCCGGAAACAAAAATGGCAGGTACGTCCAAACGCATCGCTGCCATTAGCATCCCCGGAACAATCTTGTCGCAATTCGGGATACACACCATTCCGTCAAAACAATGGGCTTGCATCATCGTTTCCACACTGTCAGCGATCAACTCGCGCGACGGCAGGGAGAATTTCATCCCTGCGTGGCCCATGGCGATCCCATCGCAAATAGCAATGGTGTTGAATTCAAACGGGACACCACCTGCAGCACGAACGGCATCTTTGACCAGTTTGCCAAATTCCTGCAGATGCACGTGTCCGGGAACCACATCAACATATGAATTGACAACGGCGATGAAGGGTTTTGACATATCGGCGTCTTTGACGCCGGCGCCTCTTAGTAAGGCACGGTGTGGGGCATGTTCTATTCCTGTTTTTACATTGTCTGAGCGCATGGGATCTCCAGCGGATAAAGAAAACCGCCCGGTTTCGTCCGGGCGGTTGTATGCTTCTTTATCTACTTAGGTTGGGATTTTGTCTTCTAATCCCTCGCTTCGATCGCCCGAACTTGAATTTGGCTCTCAATAATAATGAGAGCCGAAATAAGAACGAGAATGAACAAAGCGGAAATTATGGACATTTTTGGTTGGTTATTCTGGGGGGGAACGTATTTCTAAGTAGTTTACAACAATGTTCGCGTTGAGTCAATAAGCAATTTCGAAAATGGCCATTTGAAATTGAAAAGTTAACTGTTTTCAATTCCTCCTAACAAAATCTATTTCGCCGATTTGTTTCTGATTTAAATGATATTCCTGGTTTTTCCGAAAAGACCGGAAAATTTCCACAAATGATTACTTCCACTAAACCACTTTTTCTACAATAACTTGATGTACTTCCTGCAAAAAGGTTTTTCCAAACTTCCGAGACCCAATTATCAACATCATTTCGGTTGCTCAAATACAAACCGGATCGCTTTCTTCGAACATCCATCCACGCATTTTCCGCAAAGAATGCATTCCGGATTTTCCATTTTACCGGCCTTAACCATGCCATTCACATCCAGGCTCATCGGGCAATTGGCCGTACATACCCGGCAGTCAGTACATTTTTCTGGCTCGACTCGCAGCCGCAACCCGGGAAGGGAAAGATAGTTTCCCAGTTTACGTCCAATGATCATGAATGGCGCCATCCAACAGATGGTATGGCAGCTTCCCCGCCTGCCGGTAATAACAGCCACGATCATGAACAACAAAACCACCATGAAATATGTGATGTATTTCCACGGCTCATCCACCGATATTCCCGACTCCGTCAGATGCAGTGGGTCGAAACGCAAGGCAGCTCCGGCTTTGAGCAAAAAGAACGTCAATGTACCAAACCAGGGGAACCAAATAGCCCATTTGATCCAGTCAGTCTTTTTTCCATCAACCGGGTTGTTATTGATTCCCGCAGCCACGTCCTGAAGCATTCCGGCCGGGCAGATCCATCCGCAGAACAGCCGTCCAAAAAACAAAGCGGAAACAAATTGCAGGGCAAAGATAACCGGGCTGGCTGCCAGGATTCCCCTGACGGCTCCATCTATCGAGACATACGGCGAGAGGTAATTCATTGTTATGGGAAACATCAACATCGAAAATATTAATAGACCGAGACGAACGCGCTGACGGACAGGTAAAGTTTTTGTCATAAAACCTCCTGAAATGTGATTTTTATTGAATAAACGCTGAAACACCAATCCATATACGTTTGTCCAAAATGGGAGTCTCAGAATCCCCGCGTCCATTTGAAACGGAGAATGAAATGACTTATAGAAAAGATTTAGCTTACTAATAACGAATAATACTTTAAATTTTCTATTATAGAGATGTATATTACTGTTATCATTCATCAATATTGACCTTTTGCAGGCAGGCCCCATGCGAAAAACCACACTAACACCGCACCGTCTTATCCATGTTTCAGCCCGATTGGCATGCATCATATTGTTCTTTGTCTGGGGTTTTATATTTGTCTCACATCTACACTGGTTCCTCCCACCCGAGGAAACTCCACCATTATGGATCTGGTTCGGGCAGGCTGTGCATTTGATTTTATTGATCACTTATGTAATACCGTTCTGGAATGAAAAAGTCGGGTCCATCGCAATGATCGCTACTGCTTTCGTGTACTTTTTCCTGATCATTGCCACCGGTGGGACTGTCGCGTATTTCCTGATCTCCATTCTGCCTGCTTTGTTGTTCTACCTTGCCTACCGGATCAAAAAGAAAGCTGATCTCTCAAAGTCAGAATAAGAAAACACCTCACCATCTCGCTCTTTCCACTTACCCAAATCGCGAAAAATCTTACGAGTTTTCCCTTGACAGCTAGTATACCGTTCGGTATACTAGGGGCATGGATAACCGGGAAACATTGCTGGATTGTGCCCTCACATTTTTCTCCGCGCGTGGATACGATGCAGTTGGCATTCAGGAAATCGTCGATGCCGCTGGAGTTACCAAGCCAACGCTCTATCATTATTTCTCCCATAAGCGCGGGCTGCTCGATGCGTTATTGTCTACTGAATTTGACGGATTGATGGAAAAGGTACGGGTTGCCGCCTATTACCGGCGTGATCTCCCTTTTTCATTGGAACAAATCGCCCGTACATATTTCGAAGCCGCCGAAGCAAATCCCCGGTTTTTCCGCCTGCAGCTCACCATGCAATACGCCCCGGTTGATTCGGAACCGAGTCAGGCGATCACGCCTTACCGGCTGGAGCAACAACAGATTTTGCAATCCCTATTTATTCAGGCCGTTCAGGACCACGGAAATATGCGCGGACGGCACGTGATGTACGCTGCCACTTTCCTGGGGATGATACACACCTACATTGGCGAATACCTGAACGGGATTACAACATTCGCCGATCCATTCACCCATCTGGCTGTCCATCAATTCAGCCATGGCATCTATTCGTAATTTTTTTATCCTGCCAGTATACCTACCGGTAGGTACTTGAAAGGAATATCATGCACACTACCATCCATAATGCCATTTTTTATCATATCTACCCGCTCGGGTTTTGCGGCGCGCCGCAACAGAATGATCATTTTCCCAACCCTGTAGCACGCCTGAACAAGATCATCACCTGGCTGGATCATATCCAAAACCTGGGTTTCAACAGTCTGTACCTGGGACCGGTTTTTGAATCCTCCCGGCATGGGTATGACACAGTGGATTACTATCATATTGACCGCCGGCTTGGCACAAATGCCGATATGGTCACTCTCAGCGAGGAGGTACACCAGCGGGGTATGAACCTGGTTCTTGACGGTGTTTTTAATCATGTGGGACGTGATTTCTGGGCATTCAAGGATGTGTTAGCCAATGGAAAAGATTCTCCGTTCTGCGACTGGTTTGCCAACCTGAGCTTTGATGGAAACAGCCCTCACGGCGACCCATTCACCTATGAAGGTTGGAACGGTCATTATGATCTGGTAAAGCTCAATTTGCACAATCCACAGGTCAAAGACCATCTTTTCTTTGCAGTGGAAAGCTGGATTCAGGACTACCACATCGATGGCATCCGCCTGGATGCCGCCGATCAACTTGACATGAGTTTCAATGAAGCCCTGGCTGAATTCTGCAAACGCCGCAACCCGGACCTTTGGCTGATGGGTGAATTAATCCATGGGGATTACGCCAAATGGGTTCGTCCGGGGCGCTATGATTCCTGTACCAACTATGAATGTTACAAGGGGCTGTTTTCCAGTTTCAACGACCGCAACCTGTTCGAAATTGCTTACTCACTGAAACGGCAGTTCGGGGAATTCGGCATCTACCAAGATCTGCTTCTATACTCTTTTGCCGACAACCACGACGTAGACCGGGTAGCCAGTCAGTTGAAGGATAACGCGGACCTGTTTAACCTGTATACACTTCTTTACACCATGCCGGGTATTCCATCGGTGTATTATGGAAGCGAATGGGGCATCAACGGGCGCAAGCTGAATGGCAGCGACGATCCGCTTCGCCCCAACCTCGACCTGCACATGGCGATCGACTCTGCACCCCAACCCGATCTGCCGGATCACCTGAAACGATTGGCCGCCATCCGCGCGGAAGTCTCCGCTCTCCGCGCTGGAAATTTTCAGCAAGTGTTGGTCGCCTCACAACAATTCGTGTTCCAACGTGAAATGGAAGGCACCAAAGTCCTGGTCGCGGTCAACGCGTCTGATAAGCAGGAAGAGATCGTCCTGCCCAACCGTCAGACGGCCAACGGACGATGGATGGACCTGCTCAATCCCGGCGTGGAGTGGATCGCTCAGGGCGAGCAAACCATATTGATCCTTCCACCCAAATGGAGCCGGATATTGGTGCTCAAACCATAATTTTTAACCTGCCAGTGTTTTAACTCGACTTGAATCTAACGAGTGGCTTCCATTAGGATGAATAACATTTGGTTATGAAAAAGCAGAGAAAATCATGGATTCATTAATAGACATATTCAATTCAATAAAAATCATCCTTTCAGATCTCCAACCGCCATTGATAGTCACCGCAGACTACGAATCAAGATACGAGATGTACACAAACAAACCCGCCGAGATCAACGGCCGGAAGAAAACAACGCTATCCTTTGCGTCACTTATCATCCAATCGGGATATGTTGGCTTTTATTTTATGCCGATCTATACCCATCCGCATTTGGTTGAAAGCCTGAAACCGGAATTGCGACGCCTTCTGAAGGGAAAATCTTGCTTTCATGTGAAGAAGATCGATACCGAACTCATGCAGCAGATCCAAAGGCTCATTGGAACGGGATATATAGAGTATCAAAAAAACGGCTGGATTTAGATTACCAAAAAAAAGTGGGTAAGCAGCCTATGTGCCACTTATCCGCTTTTTGTTTTTTATTTTTTCTAGAAACAAATTACCGGTACACCAGATAACCCAACCCGGCTGCAGCCATAACCAGCCATACCGGACTGATATTGGTATAAGCCAAGAGAAGGAATGTAACCGCCGCTATGAGAGCTTTGTCCCAGCCCATTGCCAGCGCTTTGCCGACACCCAGGTTTTGCACCCCCCACACAGTACGGAACATGTCAAATGCCACATAGGCCAACAGTCCAACAACCAGTGGTCGGACGGCCTTTAACATAGCCAAGATCACTGGACTGTCTTTTATGCTAAAAAAGAAGGTGATAAGGATCAAAATCAGGATCGTAGTGGGTAACACCGTGCCGGCAACCGCAAATACGGCTCCCCAAATGCCGGCAACTTTATAACCCACATAGACGGAAGCCTGGGGAGCGGTTGGTCCTGGCATGGCATTGCTCAGGGCGATCGCGTTGGCAAAATCATCTGGCGTGGTCCAACCTTCTGATACAACCTCGCGTTGCATCAAAGCCAGAGAAGCCGGTCCGCCGCCCCACGAAAACAGGGCTACCTTTGTAAACACAATGAACAAACGGAAATAGAGTTCTACCATGCGGCTATTTTACCCGCATATGGTGTTCGTTTTCGAATACTAACTATCTTTTTTATTAATTATTTATCTAACAGGATCATCCCTTTTTACAGGACCAGCAGCAAGGCAGCGCTGCCACTCCAGCCAACTGACAGGGATATGCCCCAATCCCAGAATAACCGCCGCAACAGCCAGCGGCCATGAATGAAAATTTATAGGTCCCGCCAGAATAGCCAGAACTGGCGCCACCGCCATCGGGATGGGTACACCAGCCATGGGGGCGAACAGCAGGCGGAACTGCCTTCCGGTAATAGCGTAACGCAACCAACCGGCATAATAAAAGACCATCAGTCCGGCAAAAACTCCAAACGAAACCCAATCCACAGTATTTTCAAAACGGAAAGCGTAAACAAAAGGTAAAGCGAAACTGCCAACCTGCCCCAATTTTTCTATGGTTTCAAAAATCTTTACTTTCCATTCCCGTTGACCATCGGTTTCCGGCGGTATATTTTTCGGTGAAAGTAAGAGATAGAGAGCATTGGGCAGTAATAAAAGCAGGGTGACAATCCATCCGTTTTGCATCCTCGTTTCTCCTAAGAAAAAATAACCAGAAAAATCACACTAATTCCAATCTATTCATCATTTTTACGGAAAATAGGCTGGCGGGTTGTAATCCAATCGCTTATCGTTGTCTTATGCCCAATGGTCCTATTTTCAGACTCAATGAAGATTTTTGCACAATCCTTGAACCAGCCGCGCAATCTTACTTTTCTTTACTATTCGTATTTGTCTGGGCCGTGAAAGTCCCAACCTAATAGATCATTCTACTCGACATGCGAAATCTCATTAACGTGAATGAATGGGTTTACAGCTCATACGAATCTCTACACACTTTTCCACATTTAGTATTGTTCATTGTTTGTAAAGACCGAATCGCCACTTTAAGAGATAATAAGGGTATGCTTTCTCAAAAACCAGGAAGATGTAATAAGTAATCTGCGATAGTATGCGTGGGCGATTTATAATGCCAATAACAGGTTAAATGTGAAACGCTTATCCCTCTCTCCGGTAAAAGCGTATATAGCTCTTTTCTTTATCCTTATCAGTTTGTACCTGATAATGTCTTTTCGATTCGGGCTGAATTTACCCAATGGGGCCAAAACACAAGACCCATTTCTACTGGCGGGGACAGTTCTTGCAAGCCTGGGGCTATTATATGCCGCCATCCAATCTGCCGGTGAAAAATGGTTCATTCATGTTAGCTGGTTGTTGTTTGCCATTGCATTTTTTGTGGATAACCTGGCGTCATTTTTGGAATTCGCTTTTGCTCCTTCCATTCTGGATGATTTCCCGGCCTTTTTATTCATGGTCAGCTATACCCTGATTGCCGTAGGCATCGGGCTGCTTCCCAGCTCACCGCGTCCGGTAGCACCAAGATCCCGAAACTTTCTGGACACATCAATCTTCATTTCCATCACCTTATTAGCCACCTGGGTCTTTCTCATCATTCCGTACTTTTTTCTTGGCAGCCCGTTCTATGATCAATCATTTACAGCGTTGACCTATGTTCTGGTCTTCGCGGCATTTGATCTATTGATCCGCCGCCGCAAAACCCCAAATCAGACGGTCAGCACCCTGATCAGCCTCAGCGTAGCTGTAACGGTTATTGGTCAAATTCTTATCGCGGTTCAAAGAAGCGAGTCCGCAATTTGGTTAAATGTGTTAATGAATATATGCTGGTTGGTCAGCTATGCTGCCATGGGCACGGCGGGTGTTTTGCTGGAATTCAAACACGTAAAAGACGATTTGGAAAAGAAATTGGAAGAGAAAACGGCTGGTATTCAAAATGCCTTTCTACTTCCGGCTGTCTGGATTGGATTGCTCTATCTCCTTCTGGTATGGAGTCATTATTTTCCGGAAACGCTGTCTTTCAGCATTGTAGCGGTGGGGGTAGGGACACTGTTGGTCGTCCTCTTGATCCGGTTTAATGAAGCTCTCAAAGAGAATGCGCGCCTTATTTCAGAAGCCAACCGCGAACTGATCTCGCGACGGGATCTGACAGAAAAATTCTGGCACGACAGTCGTCACGATTCTCTGACATCACTTCCCAACCGTTCCTTCTTAACAGACCAATTGCAGAAGCAGATAGATATTACAAATGAGCTGTGGGTAGTGAATAGTGCGCTGCTCTTCCTGGATCTCGATCGTTTCAAACCTGTCAATGACCGTTTCGGTCATAATGCCGGTGATCAACTACTTAAAGCGGTGGCAGAGCGGCTGGTTTTTTGTGTTCGGCCAGACGATTTTGTAGCCCGGTTGGGTGGAGACGAATTTGCCATGATTTTAACCAATTTGCAGACATCAAAATCTGTTTACAAAGTGGCCGCCAGGATTATGGAAAAGATGACGGAGCCTTTTGAAATAGAAGGAATCCCGATGATTTCAGGTGTCAGCTTTGGTATTTGTTTTATCGAGCCGGGCGAAAAATCGCCCGAAGATATCATGAAAGATGCCGATAAAGCCATGTACCGTGCCAAACGCAAGGGCCGCGGACGATACGAAACCAGCAACCCAATTGAGTTCTAATCGCCGTCTTCGTCTTCCAGAACCCAGTCTTCCACCTGAATAAGGAGTGCGGGAAGCGCCCTTTCAACGGTCGGACTTAATGTTTCGGATAGTTCAAAATTTTCACCGGTAACGGTGAACAACACCGCTTTCGGGATACGACCATAGAGTACACCGGTCAACGCGAGTAACCCCGCGGCGTCAAACCCATGGGAAAGAGCTCCGGGATCCACGGGACGGGGTTCAATGTCAACTTTTCTCACCATACCTGGCGGATCATCCCCGGGAACACTGGCATCAATGAATGCCACACGACTGGAATAGGCCAGTTCTTCAGAAAGCTCTGGAGTCAACTGGTGGCAGGTCAACAAATCCACATTTTCCGGCAATCCGATCTCTTCCAGGGCTTCCACCGCCAGCACACCAACAGCATCGTCACCACGCAGGGTGTTTCCATAACCGATAATCGTAATTCTCAAGTGATCTGTCATATCCCGTTAGCCATCACTAATGTTTTCTGCTCGCACATTATACCTGCCAGAAAAACCAGGATCAAAAAGATGCTTATCCTTTTAACACCCACCAAAAAATCCTCAATAACCACCCTATCATGATCATCGGGGCAAAACAAGTGCTTTTACGCTTGAAACCAAGATTATCAAGCCCCAACCCGGTATTTTCCAGTTTTCAGATTGCCACGTAAGGCACAAGGAAGAATATTATCTACCCTGGCTATTCAGCATTGTCACCGGGTCAGGAAATGCCCATCTACCGGTTCCAAAACCTGGTTAAGGGTTAGTAATATTTTTGGATGACCATACGGAAAAGATCGCTTTCTGTAATAATTCCGGCCAGTTTATGCTTTTCATCCATCACTGGAAGACAGTGCACCTTTTTTTCCAGCATTGATTTCGCCGTCTCAACGAGAGAAGCATCCGGGTTAATGGTGATCACCTTACGGGTCATAATCTGTTCAACAGAGCGAATAAGCACCCTGATCGATTCTTCCCGATTGTTGCGGGAAAGGAATCGGGAGTTATCATTGCTCAGCAGGTCAGTCCGGGTGACAATTCCCAATAGTTGATTATCCAACACTACTGGTATAGACCGGATGCGTTCCAATCCCATCAATCGGTGCGCTTCCAGCAGCGAATCATCCGGATCTAGAGTCACAACCCGGGATGTCATATAATCTTTTACAACCAGGTTCTCCTTGAGCCCCGGCAGTTCTGCCTGGACGAACCGGAATATGTCGGATGTTGTGATAATGCCAACCATCTTGCGGTTCGCATCAACAACCGGGATGGCTGTGATCTTGTTTTCGAGCATCACCCGCGCGGCTTTTGGAAGAGGGCCTGAATCTGGAACCGTTATGGGATTTTTTGTCATAATGCCGGAGACTTCTGCACCTTTCAGGTCCAGGTCGCTACTCCATGCGCGTTCAGAAAGAGCAGGTATGTCTGTTCTGAGCAATCCGCGTCGCGTTACGATCCCAACCAATTCCCCCTCAATTAGAACAGGCAAAGCACGGATCTTCTTCGCGTCCATGATCTGACGGGCATCCAGGAGACTGGTCTCCGGGGATATGGTTGTAACAGGAGATGACATCCAATTACGGATAATACCGTTTTTCATTTCTACCTCCGAAAATTAGGTTCAGTCTGAGTATAGATAACGGGAGTAGAAATGTCGTCACACGGGATTTGTGAATTTTCTAATCGCTAATGGTGAAATATTTCACAACCTATATACATAGAAATATGTATCAGGCATCAGGGAATCCGTATTCCTTTTCCCGCGGCGAATTACCAGGAATTTCGGGGAATTCTAATAACCCTGTTGAACGGCAGCAAAAAACAACGCGAAACCGATGACCAGTATGGCTATCGCAATTGTCAGATAGGTTGTCATTTTCTGGCGCATGATGATTCCTTACACAAAATCAAATCGTTCTGAATGAAAATCACCGGCCGGTACACCAATTTGAACAAGAGCATTCTCCACCGCGTCCATCATGGGACCGGGTCCGCAGATGAACACTTCAAACCGGTTTTGAACACGCTCTGCAGGGATATATTTCGAGAGAATTTCCGCATTCAGATAACCCCTCTCCCCGGTCCAATCATCAGACGGTTTTTCCAGCACAGGAACAACTGTCAGTTGTAATTTCGTCTTGAGTGTTTCAATCTCATCGTAGAATGTCATGCTATCAAGATCTCTATTCGCGTATATCAGGGTTAATGGACGTTTATCACCACGATCAGCGAGAGTACGCAGCGTTGACATAATTGGAGTGATGCCTACCCCGCCGGCGATAAAAACATATTTCCCGGCAGATGGATGTCTATCAATAGAGAAAGATCCATATGGGCCATCCACATAGACCGTGTGCTCCGGTTTTAAATTCTTAATCGTGGCGGTGAAATCTCCAAGTTCCTTTATGGTAAAGGTAAGTGTTTTGTCATTTTCCGCGCTGCTGGAAATTGAGAAAGGATGTTCATGATCTTTAAAAGGAGAATCCCACACAGACAGCCAGGCAAACTGACCCGGATGAAATTTAAAGCCCGAATGCCCCTCCGGTCTTAACACCATCGACCAGGCGTTACCCCTTTCCGCAGACACCATCACAACTTTGTACGGTTTTCGCATAAGAAGCAAAGGTTTTATGACCCGTATCCAGGCCAGAACAGCTACCCATAGAACACCAAAGAGTCCCCAAAAGATTTGCTTCCACAGCGTGTTCAGGTAATAACCTCGCATTTCCACATGCACCATTGCGAAGGCCATAACCGCGATCGCCAGAACACCATGCCATATCCGCCATTTATCATACTCCAACCTGAATTTCTTCCGCCAAACGGAAAAAGCAACGAGAAGAATGGTCAGAATAATCGCGGCTACACCCAGTCGGGCAGCCCATGGAGCAGTTATGGGGTTCAGCAGTTCCAAATTTCCGGGTTCAAATATAAACAATAAAACAGGATGACTGATGATGAAGGCCAAAATTACATACGAGATCTGTCTGTGGAAGAAATAGACAATATCAATACCATAAGGGGCTTTCACCTCTTTAAATCGGGCCGTCAATACAAACTGCAACCCCATCATGGACAAACCACAAAAGCCCAGACCAACGGATAGATCCCTCCAGAATTCCCTTCCGGCCGGACGCGGGCCGACAAGCAGAATGAACAAGGGACCCAGTGTAATTAGCAAATATACCCCAATCCAAAAGATTCCCTTAATCGTACGTTTCACTTATTCCTCCAGAGAATACCGCATCGTAACTTGTATCAGGGATTACCAATCACTCCAAATCTACCAATCCTTTGCGAAGAGCGTACAACGCCGCCTGGGTACGGCTGGCCACATTCAGTTTTGTCAATATCCGGCTCACATGGGTATGTACCGTTGCCGGACTTAGCACCAGTAATTTCGCGATCTCCTGATTGCTGTAACCCTGAGCCATAAGCCGCAGCACCTCCAATTCTCGATCGGTGAGCTCTTCCGCCGGTTTCTCTTCCTCCTTTGGCCCTCGGAATTGCTGAAGAACCTGGCGGGTAACGGCCGGATGAAGCGAGCCCTCACCCTGCGCAACCTGATGAATGGCCCGAACCAGATCGGTTGGGTTTGAGTCTTTCAGCAGGTACCCGATAGCCCCGGCATTTAAAGAAGGCAAGACTTTATCATTGGTGCTAAAACTGGTTAGCACCAGAATGTTTACCATTGGCGCCTTTTGTTTTATCTGGCGGGTGGCTTCTATACCATCCATTTCCGGCATTACAAGATCCATCAATACCACCTGGGGTTTAAGGGAAACAGCCTGTTCCACCGCATCACGTCCATTGCTGGCCTCACCTACCACCTCGATACCATTTTCCGTATCCAGCATCGCAATAAGACCTTTTCTGACCACGGGATGATCATCGACAACCAAAACCCGGATATTCTCGCTCATAATTTCACCTCTACTGTCAGGCTTGTTCCCTCACCGGGAAAACTCCGGATGATCAACTGTGCATTAAGCGCATCTGCCCGCTCGCTCATGGTTCGTAACCCGATCCCGCCTTTTTCTTTTTCGTTGAGGAAAAAGCCAACACCATCATCTTCAATTTTCATCATCACAGTATCACCGTTCTGGATAACCTGAACCGTAACAGTCCTGGCCTGGGCATGTTTTACCACATTGTTCAATGCTTCCTGTGCTATACCATACAACATTTCTTCTGTTTTTGCATCAAGCCGGACGCGCACCCTCCATTTGAACGTGGTTACAAGCCCGATCTGTTCTTCCACAGATTTTAATCGTTGGGTTAGCGCACCCTTAAGACCAGCCTGATCAAGGATAGAAGGCCGCAATTCAAAGATCAGAAGCCGCATTTCCTTCAACGCTTCGCTCGCCGATTCCTGTAAATTCTTCAGATGACTTCCAACCGCGTCCAATTCACCGGATTCGAGTTTTCGTTGAGCCGCCTGTGTATATAGAGCCATTCCATACAGCAGCTGATTGACTGAATCGTGCAATTCACGGGAAAGCCGCTGACGTTCCACCAAAACAGCCATTTCCTGCACACGTCGGGCAAGTCGTGCGTTTTCCACGGCAACAGCCGCCTGGTTGGCAAGAAGCTGTATCAATCGCACATCATCCTGTGTGAATCCGTGGTCTTTATTCGTCACATCCAGCACCCCGATAATCTGGCCTTGCACTTTAAGAGGAATAGCCAGTAGAGAAACCGGCGTGCTGGCAGCCATCTCGCTTTTATCATCGGGTTTATTATTGATTAACAATGGCTCCCCGCGGTTTACCGCGAGTCCAAGCATGGATTTCGCGATGGGGACGCGTCCTGGTTTTTCCAGTGTCTCTCCGGTGGAATACATGATTCGCAGCCATTCATCTCCTTCCACAAGACCGATCGAACTGCCACGCGCGCTGGTCAACCGGAGTGCCTCCGTGCAAATGATCTGCAACACTTCATCCAGTTCCAGTTTTTGCAACAACGCCAGTGTTACCTGGTGTATGGATTGGGTTTCGATCAGCCGGTCCCGGGTAGCCTGGTACAACTGTGCATTCTCCAGAGCCAGGGCAATGGAACCGGATACCGCTTCTGCCAACGATACCTGTTTCATGGAGAATGGATCATGACGACCTTTTCGAATGGCAATCACCAACCCAGTGATGCGGCTGTTTCCCATCACAGGAACCGCTAATGCCGAATCAGCGCGTAATTGCGTGAGAATTGACGGGGAGATGCGATGATCGCTACCTACCCTGCCGGAAGAGACAGAATGCAAATTGGATAATACATAATCAACCAGAAGGTCGGTTGAGGCATCAAGACTTGTGGAAAAAACCTCTTTTCGTTCCGCATCAGTTATCACCCCACTGGCAACCAGGGGAACACATAAACCATCTTCCGTTACCCAGTAGATCAGGCTGGCATCGGCATCCAGAGATACCGTGAGTTCCCAGGCCACCCGATTAAGTGCGCGGCGAAGATCACCCGAATAATGGGTGGGGAGGGAAAAATCTGGAAGATCAGACAGGGTCATATGTTTTAGAAAATTGTATCAATCAATTATCAACATACATCGGGTAACCAGTAAAAAGCGGGTAAAGAATTCGTATTTTTGTCTTTTTTTTGTTAGCATAATACTTGCATTAGTTGTTAATTTGATTTTATGCTAGTTTTAATCTCCGCGTTATGGATTGTTTATGATTGGCGGGTTATAGTTAAATCAACCTGATTATCAGTGGGAACCTCATTTGAATTATCTGATTACACCACATGGTCTAATACTTTTTATCACATCGGCTCTGAGTTCATTGGTCGGTGTTGTTGCCATGCAACGGCAATACCGCCACTCCGGGAAACTTCTAGCCAGTTTTATGCTTTCCATCGCAATCTGGTCTCTTGGCTCTGGTATAGAAACCGGTGTTACAGCGATCCAGACAAAGATATTGTGGTCAAAAATATCATACATCGGGTTCTCATTTGCCGCTCCTCTTTGTTTTCTTTTTATTCTTTCTTACACCAATAATTGGAAATGGATAAACGTTCCTTTACTGATAGGTATTGGCTCCTTATCCGTCATCACGCTCGTACTAGCCTGGACGAACGATTACCATGGATTAATATGGAGGGGTTTCGCGCACGGAGACAGGCATCTAAATATTCTGATCTATGAACACGGTTTATGGTTCTGGATTTTTTGGATCTTCCAGTTGGTTCTTTATATTCTTACGCTGGGCATACTCCTGAAGGACCTTGGAGTAAAAAAATCGCCCTACAGGGAACAAACAGCAACAATAATCATCGCCACCCTGATGCCCGCTGTTGCCGGGATTCTGTACAGCCTGAAAGTATCGCCCATCCCCGGACTGGATTGGATGCCGGTTTTTACATTCTTTACCGGAATTCTTTTCACCTGGAATATGTACCAGTATCACTTTTTAGATCTTGTTCCGGTTGCCCGCGACGTTCTCGTGGATCAGATGCTCGATGGAATGATATTGCTCGATGACCGGCAGCGCATCATCGACATCAACCCCAGCGCGAGAAGGATGATCCAGCATGGGGAAAAGATCAAGATAGGTGACAACCTTGCGGACGTTATTCCCGAATTATCCACATCGCTTACCCGGGGAGATGGTCACCAAACAACCCAGATATTAACTTTCAATGAAACCAAAACCAATAACCGCTATGTCGATGTCCGTTTTACCATAATCTATGGTGGCAAGAATAGTGTCAACTGTAGTCTGCTTCTTTTTCGCGATATAACCAAACGAAAAAACATAGAGGATTCCCTCAACAAAGCCAACCGTGAACTGGAAAAACGACTGGAAGAGATCCAGATTTTGCAGGCTCAATTACGGGAAGAAAGCATCCGCGACCCGTTGACCAATCTATATAACCGCCGGTATCTGGAAGATTCACTGCGGCGCGAGTTTGCCCACGCCCATAGAGAAAAATACCCGGTCAGTATTATCATGGCCGATATTGATCATTTCAAACGAGTAAATGATACCCACGGGCACGGCGTGGGAGACAGAGTTCTTCAAGAATTGTCGGATAGACTGATTGCCAGCTTCCGTACCGAAGATATTGTTTGCCGGTACGGGGGAGAGGAGTTCATCATCGTAATGCCAGGGGCTAGCTCCTTGACAGCTTTTCAAAGGACAGAAGATTTCCGTAAGTCACTTGAAGAAAAAGAAATTCTAGTGGGGGAAAAACAAATCAAAATTACCATATCCGCCGGTATTGCCGTTTATCCACAGAATGGAATGACCGTGGACGAGGTCATCAAGAAAGCCGATGGGGGTCTTTACCAGGCAAAATCATCCGGGAGGAACCGGGTGATTGCAGGGGAGCCAGTCAGTTGATACAATAATAACCGGATGTCCTGTTCATTCTCTGGAGGGCGGAGATGAAATTCGGTTTTGTCATGCCTTTTGGCGATGCCCGGTTTGCGGCCGAATGTGCGCAGCAGGCAGAAAAATCCGGTTGGGACGGTTTTTTTATCTGGGAACCGGTCTGGGGGACAGATCCCTGGGTTTGTCTGACGGCAGCCGCGATGAAAACCACTCGAATACGATTGGGGACAATGCTATCTCCGCTTCCGGTGTTATCACCCTGGAAACTCGCCAGTGAAGCGGCCACCCTCGATAATCTTTCCGGTGGTCGCGTTATCCTTTCAGTCGGGCTTGGGGCAATGGATACCGGTTTCATGAATTTCGGTTTACCGACTGACCGTAAGATCCGGGCTGAACGCATGGACGAGGGGCTGGAGATCATTACCGGACTCTGGAAAGGACAGCCATTTCAGTTTGAAGGAAGACACTTCCATGTCAAACCGGTAGAACTCAACACCCCTCTGCCACCGGCCCAACACCCGCGAATTCCCATCTGGGTGGTGGGTGCATGGCCGAAAATGAAATCCATGAAACGCACCCTTCAATTTGATGGCCTGCTGCCCAACTTCATGGATGAGAATGGCAAGGTCATTATGGGACACCCGGATCTGAACATTCTCTCCGAGATGGTAGATTATGTCAGGCAGAATCAATCACCGGATCGTCCTTTCGAGATCATTATGGAAGGCGAGACCGATCCAGAGCGTCCGGAAACCATGAATATTGTTCAATCCTATTCCCGTATGGGGGTCACCTGGTGGATCGAAGCCCAGTGGAACCAGGAAAGCAACCAGGCATTGCTTGACAGATTAAAAGCTGGACCACCCCGGGTTTAAACCTGCTATCAATCCACTGTTAAAGCCCGCTCGACGGCTGCCACAGAATGGATATAGGTTGTTGGAAAAAGTGGAAGATGAAAATCGGCCGCTGAAATCAGCATTTCAATCTCGGTACAACCGAGGATGATTCCGCCCGCCCCGGCTTTTTCCATTTCGCGCATGGTTGTTAAGTAATCCCCGCGGGATTCATCCCGAATAATCCCCCGGCACAATTCCTCGTAAATTACCCGGTTCACCATTTCCCTGTCTCCGGCTTCGGGAATGATGACGGGAATTCCGTGTTTTTGAATTAACCTGTCTCGATAGAAATCTTCTTCCATTGTATATCGTGTACCCAGCAGGCCAACTCGGTCAATCCCCTGCTTTTTTATAGCCTCTGCCACTGCATCTGCAATGTGCAATACTGGAAGTCCTGATATTTGATGAACCTGGTCTGCCACTTTGTGCATCGTATTGGCACAAATCAGAACAAAATCTGCCCCAGCCTTCCCAAGTTTTACAGCTTCTCCCGCCAGCCATTCTCCAGCTTCCTGCCAGCGGCCGGTTTGCTGAAGTTTTTCCATTCCATCAAAATCAATGGATGACATTACGATTTGCGCCGAATGAAGTCCACCCAACCGGCTGGCAACCTCTTCGTTAATGATCCGGTAATAGTGCGCCGTTGATTGCCATGACATTCCACCCAGGAGTCCAATTGTTTTCATAAACCCATTATACGTCCATCTTCAGATGAGACGGGAGATCCACTTCTGGAATATTTTTCCATTTGTAAAACATGTAACGGTATCTGGATATTTCCGTATATAGCTGTGTAAACGTTTTTTTGTCTTGAATTCCTGTTCTGACCTGAAATTGAAGAAAAAATGAAACCATGCTGGAATGTTGTACTGGGAAGCGGACCTCTCGGGTTGTCAGTGGTACACGAACTCGTGGGAAAAGGAGAACCTGTCCGCCTCGTGAACCGGACCGGAAAAGCCCCGGTTCCGGATACGGTAGAGGTGGTTCGGGCTGACCTGTCGGATTCCGGCCGGGTCTATGATGTCACCTACGGGGCTGGTATTGTTTATCTGTGTACAGCTCCACGATATACCGGGTGGGTGGAAAAATTCCCGGCATTGATGCGCTCCATCATAACGGGTGTTCAACGCTCAAAAGCCCGTCTCGTATTTGGAGACAATGTTTCCCTCTACGGAAAAACACATGGATTGATGACAGAAGACACGCCGGTAAATCCGACCACAAAAAAGGGGCGTGTGCGTGCCAAAATAGCCGGGGAGCTTTTATCTGCCCATACCGTTGGAAATCTTAATGTCACCATAGGCCGGAGTGCAGATTTCTTTGGCCCTCACGTTCTCGAATCAACCATGGGAGAACACATATTCCTTCCGTTGTTAAAAGGAAAGGTGGTTTCACCGCTTGGTAATATCGACCTACCTCACACATTCACGTATATCCGTGATTTTGCCAGAGCGCTGATTGTACTGGGTGAACGTCCCGAATCGAATGGATGCGTTTATCATGTTCCTAACAATGAAACACAATCTACCCGCACAGTGTTGGAGATGGCTTTTCGCCTGGCGGAAATGCCTGTAAAGATCAGGTTGAAAAAGAAATGGATGTTATATCTGGGTGGGTGGTGCATACCGCAGGCACGGGAGGCGATCGAAATGATGTACCAATACGAGAAACCCTTTATTGTAGATAGTTCCCGTTTCACCCAAACATTTGGCCTTGCAGCCACCCCTCTGGAAACCGCATTAAACGATACCATCGAATGGTACAGGGATAAACCAGAGTAGATAGATTAATGCCTATTTGTTATTTGACCGTATGAGGATTTCCGTCATTTCATCAGGGATCAGGTTTTCTTCATACATAGTCCGTAATCCCCGCGCGTTATCGTTTTCAGTTAGATAGTTCAGTTCAGGCAGCTTTATCGCGAGATATTTTTTGATCATCTGCCTGATTCCACGCAAATACGCTGCACATTTCTCCGACAGAGTGTTTTCATCCGGGAAATGGTCTAACGCGAGGTTGATAACCGAGAACAATTTGACCAGGTTGTTGTACGTGTTTTCTTTCTCATCCAGCAGACGATTGATCGAATTCTCATTTTTTACGTATCGGTCTGAGAAGTCTTTCAGATCATTTGTTAACCGTTTTAGTAACAACTCGCTTAATGCCGGTACTGAAAGGATGAATTGGATGTCTGATTTATCAAACCGGTAGGATGTCAGCGTATCTGAAATAACGCGTACCGAACCGATCCGGGGACCTGGAACCAGAACTTCGATCTCACCCACAAATCCCAGTGCCCTGATCAGATCAATCAGGCATTCCTCTCCCCCCACTGTGCGATACACTCCGACGGAACCAGAACGAACCAGGTAGAAGCTGTCATCAAAAGCCTCACCCTCTACATACAAATGATCGTTCTTATTAAAAACCCGCAAAAAGCGGCTAAATTCTCTGGCCTCCTCGGCTGAGATGACATCTGCATTTAGGAACATTCCTTCCCCCCTTGCTGTGACATATCGGTACACAGCCTCCCGTTTCGTCTAAACCGGTTATAACTCGTTACGTTGATAAGCCCAGAGGGCATTCCCGATAACCCCGCCGTTGTCGCCCAATTCCGCGGGAACGATGCTGATCTTGTCCACATCCACCATACGGACACGCTCTTTGATCGTCCGTTTGATCGGGTTCAGCAATAGATCACCCGCCTGTACCCCGCCACCGCCGATAACGATCTTTTCCGGAGCGATGGTAAGAATGGTATTGGATAGGGCAATTCCCAGGTAAAAACCAACCTGTTCGTATATCATTATGGCAACCTGGTCACCCATACTGGCCGCGGTACTGACAGTTTTGGCTGTGATTTTATTAAGGTCATAACCGGCCAATTCGCCAATCTTGGTCGTCCAGCCTTGAACCACGGCTTTTAATCCTGCTGCCGCGATAGCCGGTGACGAGGCATAGGTTTCCAGACACCCATGATTTCCACATCCACAAAGTGGACCGTTGAAGTCGATCATAGTGTGTCCAAGCTCACCAGCCATGCCATCCAAGCCCAGATGGAGCTGGTTATTGATGACCATGCCTCCGCCAATCCCTGTCCCAATGGCCACAACAGCCATTGTGTGAGCGCCACGGCCGGCGCCAAATTTCCACTCACCAAACGTTATCGCCCGCACATCATTCAAGAGGAATGTGGGCAGACCAGTGTATTCTTTTATCGTGTCAGTAACCGGGACTTTTTCCCAGTTATCATACAGATTAGGCAAAAATACAGTGTGACCTGTTTCGCTGTCGATCTTTCCGGGAGCTCCAATGCCTATCCCGCCGATATCGGTGACCTGCAGGCCGGATGTTTTGATGACATTCTGGAACAGGTCTGCCATTCGACGCAATACCGCGTCATGACCTTCGCGCCCAATTGTAGGGATGGAAATCAGGTTGGAGACTTCACCTGTTTCAGTGTCAACAATACCTGCCCTTACATTTGTCCCCCCAAGATCACCGCCAATGTATTTCGCCATCCATATACCCCGGAACAAAAAAAATATCCAACGATTCAATGCCAGATATGGATCGCAATCGTTGTAACGGTATTCTACGTCAAAGTGGACAAATTGGGAACCTGTATTCTTATTTCAAAATATGACACATTCGGTTCCACCCCTTGACTGGCTACAGTGTGTACCCCCGGCAGCGTTCGGACATCGTCCCCTTAATGGGGATCAAACCCTTGTTAACCAACAAATCGCCTTGCCGGCGATTCTGTGTGCCCCGGCAGCGTTCGGACA
>CAYUQJ010000010.1:0-14077 GCA_964446955.1 uncultured Leptolinea sp.
TTCCTGCGTAGCGGACCCGCTGACGGGACACTTCACCCAGGCCGACAGCATCATCCCTGAGCCGGGGAAGGCATACGCGTTTGACCGGTACGCGTACGTGCTCAACAACCCGATTCGGTACAGCGATCCCAGCGGGCACAGAGATTCCGGGGAATGCGGTCCTGGTGAGGATTGTGACGAATCCGATGAAGAAAGAGCAAAGGCTGAAAGAAATGCTCTACTGAATTTGTTGAAAAACAATGAAAAGAATGGATGTAAATATGGTAACTGTGAAAGAGGGTTAGAAGTAGCGGTTTTCACAACAATCAGCCTCGCATCTGTTTCAGCAATTACAACAGCCGTAAGCGACATGGCATCCATGATACCTGTTGTAAAGACAGCTGCCGAAGCAGGAAGCGCAGCGGAAACTGTAAACATAGCATGTGGCGGTGATTGTAGCGATGAGGCTCAAGAAGCTAAGAATTTTTTCACTCAAGCTATACCTCAAAGTAGTACATCCATTGCGCGTGAACTTGGAAAAATTGGTGAATCCCTATCTGGAATTGATAAAAATACAAAACATATTATGTCAATAACAAACACTGCAAAATATAGAATTCCAGATCAATTGAATACAGACTTTCGGCTTCTTTCAGAAGTAAAGAACGTCTCATATCTACCATTAACTAATCAAATCAAGGACTTTATATTATATTCAAATCTTAATAGATACAATTTTGAATTATGGGTTCGTGAAACAACAAATCTTTCAACAAACTTGGTACCTTATATCGAAAGTGGAAATATTCTTCTAAGAACAATCCCCAATAAATAAGGTAAGGTGAATACAATGTCAATTAGTAGGAACGAAAAACAAATTATTGAAAGAGAACACCAGAGACAATTTTCAATTGAAAAAAACAAACTCGATTCTCAATCTGTTATTAACGACTTGGAAAAAATTGGAATACACGTTGAGCTGATTTCTGATCTTTATAATAAGTCCGTGAATTACAAAAACGCAATTCCAATATTGCTTAAATGGTTACCACTAATTGATAATCTGGATGTAAAGGAGTCCATTGTACGTTCATTGTCAGTTCCGTGGGCAAAACATATTGCGGCTCGCCCCTTGGTTCAAGAATATCAAAAATATGATAACAAAACATATGGCAGTCTTAAATGGGCTATCGCCAATGCTCTTTCAGTAGTGGCTGATGATAGTGTGTTCATAGAAATAAAGGAATTCTTATTTGATGAGGAAAACGGAGATTCCCGGCAAATGCTGGCAGTTACTGTTGGGAACATGAAGAAACCAGAAGCTGAAGATTTACTGATTGAATTGATAAAAAATGATATAGTGGTTGGTCATGCGATAATCGGTTTGAGAAAAATAAAATCAAAGAAAGCATTACCATATATAAAAAGATTTGAAAACCATCCAATAACCTGGGTACGTAATGAAGCAAAAAAAGCAATATCAATAATTGAAAAGAAGTAAATACATCGATAATAGTTTGCCAATTCAAATAATCCCTTTCAATATCTTGCGAGATCAGACTCACCTATTACTTCAAAGTGATTGTTCCTAAAAACAAAAAAAGAGATCGCCGTGCGCACCCTCGGAGACGGGACGGACGTGTTGCACTGGGTGCTCTCTGACCACCTGGGGTCAACCAGCACCACCGCCAACGCCGACGGGACGCTGCACAGCGTCATCCAGTACACGGCGTTCGGAGAGATCCGGTCAACGCAGGGAAACACCCCCACTAAATACCGGTATACCAGCCAGCTCGCCCAGGCCGAACCGGGACTGGACTACTATGTCGCGCGCTTTTATGACCCGCTGACGGGACACTTCACCCAGGCCGACAGCATCATCCCCGGGCCGGGGAAGGCGTCCGCGTTTGACCGGTACGCGTATGTGCAAAATAATCCGCTAAACCGAAATGATCCTACAGGGCATTTTGCTCCTCTTGTAGCTGCTGGGGTTGGAGCATTAGTAGGTTTTTCAATAGATATATTAGTCCAGGGTGTTCCACAACTAGCCGCTGGCAATTATTTCAATATACAAATAAATTGGGCGGAGGCGGCTGGCGCAACAACTGCTGGTGCAATTGCCGGAGGAACATTTGGTATGGGAACAGTAGTTATTGGGGGATATACCCTTGAAGGAGCAAAAGCATTTATTGTAGGTGGTCTTTTCGGTAGTATGGGTAATATTGCTGGTAATATTTCTGGAGGGATTGTAGAGTCTTCGATTGAAACTGGTAACGAGTTACTATCTGATGAAAATATTCTATTTGCTTCCCAAAATAAAGGAGTTTTTGACCCTTGCAATATCGGGTTCGATGCAGCAACAGGTTTCCTGTCAGGTGGTATTAACGCTTCATTTATTCAAAAACCGGTAGCTCCTTCTTTAATTGGACCAGAATACCAATTTGGTGGTTATAAATATACTTCATCTTCACTTACTAATAAATTAGGTAATCCAGTAAATAAACCAAATTATCAAATTCCACTACCTAAAGATGTTATTTCTTATAAATCATTCACTAGTGCATCAGATTATATACACGAAGCCGCACAAAAATGGGCAAAGAGAGAGTACGAGAACAATATTCGGAGACTGAAGAAGAATAAATGAAAGGAGTGGATGATGAAGAATATATTCAAACCCAACAAAGAAATAATTAACATTAGTATTCTTTCTTGCGCTTTTGGTATTAGTGGATTTATTCTATTTTGTATTCTATTGAAACAAAATGTTGCTATATATATAAGAGTTTTCTATGTTTTTCTTCTATTTGTTTCTGTCTATTTATCAGTTTTATCAATACTATATCCTTTACAAGCCCGATTAGTTCTTTTAAAAAATGGTATTTTATACCGCCACCCATTCTATTCAATACTATGCAATTGGGTTGACATTGAGGATATAGTAATAGTTAGAGATAATTTAAAGATAATTTATAAGAAAGAAATTCTAAAAGAAAAGAATAGATTTATGAAGATACTAATTGATAGATCTATTCCAGTAGGAAATTTTGTAAAAAGTTATAAAAAAGAGGAGGATTGGGATACCTCGTTATTACTTATAGCTTTAAAGGACAACCTGGCAATTCCCCCTTATAGAATTAAAGAAATATTTAAATGAAAAATGAGAAAATCAAATTCTAATGAATCTGGAAAGTAGATTTGATTATCATCCTGAGAGCGCTATTTTTCTTAATCTTACAAAAAGCATTCCACCCAGTGGCTGAGTATGTTGAATACTGCCTGTTATAAAGGCCAGCTCGCCCAGGCCGAACTGGGACTGGACTACTATGTCGCGCGGTTCCTGCGTAGCGGACCCGCTGACGGGACACTTCACCCAGGCCGACACGCTCATCCCTGAACCGGGGTAGGTGTACATCCGCCGGCTAAGCCTGTCGAAGCCGACGCACCGGCCAGCTTGCCCAGGCCGAGCTGGGACTGGACTACTATGTCGCGCAGTTTTATGACCCGCTGACGGGACACTTCACCCAGGCTGACAGTATCATCCCCGGGCCGGGGAAGGCGTCCGCGTTTGATAGGTATGCCTATGTGCTTAACAACCCCATAAGGTACAGCGACCCCAGCGGGCACAGAGATTCCGGGGAATGCGGTCCCGGTGAGGTTTGTATAAGAAAGAAAAAATCGTTCCCACCAGTGGATGATAATACTTCAAATACCACATCAACTGAGACACCAACAGTAACTCCAACCCCAACAACAACACCCTTTAAGTTCAGTGTTTCAACTTTACAAAAGACACTAACTTCTGGTACACCACAGGCATCACAAAAGTATTTAAATGCAGGACCAACAGTCACCCCTATAGTCTCTCCTACAGTTTCCCCTACACCATTTCAATCACATACTAATGCAGAAAATGGCAATCTACTAAAAAAATGGTACGAAATTGATAAAATTCAATTAACTGTTGATGTAATTGGAATTGCAGCTGATATTGGTAGTGCTATTACGATTGAATCTCCAATAATCGCTATAGTTGTTCAAGTTGTTGGGGTCACTGTTGAGGCGGCAGATATAGGGTATTCAGTTTATAAATTTTCAACTTCTATTGATAAAAATGCAAATAGTGCTCAGGAAAAAACATTATCGCAAATAATCGAATTAGGAATGACACTAAACCAAAAAACAGAAAAACTAATCCCATTTATTGGATCTATTGCTAGTTTGTATAGTATCTATGAAAATGTAATTAATAGATAGTTGGAAAGGATTGGAATCCTGATGACGAATCAACACATTACAGCTATTGATACATTTGTATTTAGCATATTGCTTTTCATCTCAATAGATGCGATTATTTGTGGTTTTATTGGATTAACTACAAATAACGCAAAAAAGATGCCTAAATTATTAATACGCTTTTTCTTCAATAGGGTAGAAAAGGCTAAACTTAAATATGAAAATAATAAAAGGAAGAATAAGGTTTATGAAACATTTTTTAGTTTTAAGGCAATCAGCGTTTATTTCTTAATCGGGGGAATACAATTCATAATCTATTTAGCTCAAGTAATTATTCTTCGTCTATTAAATTTATATTAGTAATAAAAAATGAATTTCTAAAAGTAGAAAGGGATTAAATACGGGCACATCTTTTGCCTTGCAGGAGACATTCAACTCAACGGTTGATTTCGACAAAGTCGTCATACTCTAAGAATCCACCGGCCAGCTAGCCCAGGCCGAACTGGGACTGGACTACTATATTGCCCGTTTTTATGACCCGCTGACGGGACACTTCACCCAGGCAGACAGCATCATCCCCGAGCCGGGGAAGGCGTACACCCGCCGGCTGAGCTTGTCGAAGCCGACGCACTGCGGTTTTTGCCGTGCAGGTATCGAAGCCAGCTGGCCCAGGCCGAACTGGGACTTGACTATTACGTCGCCCGCTTCTATGACCCGCTGACGGGACACTTCACCCAGGCCGACAGCATCATCCCCGAGCCGGGGAAGGCGTCTGCGTTTGACCGGTATGCGTATGTGCTCAACAACCCGATCAGGTATAACGATCCCAGCGGGCACAGACCAATGGGGCCATGCGGACCAGGGGAAGATTGTGATAAGAAACCCCGACCTAAAACATGGGAAGAAGCCAAAAAAAATACAGACGAAGATAGTGAAGAAGCGAAAAGCAAAAGAGGATCGATATACTTAGGTTCTCTTAGTTACAACCCGAGATTTACTTTTACTAACGCACAAGATTCTTCATGTTTGGGTTGTTCAATGGAACCGGAGGGGAATGCCAACCCAACCCAGATAAGTGGTTTTGCTCAAAGCGCAAATGCACTAGACGTAGCAAATACAGCTTTTGGAATAAAGAATAATTTTGATGTAATGTTTGGGAAAAAAGAAATAAGTATATATGCAAATTATGAAGACTCTAAAAATGGAAGTCGATCAATTGATAGCATTACAATAATAAATATGTCAGGCTGGCATATTTCTGTACGGTCTGTATCTATTGTTATAAGAAATCAAGGTTGTAGTGTATCTAAGGAAGCAATAACCTTAATGCAATCTCCTTATTTATTATATCCAAAACCATCAATTAGTTCACCTAAGGATTACTCGTCTTTTCCACCAAGTATTCCCCCATACAGTATTAGAGATGTAAGTTTAATACCTTCTGGTTATTCAGGAAATCCAAATAATACTATTTATGCATATAACTCTGCAAGCATTGGGGTTATTGTCGGGAGTGATAATATCGAAGGTATGTGGCCGGGTGTTTCAGGAAAAATAAAGTAAATACAGGAAACTCAAATGAAAAAATTACTAAGCTTCTGCATCATTATTTATTTCCTTACAAGCTGTAGTAAACCTCTGGCAAATTCGACTGAGTTTCTTTCAGAATTTGGTCTATCAACTAATGATATAAATTCAGACATTTTTTTAGTTGTGTCAGAAATATCAGAGTCATACTACCAACAAACAAATTTAATATATATGCAAGTAAGAAATAATTCAAATGTACCAGTAGAAATTAATCTGGAAACAGGAATTAAAATATTTCACAATGAATTTGGGAAATGGGTACAAATCGACAACTTAATGGGTTATCAAGAGGGTGTAATTTCTTTACCACAAAAAGAAAAAGCACCCATGGGTATTGATATTATTACTATGCCAGATTATTGCAAATTACAACCCAAAGAACTAGTAAGAGTTGTAGTAATTGGAAGACAAGAAGTCACAAACAAAATTGTTGCTGCTTCTTTTGATTTGACAATTGTAAATCAAATTAAAAATGAGGATTGCATTAAAAAGTAGACACTGTACTACTAATATTATAAAGGTTTGTATAATTATTGTGTCTGGGGGCCCTCGTCATATAGCTAATCTTTTTTATTCGCACACAGACAACCGTCGTACTTCTACACCAGCCAGCTCGCCCAGGCCGAACTGGGACTGGACTATTATGTCGCACGCTTCTATGACCCGCTGATGGGACACTTCACCCAGGCTGACAGCATCATCCCCGAATCGGGGAAGGCGTACACCCGCCGGCTGAGCTTGTCTAAGCCGACGCACCGGCCAACTCGCCCAGGCCGAAATGGGACTTGACTACTATGTCGCACGCTTCTATGACCCGCTGACGGGACACTTCACGCAGGCGGACAGCATCATCCCTGAGCCGGGGAAAGCGTCCGCGTTTGACCGGTACGCGTATGTGCTCAACAACCCGATCCGGTACAGCGATCCCAGCGGGCACGGTATTGACAGCGGCATTGGTGATTCAGGCTACAACCGGTCCGATGATTTAAAAAGATGGAAGGATTATTCTCTCAAGAAAAACAAATCTTATAACCGAAATAGAGAAACGAATACTGGTTATAAAGATTTATATAAATGGGAAAATAATCTCTATGTAAATGGGTGGAGCAATTTTGACAGCGCATGGACAATTTATTGGAGTCCAAATTCTTCCTGGTTGCAAAAAGATGGCGCAGCAATATATATGGAATTTTGGATTTCCGCCCATGTAGCATTGGGTGCTGGGATGGGCGGGTTAGCGTGCGCGGCCATTGGTCCGGCGTGTGCAGGTGTAGTTGAAGGTGCTTTAGGGATAGGTACAGCTTTTTCAGCAGATGGTGACCCTACCAATGAATTACAAACGATTAATTCTGGAACTTATTCGGTATACCAATATATTGAAAGTGGAATAGTGAAATACTATGGAATGACGAAACATTTTGAAATAAGGGCTGAGCAACATAACTATTCGCGAGGTTGGGCTATAGAAAAAATCCCCGGACTTTTTAAAACGCTAAACTATTATGATGCAAGAGCAGTTGAACAAGTGTTGATTGAGCAAGCTGGATTACCAGATCTATATAATAAAATAAACAGCATTTCTCGAATAAATATCATCTATCCCGAAGCTATTAATCGTGGCAATGAAATACTAAAGCTCATAGGATTAATAAAGTGATAATTGGAGAGAAAATGATAAGAATTGGTGACGTTTTTGAAATAACCCTATCTGAAAACAGGAAAGCATATGGTCAATTTATTGAAAAAAGCGATGCAGGGCCAGTAATAGTAATTTTTAAGAAAATCTCAAATAGCGAAGATTTGAAAATTGAAGAATTAAAGAATCTCGGATACTTTTTTCCTCCAGTAATTACGGGTCTACAAGGAGCTATAAAATTGGGATTATGGAAAAAAATTGGGAAAATGCCTGTTAAGAAGATTTCTCCTATTAGATTCATATCATGCTCTAGAGATTTGAAAACTGGTGAAATACTGGAATGGTTTCTTAGGGAAAATAACAAGTACTATAAACTTGGAAAAGAATTGCCTAAGGAATATAAAAACTATGAATATGATGTAGTGTGGAGCCCATACGATATTAATTGGAGAATTGAAAACAACGAGGTCCCTACCCCATATAAGAATTGGATAGAGAATAACAAATGGTGAGCATTATCCTGCTAGCCAAATTCCTATGCTGATGAGTTCTTATTATTCGAAGATACCATTCAAAAATCAAGTAATTATTAAAGAATGACCAATATGTTCATTCGTATCCTTCAACTTAAAACAGTTGTCGCATAGAACCCGGCAAAGGGCACCGGCCAGCTCGCCCAGGCCGAACTGGGACTGGACTACTATGTCGCGCGGTTCCTGCGTAGCGGACCCGCTGACCGGCCATTTCACGCAGGCGGACACGCTCATCCCCGAACCGGGGAAGGCGTCCGCGTTTGACCGGTACGCGTATGTGCTGAACAACCCCATCCGCTATACCGACCCCAGCGGCCACGGTATTGACAGTGGCATTGGTGATTCAGGCTACGACCGATCCGGTGATTTAAAAAGGTGGAGGGGGTACACTCAACAAAAAAACAAGAAAAGATTATCTCAAACTCCTACTACTTTGCCTGTTCCTACTCCGTTCTTTTCACGTACTTCAACTCCAATTCCACTACCCATGTCCACACCAACCCCTTATCCACGGAGTACAACTGGAACAGCATTTACTGCCACAACTACACCAACAGCTTCGTTAACTATAGATATGAGTAATCTTAATGAACAGTTATTATTTCATGAAAATATTGGAACAGAGATATCAACTATTTTGGAAGCTCTCGATATGGTTTTCCTAAATGCTAATAGACTTTCGAATTCTCATATATATAGGTTGACAAAAGGCGTGTCACCAAGTGCTTCATATGAAGCAGTGATAGCTATTTTAAGTCAAGGATATAAAGATAAAGATAGAACTGATATCGGAATAATCCAAAAATTAGGAAGGGTATCAATAATGGGAGGAGAAGCAATTGCTAATGATTGGTTATCATCTGCACTAGGGGGAGGTTTTGCAATCGGCGGGGCGTTAGGTTCAGCACCTCACCCTGAAATAGGAGCAGCTGTTGGCTATATCACAGGCTCAACGTTAACTTCATATGTTGTGGATGATATATTTAAAATGCATATTAATCCTGCAATATTCCCGTTAGTTGGTTTAGGAGAGTATTAATGTCCTTCAAAAAAGATTTGCGTAAAATGTTTTTAGAGTCTAGTATTTGGCTAATATCTGGTTCGCTTATATTGATTTCTATACTCATTCCAATTACGTTTGGATTGGTAACTAGATTATTCCCATTATTTTCATCAGATTTTCAACTTATTGGAATCATAATTATGAATTTGTTGTTGGCACTTAACGGTTATATTCAAATTTATCGAAGGGAATCCCCTGGTTTCGGGTTTGGACACACAATAAAAGGTACTATCGCAGTAATTAATGGAGTAATTTTGTGCCTGTTTTTTTTAGGTCTTAATTTTTTCATAATAATTTTAAGATTATTTTTTAATGAAAGACTCTATTAAATATATTACTTAGGTGTAGATACTGTCTTTAAATCAAGAGACAAGAACTTGATTTGAAGGTAATTAAGAGTAAAAAGCAGGTTGGATCATAGCCCAACCTGCTTTGCATTTCCCTACACCACCGTTTCTTCTTGCTTGATCTCCGGCTCTTTGGCCTTCTTCTTCAATTCCTTGTGCCAGTTGTAGCGTGTAGGATATGCTCGTCTTTGAGCGCATGGATTTTCAAAGTTGCATTAGAAAATGTGGTGTTAAATTTTTCTTTCTACGTTAAACCGGCCAGCTCGCCCAGGCCGAACTGGGACTTGACTAATCCATCGCGCTGTTCTACGACCCGCAGACGGGACACTTCACGCAGGCGGAGAGCATCATCCCCGAGCCGGGGAAGGCGTACATCCGCCGGCTGAGCCTGTCGAAGCCGACGCACCGGCCAGCTCGCCCAGGCCGAGCTGGGACTGGACTAATCCATCGCGCGGTTCTATGACACGCTGACGGGACACTTCACCCAGGCTGACAGTATCATCCCTGAGCCGGGGAAGGCGTCCGCGTTTGACCGGTATGCGTATGTTAGCAATAATCCAATCAAGTTTATTGATCCAAGTGGGCACAGGGAAGCAGGAGAATGTGATGATGATCCATCTGGCAAGTGTCGTGAGTATAAAAAGAAGAAAGATAGTTTCTATCAAAAACATAGAAAAGAAAATAAAGAGGAGGAGAGCATTCCACTCTTTGGTTTTGGTATTCAAGAATCCATAGAACATACTATATTTCATCAGGACTTACCTATGGGGGATTATATCGAGTTTGGTTCTACCTCTTCGGACAGTATCAATACCCCAGGTGATATTGCGCTACTTGCAGAATTTGATAATGGTAAGCCCGCTGGGATTGAATTCGATACAGAGAATGTTTTTGGAGGTTTTAATAAAGATGAAGGATTTATGATTGGAGGTAGAACACCATCTATAAACGAATTTTTTGGTATAGATAATGAATTGACTTCAACCCATTATGCTGGATCAAAATCTGCGATTCAAAGTAATACGGATTTTGATAGCAAAGTTACAATTTCTTTTTATCCTTTGGACATAACTACAAAGACGGATTTTATGAATGGTGAGGTAATGTCAGGATATTATGTAACTGCGTCTTTTGAAAGAACTGTATCGGTTGCAGCTATTGTTACGGCTAGTGTATATTTTGGAGCTCCTGAATTTGCGCCAGCTGTAATTAAGTTTTTATCATCATGTACGATGAATAGTTGTCCAAATATCATAAGGTGAGAAGATGACTGTTTTAGAAGAGTATGATTTTGTAATAACAACATTTCTTTCAACAAGAAAGGGGATTAATGAAATAATCGAAGACAGTATTAATTCAAGACTTGTTAGGCTATTAGTTGTGATTTTACGAATGGATATTTTTCAATATAGAGAGATGGCTAATCAAATTGATTTGTCGAGCTTGAATCAAAATAGCAATGAATATTTCATCTTTCTGGAATCAAAAATAGCATATCTGTGCATTAGTAGATATAAAGAAAAAAGATTTGACTTTTCAAAAGAGAGAGTAGATGAATTAATTACTTTATGTAACCAAGCATTACACATAAATCCTAACGCTTATGTAGCTTCAACCCAATTAGCTTTCCTTATGGAAAACAAGCTTAATGATTTTTCCGGTGCAATTTCATTACTGGAAAATATAGTCAATTATGGATTTTCATCATCACAAATTGCCTCAGATCTTTTGTATTTGTATATATTGACAAAGAATTGGCAAAGAGCGGAGGAAATTCTTGCTAATTTAGATCCTATAAGCAATAAATTATTAGCCTTTATTGCGGTTAAATTTGATCGTTATCCAGCGTTTCTCCTTATTATAATCTTGACAATTCTTTTTATTGGGCTGTTTCATATAGGTATTTTTGTATATATCGGATTAATGTTTTTATATATGCTAATAATGGTTCTAGGGTTGCTCTATAAAAATAGAGTTATACAAAAATTCTCAATAACTCAAATTTTGGTTATTTTAGGAGGTTTTTTGTTTGTTTTTTTTGGAAAAATGTTCTCGTAATGGACCATAATTCCTATCTTATAAAAATAAGGAAATATTATCAAAGGGAGGTTCCAAACTTTGTTAGCGAACACTTTTTTTGCTAAACGGTTCCACTCAACAGTCTGTGGCTGTAACATGCTCAACCATCGGGTCCTTTATCCGTCATTCCACCACCGGCCAGCTCGCCCAGGCTGTACTGGGACTTGACTACTATGTCGCGCGTTTTCTGCGCAGCGGACCCGCAGACGGACGTGTGTACGGGCGAAGCATCCGGAGATTAACTAAACATTACTGACAGGCTACGCTCCGGATGCTTCGCCCCTACCTTATGCTCTCTGACCACCTGGGCTCAGCCGACGCACCGCTATCGCATAGCACCCTGCATAGGGCACCGGCCAGCTCGCCCAGGCCGTGCCGTATCCCCTACGAATTATTTTCAAACCAACTCCGCCTTCCGGCTATAATAGGATATTAAGAAAGAAGGTGGATATGACGTTCCGGTCACCCTGTTTCCTTACCAAAAAAGCCGTTTCTCTCCTTCTCAGCGGGGTTATTTGTTTCTCATTTCTGGCGCAGCCGGCCGCGCCCGCGTTCGCGCAGGATGCCACCCCGACCCCCGAACCCGCGGCTGATCCAACTGAAGAGGCCCCCGCCGTGCCGGCTTTTGAACCGCAGCCGGCCGCCGGCCCGCGCTTCAGAGCCTATCAGGATATTGTGCTGGACTACATCCACATGGTCAGCCCGACGGAAGGCTGGGCGCTCAGCGGGCAGACGGTATTGACCACCGTCAATGCCGGACTTACCTGGCACGAAGCCTCCCCACCGGAAGTCATCCCTGATGGAACCACAGCCGTGCCGTACGGCGCCTTCCTCGATAAAAAGACCGCGTGGATCATCTACGCCATTGACGGAACGATCAACCCGGCCGCCTCCGTTTGGAACACGGTCGATGGCGGTCTCACCTGGACGCCGTCCGTACCCCTTAATCACCAGGCTTACGGCGACAAGCTGTGGGCGCAATTCAACGTGCTGGATGCCAACACCATCTGGATGATGGTGCGCGGTATGTACGTGGGGGCCGGAACGCACTACAACCACAACCTTTTCCGGAGCCTGGATGGCGGGCTGACGTGGGAGTTCCTCCCGTCTGAATTCAGCGACGACTACACCGGCATGGACTTTGCCGATGTGTTGTTCGGCGTGCGCACATTGCAGACCGCCCGCATGTACGCGCCGTCACCCCCGGCCTATGAGATCACCGAAGACGGCGGCGCCACGTGGCAGTTATTTGAGCTGCCCCCGCCTCCCCTCGACCCCAACCTGTTCGACCATTATCCCAACTGTGAAACCTATCAGCCGGTGGCGCTTTCGAACGAGTCATACCGCATGATTGTGGCCTGTTTTGATAATTTCGATCCACCCCAACGGTACGAAGGGTACTTTTACTCCAGCCGCAACGGCGGCAAAACCTGGTTGTTCGGCAAACTGCCTGAACAATCACGTCCGGATACGGCCCAACTGGCCTACTTTGACACCGAAAATGTGTTCCTGCTCGGCAAACATTCCTTCCAGAGCTCGGATAATGGGATGAAATGGTCGTATATGAAGGTGGTCAACTGGGACGGGCAATTCTCATTCCCCGACCCGCAGCATGGGTTCGCCATCGCGCGCCTGATGGGCGGCGTGTCCCTGGTCAAAACCACCGACCGGGCGGCTACCTGGAAGATCGTGCTGCCCAGGATCGTTCGCTAACAGTATCAGATTTATAAGATAGGTAATCATTTTTGGACTGTCGTGTAGAAGTAAGAATTGATGACCTCACCGGACCTGAAGTCCTGGCGCTCCTTGAGTTTCATCTGAAATCAATGAGTGAAACCACGCCACCCGAGAGTATGCACGCCCTGGGGCTTGAAGCATTGCGGCAACCCGAAGTCACGTTTTACACGGCATGGGAAAATGGCGAACTGAGGGGTTGCGGCGCGTTAAAAGCCATGGGTGGTCTCCGCGGGGAGATCAAATCCATGCGCACAGATCCACGTTACCTGCGGAAAGGTGTCGCCCGCAGTGTTTTAAAGACCATCATCGCGGAGGCCCGGCGGCGCGGATACCACCGCCTGTACCTCGAGACCGGCACACAGCCGTTTTATGAACCGGCCCGCCGGTTGTATTGGTCACTGGGTTTTGTGGAATGCCCCCCCTTTGAAGGGTACACGGAAGACCCAAACAGTTATTTTATGACCATGAAGCTGTAAGAAAATGCGGTGGTAGACATGCCCCATCGGTTTCTCATCTAATGAAAAATTTCCTGGAAATGGCATATCCCCGGTAGAACATGTCGGGTTGACCGCGCCCTCACGTTGACCGGATCAATAGCATCGGGTCAGATAATTGCGCATGCAGTCAACCCAACCTACAAAAAAACAAAATGTAGGGTGGCGTTGAACGCACATGCAACCATCATCATTTATATAGAATTACCTTAAATAGCGAGTAGTGCGTTCAACCCACCATAACATGCCCCATCCGTTTCCCATCCAATGAAAACATCCATGGAGATGGCATATCCCCGGTCGAACATGTCGGGTTGAATGCCCCATTACGTTGACCGGATCAATAGCATCGGGTCAGATAATTGCGCATGCAGTCAACCCAA
>CAYUQJ010000010.1:14177-93416 GCA_964446955.1 uncultured Leptolinea sp.
ACGTTGACCGGATCAATAGCATCGGGTCAGATAATTGCGCATGCAGTCAACCCAACCTACAAAAAAACAAAATGTAGGGTGGCGTTGAACGCACATGCAACCATCATCATTTATATAGAATTACCTTAAATAGCGAGTAGTGCGTTCAACCCACCATAACATGCCCCATCCGTTTCCCATCCAATGAAAAACATCCATGGAGATGGCGTATCCCCGGTCGAGCATGTCGGGTTGAACGCACAGGCAACCAGGAAGCCCCGAACAGATTTCTCCCTACAGAAAATCGAATAATTACCCCAAAATAGTCCATAAAGATCATTGAATTTCTTGCTGTCTTCTTATATAGTGGAAGTGCGAAAATAATCGGCTACCATTGTGGATTCGCGCGGAGAGGTAAAAATGAAGACCCCTTATTTGCATGTCAGTATATCGCTTCTTGCCCTATCTTTACTGGCGGCAGCCTGCAACCTGCCCATGGCCCCAACTGTTGAGCCTACGGCCGCGCCGACCGACACGCCGGTTCCCCCGACAGCCACCTCCGCGCCGACAGAAACCCCGTTGCCGCCCACTGAAACCCCTGAACCGGAGATCGTGCACGTCATGTGGCCCGGCTCTCCGTTAGGGAACTTGAATCAAACGGTGCATGATCAAGTGGATGACGTAACCGCCAGCCAGAAGCAGGCTTTTGGCGGCGACGATTTCCGCAATGGCCTGTACGAACGACCGTTTGACCCGGAAATGAACTACCTGCCGTATGCCGATCTGGTTACGGTCTACCTTAACCGGCAGGATCCGTTGTGGATCTATGTAACCTTTAAAGTTAAGGCCCCTGTCACCGATGACCCCGATGGCAACACGCACTTCATGGTGGAGATCGATAAGGACCTCGACAGCCGCGGGGATGTGCTCATTGTCAGCGGCATCCCGGAAAGCAAGGAATGGTCAACGAAATCGGTGATGGTTTTCACCAATCCGGATGTTAATGTGGGCGGTACCATGGTGGTCAAGCCGGACCCGTCGCTGTCAGAAGGCCGCGGCTACTTCCAGGAGATCTTCAACGACGGTCGCGGGGATGATCCCGACCTGGCCATGTCCCGCCTCTCGCGCAACGGTGATGATATGGTGTTGATCGCGTTCAAAAATTCCCTCTCCGGTGGCGAAAAGGGCGCCTTTATCTGGCTGCCGTGGGTGGATACAGGTATGCTTGATTGGTCACTGTTCGAACATAACGACCATTTCACTTTCTCGCAGGCTGGCTACCCCTTGAAGGAAGATGCTGAGAATTATCCCCTGAAAGAACTATGGGGTATCGACAATACCTGCCGTGTGCCCTCCGGTTTTACCCTCACCGGCACCATGCCCGGGCTTTGCCCCAACTACGACCCTCCACCGTCCACCGGACGTCCGTCAACTACCTGTGTGGAAGTGTGTTATGTTGGCGCGGCTGGCCGGATTTGTGTCTGCCAGTAAAGAGAACAAATATTCATAATTGCATGATCGTTTTTGGAAAGTACGGTTCATGGTAGGATTAACTGTTTTTCAATACAAACATGAGCGGAGGACCGGATGATCGCATCCAGAGACCATGTGGGTAAACCCATCATCAGCATCACAGACGGAAGTGACCTTGGAGAGATAAAAGGGCTTTACCTGGACCCGGACATGCGTCAGGTGGCCGGTGTTTTTGTGGGTAGCGAAGGCCTGCTCAACCGCAAGCCGCTGGCTCTTTCACAGAACGATGTCAGGGTCTGCGGGGTGGATGTGTGGCTGGTTTCCGGCCCGGATGTGGTTAAACCGATGGAAGAGATACCGGAATCTGTCTCGTTTATCCCGGTGACCGATGTGCGCGGCCGAGAAGTACAGACCGAAGGCGGAACCAAACTTTGTGTGATCGAAGATGTCATTCTGGATAATGACGCGCATGTGCTGGGTTTCCTGCTCGGGCGGGTTTTCTCCGAAGGTCCGCTGGCCGAGCGTAAGACGGTCTCGCGGGATGCCTTCCTCACGCTGGGCAATAAGGAAGCACCCATGACCGTCGATCTGGCGCAGGCGGAATCGCTAACGATCCAGTCGATCTAAGCCTCTAATACGCGCAGGTCCGTGACCCGGTTCCTGTCAAACCCGGAGGGTTATCCATGCCTGTTTCAAAACGCAAACGTATATTATCCGGATTGGGAATCGTGCTGTTTACCCTTATCCTGGGGTACGCGGCCATCCGCCCGTTTCATTTGCGGTGGGGCACGACCGATGAAGAAGTTTCCATGTCCATGCCGGGAACCCTGAGCGGTCGCAGCTGGACGCGCGCCATCACGGTGAACGCGCCTCCGGAAGACATCTGGCCGTGGCTGGTACAGTGGGGGCAGGGACGCGGCGGATGGTACAGCTATGACTGGCTGGAAAACCTGCTGGGTTTTAACATCCACACGGCTGACCGTATTCTGCCCGAGTATCAGAATCCGGCGGTGGGTGACCCCATCTGCATGGCGGAAAATGTCTGCAATAATCTGATCAGTGTGATTGAACCACAAAAATGGTTTGGCTGGCAGGCAAGCGACCCCGACGGAAAACCGGTATGGACCTTTATGCTCGGTTTGATCCCGGTCAATGAAAGTTCCACCCGGTTCCTTATCCGTGAAAGTTTTGACCCGGATGCCATGCCGGCGGCGGTCATTTCCATTATTGAGATACCCGATGTGGTGATGGAACTCAAAGCACTGGATACGGTCAAACAGCGCGCGGAAGGAATCCCGCCGTCGCCATGGATCACCGTTTATGAAATCACTGTGTGGCTTGCCGCGCTCGCCATGGGCGTCATCGCGGCGGTGTGGACTATGCGATCGCCTGAATGGAAGAAACCACTGGCGGTTGGAGTATTGTCTGTGGTTGTTCTGCTTGTGCTTACGTTCCTGTACCCACCGCTCTGGCTGCGGGCTGTGCTGGACGCGGGGCTTCTGGCTGGACTCATCTACGCGAAGCCACGCCAGAGTATGGCAGATTCATAAAGGGAAAATCTAATTCAATAAAAGAACGGTGGAATGAATTAGCCGGGCTCGGTTTGAGGGAGCTCTTTTTCCAACACTATTTTGAGGCGTTCGAACTGGTCGTCAATTCCGGGTAACCCGGCGCGGGCGCCTTCCGCGTCGCCTGCTTTGGCGCATTTCTCAACTGTCAGGGCAGCACCCCGCAGGGCTTCGGCGCCTATGTTGGCGGATGATCCTTTGATGGTATGGGCGTGCAATTCCGCGCCGCTCATATCACTTTTTTTCAGGCTGTTCTTCAATTCCCGTATCTGTTTCGGGGTCTCGGTCAAATAGATGGCAAGAATTGACTGTGCCAGTTCTTCGTCGTCCATCAAGCGCTGCAACAGGGCTTTTTTATCAAAGACCGGAGGCAGGTTGGGGTCTGTTTCGGGTTCGTTGCTGGCGGGTTGTGCTATCTCCGCGTTGCTGCCATCGTCAATCGCGGGCAGCCAGCTTTGCAGTACCTCATTCAATTTTTGCGGGTCTATGGGTTTGGAGACATAATCGTTCATGCCGGCTTGCAGGCAGTTCTCGCGATCACCCTGCAGGGCGTTGGCTGTCATCGCGATCACGGGGACGTCATGGTTGATCACTTTGGAGTGCCTGTCACGGATATGGCGCGTGGCTTCGTAACCGTCCATAACCGGCATTTGGACATCCATTAGGACCAGGTCGTAAGGAATGCGCGACAGGGCGATCAGCGCTTCTTCGCCATTGGCTGTGGCATCCGCTCGCAGTCCCAGTTTTTTCAGGAAGCCTAGCGCCACCTGCTGGTTGATGATGTTGTCTTCCACCAGCAAAATACGTTTGCGGGTATCGATCGCCGTATGGCAGATTTCCCGCGCCGAGTGGCGGGTAACGATCTGCTGGGTGTCTGACGCCTCACCCGCTTTTCCCCCGGGTTTATGAGTGGCCAGAGTGGCGGAAAGCACGTTGAACAGATCAATATGCCGCAACGGTTTTACCAGGTATCCGGCGAATCCAATGCTCTCGAAACGGCGGCTCTCACCGCGTTCACCGAGGGAGGTCAGCAGTACCAGCGGGGTTCCAGCGATGTCTTTCTCATCTTTTATCGCCTGTGCCAATGTCGCCCCGTCCATTCCGGGCATGTGCATATCGAGAACGGCAATTGTGAACGGATCGCCTGATTGGAAAGCCTCCCTCATCTTTTCCAGGGCGGCCGGTCCATTGGCTGCTTCTTCCGTGCGCATTCCCCAGGATGTCATCCGTACACTGAGTATCTCGCGGTTCGTGGCGTTATCGTCAACGATCAGGACATGGACGCCTTTCAGGTTGGCCGGTGCCGGTATTTTGGCATGGCTTCCTTCCGGTTGCAGCTTCAATTTCGCCGTGAACCAGAATTCAGAGCCTTTACCCGTTGCGCTTTTAACGCCGATATCGCCATTCATCAATTCGGCCAATTGTTTGGAAATGGCCAGTCCCAGTCCGGTGCCGCCATACTGCCGGGTGGTGGAGGCATCTGCCTGTGTGAATTTGTTGAAGATGAGGTCAATCTTGTCGGGCGGGATGCCAATTCCGGTATCACAAACAGAGAAGAGTAATTCGACCTCTTCCTCTGTTTTGGACAGGGAGCGGACATGAATGGCGACCTCACCCTTTTCTGTGAATTTGATCGCGTTCCCGGCCAGGTTGGTGAGAATCTGACGCAGGCGTCCGGGATCCCCTTTCAGGTGGGCGGGAACACCGGGATCTGCCGCACAGATGAATTCCAAACCCTTTTCCTGGGCGCGCACCGCCAGTGTGGCGGCAAAATCGTCCAGCATGTTCAGCAGGTCAAAATTCATCGATTCAAGTTCCAGTTTTTTCGCTTCGATCTTGGAGAAATCCAAAATGTCATTGATGATGGTCAACAGGTTCTCCCCGCTTGACCGGATGATCTCAGCGTACCGGCGCTGCTCTTCGTCGAGGGCGGTGTCCAGCAGTAGACCGGTCATGCCGATCACCCCGTTCATGGGGGTGCGGATCTCATGGCTCATATTCGCCAGGAATTCACTTTTGGCAATATTGGCCATTTCCGCTTCCACAGCCAGGGTATTGGCCTGAGCGATGGATTGTTCGAGCTGCTGGTTCATCTCCTGCAGTTCGTCCATGAACATTTTCCGCTCGGTGATGTCTGTACTGGTTCCAAATGTGCCGATGATCTCGCCGTTCTTGTCCAACAGCGGCAGTTTGGTCGTCAGAACCCAGCAATCAGGCTGGCCTTCGATCGTTTCCTTTTCTTCTTTTTTAATGGGCTGCCCGGTATGAATGATCATCTGCTCATCTTCATACGCCGGGCGGGCGTGTTCTTCGGTGAAATAATCAAAATCGGTTTTACCAATCGCGTCTTCCGGTTTGCCAACGTTCATTAGCCTGGCTGTTGCGTTGTTGATACGGATAAAGCGGCTTTCACGGTCTTTGAAGTAGATCTTGTCCGGCAGGCTGTTCATCAGGTTGTTGATAAGAACCTGTTCAATATTCAATTCTTCTTCTGAACGCTTGCGCTCTGAAATGTCCTGAATATTCACAGCCCGATAAAGAACACGTCCGTTTTCATCCTTTATCGCCGTGGCATCGATCAGTACCGGAAAGACCGTTCCGTCTTTTCGAATGTGCGTGGATTCAAAGACTTGCCGTCCGGTCTCATTGATGGACTGTATCTTGGCATTCAGTTTTTCCCTGGCTTCGGGCGCGATGACATCCTGTATGGTCAGATTGTCCATTTCGTCCAGTGAGTACCCATGCATCTGGGCAAAGGCCGGGTTCATCAGTTCGTATTTTGTTCCGTCCGCGCTCTCAACTGTCAGACCCCAATCGGCGTGCATAAACACATCAGCCCATTTGCGGATCTGTTCCATCGTCTGTTTGCGTTCCGTGATGTCACGAATACTGAACACAATTCCCACAGAATTGCCGTTTTCGTCCTGAATGATTTCAGCATTGGTTTCAATAATGATCTGGCTGCCGTCTGATCGGATGGCGTGATATTCAACCGGTCCTCTAAAGTGGTTCTCCAGCAGTAATAGCATGTCCATTTTCGCCCGTGCCAGATCTTCCGGCGCGAGGAAATCCATTATTGATCTGTCCTGAAAATCTTCCAACCCTTTGTAGCCAAACATTTTTATGGCAACCGGAGAAACAACCCGGATGCGACCTTTAAGGTTTGTTATTGTGATGTTATCCGGCGAAGCGTTAAGGATAGATCGGTACAGTGTCTCGCTCTTTTGCAACGCTTTTTCCGTGTGCCTGCGACGGGTAATGTCGCTCATAAAACTCATGGTAGCCGGGGCATTCTCCCAATCGATCAGCAGTGTGTTGATCTCCACCCAGATAATGTGTCCATCTTTACGTACCACGCGAAACTGGTACATATTTTCAGCATTCTGTCCCTGAAGCCGTTTTTGATGACGTGATACGATCATCTGCCGGTCATCCGGATGGATAAAGTGCGTGAAAGGTAGAGAGAATAGTTCTTTCTCCGTGAAGCCCGTCAATTCCATCATCTTGGCATTGCAGAAAACGATGCTGCCATTTTGAATAACAACAATGGCCTCACGAATATTCTGGAAGATGAGATTGCGAAAGACTTCGGCCTGCTGAGTTTTTTCTGCGTTATCCGGTTGATCTTTTTTCTGTGTGAGCGTTCGCTTCATCACTCACCAACTTTCCCCATAACTTTGAAATTTTTTCATGGGATAAACCTGTTCGTTGGAGTACGGATCATTCGCGGAAACCCCTGCTTGGGAATTTTTCCCCGCAGGGATTTTTGTATCCCCGGAAAACTCATACCAGAAGCGATACATGACCCGCCACCTGATGAAATCACTCACTGTTATGATCTTTTCCGTTTCAATAGGGTATTCTGCCATCATTATCATAGTATTGAATTGATGCATTGACTGTAAAAGTTCAGTTAAATCAACCAGTCATCTCCGCTTTCCTGGAATAAGGAGGGAACGCACAGCCGGGTTTTAAAAATATTGACAGCGGCGTACTTATACTGTAAGTACGCCGCTGTGCGTTAGTCGATCCAACTCGTTCGTATGTTACACGATCCTGAAAAAACGCTTCTACAAACGGAATTGAGCGATAGCATTTTTCAATTGCTGAGCCATTTCCGCCAGAGATTGTGCTGAAGCGGTAACTTCTTCTACCTGTGCGCTCATTTCTTCTGTTGACGCGCTTACTTCCTCGATTGCCGCGCTGTTCTCTTCGCTCACACTGGCAATGTTTTCAATGGCACTTGTCACCTCATGCGAGCCGGCTGCCATCTCCTCAGTCGCGGCTGAGTTTTCTTCCACAACGGCAGAAACAGAGTCCATGGCTGCCACCAGGTCGTTGGCTGATATGTTCATTTCATCCATGGCGTTGGCTGCCTGTTCCGTCTGATTTGCCACATCTTCCACAGCCTTTAAAATGCTCTCCAGCGCTTCACTCGCCTGGGATCCTTTCTCGACACCCTTCTCTACTTCCAGCGATCCTTCTTCCATGGCGCTCACGGCTTCGTTAACCGTTTGCTGGATGCCTTTGATCAAATCCGCGATCTCGCGTGTGGCATTTGCCGAGCGTTCTGCCAGCTTGCGCACTTCATCAGCCACCACTGCGAAACCTTTTCCGTGTTCGCCCGCCCGGGCTGCTTCGATGGCAGCATTCAGCGCCAGCAAGTTGGTCTGGCTGGCAATATCTTCAATGGTCTCAACGATCATTCCAATTTGCTCCGAACGCTGACCCATCTCTTCCACTTTTTGCGCAGAGGCACCTACTTTGGCTTTGATCGACTGCATACCCTGAACCGTCTCGTCCACGATAGCCGTGCTCGCGCGTGCTGTGCGGGCTGTCTCGATTGAATTATTGGTCGATAAGCGGGTACTCTTGGCTATCTGTTGGATGGCACTGGTCAATTGTGCCGTTATGGTTGAGGCTGATTCGATCGCGACCGCTTGATCTTGCGCGCCACGCGAAACCCCGTCGATCGAACGTCCCATTTGTTCCACCGATGCCGCAGTCATGCTCACGCTCTCACTTTGCATCGTTGTACCACGCGCTACCTGCTGAATGGTGGTGGCGATTTGTGAGGTGGCCTGTTCCGCCTGCGTGGCAGCCTGCGTCAATTCTTCTGATGCCAGATCCAGATGGTTGGCATTATCCATCACCTTCGTCAATGCGTCCCGCAGGTTGCTGATCATGTTAACAAAGGCATTTCCCAGCGTGTCTCCCCCATCCTTGGGGTCAACCTGAACTGTGAAGTCTCCTTCAGCCATGCGTTCGGCACTCTGCGCCATTGATTTCTGGTAGTCGATCATCTCGCGGAAAGAATTGGCCAGTACGCCAATTTCGTCTCTACCCTTATGCTTCACCTCCTGATCAATGTGCCCCAACGAAAGTTCCTGCGCCGTTTTGGCCATGATCGCGATTGGTGAAGAAATTTGCCGGGCGAACATGAATCCGATCAATGCCACCACAACCGCCATGAAAAGAATGCCATACATCAAAATGTTGCGAATCATATTCACCATGGCAAGACCTTCATCTATGTCTTGTTCCATGATAAGCCCCCACCCCTGGCTTTCAACACGTGTATAAGCGCCGATCACTTCATCTCCGTGAAAATTCAAATACTCGCCTGCACCCTCACGTCCGGCCAGGATTTCACTGGCTGCCTGCGATTCGACTTTCAATTCCAGTTCCGTGCGTTCCTTTACTAAACCTTCCTGGATGTACATTTCAGAGAAGCGTGATGGCGTAACCATCAATCCTTCCTGGTTGATAAGGTACGCGTCGCCCCGTTCCCCTACCCAACCAGATTTCAACATTTCCCCGACGTATGTCATCGGGACAGCACCAGCCAAAACACCAACCACCTTGCCATCTTCAATGACAGGTACGGCAACACTGATGATCACAATACCTGAGTTGCGGGAGATGACCGGAGAAGAGATGTTAGCCTCCCCTTTGATCCCTTTTTGAAAATACTCCCGGCCGGATAGGTCCAGAACACCTTCATTGCTGTTGGCAATGGTGATCCCATCCGGACCGAGTAAAAATATCCCCTCATAGTTCTTCCACTCTTTTACATAGGAATCCAATGCTATCTTTGCCTTCTCTGGATCCATGGAGCGGATGCTATTTGTGCTGGCCACAACATGCAGATCCTGTTGAATTCCCATTAACCAATTCTCTATGGATTCTTTTTGCATCAGCGCTAACCGGTCAAATTCTTCGTATACATCCGCCTTTAACTGGGGCAGACTTTGAAAATAGGTGATCGCACCCATAATGATCATCGGAATTATCGACATAGCTAAAAACAACAGGGTTAACCGGCCATTTAATGATAAAAACCAATCGGTTATTCGTTTTGTTACTTTCTTCTTTTCAGCCTTATCTACTGTCATATTCTCTCCTTACTTAACTGACGGATAATAAAAACACCTCTGACGGAAAAATTGTCGATTATTAGATGTAAAACCTGAATCAGGTCTTGCAATCTAAATCACATCCGCAGAAAATGATGCTACAACCGGAATTGAGAGACAACGGTTTTCAATGTTTGCGCCATATCTGCCAGAGATTGTGCCGATGCCGTTACTTCCTGCACCTGGGCGCTCATCTCTTCCGTGCTCGCGCTTACCTCTTCAATGGCGGCGCTGTTCTCTTCACTCACACTGGCAATATTTTCAAATGCCATATTGACTTCGGATGTGTTCACAGCCATTTCTTCCGTTGAGGCTGTGTTTTCTTCCACAATGGCAGAGACGGATTCCACGGCTGATACCAGATCGCTGGCGAATGCGTTCATTTTTTCCGCGGCCTCACCGGCCTGCATAGCCTGGCCTTTGACGGCTTCCGCAGCGGAGAGGATTTCATACAGCGCGGTTCCGGCTTTGTTGGCGCTCACCACACCCAGTTCCACTTCCTTTGAACCCTCTTCCATCGCTTTCACCGCTTCCGCGACCGTGCTCTGAATGCCAGAGATCAATCCGCCAATTTCTTTGGTCGCCTGTGATGAACGCTCAGCCAGTTTGCGGACCTCATCGGCTACAATGGCAAAGCCCTTACCATGTTCTCCGGCGCGGGCCGCTTCAATGGCTGCGTTCAATGCCAGGAGGTTTGTTTGCGAAGCGATGTCTTCAATGGTCTCAAGGATGGCGCCAATTTCTTCTGACCGCTTGCCCATCTCCTGTACTTTTTCCGCCGAAGCGCCCACTTTTGTTTTGATATTCTGCATGCCTTCCAGTGTCTCTTCCACCGTCTCCACACCACTGCGGGCGGCGTCGGTGGCGACGGCAGAATCGCGGGTGACAGATTCAGCATTCCCGGCAACCTGCTGGATGGCATTATTAATTAGTGTGGTAATTTCCGATGCCCTCGAAATAGCCCGGCTCTGCTCTTCGGCACCTTTGGCCACCCCTTCAATGGCTTTGGACATATGCTCCACAGAGAAAGCGGTATTGCTGATGGCAGCCGCCTGGTCTCCTGTTCCTTTGGCAACCTGCTGTACAGTTGTGGCAATCTGGTTGGTTGCCTGCCCGGCCTGATAGGCCGAATCGGCCAGATTTGTTGACGCGTTCTCCACCTGGTTGGCGCTATCCGTAACCTGGCTTACCAGGTTTCGTAAATCTTTGATCATTTCCGCAAACGCCATCCCCAGTTGATCATCATCCGACCGGGGCTGCACTTCAACCGCGAGGTCGCCTTTTGCCACCTTTTGGGCTACTCCAACCATCTCTTTGAGGTAGTCCAGAAGACCAAAGCTGGCTTTATACATACCGCCAACCTCATCTCCTTGCTTCCTGAACCGGTTCAAGTAAACCTGATCCTGCCCCTTCATATCCAGGTCACCAGTTGACAGCAGGTTGATGCTCTCAGTGATCTTTTGAATGGGTTTAACGATCAAACGAACCGCCAGCAATCCCAGGAAAATCCCAATAATGGCGGCAACGATTCCTGCGATAACGCTAAAGTTCAGGTTTCGCAGAATGATCATGTTGATCTCCGCCTGATCTTGATCCAACAGCAGCCGCCAGCTTAGTTTTTTCCCCTGATCACCGCTTAATTTGCTGTATGACAAAATGGCCGGGTTTCCATCGAGATCGTTGGTTTTTGTCCAACCGTTTTCATCTGATGAGAAAAGGTCTATCAATCCCTGCGGCGCCGGTTGCATGATCTGATCGGCATTCTGACTGAATAGAATATTGCCATCCGAGTCAAGTAAAACGGCACTTCCGGTTTCGCCAATCTTCACATTGCTTAATGTCTGAAAGAGCAAAGAGACATCCAATGTGCCCCGCAAAACCCCGATAACTTCCTTTGTGTCCGTATCGTAGATGGGAACACCAAGATTCATGGCATACGCCTTGGAGCTATCGTCATATTCGACCGGAGCGATGTATGAATTACCCTTGCCGTCAGCCACTGTGGATTTCCACCATCCCTCATCGCTCTGGAGAAAATCACTGGTGCGGTCGGTCATGGCAATATTCAACCCCTTGATATCGGTGACAAATACTTCCACCTCTTCCGGGTTATGGGCTAAAAATTCTTTGAGGTAGGCAGTCAACTCGCTGGATTCGATGGCCTGAATGGTAGATTCCATTTCGGGTTTTTGATCCTGCCAGTCTTTATCCATTGAGGCAAGGTCATCTTCAGTCAGATCGACCCGCTCAACATTTGCCTGCCTGACTGCATCCACCAGCGATGGTGTCCTGGCAAGCGTCTCCAGAACATCTAGCCCGCCAAAGACCTGATCGGCGGCCCGCAGGATCACTTCATCCCCCAGCATTTCCAGTTGATCCCCAACCTGCTGCGTCGTCTGGTTGACGTTGAGCAAATAATTCACGGCAACCAGTGCGCCAATACTAAATATGACTACCAGGAATATGATGATGGAGAACTTTGTTCCAATTTTCCAATCAGACCAACGAAACTTCAGGGTTTTATTTTCTTTTTTCATTTTGTCTTTCATCCTGACGATTGTTTCTGGAAAAACCCAACACGGATTAATTGACTAATGAAACAAGATGCGAGCAACAGAGGATTAATCAATTACGCATATTAATTCTATGAATAATGGTTTTCACTGTAATAAAAACCGGATAAAAATGATGAAATACTTACGTTTACCGCGCAGATCATTGAATCCTGATTCAGTTCCCCAACGGGATAGAATCGGTGGATAAAAAAAAGCCACCCGCTATTGGGGTGACCTTTATTAGATTATTTCTTGCGGCTTTATGCCTTTACCTGAAGATAAGATCACTCCTTGATCTTACGGGCGAATTCTGCTCCAAATTGTCTCCCACGTAGCAATTCTTCATGTGATGGTGTGCCGTTGAAAGTCAGCGAATCCAGCAGTTCCCATTTCAGTTTTTCGGCCAATTCGACGAACTTGCGATCCGCGCCTCCTGCCCAGGCATAGCTGCCAAAGATGGACGCCTTTTTGTTGAATATGTGCTTACTTTCTGCCATGTTCAGAACAGCCTCCATGGCCGGGAACAACATCCCTTCGTACGTTGGTGCTCCGATCATCACGCCGCGTGTGGTGTAAAGACTCGGGAGAATATAACTGACGTGGTCCTTTTGGATGTTGAATATCTTTAACGGTACGCCTTCATCTACAATCCCCTGCGCGACCACTTCCATCATGGCTTCCGTATTGCCGTACATGGTGGCAAAGAGCAATGTGATTCCGGGATCAGCCGGTTCGGTTGCCAGGTTACACCAGCGATCGTAAAGATCAACCATTCGCCCCGGGTTACCTCGCCAGACCAGTCCGTGAGACGGAGCAATAATTTTGACTGGAACTTCCGCCAGCTTGGTAAGGGCGGCGCGTACCGGGCGGTGAAAGATGGCGATGATGTTTGTGTAGTAACGCAATGCCTGCTCAACATAAAAATCAAGGTTGGCTGTGGTATCGTCAAATATGGTTCCATTGAGGGTGCCGTAGGAGCCGAAGGCGTCACAGGTAAAGAGGATCGATTCGGTTTCTTCAAAGGTCATCATGGTTTCGGGCCAGTGAAGGAATGGCGTGCTGATAAACCGCAGGGTATGCCGGCCCAGATTGATGGTATCCCCTTCTTTTACCACCAGCACATTTTCTGTGATCCCATAAAAATCCTTCAGCATGGTTTGCGTTTTCTTGGTGCCAACCAGTTGAACCTGGGGCGCGGCGGTCAACAGCATATGAAGAACTCCGGTGTGGTCCGGCTCCATGTGGTTAATGACCACATAATCAATATCCTTAAGGTCGATGAGAGATTGCAACTGGGTGATGTATTCACCGGTCAGAATGGCTTTGTTTAGATCGATGACCGCGTTCTTTTCATCACGTATCAGGTAGCTGTTATATGAAATTCCTTCATGGGTTATATCCCACAGTCCTTCAAAATAAGAGGTGATACGGTCGTTTACGCCGATAAAGAAAATTCCGGGGGTGATTTCAACAGGAAGCATAGTTATTTCCTTTTTCCCATCTGTTTAAAATGTTCTGGTCACAAAGCTGATTTTACCCCAAAGCAAAAACTGGTACCTGTTGCCAGCCTGCAAGTATGTTTATGACGCAAATATCTCCAAAAAAGGAAATGATTCTTTGTATAATCCTCACACTTCGATGTTTTAATGAAAAAAGGAGAAAAATGAAATTAGTATTTAACTCTGAAAGGCGAATTCGAGCGGGTTGGAGAGTGCTTCTCCAATTCGTCCTGTTTTTTGTTGTTCTTATTGCTGCCCAACTTGTGCAGGAACCGGCTGTAAAAAACGGGAATCCGGTTGGATACGCGGCGGGCAGTCTGGTGTACATTGCCGGAATGGTACTGGTCATCTTCGCGTTATCCCGATGGATTGACCGGCGGCCGATCTCTGACTTTGGTCTTCATTTTGATCGGTTGTGGTGGCAGGATCTGGCGGCCGGATTGTGCATTGGGGCGTTCACATTAACTGCTGTCGCGTTCATTGAGCTTTCGCTGGGCTGGATAGAGTTTTCACCGGTTCAACGCAACCCATTCGATATATCGGTTATTCCGGCTGCCTTGCTTGCTCTGTTAAATCTTACTGCGATCGCGTTTGGTGAAGAGATCACCTTCCGCAGCTACCAGGTAAAAAACCTGGCGGAAGGTTTCAGGAAGATTGCGGGGGAACGCGCGGCGGTAATGGTTGCGTTTGGGATAAGCTCAGTTCTCTTTGGGCTGGCTCATCTGATGAATCCCAACGTGGGATGGTTGCCGGTGCTGAATGTGGTATTGGCGGGATTGCTCATGGGGCTTGGTTTCATTTTGACAGGCAGGCTGGCCATACCTCTCGGGTTTCATATCGCGTGGGGATTTTTTGAAGAATATGTTTTCGGTTACGCCAACAGCGGGCAGGTTCCCTTGAACAGTTTGATGACGAACACGTTGACCGGTCCGGAGCTCTGGACCGGTGGGAAATTCGGCCCGGAAGGTGGATTGTTGGTATTGCTGCTCATCCTTGTGGATATGGCACTGGTTTTTCTTTGGATCAAAGGACGAAAGCGCTGGCAGGGAATTCACACCGAACTGGCTGTTTACCGGAATCGCGAGGGTGAAGCCTCGGTATAGATTGTTGCGCATTCCGGGCAAGGTGGTGCAACAGCAATTTCCGTTATGCATACAATATATGTGACAGTACGACAGTGCAAAGGGCATCAGCAGAAGGAGAGAAGAATGAAATCAGTGGTATTGTTTGAATCATTTTTTGGAAACACAGAAAAGATTGCGCGGGCCATCAGCTCGGCGCTGGGATTGACGGAAGTGGATGTTGTCCGGGTCAGTGACTTTGACGTCAACCGGTTGGCCGGGGTTGAACTTTTGATCGTTGGCACACCCACGAGGGCCTTCCAGGCAAGCCCGGACACGAAGGCTTTCCTCCGTCGCATTCCATCGGGAGCTTTGAAAGGCAAAAAAGTCGCGGCTTTTGACACCCGTGCTGAGATGACGGACAAGATCCCCGGTTTTTTGAAATTCATGATTAGCATTTTCGGGTATGCGGCTGAACCGGTCGCAAAGAAGCTGATCCAAAAGGGCGGAACCCAGGTATTGGAACCCGCCGGTTTCTTCGTTTTGGAATCCGAGGGGCCTTTGAAAGATGGGGAACTGGAGCGGGCGGCTGAATGGGTTAAATCCATCCAGTAATCTGTGTCTTATACCCTGTAATAAAAAGAAAAGGACGCGGAATATTCCGCGTCCTTAGTGTTTTTCTTTTGCTTCAGGCGGTGACTTTTTCCTGATTGAGGATATTGAGCCCGCAATCCTCGAAAATGTGCAGAGGGGCTATGCCGATGCCAACCACGCTGGGACCGGTATGTGAGCCCAGAGATGGAGCAACGGCAACGGTCTCGTCAAAAACGCAGTCAAACATAGACGAGATCCGTTCTTTTAAAAGGGATACTCCTTCATTATTGTCACCGTGCATGAGCTGTATGCGCAGAGGAATATTATCCGGGAATTTCTGTGCCACAATTTCGGCCATGCGGTGGATAGCCCGCTTGAGTGTGGCGGCCTGTCCCCAGTTGTAGTATTTACCGTCATCCTTGGCAACCCCGATGATCGGTTTAATGTTCAACATGGATGCCAGCAGCCCTTTCAGGTGGCTGATGCGACCGCCGTGGATCAAATACTTCAGATCGCCCAGAGTGAACAACGTTTGCTGATTATCGCGGATCTGATCGATCAGTTTTAGAATGTCTCCCAGTACCCAGCCGGCGCGGTTGGCCAACGCGGCGGCCTGTACCTGCCACCCGAACGGACCGGACAACGTTTTAGAATCAACGATGGTCACGTTGGCTTCCGGAACCATCTGCGCGCCCAGACGGGCGGAATTGATGGTGCCGCTTAGCCCCGATGATATATGGATCGACAGAATATCCGGATCGGTTTTTGCCAGAGTTCGATACTTTTCGGCAAAGTCTCCCGGTGAAGGCTGAGACGTCGTGGGGTATGCCCCGGTCTCTGTTAACGTTTGATAGAACTTTACATAGTCGATCTCTTTTTTGCCAACATATGTCTTACCATCCAAAACTATCGTAAGGGGCAGAGTATGGATATCCAATTCTTTTTCAATAGATTCGGGAAGGTCCATTCCCTGGTCAGTCACGATTTGCATAATGCCTCCATAGGTAAATAATGCCAAAAAGGCATTCAAGATGAGTTGACTTTATCATAGGAAAGAATGCGTATAATGTGCCATAAGTTACACCGGTAGTCCTATTTTCCGGCAATCTTCTCATCGGGTTTTTTCCGGGAATAGTTGTTTGCTTTTGTTGGCATACCTTGATACAACCAGGAAATCGTTCCTGGTGCTGTCAAAACCTTTGCGCCGGGATGTATTGGAGAACAATCATGGCAATCACACCGTTTAAATTGGAACGTTATTATTCACGCTACGAATTCAATGCCCGGATCATGCTTAGCTCGTCCGATTGCGAAAGTCTTTCCATGGCTGATCTGTTATTGCTGGCATCTCCCGCTTCCCTGGAAATGTGGAACTCCCTTCGGCTTGGGTATACAGAAACCCAGGGGCATCCGACTTTACGGGAGGAGGTCTCGCGGTTATATGCCAAAATTTCGCCAACGGATTTGATGATCGCCGCGCCTGAGGAATTGATCTACATTGCCATACAAACCATGCTTGAACCGGGTGATCACGTGATCTCGCTGTCTCCCGCGTATCAATCGCTGTATGAGGTTGCCCGTTCGATCGGCTGTACCGTTTCATTCTGGCCGCTGCGAAAAAGCGGAAATGGCTGGAAACTTGATCCGGATGAACTGGAGGGATTGGTAAATCCGCGGACGCGATTGCTTGTGGTCAACTTCCCCAACAATCCAACCGGATTTCTGCCGTCTGTTGAGGAATTCGACGCGATCATCCAATTTGCCCGCCGCCATGGGCTGATGATCTTTTCCGATGAGATGTACCGTTTGCTGGAATACCGCTCGCAAGACCGGCTTCCAGCAATTTGTGATGCATACGAAAAGGGCATTTCCCTCGGTGGATTGTCCAAGACAATGGCGCTCCCCGGACTTCGAATCGGGTGGCTGGCTTCACGCGATAACAGCCATATGGAACGCTGGTTGACCTTCAAGGATTACACAACCATCTGCAACAGCGCGCCATCAGAAGTGCTTGGCATCATAGCGGTTCAAAACCAGAAGAAACTGGTGGAACGCAGTCTTTCCATTATCCAGGAAAACCTGAGAGTCGCAGAAGAGTTCTTTGCACGGCATTCGTCCCGGTTTAACTGGCTGCCGCCCGCTGCCGGTTCCATCGCGTTTCCCTGTTGGCTGGGTAAGGAGCCGGTGGAAGAGCTTTGCCGCCGGCTGGTGGAAGAATACAGTGTGATGCTTGTTCCGGGGGCAATGTTTGATTATGCCGGCGGGCATTTCCGGCTTGGATTGGGGCGGAAAAACTTCCCTGAGGGTATGGCCGCGTTGGAAAAAGCACTGGTGGAAAGCACCTGATTTGTAAAAAAGTATGATCTCGGGTAGCATGAAGATAATAAAAAATGAACAAGAAGGAGTAAAAAAATGTCTGTAGCGAGAATTACCGAGATAAAAGCTTCTTCCACCAAAAGTTTCGACGATGCCCTGCGTGCCGGTGTTGCCCGTGCTCATAAAACATTGAAAAACGTGAAAACCGCCTGGATCGAAAACCAGGAAGTATTACTTGACGATAAGGGTGAGATCTGTGAATACCGCGTCCACATGAAGGTCACCTTCGTTCTCGAAGACTAACGATCAAATTCAAAAAACAACCACAGTAAGGAAACTCTCAGGAGAGCCCTTCATATTCAGCTGCCAGTTGCTCAAAAAAGGCCCGCATCGCGGCATGGCGATTTTCAGCCATTTGTCGGGCAGATTCTGTGAAGAGCCGGTCTTTGACCCTGCGTAATTTGAAGAGATATTCGTGATACGAGGAATGGTGTTCCCCTTCTGCTTCCTTACCCGTTTTCACGAATTGCTCGCTCGGGGTTTCATATAGCGGTTCACCGGCCAGCACGGAATACGCAATGGTTCGAGCTGTGCCGATCGCGCCGATGACATCCAGCTTGTCTGAATCAAAAAGAACTCTGGCCTCTATGGTCTCCGGCTGATCCTCTTTGCCGCGGTAGCGGTGGGCACGGATGGCGTGCTGCACTGCCGTGATGCGGTCGGAAGTCCATCCTTCTTGCCGCAACACTTCACCGGCGAAGATGGCCGAAGCGATGTGATGGTTTTCGCGCCCGGCGCCTCCGGGTTCGGCACCCCGCGAATCATGCAACAGGGCTGCGGCGCCCAGAATTTCGAGGTCGGCGCCTTCCAGTTTTCCCAACTTCATCGCGGTATGATACACGCGTAACACGTGTTCAAAATCGTGCACAGCGTCGTCACCGGAATAAAAGGCGCGCGCCTGTTCAATTGTTGGCATAGAAACCTCTAACAAACGGGAATGATCCGCCCCTTTTTTACCACCGTATTGACCAGGTTTTCACCAAACCGGTAGCCGATATGGTGGTAGTCATCTACAGACAAAAGAAGGATATCGGCCTGTTTTCCAGGCTCAATGGAGCCGATACGATCCTGGCGTTGAATGGCCGCGGCGGAGTTGATTGTACTGGCAGCAATCGCCTGAGCGGGAGTGATTCCCAATGCCCGGCAGGACAGCGCAATCACAAATTGCATATTCACACACCAGGCGGTTCCAGGGTTGCAGTCTGTGGCCAGCGCGAGGATCCCACCGGCGGCCAGTATCTCTTTAGCCGGAGTGTAGTGGGGATCACTGAGCCCGAACGGGGTGCATGGCAGGGAGACCGCGACTGTGTCGCTGGCAGCCAGGGTTTTGATATCATCGGCTGATGTTTTCACAAGGTGGTCGGCAGACGCGGCCCCGAGTTCGGCGGCCAGGCTTGCCCCGCCCAGATTGTCAAATTCATCCGCGTGAATCTTCAACGGAAATCCCAGATCACGGGCCGTGGTCAATATGCGGCGGGACTGCTCCAGATCGAACGCGCCGGTCTCGCAGAAGACATCTACAAAGGGTAATGGTTTTCCGCAACCATTTTTTCCCCACCAGATTTTGGCTGATGGAAGCATCTTTTCTATGATCAACTGCGTATATCCGTCCGGGTTGGTCTTGTATTCCGGCGCGATGGCATGTGCCGGTAAAAAAGTGGGGACGATTTCCAGCGGACCTTCCCTGTCCAGGTCAAGCAATACCTGAAGTTGATCGATTTCCGCTTTATACTCCAGGCCGTACCCGGTTTTGGCTTCCACGGTTGTGGTTCCGTGCCTCAGCATGGAACGGGCACGGCTTCGTGTTTGAGCGTAGAGCGAATCGTGATCCGCTTCACGGGTCGCTTCGACCGTGGAAATGATCCCTCCGCCGGCAGCCAGAATCTCCAGGTACGTACGACCTTCGAGACGCATTTCAAATTCAAGAGCGCGATCTCCCGCCCAAACCAGATGGCTGTGCGGATCCACAAAACCCGGAAGCGCCGCTTTTCCATTCGCGTCGAGGCGGGGTTCATCGGGGTATTTTCTCAGCAGTTCCTCCTCTGTTCCAACCGCTTCGATGTTTTCCCCGCGAATCAATATAGCCCCCTGCCCGATCAATCCAAGCCGGCCAAGCTCGCTACCGCGTTGTGGTCCACCCTTCATGGTAACCAGTTGCGAGATATTATGGATTAGCATATGAAAATGGTATCATAAATCGGCAAGAATCCCAAAATATTCCCTTTATGGAGGGGACATGTCACCCTGTCCGGTTTGTCAGAGTCGGATGCAATTCAATCCCCGCTACCCGCGCGCAGTCTGTCCGGCCTGCGGCAACATGGCAACAGATAAAAACGGCCGGTCGGTGGCATTCTTCAATGAAGGATTGAGCGGCGGTATATTCGGGCGCTATAAAGACGATGGATCACCCTATGAAACCACCGACTGTTTTATCCATGGATTGCCCTGCAAGGCTTCTGAGGCTCACATGGGTGGAATTGTCATAGAGCTTATTTGATCAGCGGGGTTCAACGGAAATCAACTTGCCTTGTATGCGCCGGTGAACGTGAGATGGGAGAATCCATCCCGAAGTGACGGAAACCCCGGGGTTTTGTGTTTATTCATTCGCACCTCGAACCCGCGGCAGAATGATCAGCCCCATAATGTTTAACAGCATGGCAAAAATAACATTGAACGTAAATCCCCCCGCTGTATACAGACGCGGGCCAAAGAACATCCCGGCAGCCATACCCAGTGAACTTGAAGCCAGGAAGACGGCCATCAACGTGGCCCGGGCGGACGGCAGGACTTCGGTCATTAATGGAAGAGCGGCTACCAATGTGACTTCGAATGAGAAGTAGAAAATGAACAGCCAGACCAGCGCGCCGGTCACAGAGCCGCCCAAAAAGAACGGCAGAATGGCGGATAGGATGTTGACAATGAAACCGGCTGTGATGGTCTGCCGTTTACCGAACCTGTCAACAATGGCTCCCACAATTCCCTCGCCGGCCAGCTCAGCGACCCCGATAACGGTAGCCGCGGCGCCTATGGCAGCAATTTTCAAGTTGTAGGCTTCTTCCATCCACACACCGAAGATCACACTGATCACATTATTCCCGGCGATCACAAGAAAACCCAGAGCCAGACCGAACAACGCGGCGGGTGACCGCAGGATCAAAAGAAACCGGGAGGCATTGAATGCCTCTGTTTCTCCCCGCGCAGGAAGGGCGGGAACCAGCAGCCAGACCGCGGCAATCGAGAGCACGCCGATGATGAAGAGGGTGAGAAATGGCGATTGCCAGCCATTCTGCGCGATCAACAATCCGATAACCGGAATTCCCACAATGAACGCTGCAGCCCAGCTTATCTCCAGAATGGAGAGAAAAAGGCCTCGTTTTTCGTAGGCGATCTGGTCGCCAATATATGCCTGAACAGCCGGAAGAAATATGTTATTTCCCAGGCTGGCCAGCAGTAATGCCAGAAGGAAGGCCGTATAAACCGGCCATATCAGCATCAAACCCACGCCGAAAGTGTAGACAAACAAACCCAGCAGCATTCCGGTTTTACGGCCGCGGCGGTCGGCAATTTCCGCGAGAAACGGTCCTATGGCACTGGCTGCCATGGATGCCGAAACCGCTGTAGCCATTGAAGTCATATCCGCTCCAACGCCGCGGGCAAATATGAGCAGGAACGGGCTCGCCATACGCAGGCAAGTGTTGATGGCTGTGCGGATGATGAGAAAGGCGGCTACCTGGAAGTTCAAATGTGCTGGTTTCATGCGGAGATTTCTCTTTTCGTTTTCTCAAAAAAGAATTGACCAGGGAATACGAGTTATAAAACCGGGTCAAACTATAATAAGATATTCAAACGGGAGCTTCATTGGAAGTTCCCGTTCGATCAAGGATACATGATATTTCATTTTACGCAGTTAGACAACCTGCATTGAAGCAGGTAAAAACCTATTTACAAAACCATCTGACAAAAACCTTTTCGATCCAGGGTATTTTACGCTGGCTTTGAATTCTTGATGATGTCAAATGTGGTGTTTTTTAGTTTGGTCACCAGTTCCAATTGCGCTTCACACCAAAATTCGTGCAGCGGGCAATTGGGCGAAAGGGGGCAGATCGATGGATTTAAGGTGCACTCATTCAATGCAAGGGGGCCATCAATGGCTTCAACAACATCCAGAATGGAGATCTTGTCGGGAGTGACAGCCAGTGACACACCGCCGCGGGCGCCGCGAGATGTATGGATCAATCCGGCAATTGATAGTTGTGAAATTATTTTGGCAAGGAATGAAGGAGGAATTGCCTGTTCATCAGCGATCGTGCTGGTGGCCGCCCTTTGATTTGGCGGCAGTTTGGAAAGATATAGCATGGCGCGGAGTGCATAATCCGCTTGTTTCGTGATCTGCATGGTTATGTCCTTCGATAATCAATTATTAATTTTCAGACAAACTTACTCCGATTGAAGTGTAAACGCAACTAAAAAAACCGGCAAGTGATATCCATCATCGCTTTCAATGACAAATAACGAAAGTTTGGTGAAGACGACATTTGATTTTAATCGGTAATCACTATAATTAAGGAAAATGCCAACTATTTGGAGGGCGGTATGATAGAAGAATTCAAGAAATTTATCATGAGGGGAAATGTATTAGACCTGGCGGTTGGAATAATCATCGGCGGGGCGTTTGGTCAGATTGTGTCGTCGCTGGTGGATGACATCATCATGCCACCAGTCGGATTATTGCTCGGCAAGGTTGATTTTTCCAACCTGTTCCTTTCACTGGATGGAAACGCGTACGCGTCATTGGCCGCGGCAAAGGAAGCCGGAGCCGCCACATTGAATTACGGCCTGTTCATTAATACGTTGATCAATTTCCTGATCGTTGCGTTTGCCATATTCCTGCTCATCAAACAGGTCAATCGGATCCAGAAACCCGTTGAACCGGAAGCTCCCGCGACCAAAACCTGCCCCTATTGCCAGACGGAAATCCCGGTAAAGGCAACCCGCTGCCCGCACTGCACATCCCAGTTGTAAGAAAACCTCAAACAGTTACTTTCACCTGCCGGTATTGATACCCGGCAGGATTATTTGCGTATGTAAGTGTAATCATCAATAGCAAAGGAGACATGTAATGGCAGATATTTGGGTAACCACGGCCTTTGGGTTTGAAGGCTACAAAACAACCCGACATCTGGGTGTGGTACGCGGGATAACCGTCCGCTCACGCAGTATGCTGGGGAATATCGCCGGCAGCATCCAGACGATTTTCGGCGGAAATATCAGCATCTACACGGAATTGTGCGAACATGCCCGGGCGGAAGCCTTCGAACTGATGGTGCAGCATGCCCGCGCCATGGGCGCCAACGCCATCATTGGCATGCGTTATGACGCCAATGATGTGATGGAAGGCGTGACGGAAGTGCTGGCTTATGGAACGGCCGTCGTCATCGAGACTGCCTGATCCACGCCAAATAGGGTAAAATTTTCCTCTACAGATACGAAACAATTAAAAATCACTTTGGAGCGAACCAACCGCTCCTTTTTTATCTGTAAGAGGAGTAACCGCACGATGAATCCAAAACGAAAACAGATCCTTCTGACGAATGATGACAGCATCAAATCCCCCGGATTGTGGGCGGCCGCTGAAGCGCTTTCCACGCTGGGTTTTGTGACCATTGTCGCGCCACGGGAGCAGGCCAGCGGTATGGGGCGCAGCATGCCTTCCACCTCTGATGGCAAGATCACCACCACGGAATTGCACATTGGGGAACAGGTATGGGAAGTTTACGCCGTGGGCGGAACGCCAACCCAGACCGTTCAGCACGCGATCCTCGAGATCATGGACGTTAAACCGGACCTGGTGGTTTCGGGCATCAACTACGGCGAGAACCTGGCGTCCGATCTGACCTCGTCCGGCACGTTTGGTGCCGCGCTCGAAGCGGCTTCGCTCGGTATTCCGGCGCTGGCGACCAGCCTGCAATTGAAGAACGTGGTGGAAGATTACCTGAGCCATTCCACCGATTTCGATTTTTCGGCCGCCGCGCACTTTACACGACTCGTGGCAAATTTCATGCTGAATCAAACCCTGCCGGATGATCTCAATTTGATGAATCTGGTGATCCCCCACGATGCCACGCTAAACACACCGGTGCGGATTACGCGGCAGTCAAAAAAACGCTATTTCATCCCCTACTCAAAGCGTGACAGCCAGACATGGGATGATAACAGCAAACTGGCCGGTTTCACCACCGTCGCGGAAGATGATATCGACCCGGGCACCGATGTGCACGCCATGGTGGTGGACAAGGTGGTGTCGGTCACCCCGCTGAGCCTGGACATGACAGCGCGGGTCAGCCTGCCCGATCTGGATAAGGACCTTCACCGCTCGTTTGAAGGGCTTGTGTAGCCAGAGACGGCGGTTGAGCGGGCGCTCCGTTTTCTGTACCTGTACGGCAAAAAACACCTTGCTGCACTAACGCAGGCTCAGCCAGCGGGTGATATGTTTTTTAGATTAAAAAAGGACGCACTCAAAAGTGAGAATGTTTTCTGATGGTTGCTATTTTCCATAGGTTCCATCTTTTTTTATTTCACTGATGATCTCATCAAGTTTTTTCTTACCGAGAATATCATTTCGGTCAATTGTATAGTTGCCATAACCTTCTGAAAATTGTGTCAGAAACCGGACTGCATTCACTACACCAAGCTCTCTGTACAATAGCTTGATTGCCTGTTGGTTGATTTCCATAAGTGGTCTAACATCTGTGATCATTTTTCGATCTCCTGAACCAGTTCCATCGGGTTCAATACCTTTATTGACAGATTACTTACCCGTTTTATGCTGCGAAGTATCCCGTCATCAACGGTGCAAAAATAATCCACCTTTCCTTTTTCTGCCAGCACCAGATGCAAAGCATCCATCGCCTTTAGTCCTTGCGTGATAAATTCTGAAGCCCTCTTCTTATCATTTTCGTCCACTTGTATGAATTCTTTTGCAAGAGCCAGCACGGCATTGGTATGTTCGAACCGGATTGGAAGGGTGATCTGTCTGCTTTCATACAACAGGGCATCAGATGATACCAGGTCCATGTGCCCCAGCACACAAAGTGAAATCAGACCCAGCACGGCTTCCGCTTCCATCTTGATGCGGATCTGGTTCGGGGTATCAAGCGGCCTTTGGATGGCACACATATCGATGTAAACCTTCATATTTGTTATTGTAGCATGCATCCTATTCGCGTTTCGACGGTCGTTATTCAACGATCGAACAATTAACAACTTGCCGGGTGTACGCCTTCCCCGGCTCGGGGATGATGCTGTCGGCCTGGGTGAAGTGTCCCGTCTGCGGGTCATAGAACCGCGCGACATAGTAGTCCAGTCCCAGTTCGGCCTGGGCGAGCTGGCCGAGCCAGTCGAAGTCGGCGGATGATCCGTAAGAAAACAAAGACTCCCCTCTCACCCCTCCCCGCCTCTTACGGTACAATACTTTTAACTATGCCAAAACCGACCACCCAGTTCGTCTGCCAGCAATGCGGACGCACGTCACCCGTATCCTACGGCCGCTGCCCCTCTTGCAATGCCTGGGGCAGTATGGTCGAAGAACAAATTGCGCCGCCTCCATCCTCCCCGTCGGGAAGATCGCGCGGGTTCGCGTCACAATCCCACCCCGTTCGCCTGGATGAGATCAGCGGTGACGCGGAAGAACGCCTGGACACACCCATCTCTGAATTTGCCCGTGTTCTGGGCGGCGGTGTGGTACCCGGGTCGATCATTCTGGTGGGCGGCGACCCCGGGATCGGCAAGTCAACGCTTTTGCTGCAACTGGCCATGGAGATTTCATCCCCCCTCAACGGTGCCCACCTGGTGTTGTATGTCTCCGGTGAAGAATCAGAACGGCAGATCAAGATGCGCGCATTACGTCTGCTCCGTCCTGAGAACGGCGAAGTCCTCACGGAGCTGCCGCAAAACCTGCTGCTGGTAACCGAAACCAACCTGGAAACCATCCTGTCGCACATCGAACAGGCAAAACCCGAACTGGTGATCATCGATTCGATCCAGACGGTCACCCTTCCAGAATTCAGTTCATCAGCCGGGTCGGTGTCACAGGTGCGCGAATCGGCTTCACGGCTGCGCGAACTGGCAAAATCGACCGGTATAGCCGTATTTGTCATCGGGCACGTCACCAAGGAAGGCGTGATTGCCGGGCCGCGCGTGCTGGAGCACATTGTGGATACTGTCCTCTACCTGGAGGGCGACCGCTACCAGTCCTACCGCCTGCTGCGATCAGTCAAGAACCGCTTTGGCGCCACGTCGGAGGTTGGTGTGTTCGAGATGCGTGACCGTGGTATGGTGGAAGTGACCAATCCGTCCGAAGCTTTCCTGGCGGAACGCCTGGTCAACACGCCGGGATCGGCCATCGCGGTGACCATGGAAGGCACCCGTCCGCTGCTGGTGGAGATCCAGGGATTGACCACCCGCACAAACTTCGGCAATCCGCGCCGCACCTCCAATGGGCTGGACATGAACCGTCTGCTGCTCAACGCCGCCGTTCTTACCCGGCGGGCGGGCGTCAACCTGAGCGAGCAGGACGTATTCGCCAACGTAGTCGGTGGTCTCACGGTGGAAGAACCGGCGGCCGACCTCGCCATGTCGGCGGCTATTGCCTCATCACTGCGCGATATACCGGTGAAGGCAGACCTTGTGCTTATCGGCGAGATCGGGCTTTCCGGCGAACTACGCTGGGTGAGCCAGATGATCCCCCGGCTGCGTGAAGCCGCCAAGCTCGGGTTCAAATCGGCTGTCATCCCGCGGCGCACCTCACACGCCGAAGCCCTGCCGGAAGGCATCAGGGTCATGGAAGCCCGTTCTCTGCAGGAAGCTCTGCGGTTATCATTAATCGAACCAGATTCAGCTCATCCGAAAGGAAAGTGAACATGAATCCCTTATTGAAACCCCTGTTGAATGTTCGAAAACACCACGCCATCGAACATGCCAGCCTCTCCATCATCCAATCCAAACAACCCGGATTGCACCTGGCCGGTTATTCCGACCTCGGCGGATTCTGGATCATCGGTGATGTGGATACCGACAAAATGATGGCGGCCGTGGTGGAAGCCATCTCCCGCCTGAAAGCCGGTGAAACCGCGCTCAGTATCCATCAGAACTGCGGAACCAATTTTGCCGCCTCGGGGCTGGTGGCTGGCAGTTTTGCCTGGCTGGGTATGCTGGGTACCGGTCGTTCCTTTAGGAAGCAACTCGACCGCTGGCCGATGATCGTCATGCTGGCCACCCTTGGCATCATCGTCTCGCAGCCACTGGGTCCATTCCTTCAGGCCAACGTTACAACCGATCCCAACATCGGTAATATTCGGGTCAAAGAGATTGTCATTTCCAAGCGCGGCGCGGTGAAAGCCCACCGTTTCAAGCTGGGGAGCTGAAATTTCACATGCCTGCGCCGCATATCTTCTTTCTGCACGGCGATGACCCGGCGGGGCTGACCGAACGTCTCGACGCACTGTGTGCCGCGATGGGCGATCCGGCAATGGCCGACCTGAACCTGACCCGCCTTGACGGACGTACCTGCGGCGATAATGACATCCGCAACGCGGCCCTGGCCATTCCCTTCCTTTCAGATCACCGGTTGGTGATCGTTAACAATCCGGCACTGGGAAAACTCTCCACCGATTCGCAGAAAGATCGGTTTACCGCCCTGCTGAACGAGATTCCACCGACCACTCAACTTGTGCTGATCATCGCGGATGAATCAGCCTGGAAGAAGAACGCGAAGGGTTCCTGGGAAAAAAGCTGGAAGACCTTGAATTCCGGCCATTTCTTGATGAAATGGGCCAAAGACCACGCCGAGAAGGTCACGGAAGAGGGGTTTCATCTTCCAGACCAACGGGAAATGCCAGCCTGGATCACCACGGAAGCCAAAAAACAGGGTGGACAGTTCACGTTACAGGCGGCTTCCGCCCTGGCGGACTTTACCGGTCCCGATACTCAGATCGCCCGGCAGGAGATCGCCAAGCTGCTTTCGTATGTCGATTATCAACGCGCAGTGACTGATGAGGATGTGTACCTGGTGTCAATATCTCAGAACCAGGCGACCGCTTTCCAGTTCAATGAAGCCGTGGCTGCCGGACAGAAGAGCCAGGGGCTACATCTACTTCACCAGTTGCTCGAAACCGACGAACCGCTGATGGTTTTCGGCAGCCTGGTCAGCCATTTCAGGCGGTTGTTACTCATCAAGGAATCATTGCAGCACGGGGGAAACATGGAATCCATCCGCAAGGATTTCGGACTATTTGGCCGCAACGCCGAAAAAGCTGTACAGCAATGCCGCCGTTTCAGCCTGGAGGAATTGAAAGCAGCGTTCCTCCGCCTGTCCGAGCTTGACTTTGAGATCAAGAACGGCATCACGCCCGCCGACCTGGCGCTCGAGCTGTTCCTGATGGAGTTGAAAGCGTCTAAAACTTAAGGATCGTTTCGCGAACCTCTCCCCACATCAGGGCATCTTCAATGCCCTTTTCAATCGGAAAATCCGTTTTCCATTTCAATAAACGCAGTGCTTTATCGGCATTGGTGTATGAACCGGCAATGTCGCCCGGTCTAGGGCCGGTCTCGCGCTTGTTGATGGTCTTGCCATAGACTTTCTCAAAGGCAGAAACCAACTCCTTCACGGTCACACCGTTGCCCGTCCCCAGGTTGATCACCAGGTAATTATCAACCGGATTTCCAGCCCGCTCGAACACACCGTCAAAATCAGTCACCGCGTTGACATGTGCCCGCGCCAGATCCCATACGTGAATAAAATCTCGGATCCCGCTGCCGTCGCGTGTGGGCCAATCTGTACCGGTGATGTCGAAGGTTGCCTGCTTTCCTAGAGCGGTATCCACCAGTTTTCCCAGCACATGGGTGGGCTCCTTCACATGGATACCAGAGCGCATCTTCGGGTCCGCGCCTATGGGGTTGAAGTAACGCAGAGCGATACCTTTCATGCCATAAGCCGTGCAAAAATCCTTGAGGATCATTTCCATCATGTATTTGGTGCGGGCATACGGACTGGTGGCTTTCAGCGGCGATTCCTCGTTCACCATAAATCCGGGAACCACATCATAGATCGAGGCGGAAGAACTGAACACCAACCGTGGATACCCCAGATCAGACAACGTCTTGAACAATTCCAACGATTTGGACACATTATCTGTGTAATATTCATACGGTTGGCTGACCGATTCCGGCACCACGATCAACGCCGCGCAATGCACTGTGGCCTGAATATCCGGGTGTTCCCGGAAAACTTTTTCCAGTGCCTCCCTGTCGGCAATATCCGCGTGGTAGAAGATCCGTCCGCGGGTGAATTCCTCGCGTCCGGTTATCAGCGAATCAAGAATGACCGGTGTATGCCCGGTATCTTCCAGTGCTGAACAAATGGTGCTGCCAATGTATCCGGCGCCGCCGGTAATGAGAAATTTCATGGTGTCCTCTGTGAGTATGTTTTACTGTTACCAGACCGATTATAACCCTACCCGTAGTGTCATTCTTTTCCTTCCGGTTTGTTTTCTTTGGAATATCCACAGGTTTTGCCTGTAAAATGAACATCACATCATTAAAAAGATTGAGGTTTCAACATGTACATAGCGATCGAAGGCGTGATCGGAGTCGGCAAGACTACCCTGGCGCGGTTGCTTCAACCATCTTTCAAAGCCGGGTTGCTGCTGGAAGTCTTTGAGGAAAATCCCTTCCTGAGCGATTTTTACAGCGACCGCGAACGTTACGCGTTCCAAACCCAGATATTCTTCCTCCTCAGCCGCTACCGCCAGCAGAACAGCAACGTGCCCCGCCTGCTGGCAGAAAATGAAAGCCTGATCAGCGATTACACATTCGAAAAGGATTCCCTGTTCGCCCGCATCAATCTGAAAGGTGATGAACTGGAGATGTACCATCGGGTGCACGAAGCTCTGGCGGAAAAAGTCCCAACACCAGACCTGCTGGTCTATTTGCGGGCCAGTATAGACACCATCATGCAACGTATCGCCCTGCGAGACCGATCGTATGAACGTCAAATAGAACGTTCCTACTTACAGCAGCTTTCCGACGCTTATGAGGAATTCCTTTCACACGCATCCCGTCTTCCTTACCCGGTATTGGTCATAGACACTGAAAACACCGATTACATTCGTTCAGCCGAAGAATTAAAAGAGATCGAGAACCGCGTCCGGCAGGCATTACAGCTCAGCCCGTTTCAACCGACCCTGCCCATATCCTGAGCGGATCATTCAGCTTTGTTATAATTTTCCGGGAAGGATTAGCGCATGCGGATCACAAAAGAGTCAATGCTTCGCCTGGCGCGCGATACAGCCGCCATTCATGCCAATCAGGATCGCAGTATTGTCTGCGCTTACCTGACCGGATCTTTGCTGACAGACGATCCCTTCATCGGGGGAACCACAGATATTGATCTATTCTATGTCCACGCGGATACGCCGCAAAAAACGCGTGAGGTTCGCTACCTGAGCGATGATGTCACTTTGGACATCGCTCACATTGAACAGGCGCGATTTCAGCAACCGCGTCATCTGCGGGCAGATGCCTGGCTGGGTCCATTTCTATGCGCCAAACCGAGAGTATTGCTCGATTCGAATCACTGGTTTGAATTTACCGAGGCAAGCGTAGCCGCCCAATTCTACCGTCCGGAGTATGTTCTGGAACGGGCCCGTCCGCTGGCCGCGGCTGCCCGCCAGACCTGGATGGATTTTCACCTGGCGCAACCAGAACCATCACCGGTAAATGTGATGAGATATCTTGACTGCCTGCAAAATGCCGGCAACGCCATAGCCCTTCTCAGTGGTCTTCCATTGACAGAACGCCGGTTTTTCCCCGGTATCCCTGAACGGGCGGAGAAGGTAAACCGACCTGATCTGGCCTCTTCCTTTAAATCATCCATACTCCCTTCGACGATATCCGATCTGGAATGGACCCAATGGCTCACATCATGGGAGCAGGCAATGTCCAAGGCCGCAGACATGCCGGACTGCCCCGTCAGTATGGCTGCTCCCCGTATCCGGTATTACACCCGCGCTGTTGCCGATCTATCAGATGAGAAACCAGAAGCGGCTGCGTGGATAATGGTACGAAAATGGACCCGCGCGATAGCTCATTTGCCAACCGATCCTTTTATCGCGAAAAACTGGAAGATGGCGTGCAAGGAATTTCTTCAAATAGATGAATCATTTGATTCAATGTGGGATCAATTGGATGCGCTGTTGGATACCGTTGAAGAAACTCTGGATACGTTTGCATCAGACAACGGTCTTTCCGAATGAAAAACTGTGGATAAATCGATAAAAACTGTGGATAACTGCCCCTAACTGTGGATAACTTCGCATAATCTAACAGGGAAGTAGTGGATGAATGGAACCTTTTATCCACTACTTTTTTATATTTTTGTAGAAAAGAGCAATTCTGATTTTGTTTTATCTATCCTATTTTTTTATCCCATTCTATCCACAATCTTTTCAACAAATGGGATATCAATGAAATCCCATATATGGTGGTGAAAAAGTGGCGCAAAAGCTTTATATAAGGAAATCAAAGAAAAATCTCCGTTTATCCACATATCCCCAGTGCCTACTAATATTACGAAATCCATTTACATAACAAATTAAGTTAAGGATGATTGTCTTTTCACAGTCAAATTCATAAATAAGAAGAACCCTCCTCAATAATTAATAGGCTTGAATTTGATAGTTTTTGTTTGCTTCCCCGGTTCATATAAAGTATCATAGGGAAAATCTTTTCCCTATAAAGTTCTATAAGGTAAATGAATTATGATTTCCACCTCACACCGTCGATTTAATCCATTAACCGGTGAATGGGTTCTTGTTTCCCCTCATCGCGCGAAACGTCCCTGGCTGGGTCAGGTGGAAAAAGCTGTTCCTAATTCATTGCCGGCATACGACCCAAATTGTTATCTTTGTCCAGGCAATTTGCGGGCGGGCGGGATCAAAAATGACAATTACACAGGCACGTATGTGTTTGATAATGATTTTGCCGCGCTTCTTCCGCCGGAAAATGGAATCCTGGAAGAAGATGATCATCCACTAATGAAAGCTTCATTGGAAACAGGCATCTGTCGGGTGGTTTGTTTTTCACCGCGGCATGATCTGTCACTGCCTCAAATGGAACTGCCTGCTATTCATTCTGTCATTGAAACATGGACACGAGAATCGGTGGAGCTGGCTTCCCGTGATGATATTGTTTATGTTCAGGTATTTGAAAATAAAGGTGCGGTGATGGGATGTTCAAATCCACATCCTCACAGCCAGATATGGGCACAGTCACAAATTCCCAACGAACCAGCCAAAGAACTGTCCAGCCAGGGGATGTACTATGGGGAGAATAACCGTCGATTATTGCACGATTACCTTGAGGAAGAGCACCGCCGAAAAGAACGGTTGATATCCGTAAATGACCACTTCACGGCACTGGTTCCTTTCTGGGGAATCTGGCCATTTGAAATACTGGTCATTGCCCATTCAAACGCGCAGAAACTGGATGACCTCACTCCGGCTGAAGTTGAATCACTGGCAGATATTTTCAAGAGGGTCACTATTCGCTACGATAATCTATTTGAGACATCCTTCCCGTATTCCATGGGGTTCCATCAATCTCCCGCGGATGGGAAAGATCATCCGGAATGGGTATTGCACGCCCATTTTTATCCGCCGTTGCTTCGTTCGGCCACGGTCAAAAAATTTATGGTTGGGTATGAACTGCTTTCCATGCCGCAGCGTGATATCACCCCTGAAGTTGCGGCTGACCGCTTGAGGGAACTTTCCGATACGGTTCATTACAGCACCGTTGAATCATCATCAATCTGAAATAAGGAACACAACATGGATCTATCGCAGAAGGTAATTGACCGGTTCGAAAAGAGATTTGGGAAAAAACCAGAGCACGTTGCACAGGCACCCGGCCGGGTCAATTTACTGGGAGAACATGTTGACTATAACGATGGATTCGTCCTTCCGGCGGCCATTAATCTCGCCACATGGATCGCGTTTTCACCCTCCGGTTCTGATACGAACACGCTTTTTGCCCTCGATCTAAATGAAGAAACCGTTTTTACCCTTGAAGGAATTTCAACAAAAACAGATATTAACCGCGTTGAGATCGCTGACTGGGTTAAATATCCCGCTGGCATGGCCTGGGCATTGCAGGAAAAAGGTTATTCGGTTGAAGGTATGAATGCCGTCTTCTCATCAGACGTTCCACGTGGAGCCAGCCTCAGTTCATCCGCGTCTGTCGAAATGACTTTCGGGACAGCCTGGCAAGCATTGGGTGGGTGGACGATTAAACCGATGGAAATGGCGCTGATTGGGCAACGGGCTGAGAATCAGTATGTGGGAATGAATTGTGGCATCATGGACCAGTTTGCGTCGGCATGTGGGGAAAAGGACAGGCTGCTACTTCTTGATTGCCGCAGTCTGGAATACCGTACTCTCCCACTTCCATCCGACGTCTCCATTATCATCGCAGATACATCCGTACGGCGTACACTTCTCGGAAGCGCGTACAACAAACGCCGGGAATCCTGTGAAGAAGCTGTCCGTTTGTTGGATGCAAAAATCGAAGGGTTGAAATCTCTGCGTGATATACGGGTGGAAGAATTCGAAAAGTACGCGGATATACTCCCGCAGGAAACCAGAATGCGCGCGCGTCATGTGGTTAATGAGATCGAGCGTACCACCCAGTCGATTCCATTGCTGGAAAAAGGTGATATTCCTGCATTTGGCCGCTTGATGAATGAATGTCATGCATCTCTGCGAGACCTGTATGAAGTTTCCGGACCGGAATTGGATTTGATGGCGAGGCTCGCACAGGTTCTTCCCGGTTGTTATGGCGCACGCCAGACCGGCGGGGGATTTGCCGGATGTACTGTCAATCTGGTGGAGAAGAAACATAGCGAAGATTTTTGCCGGACACTTTCCGATCAATATAAAAAACAGACCGGGCTAAACCCGTCTGTGTATATATGCGAAGCAGCACGCGGTGCGTTTCTGTTGAAATGAACAAATTTTTATTTTGTTTGTACGCTATATAAACGAAATCCTGTCTAATTTAGTAAATTGGTCTAAAAAAGCATGTTTTTACGCTTGCTTATATGAAAAATCTTCTGTATGATACATTAGAAGAAGGTTAATTTATAGCCCCTATAAATAGAAGCATACAGCCTAAAAATCCGGAAAGACAAGGAGGAGTACGATGGATATCATCAAAGTGAAAGCTACCTCCCGCACAGCCGCCGTAGCAGGGGCGATTGCCGGGGTGATCCGCGAAAAGAAACATGCCGAGGTTCAAGCGATCGGCGCGGGGGCAGTCAATCAGGCGGTAAAAGCTCTGGTTCTGGCGAAAGGGTATCTGGAAGAAGAAAACGTTTCCATTGTATGTGCCCCGGAATTTGTGGATGTGGATATTGATGGCAAGGTAAGGACAGCCATCAAGCTGATCGTCGAACCCCGGTAAATTAATACAGTAGGATATTTCATTGACCGATGGAAAAGACGACCTCATCTTTTCCGGTCAATTTCTGTTGCACACGGTTGGCGATCAAATCAAGGTGATCCGGTTTGACCACATAATCCAGCTCATCGGCAGGGATGGTTAATACCGGGCAGAGTGTGAATGATTCGATCCATTCTTCGTAGAGACGATTCACGCGTGATAGATAATCCGGGCTGATGGACCGCTCATAGTCACGGTTGCGTAAAGCGATCCGTTTGATCAGTGTATCCAAGGAAGCGCGTAAATAGATCACCAGGTCGGGCGGTGGAAGGAATTCGACCAGTGTGCTGTAAAGTGAGCGGTACGTATCATGGTCCCGATCGCTCAAATGGCCCTGTAGATTAAGATTACGGGCGAATACTTCTGCGTCTTCATATATGCTGCGGTCCTGGATGACCGATCCGGCATGATGCAAAATCTGGTAATGGATGTGAAGACGCCGCGAAAGGAAGAAAACCTGTGATTGAAAGCTCCAACGGCTCATATCACGGTAGAAATCGGGAAGATACGGATTGTCCGTTTCCGGTTCATAGAATGGCTGCCAGTCAAGCTTCTGGCAGAGCATGGAAACCAGAGTGGATTTTCCCACCCCGATGTTTCCAGCGACTACAATGAATTTTTTCATGGGCAGGTCCTCCCCGAAGAAATATTGCTCCCATTATAACCACCCTGGTTGGGGAAAACAAAAAGGCAACCCGCGGGCTGCCTCATCGTTGGTACCTCTATTTGGAATTCTACAGATTATGCGGGGTGAATGGAATCAGTCGGGCAGACATCCACACAGGCCGCGCAGTCAACACACTTCGCTTCATCAATAACCATGTTGCCATCGATCTCGGAGATTGCGCCTTCAGGGCATTCCGCTTCGCAAGCGCCGCAGTTGATGCAGGTGTCGATATCAATTTTATGTGCCATGAGTTTTCCTTCCTCTTGTGCTTCAAATTGCAAGTATTTTACTCTCGCATTCTTACAAAGTGAAGAGTATCACAACTGGATAAAGCAAGTCAATAAATTCGTAATAAAAAACGTAATTATATTTACGGGTAAAATGTCACTAATTTCATCAAGAAGAAATAGTCCTTCAACGTGTGTATATCATCGCGTTGTAGTATGATTCAGCTATCCCATGAAGACTGTCGACCTTGTCATTCCCGTTTTTAATGAAGAAGAGGTCATCGAACTCTTTCACACAAAACTGGCAGAGATATTGAAATCGCTGCCGTATGTGTTTACCATCCGTTATGTTAATGATGGATCCAATGATGGAACATCAGATAAGCTGGCCGGTATATTACAAATAGACCAGCGAGTGCAGGTGCTTGAACTCAGCCGTAACTTTGGACATCAGGCAGCCCTAACAGCCGGATTGGACCGGGCTCACGCCGACTATGTTATTTCTATGGACGCGGATGGACAGCACCCCCCGGAAATGATCGGTGAGATGCTTGAATTGGCTGAGAACGGTTATGACATTGTGCTAACAGAACGAATGGATACGGAATCGACATCCGCGTTCAAGCGTTGGACATCCAGTTCGTTCTACCGGTTGATCAACCGGATCGGCAGCACGCAAATCACCCCCGGCGCGGCCGATTTCCGGCTGCTCACCCGGCAGGTGGTGGAAGCCCTTCGTTCCATGCCGGAATACCACCGTTTCTTGCGCGGTATGGTGGCATGGGTGGGGTATAAGAGCGTTATATTGCCGTACACTCCGCCGCCGCGCATGGCGGGCAAGTCCAAATATTCGCTGGGAAAGATGCTGCGCCTGAGCATGGATGCCATCTTCTCCTTCTCACTGGTTCCGCTTTACATTGGAATTTCCCTGGGACTGTTGATGCTGTTCCTGGCTCTGGTCGAGATGATCTATGTTCTCAGCTTCTGGGTGACGGGCAACATCAGCAATCTGGCTCCCGGTTGGAGCTCGCTGATGTTCATCATTCTGATCGTCGGCGGTTTCCTGATGATCTCCATCGGGGTGATCGGTGTGTATATCGGGTATATCTTCCAGGAGGTCAAAGGCCGGCCGGTGTACCTGGTACGTGAACACGCGGATGATCCGGACTAGACAGCCGCGGCTGATTGACCGCATGGTGAACAGGTTTCGTTTCCATCCATGGATGGTACCGATTGGACTGCTGGTCGTTTGTTTTGCCGCTTACGGCATCCTTTTCCCGTTCCTCGGATGGTACTGGGACGAATGGCCCATCACCTGGATCGCCCAAAAGCTCGGCCCGGACGGACTGGCGCGGTACTTTGAGACCAATCGCCCCTACTGGGGGCTGATCTACCGTTACACCACTGCGCTGCTGGGTGCTGTTCCGTGGCACTGGCAGCTTTTCGGATTGTTCTGGCGCTGGCTGGGAGCCGTGCTGGTGTGGGCTATCGTCCGCACTGTGTGGCCCGGGCGCGAGTTTCGCGCGCTGGCCTCCGGTCTTTTCTTTGCCGTGTGGCCGTCATTTACCCAGCAGTCCATCGCCATGATGTACGGCCATTTCTTCATCGTTTTCGACTGCTTTCTGGCTTCGCTGTGGCTCAACCTGAAAGCGCTGGACCATCCGCGTACGAAATACGCTTTGATGGCGATCGGGCTGCCATTGGCAGCGCTCAACCTGATGGCCATGGAATACTTCTTTCTGCTGGAATCATTGCGTCCGTTGTTCATTTTTGCTGCTGTAACAGAGCGAAAAGCGGATATGAATCTCAAACCACGTATCAAAATGGCTGCTTTATACTGGCTGCCGTTCCTGTTTGTGTTTGGCGGTGTGGGATACTGGCGGGCGTTCCTTTTCCCGCACCAGACTCACAACTACCAGCCGGTTCTGGTGGCTTCACTCAAGGAAGACCCGCTGCAGACCATAGGTGAACTGTTGGCGACAGCGGGCAAGGATATCTGGACGATCCTGGTCTCTGCCTGGGGACAGGTGCTCCGGCTGCCGGAGCCCACGCTGTTCAGCAACCGCACATCACTGGCGTACTGGATCGGACTGGCACTTATACTCTTACTGATCGCGGGGTTGGCGTTGCTTTCGAACCGGGCTTCAGTGAAAAGATGGAACGGAAACTTGTACCTCATCGCGCTCGCCGGGCTGATCGCCGCCGGAATCCCCTTCTGGGTGACCGGACTGCCGGTGGGGCTGGGGTTTCCCAATGACCGCTTCACCCTGCCATTTCTTTTGGGAGCCGCCCTGCTGCTGTCCGGGCTGCTAGAGCTGATTCCCAACCGAATTGGATTGCGTGCCGTGGTGACTGCGTTGCTGGTTTCAGCGGCCGTAGGGTTGCAGGTGCAGACCTGTTTCGCCTACCGCAAGGACTGGAACACCCAACGCAACCTGTTCTGGCAGTTAAGCTGGCGCGCACCGTCCCTGCAAAAGGGGACAGCCATGGTAACCACAGACCTGCCCTTCCGGTATTTCAGCGACAATTCTCTGGTGGCGCCCCTCAACTGGATATACGCGCCGGACAACCACACGCAGGACATGGACTACATGTTTTATTATGCCTCGGTGCGCAAAGACCGCGCCCTCAAGCTGAAGCCGGGGCAGGAGATATTCCAGGGATACCTGGCCGCGGATTTCACCGGCAGCAGCGACCAGTTGTTGATGGTCGACTTCCAGCCACCGGCCTGTCTGCGCGTGCTTGACCCAGACTACGACCCGGTCAACCCGCTGCTACCGCCGTTGATGCGGGAGGCGGCAAAATACAGCAATCAGGCAGTAATTAACACCACATCACCCATAGTACGGATGGATTGGGACATATTCGGCCCTGAACCGGCGCACGGCTGGTGCTATTACTTTGAGAAAGCCAGCCTGCTGGCGCAGCAGGGCGACTGGCAGAGCGCCGCCGGGCTGGGCGATGAGGCATTCGCGCTGGGGGATTATCCCAACGACCCGATGGAGCGATTTGTGTTCATTGAAGCTTACGCTCGCACCGGGAAGATGGAACGCGCCCGCGAGTTGAGCGACGAGGTGATGAAGATCACCCCGCTGGTCAAGGCGCCGCTGGACAGGCTGTGGGAGCGGATCCGGGAGTGATATCTCAAGAGGGAAAATGAAAACAAGATTCTCTGAACAGGATGTGTTTAAGTTTTCAGAATTCTGTAAACATAAATTGCCACTAGCCACAGCAAATATCAGGGATGAATACTTTTATGCAAGTATCCCTCTTTGCGTAATTGACGCGGTGTTTTCTATCAGTGCAAATTACAACTCGACAATACGGGTTGTTGAACGGGTATGCCGCTATTTTTCCGTACCGCAACTGGATCGTGAAAGACATTTGAACCTTCAAAACCAATTCACCGTATCCAATTTATTGCAAGCTTATGATAAATTGGGAATTGAGCGTATGACTTCGGAGGTATTTCAAAACCGGCAGAGAACATCGACCACTAGCGGGATATTGAAATCCGAATCCGTATACCGGTTTTGCCAAATACTAAAAATTTTTGAGGTAGATAACTTTGGTGATATTTCGAAGATTTTAAATAATGAAGATTTTTCCACCAAGATAAGACAAATACCAGGACAGACAAGCGGGATTTCCCTCCGTTATTTTTTTATGCTGGTAGGGGATGATTCTTACATAAAACCAGACCGGATGTTAGACAGGTTCATTGAATCAGCGATAGGTAAGAATCTGGATATAAACGACAGCCAGGACTTGATCATGAAGTCGATAAATCTATTAACAGTAGAGTTTCCTCAAATAACTCCGCGATTGTTGGATAACCTGATGTGGTCATACCAACGAGAAAAACCGTACGATTTTCGTGAAGCTAAGAAGGGTGCTCATAATCCCCTATCGCCAGAGAAAAGCGAAATTCGTATTCGACTTGATACAGATATTGTAGAATGGTTCAGAAGTCAAGAAGAGTATAAAGGTGGTGGCAATTATCAGGAGACAATGAATCGAGTGTTACGTCAATATATAGAATACTATAAGAATAAACACTCAGCGTAGGGTGGCGTTGAACGCCCATTCGACAATCATCATTTATTGAGAATTATCAAAAAAAGCAAGGAGTGCGTTCAACCCACCATAACATGCCTCATCCGCTTTTCATCCAATGAAAATATCCATGGAGATGGCATATCTCCGGTCGATCTTGTCGGGTTGACCGCACCCTCGTGTTGACCGGGTCATCACCATTGGAAAGGAAAACGTTCCATGCGGTCAACCCAACCTACGAAAAATGCAACAAGTAGGGTGGTGTTGAACGCACAGGCAACCTTCATCATTTTTATAGAATTTTCTCGAAAAGCCAGGAGTGCGTTCAACCCACCATCACAAGGCCCATCCGCTTCCCATCCAATGAAAACATCCATGGATATGGGATATTCCCGGTCGATCTTGTCGGGTTGACCGCGCCCTCACGTTGACCGGGTCAATACCATTGGATAGGAAAACGTTCCATGCGGTCAACCCAACCTATAAAAAAAAAGTAGGGTGGTGTTGAACGCACAGGCAACCATCATCATTTTACAGAATTACCAAAAGTATCCAGGAGTGCGTTCAACCCACCATCACAAGCCCCATCCGCTTCCTGTCCAATGAAAAAATTCATGGAAATGACCTATATCAGGTTGATCTTGTCGGGTTGACCGCGCCCTCACGTTGACCGGGTCAATACCATTGGATAGGAAAACGTTCCATGCGGTCAACCCAACCTATAAAAAAAAAGTAGGGTGGTGTTGAACGCACAGGCAACCATCATCATTTATATAGAATTATCTCGAATATTCCGCCCTCGTCCAATGGATGCAAATCTTGGTGAACAAACCCGTTTTATCCCGGATAACCTTACAAATCCATTTTCATGCGAATCATATCCCGGCATTCGATCCCATTATCCATCAATGTTTCATCGTAATGGATACGGCAGTAATCAAGATCGACTCCCACAATACGGAAACCGCATTTCTGATAAAGCAACATCTGGATTGCACCCGGGTTGCCGGTATAAATCTCAAGCACTCTGGCCTTTTCCTGGCGGGCTTTTTCCACTGCACGGCCAATCAACTGACGGCCGATACCTTTATTCTGATGTGTTTCAAGCACCGAAATATTCACAATCTCCATTGTTTTGATTCGGGTGCGCATCATGAGCAAAACACCTACCATTCTATCCGCCTCATGGGCAGCGAAACCAATACTACGCGGCAAATACTCCTGGATCATTTCTTCGGAAGGATCCGCCAGCATTAAGAGTTCCATTGGAACAACATTCACATCATTCAATTCTTCAATCCGAATATCCACGCACAACCTGCCTTTTTAACGTTTTTTGCATTTCAACACACCAGTGCTTCATAGGTAAAGTGCCATCTTCGGTACATTTCTCTTTCCCGGAAGTTGTCTGGATGGCAAAACAGATTTTACTAAATTTATAAAGTGTGAGGGATACTGTCGGGTTGACCGATCCCTCATGTTGACCGGATCAATACCAGCGGGTCAGATAATTACGAATGCAGTTAAACCAACCTATTTTTCTTCTCTAAACAATCCCACCAGAAGCACAATCCCCATCACCAGCGTGATGGCGGCCCCTACCATCAACAGGTTGGTGTAGGCTGGGTCGGGGTGGTTGCTTACCACCTTTATGGCCAGGTCCACCTCGGTGATTGGAAAGTACTGCGCCGCCACGTTGACGCGCCACAGCTTGAGGTGCTGCCACTGGTCGTGGGCCAGCACGAACAGTCCGAACAACCCGGCCCAGCGCAGCAATGTTGACCGTCCCTGCCCGTCGACGCAGCGCTGGAAGGCGTATACCGCGGCCAGAATCAGAAGCACGAACGGCAGCGTGACCAACCGCGCGCTCACCCGCTCACCGTTGATCAGCGGGACGGGAATGTACATCACCAGTTTATACACGCTGCCAATAGAAAGCACGAACAGTACAAGCGCCGGCGCGGCCAGAGTTGAAAGCCAGGCGGGTATTTCACGTTTTTTGAGCCACCAACCCAGGCCAAAAATCAAAAGGAACATGGCTCCGGCCAGTCCAACGAAAAGGTCAAACTCCCACCATCCAAGGTTGGTCAACTGGCTGGTGTGGGCAAAGGCTTTGTCCGGACTTACCATGGCGGTCAGACCGTTCCATATTTCCATCAGAGACGGGTAGCCGGAGAGGAATTCACTGTCGAACTGCCCCAGGTGCAGCGCGGGCGGCAGCAGGCGGACGGCCGAAAGCAGACCGGCCGCGAGCAAGCCGGCCATCGCTTGCCAGAAATGACGCCAGTGGAACAATCCCGCCAGCCCGGTGAGCATCAGCGCCCAGATAAACTGGTGGAACGAGCCGTTCAGCAGCATAAAGAACAGCAGGAAGGCGTATCCTACCAGCCAGCGCCAGGCGGTGCGATTTTTAAGCGAAAAAGGTGATTCATTCCCTGCCATATCCAATAACAGCACGAACAACCATGGAAATAAGAAATAACCGGTGTAATTCACATGCCCCACGCTGAAATGAGACAGGATGGAACCGTTGAAATTAATGAGGAAGAAGAGCACTCCGAACGATACCGGAGATAGACGCAGCCGACGCCACAGACCCGCCAGGCTAAGCAGACCAATGGAATACATCAGCCAGACATTAACCAGAACGAACCAGCCGATGGGCATCACGCCGAGCAGCAGCATCTGGGGAGCCAGCATCACATCCGGCAGGGCCATATAACGGTCGGTCACGTTACGCAGGGCAGAACCGTCCGGCATGTGCAGTGGAAGCTGTCCGGATTTGACGGCATCTTGCACAAAGGCGATGCGCGGCGCGGATATCTCAGCCCAGTCATGGAAGTCGAAGGGAATGTTTCCCCAGTTAAAGAACTGCCCGTAAAGGAAAAGACCAACCAGCCAGAGCGCGGCAATCCAGCCCCATTCACGGATCCCGGTTCGGTCAGTGGCACGGAACAACCATTGGAATACGGGTTCAACGCATCGCAGCCAGCGGGTTTCAAATGATGAATTGATCTGCTCCGGCACTCAGTCCTCCATAAGGTAAGCCATCAGCCAGCGGGTGGTGGCGGTGAGCGCGTCGATATGGGTACGCTCATAATTATGTGATGCGTCCACGCCGGGGCCGATCAACGCCACGGCCATATCAGCGCCTGCCCGCCAGGCAGCTTCACCATCCGAACCGTAGTGCGGGTAGATATCGGTACGGTAGTCTATATTGTGGACTTTTGCCAGCTTGCGCAAACGGGACGTCATCCCGTGATGGTAGGGTCCATGGGAATCTTTAATACAGATGGTGGTGTGGAATTCGTCCGAATTTTGCCCTTCGCCAACGGCGGCCATATCCACGGTGAGAAGCTCGGTCACTTCCGCCGGTATACCGGCTGACGCGCCGTGCCCCACTTCCTCATAGTTCGAGAACAAGAGACTGGTACGCTGAGAAGGCTTGAGGCCGGCTTTATGCAGTGCTTTAATTGCCGCCAGAATACAGGCCGCGCAGGCTTTATCGTCCAGAAAACGGGAACGGACAAAACCTTGTGTTACTTCAACACGAGGATCAAAAGCGACAAAATCGCCGATCTCGATTCCCAGTCCGTGGACTTCATCCGGGTTAGACACCTTGGCGTCAAGCCGGACTTCCATGCTGGCGTCATCCCGTTTGGCTTCCAGTTCTTCTTTGGAATACACATGCATGGACGGTTTATGGAACATCAGGCTGCCGCGCACAGACTTTCCGTCCGCGGTAAAGATGGTCACACCTTCGGTTTCCACGCTGAACCAGTTCAACCCGCCGACGGCGGAAAGCCGCAGACGGCCGTTTGATTTGATCTCTTTGACCACCGCGCCCAGGGTGTCCAGATGGGCAGTCAACGCGCGCGGACTGTCCGCTTTTATGCCGGGCCAGTTGGCGATCACAGCTCCCTTGCGGGTGCGGGAAAAGGTCAAACCGGGGAACGCCTTTAGTTCGGCTTCCAATAAAGTTGCGGCTCGGTCCACAAAACCGGTCGGACTTGGCGTGTTCAACAAGCCGGTGAGGATGTTGACCAGATATGCCTCATCGACGGGGGGAAGGGCGCGGACGGCTGTCATTTCCAGCCTTCGTGTTCGGCGATGATCGCCCGCCATTCGTCCGGAATGGACTGTGTGGTATTGGTGTGGTAGTCGAAGTGCACCATCACGGTTTCGGCTTTCGTCAAAACGGCTCCGGTGTCTTCATCTTCGATCTGGTATTCCAGGGTCATGCTCTTGGTACCCAATTTAGCCACCCGTACCCCAACCCGTATCTTCTGGGTTAATTTAATGGGAGCCAGGTATGAGACATGAACATCTGCCACGATCCATCCCAGGTCAAAATAGGAGGCACCGTCAAAAATCCCCAGCGCCTGTACGAAGTTAAATCGCGCCGTTTCAATGAAGGTGACCGTGTGGGCATGGTTAACATGCCACTGTGGGTCTATATCACCATAACGAACTTGAATGGGAGAAAAGAACTTGAATTCGCTCATACTGGAAATTATACTGGAACGTGGTGGTATAGATTGAATTGTAATAATAAGGAATCTCCATGCACTCACCGTTGACCGAACTGAGAAACCGGATAGACCTTACCCACATCCCCTTCACTGACCGCGGATCGCGTATCCTTGTGATGAAAAATGGACGCGGATTGATCATCCGGCTGGCGGAACGCTGGTATAAACTGACACGCAGCATTTCCGCTTACCGTCAGCGTCCCCCGATCGTGGAAGAATGGGTATTCATGGATTCCAGAGGAGTGGAGTTGGAAACTGAGGTGGACTCTCAACCTGATCGGGTGGTGTTCCATACCAACGCGGGCGATTTTGTTCTTGCCTTTGCCGACCAGGAGACTTTATTCCTCGCGCTGCCGGAAACTTCCTGCGGTGTGCGCTTGCGGGCGAATATGGATCTGGGGCAAACCGATCGCCGCGGCGGGGTATTGCGGGTCACAGGAGATATACGGCGCAACCTGGCTTACACGACAAATCGTGTGATCATTGAAAATGAACTGTCACCGTATGACGAATCCGGACAGACCGTTACGCTGAGAGTCAATGCGGGTAGAGGTGGAATGCTGATCAACCTCACACCGCGTCTTGGTTTCAACCGATACATACAAGACACGGATGATGTGTTAAGAAAATCCCGCACGCGTTGGGAAGAATGGTTTGAGAGTGTTCCCCCCGTGCTGCCGGAATATCATTTGCAATACCTCTACGCCTGGTGGTTGATGGCAGCCGGAATCATCTCCACCCGCTTCTTCACTACCCGTGAAGTACTAACCCCATCCAAGATACACTATGTAGGCGTATGGCAGTGGGACGCATTGTTCCACGCGCTGGCGTACCGCCACGGGCACGCCCGTTTGGCAAAAGATCAGCTGCGTATTTTGCTCGATCACCAACGGGAAGATGGCATGCTTCCCGATGCCATCCACGATGAAGGAACAGTCACCCATCTCGATTTTCCCATTGAAGCTGACGTAACCAAGCCGCCCTTGCTGGCCTGGACGATCTGGAAGATCTACGAGACCACCGGGGATCGGGAATTTCTCGAGGAAACCTATGAAGCGGCTGTCCGATGGATCAACTGGTGGCTGCGACGCAATGACTGTGACGGCGATGGTTTGTGTGAATACGGACATCCCTTTTCCTCAGGACTGGATGACAGCCCGTTGTGGGACGGTGGGATGCCGGTCTGCTCCCCGGATCTCAACGCCTACCTGGTGCTTCAAATGCAGTATCTCGCCAGGATCGCAGCTGAAATTGGTGAAACCCATGACGCGATCAACTGGGATCAACGTGCGGCATATCTGAACGAACGAATTTGCCAGCTTCTATGGGATGAAGAATATGGAATGTATCTGGCCCGGCGGAATGGCGAATCCATACACCTGAAAACACCGTTCAGTCTTTTCCCTTTGTTGACCGGAATCCTGGAAAAAGAGAAAACCGATCGTTTGGTCAAAGAGCTTTTTGACCCGCATTCTTTCTGGACAAAGTTCCCTGTCCCCAGCGTGGCGCCGGGTGAAACGGTTTTCAATCCGGAACAGATGTGGCGTGGACCAACCTGGGTAAATGTCAATTATCTCCTGGTGGAAGGGTTGGAACGCTCCGGTTATGCGGATGAAGCCCGAAAACTGCGCCGGGTTACACTGGAGATGTTGATGCGCTTACCTGATTTTTATGAATACTACAACCCACTGACCGGCCAGCCGGGGACGAAGGCCGCGCCAATTTTTGGATGGTCTGCCGCGCTGTTCATCGACATGGCCCTGCGCGAAACAGCTGAAAGACAGGTTTAATCTCCCATCACATCACAGATTATTTTTGGCATAGCTCTTGCAAGAACCGGTCTGGTAAAAACAACAGTCAGGTTGTATACTTTTTAATCAGATAAAAATCTTAATAAAGGAATTGGCATGAAGACCAACGTCTCTCAACAGCAACTTGCTCACGGTTTAGGAATCGTATCCAAAGCAGTCGCGGCTCGCAGTACCTTGCCGGTTTTGAGTAATGTTCTGTTGGCAACGGACGAAGGACGTCTTCGGCTTTCTGCCACCAATCTTGAAATTGGAATTACCTGCTGGATTGGCGCACAGATTCTGGAGGATGGCTCAATCACTGTACCGGCGAGAACGTTGGCTGACCTGGTGAGTACGCTGCCAGGGGATACGGTAAACCTTGAATTAAACCCCCAAACGCAAACACTGAATGTAAAATGCGGATCTTCCAGCACTGATATCAAAGGACTTGACGCGCAGGAGTTTCCGCCCATGCCGGTTCCTGAACTGGAAAACGCGGTCGAACTCAATGTGACCGATTTCCGTGAAATGATCCAACAGGTGGCATTCTGCGCCAGCAGCGATGACGCCCGCCCCGCGCTTCAGGGTGTTTCGGTAAACCTAATTGGTAATGAGATTTCGATGGCGGCTACGGATGGTTTTCGCATCTCAGTACGGAAATCATCACTATCAACTCCCGTACCCAGTCCGCTTTCTGCCATTATCCCTGCTCGTGCCATGATCGAACTATCGCGCATCGCGTCAGACAATAATGAGATGATCAAAATGGTCATTCCAAAAAGCCGTGGGCAGGTTATCTTCCACCTGCCGGATGTGGAATTGGCTTCACAGCTTATTGATGCCAACTTCCCGGATTTCAAATTGATCATCCCGCAAAGCTGCAAAACCCGGACGATCGTACCGACATCTGCACTATTGAAAGCCTGCCGACAGGCGGAAGTTATCGCGCGTGACAGCAATAATGTAATCCGCCTTGAGATCATCAATAATGAAAACGAACCGGGCAGGGTGGAAGTCCAGGCTACATCAGAAGAAACTGGCGCTAGTGAGATCATTCTTGATGCCAGTGTGGACGGCCCGGCACTTCCAATCGCTTTTAACGTACGGTTTTTACGTGAAGTACTCGATGTTATTAAGACACCGAATGTTGTCATCGAGACGACGTCAAATAATAGTCCGGGTGTGATTAAACCGGTAAATGATGACAACTTCCTTCATGTTATCATGCCCATGCACCTCGGATAGTACTACTACGCCAGATCCGAAAACGCGGTTCAATGGAATGCCAGGTCTGACGATTTATCGGGAGACAGTATGACTTTTACCGCTACATCATCCGACCGGCTTCTTAGCATCATGTTGACGCTGGGACAATTTCCGATTCTCAGCAACCGCATACGTATTCGGATGCGACGTGAATTATTCTCCCGCGGCTTAATAAATCAGGCCGGGTTCGAAGCTGAAGTGCGTGAGAAATCGATGCTCTCCCAGCGGAGGGAGGGGTTGCTAAACCCGGTTTACGAAGAACCCAATGACATTTGGGAGACCCGGTTGACAAAGGTTCGCGATCAACTGACAGACCTGTATTTCAGTCAACATCTTTCGTATTCATTTTTTGAGAACATTGTTAATGACGTTCTAAAGGAACGCGGCGTTGACCAGGAAGAACAATTGTTCTCAATCAACCCTGAGCTTGCTCCGATAGAACTGGTGTTCGAGCAAGCGATGATGATTGACAAAATGCCGGCAGAGGACCGCAGCAGGCTTGACGCGAGATTGCAGGAAGCCAAGGTTGTTTTGATCAGGACCATGATTAGCGACCAGTTGCGATATATCAATATTGCCAAAGAATGGTTGAACCTTGAAGACCTTATCGAGATACGGCGCCGAAAAATTGGCAGCGGTCGAATAGGTGGAAAAGCCGCCGGAATGTTACTCGCTGCGCGTGTCATAAAGGAACGGGCCGGGTCGGAACTACGTGCGGCCATACGAACACCGGAATCCTATTTCATCGGATCCGATCTGCTTTACACATTCATGGCTATCAACAATTTATTCCATTGGAACGATCAGAAGTACAAGACAGAAACCGAGATGCGCGAAGAATATCCGCGCGTGTTGGAAGAATTTATGGCCGGTGATTTTCCGCCCGACATTCTGGAGAAACTGACCAGCCTGTTGGTAAATGTGGGAAAGGTCCCGTTGATCGTCCGATCATCGAGCCTGCTGGAAGATAACTTTGGAACATCATTTGCCGGAAAGTATGAAAGCATTTTCTGCCCAAATCAGGGAACATTGAAAGAGAACCTTCGTGCGTTGACTCAAGCCATTGCGCGGGTGTATGGATCCACGCTTAATCCGAACGCGCTGCTCTACCGCCGTTCTAAAGGTTTGCAGGATTATGACGAACGAATGGCCATCCTTATTCAAACAGTTGTCGGTGAACAACTGGGAAATTACTACCTGCCTCATGGCGCCGGAGTCGCTTTCAGCCGTAATCAGTACCGATGGTCGCAACAGATAAAAGCCGAAGATGGTTTTCTGAGATTGGTGTGGGGACTTGGCACACGGGCCGTAGATCGTGTAGGGAATGATTATCCAAGACTCGTAGCTTTGAGCCATCCCCTTTTACGTCCATCAACAAGCGCAAAGAACATCCGACGATACTCTCAGCAATATGTCGATCTGATCGATTTGGAACAAAACTGTCTGCGAACATTACCGGTACAGGATGTGCTTCGTACAAATTATTTTCCACTGCGATACCTGGCACAATTGGATGAAGAAGGTTATTTCGTGTCACTGCGCTCACGCCTGGTGGAAGGTGACCAGAAACGATTGGTGCTTACTTTTGAAGATTTGCTCAGACGTACCTATTTCGGACATCACATGCGTGATATGTTGCACATGTTGGAAGAAAGCTACCAGGCACCGGTCGACCTTGAATTTGCCGTGCAATTAACTTCCGGCGCAAATGGAGGAGCGAATTTGGCCATATACCTGCTTCAATGCCGGCCGCAAAGTCATCTGGCCCAGGCCGAACAGGTTCCACTCCCCGTCAATTTACCGGAAAAGGACCGGATCTTTTCCACAGAATTTGTTGTACCGCAGGGAATGATTGAAGGGATTAAATATGTTTTGTTCGTTCCGCCGGAAGGATATTTTGATCTAAATCCAACCACGGGTCGGACCAAACTGGCGCGTTCGATTGGTCGTTTGAATGCTGCGTTGAAAGGAAAGGTTTTTATCTGTGTGGGTCCTGGACGATGGGGGAGTTCAAATTCAGATCTGGGTGTCCCGATTGATTATGGCGATATTTACAATTCACGATCATTGGTGGAATTGGCCGGACAGGGAATTGGTCCTGCGCCGGAGCCTTCGTTGGGTACTCATTTCTTCCAAGATCTAATGGAATCTCAAATATATCCGCTTGCGATTTACATGGAAGACGAATCTTCTTACTTCAATAGAGATTTCTTCTACAAGACACCCAACCGTGTCAGTCACTTTATCGAAGTGGATAAGGACATTCTTCCATCACTTCGATTGATCCATATCGATGATTACGCTCCAGGACGAACGATGCAGATCATAATGAATGATTCGGAAGGGAAAGCTGTCGCGTTTATCGAACCAAAGAAAAAAGAAAACCAGGGAACACCACAGTCTGATATCGACGAAAACAGCCTCTAGGAAGGCCGCTGTTAAAATAAACCATCATGTTTCACGTGAAACATGATGGTTTTCCAAAAACGGTCTTTCTGTGCGTTCCTTCAATAAATATGTTTCACGTGAAACATTTAATTAAAAAGCGCGGTTTTTCCGCGCTTTTTTGATGGTTTCAAATTACCGGGAAGTTGTCTGTCTATCAATCCTCCGGTATTCCAGGTAAGAATAGACAAAGGCGATTATCGATGATCCGATTGCTGTAAAAAATAAGACCGGGTATGTAGCATCTGGAAATAGTAAACACGCAGAGGTCAATACCCCGGAGGCAATAAAGAGCTTTCCACCGATTTGATGTGTGTTTTCCCATACTTGATCATTCGCCAGCGTCCATGGGGTCCGGATGCCAATTAGGTAGTTGCGTCGGGCTTTCAGCACCATGCGGCCGGTCAGAATAAAGAGCAACCCGAATGCGGGAGCTATGGCGGCATTCATGGAGAAGTTTAATCCGAGATTCCAGGCCAAAGTTAATCCATGCATATAATTCAGAAATACTGAAAATGCAATTACAAAGAGATTGAAATCATTTCGGAATTTGCTTATGTTGCTTTTCATCGGATCAAGAGCAGGCGAGAAAAGTATCAGAAATGAGAAAAACAAATTGACTAGCGGCAGAAGGTATAGTCCGGAAAATAACGAACCATATCCATCAGCTTCACCTTGAGCGTTCCAGTGTGTGGCCATTCTTACACCCATAAACGGACTTAAGAAGTATCCGGCCAGAAGAAAGATTGTTGTAAAGATGATGATGATCCAAAAGGTGTTTCTGGTATTCATTCTCGTTCCTTGTTGCGTTATTCCTTGTTTGAATTCTCTTTTGCCATTTGTGCCATGGCAACCATGCCGCTTACACCACCCAGATTCATAGATTCTACTGCGCTGCTTGGAACAATAACCAGCGCGCCTTTTTCTTTTAATCCTTCAAAGAGCATGTTCATCGCACGCAAGTGCAGAGCGGTTGGATTGTTTATGTAGGACTCGGATGCTTCCGAAAAACTGGCGGCGATCTGCTTTTCTGATTCGCCCAGAATAACACGCGCCTGTCGTTCCCGTTCAGCCTGTGCCTGGCGGCTCATGGAATCTTCCAGATCCTGGGGGATTATTATGTCGCGAATCTCCACCGACTGTACCGATATTCCCCATGGGGTGGTACGCTCATCAATTATTCGCTGAAGGTCGGAATCCATTTTGGAACGGCCAACGAGAATGTCTGCCAGTGCCATCTGCCCGATGATCTCCCGCAGGGCGGTTTGCGCAGCCCAGGCAATGGCTGCCTGGTAATCAGCCACTTCCAGCGAAGCCTTTTCCGCATCCCATACCATCCAGAAGAGAACCGCGTCCACGTCTACCGGTACTGTGTCTTTGGTTAATGTCTTTTCAGCCGCGAATGGAGTCACCATAACCCGCTGGTCGATCCAATTGGCAATGGTATCGACTACCGGAACGATCCAGAAAACCCCGGGTCCGCGCAAGCCGCGGAATTTTCCAAACCGGAGTATAACGGCTTTTTCCCATTGATTGCAAACCTTCAAAGCGAAAAGGATATAAAATCCAATCAATGCGGAACACATTACCAATATCCCTGTTGTTAATTCAGGAACACCTGTTCCATCCAAAATGATCGTGCCTCCAACACTCGCGATTATGCTTATTATGAATAATGTGCCGGCTATGGGATTGAAATGTAAATTGTCTTCTTTTTCCGGTCGATCGGTTTTAGTGATTTTTAAGTTTTCTTTTGATTCTTCCGATGAATTATTGTTTTTATTTCTCATTTTTCCTCCTGTAGCGTTTCCTTTTCTTTGGGCGATTTCATAAATAGCAAGAAACCGTTTAGTAGTTCTTCGGATGAATATCCGCGCGATTCGACGGTTGTGATCATTTGTCGAATGAAATCAACCAGCGCTTCCTGTTTGAATGCTTTAACAGTCTCTTCTGTTGGCTTTTCCCATATATATGTCCCTCTTCCGCGCTGTGTGGAAATGATTTTGGTCTCGTCCAAAAGCCGGTATGCCCGGGCAACCGTATTGAAATTTATGCTCAATTCCGCTGCCATCTCCCTGACAGTCGGTAGTTGCTCGCCGACCTTTAATTCTTCATTCGCGACAAGTTCTTCGATTTGCCGGGCTATTTGAAGATAGAGTGGTTCGTCGGAACGGAAATCCACCTTTACTTTCGCGGATACATTATTCAATATGTAGTCTCCTGAAATTGTATCATTGTATTATTGTAGTATTGTATATGCATTGGTAGTTTTGTCAAGTGTTTTTTCTTTACGAAAAAAGAAAATGGATGCAGATTCTTATACTGATTTAGGTTTTTTTTACTGACATTTTAAAAAATCACCCCTATTATGGTAAATGGTGTAAAGGTTTACATGGTTAATTCTTGTAAGGGGATCATCTCTATAGATGAAACAGACTATCAGTCCAAGTCGGTCGTTGTTTCGATAAAACCCTTCTGGTTTATCGGTCAGATGTTTTTGGACTGAAAAAATTCATGGAGCTTCTATGATCAAATCTTTCAGCAACATAAAATTGACAACAAAGCTTCTTCTCTCCATCCTTGTCCCCATATTGTTTATTTCCGTGTTAATGGGCGCCTTGGGATATTACAACGCCGGTCAGCTTTCCGGAATTATCGGTGAGATCGTCAACCAAAGGGTTCCTACAATTAAGAACCTGACATCGCTTGACCGTGTGACATCTCAAATGATCCTTGACCAGAAATCAATGATTAACGCCATTAATGACAGCAGGCTTAATGTGGAAACCTTTAAGGAGTCAACACTAAAGGATCTGAAGGATCTGTCTGTCGCGTTGGATGAGCTGGATACGGTTGCCAATCATTTTAATGATCAGGATTTGCTGAAAAAAACCAATGAAGTTAGGCAGGTCACCAAACAATATCAAAACCTATTTGATATCTCTGTCAATAAAATAGCCTCCATGAAAGAACTGACAACCACAATGGAAGAAAGTGCCAGTGAGGTTGTTTCATTGTCGGAGGAGTATTTCAAGGATGTTGTATTTCTTAAGGATAATAATTCCGTATTTGCCCTTCCGGTCTTGGTTGACATAATAAACACTTCCAACAATGTCCGTTACAACCAGTCGCGGTACATGTTGTACAAGGATCCGAAATTCTGGGCAGATGCAGAGATGGGTCTGGAAGAACTACCTACGTACTTCAATTCTTTGAAACGATTGACCGTTAATGATGCCAACCTGACCCGGGTAAAAAATATGCGCGCGGCTACTGACCGTTATCATGAGGCAGCGAAATCGTGGAACACAACCAATGATGAGCTGGAGTCTGTTGTTACGCAAATGAATGTGATCGGTGGAAAAGTTCAGCAGAGCGCGCGTGCCGCAGAAGAGCTCGGGTGGACTGCAACAGAATCCAGTAAGTCCAAAGCGGAAGACATTACCCTTCGTTCCAATGCCATAAACCTTGTTTCCATACTCATCGGGGTGATTGTGGGAATCTTGCTGGGAACGGTCATCCCCAAACAGATTGTCAAACCGATCAATACGATTGAGAAAGCGGCCCGAAATATCGCCGAAGGGGATATTGATCAAAAGATCGCGGTTAACAGCCAGGATGAGATTGGTGACCTTGCAGAATCCTTCCGCAAGATGATCGACTATATAAAAGAAATGGCAGCAACAGCCGTTATGATCTCTGACGGAAACCTCACCGTAAAAGTGAATCCACGATCTGAACGGGATCTTTTGGGAAATTCTTTCCATGCCATGGCGAAATCATTAAAGGAAGCCATCAGCCTGGTTGCAGCCAGCGCCTCGGATATCGAAACTTCCTCAAATCAGTTGGCATCCTCCTCCGAGCAGGCGAACCTGGCCACACAGCAGATTTCCATGACGGTTCAACAGATCGCCACGGGAACAACCCAACAGGCGGAAGCATCATCCCGGACGGCTGCTCTGGTTGAGCATATGGCCCATACCATTGAATCGGTGGAAAAAGGGGCGAAGGAACAGGGGAACGCAGCAGCCAAAGCGGCCGAATTGACGGCTGCTCTCAGTGAAACCATTCAGCAGGTTAGTGGAAACGCAGAAGCGGTAACCCGCGATTCCAACCTGGCGGCTGACGCGGCCAGAAATGGCTCACAAACGATCAACACGACGATAGAAGGAATGCGCAGGATACAGGAAAAGGTGGGAATTTCTGCGGAGAAAGTCCATGATATGGGAAAGCGTTCCAACCAGATTGGTGCCATCGTGGAGACAATTGATGACATTGCATCACAGACAAATCTCCTGGCATTGAACGCAGCTATAGAAGCAGCCCGTGCCGGGGAGCATGGTAAGGGGTTTGCGGTTGTGGCCGATGAGGTTCGAAAATTGGCTGAGCGTTCAAGCACAGCCACCAAGGAAATCGCGGACCTGATAAAGGGCATTCAGCGCACGGTTGATGAGGCGGTCAATGCCATGAACGACGGCGCGACCGAGGTAACCAACGGCGTTTCACTCGCGAATGAATCTGGAAAAGCGCTCGAAAACATTTTGTCTTCGATTGATGCTGTTTTTCTTCAGGCCCGTCAGGCCACAGATGCCGCGAACCGTATGAACGAGTTTTCGGAAGAATTGGTTAAGTCAGTTGACGAAGTCGCCAGGGTCGCTGAAACCAACTCCGTTGCGTCTGATGCCATGAAAAATGATTCGGATGATGTCACACTCGCGATGGAGAATATTGCCAGTGTCAGCGAAGAGAATAGCGCGTCTATCCAGGAAGTCAGCGCGTCAACAGAAGAGATGACCGCACAGGTGGAAGATGTGAGTGTTTCAGCACAGGGACTTGCCGAAACAGCACAAATGCTGACCGCTCTTGTTTCCCGGTTTAAATTGAATTGAAAAATTCAGCCAGAAAATTTCCTACCATGACGCTCCCGCAAGGGAGCGTTATGATTCTCTCTTTCGGGCAGTAACCACAAGATTATTACTTGTTTCTTCTTCAAACGGGGTATTCGCTAAAGATCCGTATAGAGAAATCCGGTCAAATCCGGTTGCTTCAAGCGATGAAAGGAGGTCATTTTTTAGAATGGGAAACAGGATGTTTTCTGTAACCCTCTGACTCCAATTCTCTGTACGATGAGCGCGGGAAAGTGTGATGATGTTGAATTGGATCAGACCCTCAGGCAGAAAATCATACATCCGGAGATAGAGCCATTCTCCTTCACTATCGATAAATGATTGTGGTTCCATCCATCTTTCGCGGGATGCCATAACCGCGTCGAAGTTGCGATTCTGTATCAGCAGTAACCCATCCGGTTTGAGGCAATCGGCGAAATCGTGCAAAGTGCTATTCAGTTCTTCTGGTCCGTTGATATGTGGCAGAGAGTTACCCAGGCAAAGAATGACGTCAAATTGAGCGGGAAACGCGGTGCTATTAACACTTTTCATCATTATCGTGCTGTGCAGTTCACCGAAACCGGCTGTTTCAAAATGACAATCCACACCGCTTTGTGCCGCGTTCTTCCGTGCCTTTTCGATCATGCCGGCACTCAAATCAACACCCCAGCATGAGTATCCTTTTTGCGCAAGCGCAATGGCATGCATTCCGGTTCCGGTTGCGGAATCGAGAATCTGCACCGTGGATGGTTCCCCGGACTGGACTTTTCTTATCTCTTCCAAAAGGAATGGGATCTCAAAATCCAGCCGGCTTTTCCAGTTTACAAAGCGGTCGTATTCTTCACTGAAAGAATTGTACACAGGCTTATCCTTAAAGTTTATTATAGGGATTCGTTCAAAAAAAAGATATTCGATGATTTTTGCATTCATGTAAAATATCGGTACGTATGAAAGAGTTCTGGAACGAACTTTCCAGTTGTCGACTTGGCGGATGTTCCATCCGTTCTCTGACGGTTAAAGACAGTGGGAAGATATTTGAATTCTTGCGGGAGAACGGGGATTTTTTTGAACTTGAAAATGGACGTGCTCCTGTTGAGAGTGATGGTCGTGCATTTATTGACGATCTTCCACCTAACAAACTGCCATCAGATAAGTTCAACTTTTGCATTATTCACAATAACCAGATTGTGGCACTGGTGGATGTCGTCCGCGATTACCCCGATAATCATATCTGGTGGATCGGGTTGCTGCTGATCCACCCGTCCTACCGCGGGACCGGTCTTGGCGGCCGGATCTACCGGTTATTAGAGCATCTCGTTTGTTCGATGAGGGGAAAAGAAATCCGCCTGGGGGTACTGGCGGAAAATGAACCAGCCCTCCATTTTTGGAAACGGATGGGGTTTACGCAGATTTTGACAAAACTTGGAATGAAAATAGGAGAAAAAAGCCACACAGTTCATGTTTTTGGAAAACAGATGGAACAATCTGACGACCTGAAAAACAGGATTTTTTGATCGGGAAATAATCAAGCTGTAAATGGTGGACATATTTAAGAACGCCGTAATCATGACGTATTTGCGTCTAATCTAAAAACATGGTATTATCTTTACCAGTTGACAATCAACCGATTGCACCAGGGTAAAATCGCTCCATCAGGAGTGGTTTTTCGCATTAATTCGAAAAAATTGATCAGCTGGAAGGGGATTATCCCGCGTTCCAAACCACATCATGATGCAAGGAAGGTAAAATGCCAACCTCATTCCTGACCCGTGAAGGTTATCAGAAACTTCAGGAAGAGCTTGACTTCCTCCGTACAATAAAACGGCAGGAGATCGCAAACCGCCTCCATGAAGCCATGGAAGGTGGAGAGCTCATAGAAAACGCCGAATATGAAGCCGCCAAAAATGAACAGGCGTTTGTTGAAGGCCGCATTAAAGATCTGGACGTGCTTCTGGCTACAGCCCGCGTCATTGACGAAGATTCTGTGGCCGTAGATTCCATCCAGGTCGGTTCCACTGTGACCATCCAGGAAGAAGGCGGACCGGCCGAGGTTTACACCATTGTCGGAGCAGCCGAATCCGATCCGGCCCATGGAAAAGTGTCCAATGAGTCTCCATTGGGAAAAGCCCTGATCAACCACAAAGCTGGTGATGTTGTATCAGTAGAGGCGCCTGACGGCGCGTTTTCCGTCACAATTATTAAGGTGGAGTGATCACCGGGGAAGAAGACAACCCCCGCCCGCTAACCCTGGGGCGGGGTTTTTTATACCTGAGAGGTACGAAACATGGAATTGAATGATCTCGAAAAAGTGCGATTGGACAAAGCTATTCACATGCGTGAAAACGGCCGGGAACCTTACCCGACGCGCACCAATGTGACAGGCAATATAGCCGATGCGATCTCTTCCTTTTTAAAGGATGAGACAGTGGAGACGCAGTACACCCTGGGCGGTCGGATTCGCGCGACCCGCCCCATGGGTAAGATCATATTTGCCCACATTGAAGATGGCTTTGGCCGCATCCAACTCTTCTTCCGCGTTAACACTCTGGGCGAAGAAGGTATGCAACTGTTCCTGGATGATTTCGATCTGGGGGATTTTATCCAGGCAACGGGAAAACTGTTCCGGACCCGTACCGGCGAGATCACGCTTGAGGTTTTGGAATATAAAATGCTTTCCAAAGCCATAACCCCGCTTCCCGCTGCCAAGGACGAAGTCGTGGACGGAGAAGTCATCCGGCATGCCACTCTGTCCGATTCTGAAACCCGTTACCGTCAGCGCTATGCTGATCTGGCTGTCAATGCCGATGTGCGTAAAGTGTTCCAGACTCGCGCGGGGATCGTCCGTTCCATGCGGCAATTTTTGGATGACCATGGTTTTCTTGAAGTGGAGACCCCCATCCTGCAGCCCATCTACGGCGGTGCCGCCGCCAAACCGTTCGTCACCCACCACAACCAGCTAAAACAGGACCTGTTCCTGCGGATTTCCTTTGAATTGTATCTAAAACGCCTGCTTGTGGGTATGCTCGACCGCGTTTATGAGATCGGTCGTGACTTTCGCAATGAAGGCGTTTCCTTCAAACATAATCCTGAGTTTACCCAGATGGAATTCTACTGGGCGTATGCTGATTACCTCAAGGTCATGGAATTGACCGAGCAGATGGTTGCCTATATTTGCGATGAAGTTCTCGGTACGCGTAAGCTCATGTTCGATGGTAAAGAGATTGACTTCAACCCGCCCTGGAAACGGGTGGAGCTGCGCCAGGGGTTGATCGATGCCTGCGGTATTGATATTTCACAACACCCCACCGATGCCAGCCTGGAAGAAGCCATGGTGGCAAAAGGCATCAAGGTCAAGCCGGGTATGCCGCGTGGCAAGCTGATTGACCAGTTGATCGGTGATTATCTTGAAGTGAACTTCATTCAACCCACTTTCCTTTATGATTATCCGCGTGATATTTCGCCGTTGGCTAAAAACAAACCCGGTGACCCTTCGACGGTGGAACGCTTTGAAGGATTTGTGGGCGGCATGGAATTATGCAACGCCTTTACCGAACTTAATGAGCCCATGGAACAGGAAGCCCGCTTCCTGGAAATGGGACGCGAATACGACGCGGATGATGAAGAACGCCATCCCATGGATGAAGATTACCTGCGCGCCATGTCGTACGGCATGCCGCCCTGCGGCGGATTCGGTATGGGAATTGACCGCCTGACCATGCTGTTGACCGATAAACGCACCATCCGTGAGGTGATTCTTTTCCCCCACCTGCGTTCGCGGGACGAGGATTAATGTTTTTATAAGCTCAAAAGAATGACCCCAACAATTATCATTTGATGGGGTCTTTTTTTCATGAGGAATAATCTCTTGAGGGGAAATGGCAAATGAAATAATTATGAATAATAAATTCTATGTGAATTTCATATTTCTTTATGGACTCAACTATTGATTTCTGATAATATATTCTTTATACGGGGGTAAAAGGATGTCGGTGCAACTAACCATTTACCAATTTATGAAAATAACAATCAAACCCTTTTGTTTTCTACTGGTAATCGCATTTGTTTCCTGTTCTCCTGTGGGGCATGGAGAAAGTCAGCTTGTGAGTGTTCACACTCCTACTTATTTCGCTGAGGTTATACCTGAACCACGTACAACCATTCCCTATACTTTGACACCTGTTCCATCTCAGACCGTCGTGAATATTATCTTCACGGCAACGCCAAAACCAACGGATGTGTCTGAGGGTATAAAAAAGTTAACTCTGGATCAGGTTAAACCTTCTCCTGGAGAAGAAAAGCTTCAGAAGGCGAAAGTTTTTATCGATTCGGTCGAAATTAAAAGTAATGCATTATTGCCGGATGGCATGTTGGAGGCTGCAATTTCGGGATCCCTGCCAACCCCATGCCATGTATTGCGTGCTGATATGAAGATACTTGAGGAAGAGCGCCAAATCCAGATTGAAATGTATTCCCTGGTTGATCCCGGAAAGAGTTGCATACAAGTATTGGAACCGTTTGACCTACAAATACCGGTGGATTTGGAGAATGAAGGTAAATATCGGGTGTTGGTTAACCAGGTTGAAATGAGCCAGTTCGATTGGCCGGAGAAACCATGAATGGATATAAAGTCATATTTTTTTGTTTTTCATTTCTGTTTTCCTGCATAGGGGAGGATAACAATGAAGCGTCTAAATAAAGCATTTTCTGTCATAGTAATGATCAGTATGATATTCGGGTTGTTTTCATCACCCATGTTGGTCACTGCGTCGGTTGTTAAAGCTCAGGAATTGGAACCCACACCAACTCTTGAACCGACACCAACCCTTGAACCGGTAGTGCCAACTGAGGAACCAGTAGCACCGACCGAGGAACCGGCGGCGCCAACGGAAGAACCGGCAGCGCCAACCGAAGAACCGGTAGTGCCAACTGAGGAACCAGTTGTCCCTACAGAGGAACCCACGGTAATACCGGAAGATCCCACTATGACTCCGGAAGAGCCAACAATGGTTCCGATGGAACCCACGGCTACACTGGAACCTACCCAGACTCCCACGTTACAGGAAACGGTAACCATAACCCCAACAGTAACGGAAACTCCCACTGCGACACCCACCGAAACAGAACAGCCGGAGGTTGTCCCGTTATTACAGCCAGAATCGGGAGAGCTTGTTCCTGATAGATATATTGTTGTTTATAAAGAGGGAATGGGTGAAGGTAATGTTGAAGCTTCATCCATGATGGCCTCAGAGATCTCGGAGATCACCGCGCTGGGTGCCAGCGTTGATAATGTCTATACGGCTTCTTTTAATGGCTTTTCAGCCAATCTTCCACCGGAAGCATTAAAACGATTAAGACAGTCGTCCAATATTGATTTTATTGAACAAGAACAGGTTTTTTCCATTAATGATGGTCAAATCACATCCAATCAACCCAGCCCGACTTGGGGATTGGACCGGATAGACCAGCCCGGTCTTCCTTTGAACAATAACTACAGTTATTACCAGGATGGTTCCGGTGTCCATGTCTATGTGATCGATACGGGCATCTACACCGGTCATCCAGATTTTGGCGGCCGGGCCAGTTTTGATTTTGACGCCATCGATGGAAGTTTTATTGATTGCAATGGGCATGGAACGCATGTAGCCGGGACGGTGGGAAGTACGACCTATGGAGTGGCAAAAGGAGTCACACTGCACGGTGTCCGTGTGTTGAATTGTTCCGGAAGTGGAATGACATCCCAGATCATCGCTGGTATTGAGTGGGTAACCCAGAACCATATCAAACCTGCCGTGGTTAACATGAGTCTGGGTGGTGGGGGCAGTGCAGCTGAAGATCTGGCTGTCAATGCATCGATAGCCGCTGGTGTAACCTATGTGGTCGCGGAGGGCAACAGTGCCGCAAACGCATGCTCGTATTCCCCCGCTCGAGTTTCCAATGCTGTAACTGTAGGCGCAACTAATTCTTCGGATTTTGTAGCCAGCTTCTCCAATTATGGAAACTGCCTTGATATTTTTGCTCCCGGTGTTTCCATTACATCTACATCAAATGCCGGCGGCACGGAATCAATGCAGGGTACCTCTATGGCCTCACCGCATGTGGCCGGGGCGGCAGCTTTGATCTTGCAATCCAATCCATCAGCCAGTCCATCCACTGTGGCATCAACCCTGATCAACAATTCGATCAAGGGAATTGTGTCAGGTGATCCCGGTGGTTCGCCGAACCGATTGCTGTATACAAACCCGATAGTTCTTTCAGCTCCGGCGATGCCTGTGCTTACATCTCCGGCAAATGGCTCAGTATTCAGCAACCAACGGCCAACATTACTCTGGCAGAAATTAGCCACAGCTGATACCTATTCATTGGAGATCGCGACAGATTCTGGTTTTTCGACAGTTGTGAAGTCTTATCTGGGAAGTGATCTATACTACATCCCGGATTCAGACCTGGGCAATGGTCAGTATTACTGGCGGGTCGCCGCGATGAATGTGAATTCAACGGGAGAGCAGGGTCCCTGGAGTAGTGTCTTTACTTTCACGGTTGACCTGACTGCTCCGGATTCCCCGGTTCAGTTGCTGCCGGTTGACGGCGCGACTCCGGTCGGTACCCCCACATTTACCTGGCAGGCTGTGCCGGGCGCCAATTCCTATCAGTTTGAGTTTGACGACAATGTGGATTTCAGCAGTCCCATCTACACCACACCGGACGGATCGATCGCCGGCATGCCCGCGCTGACAACCACATCCTATAAACCTCTTGGTATGCTGGCTGAAACGCTGTATTACTGGCACGTTAGAGCGCGTGACGCATCGGGAAACTGGGGTAACTGGAGCTCAACCCGTACCCTCATCATTCAGGTTTCGCTTCCTGCCGCACCGGCTCTTCTGTCTCCTTCAACCGGTGCATCCGTTAATACCAACCCGACCCTTTCCTGGAAAAGCGTAACTGGTGGGGTGGTTTACCAGGTACAGGTATCCAATTCAAATACCTTTGTGGAGCCGTTGCTTTTGGATGAGGTCAAATCTGTCGGTGAGTTCTCTCATACGATCACCGAACCTTTGACCGAGGGAACCTGGTACTGGCGCGTGCGAGCTTTCAATGGAACCCAGGGCGCCGGTAATTGGAGCGCGGTTGGGAACTTCCTTTATGATTTACAGGGTCCTTCCGCCCCGGTGTTATTCTCTCCGGCTGACGGCGCGACTCCGGTTGGAATTCCATCCTTCACCTGGCTGGCAGCTGCTTCCGCCAAAGCCTACCAGTTTGAATATGGAACCAGCAGCGACGGTGGATTAAGCATCACACCAGTATTCACATCGCCCGACGGTTCTGTCGTCGGTCAACCTGCCATTACCACATTGACATATAAACCAACCAGTATGGTCCTTGGCCCGGTTTATTACTGGCATGTCCGGGCGCGTGATGCGGCCGGAAACTGGGGGGATTGGAGCGTATCCAGATCCATAAACATCCAGGCCGCCCTTCCTGTTGCGCCGGTTTTGACCGGACCTGCGGCGAATATCCAAATAAATACATTGCCTATATTAACCTGGAACACAGTCACTGACGCGGTGGGTTATGAGATCCAACTGGCAACCATCGCGACCTTTACCGGCTTATCCGTTTCGTATGAATCCACCGTTGATACCACCCACACACTGGTAACACCATTGTCTGATGGACTCTGGTACTGGCGCGTACGCGCGTTCAATGTGACCGGTGGGGCGGGTCCGTGGAGCACATCCCGCACGTTCAAATACGATACGCAAAACCCTGCCGCACCTACCCTTCGTATGCCCGTGAGTGAGGCAATCGTTCGAAGCACACCTGCGTTCTCCTGGCTTACTGCGTCCGGGGTGAACGCGTACCAGTTTGAGTACGGCACGGCAACCGACGGGACGATGGCAACATTCTCGGAACTTTATACATCTCCGGTATTAACAACCGTTACCCACATCCCGCCAGCCATGGCTGTTGGCGGGTATTACTGGCATGTGAAAGCCCGGGATATTGCCGGCAACTGGGGTGATTGGGGTGAATTGCGCAAGGTTAATTTCAATGCCCCGATCCTGGCAGCTCCCACATCCATGACTCCGGCAACCAACGCCGTTTACAATCACACCGCACCAGAATTTAACTGGGTCAACGGCAATGGGGCGAAATCCTATCATTTGCAACTGTCGGATACGACCACCTTCTCGAATGCTGATCCGGATACCGAATTGTTCATTCTCGGAGATGGTGTGACAACCCTTACGTTATCGGACACGTCATTGACTAAAGATGGGGCTTGGTTCTGGCGCGTCGCGTCGGTGAATGACACGGACGAATTGGGTCCATGGAGCGCGTATCGGAAATTCACCCTGGATACTACGGACCCTGCGGCTCCTGTCTTATCTCTTCCCGCGAATGCCGCGCCGAATATCCGGGCCATTCCGACTTTCTCATGGAAGGCTGTCCTTGGAGCTAAGGCGTATCAGATCCGCATCGATGATGATGGATTTACAGACCCTGTCTTTATCCAGACGCCCGGTGATGGAATACCGGGTACAGCCATTGCCACGACATTGTATAAACCCGCTTATCTTGAACCCAATACGGAATACTCCTGGCAGGTCAGGGCGATGGACGCGGCCGGTAACTGGGGTAGTTGGTCGGAGACCCGGACCATCACCCTGCTTCCGGTCATCCCTTCTGCTCCGGTGCTTGTGTCCCCGGCATCGAACTTAATGACAAATAATGCCACTCCAACTCTTAATTGGAATGCAGTCTATTCCGGCAATACCTATCAGATTCAGATTGACACTCTGGCGACGTTCCCGACACCGGATGTGGATGAGACCCTTGGGTCCGGCATACTGACCTATACCCCTGCTTCGGCGTTGGCGGACGGGAAGTGGTACTGGCGGGTGAGAGCGTACAACCTGGCGGGCGAATTTGGTCCGTGGAGCGCGGCGCGCTACTTCACAGTTGACACCACGGGACCGGCAGCTCCGGTGCTGAATGCTCCGGCGGATGCGGCGGCGAACATCCGTGCCGTCCCTCTCTTCACCTGGAAGGGAGTGGTTGGCGCGAACGCCTACCAGTTCCAGATCGATGATGACAATGCCTTCGGGAGCCCGCTGGTGACAACGCCAGGCGATGGCGAACCCGGTGTACCGTTAAAGGTATTGAGCTATAAACCGGCCGGCATGACCGTGATGACGGAATACTTCTGGCGGGTGAAAGCGGGAGACGCGGCGGGGAACTGGGGGGACTGGTCTGCGGCACGCAGCATCACCATCCTGCCGGCGAAACCGACAGCGCCCGTACTGACATCCCCGGCATCGAACTTCATGACGAACGATACCACACCGACCCTGAACTGGAACGCGGTGGCAACGGGAGACACATATCAGATCCAATTGGATACAGTGGCGACGTTCCCGACACCGGATGTGGATGAGACCCTTGGGTCCGGCATACTGACCTATACCCCTGCTTCGGCGTTGGCGGACGGGAAGTGGTACTGGCGGGTGAGAGCGTACAACCTGGCGGGCGAATTTGGTCCGTGGAGCGCGGCGCGCTACTTCACAGTTGACACCACGGGACCGGCAGCTCCGGTGCTGAATGCTCCGGCGGATGCGGCGGCGAACATCCGTGCCGTCCCTCTCTTCACCTGGAAGGGAGTGGTTGGCGCGAACGCCTACCAGTTCCAGATCGATGATGACAATGCCTTCGGGAGCCCGCTGGTGACAACGCCAGGCGATGGCGAACCCGGTGTACCGTTAAAGGTATTGAGCTATAAACCGGCCGGCATGACCGTGATGACGGAATACTTCTGGCGGGTGAAAGCGGGAGACGCGGCGGGGAACTGGGGGGACTGGTCTGCGGCACGCAGCATCACCATCCTGCCGGCGAAACCGACAGCGCCCGTACTGACATCCCCGGCATCGAACTTCATGACGAACGATACCACACCGACCCTGAACTGGAACGCGGTGGCAACGGGAGACACATATCAGATCCAATTGGATACAGTGGCGACGTTCCCGGCGCCAACCGTGGATGAGACCCTTGGGTCCGGCATACTGACCTACACCCCGGCTTCGGCGTTGGCGGACGGGAAGTGGTACTGGCGGGTGAGGGCGTACAACCTGGCGGGCGAATTTGGTCCGTGGAGCGCGGCGCGCTACTTCACAGTTGACACCACGGGACCGGCAGCTCCGGTGCTGAATGCTCCGGCGGATGCGGCGGCGAACATCCGTGCCGTCCCTCTCTTCACCTGGAAGGGAGTGGTTGGCGCGAACGCCTACCAGTTCCAGATCGATGATGACAATGCCTTCGGGAGCCCGCTGGTGACAACGCCAGGCGATGGCGAACCCGGTGTACCGTTAAAGGTATTGAGCTATAAACCGGCCGGCATGACCGTGATGACGGAATACTTCTGGCGGGTGAAAGCGGGAGACGCGGCGGGGAACTGGGGAGACTGGTCTGCGGCACGCAGCATCACCATCATCCCGGCGAAACCGACAGCGCCTGTACTGACATCCCCGGCGTCAAACTTTATGACGAACGATACCACACCGACCCTGAACTGGAACGCGGCGGCAACGGGAGATACATATCAGATCCAATTGGATACAGTGGCGACGTTCCCGGCGCCAACCGTGGATGAGACCCTTGGGTCCGGCATACTGACCTACACCCCGGCTTCGGCGTTGGCGGACGGGAAGTGGTACTGGCGGGTGAGGGCGTTCAACCTGGCGGGCGAATTTGGTCTGTGGAGCGCGGCGCGCATCTTTACAATCGACACCATGACTCCTGCCATCCCGGTTCTTACCGCCCCGGCGGACGGCGGTGAATCCACACCCGGAACTCCGACCTTCAAGTGGGCAGTTTCAGCGGGAGCCAATATCTACCAGTTCCAGTATGACGATAACAGCAACTTCAGCAGCCCGGTCTACACATCACCTGACGGCACCATCCCCGGATTATCAGCCATCACGACAACCAGCTTCAAACCCCCGGCGATGGCTCCCGCGGTAACCTACTACTGGCATGTTCGCGCGGCTGATGTTGCCGGCAACTGGAGTGACTGGTCAACAGCACGGACAGTGGTCGTTCAGGCCCCGCTGCCCGGGTACCCGACACTGATCTCTCCGGTGAATGGCGAGTTTACGTTAAACCGGACACCTGAATTCTCGTGGACGTCTGTCCTGAATGGATACACGTACCAGATCCAGGTTTCAGCCAGTTCGGCCTTTGCCGGCACTGTCGTTGACGCGACGACTGCATCACCAGGAATTTTCTCCTATACACCTTCCACCAATCTTCCCTATGGTGATCTGTACTGGCGGGTGCGGGCGAAGAATGTGAATGGCGTGCCCGGTGCCTGGAGTTCGACCCGAACACTGACAGTTGTGATTTCGTCCGATTTCACCAGCGACGCGGCTGGATGGACATACAATCCCGGTGGAAGCTGGTCGGTCAGCGGTGGAAATTTGGTCACCAATGGCTCGACATCCACACTTTACACATCCAGTGCATCAATCAACGCACCATACTCCAACTTCACGTATGAAGCCCGGGTCAAGATGGATTTTGACAATGGTTCTGATATGAATTACATCGCGAATGATCACGGTATTGTGATATATGGTGGTGATAATTTCAATGGTTATAACATGTATCAGAATGGTTACGCATTCTATATCGGGCAGGTACAGTTTCAATACTTTGACTCAAGTTCCGGAACGTACAAAACCGCGCAACAGGGTTTTTACACCATTGATAAGTATGTTAATGGTACCTGGCAGTCATTAACCGGCGGATACTACTATTCAGGACCAATAAACTTCGCGAGTTGGAATATGCTGAAGGTTGTGTCCAGCGGAACATCGTTGAATTTCTACATCAACAATGTCAAAGTGGAAACAATCTCCAATGCGATATTTAAATCCGGTAAACTGGGTGTTTTCACAACCCGCTATAGGGGCACCCAGCAGCAATTTGCCGTTGATTGGGCCCGGGTGACCTCACCCAGCGGAACGGCATCGATCACCTCTGATCTCATGTCAACACAATCGGTGGAAGTGGAAAAATCCCCCTTCCGGACAGATTGATCCCACAGTTGGTACACAGATATAAAAGAAGAAAAGGCACGGACAACCGTGCCTTTTCTGTAATCTGATCGGGTCTATCTGGCTCACTACCCCTGTGCCAGGTTCACCATCGCGCGGAAAGCCCGGTTGGCGGTGACCATGTCGGGTGCGGTGTATTCCACCACGCGCGCGCTTTTGCGCACGGCGCCGGGAAGCAGCTCTGCGTAGTCGGCCATATCGGCGCGGAAAAATTCAATGGCGATCGTCAGCGGCAGAGCGGCAATCCAGGGTTTGATTGTTTTGTGGTCCAGAACGGCCTGTTTGACGGTTTCAGTGATCAACCGGTGGGCGGCTTCCAGCCCCAGACATTCCGCGTTCATGCGGCCGTTGGCCTTTTTCACCGTTGCGGTATGTATGCCCGGGATGAGCGCGACCGCTTCAGCGCAGGCGCTCTGGTCACCGCTGATGGCAATGACGGGCACATTGAACGCGCCGCAGACGGCGGTGTTGAAGGCGATCTCTCCGGCCAGAACTCCGTTGATCCACATGTTGTGCACCCGCGCGCTGGACCAGGTATGGTCCAGTACGGCATTCTTTGTGCCGGCCATGGCATGGAAGCCAATGAATACCACGGCGTCCGTTCCCTCCTGCACACCCTGGACCATCGCCAGCGGTGAGGGCGTACCATTGATCAGCCGTGCGGGCTCTTCCAGATCTTCGATCAGAATGTTTGAGCCGTTCCAGTGGCCATCGGTTACGATGATGTCATCCACACGGGCTTCCACGGCACCGCGTACAGCGGCGTTGACATCAGCGGTCATCCAACGGCGGCCGCGGGCATATTCGGGATGATCCGGCAAAACGTGATTCCAACCGGTCACCCCGCTGATTCCTTCCATATCACACGCAATCAACAATTTCATCTGATAATCCTTAATAACTGGGGTTGAATCAAATACAAATTATACATTCGCCGGGTAAACTATTTTTATCGCATTGTCGTTGTACACAACAGGTGTGTGACTCGACAAAACCTTTTTATTTGGTAGAATGGATTTAATCATTCAGATCGAATGACACGAACCAAACGATCATCGTGGCCTGAGGGTAGATACCGAAGGCCTCTGTTTAAAATGGAGGAGCAACATTGTCTGGAATGGAGCGTTTCACCCAACGTGCGCGGCGGGTTCTAAGCCTGGCGCACCAGGCGGCGGAACGGATGCAGCAAAGTACCATTGGAACCGAGCATCTGCTTCTTGGCCTGGTTGAAGAGGACGGCGGTGTAGCCGGTCGTGTTCTTCGCGATCTGGGATTGGAGCCTGATCGGATTCAGGAAATGGTGGACAAACTGAGCGGGATGGGCAGCTACCGGGGCGGCAAGATCGACCTCGCGCCCGGCACGCAGGAAGTGCTGGAATTTGCCATCGATGAAGCCCGCCGAATGGGCCACCATTATATCGGTACGGAACATTTGCTGCTGGGTTTGGTCCGTCTGCAGGAAGGCGCGGCGGTTGATGTGTTGCGTAAACTGGGCGTGACCCCCGAGCAGATCCGGCGGCAGACCCGCCGTGTTTTGCAGGAAGGCGGCACGGCTCCGGCTGGTGCTCCCTCATCAACAGGGCAGACCAAAAGTGCTTCTCAAAAAGAACAGGCAAGCCGTCCCAAAACGCCTCTTGTTGATCAACTTGCCGTTGACCTGACAACGAAAGCGGAGGATGGCAAGCTGGATCCGGTTATCGGCCGGCAGATGGAGATCGAGCGGGTGATTCAGATCCTGGCGCGACGGAATAAGAACAATCCGGCGCTGATCGGTGAACCCGGTGTGGGTAAAACAGCCATTGTCGAGGGACTGGCACAGCGCATCATTGAAGGCGATGTGCCCGCGCAGCTTCTTGACAAACGTGTGCTGCAATTGGATGTCGGTTCGCTGGTTGCCGGAACAATGTACCGCGGCCAGTTTGAAGAGCGTCTGAAACGGGTGATTGATGAGCTAAAAACGTCCGGTGCCATTCTGTTCATTGACGAAGTTCACATGCTGGTAGGTGCCGGCGCAGCCGGATCTTCCGTGGACGCGGCCAATATCCTCAAACCTGCCCTTTCCCGTGGCGAGTTACAGGTCATCGGCGCGACCACGCTGGAGGAATACCGCAAGCATATCGAAAGCGATGCGGCCCTCGAGCGGCGTTTCCAGCCGATCGTGGTCAACGAGCCGACCGTGGATGAGACTATCGCGATCCTCAAGGGCATCCGTAAGGCGTATGAAGAGCATCACCGGTTGTCCATATCGGACGAAGCTATTGAAGCCGCGGCACGATTATCAGCGCGCTATGTGAATGACCGCTTCCTGCCGGACAAAGCCATCGACCTGATCGATGAATCCGGCTCGCGCGTGCGTATGTACAAGAGCGAAGCCTCGAAAACTGTAAAAGAGCTGATGGTAAAGATAAAAGAACTGCGCATTGAGCATACCAACGCGGTGGAAGAAGGCCGCTTTGATGACGCGCAGGAAATAATTGAAAGACAGAACGACATGGAAAGCCAGCTGGAAAAGCTGCGTACCACCTGGGACCGCGACACCAGTCCGGTTGTGAATGCCAATGATATTGCCGAAGTGGTTTCCATGTGGACGGGTGTCCCGCTGATGCAGATGGCGCAGGAAGAGTCCGCCCGCCTGTTGCAAATGGAAGACGAATTGAAGAACCACATCATTGGACAGGATGAGGCAATTGAAGCCATCTCCAAATCCGTTCGACGGGCGCGTTCCGGGTTGAAAGACCCGCGACGTCCGATCGGCTCATTTATGTTCCTCGGACCCACCGGTGTGGGAAAGACCGAACTGACCAAAACACTGGCCAAATTCCTCTTCGGCAGCGAAGAGAATCTCATCCAATTGGATATGTCCGAGTTTATGGAACGTCATACGGTCAGCCGGCTGGTAGGCGCTCCTCCGGGGTATGTTGGCTTTGAGGATGCCGGTCAGTTGACGGAAGCCATCCGCCGCCGACCGTATTCCATTGTGGTGTTTGATGAGATCGAGAAAGCCCATCCGGAAGCACACAATATGCTCCTGCAGATCATGGAAGAGGGACACCTCTCCGATGCCCGCGGCCATAAGGTGGATTTCCGCAATGCCATCATCGTGATGACCTCCAACATCGGCGCTGACATGATCAAGCGACAAAGCTCGCTTGGCTTCACGCTGACAATGGATGAAGCCCAGAAGGAACAGGAAGCCTACGATGAGATGCGCAAGAAACTGCTTGATTCGCTCAAGCGTGTCTTCCGGCCGGAGTTTATCAACCGGTTGGACAATGTCATCGTCTTCCGCGCCCTGGCCCGTGAGCATATCCGCCAGATCGTCACCCTTGAAATTGCCAAGGTGGCTGAACGTCTGGTGGAGAATGAAATCACACTCAAAGCGTCTGACGCGGCGCTGGATAAGCTCTCGGAAGAGGGTTACGACCCGGATATGGGCGCGCGTCCGCTGCGCCGCGTGATCCAACAGAAGGTTGAAGATCCGTTGAGTGACGCGCTGCTGGCCAACGATTTCGGCAACGGCGATGTGATCGTTGTCGACCTGAATGCTGACGGAGACGTTATCCTGCGCAAGGAAATGAAAAAGAAGAAATCAAAAGAACCGGAAGAGAAAGTGGAAGAACCGGTGGTTTAAGGGAATACAAAGGGCAGCCAGACGGCTGCCCTTTTCAATTATCAGAGCTCCACATTGCCTTTCGGGTTTCTAATGTGTTTTGTAGCAGGTAATCAGTTCTCTTTCTTGTACGGGTTGGTTTCAGGTTCGTTATTATTAATCATTGATCCGTTTGTTTCTTTTCCCAACGCGGTAAGTCCGGCGGGTGTCATTCTACCCTGTTTGTTCAGTTCCTCCACCCGTCTCTTATTTCGGGCTGATCGGGTGCCCGGGGTTTTTCGCGGGGAGAATTTTTGTAAATAGGAATCACCATCATATTTTTGTCGGGTGCTTTCGCTCCAACCAAAACACAACCCTTCGTCCAGCAGTTCTTCGAACGTTACCGATGGCACCCCGCTGTCTTTTTTGTAGATCCGCAACCACATTCCAGAGGATGAGGTGTGATTATTTTGCAGCCAGGCGCGAAGCAATTTCGCGGATTCAAATGTCAGGATTGGCAAATCATTCATGTAATTATTATATGTTTCTCTGGTAACTATTTGCGCCAGGTTTGACTCATCCATCTGGGATAGGTAAAATCCATTTACTTATGAAGACTATTACCTTCATTGGCTCTATATAATAACGTGGTTTGGAACGACGTTGCGGGCAGAAATTCATAGCCTGGTCAGTTTCGTTATTTTTCATGACTTAGTATCTTGGGGAATCAATACCCCGGACTGTGGATAGGGGAGATAGGAATTCCATAACCAGAATGCTTGTTGACTTTTTGTCTATACAAGATATAGTATGTCTATATAGTCTTATATTAAATGTATAAGGAGTAAGACGGATGAAAAACAGGAACTGGATGATATTGTTGGGGTTGGCTGTGTTGATTCTATCCGCTCTGGCCTGTGAATTCAGTGCCAGCACAGCTAAAATCAAGGATGCATACCTGATTAAAGATGAAATATCAGGGGAAAAGACTACCGTGTACGCCCAGGATCAGCCCTTCCTATTCATAGTAGAGTTGGCTAATGCTCCTGATTCAACTCGGGTGAAGGCTGTCTGGTATATCATCCATGAAGATGGCAAAGAGGAACAATTTGTGGAAAAAGAACTGAAGACCGGCGACAGCCCCATCACTTTCTCAGCTACCAACAATGGGCTTTGGCCGGTGGGCAGGTACAAGGTGATGTTGTATCTGAATGATGAATTGGACAGGGAAAGGGAATTCTCTGTGGAATGAGATTTATCAATCAAAAGGCTGGATTTTTCACAAATCCAGCCTTTTTAATTTCAAAAAATGGAAAACGCTACAATCGAAGCGAGGTGAGCTTGCTTTCCACCCGCCGACTCAAAACCTGGGCCAGATGATCCTTTTCTTCTTTGAGAACAGTGCGGAAATCTTCAGGTTGCAGATTTGGGAAGAGACCGATCAGCTCTTCCACGAACATGACCGAATCCCGTTCGGCGCGTTCCGCCAGGTCAAAGAATTCATCTTTCTCGGTTAATTTCGCGGCTTTAGCCAGCATTTCGTCCGCGTTTTTCAGCATATTGTTCTCAATCAACAAGTTGAGGTATTTTTCCTCCTCTTCCGATACCTCGACTGAGAGACCTTTGTCGTTTGTGTGTTTATTAAGGAGAGCCGTGTAGATATCGTAATGCCGGTCTTCGTCCTTAGCCAATTTCTCAAAGAACTGTCCGCCGAGTTTTGCGTTACCTGCGAATTGCCGGTATAACGCTGCGACGGCCTTTTCATTGGCTGCCATCATTTTGAAAAACTCCACTCCATTGAACTGTTTGCCCATATTTTCTCCCATTTAATCAAAAAGAATATGATCCCCGGTTTCCGGGTTTTTACAGGCACTTTTTTAGTATAGTGTTCTGAAAAGTGTTCGTCAACACAGTGTAAAAGGACAGAGTGATGATAGAGTAGAATCACATCACGTATGAATATCGGACAAATACTTGGCAACATGTTTCTTGTATTACTGGGAACCGGAGTTTACGGCCTGGTTCATTCCCTCCTGGCAACCCGGCTGGCGAAACAACTGGTTGAGGCCTGGTGGGGTTCAGAGGGAACGCGATGGTTCCGCATGGGGTACAACATCTTCGCGTTCATTACACTATTGCCGTTGCTGGCACTGGCGGTTACCCTGCCGGATGGATTGATCTACGCACTATCGTCACCCTGGAACGGTTTCTTGACTCTAGTTCAGTTGATGGGGGCTGGTCTTGCCTTTGTTGCAGCGCGACAGACGGGGCTTGGTAACCTGGCGGGGTTAACCCAATTAATGAATAAAAATACCAGTACTCTGGAAAATCGGCTGGATACCGGTGGTTTGTACCGTTTTGTGCGCCATCCAATCTACAGCGGGGCGCTCATCTTTCTGTGGGCGGTGCCGCAGCTCACATGGAACGGACTGGCTCTCCGTCTGGGTTTCACGATCTACTTTATTCTGGGGGGACTGGCGGAAGAAAAACGCCTGGTGGAGGAATTTGGTGATACCTACCGCGCTTACAGAATGCGTACGCCCATGTTGATACCGGGAATAAGGAAACATCTTTAAGGTAAGGCTGCCCGTATTCATGCCACTGCTCTGGATCTCCATCGCATTCATTGCCGGTACGGCGCTTTCACTCGCGTTCTCTGTGAACTGGTTTATGGCGGTAGTTAGCGCGGTAATCCTGTTCGGGTTGTCGCGGTATGAAATACGTCTTTTCGGGAGGTATGACCGGTATCAGGAAGCTCGCCGCAGGCTCCCGCTTTCTTTATTTCTACTTGTCGCATTTTTCCTGATGGGAATGGCTCGTGGACAAACAGGGAAGCCGAATTTTAGCTCTTTCCAATTGGGTTTTTATAACGATTCGCCGGATGTGATCCTGCGTGGCGTGGCTTCACAACCTCCCGATAAACATGATAAGAGCACATTGCTGACCGTAAGCGTAAGAGAAATTGCTTTGGACGATTCAAGGTTTTTACCGGTATGGGGAGAAGTTTTGGTCATGCTTCCGGGCGGGGTTCCCTATGAGTATGGTGACCGGCTGGGTTTTATCGGTGATCTTGAAACACCGCCGGAACGTGACGATTTCTCATACAAACAATATCTGGAAAACCGGGGAGTGTTTTCTTATATGGCGTATCCACGGGTTGTACCAATGGACGGGGAAGCAGGAAACCCTGTGATGAAGGCTATTTACTGGCTGCGCAATCGCATCGCGGAAACCGTGGAAGTCATGATCCCGCAGCCAGAAGCCGGTTTTCTGGCCGGTATGCTTGTAGGACGCGATGAGACAATTCCTGATGATATTCAGGAAGCCTTCAAATCCACTGGAACCTCACACCTTGTTGCCATATCCGGGTTCAACATCACTTTATTAAGCGGCTTGATCCTGGCGTTGACCAACCGCCTCTTTTCGCGCAGGTGGTCGGTTTGGGCGGCGGTACTCCTGTTGACCGGTTACACAATCATGGCGGGAGCAAGCCCGTCGGTTGTTCGCGCGGCCATCATGGGAGGGCTGGCCATTGTTGGCCGGTCCATCGGCCGCACCCGTACAGCTTTGAACAGCCTGGGCCTTGCCGCGGCATTAATGATATTGTTCAACCCTCTCATCTTGCGGGACATCGGGTTTCAACTTTCCGTAGCAGCAACAACGGGAATCCTGTTGATCGGCGGACCACTCCATGACCGCTTCCTCGCGCGAACTGCCGGACCGGATAAGCCCGTGGAAGTCAACCGGTTGCTGGCCGGTTTTGGGGAATCTGTGCTGGTAACGTTGGCCGCCCAGATCGCCACTTTGCCATTCCTGTTGTACCATTTCGCGAAATATCCGCTCATCGGATTGCTTGTAAATCCTTTGGTATTGCCTGTACAGCCGCTGGCCATGATACTGGGTATGGCTGCGGCTTTGGTTGGAATGATATACCTACCTCTTGGTAAGATCATCGGGTTGGGGGCATGGGTGCTGCTGGCATATACCACTCGATTGGTGGAACTATTTTCCGGAGCGGCAGATTTTGGTCTGATCAATCTGCATTTGGAATGGTGGCAGGCGGTTTTACTGGGGGCAGGCTTAATACTGGCTTTGGTTTTCCAGAAACATTGGGTCAGTAATATTTCCCGTCTTGCCATCCCGGGGGTATACCTGATCCTGGGATGTTCCCTGGGTGTGCTGGTGAATTCATACATGCTACACCCGGATGGGAATTTGCATATTGAAGTTTTCCGGCAGGGAACCGATCTGTCGGCTTTCATCACGACCCCCGGTGGTCAGCGATTACTGGTCACCAACCGGCCGGGTGATAAAGATCTTATTGCCTTCGCCGACAGGCGGATGCCTGTTTCCAACAAACTTTTGGATGCCCTCATCCTTCCAAACCCGACAGCCACAACCGCTACAGGTCTGTCGGACTCGGCAGGACGTTTCAAGCCTGAATGGATCTTTATTAACAGAGAGGCCGGTGGTAGAAGGGTAACGTCGAGCCTAATCGATGAATTGGTCGGATTAAGAGAATCAAGATCCAATTATCTCAAACCCGGCAGGAAATTTGATCTGGGCAGGGGTGCTCTGCTTCAAATTGGTCCGGTAGATGAAAAAGGGGCGACCCTTGAAATTGAGTGGGGAAATACCCGGTACGCAATTCAATTCGGTGACCCGTCAGGTACGGATGTGGCCATTGTCACTGATAGAAATACTCGTGATACGGTTATCATGGATCACGCAGAACAATTAATGCACGGGTTGACCGCGTCTTCATTCCTGTCAGTCCAACAGGCTAATCACGGGGAATCGAATTGGTTTGTGGTGCCGGATGGCGGTTGCCTGGAGGTTTTTTCTAATGGAGAACAATCAGAAATTCTGGTTGTGGATTAACAACAGACAAGTTAGGGTGTTGTGAAAGACTGAACGCGTGATTTGGATGGTTTCTCACACAAACATTTTGTACAACACTATTATGCTGTGAATACCTGACCCTGTACCTGTATAATTTTAAAGATAATCCCTTCTCGGAATAGTTGAGGAAATTTCTGTGAGAAAAATCCAGATCTTAATTCTTCCTGTCATTGCGCTCTTGTTGACTTCCTTTACCGGCCAAACACCTGATCCGGATGGTGTCCAGAGAGTGCCAACCATCACTCCGGAATTGGATCGATCAACGTACGCAATACCCCTTCCACCATCCGGCAGTCTGTATCATGGTGTTTTCCCAGGGCGTTTCGATGGGGCAGAGGATGAAGTCACCTCGTTTGATTTGGATGAGTATGAACTGAAAGCTGGGAAATCTGCCGCGTGGGTGTATTTCTCACACAATTGGTTTAACGACCGGGCGTTTCCACTGGAGACTGTTGAGTGGATCCACGAACGTGGTTCAATCCCATATATCCGCCTGATGATGCGCAACAGCGAAGATCAGCATAAGGCGGAAAAAGTATTTACATTAAATTCCATACTCGAAGGCAAGTTTGATCGGGATATACGCGCCTGGTGCCGGACAGCGGCCTCCCTTGATTACCCGATCCTGGCAGAATACGGCACGGAAGTCAATGGAAACTGGTTCTCGTGGAATGGTATATGGAATGGCGGCGGCAAGCGGGGAAGCTACGGGGTTAGCGATGATCCGGATGGACCGGAGCGTTTCCGTGACACCTATCGTTACCTGATCGATGTATGTCGGATTGAAGGCGCGGGCAACATCACATGGGTATTCCATGTTAATCATGAAGATCACCCGCAAGAGGCCTGGAATCGTTTTGAGAATTATTATCCGGGAAATGAGTATATTGATTGGCTTGCCATGAGTGTCTATGGAGCACAGTCGCCATTTGATGATGAATGGCCCGATTTTGAGATGGCTTACAATGCCGCCTATGACCGGCTGGTTGAAATGGCGCCAGGAAAACCGGTCATTGTGGCAGAATTTGGAATGAACGGCTACCATCCCAAAGCTGACCCCGCGGATTGGACGGCTCGAGCGCTGGCGGCTTTGAAGCGTTCAGCATTGCAGCCAAATTCTCGTTTGGCGGGATTTTCCTGGTGGAATGAAGGTTGGCCGAATAACGATGATCCGATGATGGATACCAATATGCGGATCCAGGATAATCCCATTCTGGCCGATGTTTTTCAACGTGAAGTTGCCGGTGATCCTCTGGTTCTGGGCCGAATTGAATCTTCACAGTAAAAAATGCGCCTGGGTAGTTCAACCTACGTATAATAGATAGGAATCACTTTCGATCAATTCCAGGAGATCTTTTATGGCGCGCAAAGAAATTGGTTATGTTGAACTTGAATGGACCTGCCCGAACTGCAAGACCCGCAACCCCGGACTGGCGAAAACCTGCCAGGGATGTGGTGCTCCGCAACCGGCTGATGTTGAATTTCAAGCCAAAGCAGATCAAACCCTCATTCAAGATGCCGCGAAACTGGAACAGGCCAAAAAAGGCCCCGATATTCATTGTGGATTTTGTGGCGCGCGCAATCCGGCGGATGCCGTAATCTGTTCGCAATGCGGTGGGGACCTGAAAGAGGGAATGAAGCGCCAGGCTGGAAAAGTGATGGGTGATCTGAAACCTGACACTGAAACTACGATTAGATGTCCGCATTGCAACGCAGAAAACCCGGCCAACGCGCAGATATGTTCCGGCTGCGGGGGTCCGCTGCACGCGGTAGAAAAGCCCGTTGCCGCTCCCAAAAAGGGTTTGTCACTTGGCTGTTTGATCGCTCTGGGTACAGCCGGTTTAATCGCAATTATTGGGATCATTTCATTGATCAGTACCGGCGCGAAAAAGACAGATATGATCGCCAGCGTGCAGGCTGCATCGTGGGAACGTGTCATCCAGGTGGAAGAGTATGGTCCTGTCCAGAAAGAGGACTGGAAGGATGAAATTCCCTATGATGGAGTGATCGGTTATTGTTCGGAGCGCAGCCGGGGATATTCTGATTATCCAACCTCCAACTCTGTGGAAGTTTGCGGCGAGCCTTATACTGTTGACAGGGGCAACGGTGTTGCTGAAGTCGTACAGGATTGTCAATATGAAATATATGATGATTACTGCGAATACACTGTGGAAGAATGGCATACCGGGGAAAGTCTGATGGCAGAAGGCAGCGGAACAAATGCCCAATGGCCGGCCGTTGTGCTGAAATCCCAGCAGCGTGAGGGCAGCCGGTCTGAGAATTACGTGATTCAGTTCAGTAATGCCAATGATACATATACCTACAAAACCGATGATTACAACCTGTTTCGGCTTGCGCAGCCCGGTTCGCGCTGGAATATCACCGTTAATGGATTCGATAGTATTGTCTCGCTTGAGCGGGCCAATTGAAAACAACCTGACTCGAAATGAAAAAAACAGTCCGTCTGTTTCTAGGTATTTTTCTGTCGACAGTTTTTATATTTCTGCAGGGTTCACTTACCCCTGCCGATTCCGGACTACAAACCAGTACGCAAACTACACCTTTGGTGAAAAACGTCCCACAAATTTCTCCCATGCCGGAGAAAAAAGCAACTGAAACGCAGGTTGACCCGGAAAAAGTAAAGATCCTTCATGGATTCATGGGAGGGTGGCTGAATTACCGCACGCTTCCATTGAAGGGCGGTGAGGCGGTAGGGCAATATACCGGTATGCGTTTGCAGATCGATACAGATAGTTTTGCGGTTGCCGGAATGGTATGCCATAAGCCGGAGTATTCCATCAAAGAGGTTTCACCGGCTGAGTTTTTCATGGGTTATACCCAACCCGGAGATCAGCACGAGTTTTTTGATGAGACATTCACTGTGCTTGAAACCGGTTGTGTGAATTTTGAACCTGCTGCGGTTGCCCTGGTAAATTTTCATTCAATTGGTTTTATTCTTGAAGATGAGTTATTGCTGTTCGAGCCGGACCAGAGTGTCACACAAAATGGAGCAACCATTGAATCAGACCTGGTCGTGGAGTACAGCGAAGACCCGTTTTATGAGATCCGTGCGCAGATTCCGCTTTTAAAGGCGCCGGAGATGTCCGGGTATAACAATCATGTGCGGCAAGTGGTTGAAAAAGCGATCGAACCATTCAAGACGGAATTGGAAGAATGGGATCTGCCGGATGAAATGGCCAGTTACAGGAGTTTCATGTGGATTGGGTATGATGTTGAATACCTGTCAAATGACCTGGTCAGTATCCGTTACCAGGTGGATTTCTATTATGCTGGCGCGGCTCATCCGGGCCATTACTTCAAGGTGGTCAACTATGATCTGAAAACCGGGAAAGAGATCCGGTTTGATGAATTGTTTGTTGGTAATGAAAAAGCGTTAGCTTTCTTATCTGCGTATTGCAAAGACCAATTGGAAAAGAAGGATATTTTCCTGTTTGAGGAAGGCCTGCAACCGAAAAGCGAAAATTTTTCCAACTGGAATTTTCACTCTGATGGTCTGCGGATTAGTTTTGACCCGTACCAGGTAGCTCCTTATGCGGCGGGGTCGCCGTCAATTCTCGTTCCGTATCAGCAGCTTGATCAATATTTGGACCCAGAATCCCCGATTGGCGCATTACTTGCACAGTAAACCTTCAGGTGTCCTCTGAAAGGCTTAGGTGCGCCGTATGTTCGAGAATTGTTGTTATAATACGACCATGCCATTCATAGATGTCCGATCTGGGATTCAGGAAGCAGAATTGGAAGACAGCCCCGCAGAATGGGCTATCTGGAAGAACAGGTCTTACGAAGAACGCATGGTTGAATTGGAAAATCTCCGGCAGATGCACTACGCAGGCAGGGATAATGTTCCATCCAGACTTCTTGGAGTTGTTAAGATTACTAAACGACGAAAAGGTTGAGTACCTGATCGTCGGGGGTTACGCGGTAGCGGCCCACGGGCATCCTCGATTCACGAGAGATCTGGATATTTGGGTCAATCCAACCATGAAGAACGCCAGGAAGGTAATATCTGCCCTGGATAACTTTGGATTCCGTTCGCTTGGTTTAAAACCATCTGATTTCACCGAGCCAGATACCGCCATACAATTGGGCTACCCGCCCGCGCGGGTGATCTTTGTAACGGAGATGGACGGCCTGAAGTTTGAAAAAACGTACCCCAACCGGGTTGAGCGTATAGAAGGTAACGAACCGATCTATTATATTGATATGGAGAGTCTCATATCAAGTAAACGTCTTACCGGGCGAATACAGGATATGGAAGACGCGGAATTCCTGGCCCATATACTGGAAGAAGAATAGGTACTCAGAGTTTTCTTACCACAGCCAGGGGATTCCTTGACGTTTCTCCTTACGCTTGGTATATTTAGGTTGCGCGTTGAACGAAACGCGCGATTGATGCCCTCGTAGCGCAATTGGACAGAGCGTTTGCTTGCGGAGCAAAAGGTTGCAGATTCGAATTCTGCCGAGGGCACACAAAATCGCCGACAAGGCGATTTGTTGGTTAACAAGGGTTTGATCCCCATTAAGGGGACGGTGTCCGAACGCTGCCGGGGCACACAAAATCGCCGACAAGGCGATTTGTTGGTTAACAAGGGTTTGATCCCCATTAAGGGGACGGTGTCCGAACGCTGCCGGGGCACACAGAATCGCCGGCAAGGCGATTTGTTGGTTAA
>CAYUQJ010000011.1:0-90255 GCA_964446955.1 uncultured Leptolinea sp.
CCTGCGATAGTGCCGCATCGTGTTTTTCGATGCAGGTATCGAGGGTTCGTTGCCCGAGCCTGCGATAGTGCCTCATCGTGTTTTTCGATGCAGGTATCGAGGGTTCGTTGCCCGAGCCTGCGATAGTGCCGCATCGTGTTTTTCGATGCAGGTATCGAGGGTTCGTTGCCCAAGCTTGTCGAGGGCCGGGATGTGGGTTCGACAAGCTCACCCACCGGAGGTTCGATACCTGCACGGCAAAGAACGCCGTGCGGTACTGACGCAAACTCACCCACCGGGGGTTTCCTTTAGATTGACTAAAAAAGCCGCGGATGGATTACCCATCCGCGGCTCTAACATGTTCAACCGGTTATTACTTCACTTCTTCTTTCAACAACGGGACGATGTCTTTCTCGAACGCGGCATCATCCATGGCATAGATTTTTTGATAAAAATCTTTTGCCGCGGCGGTCACGTCCCAATCCTTGAACAGGTCGGGGTGCAGGGTGGCTGCCACCCACTGCAGGCCGAGTGCCCACCGTGTGTCCGGCTGGTCCCAACTGTACACATCGGTGGCAAAACCAAATACCCGGCCATTCTTGACAGCCGTCAATTCCTTCCACTGCGTATCCTCTTTCAGTATGCCCACGACTTTGTCCAATGGGTTGAAATACGCCACAACAAAGATCACGTTCGGGTCCCAGGCGGCCACCTGTTCGAAGTTAACCTTGGTCCATCCCTTGGACGGGTTGGCATCTTCCCATACCGGGATGCCGCCGCCATTTTTGATGAGAATGGTCTGCATCCAGCCCATCGGCGGGACGTTGAAGGATACCGCGCCGTCTTTTTCGGAGTAGTACAGCACCAGTGTCCGGGGTTTATCCTCTTCCTTTACCGTTGACAGGGTCTTTGTGACAGAATCCATGGTGCCCTTGAAATAAGACAGGATCTCTTCCGCGCGTTTCGGGTTTTGGAAGATCTGTCCCATTGTCTTCATGTCACGGTCATATTGTTCGGGCGTTTCGAAATCCATATAGATCACGGGGATCTTCAGTTCTTCCAATGGATCGCCGATGGTGGATTTATTGCTGCTTTTCAGAATCACGCAATCCGGATTGGCGGCAGCAATCTGCTCGGGACCAGCGTTAGCCTCCAGAGCAATCTTGTCCTTGAAAGAGGGGTCAATTATGGGGATGAAGTTGCTCGCACCCTGGGCTGTAGAGCCAAGCGCCACGATATTCTTTCCAGCTTCCGGAAAGGCGTAGATGGCGTCGGCTACCATGAACAACGCTTTGCCTACCAGAACGATGCGCTGCGGTGTACCGGGCAGAGTGACTTCGCGTCCCAGCGCGTCTGTCACGGTGATGCCATCCGATGCAGCAGATTCGGGAACTGCCGGGGTAAAGGCAGTTCCCGCCAGAAAAATGATGAGCATGGCTATGGATAGTAATTTGGACCGCATTTTTTACTCCTTGGTTTGGATGGATGAGGTGAGGGAAGAGATATATTCAATATATGATTATTCAATAAATGAGTATATACAGACTTGCTGAAATATGCAAGTGGGTAACTATTCTGAGCGCTGCCCGAGCTTGCGATAGTACCGCATCGTGTTTTTCGATGCAGGTATTGAGGGTTCGCTGCCCGAGCTTGCGATAGTGCCGCATCATGTTTTTCGATGCAGGTATCGAGGGTTCGTTGCCCGAGCCTGCGATAGTGCCGCATCGTGTTTTTCGATGCAGGTATCGAGGGCCGGGATGTGGGTTCGACAAGCTCACCCACCGGAGCTCAGCCACCGGGGGGGGGCGATACCTGCACGGCAAAGAACGCCGTGCGGTACTGACGCAGGCTCACCCACCGGGGGGGTCATTTGTTCAAAAAATTGATGATCAGCGGATTGACCTCATGCGGTTTTTCATAATGGGGAACATGACCTGTATCTTCGATCAAATGCCATTCGGCATGCGGCAGCAGTCCGCGGACTTCCTCTCCACAGGCTAACGGAACTGTCCGGTCGTGTTCACCCCACAGCAACAGGACAGGTTTGTCCAATTCCCCCAGCTGTTTGTATACATCGCGCTCATTCCACAGGATTCCGCTGCGAAAGGTGGATAATATCGCCCGCTTGAATCCGGCAATCTCCATTTGTGGCAGGTAATCTGTCACATATCGCGGGGATCGCTCCGGGTAGAGCAGATCTTCGGCCATACCGGTCGGAAGTGAGCGGTTCCCGGTCAGGTGGATGATCAACTCGCCCAGGCCCGGGACAAGTAATACGGACTTGGGCCATACCGGGCGCGGCATCACTCCGGCCGGGTCAATAAGCACCAGCCGGTCCACCCATTCGGGATGCCGGGTGGCGAATATCCCCGCGACAATACCTCCCATGGATGACCCCACCAGGTTGACAGGGCTATGAATATCGAGGGCATTGAGCAGATCGTGGATCTGGCGGTCGAACAGATCGGGGCCGAAGGGGACATCCGGCCGGTCTGACCAACCGCGACCGAAATGATCGAAACGAAGCACGCGGAATCCGGCATCAGCCAGCGGCTGAAAGGTATAGTCCCACAGATAATGCGGCACGGAATACCCGTTGATAAAAACAACCAGTTGTCCATTAGCAGGACCGGAAAGTTCGTACCAGGTGTAACCATCCGGTAATTTTGTGAACATTCCAGGAATTGTCTGACGCAGGGCGTCATCCAGCTTGAGGGTTTCCCCGTTCAAAGCAAAGCGGCGATGAGACATTCGTGTAACCTCGGGAGTATATAGGGTGGTGCTTGAATTTTACTGCGGGGATGGGGCGCGGAACAGGAACACAAAGATTGCGATGAAGAATACCCCCAGAAGAAGCCGGATCATACCGACTTTTCGTACATCCACGTGAAGCAGATAATACTCTTTATGGTACGCGCGGAAACTGATGCCGTGCTTGGGGCAGATCCCGGTTATGATCTCGAAAAGTCCATTTACGATACCTATGCTGTTGCTCATATAGCAAAAGAGAAGAAAGGGTGCCATCCACTCGATGGCCCCGGCAATGAAAAACAAACTCACAACCGGTGAGATGAGGATCATGATAAAGGAAACTATCTCATAGATCACGATGGGAATACGTTTATCAGGATGCGCAACAAGAAATTCGGTCCGACCCTGAGACGGAAATCGGTGGAAGAAAAACCATGTTGGACCGTAAATCGTGATCAATCCGGGAATCATGCCCGTAAGTGTGACCAGAACTTGAAGCCGGTTGATCCATTTGGCGCTCATAAATACCGGTCAATTTACCATATGAATAACCAGAACATCCCGGCAATAACAGCCAGCAAGCCCGCGGCAGTAAACAGTAGAACAAACTGGTGATCCGGGGAAGCCTTAATTGTGGGCGGTTCTTTTACGGCAGCCTTTAGATTATTTGTCTGTATTCCGGGAACAACCCTCAGATAGATCTGTTCCATGGGGAAATAGTTACCAGAAGCAGTGTTTACGCAATACCGCCGGATGTTGTTGGCAGCCGGATTCTCCCTCCATACACCATTTCGGGATATGCGAATCGTTTCACCCAGGTAGGCACCCCACACCTGCATTGTCCGGATGGGTGCTATGTCTTCATAAGCCGGTGAGGTTTTAAGAATGTGGGCCCGCTCCAGCAATTTGTACAGAGCGGGCAGGGATTCTGGCGTGTAATCAAGTACAACGCCATAGTTGTCATGCGCAATCTGAACGGCTTCTGCTGCCAGTTGTTTCAATGTATGGTCTATTTCGATCTCATTCGTGACCATAAATGTCCCCGATTGTTTTTCCAAGTAGTTAGACCGGATTTTAACATCAAAGCAATGGTTCAATTTCGGCGGTTATCTTAAATCAAAAAACCGGCTAATTTGCATTATCAGCTCCGGTATATGAAAGCGGTACTCTTAAATTATACGGTTATGCTGACAGTACTTAATCCAATTCGTAGAGGACCACCCGGTTACGTCCGGCATTCTTTGCCTGGTACATGGCTGTATCGGCGTTATGGAACAGGTTGTCCATTGTCTTTATTCCCGGTTCTATCGAGGCGACACCCAGGCTGGCGGTCAGGGATATCTTTCCACCTTCACGTAAACATTGCAAGCCTTCAATAGATTGGCGGATCCTTTCCGCCACATTGACAGCTTCATCCAGCCGTGTGTTCGGTAAAAGAAGGCCAAATTCCTCACCACCCAACCGTCCCGGATGATCGACCTCACGGCATTGTGCTCTTAGTGTTTTGGCAATACACTGCAGGGCTTTGTCGCCGGTATCGTGTCCATAGGTGTCATTAATGATCTTGAATTTATCAAGGTCAAGCATAATGAGCGACAGAGGAGTTTTATATCTGCGCGAACGGTTGATCTCTTCCTCGCCGCGTAGAAAGAAATTTCGCCGGTTTGCCAGACCTGTCAAATCATCGGTCATGGCCATTTCTTCCAGCTGCTGATTCAATTCTCGAATCTGGGCGTCTGCCCTCATCTTTGACACAATTGACCAGACAAGAGATGCCAGGTATTCCAATAGTTTTGCGTCTTTTTCATCGTAATTGATGGGTTTATTTCCCACACCCAGAACTGAAACGACGCGGTCCTCTTGAATGATGGGTACTACCAGTTCCCGATCCAGGCGGGCATGTCCCTCCGGCATCCCCTTTTTGTTGGTTAAAGCGGCGTAGTCATTATGAATGATTGGTCTTCGCTCACGGATACAGTCTGCCCAGACGCCGGCCTGCTCCAGCGGATAATGCATTCCGCTTCCTTCCGCTTTGCAGTAGGTATTCTTTGTATTTGTGGACCAGGCTTGCAATGTTAGAGTGACATTATCATCATTGACAAGGTGGAAAAAGCTGATCTGACTGCCTGTTGATTTCTCGATCTCGTCCAACGCTTTCTGCATCACTTCGATCGGTGAATGTAAGATGGAGTAATCCCATAATGTCAGACGCAGCCGGATTATGTCTTCTATCTGTTTTCGCTCCGATACATCGCGGATCACAGACAGCATACAATCTTCATCGCCGATCCGGATATAGTCTGCAGAAAAGTCCACCTGAATAATGAGACCATTCCGGGTTTTAATCTGAAATTGAGCGTTTCGGATCACTGATTTCTTCCGCATGTCTTCCACGAGCCGCTCGCGGTCGGAAGTATCAACCCATATTCCCAGAGCTAATGTGGTCTGGTTAATTGCCTCATCCCGTTCATAACCGATTGTTTTCAGGAAAGCATCATTCACCTCAATGATCTTTCCATCTTCGATACGGGTGATCATTACCGCGTCAGGGCTGGATTGGAAGGCTTTAAAATACTTCTCTTCGCTTTTTTGCAGCGCGCTCTCGACTTTTTTTCGTTCAGCTATATCCCTTTCCAGGTCATTGTAAAGGCGGTGGTTAACCAGCGCGAATAGCGTCAATGTTAAAACGATGTATAACATTTGAAACACAAGATAAGCAAAGGCTTCATAACTGGAAGAATGGGAAGGTCCGGTTCCCGGTGAAATTAGAATATTCAGGAGAATCCGTGCCAGTGCCATTACGCCAAACAGGCTGGTGACGATGACAAGGTTCCGGGCAATAGGCCGGTCTTCCACTTTGATCTGTCGGAAGTACAGCCAGACAAATTGAAGACTGAAGAAGAACATGGCAGTCGAAAAAAGAATGTTCCTCATCCTGAAATCCGGTTGTACGTAAATAAAATACGTTTGCAGGGCAATATAAACCACAACCAGAAATAGCAAATGACGCGGCAGCCCCTTATTTATGAGGAATCGGTTGACACCTACATATAGCAGTAGGATCCCAGATACCATAAAAAGACTGCCGAGCAGCATGGAGAAGAATTCAGGGAGATGATCACGGCCGGTCAGCAGAATGATACCGATAAGGTTTACGAAAAATCCTGCTGTCCACCAACCCAGTCCCGGATAGTGCGTCCTGTTACTACGCCATTGTGAGAATAGCAAAATGAAACAGATCAGATTGCCAAAAACGAATCCGATCATTACAGTAGTCAGGTCTATGGATATCATAATAGAGCCTTTACCGATTATCCCTTGGAGAAACAGATATTGGCGGAATGATCATCGTCAATACCCGCAAACTGATACATAGAGGTCTCTTTGCATCGGTTGTGAAAGTAATCCTGCAGGAATTATGCCAACCTGGACGGAGGTTACTCCACCATGGCATCGATCCATGAGATCATGATGGTTGGATCAAGACTGCTGGCCGGATCTTCACCAGGGGCAGCTTCCGGATGGAATTCGTTGCTGACGAAATCCTGCTGGTAACCGGCTTCTTTGAGAGCGGCATTAATTAACGTAAGGCGGCAGGAGATACGGTTTAGTATTGCTCCATCTTCATTGGTCGCCGATTCGATCACCTGGCATTCCTGTTGTATGATCACACCCAGGTCCGCGGGACTTGTTGCTCTCATTTCGCGGGGTAATTTGTATTGAAGGTCCGCGATTCTTCCAGTGTTGCGGCTGACAACCAGCACTTTCCCGGATAATTCAGGATCAGAAGCTGCCGGATTGGAATATTCTTTGAGGTAATTGCCAATATCGTTTACAAAGGGGGCTTCGTAAGCTTCTTTCTGACGAATCAGTTCACTACCGCGTTGTTGGGTAAGTAGTTGGATCGCGAATATAGCCCCGGCAGCTAAAATCGCAAACACACCGAACGCAACCAGCAAAATGATCAGCAGATTGCTTTTCGGTTTTTCCGGCTCGGGTGGCAGAAGAGGCATGTCGCGTTCCGGCGGGGGTGGAGTCTCTCCGGTGATCCGTTCCCGGATTTGTTCGAACGGAAAAATTCGGCCGCTCCCGGTGGCCAGATATATCTTCCGGTCTCCGGTCTGTTCCGGATCGATCTTCCAAACGCCGCCTTTGTTACGACGTAATGTTTCACCAAGATACGCCCCCCATACCTGGATGGTTTTCTCCAGACCCGGGCCTTTCATCGGTGACGTAACATAGGCCTGATGTGCCTGTTCCACCAGTGTAAGCAGCTTGGAGACACTGTTCATGGAAAAGTCGAGCATAACGCCATATCGATCCCGGGCCGCATTGACGGCCTGACCGTGAAGTTCACTTATGAACTGTTCAAGATTCGCGTGCGGTACGTCCATCTCTTACCCCAAAATAACAAAACTCGAATTTTTATCCATGAGGAATTTTAGCATCAATGATCGAATTGCATCAGGTACCTGTACACCCTGCTTTTCTGGTGTTTTCCTGGTGTAGAATTGCCGGATGCAAAAGTGTTTTCGTAAATATTTGTATTACATCATTATTATTGTATTCTTCGCTGGTCTTGTCTTATATACAATATACGATAACAACCGGTTTGTGACGGTACATCAGGATATATTCATTGATGGTTTGCCGGAAGAGTTTGATGGTTTTACCATCCTTCAGATCACTGACCTTCACGGTCATCGGTTTGGCGAAAAACAGCGTGATCTGGCCGCTGCGATAAATTCCCTGAGTTTTGACATGATCGCAATAACCGGTGATATCCAGGCTCACCGCAGCAGAGATATCGATCCTTTCTATGAATTACTGGATTCGATCGAAGATAAAGACCTGATGATTTTTACAGCCGGAAATTCCAGTCCAACAGATGTGGACTATTCCATTGGTGTGGTCACGCCAGCCGGGAAAGAATTTCAGCAAGCTGGATGTATCCTGCTGGACAGACCTTTCAACCTTGAACGCGGTGACGCCCGTCTTTGGTTTGCCGAGCAGCTGTATGCCAGTGACCCGGATATTCTGATGGGACTGGGTGCGATGGACGCGAGAACCGCGAAAACGGTGAATTATTTGACACTTGAGGAAGATCGCGCGAAATATCAGCAGGAAATTGACGGTATATTTGCCGGTATCCCGGATAGCGAAATTCTGATTGGAATAACCCATTTTCCGTTGACCAAAAAAGTTCTGGATGACCCTGAACGCACCGACATTCCTTCTTTTGACCTGGTACTGGCAGGGCATTATCACGGCGGTCAGATCCGGTTGCCGTTTATTGGTGCGCTACTTATCCCTAACGCGAATGAAGAACACCGGGGTTGGCTCCCCGATCCAAGAATTGTAAGCGGCTTATATGAAGGGAATGGAATCCAGCAATACACCAGCCGTGGACTGGGTTCCGGAGGACCAGTTCCCGCGCTGCGTTTTCGACTTTTTAACACACCAGAGATCAACCTGATCAAATTACGCGCGAAGTAGATTTAACACATGCCGTCTACAAGGCGAACAATCCGTCCATAAATCAGGATTTCTTAATCATTGGCTGAGAAATCAATGACACATACCTTCTCGAGATTGGGGTCAAGATATGTCCGGCAGAATTCCTGATGAAGTGGATGGGGAAGATATTCATCGCGGCCATTGGGATCGGCAAATGTAACGATAAAGCAGTGAGTAAAGCCGTCATTTAAATTTTCCGGACTTGAGTTTATTCCCCATTCAAAGCCGGTGACAAACGGTAATCTGGCGCAGAGTTGGCGGAAGGCTGTTTCAATTGACCGTACTGTTTCGGGGCCGGTTTTATCAAAAAATTTGAATAAGACAACGTGCCGGTAAGTATCTGTTTTTTCACCCATTGTATAAGTCTCCTGTTGAAATTAGCCGAATTATATGTATAATAACATAAGAAACCGGTTTACTAAACCGGTTTCTTATCGGGAAATAAAACGAATGAAGATTACGATCTCAGATATCGCCCGACAGGCAGGGGTATCCAAGGCAACGGTTTCGCGTGTGCTTAATAATCGCACGGAGGGAGTCGGCCCCCAGACACGCCAGCGTATTATGGATATATTGAAAGAAACAGCTTTTCAACCCAGCGGTTTTGCCCGCGGGCTGGCTACGGGACGATCCGCGACGGTCGGGGTGATCATCCCGGATATTGTTAATCCATATTATTCCCTTCTGGTGCGTGGTGCGGAAGATGCCTTAAAAAAATCGGGATACAGTCTGTTCCTGTGTAACTCGGATCATGATATTACCAAGGAAAAGGAATATGTTGTCAGACTTATCGAGCGCGGCGTTGATGGACTCATTCTGGATTCGGCGGTATCGGATTGCGATTGTCAGCTTGAACTCCTGGATGATAAAAATATCCCATACGTATTGGTCGATCGCATAATTGAAGGACCAGTGAAATATCCCGGTGTGTATGTGGACAACCGTGAAGGCGGGCGTTTGGCTGCTGAGTATTTCTTTTCCGAGCCCGGATGCCGCTTATTGTTTATCAACGGACCCCTCGATTATTCACAATCGCGGCATCGCCAGGCTGGCGTTGTAGATGTGTTGTTGGAGAAGCGTCTGCTGCCGGATTCTGTCACCATTCGCTATGGCGATTTTTCCATCGAAAGCGGTTTTCGTTTGACATCTGAAATGATTGAGAAAAGAAAGTACAAAAAATCTCCGTTCACGGCGATTTTTACCGCAAATGATCTAATGGCAATTGGGGCTATTCGGGCATTAAGACAGGCGAGTATTTCGGTACCGGATCAGGTGGAAGTGATCGGGTTCGATGATATTGAACTGGCGGTATTGATGGAGCCACCCCTTTCCACAGTATCGCAACCGGCACTGGAAATGGGTTCAAGAAGTGCCGAAATGTTGATTGGTTTGATGGAAGGAAAAAAGCTCCGCAAAAAAACCACAACGCTTAAAACAAAATTGACCCTTCGGGGAACTACCCGGAGGCAGATCGTAAACATCAACTGAAACGAAGTCGTGTCAGGAGTTTGTTGTTCCGAAAATAAGACAAAGGAGAAAATGAAATGGAAAATTTTGTATTTCAGAACCCGACTAAGATCCTGTTCGGGCGCGGAATGGAAGACAGGGTAGGCGAAGAAGCAGCCATCTATAGCAAGAACATCTTGCTTCATTATGGCGGTGGCAGCATTAAAAAAACCGGGTTGTACGACCGGGTTACTGCATCGTTAAAAAAAGCCGGCGTAAGCTGGATCGAGTTGGGCGGTGTGAAACCCAATCCACGGCTCAGTCTGGTACATGAAGGTGTGAAACTGGTCAAGGAAAATAAACTTGGCCTGATACTGGCTGTCGGTGGTGGAAGTGTGATCGATTCTGCAAAGGCTATAGCCATGGGTGCGATGATCGACCATGATGTGTGGGATTTCTACTTGGGAAAAGGCGAACCCAAAGAGGCATTGCCGATTGGAACAATATTAACCATTCCGGCGGCAGGCAGTGAAGCCAGTACTGGCACGGTCATCACCAATGAAGAAGGCTGGTTGAAACGTGCTGTCAATACAGAATTGATCTATCCCCGCTTTTCCATTCTTAACCCCGAACAGGCCTTCACTTTACCAAAATTCCAGGTGGCCTGTGGGATCACAGACATCATGGCGCACCTGATGGAGCGGTATTTCACCAATGTTCCGCATGTGGCTTTCACCGACCGGTTACTTGAGGCCACCATGAAAACATTGATCGTCCATGCGCCGAAGGTACTGGAAAACCCAAAGGATTACGATGCCTGGGCTGAGATCATGTGGGCGGGGACGATTGCTCACAATAATTTACTAAACACCGGCCGTGTGGGTGATTGGTCTTCGCACGATATTGAGCATGAGATCAGTGGAATATATGATGTCGCTCATGGGGCGGGACTGGCAGTGGTATTTCCAGCCTGGATGAAATTTGTCTACAAACATGACATAAACCGCTTCGCCCAGTGGGCCATTCGCGTATGGAATGTGGACATGGATGTGTTTGATCCGGAAAGGGTTGCCCTGACTGGGATCGAACGTCTGGAAACATTCTCACGATCCATGGGTCTGGGGACGCGACTCTCCGATCTGGGAATCAAAGGTGACCGCATTGATGAAATGGCGAATAAGTGTACCGATAACAATACACGGACCTTCGGCAACTTTATTCCAATGGATCGTGATTCTGTGAAAAAGATCCTTCACCTGGCGGAATAAAAAAGCAGTACAAACAAAATCAGCCTCCCGGAAATATTCCAGGAGGCTGATCTTGAAAAGAAAAATGCTGACTGTTTAATGGAGCGGGGTTGACCGAGCTCCGCTCCCGATTAATCACACATGGGGTTTTACACAATCCCGTACGCCAGCATTGCTTTGGCCACTTTGGTAAACCCGGCGATGTTCGCGCCGACCAGGTAGTTGCCTTTGCAGCCGTATGTTTCGGATGCCTCCAGCGCAGACTGGTGAATGCTTTTCATGATCAACTGCAGACGGTTGTCAACTTCTTCCCGTGTCCAGTTCAGACGCATGGCATTCTGGGACATTTCCAACCCGGAAACCGCGACCCCGCCGGCATTGGCTGCTTTGGCCGGGCCATACAGCACATTGTTATTCAGGTAAACCTGGATGGCCTGCAGGTCTGAAGGCATATTGGCACCTTCTGATACGCAATAGCAGCCATTTTTCACTATGGCTTCAGCATTCAGTTGATTGATTTCGTTTTCATGCGCGGACGGGAAAGCAAGGTCAATCTTCAGATTTTGTTCCCGGATAACGTCCCAGACGCATTTGTCGGGGTAGTAGGGAACGTTGTACTTTTCCGCGTATTCGCTGATACGCCCGCGCCGGAAGTTTTTGAGCTCCAGAATGAAACGTAATTTTTCAGCGTCGATTCCTGATTCATCAACCACTGTGCCATTGGAATCAGTAATCGTAATGGGTTTTGCACCCAACTGGATCAATTTCTCAATTGTGTACTGGGCTACGTTACCCGAACCGCTGATCGCGGCTACTTTTCCGGCTACCTGTTGATTGCGTGTGGCCAGCATTTCAGCTGCGAAGTAGACCGAACCATAACCTGTTGCTTCAGGGCGGATAAGACTTCCCCCGTATTCAAGCCCTTTGCCGGTCAGCACACTGACATTGGCATTGGCAATTTTGAGATAATAACCGTACAGGTAACCGATCTCACGCGCGCCCACCCCGATATCACCGGCTGGAACATCGGTGTCCGGTCCAATATGACGGAAAAGTTCACGCATGAACGCCTGGCAGAAATGCATTACCTCGTTGTCAGATTTGCCTTTGGGATCGAAATCCGAACCACCTTTGGCGCCACCCATCGGCAGGGTGGTGAGTGAATTTTTGAAGATCTGCTCAAAACCCAGGAATTTGATGATTCCCAGATTGACAGAGGGATGAAATCGAAGACCGCCTTTGTAAGGTCCTATGGCATTATTAAATTGGATGCGGAAACCTCGATTAATCTGAACCTCTCCGCGATCATCCACCCACGGGACACGAAAGAGTACAGCCCTGTCCGGGATAACAATGCGGTCGTAGATTCTCGCCTTCACAAAATCCGGGTGTTTCTTTACGGTCGGCTCAAGTGAGGTCAATACTTCTTGAACAGCCTGTAGAAATTCGGGCTGGTCGGCGTCCTTTTCTTTTACTCTGGCAATAACATCTTGAATGTATGACATATGTGGGTCCCCGTCCGGTGAAAAAAGTTCCCGTTTTATAACATGCCACGCATCAAGACTTTATAAAAAAAAGCAGGGAAAATCTAAAGATTTTATAAAAACAGGGACGGCGTCCCGGTTTTTATCAGGGAAGATAGACAATTCCCCGACCGTGACGTCCATCCACTTTTACATTCACTCCACCGGGGAAGCGAACCCGGCGGGTAAAATGTTTCTCTTCTTCAATAGTAAGATTCTCGAACCAGTCCCAATTAATGCGGTATGGACTGGTAAAGGGCATGGAAAAATGCATAACGCCCAGATTAATGATGTTGTGAAAATAATGCGATCCCTGGCTCAGTTCGACTTTCACATTATCCTGTGTGGCTTCAACGATCACCCGCGCGCCGCACACCTGTCCCCAGGTGACTGGAATACCAAGCCAGGGATCAAGTGTACCCAGACGACCGAAAACGATTAACAGGTAAGGCCGGTGCGCGTTGAGAAGCAGATGGTTGTGGTCTTCCAGTTCGGCCGCTATGGCTTTCGTGTCTTTCAGGTTGAATTGGTCGGGGATGACATACACAATATCTTCAATGGCTGCACATTCACCGTTCCCCAGCACGGTTTCCGACGCGATGATCGTGTGCGGATCAACGAGATCTTCATGTGAAATTCTCAGATCCCCTTTTGGTAAAACCATTGGCCGTACCTGAAGGAAACCAAAACGCGGCGGGTCGAATGTCATGGCAAATTCAATTTCTACAGGACAACCACACTGCTTTTCACACCGCTTAAGCAGGTGACAAATTAGAGTATTGAAAGGTATATCTGGCAGGCTGAGGAGGGGGCCGAATGTTAATGCCCGTGGACCTTTGCTGCCCATTCCAAGTGTCATCCGGCCGGATTCCAGGTCCAGGGTGGAAACGAGATGTGAAAGCGTTCCATCCTTCTCAGCGGTCAAGAGGTTATCTTTTCTGAGGAACTCCGTCTCGCGGGTCGGATTGTATTCAGGGGGTTCTCCCATATTTACCGCCCAGAACTCGGTTTGAGTGTCTTGCATTAATTCGTGGGTGGATTCGAATGGCAGGGGCATGAGCGGATACGCCGGAGAATAGATCCAGGATTTTCCGCCATCCACGATCGTTTTTCCCAGACCAAGAGCCAGGTTGACAACACCATCCGCAGGGCGGGCGGGCAGCAGCGGGTAGTAATTGAAGGACCGCGCCACTCCGGCAAGTTCCGGGTAAAAACGGTTGCCGTATCGCTTGCCGACCACTTCCTGAATGACAACGGCCATTTTCTCATCGCAGCTATTTAATGATGTAGCCAGGCAGTAATCGCGGGCTATTTTGAAATATGTGGAAGCCCAGACGAATTTAATCGCTTCGACCAGTTTTTGGAAGCGGATATCCGGGTCTGGCTGGTTGTTTGGGATCATTTTGGTCAGATATACACCGGCGAACGGACGGTGTGTGGTATCTTCCAACAGCCCTGATGAACGGATAGCCAGGGGAGATGTCCATGAGTCGATCAGGGCTTTCAGTTCGCCCAGTACCTCAAATGGCATATCGGCGCGTTGAAATGCGTTCGCGATACGATCATCCGGCAGTCCGGAAAGCGCGAGTTCCATCAGGTCGTTTCGTTGCATGAAAGCATCAAATACACTCGTTCCCAGGACGGTCATTTCCGGGATGTCTATGCGGATATCGGGAAATTCATCCGCGTCCATTTCGACCAGTGTCTGGTGCATAGAGAGCAATCCCTGGGCCTTCCCGCCCAGTTCTTCACGCCCTTCCAGCAATGGTCTGGCACGGTCCGAGCCGCGCCGCATGGTGATGAGATGTAGGCGGTCAGTGATGTTGATCATTTTGATAAAAACCGGCTATATCCAGCCGCGTTCGTGGCAGGCACGCGCGACCCGATCAACAGCCAGCATATATACTGCGTCCCGCAGGTTGAGATTATTTTTGCGGGCAAAGTTACTCGAATCGATATACGCCGAGGTCATAATCGCGTCGATCTTGCTCAACACCTCATCTTTGGTCCAGTAGTAATTCAGATTGCTTTGCACCTGTTCAAAATAACTGCAGATCACTCCGCCTGAATTGGCCAGTATGTCGGGAATGAGCAGGATATCCCGTTCATTAATTACCGAATCCACATCCGGGTCTGTCGGCCCGTTGGCTGCTTCTGCTATGATCTTCACCTGCGGGCTGATCCGGTCCACATTGTCCGGTCTGATCTGATTTTCAACCGCGGCCGGCACCAGTATATCCACATCCTGTGACAACCAGGCATCTCCCGGAAGCCGTTCAAAACCCAGTTTTTCCGCCTGGATTTTGTCGATCTCACCGAAAGGATTGGTTATTGATGCCAGTTGTTCGAAATCTATGCCTTCTTTTTTCCGGAAGGTATAGGCTGTATGATCTTCCTGATTCCAACATGAAACACTGATTATGACACCGCCCATCTGACTGTAAAGCTGGGCGGCATGTTTACCGACAGTGCCAAAGCCCTGAATACTGGCCCGGGTATTTTCCACCGGGATGCCCTTGTCTTTCAGCGCTTCACGGACAGTGATCATCACCCCATAGCCGGGAGCTTCCTTGCGGCCTTTGGATCCGGAATGATGTACCGGTTTCCCGGTGATAAAACCGGGTTGTTTTTTTCCTTTTATGGCTTCGTATTCATCCAACATCCATAGCATCTGCTGTGGTCCGGTCATTATGTCCGGGCCCAGTACATCTGTATCCGGTCCGGTGAGGGGAGCCATACGGCGCACAAATCCACGGCAAATGCGTTCGACCTCCATGGGACTGAGGCTGTGCGGATCACAGGCCACACCGCTGCTACCCCCACCCAGAGGCAGATTGGTCACAGCGCACTTCCAGGTCATCCACATTCCAAGCGCGCGAATCGTATCCACTGTTTCCTGTGGATGGAAACGGATACCGCCTTTGGTTGGACCGCGGCTGTCATTGAATTGCACATGGTATCCGCGCAGGATCATTACATCACCGTTATCAAGGGTGACCGGGAGGCTGAACTGGATTTCACGCATGGGCGTGCGCAGAAACTCCCGGGAAGGCTGGTCCAGTTCAAGCATATCGGCAATACGGTCGAATTGCTTCTGGGCCATATCGAAAATATTATACGGTTTTGCGTTTTCCATGTGGAACCGCCTCGTTTTCCTGTCTGTCAGATGTAACAAGTATATAGCCAATCCCCGGACGACTGAGAATCAGGGAAGGTTGAGAAGGGTTGACCTCCAATTTTCGGCGGAGGATATGAATGAACGAACGCAGATAATCAACTTCTGTGCTGAATTTTGGGCCCCAGACTGCCATCAATAATTGTTCGTGGAGCATAACCCGGTTGTGGTGCCGCGCGAGTTCGAGCAGAAGATTGTATTCAGTCTCTGTGAGATAGACTGGTTGGCCGGATGCTGTGACCTGCCGCGCTGCCAGATCTATCTGAATGTCGCCTAAATCGATGACGGTTGGAGATTGCGCGATTTCGCGTGCTCGCAGCAACACAGCTTTTACTCGGGCCAACAGAACGCGGGAATCAAACGGTTTCCGGATGAAATCATCTGCCCCGGCCTCGAATGCCCGCAATTCATCCTCGGCGGTTTCGCTGGCCGATAGCAAAATGACAGGTCTATCGGAAAACGCGCGAATCTGCCGGATCAATTCTGCCCCGTCCATACCATTTGAAATATTCAATTCGGAAAGGACCATAGCAGGTTGTTCTTCCGCTGCGATCTTTACCGCTTTTTCTCCACGGTTGGTTGCCTGCACAATAAAGCCGGCTCCGGTCAATATCTGGCGTAATAAATGAACCCACTTCGATTCGGGTTCAACGATGAGGATCAAATCAGATGGCATAAGGGATGTCTAACTGGACACAAAAAGAAATGAGTGTATATCTCTATTTTACAATAAGACCGGATTGAAAGCTGTTCAGGCTATACCAAAAGAACAACCATGTATCCAAAATGACTACGGCTTGTCACTCTCTATAAAAACAGGGGTCATGATGGATTGAGACCGGAAATAGTTGCTTAATTTATATATCAAAACTTCATTTACAACAGTATTCTTTGCAACTACCAGAGTGCCATTGCGATCTATAACATCCCGTGAAAGTGTCATACCAATTTTCAAATCATCGACAAATATCTGTTTTTCCCACAATCTGGCTTTTGTTGCTTTATAGGTGATCTGCTCGTCGATCTCAAGTACTTTGGTACAGAACACACTCAAAATTGCCGGATCATACTCATTTTCGTGTGACTGCATATGGTTAATCGCATCCACAGAGCTGATAAGCGAGGTGCGGAGGCGGTCATAATCTAGAATAATTTTCAAAATCCGAGAAATGATGGGAATATCTTTTCCCGAAGGTAAGTCAGATTTTCCTATATGAGTGAAAACAAGATTCTGATCACCGACTGCTTCGGCTACATTTTCCAACCGGGGGATATTTTTGATTAATTGGCGACCCATGCGTGGAATTGAGGCGATCATCTCCCGTTCCGAATCACTCAATTCCACTCCTTTGATCTGTTTATACAGGATGTCCTGTGGAATTGTGACAGATCCAATTTGTGACAATAACGCGGCTAATTCAATCTCCCACATCTGGTCTTTTAGATCCAGAGCTATAGCAAGATTGTGGGCTAATTTCCTTAATCTCCCCACTTTTGTAAAGATGAAAGGATTTTGGACTTCAAGTATGTCAATCATAACCTTGATGCTGCCATTTAACGTCTTTAAGAAAAGTTCCTTTTCGCCCAAAATCAACTGGTTATATCGTATTCCATCCTTTACGGCATTAATAAAAACATCGGATGGACAGGGTTTTACAAGGAAACGGAAAACATTTCCCTTGTTTACGGCATTAATGGCCATGTCCAGGGAGGCAGCGCCTGTTAGCAGAATGCGTGTCGTTTCCGGAATTCGGTTACGGATAGCCGTAAGTAGATCAATACCATTGATACCCGGCATGTGATAATCGGAGATTACCACACTGGGGATGATCCCTTTGTCCAAAATCTCCAATGCTTCAGACGCATCTTTGGCCGTTAAAACTTCCCCAAAATCTTCCTCAAATAAAGCCCTTGAGAGGGAAGATAGTACATTTGATTCGTCGTCAACAATCAGGATTACCTCGTTAGGCATGGATATTCCCCTTCTTGTTTATTTAATCGAATCATCCTCGGCATTATTGAGGACAGTGCGAGTGATCGACACCCATTCATCCAAAAAGCCAGAAACCCCGACCGAATCCAGGTATTTCATATCCAGGTAAGTTTCGAAGTCTGATTCCATTTCCATTCGGCACATATTGGCCAGACCATTGGCCGTGTGCAAAACGGTCAGCAGGTCCGGTTCCGTTGATATCTGAACACTCGGTCTGTGATGAAAGGTGATCGCATCGACTATGGCATTGGGCAGTCCCCACATCCCGAGGAGATATCCACCCATTTCTGCGTGTGATGTTCCCAGAATCTGGTATTCTGACTCCAGATCGATCATTCCATTTTTATCCTTTCGGACTTGCATAAAAAAATCGGGTTTTTTCAATAAGACCAGTTTCCCAATATCATGCAGCAATCCGGAAACCCGGGCATTTTCCTGAACAAGTGAGCTCATTTGCAGGCTTTTTGCGATTTTGAATGCCAGGTTGCTGACCAGCATACTGTGTTTCCATAACACATCTATAGAAACTGGGAGGTCTTTTTGATCCTGGTATTCCGAAAAAATGTGAATACCGAGAACTAACGCTTTTACGGTATTCAATCCGAGAATTATCACAGCCCGTTGAGGACTGCTGATATTGTCTGATAGACCAAAAAATGCCGAATTGACCAGTTGAAGGATTTTGGCTGTCATCGCCGCGTCTTGAGAAATAATTCTCCCGACACTCTGGGTGCTTGAGTTGGGTGATTCAAGTTCATTCATAAGCCGGTTATATAAAACCGGAACGCTGGGCAGAGTTTTAATTCCAGTGATCAATTTTAATAAGATTGGATCTGTCAGCATGTCCCGCAGCCGGCAGGAGCGTTCTACAATAGCGTAAATATGCTCCATATCGCTGGGTTTGGGAATCATTTGATGAACCAGGTCAGCGGAGCGCATTACCTGTTCTTCTGTCACATTCCCGGATAGTACGAACCGCATAACATCAGGATTGGATTTACTGACCAGTTCGAGCAATTGGGCACCATCCATGATTGGCATGTGCATATCCGTGACTATCGCGTCAAACGATTCCTTTGCAAGTTTATCCAAAGCATCATTGGGGTTGGATGAAAAATCCGTTTTCCAGGTATCGCTGTACTCTCCCAGCGAACGGCGTAAACCCTGGAGGACCATTTCATCGTCATCTACGAAAAGAATGGAATGCATCTTTTTCTCATCATGTCTCTAAATCAGGTAATTCATATGGTATCTCAATGATGAACGTTGTGCCAACTCCAACTTTAGATTCGACATTGATGCTCCCCCGGTGTTTTTTTACGATAATCTGATGGGCTAACGAAAGTCCCTGCCCGGTCCCTTTACCTATACCTTTGGTGGTAAAGAATGGATCATAAATCCGTCGGATAATTTCATCCGGGATACCGTTTCCGTTATCATGGATTTTTATTACCGCCCGGTCATCGGCGTTCTTCGTGGTTATAGTAATCTTGCCTTTTTTATCTGAACCAGGGGGAAAGACTTCTTGTATGGCCTGGACTGCGTTTATGATCATGTTCAAAATAACCTGGTTGATCTCATCGATCTGGCAATAAACCGGTGGCAATTCCGGATCAAGGTTTGTCTCCAGGTCGGCAAAATACTTCCACTCATTCCGTGAGATGACAACAGTTGTCTCAATGCCGTGGTTAATATCTGCCAGTTTCTTCTCCTTTTCAGATGGATGTGAGAATTCACGCATAGCCAATACTATCTTTCTGACTCTCTCGACACCATCAAGAGCCTCCTGAACGGCATTTGGACTTTCAGTTATATAGTGCTGGATCTTTGATTGTTTTTTTACTTCGAATAGATGATGAAGGTCTTCTTGATTGATGGATGCGGTGTTTTCAAGCGAATTGCATGCCTGAACCATTTCGGATAGATGGGTTATGGCCTTTTGCAGGAAATGGAGGTTATCACCTACATACTGGATGGGGGTGTTGATCTCATGGGCGATTCCGGCAGCCAACTGGCCGATCGCTTCCATCTTTTGCGACAGGGCCGATTGCGCTTCTGCTCTCTGTTTTTCGGTGATATCCCGAAAAACAATAACATGCCCCAACTTCTTCCTATCTGATGATATGAGCGCCGTAATATTCAATGAAATTAAGATTCTGTCCCCGTTTTCTGTTATTAAATATAAAGGTTTGTCTCCCGGGTCTTCCTGGTTTCCCCGGCTTAGATAATAGAGTTTATGCAGAGGATCAGGAATAACCTGATTCGTATCCGGATCAATGATTTTGAGGATTTTACTTACAGGTTGATTTGTGATTTTCTTGGCACCATAACCAGTAATATCTTCAGCGGAATGGTTAAAAAGCATTATTCTGCCTTCTGGATTTGTTATGATGACTCCCTCACCAATACTCATAAGGGTTGTCCGTAATAATTCTTTTTCAGTTGCCAGTAATGATTGAAATGCGATCCGTTGATTTACTTCTTCCTGTAATGTTTTATTCGATTGACGGATCTCTTCGGTCAGGCGTGACCGAAGGATTGCTTCTCCGGCCATTTGGGCAATAATGGATAGCAGCCGTTTCTTATTTTCACTGATCTCTTTTGGTTGTGGGATAAATACATCAAAAACACCGATCGTCCCTTCACTGCACTGAATCGGGTAAAAAGCACCGGATTGATTTTCTCGTATCAGATGTTTTACCTTTGAGGACAAGATGGCATCTGATTTCATATCGGATGTGAAATACGGTTGATTGGTAGAAAACACATGACCATTAATGCCATCATCCGGTTCAAGGGCCAAACCAGCCAACTGTTCAAACCAGCCGGCGGCTGAATAAAGGATTAGTTTTCTGGATGCTGGCTCTAATAGAAATATGCCTCCATCCGTTGCATTAATTACTTTTAAAGTTTCTTCAAGAAGAGTTTGCAGTAATTCCTGTAATGTTTCTCCGGCTTGAACCCGGTTGGCCAGATAATACACTGTTTCCAGCTCACTAATCCTCTTTTGTAGAGCTAATTCCATCTCTTTGCGGTGTGTTATGTCGTGTGATATTCCAAATGTACCGGCGATTTCACCGGCGCTGTTACGAAATGGCATCTTGGATGTGGATATCCAACGTGTGTGTCCATCGGGGAATGTCTCTTGCTCCTCGTAATCAATAAGCGGTTTGCCCGTGCGAATAATTTCCTGTTCATCTTCATAAGCAGGTTCGGCGTGTTCTTTTGTAAAAATATCAAAATCGGTTTTTCCCACAGCCTGGGCGGGGTCCTTAAAACCAAATACCTGGGCTTCGGCTTTGTTGATCCGAATGAAACGGCTCTTTAAATTTTTAAAATAGATGGCATCGGGAATGTTGTCCATGAGAATTTGGAACAGGTTGCGTTCCTCACGTAATGCAGTTTCTGCCATTTTTCGCTTGGTGATATCCCGAGATATGCCGACTAATTGCAGATTTCCCTGATCATCATAGACAACTGATGATGTCACTTCAGTGGCTATGATAGAACCGTCTTTCCGCTTTTGATCCAATTCCAACACAAATGAAGTAGATGGTCGTCCTTCAATATAATCCGGGATACCTTGTTTTAGGTATGTTTTAGCTTTTTCGTACGACTCCGGGGTAAGGATATCTGATAGTCGCCGGTTCATCATCTCTTCCGATGTATATCCATTGAGCTTAAGGATGGAAGGGCTGATATATGTTAATTTTTCTGTTCTGATATCCATTAACCAGATAACATCCGTACTAAACTTCGAAATCAACTCATACTTTTGGTTGGTACTCTGAAGCGCCTCTTCCATTTCTTTACGGGTTGTTACATCCTGCATAGTCCCGGCGGCCAGGTTGGGTTTTCCCATCGCGTCAAATTGTGTGTTGCCTTTGGCATTCACCCAAACTGTTTCATCGCGCGAATTCTTGATTCTGAATTCAATCTCAAAAGGCAATTTCTTCTCAATCGCCTCATCAAATGAAATAGCCGTTCGAAACCTATCCTCATCGATTATGTTAGTCATCATGTCTTTAAACGTTGGAGGGTTCTCTGACTTTTCTTTATCAAACAACCTGTATATTTCATCAGACCAATATAGATGGTGGCTTCTTATATCCCACTCCCAAATTCCAATACGAGCTGACTCTTCGGCAAGTTTGTATCTCTTTTCAGACTTAATCAAGTCCTTTTCAAGACTTTCTTGAATAGATTTTGCACGTAAAGATTCTATGCTGTATGAAAGGTTGCTTGTTATTTTTTCAATTAACGAGACTTCATCAGGATCAAAAACCTCCAGAGTATTAGATAAAATTGACAGTACCCCGATAGTTAACCATCCGATATGGATAGGTAGAGCGATGGCTGATTTGAATCCGCTTTTTAATGCCAGATTACTCCAATTCGCGAATTGAGTATCTTTATGGATATTATGTACAATACAGGGTCGATTTGTTTTTACAGCTGTTTCAGATGGGCTCCATGTGTCCCCCAATTCATTCAAACTCGGATTTACCAAATCAAGATATGTTTCATCTATGCCAAAACTGGCTGCTGGATGAATAAGCCTGGTTGGTGTTTCTTCAATAAAACCAATCCAACAAAACTCGTAACCGCCAGTGTTAACAAGGATGCGACAGATATCTTGCAAAAGGCTTTCTTCATTATCATACTTGACCAGGGTTTCGTTGCATTCACTCAGTAATCGGAAGGCTCTCGTCTTTTGAAGCGCCGCTTCTGCTGCTACTTTGTGTTCTGTAATATCATAGCAAATACTTGTTGAAGAAATATGAATCGGGCCAGATATTGTCTGTTTATATTTTGAATTTGATTCTACCGATAGCCATGTAATCGATCCATCTGGTTTTCTAACACGGAACTCAATGGAACTGTTTTTTTGGAAGTCAATTAATTGGTCAGGTTTATAAGAGTCAATAACTTTTTTTCTATCATCAGGGTGAATAAACCTGAGAAATTCTTGTGTTTCTAAATCTTCTTTATTACAACCAAAATGCTTTTGAGTAATCGCATCCAAATGAACTAAGTTTCTTACATTGTCCCAGCGAATAACACCAAGGTTAGTACTTCCAAGTGCTGAGATATTTATTTCATTATCTCGATAATTGTGTAATTGGTTCCTTCTTTTTTTTATATTAATGCCAATCGTCTCTGAAACCAGGTCAATCAATTCACGTTCTTCTTTAAGAAAGGGTCCTTCGTCCTCTCCAGTGAAATTTTCCAGGTAACCAATAATTAACTTCCCTGCTTTTTTTTCGTCAATTACTATTTCAGAAATTTGCTGCCAGGTCGTATCACGATAATTCTTGGTCTGGAATACTTTTCCGTTTATTTCCAACTTGCAGCAGGCTGATCGGGGATATTGCCAGATATTCGGAAGGATTTGAATGAAGCTCTTGTATAAAGCCTCTGTTTTCTTTTCATCTGTATCGGCCAGGCGGTACAGATTGGAAAACACTTCCAGTATCTTTTCCTGCTGAAGCAGCCTATTCTTCCTGGCATTTCGTTTTGTCGTTTTTGTTATGAATGTGAAGACCGATGTTTGTCCTTTTTGAGGGTAGTCCTTTTTTATAATGGCGTCTATTTTGAACCATTGGATGTTATTGTCTCGTTGATCGAGAATACCAATTATGACACCGTCCAAATTTCTCTTTGAATGAAGACAGACTACTGGTGGTAACTCATCCGGCGAAATTGTTTTCCCTTCTGCGTTTAAGAAATTTCCATTCCTCGCGGGTTTAACTAACCCGAAAAATTCTTTGTAATGATTCCCCAAATACTCACGTGCAAGTAGATTATCGTAAATAACTGTCCCATCAGCGGATTGAATGATCAGGCCAGTGGGCAGGTTTTCAAACTCTTGGAATTCTTTTCCACATGAGTTTTGAATGTCTGTTGACAAGGGAACATTTCCTATGTCATTCCTCTTCTTTACCATGCCTTCTCCCGAACTTACAGCCTTTCACCCAGGATAGAAGAGTATTTCTACTACTATTACTATAGTATATGTAGGGAATTATGGATATTAGCTTTTTATAAAGATTATGTAAAAACTAGACTTCAATCGATGATTGTATTATTGCTCTTTGAGCGAGGATGTATTAAGAAGGTTATTTGCTATAAGACATCAATGAATAACTGTTTGGGAATTCTTTTTATTTCTTTCGAGGTAACCAGGGGAAGAACTCGTTGGTTCTCTTTATGTATTCCTGATAGCCGGGTTTCTCATTCCGCAATGTCTTTTCAAGAAGTGTTACACCCGAAACACGCATCAACAGGAAGGTCATGATGATCGGGCTGAAAATTGTCCACCAGGCGCCAGCCGCAGCGGCTATAAGGTAGAACCCCCACCATTGTGTGGCGTCACCAAAGTAGTTTGGATGGCGTGTGTAACGCCAGACGCCGGTGTCCAGCACCTTTCCTTTGTTTACCGGGTTGGATTTAAATTGTGCCAGTTGCGCGTCGCCAATGGCTTCAAAAAAGAAACCGATAACCCATATAACGATTGCAAGAAAATCCAACCAGATGGGAGGTTTGGCATGTATCTGTGCTGCATGAATGGGTGCGGAAATGAGCCACATCAAAACGCCCTGCAAAAGGAAAACCTTGAAGAGACTCCGCCACCACCAATCTTTTCCAGCCTGCTTCCTCCAGACCTGGTACCGGAAATCTTCGGGTTTGTCATGATTGCGAATGAAGATGTAGATGCTCAGGCGGAGTCCCCAGATCGTAACAAGAGCAACCAGTAGGAATTTACGGGAGGGATCGCCGTCCGGTGTTAGAAAGAAGGCGATCCAGGCAAGTATGACAAAACCGGTTCCCCAGAATATGTCAACAATGCTGGAATTTTTCAATACCAGGCTGACCAGCCACATCAGTACCATCAATAACAGGACTACCATACCCATCTGAAAAAATATTGGGACGAATGACATGGTAATCTCCCGTGGTAATAATCAATCCAGGGCTTTAACTACCGCGAAACCAACAGCGCCCGGTCCAATATGCGCGCCAATAACCGGTGTTATGTCCTCGCAGAGGATATCCCCTTTGGGGATAAGTGAACCGGCCATCTTTCGCAGTTCGGCAATGCGGTCCATGGAGGCATGTGTGTGGACTATCGCCACCTTTTCCAACCGCCCGAGGGCTTGAAGCATTTCAGTCAACCGCTTTAAAGCCCGCTCGCGAGTGCGTACCCTTTCGGTTCCGGGTTTGCCATTGTGCATGGTAAGGATCGGTTTGATCTGAAGAATGGATGCGAAACTGGCAACGTATTTATTCATGCGCCCGCTGCGTTTCAAGAATTCCAGGGTATCGAGGGCGGCGAACACATGGCTGCGCTGGATTTGCGATTGCAAAACCACCTGGATTTCGGAGACGGTGCGTCCTTCCGCTGCCATTTCAGCGGCGGTTTGAACCAGAAAGCCGGTGCCCAGGCTTAGTTGCTGCGAATCGATAACGGTCACTTTCACTGATGTGGTGGTGCGTGCCGCCACCCTGGCGACATCCATGACTCCGCTTAATGCTTCGGAAATATGAATGGATAAGACTTCTGTTGCACCTTCATCTGCAAGGGTGTTGTACGCGGCTCGGAATCGTTCTATTGAAGGAACGGCCGTAGTGGGGTGTTCTGGGAAGTCTGGCAGGCGGGTATAAAATTCCTCACGCGTGATATCGATCCCATCGAGATAACCCTGCCGCCCGGTGTTGATATATAAAGGAACAATATGAATGCCATATTTTTCAATAATCTCGTGTGGTAGATCACAGGTGCTGTCAGTCACAATGCGTATTGCCATATTCCCTCCTTAAAGGATCAAGATCACGCCGAGGATAATTTCAATCCCCAGGCTAAGCCAGTTGGATTGAGCATAAGATCTATCAAACATGATAGAGAAAAGCCGGGCCAGTGCAATAGCCAGATAGCCATATCCCAACGTCACATATGCACTAGTACCAAGAATGAATGGGACCACGCCCAGACCGATGAACAGACCGCCAAATATGGAACGGATTTCTGAAACACCACGCGGACCATCAGCGGAAAGGCCTGTAAAGCCGTGGACGGAAGCTGGTTTTACCAGTGCCAGAAGACCGGTGGCGATGGTGGCCAGGGCGGCAACAATTTTCAGGATCATTAGAATATTCACACATACCTCGTTTCCAACTACCGGTTCATGCTGTCTATCAACTCAAATAATTCACTATTCGCCGGAATATCTGACATGGAATGTCCATAATGCACAAAGCGGGCAACTCCCTCTTTGTCCACCAGTACCTGAGCGGGCATCCGTCCCAGTTTGAAAAGGTTGACCTCCTGCCCGTACAATTTCAGTACACTGGCTTTTGGGTCGGGGATGCCAATAAATGGCAGGTCATGTTTGTGGAAATAACCCTCAAATGATTTTGCATCTTCCGGACCGGCCACAACAATCGTGGTGGATCGTTTTTCAAATTCCGCGTAATCTTGACGCAACTGCGCCATATGCCTCTGGCAGAATGGTCAGGTGAACGTTCTGTTGAAAACCAACAGTAAATTACTCTTTCCACGATAGTCAGATAGCTGGAAAGGTTCACCTCGATAATCCTTCATGTTGAAGTCTGGAGCGGGAGTGTTCAGTTCAACTTTGGCCATTTTTTCGCCTCCTGTCTACAAATATTATACAAATTCTCCGATATCGCGGTGTGGGCTGTACAAAGTTGGCGAACTGTTATTTGATTGAGGTTGGTTCGCTATGAATCAAGATCAGCGTCACTAATTCAGTGGCGCTGATCTATTTGAACGAAGGTAATTGGAGAATCCGGTTAACGCGGGGATGTGATGAATTGTTCCGGCTCCGGGTGGGTTTCCCATCCGGCAGCAATTCGATCTCGGGTTTCATCCCACCCACGGATCCCGCTCAGAGCATCGGCTTTTTCCACGCAACAGGCTCCGATGGCAAGGGCGGATCGCATTGCGTCCAGGGGAGGTAGCCCGCGTTGAAGTGCGGCCAGAAAACCGGCAACAGTCACATCACCGGCGCCGGTTGTCCCCGCGACATTGACTTTGTAACAGGGCAGCCAGGCATTAAATTCAGCCCAGTTACCTGGATCGGCAGTGAAAGCACGTCCCATGTTTTTGAGCGCGGCAAGTGGTGCCACTCTTAAATATAAGCCTCGATCCCCCAGCTTGAGCAAAACCATTTTTGCACCCATGCCCAAAAGTATTTTGCTGGTTTTTGCCAATATGGGTGCTGATAAAGGAATGTCGGTTTTCTTCCACAGCATGTAGGAAATCTCATCAAAGCTGGGGACGAAGATGTCCACATATGGCAAAACGTTTTGCAGAATGGACAACCAATCTGCGCGGCCTGCGGGAGATTCCGGATCAGGGTAGGCCATATCCAGTGATGTTGTCAGACCGGTAGTTTTTGCCCGCTCGAAGATCTGCCTGAGCTGGCTGCCACTGTCAGCGTACATTTTCGCCATTAGCGGCGGGTAGCCAAAGTGGAATAGATCGACCCCAGACAGAGCATCATCGTCCACGTCACCAACGGTGAAGTCATCATTGGCGCCCGGGTTGTGAAGGAAACGCCGGTCTTCTCCTGTTGGGCTGATGACCAGCGAGTACGATGTAGCCGATTCTGCCTTTGTGATCAAACCTGACGCCAGTCCCGCTCCCTGTTGCTCCACGCACTGGCGCAGGGTCATGCCAAGCGCGTCATTACCGGTGCGGGCGATGAGCCGTGTTGGAATTCCCAGCCGGTGTAACGCAATTCCGGTATTGGAAACCGCGCCTCCGGTGGTTAAGACAGCCTTCCCGCATTGGGTAAGCCGGCCGGGACGGAAGCTCGCGTCAAATTGGCCGGGCGCAAAAGCGGAAAGGTCCGGGATGATGTCCAGGCACAGGTGTCCGGCAACAATGGCTCCGGTCATATCACTTGCCCATCAGGTGTTTAACGATCAGCAGGTCCAGTTCTTCATAATCACGGGAAGCACGAAGCTCTTCCACTTTTTTGACGTCCAGGGACCTTACCAGATCCAGGAGTCGCAGAAATATTTCGCGGCTGTTGCTCAGGTGTTTGGTGGATTTTTCTTTTACCTGGGTGCGCAGGGCTTTTACATCAAGCCCCACAAATTCGCCGTTCTGACCAAATCCGTTGCGTTCCAAAACCCAAACCTGGTTGAACGCGCGCCTCAGGTCTACAACCCCGAACGATTTGTCTTCATCGAATTTCAAACCATTCTGGTCGTTCAGATGCACGGACCATAATTTCTTCTGGTACAGGGCATACGCCATATCATCAGACGGATCAAGGCCGGCGAGAATGGAGTGTGCGGATTCGATCAGGGCGCCTACCCGGGATGGATCAACAGTCAGGCTTGCCAGTCCCAGGAAATGACCGACGGTGGGAACGTAAGCCTGGTCCATGGGTTCGTTGGGTTTCATCTCTCCCAGAATGCGGATGTCTTTGTTGTATTCCAACAGCGCGTTCATCCACTCAACCAGGCGCCCGATGGATGCCACAGGGTCCTTGGCCTCACGCATGTATGTTCCTTCGCGCGCCGGCCAGAGGACAATCTTGTCTGTCCCGATGATCTGGGCGATATCCACGGCCCGTTTCGACCGCTCCAGCGTGTATTTACGGGCTTCCGCGGAATTGGAGGTGATGGATCCATCAATTCCCATTTCATTTTCCCAGAGTCTGGGCGCGACAAACTCTGCTACAAGTCCGCGCTCATCGAGTAATTGCCGGATCCGTTTCGCTTCGCCTTCCTGTTTCGACCAGGGATCATCCGCGCTGGTTACCACATCATCATCATGAAATTGGACCCCGTCAAAACCCAGTTTTTTGTAGAATTCCAGCTTCTCGCTGAAAGAGAATTCGTCCCGCATGGGTGGACCGAACGGGTCTGCTCCGGAGTGGATATTCCATGGTCCAAATGAAAAACGATAGTTGGTTGGCATTGGTAACTCCTTGAAATAGGTGGGTAAAGATAAAGGTTTTCAGGAATTCAGGATTCGCCGGTCACATTCTATTTTATAACCAAACCCGACCCCGGACTTCCTGGTTGGATAAGGTTTGATTTACAGAAATGAAAAGATTCCCGGAAGGGGAATCTTTTTTTAGTAACGAAAAACATGTATCTCAGGAATTTGTTTCAAAAAGGCAATTGACAACCTCATCCGCTGTTATGCTGCCCAGGTATAACGAAAGGTCCATCCCTTTTAGTTTTTCCAGAATGTCTGCTTCGTTGAACCGCACACCGATCAGTGATTTTTCCAATTCGTCCAGCTCAACAAGTCCCATGAAGTCTCCGCAGAACCGGCATTCGGTGATCAATCCGTTCTCGACATTAATGTCAATTTCCAGGTTGCCGCCGGTGAATCGTTTGGTGTTGCGGTACTGGAAGGCTGGCGCGCGACCGAAATTCCAATCCCAGGTTTGATACTTGGTTTCCTGCAGGAACTTCGCCCTTTCCACCAGGTGATCAGGAGCTTCCACGCGTGTGAGGGGTCCTTCTTTTCCAAATGCTTCGATCAATCCATCCCAGAAAGCTCGCATATCCGGATATTTTTCCGCGGGAACGTGTTCCCGAATATTCGTCACCCGGCTGCGGACGGAGGCGATACCTTTTGAGATGATCTTGGACGGGTTGACATTAAGGACACTCTGCAGGTTATCCAGATCGGAATCAAACAACAACGTTCCGTGGTGGAGAAGCTTCTTGTTGTGAATACGTTGTGCGGTTCCGGAGATCTTTTTTCCTTCCAGGGTAATGTCATTACGTCCCTGTACCAATGCGGATATCCCCATAAGATTTAACGCCTGTTCCATGGGTTTCGAAAGGACGGTCAGGTCAAGACGTTGTTGATAATCGATTGGGCGAATGAACGTGTAGTTCAGGTTCCCCATATCGTGATAAACCGTACCGCCACCCGATGAGCGCCGGACCACTCGTGCGCCGATCTTCTTTGCCGCGTCAACATTTATCTCTTTCTCGGCGTTCTGATAACGACCAACGATGATGGCGTTTTTATTCTGCCAGAGCATCATCACATCTTCCGGTTGGTTCCACTCCTGGACTGCCTCCTCAAATGCCAGATTCCACGTAGGGTCCAGGGAATTCGTTTCCAGATAAATCATCAAGCACCATCCTTACTGTCAATAGTGGATTAAGTATACTGTATTGATGTTTTTGGGACACAATCCCTTTTATAAGGTTAGAACACGCTCTTGCCGGGGAAGATGCTTGCGGGTTGATTGAATTCTTCCCCGTAGCCTGTTGGAAAAACTTGATAATATTTATTCACATAGACTGGTTTGACACCATTTTTTGTATGGGGTAGACTAATTTTAGGCGGGATGCATTTTTTTCATTGACTAACAAAGATCGGCGCGTTTGGAGACTTACACATTTATATGAAGAAAATCGATTATTTCAGCTTACTCACCAATCATATAGATATACGGCACGTACCATTCAGTGAACGGGGTTCGAGAATTTTGATCTTTCGATACCTGGATCAAAATGCTTTATACATCAGATTGGCTGAACGGCTGACAAACCTGGAATCTAATATAGAAGCGTATCTCAACCGTTTACCGTTCATTCAAGACTTGTTCTTCATCGACGATCAAAAAAAAGTCATTGATTTTACAATAACCAGTACTCCCAACCGTCTCATTTTTCATACACATCTTGGGAATATCGAGTTGGTCTTTCAAGACCGCCACATCATTGCGTTCTCATTACCTGCAAACCGGGTAAGCGGTTTGCGATTTAAAGTCTTTCCTCAGTACTGGAGAAGTACACCACAGGGTGGGAAGTTCCTTACCGTCAGGAACCTTGTGTACAACACGACGGGGAATGTCATTCACAACCAGATCTCTCCGATGGAAGGCGGATACGAGGTTGAGTTCCTTGTGGAAACACAGGATAACTCAACCACAATTCTGGGAATTTACCCGTCAGAACCCGATGTGCCCCCCATCCTTCCTTTTTCTCAATTGCGGGATACGTCGGAAGAACGGTGGCGTTCCTGGTTCAAACGTATCCCCCAGGTTAAAGAAAAATATGCCAGAACGTACGCGTTCGCGTGGTGGATCATGGCTAATAATCTCATCAGCCCTCAGGGTAAAGTGATCTATGAGGCAATGACACCATCCAAACTTGGGTACGTTGGCCTCTGGCTTTGGGATAATGCCATGCATGCGTTGGCATACCGGTATGTGGATGCGGAACTGGCCCGCAACCAGATCCGGTCCATGCTGGCCTACCAATTGCCCAACGGGATGGTTCCGGATGTTGTCTATGATGATGGCGTGGTCTTGTCGATCGATCATCCCATTGCCGGAGAGGTGACCAAACCGCCAATTCTTGCCTGGGCAGCATTGAAATTGCATGAGTTCGATCCGGATATGGAATTTTTGAAAGAGATATATGTACCGCTTGTGCGATTGAATGCCTGGTGGCTAACAATGAATGATGATGATGGCGATGGTCTTGCCCAATATAATCACCCGTATTCATCCGGTCTGGATGACAGCCCATTATGGGACCAGGGTATGCCAGTTGAGTCACCTGACCTGAACACATATCTTTGCATTCAATGCTCATCGCTGGCTCAAATTGCAACGTTATTAAATATGGAAGCGGAAGCTTTGATGTGGAAGCGTAAGGCCTCTGCCATGGTAGAGCGAATGATCAAACACTTTTGGGACCCGGATCACGGTTTTTTCTGGGTAATCAAGGATCATAAACCTATAAAAACGAAAACCCCATTTAATCTTTATCCTCTTTGGACCGGTTTATTGCCGGAGTCGATAAAAAACAGATTGTTGGGACAGCTCACAAACCCCGATCTGTTTTGGGGAAAATATAAACTTCCGACAGTCGCTTACAGCGACCCCAAGTATGATCCGAAAACCATGTGGCGTGGTCCGGTTTGGGCAAATATCAACTACTTTTTTATCGAAGCATTGGAGAATGTCGGAGAGATCAAGCTGGCTAAAACACTTCGGGATAGCACACTGGACATGATCATGGCGCATGAAGACATATTTGAGTTTTATGACGCCGAAACAGGTGCTCCACCCGAAAGGTCGGTGAGAAATTTCGGTTGGACTTCGGCTGTTTTTATCGATCTGGCGATACAGGCAAGTGCCATTCGTACGACGGGAAAGGCGGAGAAGCACCAATGAAAAGCAAAGATCAGTCAGATAGTGGGTGGTCGAAAACGGAAACGGTGAATGATATTCAATCCGGCGGCTCAATATCAGAAGACCTTTTGGAGGGACGTTCTCTTATCATCGTTTCCAATCGGGGACCTTCCGGCCTGGTAAAGAACCATGATGGAACATATCAATCCCAACGCGGTAGTGGCGGTTTGGTTACTGCCTTATTGGGTCTGGCTCACAACATAGATATCAACTGGATTGCTGCCAGGATCGCAGAGGAAGATGATATTGCGGGTGAGACACAGCATACTACGATGCAAATCGCGGAAGACGGCCGCATAATAAAAATGCATTATGTGCCTATTCCTGAAGAGGTATACGACGGCTATTACAATGTAATATCAAATCCGCTTATCTGGTTTGTGCAGCATTCCATGTGGGATTTCATCACCAGCCCGACAATAACCCGGGCTACCTGGGTCGCATGGGAAAGAGGTTACATGGAAGCAAACCGGATGTTTGCCCGATCTTTGTACCAGCTTGTTAAAGCGACACCGGGTAAGAAAATAATCATGTTGCAGGATTATCATCTTTACCTTGTCCCCCGGATGCTGCGGAACCTTTTGCATCGTACCCGCCGCTCTGAAGATGTCACCCTGACCCATTTTGTCCATATCCCATGGCCGGGTTCCGAAGAAATTCGAATGCTGCCGGCCGGTATGCGGACAGATATTCTTGACGGGCTTTCCGCGGTGGATTTGTTGGGATTTCAGACGAAAAAGGATTGTAAGAATTTTCTGCAATCTGTGGAATCTCATTTACCAAGAGCCAATGTCAACTTCCGGCATAGCAGGATTTGGTTCAGAAACCATGCCACCCATGTACAAGATTTCCCGATCTCAATTGACGTTCCGGCTTTGAGGGAATTAGCAGAGTCAGAGGAAGTTGATCAAATTCGTGTTCAGCTTGAAGAGATCATTCAAGATAATCAATTAATCCTGCGTGTGGACAGGACTGATCCGAGTAAGAATATTGTCCGGGGCTTTCAGGCATTTGGGGAGATGCTGGAAACCCACCCGGAACATCGGGAGAAGGTGAAATTTCTCGCCATGTTAGTGCCTTCAAGGCTTGATGTTGAGGAATATCATAACTATCACAATGAGATCATGGCTGCTGCCGGGTGGGTAAATTCACAATATGGGACCGGTGATTGGGAGCCAATCCGAGTTGTTCAGGGTGAAAACTATCCGAGGGCCATAGCGGCTTTGCAATTGTATGATGTGTTGTTGGTCAATTCTATTGCGGATGGGATGAACCTGGTTTCAAAAGAAGGTCCCATAGTTAACAAAAAAGACGGCGTTCTGGTGTTATCAGATTTGACCGGGGCAAGCCAGCAATTGGAACCGGGAGCACTGGTTATTTCTCCCTGTGATGTGTACGCGACAGCAGAAGCCATGCATCAGGCGTTAGCGATGAACCCTGAAGAACGGTCCCTTCGGGCCACCCGTTTGCGATGGCTTGTGGAAGAAAATGATATTAATGCCTGGTTTAAAAATCAGATCAAAGCGATTAAAAAGATGGGTTGTTTATGAAGAAATTTTCAATATGTTCAATGAAACCGTGCAGAAACAGCCCGGTCTAAGGGAGTACGACTACATGAAAACAGCAATCTTGCATTATTCTGCGCCTCCAACAGTCGGAGGTGTGGAGATGGTCATTCAATCCCATGCGGAGCAATTTCAGGCTGCCGGGTTACCGCTAACGGTTATCGCGGGACGTGGACAGGCGACTGCTCTACCTCAGGATGTGTCGTACGTACAAATTGATGAGATTGATTCCATGCACCCGGACATCGTTGCGGCAACAGAAGCCCTGAATTCAGGAAAAATCCCGGACTCCTTTAACGGCTTGACAGATATTTTAACGGAACGCCTTCAACCTCTACTTCCGCAGTTTGATAACCTGATCGTGCATAATGTGTTTTCCAAACATTTTAATCTCCCGCTGACCACCGCGTTATTTCGTATGGTTGATTCCGGATCCATAAAGCATTGCATTTCATGGTGTCATGATCTAACCTGGAGTAGTGAAAGATCGCGGGGGAAAGTGTACGCGGCTTTTCCATGGGATATCCTGAAAACTTACAACGATAAGATCACATATATTGCCATATCACAGCAACGGCGCAAAGAATTGATAGAAACAACAGGCTGCCCGCCGGGTAAAGTGCGGGTTGTTTATAACGGGGTTGAACCGGAATCGATGCTTGGTATTTCACCCGAAGTGAAAAACCTGACCGAGAAAATGGACCTTTTGTCGGCTGATATGATTCTCTTAATGCCGGTGCGGATCACAAAAGCGAAGAATATTGAATTGGCGATCCGGTTGGCAGATGCCTTGAAAAGAATGGGTTATTCACCCCGCATTATTTTGACAGGTCCTCCAGACCCGCATGATCCTGACAGTATGGAATATTACAAGTCGCTTCTTGAATTACGTCAGAATCTGATGGTGGAAAAAGAAATGCAATTTGTGTATGAATACGGCAAAAAAGCGAACGAGGGTTTGATCATTGATCGTGAGACAGTTTTTGAGCTTTATCGGGTGTCCGATGCTTTGTTTATGCCTTCTCACCGCGAAGGTTTTGGTATGCCGTTGGTTGAAGCCGGGCTTGTGGGAATGCCAATTATCACGACCCATGTTCCGTCGTATTGTGAATTGATGGATGGAAATGCGCTGGCGATATCACCTGATATGGATCAAACTGATCTGGCAAAAGAGATATTGAACTGGCTGGGGAATAAACCTGAATTCAAGAATCGGGTTATGGTACGTAAAAAACTGACATGGAATGCGATTTTTCAGCAAGATATTCTTCCATTATTAAGGACTCCAGAAAATTGATGATGATGGAAGTAGAGGCACTGGCTTTAAGAGCAGCACAATCGCGCACTATTCGGTTGTTCCTGGATTATGACGGAACCCTGGCAGGTTTCGCGCCATCACCGGATGATGTTTTACCAGACAAAGAATTAATAGAGTTATTTGAAGACCTGGTTTCATTGGAGAATCTTCTGCCGGCTGTAATCAGTGGAAGACGGCTCTCACATATTCAAAAGCTGCTTCCCGTAAAAGGGCTTCTTCTGGGTGGAACCTACGGAATTGAACTCCTTATGCCAGATGGCAGGCAGATAACAGCTTATCCATTTGAAAAACTTAGACCTACCATAGAGAGATTAAAACCCCTGTGGAGTTCAATAATTTCTGAAATTAGCGGTTTTTATCTGGAAGATAAAGGTTGGAGCCTGGCATTACACGGCCTGAGGGCTGCGGAAAGAGAGGCAGATGAGGCTATTGCATTTGCCGTGAAAGTGGTTACAGAAGGAATGGCAGATCCCCGCTTCCGCGTGATCCGGGGACACCGCTTTTTGGAGTATGCGCCTGTTTTGGCAAACAAGTCAATGGCAGTCCGCAAAGTGTTGAACGAGTTAACGCCCGGGGACGCAATGGCCATTTATATTGGCGATGATGATAAAGATGAAGAAGCGATGGAAGTGGTTATTGAGGCTGGCGGTTTTGGAATTAAGGTATCCTTATCAGACGAGAAAACACCGGCACAATTCACGATTCGTGATCCATCCGGTGTTCGTTTGTGGTTGCGGTCCTTGTATTCCGCTTGCCGCGATAAAGCGAATAGCTGATCAGACTAGAATACTTGACTTGTACTATCCAACGATTAAAACCCTGTGTTTATCAAGGAAGAACGTCAATTTTGGGGCGTTCTTCCTTGATAGATATCTTTTCTATGTGAGACTTAAGCAGGGCGTTCAATGGATAATTGCTTGGTAAGCCCTATCCGGATGATCAACCAGATAAGAGAGATAAGTCCACAGACCAATACGATGGATGTAATGTCTCCCATAAATAGCATGATGAAACCGATCATCCCGCTGAACAGGATTGCACCCGCGGCAGCAATAAAAATCAGATCAAGCATTCATTTTTTCTTTCTTATTGCCCGGCGAAAATCGTGTCCGTGGTTTCTGTCGGGCAATAATAATTAAGGCGGATAATGTCTTTTCTTATTCGTTTGTTTGCGACTGTATCAGTGCATTTTCGACAGCCTGCAGGTATGCTTTTGATGTGAGTGTCGCTCCGCTGATGGTGTCCACCTGAAGGGACTGTTCCTTTATAACGCGGTCATACAGCATCTTCGGATCCATGTTTTCCATACCCGGGTCACTGCTAGTGACCATCTTTATATCTGCCACCTTACCGGAAGCAACGGTCACTTCGCAATCGTTGCGGCGCCATCTATACATCCCACCTTCGTAATGTCCGTTGTAGACCCCGTCTTTCAGATTCCCGAAATCCACCCGGTCCAAAGGAAGGCTGCGAGCCTCCTTATGTTCCTGTTCCAATTTGGACCAGCCAATCCAACCGGCGATTGCCAGGCCGGCAACAATGACCAATGCGATGATCCAACCCGTCATTTTATTACTCCTTTTATTCATTTTTTCCATCCAGATTTTTGATTACAGAATATGTCATCCCGTAATTTGGCAAGAAATGGCCTTCCAATCCCGGGGTAATTGCGATATTAAATTCATCATCCACAAATATTGCGTCAGTTCCAGGGAAGCTTTTTAAGTATTGCCGCCCCTTTTCTATTCCAGCAATGAAAAGGATGGTGGATAATGCATCCGCGGATAGTGAACTGGTGGAAATCACAGTTACACTGATTAACCCGGATGCGGCTGGATAACCTGTGCGGGAATCCAGAATATGGTGATACCGGTTCCCCTTCCCGTCTATAAAGAAGCGTTGGTAATCGCCGGATGTCACCACAGCGCGGTCCTTCACGGTGACTGAACCGATTACGCGGTCAATCTCACGGGGATGTTGAATGCCAATACGCCAGGGTAATCCATCAGGTCTGGTCCCCAGTGCGATCACGTTCCCTCCGAGGTTGGAAAATGCTGATGTGATCCCGTGCTCACGGTAGATATCCATAACACGGTCAGCAGCGAATCCCTTGCCAATCCCGCCCAGGTCAATGGATTGACCATGCCTTGCTAATGAGGCAGAACAGATAGATGGGTCTAATACCAGGTCGTTATGTGAAACCAGATCCAATACCCGGTAAATCGATTTGGGGGCAGGGGGTTGAAGTGTGGAAAGGCTGTTTCGCCACAAAGAGACTAATGGCCCAACGGTGATATCAAACGACCCGCCGCTTGTACGGCAAAAATTGAGTGCCTCAACAAGAATGTCCATTGTCTCCGGTGCAATCCGTTCCGTCTGAAATCCAGATGATTGATTAATCCGGCAGATATCGCTTTCGGGGATGAAACGGCTGAGTAGATTTTCGAAAAATTTAATCTCCGACTGAATCGCGGATTGACATTCATCCAGGTGGTTTCCGAATAATTTGTGCGACATGATGGTTCCCATTGCCCGGTGAGTGAAATAGGCACAATCAAGTATCTCCGGTATCGAGCAAATCATATTGACCGCCTCAGTTTTTTATTTGGTTGGATACATTCGTTAACCCGTCAACTACAAATTGGAATAGATATTCCAGCAATTGTGGGAAGTATTGAATGCCGATCTCTTCTTTATGTGTGTCGGTATTTATGACGGCGGTGAACAATGCCATAATCATCTCGCAATCAATATCCGCACGCATTTTTCCTTCCGCCTGCCATTTTTTTATTGCGGCGTAGTAGTCTTCATACATAAAATCGAAGTTGGCCTTCTGATCCGTTTCCCGGAACTTTTGCTCGATCTTCTGGAAAACGTCTTTGTTGTACCATTCCCTCAGTATTGGGTTGGCTGCAATCCCCTCGAGATTTAAACGGGTGATCTGCATGATCACGGTCATGGGATCATCATCCGGATTGACCTGATTATGGATGGTTTCCTTTAACTTCAAGTTTTCCTGCATAAAAATCTCTATGAACAGGTTCTCTTTGGAGGGGTAGTACAAATAGAATGTGCCGGCGGCAATACCGGCCATTTTCGTGATATCGGCAACACTTGTATCCTTGAAACCATTTGAGCTGAACAACTCTTTTCCGCATTTATAAATCGTTTCTTTTTTGTCCATACTTATTGACCTCATATAATGAATGAATACAAAATTATTCATTCATTATTATAGACAGTGATGCCGGTTATGTCAAGCATTGACAAAGATGGATTTCGGCTGTCGCATCCGTATTTATTGCCAATTGGTGCATGGCAAGTTGATATATCGGTGAATTTATTGACAGAATTTGTTTCAGTGTTTCATTTGTGGGGTTAAGAAAAAATCTGTAAACCAAAGTCAAATTTGATGATTTTTAGTCATTGACATCATCTAATAATGAAGATAAACTAGTGCTTAAGTAAAGATTAGTATAAGCTAATACTATATTTATACTAATATAACCCCCTATTATCTTATTGCCGGAGAACTATATGATACCCATTTCATTATTAAAGTCGGGCGAAACTGTAAAAATACGCAAAATAACCGGTAGGGATGATGTCAGGCAGCACCTGGCTGAGCTGGGTTTTGTTGTCGATACCGATATTACGATGGTGAACGAGATAGCCGGTAATGTTATTTTGCAGGTTAAAGACTCGCGTGTAGCGCTGGACAAGAGCCTGGCCAATCGAATCTTGATTTAGATACAGGAGAACATAATTGATGAAGACATTGAGAGACGTCAAAGTTGGGGAGACCATTAAGGTCAAGAAGCTGCATGGGGAAGGGCCGGTAAAGCGTCGCATTATGGACATGGGCATTACCAGGGGAACAGAGATATTGGTCCGGAAAGTGGCTCCTCTGGGAGATCCCATGGAACTGAACCTGCGGGGGTATGAACTCAGCGTCCGTAAAAGCGACGCGGAGATGATTGAAGTAGACGATTAAATTTTTATTTTTGCGTTAGTACATCTAACCGGGAAGGAAGTATGTAATGGAGCTGAAAATTGCCCTGGCGGGCAACCCGAATAGTGGAAAGACTACCCTGTTCAATTCCCTTACGGGAAGCGCGCAATATGTTGGGAACTGGCCGGGAGTCACAGTTGAAAAGAAAGAAGGTAAATTAAAAAATCACCGGGATGTGATCATTCAAGATCTGCCCGGTATTTATTCGCTTTCACCATATACTCTTGAAGAAGTTCTGGCACGAAATTATCTTGTTAATGAAAAACCGGATGCCATCATTAATATTGTGGATGGAACAAACATTGAGCGGAACCTCTATCTGACCACTCAGTTGATCGAGTTGGGAATTCCGGTTGTCATCGCGGTCAATATGATCGATCTGGTCCGCAAAAATGGTGACGTACTGGATTTGAAGAGAATCGGGGAAATGCTGGGCTGCGAAGTAATGGAGATCAGTGCCCTGAAAGGTGAGGGGATTATAGCGGTTGCTGAAAAGGCGATCTCGCTGGCAAAAGCTAATAAGGAAGTTGAACTTCCGCACGTGTTTACTGGCAGTGTTGAACATGCGCTAGCCCATATTGAAGAGTCGATCTGCCGTATGGTTGAAAAGCGAAGTTTACGCTGGTATGCCATAAAATTGTTTGAACGCGACGGCAAGGTGTCAGAGTTGTTGAGGCTTGGTTCGGCATTGCAGGCTCATCTCGAAGGGCATATTGCTGATTGCGAGCAGGAAATGGACGATGATGCCGAGAGCATAATCATCAACCAGCGATATGCCTATATAACTTCCCTGGTGAAAGCGGCTGTAAAGAAAAACAAACCGGCTGGCAATCTATCCACCTCTGACAAAATTGACAGGATTGTCACCAACCGGATTCTCGCGCTGCCCATCTTTGCTCTGGTAATGTATGCCATCTATTACATTTCCATCAGTACTATTGGCGATCTGGTTACCGGTTGGACGAATGATACCTTGTTCGGTGAATTGATCTGTGGAAACCTGGGCGCCTTCATGGAAAGCGTGGGAGCGGCAGAATGGTTGACCGGGTTGGTGGTTGGCGGAATTGTCGGTGGTGTTGGTTCTGTTCTCGGTTTTGTGCCTCAAATGATTATCCTTTTCTTGATGCTCTCCATACTGGAAGATGTTGGCTACATGGCCCGTGTCGCATTTATCATGGACCGTATCTTTCGCCGTTTTGGGCTTTCAGGCAAGAGCTTCATCCCCTTATTGATCTCCTCCGGTTGTGGAGTCCCGGGCGTAATGGCATGCCGCACGATTGAAAATGAGCGCGACCGCAAAATGACCGTTATGACTACCTGTTTTGTTCCCTGCGGAGCAAAAATGCCGATCATCGCTCTGTTTGCCGGTGCACTGTTCGGTGGAAGCGGACTTGTCGCGACCTCGGCCTATTTCATCGGTATTGGCGCGGTTATTGTCTCCGGCATTATCTTAAAAAAGACCCGGATGTTCGCCGGTGAGCCTGCTCCATTTGTTATGGAACTCCCCGCGTACCATATCCCATCTGTAGAGAATGTCCTTCGCTCAACATGGGAACGTGGTTGGAGTTTTATTGAACGTGCCGGTACCGTAATTCTTGTTTCATCAGTTGTCCTGTGGTTCCTGCAGGCTTTTGGTGTGTCTGATGGTGCATTGACCATGGTGGAAGACAATAATGCCAGCTTATTGGCGGCAATCGGATCTGTGATCGCTCCTCTGTTTGCTCCCCTTGGTTTTGGAAGTTGGAAAGCCGCTGTGGCAACTTTCACAGGTTTGATCGCGAAAGAGAACGTAGTTGGAACGTTCGGTGTTTTGTACGGATTTGCTGAAGTGGCTGAAGACGGCGCGGAGATATGGTCCAACCTGGCAGCAGATTACACACAGCTTACCGCGTACAGCTTCATGATATTCAACTTGCTTTGCGCTCCCTGCTTTGCCGCCATGGGCGCCATCAAACGCGAAATGAACAACGCAAAATGGACATGGATTGCCATCGGTTACATGACCGGTTTTGGCTATGCAATGGCTTTCCTTGTTTATCAAATTGGCCTGTTGTTCACCGGTGCGACGTTTGGATTTGGAAGTGCCATAGCCGTGGTCGGACTCATTGTTGTGTTGTATCTGCTCTTCCGGAAAGCTCCTGAAGAAGAATCGCTTAAATTCAAACCGGCTGTTGGACTGGCTTCCACCGATTGAAATGGAGTGTACTAATGTTTGAATACCTGGCTGAAAACCTGGCAACCATTATTGGTTCATTGATCGTGCTGGCTGTTTTCGGTTTGAGCCTGTACAAGATCGTTCGGGATTCGCGTAATAAAAAGTATTCTTGTGGTTCCGGGTGCTCTGGCTGTTCCAGTAGAAGAATGTGCCATCCAAAAATAGATACTGGCCGGGGTTAGAAGTCACCCTTTTCTCCTACATGTTTTTCCTCATTACGATAGAAAGCGAGTTAATAGCTCGCTTTCTATCGTAATAGTAATATACGCGAATAATTCTTTATCAGTAATGGCAAAAATGGAATAGTGTCTTGTTTGCCATTATTAACATTGACGGCGTACAATAATACACATGACAACGCGAGCCGGTTCGGCCGGCCTTGTGACAGGTCTGGTTTTGGCCATCATGGTCTATCCTCTATATTATGCCTGGCGGTCCGCTATCGTTACCGGACAGGTGACAGGTTCTTCTTATCTATGGATTGCTGCGGTCTCCGCGTGGCTGGTGATTCTGTCCGGTGGGATTTGGGCAGCCTGTTGGAGTGGTTCCATTCAAAAGGGCAGGCGGGCTGTTCTGGGTGCTCTCGCCGGAGCAATCGCGGGGACCATCCTTTTCTGCCTGTGGGGCGCGGCGGCGGCCGGTGATTTGGTTGACCAGATTCCCTTAGGCGAAACAACCTGGTACATACAGGCTGCCAGAGTACGGTTGATCACTTCGCGGACAATGATTCTTTTCATTGTTTTATTTTTTTGCGCAGGTTTGGCCGGCGCTCTTGGCGGCCTGTTGACAACCCCGAAAGATTTAAGGAAGAAGGATGCCTTTGACCTGCAAGAGCCTCAAATGGCGTTGAACGCCTCCATCACAGCGGTCCCGGCATCCATGGTTGCAACGGTGATTGCAGCAGTGATCTTCCCGCGACTGGCCACCAGTATCAATGGCCCATCAACACGATTGATAACCGAAATGGATCTGCCGGTTATTGTATCTCTGATACTTGTAGTCATTTCACATATCGCTTTGACTGTGGTTGTGCCTCATGAAGCGCGGGTAGCCACCCACCGTTGTGGTCTTGATGAAGTAAAAATGGGAGCTTTTGTGGGAATCGCCACAGCTCCGGTTCTGGCAATCCTTCTTCTTGTTCCGCGAAGAGACATCTTTTCTCATCCGGTTCTGCTCATCGCTCTATTGGTCATCAGCACGCTGAGTTTGATTTCTGTACTGACTCTGGTCTCTTTGATATTGCCGCGTCGGGCGGCTTTTAACGTGCCAGTGGATAAACGCCAAAAGGTGGAATCCAGCCTTTTTGGAACAATTGCCATGTCACAGGGACCGCGTTTGATCGTTCTTTGTGTTGGCTGCGGGTTTCTTATGGCGCTTCCTCTATATATAACGGTTGTATCCGTTCTAATTAACCTCAGTCCTTTTTTCGACCCCAATATATTTGCGTTTATTCCACAGGGGAAGTGGCGCTTATTTCAGATACACGCACTGGTTAGCGGAAGCATGCTGGTCGCTGCCGCGGCTGCTCTTTCAGTTATTTATATTTTTTATCTTTATCTGGGACGATGGTTCAGCCGCTGGAACGCGAAAAGGGCGGAATAGACCGGGAGGGAGTCAATATTTATCGAGGACTCACCGTGCCTTTTGGCGGATTGGGCTTGTTTCGGTCAATAGCTTTCTGACTGCCGGGCCGGCGGAATAGTGGGCGGCCTCCATTCCCAGTAGAACGGCTCCGATGACGGGATGTTCTTGCAACCGAATAAAATGAGCGTGCGGCGCGCTTTGCAGGATAACGAGTTTCATCTCTTCCATTATCAACGGACTTCCATCGAACATACTGCCGATTTGAACCAGGTCAAAATCTGTATCTTCAAATTTAAGCTGGCGGATAACGGCGCAGGCCATCTCTCCCAGTTCGTGCCCGACCCAGCGGATGAGATCAATGGTGACCGGGTCTCCCTTCTTTGCTGTTTCAAACACTAGAAGCGCGTCAGATGGATGCATTTCGAATTCACCGCAAAGCAGTCCCTGCAAGAGGTCGTCCGGTGTATTCACTCCAAAGCGGCGGCAGAACACGTCTGTCAGCGCAGTGGGTGGTCCGGCGGTTGTCCATGCTTTTGCCAGTATGGAAGTGGCCTTGAACAACAACTCACTCGCGCCGGCATTTTCGCCAAAAACTGCACCACCGCCGGTGACCCTGCCGATACGGCTTCGGGTTTTATCCCATCCCCAGCAGTTGCAACCAGTACCCGATACCACGGCAATCCCCCAACCCCGCGGCGATCCGGCCAGAATTCCCAGAACGGTGTCATTGACCAATTTAAGACGGCCGCCCAAATCCAGTGCGTTGATGACACCCATTACCGGTTTCTTTTGATTGGGCCAATCAAATCCGGCTACGCCAAATCCTGATCCGCTGATGTTGACCGGTTTTATTCCGGCAGAGGTGAAGGCTTGATGTGCGGCGGATGTCAGGTTTTCACGCATACCTTCATATCCCACCATTTCATGATTTCCTGTACCGCTCTCGCCAAATCCGATGACATTTCCGGACTGGTCCGAGATCATAATATGGGTTTTTGTGCCACCCAGGTCGGCTCCCAGATAGTAATTCGTCATAGCGCCTCTGTGATCATTCTTTGAAGAATTGCGGCAGGAATGTCCTGTGGGTGGTGAGCAGGTCTTCCATAACAGTTTCTATCCTATCGGCTTCCGGTCCCAATGGGTGGGCCAGCATTGCCTGGAATAACAGAGCTCTTTCGCCGGTGAAAGCCGCTTGTGCGGTAAGGATTTCATAGGATTTGACCTGTGAGATCAACCCGAAACAGACCGGCGGGAGCGGTTTGACGGTCAGCGGGTGGATCCCCACGCTGTCGACTGATGCCGGAATTTCCAGTACCCAGTCTGCGGGCCAGCCATTCACAGCGCTGCCGTGTATGGTATTCACAATATGGGTTTCACCCAGATTGTTGAAATGGGTATTCATTAATTGGGTTGCCACTGTGGAGTAATAAGCCCCACCGCGTTTCAGTAAATTATCCGGTGGTTCATTCAATGCCGGGTTGGCATACTCACGCAGCAATTCTTTCTCAATTTCAATCACCTCTTCACCGCGGGATGGAGGCCATTTCTCCTGCGCTGTGAGTTTGTGTTTTGTCCTGTAGTAGTATTGCAGATAGTAATTCGGGATCATCTGCAGAGTTTCGATCAGATATGGCGGAAAATCCGGTTCGGCGGATGCCCGTAGTTCGGTCAGGTAATCGCTCATTATTACCGGCCACATATCCTTGCCATTTACCCTGAAACCGCGATGCCAGGAAAGATGGTTGAGACCAAGTGTGTCCAATTCACACGCGGATGGATCGATCTTCTTGCCGAGTATTCTTTCAAGCCGCCCAATCATGTCCATTTTTGCCGTGATGGGCACATTGCACACGCCAACCGCCGGGACATCGGGGGCAAACATGCTGAGGGCCTGGGTAATCAACCCGGCCGGGTTTGTGAAATTGATGAGCATTGCACCGGGCGAAAGTTCGCGCATCTCTTCAGCGATCTTCATGATGACCGGTATGGTACGTAGAGCTTTGGCCATTCCACCAATGCCGGTTGTTTCCTGTCCGATCAGCCCGTGGCGTTTGCCCAGGTATTCGTCATCACGGCGGGCGGACATTTGTCCAACCCGCAACTGGGTGGAGACATAGGCGGCACCATGAATTGCTTCGCGTTGGTTTGTTGTAAGGATGATCCGGAAGGGATTTCCCCTTTTTGCCACCATGCGTCGGGCAAAACCGCCCACAGTATCCAATCGGGCGGAGTCAATATCCATCAACCACAATTCCCGGATAGGGAAAGATGCCAGGCGGTCCAAAAATCCTTTGACAAGCTCCGGGGTGTAGGTTGAGCCGCCTCCGATAACCGTTACTTTCATAATAATGCCTGTACTTTCAATTGGATCTCAACGGCAGCCGCATGATTCGCGTATCACCAGTTTGACTGGAAGGACGGTGCGCGCTTGTGAAGCCTCACCGCGGATCAGGTGCAGCAACTGTGTTACGGCTTCGCGTCCAACCTGTTCGATGGGCGATTGGACTGTTGTCAGCGACGGGGTGATCAGGCGGGCAAAGACCGAATCGTCAAATCCTACGACAGAGACATCCCGCGGAACATCAAGACCAGCCGATCTTAACGCGTCCATCACCCCGACCGCGCTGTCATCGTCACCGGTAAATATGGCGTCAAATGGCATGTTCTTTTCCAACAGTTGTCTCGTGGCGTCAAATGCCCGTTGCGTGTCGAAGCAACCGCGCGCCACCAGATTCGGATCGAATGGTATGTGGTGATTGCTCAACGCAAGGCGGTATCCCTGCTCGCGTTCACGGGAATCTTCATTGCCAACCGGTCCTTGCAGGAAAACAATACGTTTCCGGTTGTGGACGGTGATCAGGTGTTCGATCATGCGGCTGGTTCCAGTCTGGTTTTCGATAGTGACCATAGGGAAATCCAGTCCATCCGGTGGTGTTTTGTTCATTAGAACAACCGGAAATCCGATTGTTCTCAAATGCCGGAGTTCATCGGAGTCGATAGCATCAATAAAGACTAGCAGACCGTCCGTATTGTGCTCGGTTAACGCCCGTCGGCGGGATTGCGGGGAATTCATCGGGCTGGTGGAATGTATGAGAAGGTCGTACCCCGCCGTGCTTGCCATGGCCTCTATTCCGCGCAGCATGGGTGTGTAGAAACTGCGCCCGATATCGGGCATGAGCAGCCCGATCGTGTTGGTCCGCCGGGTTGCCAGATTGCGCGCGATAGGGTGTGGTGTGAACTTGAGCTCTTCCATCGCCTGCTTTACCCGCATAGCCGTCTCAGGGGCAATGGGCGCGGAAGCATTGAGGAAGCGGCTGATAGTGGCAACAGAAACACCCGCGCGGCGGGCTACATCTCGGATTGTCGCAGATTTTTGTTTTTTCATTTCGGGTTGTGATATACTGATCATGTAACCGGTTACTGTAACCGGTTACATGATACAAGAAACTGCATTATCTGTCAATAGATCATTGAAAATTCTATGAAAGGCGGCACTATGGGTACTTATTCAGAGATTTTTGAACAATCACAATGTCTGGGATATTTATTTGATAATCAACGTTCCGCCGTTGAACAAGTGGCAAAAGAGATCAAAAAGAGGGATATTCGCTTTGCCTTCCTGGCGGCAAGAGGAACATCGGATAATGCCGGTCGGTATGCCAATTATCTGCTGGGTGGTGTAAATGGATTGCCGGTTGCCCTCGCTACGCCTTCGTTGTTTACGTATTATCAGACACCGCCAAATTTGCAGGACGCGCTTGTGATTGGGATTTCCCAATCCGGCCAGTCACCCGATATCGTTAGTGTCATTGCTGAGGGGCGCCGTCAGAAATGTTTGACCCTGGCCATCACCAATGACCCTGATTCCCCTCTGGCAAAACAATCTGATCTGGTTCTTCCATTGATGACCGGACCAGAAATTGGTGTCGCCGCCACAAAAACATACACAGCAGAACTTATGGTACTGGCCATGCTATCCGTCGCTCTTTCCGGTAAATTATCTGCCTGGGACGAAGTAGAGAAAGTACCGCAATGGACAGAGTCAGTATTAAAAAATGAAGATTACCTGCGGGATTCGGCCCTGCGATACCGCTATATGGAGAAATGTGTCGTTCTGGGTCGGGGTTTTAATTATTCCACGGCTTATGAATGGGCTTTAAAACTTAAAGAGATGACGTATATCAGTGCAGAACCGTATTCTTCAGCTGACTTTATGCATGGTCCGATAGCCATCGTTCATGGCGGATTCCCTGTATTATCCGTGGCTGTTGGGGGGAGGGTTTATGGTTCAATGCGGGACACATTGAAACAGATCAAAGACGACTTGAATGGGGAATTAATGATCATTTCCGATCAAAAAGAAGTCCTGGATATGGCTGTAACACCGGTGGTCTTGCCATCAGGAATCCCTGAGTGGTTGAGCCCACTGGTTACCATCATCCCTGGCCAGATTTTCGCCTACCATCTGACCTGCATTAAAGGATTTGATCCTGATCAACCGCGAGCCATTCATAAAGTGACGGAGACCAAGTAATCGACACCATTCTCATGGTGTGAAGGTCGGTCCGGGAAAACTCGACCTTCTAGAAAAATCCCATTATTGGGCCTCTTTTTGATCCATTCCGGTGTCTTTGACTGTGCTTCAATTTAAGCCCGGTCATATTTGGCGCTTGTTTCTCTCACCGAATTATTCATCCAATTTCTTGTTTTTCGTTGTTTCCGGCAAAAATCTGCAAGCCTGTTTGGATTTTTATTACCGCAGTCTCCGGGTATTGTCGGTTATTATGATGGTCCTTTGAGATTTGGCTATTGACTTTCGGTTTTTCTTTTGTTACTATGATTAGGTAGTCTAGATAGGACTAGAACGCTATGGACTGGGATAGATTCGTCAAAGACAATCGCATACCCCTTTATCGGCAAATTCAGACCTTTATCCTGCAAGGTATTCGTACCAGAGAATTGCTGGCGGATGATCAGATCCCAGCGGCCGGGGTATTAAGCAAGAAATGGGGCATAAGCCGGATGACGGTTATCCAGGCGTTCCAGGAATTACAGAGGCGCGGTTTTTTATATACGGTTACGGGTAAGGGGACATTTATATCGCCTGACCGAAAATTGGTTAAACCGCTGGAAAAGCTTTATGGCTTTACCGAGGAATGCAGTATGTGGAATCTCTGCCCGTCCTCCAAATTATTAAATCTTGAAATCACACCTGCCACGCAAGAAATATCCGATATTCTAAAGATCGAACAGGGTACAGAAATCTACATTTTGTCCCGTATCCGTTTGATGAATGACAAGCCTATTGGTATTGAGCATTCCCACTTAAGCGCAAAACGTTTCCCGGGTTTGGAAAGATTTGATTGGAACAAAGAATCATTGTATAAAGTTTTGCGCCATTCTTATCAGGCAGATATAAGCCATGCCGCTCATGATATTGAAGCAGCCATAGCAAATGAAGACATGAGCCGATTATTAAATGTTCCGCATCATTTCCCTGTTCTTGTAACCCGGCGCTATACCTATACCAGTTCCAATGAAATATTCGAATTCGTAGAAGCGTTTTACCGTAGTGATCGCATCCGTCTGCGAATGGGAAATTTGGAAAAAAATCCCGTTGAAATAAAACAATAACCAAATCGCAGAAAGGAAGCCATGATGGCTCCTTACTGGTGGAAATGGATGAAATTAGTCCACTTCCGTTATATTAGTGCTCCAAAAAATAAATTAACAAAGGAGAAACGATAGGAACCAATAACTTCAATCGTAGTAGAAGTGTCTCACTCATTCAATTCCAAATCTAAAAAAGGAGGCTATTTGCAATGGGTAATTTCGGAACCGCACTGATACTGGCCATTTGGGCTTACCTGTGCGTCTATGATATGTTAGGACCCACATTCATCCTGGCATTTCGCCCATTAATTGCCGGCTTTGTAACAGGTTTACTAGTCGGCGATGTTCAAACGGGGCTACTCATAGGCGGCACGCTGGAACTGATGGCGTTGGGTGTATACACATACGGCGGCGCAACCATCCCAGATTTCACAGTCGGCGCAATTTTGGGTACTTTCTTCGGGAAAGGTGGGAATTTTGAGACCGGTATTGCACTGGCGATTCCTGCTGCGCTATTGTTAACCCAGGTTGATGTTCTAAATCGCTTCTTGAACTTCATTTTTGTTCACCGTGCAGACCGTTATGCTGAAGAAGGAAATGATAAAGCTTTTGATAGCATGATGGCGGTCTTCAGCCACATGATCTGGGGTCTTTCACGCGCTTTACCTGTATTTCTGGCAGTTGCTTTTGGCGAGGGTTTGGTCAATTCATTGACGGCTTTCTTCAATGCCAATCCCTGGATCAATAAGGGTATCGCTGTAACAGGTGGTTTATTGCCTGCATTGGGCTTTGCCATGCTCTTGAAAATTATGCCAGTAGAAAAATATCCGGCCTTTTTGCTCATCGGTTTCGCGTTGTTCGCGTACATGAAAGTGCCTCTGGTCGGTATTGCATTGATCGGGCTTGCCTTTGCCCTGGTCTTCCAATATTTGAAATATGGAAAAAAGGAGGCATAAGTCATGGCTGAGAAAATTACACGTGCTGATCTGATGAAAGCCTTCTGGCGCTATATTTTCCTATTCCAATGTGGCTGGAATTACGAGCGCATGCAATCGGTTGGTTATGCTTATGCCATTCTTCCCATCTTGAAGAAGCTTCATCCAGATCCGGAAGATTTCAAGGAAGCCTTCTTAACCAATTTGAACTTCTTCAACACCAACCCTGTTGTTGGCGCCCCGTTGATCATTGGTGCACACATTGCCCTCGAAGAGGCGGGTGCGTCATACGAAACCACCGAGGGATTGAAAGTTGGTTTGATGGGGCCTCTGGCTGGTATTGGCGACACAGTTGTATGGGCGTTATATAACAGTATCATCTTCAGTATTGGCGCCAGTATGGCTCTCTCAGGCAATGTGCTGGGGCCTATTCTGGCTGCCGTACTGGTATTCTTCCCATACCTGGCCGTTCGTTACTGGCAGTTTATGTGGGCCTACAAAGAAGGATCAAATCTAATCCAGGCTTTTGGTAGTGGTGCCATTGAAAAGATCACCGAACTGGCTACACTCGTTGGAATGATCGTTGTTGGTGGTTTTGCTCCTTCGATTGTTAGACTTGCCACTCCGATTGCCTACAATGCGCAAACAACAATTAATGGTGAAGTTGCACAAACCTCTGTCTCGATCCAGGCTCAATTGGATGCCATATTACCCTATATGCTGCCAGTTCTGGCAACGTATATATGTTATTTGTTACTGAAAAAAGGTTGGTCTCCAGTAAAAGTTATCCTGGCTCTGGTAGTGGTTGGTTTCCTCGGCGGCGCCCTGGGAATTTTCGGTTAGATCGCTGCAAAGTCATAAGCAATGAGGGTCAGGGCAGGGTAATTAAAAAAAATCATTACCCTGCCCTCCAACCCTGAGATGAATGAGGTTTAGATTCTGATAAAGAATGTGAATCGCTTATTACCATTCATAATTCGTGGAAAATATTTCCATAAAAAAGCACTTGGTAATAGCCAGGGTCATTGTCAGTAACATCTTTCTTTATCTAAGCGAAAATTTGATTAGTTACTCAACCATTACTTAAAGGATGCTGATTATGTTTGAAAAATACCTCGACATTGCTTTGTCCACAATGAAAGTCATGAAAGAAAGCCAATCTGCTGCCATAAAAGAAAGTGCCGTGTTAATGGCAGATACGTTGATCAACGACCACCTTATCTATTCTTTTGGAAGCGGTCATTCCATTTTATTAGCCCAGGAAATTCATGGACGTGCAGGCGGTTTGTACCCCATTGTACAAATTCCCGAACCCATGCGGGGAAAAGCAGAAAAGCTGGAAGGTTTCGGCACGATATTGGTGGAAGCTGTTCCTTTTAAAAAAGATGATCTGGTTATTGTGATATCAAACTCGGGTAGAAACCCGGAGCCTATTGAAGTTGCCATTGAGGCGAAGAAAAAGGGATGTAAGTTAATCGCTGTTACATCTATGCAACATTCCAAATCGGTCAGTTCCCGCCACTCAAGCGGAAAGATGTTGTATGACTTTTGTGATATTGTGCTCGACACCTGCAGCCCGGTGGGCGACGCGTCAATTGAGTATGAGAATTTTGTAGGTAAATCGGGGGCGCTCTCAACTGTTATGGGCGCTGCAATTCTAAACGCGGTTATGGTCGAAGCAATTCAAATCATGATTGACAAAGGTTATGAACCACCGGTGTTGCGGAGTGCCAACCTGGATGGATCAGAAGAATACAACAAGAAGATCGTGGATCGATACCGCCATCTTCCATATTTATTGGATCTGTAATTTTGCGAGCTATTGGAGGTTTCATTGGTCGGATTTGTGTTAGTGTCTCATGGTGGTATGGCTGAAGGAATGCTTGAAGCAATTCAGATGATTACCGGTATGACAGATCAAATGGAAGCTTTGGGTTTGAAAGAAGAAGATAGCCCGGAAGGTTTAATGGATCTTATTCAGGAATCTGTCAATCGGGTTAATACGGGAGATGGTGTTTTACTTTTTACTGATCTATTTGGCGCAACGCCATTTAATGCCAGTGCACGCCTGGCCATGACGCTGGGTGATGGCGTTGAGGTAATCTGCGGAATGAATTTGCCTATGATGTTGGAATTGGTCATGCAACGTGAAGGAGAAACATTGGCTTCACTTATCGACATGGCGGTCGAAAATGGAAAAAATGGAGTCCTCCATTTTGATAAGCCTCCCCTGATCAATACCTGATCTTTGAAATTAAGGAGAAAAGAGGATGACTGTCATACATGTGAGAATGGATTACCGGCTGATACATGGGCAAGTCCTGGTTGCCTGGAATGCCTCATTCAAATGTAACCGCATAATCGTAGCCAATGATACAGTTGCCAAAGACCCATTGCAGGTTACTTTGTTGAAATCGGTTGCTCCGGTTGGTTCCAATGTGTCCGTATTGACCATTGACGAATGCATCGCGCATTGTAAGAGTCCTGAGGGAGAAGCAGAGCGGATTCTGCTGATCGTGAAGTATCCGGAAGATGCGTTGGCCGTATATGAGAGAGGATTGCAAATAACGGCATTAAACCTCGGCAACCAGGCGTTCACGCGGGGCGCAAAAAAACTTACCAACGCGGTTTACCTTAATGAATCAGGTGTTAAATCATTGAAAAAACTTCATGAATACGGAGTTGCCATGACATGCCGCATGATGCCCAATGAACCTGATAACGAATACTGGCCACATATTGAAAAAAACTTTTCAGAATGGTTGAACTAAAGGTCCTTTATGATGCATGCATCACAGGAATATGCCTCAGCTATTAAACAGGTTCTGGATACGGTCTTAGCAACACAACTCGATGCCATACAAAAAGCATCAATGATCCTTGCCGATACAGTGGCATCTGATGGAATCATCTACACTTTTGGGACGGGGCATTCACACATTATTGCTGAAGATGTTACCTATCGGGCCGGTGGATTGGTTCCAATTGATGCCATCCTGGAACCCAGTTTGACGGGGCACCAACAGGTGCACAAAAGTGAAACTATGGAACGTGTTGAAGGTGTGGCGGATGTCATCCTGCAATACTACGGGATTTCTTCCCGAGATTGTTTGATTATCATATCCAACTCGGGAAGAAATGCTGCTCCAATTGAAATGGCAAGAGGTGCTCGTGAAAAAGGCTGTCCGGTGATAGCTATAACATCCCTGCTGCACTCCGGTGGAACAGATTCGCGGCACTCCAGCGGAAAAAGGCTTTTTGATTTTGCTGATGTGGTAATTGATAACGCATGTCCCAGGGGTGACGCGTTGTTAAACCTGCCAGGCGCCAGACAACCCGTGGGTGCTGCATCGGGGGTGAGCGGGTTGTTCATCATGCAAATGATCATGGTACAGACGGTGGAGAATTTGGTTCAACGCGGAATAGATCCACCGCTATTTCGCAGTGGGAACCTTGACGGTTCCGATGAAATTAACCGCGCATTGATGAAGAAGTATCAAGGCCGGGTAAAAATTTGGTAAGACAATGTCCAATCTAACTGTTCTTGCTGCAGCTCAAGAAGTTGAGATCACCCCTCCAGTGGGCATAAAGCTGGAGGGGTATATTGACCGCAAAGAAAACAGCCGTGGTATTCACGACCCCTTGATGGCGGCGGTTTTGATCATTCAACAAGGGGATCAAACTGTTGTATTGATAAGCCTGGACCTTTTGCTGATCAATGCTTCGGTCGTTAAGAAAATCCGTGAGGCAATAAGCTCAGAGACTCGTATCCCGGGAAACAATATCCTTGTCACTTGTACTCATACCCACTCGGGACCGGCGGGAATACTCCAGGATAACCCCCTGTTTAATACGGAAAAGAATGTCTGTCTGGAAGATATTCTGGTGCGAAAAATCACTGGAGCCGCCAGTTGGGCATTTACTTCATTGAAACCAGCGGTAATGCGCGTTGGTTATGATTTATTAAATGAACTTGGGAAAAACCGAAATTCTCCTGACAAAACACTGGATAGTCAAGTGATGGTAATGGTGGTGGAGGATCTGCAGGGCGACGTGATGGCAGTCTGGGCGAATTATGGTTGTCATCCCACTGTCCTTGGCCCGTCCAATCTTTACATTTCGGCAGATTTTCCGGGTGCAGCCCGCCAGGTTTTGAGAGGAATCTATCCCCGAATGACCTGGCTATTTGCGAATGGCGCGTCTGGTGATATCAGCACACGTTTTACCAGAAGGGGGCAGGGGTTTGATGAGGTCAGGCGTTTTGGTTATCTTCTCGCGGGCAGTGTTCTCCGAGCTGTGCAACTGGCTGAACCATTGTCAATAGACGGCATACAGAGTCTTGTGGAGCCAGTAACAATACCATTGCGTGAATTCCCGTCGACGGAAACGGCAGAAATCGAACAAAAAAATATCCAGGAATCATGGGAGAAATTGCAGCAAAGCAATGCTCCAGCAAGCGAATTGCGTATAGCGAAAACAAAACTGGAAGGTGCCCAGGTCCAATTGTTAATGTCACATGGCTACAGAGATAGAAAGAGTGTTGAAAGTGAGATCCAATTTATTCAATTGGGAGATTTCGCCATTATCTCAATTCCAGGTGAACCCTTTACTCAAACAGTGTTGGATATTAAGAAGAGAAGTCCATTCTCTTTAACCAGCGTTGTCAGCTATGGGAATGATTATCTTGGTTACTTCCCGGATGAAGAATCGATACGAGCTGGAACGTATGAAGCACTGGTGAGCCCATTCAAAACAGGAGCGGCTGAAATCATTAAGGATTTATCCATAAAACTATTGATGAAGGGATTGACACATGGATCTTAACCCCCAACTAATTATCTCAATCATAGGGATCGTTTTTATTGCTCTGGGAATCTCTGTCCGAACGGGATGGTGGAAGAAATGGTACTGGCAAACACGTGGAGGCGCTTATGGATATATTCCCATGGGTTTGTTGTTCTTGCTGTATGCCTATGAAGGCAGGTTGGCTCAATATTTTAATAATTATGTGCTGATTGCGGTGTATGTGGTGCTGGCAATCTTGGTCGTGTATCTATCCCTGAGACCACCTCGATGGATAAAACCTTCCTGGATTTGTTGGATAGAAGAACTCCCAGCCGCAACACAAAAGGTGTTACGCAATCATGCCAAAGATGACAATGATTGGATGGAATTTGTGAACTCGCGTGAATCTCTACAAAAATGGGCAAAACAGTTGAAAAAGTAACCATTGCCCCAATAACATGGGAGATGTGTTTTGAAGAACAAAGTTATTGTTTTTTGTGATTTTGACGGGACAATTACAGATAAGGACGCTTTAGTACCAATCTATTCAAGATTTGCATCCTGCGGCACACATTTTGCGGATCTGTGGCACATTGGAGAAATTGGCACCCGGGAAGAGTTTATTGAGACTTTCAATTGTATTCATTCCGAACGTGCCCAGTTGGAATCTGTATTGGATGAAATTACCATTGATCAGGGAATTCATGACATATTGTCGTATTGCCGAAAAGCGGGTCTTGCGTTCTCCATAATCAGTGATGGTTTTGAATGGTACATCCGCTATATTCTGCAGCGCTATGGGATATCGAATGTGAATATTTTTGCCAACCAAATCATCTTTGAAGCAGATGGGAGTTTTCGGTTTGAGTTCCCCTGGTTCAATGAGATCAATCCCAAGCGGGCGTTATACAAGCCCGACATAATAAATAAGTACCACCAAGCCGGCTACCATACTATTTTTATTGGTAACGGCAGTTCAGACCAGGACGCGGTCTGGGAAGCAGAGCGCATCTATGCAAAAAATCCACTTTATGAATACTGTCTAGAGAAGAAAATCGAAGCGCAACATTTCGAATCATTTGATGACCTGGTACGAATTTGGAAGAAGAACCCCCCACATGAAAACTGGCAGAAAGATTTGGCCGAAGGAAATCATCAGATGTTTGTCAGTAATCCTTCGGATTTCTAATCAACGGTTTTTTGGCGTACCTGCTTTAGCAACTGCAGAGGAATGCGACTTAAAAAACCCAGAAGTAAGGCACCTCCCCAGAGGCAGAACACGCCCAAACCTATTCCGTACCAGGGAAGTTGAATGTGGTAAAGATAGTACGCAAAAGCCAGATATGACGGGTAGGTTAACCAGACCAGTATGCTCAAAGGACGATATAGATGGGAATTGAAATAGTGCTGGAAAATGTTTTCAAGCAGTACCAACACAGCCACGCCAGCGATGATTGCAATGCGCAAATCATTCAATATCCAGGCAAGTATGGTTATCAGGATTACAGCAAGATCGTGCGGGATGATCTGCCATCCCACTCTTTCTTGTTGACTGGTTTTGGCTTCAATAACCTGATGCAGAATGTCATCAAATTCGGCCTGGTTAAGATCTGGACAGGTAGGAAAAAGACGAGTCTTTTCATCATCAGAGAGCGATTGAAGCTGTATCAAACTGTAATCAAACAGTTTTCTGGCGAGTTCTTTGGCCTGGTTCTTTTTTTTCTGGGATGTCATATCGATTTTTTAAGACCCCGGTACAAGGCTGATTTTTCTTCATTATAGCTGAGAATACCAGGCTAATGATTTGAGCAAACCAACTTTCAACTTTGGAGATAGTTCTCTATCAGAAAATCTAAAAAAGGAGAAAAAATGTCAAACACCTTATTATATGATGCAGAGTTTGTAACACCTTTCGAATCAATACCACATGGCGCTCTATTGATTGATGAAAGTGGAAATATCAAATCGGTAGGTTTACAGGAAGATTTTGTTGATGTACCCCCGCATACAAAACGTTTGAGACTGACCGGTAAACGAGTATTGCCTGGATTGATCGATGTTCATGTTCATGGGGGGTATGGGTCAAATTTTGGCACAGGCGATTTGCTGAAAGACCTGCGGCACTATTCGAAAATGATCGTTGAAACCGGAGTCACGGCTTTCCTCCCCTCAATATTTGCAGAAAAACCGGATGGGCTGGTTGCCATGATCAATGAATATGTGAAAATCCTCGAAAACGAGAGGATTATCGGGGCACAACCTATTGGTTTTCATTTGGAAGGTCCATTCATTAACCCCGAGAAAAAGGGCGCTTTTACAGCGAGCTGGTTGCGTTCACCCAATTTGGACGAAGCCAAACGGTACCTTGAAGCAGGAAAAGGATGGATCAAACAAATTACCATGGCGCCAGAGTTGCCCCTGGCCGATGAAGTTGCCACACTTTTCCGGCAATCGGGTGTGGTTGTTGCGATGGGACATACCAATACTGATTATGAAACTGCGAAAAAAGCACTAAAAGGTGCTTTCAACCACATTACACATACCTTTAATGCCCAGCGCGGGTTTGATCATCGTGCGCCAGGGGTTTTTGGGGCAATCCTATCTTCAGACCTGCCCACAGCAGAACTGATTGCTGACAATATTCATGTTCATCCCGCTGCCATGAAAATCCTGTCACGTTGTGTGGGAGTTGATCGCATTGTGTTGATCACAGACGCAATTGCGGGAGCCGGATTGCCGGATGGTGAATACAATCTGATGACTTACTCGGTTAAGGTTGAAAAAGGCAGAGCAACTTTACCGGATGGCACACTCGCGGGTAGTACAGCCAGGCTTAACAAGTGCGTTTGCAATGCTATGGAAGCAATGGAAATTCCATTCCATGCCAGTGTGAAAATGGCATCCTTGAATCCTGCCCGGATGATAGGTATGGCGGATGAGCGTGGAAGCCTGACGGCTGGAAAACGCGCTGATTTGACAGTTATGGATGAAGCCGGTGATATTTGTTTGACAATTGTTGGCGGAGAGATTGTTTACAACAACCTTTAGTGAAAGGGGTGTATCGTTGAGCAGTGCACCTGAATTCGGCATAGGGATTGTTGGACTGGGATATATAGGGAAGATTCACGCCCAGGCTTACCGCAGTATACCTTTGTGTTTTACCAATCCACAAGCATTAGGTGGAATTCGTGCTTTGTTGCGCTCCCATCAGGGGGGCGATGAAGCGCTGATTTCCAGTCTTGGTGATCCATATGTCACGACAAAAATGGAGGATTTCCTAAACCAGTCAATTAATGTGGTGGATGTTTGTTCACCAAATTACTTGCACGAAGAACAGGTTTTACAAGCCTGTAAAGCGGGTAAGCATATCTATTGTGAAAAGCCCTTGGGTCGAAACCTCGCGGAAGTACAGCGAATGGCCAAGGCCGCGGAAAAAGCTGGTGTAAAAACTCATAGCGCTTTCGTACTGCGTTACTTGCCAGCCATTGTCCAAATGAAGAACTTGATAGCTGCTGGCGCCATTGGCGATCCACTTCATTTCAGGGGATACATGTACCACGCCAGCTATCTGGATCCTTCCCGACCCACAAGCTGGAGGTTGCGCTTCTCAGAATCAGGGGGAGGTGTATGGCTGGATTTGGGAGCGCATATGGTTGATTTATGCCGTTACCTGCTGGGGGAGGTTAATCGCGTACAGGCGAAGATGCAGACGTTTATTCCCCGTCGTCCCGTAAAAGCGGGCAGTGTTGAAATGGCTGATGTTGATGTTGATGATTGGTGCCTTTGTCAACTGGAGATGGTGAATGGCGCAACCGGGTCTTTGGAAGTTTCGCGTGTGGCAGCAGGGACAGGCGAAGACACCAAGTTCGAAATTTATGGAAGTAAAGGGGCTCTTCGTTTTGATGTCTCCAAACCTGAAACAGCCAGTTTCTTCGATCAAAAATCCAGACAATGGGTTCAGGGACAAACTTGCTCATCCATGTCTGTCAATAATCGACCGTTGGAGGCGATCTGGCCTAATGGCAAGTTTTCTCAGGGAATGATGGTCAATGCGCACATGGCTTCCATATATGATTTCCTCATAAATATCACAGAGGACAAACCCTCCATGCTTTCATTTTCTGAGGGATTGATCAATCAAGCCGTGCTTGAGACCGCGATTGAATCTCATCAGCACAATGGGGAATCAATTCGAGTAACGAATTACTAATACCGATGATTATTGGTGATAGAAAACCAGACAATCGGGACGCAGCCTTTCGCGCTGCGTCCTGATTGTCTGAAGCCGTAAGTCTGAAATGAGCTAGCAGACCTTTTTCTGAATAAATTACTGTACAAACCATTTTTCTTTGATCTCTTCCGGGGTCATAGGTGGTAACTCCATTGTGTCCCATCACCAACCCGGAATTCATCCGTCCTGTCCAGCCATTTGTCAAGATTCTCATTCGTTATCACCGGAAAATCATAAAGGCATGTATTGTTAAAATCACCACCCAACACGGATGGGTCAATCTCTGCAGAATTACCACGCGTCCATTCGTGGGGCACATAACATGGCAAGTATGGGTTCTATTTCCCCATTCTTAATTCCCCAGAAAACATCCTGAAGATTTTCATCAGCCCATATTGCTCCCGGGTTCGTTACGGATAAATAATGAGCTCCTTGGACAATTGTCTCGACGATAAGACCAATGCCAAATGATACGAAGTTTTCATGGTTGTCCCTTTTGCGTAGATTGACTATTCCCCTTGGATATTGATGGTCAGCACGACAACAAGCTCCTGTTCATTATAGTTAATCAACCTGACCACAGCGTATAAATTCCTGGTAAATTGTTTTCTGGAATTGAGAGCATGTGATTCGCGTCACTATCTGTGTATGCTAGAATGATCGCATGATCTTTCGACAGACTTTAAGAATTACTCTTTTTGCTGTTATTTTGTTTTCTTCGGGCGCCTGTGCTCCTGCCATATCTGATCCGGTTCCCACAATGACGGCGACAATCGCTGAGATCAGAGAGACCGCAACACCAAAACCATCCCTGACCATTACAAATACGCCAAGCCCATTGCCAACAGCAACACCTACATCTACACGAACGAATACAGCGACTGTGCTCCCAACCATTACGGCCACATTCACCAATACCCCGGAACCAACCTATATCGTTTTACGGGGAACGGTAAACCAGGAGCGTGTGAATTGTTATTACGGCCCGTCTGCGGCCTATTTATATAAGTATGGTTTATTAAAGGAAAGCCGGTTGGATATTATCGGGTTCATGCCGGACACGGGATATATCCAGGTGCAAGCGATTGGAGGGGATAATCCCTGCTGGTTGAAGATGGAGTTTATGGATATTCAGGGGAACATAAAAAACGTGCAACCCGTTGATCCCATGGATATCAAACTGCCCTGGTCGCCGTATTATCCCGGGTTGAGTTTCGCGAAGGCGGAACGAAATGGACCTGAGGTAACGGTAAGTTGGTCTCCTTTGGTGTTGAAACCAGGTGACAGCTCGGAGCAGGAGGCTTATCTATTGGAAGCCTGGGTTTGCCGAGATGGTCAACGTACCTTTGTTCCACTCGGAGTCAATGAGAATACCGTAAAAGTGATGGACGAACCCGGCTGCCAGGAGCCATCATTTGGACGCGTTTACGGTGTGGAAAAACATGGATACACAAAGTACCTGATATTCGATTGGCCGCAGGCAGAGGGATAACCGTAAAAATTTGGTAGCCGGTCTTGCCTTTAGAAAGGCGTTTCAGCGATGATGTATCAACTCACCCGTTCATTCCCGAAGAAGAACAGCGCAACAGTCCCGGGGCCTGTATGAGAGCCGATCACGGTGCCCACACTATTGATCATGACCTTACCATCCAGGTGTGGGAATTTCCCTTCAATGAGGTCAGCAACCATGCGGGCGTCATCGTAACAGGCGGAATTTGAAATAAAACATTTTCCCGCGTAATTCAATCCGTTTTGGGCGTTCTCTTCCATCTTTTGAACGATTTGACGGACGACCTGCTTTTTCCCACGGATTTTCTCGCGGGGGATCAGTTTTCCATGGTTATCCATATTCATAAGCGGACAAATGTTAAGCAATCCACCGACAACTGCAGATGCGGCAGATATCCTTCCACCGCGTTTGTAGTGGGTTAAATCAGTCGAGAAGAACCAGTGATGGATCTTTAATTTGTTTTCTTCAACCCAGTTATGAACTTCGTTCAGGGATGCCCCGGCATCTTTCATATCCAATGCCGCGTCAATAAGAAAGCCATAACCGGAAGAAGCGGCCAATGAATCAACGATGTGAATTGTGCGGTCAGGGTATTTTTTTAGCAGTTGTTCGCGGGCTAGAACAGCAGAATTATACGAACCGGACAATCCGGAGGAGAGCGATATATGCAGTAAGTCTTTTCCATCAGACAGTAATGGTTCAAAGAAGGCAATAAACTGGTTCACATTTACCTGTGATGTTGTCGGTAAAGCACCGGCTGCGATTTCTGAATAGAACTTTTCGAAAGATATTGATTGCCCCAGATCGTCGGGATATTCCTTACCATTCATGGTGAAATGAAAGCACACAAAGGGTATGTTTCGTTTTTGCATGTACTCAAGGGGTAGATCTACGGTTGAACAGCAGGTAATGACATAATCCGACATGGGGTGAACTCCTGAAAGATATTTATATCGCAACAATTCTGGTTATGGTTGTAATGATCCGTGCTAAAGAACCATATTTGTTGAACATTTTTATTTAATGGGGGATGTAGTGCTGATAAGAAGCGTATCCCTGCCTATTCATTGTTGGAAGTATATTAAAAATCAGAAATAGCTACACCTTCCAAAGTCACAATCTGGGTCACGTTTTTCAGAGGGTATTATGCCAGAGTTTTTGAAGAATTGGGGGATAGGTACTTAGGAATTCTTTTTGGCAATTCTTTATTCCTTGGTTATCTCAGATACTATAACTAATAACCCTGATCTGTCTGAGTGGTGTCGGACATATTTAAATGGAATAATTATTTATTGGTGAGAATAGCGATGAATAATTTTCTCACTGAAATAGAACTGGGTGGTCAGTTTGGAATTGAGGGTCGGTGGACCACTATTTTGAGTATTTCCAACATGCTACATGCTGGTTTCCAACCTGAAAAGAGGGAGGCATTTGTGTCTCACAAATTTCACCAATTTTGGAAAAACACCGGGTATGAAATGGGCAACCATGAGGTGGATTAAGTGGTGATGGAATGTCGCCTTTTAATAATATTCTTTCTTTTCTGAATTCCTTTTTGACGCGCGGGATTGCTGCCAGAAGCGCTTGTGTGTAGGGATGTAATGGGTTTTGATACAGCTCATTGGTCGGGCCGGTTTCAACTATCTTTCCCAGATACATAACAGCAACCCTTGTGCTGATGTAATACACAACGCTTAAGTCGTGTGCGATGAAAAGATAAGTCAATTTGAGATTTTGTTGAAGTTCCTGCAGTAGGTTAATCACCTGGGCCTGGACCGACACATCCAACGACGAAACCGGTTCGTCGGCGACGACTATTCGCGGGTACATTGCCAACGCGCGGGCGATTGATATTCGTTGACGTTGCCCACCGGAGAACTGATGCGGATAGGAATTGGCGTGCCGCGGACTTAAACCTACCCGATCCAGTAGTTGGCCAATTTCTTCTTCTCTCTGGCGAATGTTGTGAATGCCCCGGTGTTTAAGCGATGTTGTAAGGATATCTCGCACAGTTTTACGGGGATTGAGAGATGAGTACGGGTTTTGAAATATGACCTGGATAACCCGGTAGTAAGGCACTTGCACAGGCGCGCATGGATTCCCATCCCTGTCTGATGTGATGGTTACCTTTTCCTGCTGTAGGGGAGTTCCTTCAAAGAAAACCTTTCCGGCTGTAGGCTCATACAGGCGCGCAAGCACCCTGCCTAGCGTGGTTTTTCCACTCCCACTCTCTCCAACCAGACCGATTGTCTCCCCCCGCCATATGGAAAGATTGACACCATCAACCGCATGGACCCTGGGAGCTGGCTCTCTGGAAAGTAGGCGAGCCAATGGACTGCGCGGGATTGAGAAATGTTTGACCAATCCTTGAACTTCAAGCATTGGTGTATTATTTTGCGCTTGTTTTAGACTTGGCATCATTTTCCTTCATATCTGATGTGTGAATTTCTAATTCAATCCTGTCTGCCCATGTCCAATCGATCTCTCGTTCAAAATTGTAATGAATCAAACAGCGGCATAAATGTCCGGGCTCTACCTCTATCTGAGGTATTGGTCCTTCCAAACAGATTTCTTTCGCAAACGGGCAACGGGGAGCAAAAGAACACCCATCTGGCAGGTTGGCCAGATCCGGTACTCTGCCCGGGATGGGGGCAATTTTTCCTTTAGGGAAAGTAATTCGAGGACGGCATTCCAGTAAACCCTGCGTATAGGGGTGTTGCGGGTTATTGATGACCTGGTCCACGCTACCGCGCTCAACGATACGTCCGGCGTACATGACGGCAATTGATTCACAAAATTCTGAAGCCACTCCCAGATCATGGGTAACCATAATAATGGCTGTGTTATGCGATTTGTTGATCTGCTTCATCAAATCAAGTATCTGGGCCTGGATGGTAACATCCAGTGCCGTAGTCGGTTCATCAGCCAACAAAAGGGCCGGGTTACAGGAGAGTGCAATGGCAATCAACGCACGCTGTTGCATACCGCCGGAAAACTGATGCGGATAAGCACCAAAGCGCAATTCTGGTGATGGGATACCGACTTCTGACATAACCTGAAGCACACGTTCGCGTTCTTTCCGGCTGGCATTTCGATTGAACGGCCAGGGAAGCTGGCTGCCTTCCATAATATGATGCAGCCGTAGGGTCTCCTGAATCTGGTCGCTAACAGGAAATACCGGATTCATGGTCGATAACGGGTCCTGAAATATCATGGCTATTTCTTTTCCTCTGATAGCCCTTAATTCCTGGTTGTTCATTTCCCGCATATTGCGACCATTAAATAGTATTTCTCCTTCAACCACCTTGCCCGGTTGCCGGATCAGACCAAGGATCGAAAGAAGTACAGTGCTCTTGCCGCAACCGGATTCCCCTACCAGGCCAAGAATTTTTCCCTCTTCCATGATCAGATTAACCGCATTAACAGCCCTCACAATGCCCCTTCCCGTAGGGTATTCAGTGGTCAAATTTCTTGCCTGCAACAGTGGGGGTTTCATCATTCCACCTTTAATTTGGGGTCAAGGATATCCCGCAAGCCTTCACCGAAGAGGTTGATAGCCAGAACGAGAATAAGGATTGCCACTCCGGGAAGTGTGGAAATCCACCAGGCGACCAGTAGATGGTCGCGTCCGGCGGCGACCATCGATCCCCATGCAGGGATCTTAGCCGGTAATCCCAACCCGAGAAAACTTAAACTGGCTTCCATAATGATCAAGAAGCCCATTCGTAGTGTGGCAAGAACAAAAACAGAATGGAAAATATTAGGAAAAATCTCCTGCGCGATAATAGCCAATGATCCTTGTCCGCTAGATTTTGCGGCTTCGACGTATTCCTGATTCTTTTCTGCCATCATGGCGCCGCGAACGAGTCGGAAAAATTCGACCCAACTTTTAAATGTAAGAGCTACGATCAGGTTAATAAAACCCGGTCCCAGAAAAGCCATCATGCCGATGGCGAATATTAAATATGGAAATGCCAGAAGAAGATCTGCGAAACGGGATATAAGGTTATCGAACCAGCCACGATAATAACCGGATAAGGATCCCAGAATGGTACCGATCAAAGCGGAAATACCAACAGAGATGAAACCGATGGCAAGTGAAACCCGACTACCATACAAAATGCGAACAGCCATATCCCGGCCTTGTGCGTCTGTTCCCAGTGGAAATTCCCACCTTCCACCTTCCTGCCACACAGGTGGGATGAGACGGTTCCTTAAGTTTCCCTTGTTAGGGTCAATATCTGCAATCAGTGGGGCTGACAAAGCCAGAACAACATACAGGATCAAAATAATCCCACCGAGAAGGGCCAAAGGATGTTTTTTTAACTCGGAAAACAATCCGGAAAGGTTCTTGACCCACTGGTTTATTGTGATCCGTAGTCCATAGAAGAAACCACTATTATCTGTCAGGTTGAATTCATTCAAACCCAAATTTCTCTCCTCTATAACTGAATTTTTGGGTCGAGATACGTGTAAACAATATCAACGATCAGGTTGGTAACCACATAAATAAACGCGTAGATCATTACCGCACCCTGGACCAAGGGAAAATCTCGTTCAAAGATAGCAGAGACTACAGTACGCCCCAGTCCAGGCCAGCCAAATACAGTTTCAATGATCATGTTTCCCCCCAGGAGGACGCCAATTTGCAGGCCTACAACAGTTATGGTGGGGATTAACGCATTACGTAACGCGTGTTTTAGCACTACCAAATTTTCTGACGCACCTTTTGCTCTGGCCAGCGTCGCATAATCGGCTTGAAGGGTTTCGAGCATACTTGAACGGAGCACACGTGCAACCACGGCTGCCATCGGAGCGCCCAGTGTAATAGAAGGGAGGACGAGATGACGAAGGGAACTGGCCAGGGCTTCATAATTACCGGTTAGCAGGCTGTCAAGAACATAGAATCCGGTTATTTCCTCAAGCGATAGCGAGTGGGCAATTCGTCCTTGAACCGGCAGCCATTGGAACTTAACGGAAAAGAGCAATAGCAGAACGATCCCAAGCCAGAATCCCGGCATGGAGATGCCGAGAAACGCGCCGCTCATGGAAAGTCGGTCTAACCAGGTATTTTTCTTAACCGCGCAAAGGATGCCTATCGGGAAGGCAACAACCAGACTAACGATCAATCCGCCCAGCGCTAACTCAAATGTGGCTGGAAGTCTTGTCCCGATGATCTCAACTACGGGTCTCTTTTGCACATATGAATTGCCCAGATCGCCTTTGAATAAATCTTCCAGGAATATTCCCAGTTGAATATACAGGGGTTTGTCCAGGTTGAATTCTTCCCGAAGTTTTTCCATCTCTCCTGCGGACACTGCTCCGCCCTGTCCCATCATGATATCGACAGGATCGCCCGGCATTAACCGCATAAAAAGAAAGACAATAACGGCAACGCCGATCACGATCGGTATCATAATCAGGATACGTTCCAGAACCTTCATTAATCGCATAACTATCTAATCCATTTTTTCTTTTGTGGGAAGCAAGATCACTTAACGTAAAATCGCTTCCCACTTTTATTGGTTTTGCTTTTTCTTGTTGTGAAAATTACGGGGTAAGACAAACATCATGCATATTAAGCCTTCCATCCGATGCCGGTTCCCAATTCATGATGTTCATGGAAGAGGCCTGGATTTCTTCAGGAAGGATCAGGAATACCGCGGGAGCTTCATCGTAGACCAGCTGTTGCGCTTCATCATAGATCTTCTGCCGCTCTGCTGTATCAACGGTTTTCTCTCCCATTATGACCAGCTCGTTGACCCTTTCATTGTTGTAACCGGAGAAATTGCCGCGTCCGTAGCTCTGACCCTCAAGATATCCATGCCATTTGGCTTCGAAGTGTCCTACGGGGTCAAACGCGGAATCTCCCCAATCATCCAGGTAGGCCTGACGTTCGCCGGCTATGAGCATTGGTTTGACAACGCTGAACTCCCAGAACCGCACATTGGCATCAATACCGGCTTCCTGGAAGAGATTGGCGACAGCCTCAGCCAGATTGCGGTGTTCTTCCAGTGTGTCGATTGTGAAGGACAGTGGCTGACCATCTTTGTCCACAATTCCGTCATCATTTGTGTCAATCCAACCGGCTTCTTCCAAAAGGTTTTTGGCCATTTCCAGATCATAAGGATAGGGCTGAAGCGTTTTGTTGACAAAGTTGTTGTACGGTGAAAGCGGTCCGGGAAGGGCTATTGCTCTACCGCCATAGATTTCCTGAATAATGAGATTTTTGTCCAATGCATGATTCAACGCCTGCCGTACCCTCACATCATCAAAGGGTGGTTTGTTTACATTTAGTTCAATCCATTTGGGCTGGGTCCCCGGAGCGGTTTTAACGGCAACACTGTTATCTTCATTCAGTCGACTAACGAGATCACTTGGGATGGTCTCAATGATCTGAACTTCGTTTGCCAGTAAGGCGGCAACGCGTGTGGACGCTTCCGGAATAACCCGGAAGATCACTTTATCCACACATGCCGGTCCGACAGGAGCCAAATCTGGAGAGCCGCCATAATAATCGGTGAACGTCTCCATAACGATCTCGTCCAATCCATCGCTGGCTGAAACGAACTTGAAAGGTCCTGTACCAATTGGCTGTTCGACAAATCCTTTTGTGCCAACTTTTTCAATATACGATTTTGGAACAATCTGCTGGTGTACCAGCATCTGGAACGCGGGCGGGTAGGGTGTGCTGAAGTGCATAACAACTGTATATTCACCGGTCTTTTCGATCGATTCCAATGGAGCGATCAACCCTTTACGGGGTGAGGAATGCACCTCCGGGTACTCAATCTGATTCTCTTTGATCACACGATCAAAGGTAAACACAACATCATCAGCTGTCATCTGACTGCCATCATGGAATTTCACATCATCGCGTAGTTGAATTTCCAGCGTCGTATCGTCTATCCAATCCATCGATTTGGCCAGTTGCATATGGACCCCTGACCGCGTGTCACGGGTAACAAGACCATCAAACATATTTCGTATCACTGTTTCAGATTCGCGGCTACGGTGGTCGGCGGGATCCAAGGTGATAGGTGCGGCTGCCATCGCAACCACAATGGTTTTTGTTTTAGGTGCTTCGGCATCTGATGCGGGTTGCTGCACTTCTTTTGTCGCTTCTTTCTGGGCTGGAACATCTGCCTGTTTGGGTTGACAGGCAGTCATTAAGCTCATACTGATCAGTAAAAGCGAAAGGAATAGAATACTTCGATAGTTCTTCATACAACTCCTCCTATTAGTCTTGTGAATATCAAAAGGCCTGGTCTGGGGAACAGGGAATTATTAATATGAGGGGAAATTACAAAACGATGAGAAGATACAGGAATTACCCTCAGCCCCGATAACCTGATACGTATTTAAAAAGCAAAAAAAGTGACAATGAACGGGTTGTAAGGTAGTTTAATAAATATAAACCAAAACGTTTTGGATGTCAAATAACAATTTTTTTATTAAAACCTGTTTTGGGTACACATCTATTTATTTACATAGATTATTTGGGTTGTTTCCTAAAAAGGGTATTTATAGAACGATTTATGGAAACACCAATAATTGGAAAAACAGATTGGTTCGGTTTGATTTTCAAACGGAACCGCGATTTCTATGAAAGGCTCGATTTTTTAAAGACGCTGTACTTAAAAAATCGGGATAACGGAACCTGGATTTATAAATGGAGGCAGAATGTGGATTATTTGTGAGTGAAAACTTTATTATAAAAAGAAATGGTACAAATATATAAATATGTACTATAATATTAGTACAAAAAGGATTTCTGGATCATGGCTGTTAAGCAAGAACAATCTTATTTCCAATGGATTCGAAGGAATAGTTACTGGCGCGAAAGATTGATGGAAGTAATGCAATCATCCGCGGAGAATTCTGCTTCTACCGAGATCAGTGTCGGCAGACGATTACAGGAGTTGCGTATGGCGCAGGGTTTGTCCATACGCGCCCTGGCGGGAATTAGCGGGTTGAACTTCAATACTCTCCGTTTGATTGAGAGCGGAAAGACGTCTCCCAATATCAACACACTTCAACAGATTGCAACGGCATTACAGGTGCCCATAACCATTTTCTTTGAAACCCCGTGTGTATGCAAAGATGTTGTTTTCCAAAAACCGGGTCAGCGGTCACGAACAACGTTGCCGATCGGCGAACTTGAAGATCTGGGCGGCGGGTTGGCTTTAGGTGAAGCAACACCTCTCCTGATGACGGTAAAGCCTCATTCAAACAGTGGATTGGAGGCGATCGTTCATACCGGACAGGAATTTATTTATTGTCTGGAGGGGAATATCGTTTATTGTGTCGGGCAGGATGAGTATCATCTTGAACCACGTGATAGTCTGATCTTTCAAGCTTCTATACCGCATCGTTGGGAAAACCGTGGCAATCACGTTTCTCATTGCATTTTGGTGATCAGCCCATCAGATCATGGTGATCGTTCTGTAAGCCAGCATCTGAAGGGCTGCTGTGAGAAAAATTAGATCAGGAAGTTGAGATCCCAAATGGCTATTTTTGTTGATCAGGATTTGTGTAGGGGTTGTGGAATTTGCGTAAGGGCGTGTCCGAACCATGCGATCCTTATGAAAAATGGTAAAGCGTTTGTTGATCAGACGAGATGTTCTCAATGTCAGGCGTGTGTCAGAGTTTGTCCGACCGGTGCTCTGTACGTGTCGAATACGAACGCGCTGGTACGTATCGAAAATGAGAAGGAAAGCGATGTTATCTATTTTGAAAACACCGGAGCTTTAGCTTCACAGTCTGCCAGTCAACAGATCAATCCTATCCCCGTTCAGGAACAACCTGTAATTCCGCGAATTGCGGATTTCCTGACCTCTATATTAAAGGAAGGAATAACGGCACTATCGAACCAGCAAATTGGAATGCCGGGAACCCCTTCCGGATTTGGTGGGAAGATGCTTGGAAGACATAGAAGGCTACGAAAAGGTGGTAACAAGTTTCGCTAAAGGAACAAATTGCCAGTTGGGATAATGGCGGCAACTTGACTGATTTTATGTCCGCGGAGGTTGCGAGTTCAAAGCCTTATGATGGCTTCCAATGCCAATGAAGATTGTGTTTCCTGGCATGTGATGAATAGTCAGTAAGGAGGAAAGATGTTCAATCGTAATTATGGCGATGGAAGAGGTAAATTCGGAAATAAGGGTTCGGGTTATGGTAGAGGAGGGGGAAATAAGCCTGGTTCAGGCCCTGATGGACAATGTGTGTGTCCAAAATGCGGATATAAAAAAGCACATGAAGTTGGTGAGAGGTGCGTTGATTTGAAATACCCAAATTGCGGCACACAAATGATCCGGGAATAATTGGACTGGGTGACGCGAATGAATACAGAAATTCCCAAAGAAAAAATGCAGAAACCTGAAGGTCTGGATGAAACACAGACTGTGCGTAATCAGATCAAGTCTGTGATCGCAATCATGAGCGGCAAGGGCGGAGTCGGGAAATCATCCGTTACGGGAATCCTGGCTGCCGGTTTGGCTCAACGTGGAAACCGGGTAGGAGTGCTGGACGCGGATATCACAGGGCCAAGTATTCCAATGTTATTTGGATTACATGGACCTGTTGATGCCAGCGATGATGGAATGATTCCACTTCAAAGCCGCCTCGGTATAAAAGTAATGTCGATGAATTTGCTTCTTAAAAGCGAAGACCAGCCCGTTATTTGGAGAGGCCCATTGATCAGTAAGGCGATCAAGCAATTATGGGAAGATGTCATGTGGGGAGATTTGGATTATCTACTGGTCGATTTGCCGCCGGGAACCTCGGATGCCGCTTTGACGATCATGCAGTCTCTGCCAGTCAAGGGTGTGATTATGGTCACTACACCACAGGGTCTTTCAGCAATGATTGTAAGCAAAGCGGTACATATGGCGCAGACGGTTGGAGTACCGGTTGTAGGTGTGGTTGAAAACATGGCTTATTTCCGATGTCCTGACACTGGAAAGAAGCATTTGGTTTTTGGTCCATGCCACGGCGAATCAGTCGCGAAGATTGCGAAAGCGCCGTTACTGGCACAGATTCCACTTGACCCATTTGTTGCCGAGTTGTGTGATTCAGGGAAAATCGAAGATGTGGTTATTGATGAAAGCGTCACGATGATTAATGCGTTTGAAAAAAAGGTGAAAGGTCTACCTGACAAACAGCAGAGTAAAGTATCGGCCAATTAGAAAGGAGTTTATGGCGCCTAAAAAAAGCTATGTAGGATAGGTCGTCCTATGTGGTTTTTTAATAGCCAGAAACCTCTCCTGCTTTACGAAAAAAGATATTGAGTTAAGCGCGTTCCACAGGTTCCTGCCAGGTGAGAATTTGGCGTGTACGTGTCAGAAGATTGGTCAGCCTGAGGAGATGGTTTGCGATGAGCAGGAATATGGTTTTACTGTTGTTGTGAACAATAACAGACTTTTTTCCTGATATTGATAACTAATCACTGGGCATCATGTTATTGGGAATGGAAGAGGAGTTTTCTCAAGAAACCAGTAGAAACGATGTAAGAGGAGACCGGTCAGGTCAGTCTGTAAGAGGACGGATTTTCAGGAGGCAAAATGTTTTTAAATACTTTCAGCGCCGTAGTTCTTGCCAGTTTTCTGGCATGTTTAGTAACCACAATAGGTATTTTTGTTATAAACCGGTATGAAAAATGGGGAAAAAAGAATATCGTTTACTTTATATGTTTTGCTGCCGGTGTGTTGATATCAGTTTCATTTTTACACATTATCCCCAAATCTATTGGAATGCATGAACAAGCGCCGGTTTATATTCTGATTGGTTTTATGGGGATGCAGTTGATCAACCGGTTCTTGACCATGTATGTTTGCCACAGTTACGATTGTAAAACTCTGACTATCGGAGTAATACCGATGATAGGCATAGGTCTCCATTCATTTATAGATGGGGTGATCTATTCAGTAACGTTTAATGTCAGTGTTTTCACTGGAGTTGTAACAGCCATTGGAATGGTCATGCATGAGTTTCCGGAAGGGATCGTCACCTTTTTGTTACTGGATAAGTCGGGGATTTCGCGAAAAAAAGCAGCCATATGGGCTTTTTTGGCTGCGGCAATTTCCACTCCTTTGGGCACTCTAGTTTCGTATCCTTTAATCAGTAGAATTGACGAGTCAACCTTGGGCATTCTTCTGGCTGTTTCATCTGGCGCGCTTGTCTATGTTGGAGCTACTCATTTGCTGCCAGCGGTAGAGAAGGAAAGAAAATCGAACACGCTTTTATCTCTGGCGGCTGGAATATTGATAGCAGTTTTGATTGTGATGTCAAAAGGATAAAAAGGTGTGTACATGGATAATGAAATTATTGAAGCGGTGGAAGCAATAAAGCGTGAGATTCCCTCGAATGTGATCTTATTGGCTGCGGCAAAAACCAGAACTCTGGAAGAGGTGAAAGCTGTCATTGAAGCCGGGGTGACCCATATCGGTTACAACTATATTCAGGAATCACTCCCAATCATTCAAGCAATTGGAAACCGTGCAACCTGGCACATGATCGGCCATCTGCAGCGGAACAAAGTAAAGATCGCGGTAGATCACTTTAATATGATTGAGACTCTGGATTCCTGGGAACTTGCACAACGGCTGGATCGATATTGTGAAGAGAAACAAATGAAGCTCCCGGTTTTACTGGAAATCAATAGTGGAAAAGAGGCAAACAAAACCGGTGTCCCGCTGGAGAATATCGACGAGCTGGTTGAGTTGGTTGGCAAACTCCGCTTCATTCAGGTCAAAGGATTGATGACAATGGGGCCAAGGTTTGGTGACCCGGAAGATAGCCGCCCGTATTTCCAGATAACCAGAAGAGTCTTTGAAAGAATTAGTTCAAGTCATATACCCAATGTCGAGATGGAGTACCTGTCAATGGGTATGAGCAACAGCTACCAAATTGCCATAGAAGAAGGGGCGAATATCGTCCGAATTGGGACAAAACTGTTCGGTCAGAGAAAGGAATAGGTTAAAGATGAACCATGTATTTGGTCCTGTTCCCTCCAGACGACTGGGGCAATCCCTGGGGATTGACCCGGTACCATTGAAAACATGTAATTGGAATTGCGTTTACTGCCAGCTGGGACGCAGCAACCCGATGACCAATATTCGGAAGACTTACTTTCCATCCGATGAAATACTGGCAGAAGTAAAAGAAGCTCTGTCCTCGCACAAACCCGGAGAAATAGACTGGGTTACATTTGTTGGATCCGGTGAGACTACGCTTCATGATGAAATCGGAAAGATGATCCATGAGGTGAAGTTGATGACACCATTGCCGGTTGCTGTTATTACCAATGGCTCACTGTTGTACCGGCCAGAAATGCGAAAGGAATTATTGGAAGCGGACGCGGTATTGCCAACATTAGATGCCGGCAATGAAGAGCTTTACAAGAAAATCAACCGTCCACACCCTGAATTTACATTTCAACGACAGGTTGAAGGGCTGAAATCTTTTCGGCGAATGTATCGCGGTAAACTGTGGGTGGAAGTGATGCTGGTCGGCGGGGTGAATGATACAGAAGCCGCATTAACGGAATTGGCCGCACTTTTGGCTGAAATAAAACCCGATGAAGTCCACATTTTACAACCCGATAGACCTCCGGCTGAAACCTGGGTAAGGCCTGCTGATGAAGAAGGATTATTGCGATCAAGAGCTATTCTGGGAAAGATTGCGAAGGTCATTCCACCCGCAAAAGGATTATTTGACCTCGGTGGTAATGAGAATTTGGTGGATTCAATAGTCGGGATAATCACGCGACATCCCATGCATGAAACTGATTTGATTGAGACTCTATCCCGTTTCTCAGAAAAGGATGTATTGGAAACGTTACGTGAATTGGAGAAGAGTGGAAAAGCTCAAATAGTGAATCGTTATGGTGTTAGATTCTGGAGCGCATCACCATCCATTTTCCCCCAAAATGAATAAACTGGAATAAGATAAAAAAAACATATTACGCAGGTGATCGAATGTCGAAATTTTCATTGAATGTACTGGAAAGATGTGTGCAACCATTTGTTAAGAATGAAGACCCAGATGTGGTTCTGGGATCCGTTTTTGGGGAAGATGTCGCTTTAACACGGATTGGTGAACGCGTGTTAGTGTCACATGTAGATCCGATCGTAGGGGCGGTTAATGAGATCGGGTGGTTGGCAGTTCATGTAGCCTGCAATGATATCGCTACGAGCGGCACTCGACCGCGTTGGATACAATTGTTGGTCCTGGTACCACACAAGGAAGATGAAGAGTTATTGAAAGAAATCATGAAGGATGCCAGTCGTGCTGCCGAGGAAATTAACGTAACAATCATTGGTGGCCACACCGGGTATTCGGATAATTTGTCCAGGCCTTTGGTAGCCGTTACGGCTCTGGGTGTGCTCGAAGATCAGAAACCGGTCTGCACCAGAGGGGCGAGGCCGGGTGATCATGTAATTATCACCAAAGGGATCGCGCTGGAGGGAACAGCAATCCTGGCAAATGATTTTTCTAAAGTTGCCAAAAAAGCCGGAGTCAATAGCCGGGAAATGGAAGATGCTAAAGGGCTGATGAAAGGAGTAAGCATCATACCCGAAGCACTTATACTGGCAAAGCATGGGGCAACATCAATGCATGATGTATCTAGAGGCGGCTTGCTGGAAACACTGTTGGAGATCGCCAAACTTTCCGAAGTGGCAATTCACGTTGAAGCAGACCAAATTCCATTGCTCCCTGTGGTAAAGCGATTTTCGGAAGCATTCAAGTTTGATCCATTAAGGATGATATCGTCCGGAACCCTGGCGGCGACAGTTCCTGCTGAAAATGTGGAATCTGCTTTATCCGAATTGGAAGCAAAAGGTATTTTTTATACAGATATTGGTTTGGTACACGATGGGAATGGCGTTAGGATCAACGACAAGGGACGGACCACACATCACACAGAAATAAAATGCGAAGATGATGAATTGGCGCGAATGTGGGAGATCTATTCCACTGATTCAGCCAAATAATTGTTTTCCATGGGCAGCCAAGTATTAGACACTGGAACAAGTCGTTCAAAGAAATTTCTGGCGAAAAAAACGGTGAGATTTGGAATTTTCGGAAGGAATAACCGCATTCCGGTTACGCAACTTGGATAAGGACGTATTTTGACCGCATAGTATGGTTGTTTTTGATAAATAACCTGGAATTACCAGAGGTGTTACGATGCGTGAGATAAATTCAAATAAAACCGTTCTTGATCAGATAGAAAAGCTGATTTCAGAAACAAGGGTACTTTGCAGGGAGAGTTCGGCATCTGAGAGGATCAATCAGAAATTTGATGAGCTTGAGGTTTTGCTCGGCCTTGGTGAAAAAGCAAAAGATAATTTCGGGGAATTGACTGCTCAGGTGAGCCTATATCCTTTAAAACAAAAGCCTCTTCTACCTATCATAGAAGAGGCGCTGCATATATTTAAAGAAAAAGGTTTGGAAATGAAACCGGGCAGTATGAGCACTGTCATTGCCGGAGATGAATTGACACTTTGGTCTGGTTTGCAATCTGCGTTTCGAGCGGCAGCCGGTCATGGCGAGACGGTTATGTTAATCACCGTTTCAAATGCGTGTCCCCGTTCATTCCGTTATGAGGATCACTCTTCATAGGTTGTGGGGAGTACGGTTATTCAACCCACTTTTTTGATTGTTTTGTAAAAAAAACCAACTATTGTACGCTATTCACAGGATGGAATGGCTTTGCCTTGTCTTTCGCAAGTTTTGAATGACGCAAATCTCCGGTTGTTTTTCGCTAATTTGTCAGCCTATTTCATCAGATAGCCATACCGTTGTTTGAACTGGTCTACTGACAGGTGAGTCAGGTTGGATAGTTTTTCAAACAATCCTTTGTTTTCCGCATGTTCCGTTTTGAGACGGGTCATGAATTTGAAGGCTGTCTGGTATTTATATGAATTGCGGTTAACCATGCGAACGGTAGTTCTTCCCGTTTCCGGGTTGATCATCTTCTGATAAGGAATTGGAACCACTTTTCCGTGTTGCATGGTGATGATGGCATTGGTACCTCCACTCAGTAAGAATTCGACCGCTGCGCCACCGAGACTTCGGGTATATTCGATATCAAATGCGCAGGGCGGGGCGCACCGCAACTCATATCCGAGTTGCTGTTTGACCATTTTCAACCGAATCCCATAATTGGCCAATTCTTTGTCAATTTCCCTTTTCAAGATATCCAAAAAATCGATATCCGGCAGCCGGATATGTCCGTGCTCATCTCTTTCCACGCAAGTCAGGGTATTCAGATCTTCGTGCGAGAGGTTCTCCAGAATACCCTCGGCTAATACCGCCACACCATAGGGTTTGTCTTCTGCCAGACGCATGAGCATGGTAGTAACAAGTATGTCGACCACTTCACACAATCGAATTTCTTTTCCTTCCCATTCCTCCGGGATAAGAGTGATGGTGGTTGTGGCTCCCTGTCCAATTCCCAGTGCCAGATGCCCCGAATTTCTGCCCATGGATAAAACCAGGAACCAGTGATGCATGGTCGCAGAATCTCGTTTTAGGTTCATTACAAGACGGGTTCCAACCTCACGGGCGGTTTCGTACCCGAAAGTGGGAATATCATCCGGTAGAGGCAGATCATTGTCAATTGTCTTGGGAACATGAACAGACTGCAAGCTGCACCCCATAACATCCTGGGCATACCTGGCTACTTGCGAAGCAGAGAATGCCGTATCATCGCCGCCAATGGAAACAAGCGCGTCAATTCCCGCTTTCTGCAAAGTCTCAACACACTGCCGCATAGTATCCGGTGATTTTGTCGGGTTTGCCCGCGCGGAATGTAAAAATGACCCGCCATCCAGGTAAATGTATCCCACAATATCCCGATTCAACGGCTTGCCAACCAGCTTTCCTTCCATGAGGTGCTTGAAGCCATCGTAGATTCCTACCACTGACCACTGGTTTCGATTGGCTTCTTCAGTAATCGCGTGGATCACGCTATTGATTCCGGGGGCGGGACCACCTCCTACAAGAATCGCAATTTGGTTTCTTCCATCTTTTGTAGTCATATTCACCTATCGTATTTTTCCGGCACATATGTCCAATTTTCAAATTCCGAATACAGAATTTTGCTTGTAGCAATTCTCCAAATCAAAGACTCTGTAAACAACCCAACATTTATTCTCAAAGCTCGTGGGTTGTCCGCTGGATAATATCGTCCTGGGTTGCTTTATCCAATGTCACATAAAGGGCACTGTACCCTGCCACGCGGACCACAAGATCTTTGTATTGTTCGGGATTTTTCTGCGCGGCAAGTAATGTTTTGGTGTCAATAACATTGAACTGGACGTGCCATCCTTTTAAAGCCTGGAATCCACGAAGCAGGCTTACCAATTTCCAGAGACCCGCATCGGTTGACAGGGTTGAGGGGGACAGGCGCAAGTTCAATAGTTGAGCGAGCATCTTAATGGTTGGAAGGCGGGTTGCCGAGCGCATGACTGCGGTAGGCCCGCAGGTATCAGTCCCGTGGTAGTTGGATACGCCTTCGGCTATTGGTTCTCCCGTGCGTCGTCCATCCGGAGTGGCGCAGACAGGTTGTCCCAGGGGAACATTCGCCGAGATATTTGAAGTTGAACCAGCGTAATTGCAGCCAATCGGTCCGCGTCCATCACGCGTTGTGCGGTAAGGTTTGATAATCTCCAAATAATCGTTTAAAACACGGGCGGCTAACACATCAACATCTTCCATGTCATTTCCGTACTTGGGCGCGGATAGGAGGATCTGGCGCACCTTTTCGCCTTCCATCCCGGAAAAATTGGATGCCAATGCTGACCGCACCTGTTCTGCCGTGAGAGAATGATCTTCAAATACCGTCTTTTTTAAGGCCATGAGGGCGTTGGCAACATTGGTGACCCCTGACTGTAATCCGCTTACAATGTCATAAACCGCTCCTCCCTCTTTGATCGTTTTACCTCGGCCGATGCAATCGTCTACCAACGCGGAACAGAAAGTGTCGGGAACCAGTTCCTCCAATGCCAGGTCGCCGTACGTGTCAAAGGAGACGTGCGACCACGAATAATAGGCAAGTTGGTGGTGAAAGGCAGCAAATAGTTCTTCGAAAGTTTTGAAATCTGTTAACTTCCCCTTACCCGGGCAAAGCCGGTTCCCGGTTAATGGGTCAGAGCCATCGTTATACGCTAACTCCAGAATTTTTAACAGATTGATGAACGCCATTCCGGTATTTCTGTATCCCCATTTTCCGGGAACTGCCGCTTCCACACATCCAACTATCGCGTAGTTGTGTGCGTCATCGCTGTGTACTCCTTTTTCCAACAGTGCGGGGATGATGATCTCGTCATTTTTCATGGCTGGCATGCCAAAACCGAGCTTTATTGTTCGGGCACATTCGAACAGGAAGCGATCCGGGGTTCCCGAATGATAACGGGCAGACACATTGGGTTGGGTAAGGCGAGTCTCGCGGATGGTTTCCAGAATTATGTAAGAAAGTTCATTGGTGGCGTCTCTCCCATCCGGAGTTTGCCCGCCAATCGTCACATTTTGATATGTTGGATATCCAATTCCAAATCGGGTATGGGACCAGGGACGGATTTTGATTACTGAGAATAACTTGAGCCATAATTGTTCCAAAAGCTCAAGCGCGCAGGATCTGTCGATGTGACCCGATTCCAAATCAGCACGATAATAGGGGAAAGCATATTGATCAAGCCGGCCAAGAGAGAAGGAATGACCATTGCTTTCAATTTGCGTGATCAGGTGGATAAACCACGCAGATTGAATGGCTTCCTGGAATGAGCGAGCCGGTTTTTGGGGAACTCGGCGGCAAACTTCAGCCGTTTGCAGAAGCTCGGCACGCCATTGCTTATCATCTGTAGCTGCTGCTAATTGTTCAGCTTTCTCCGCGTAACGTTGCGCAAAATGTATGGCAGCACGGCAAGTAATCACAACACCTTCCAGGAAAGCTTTGGACCGCATGTCGTTCATGCGCGTGGTTTTTTGCAGGATTTCCAATTTTCGCTCTGCCCGTGAGATCACGCTTTCCAATCCTTCCGCGAGAACCCGGGGAATATCCACGATAATATGGCCGTCACCTGATGTGATGTTTCCCCGCCCTGAGATCACACCGATTTCCTGGGCGGTCCAGACTTCCGGCGGCATGGAAGACCTTGCCCGTTCATAAAGTGTCCGGCCCTGCCAGTATGGCAAAACGTTTTCCAGTAGTTCGCGTTTCACTTCAGGACTGACGACAAACTGATCAGCGGGTCGCTGGCTAAACTCATCAATCTCGGATGAAATCCAATCAATGGAATATTCCGGAAAAATGGGTGCGGCACGTGGAGTACTGGCCTGGTTGCCCACTATGATCTCACCAGCCTGAATGTAGATGGTCATATTGCGAAGAACATGCGCCAGGGCATGTGCCCGCCGCAACACGATCGGGTCAGACTCATGCATCTTATAAGCCTCAGTCACCAGTCTGGCTCTTTCAACACACACGGATGGCATTGTGTATAACAAGTTTGTGCGTAAACCCGCCACTGTCTTTGACATCTTTGATGCGGTCAGTGTATTTGTATCTTCTGTCATTACTTTTTCCCAAGACTTCATTTTTCCTCCAATTACCCGCCAATTTGTACAGAAATACCATGCGAAGTGAAAATTGAAGACCATTTTTCGGCTTCCTCTTGCTGCATTGGAGGGTAGTTTTCCATGGGATAGGGGAGGCCAAGAGCATGATATTTTGATTTTCCCAGCGTGTGGTAAGCCAGGAGATGAACCTCGTTCACAACCCGAAGTGATTGAACAAATTTTGCAATGGCGATAAGGCTCTCCTTATCCGCGTTGAAATCAGGGATAAGAGGGATTCGCACAATTACTTTTGCGCCTGAACCGGTTGTCTTGCGAAGGTTTTCGAGGATGGACGAATTTGATGAGCCGGTAAAACGCCGGTGAATGGTCGGGTCGGTATGTTTCAGATCAAACAAGACCAGGTCAAGGTGCGGAAGAAGTCTTTTTATATTCTGCCAGCCTACAGCACCACAAGTTTCAATGGCGGTATGAAAGCCTTCTTCTTTTGATAAACGCAACACAGCCTCGGCAAATTGGGGTTGTAATGTTGGCTCGCCGCCGGTAAGGGTAACGCCTCCATGATCACTGTAAAAAGCGGCATCACGCAAAACTTCAGTCATGACCTCTCGGGCGGTCATCTCCCTGCCGATAATCGTGAAGGCATGAGAAGGACAAACTTCAACACACCGTCCACTTTGATTGCATTTCAACCGATCCCATTGAATTTGCTGGTCCCAAGTAGTAATGGCTGATTGTGGGCAGGCGGCAACGCATTCTCCACACAGAAAACAATTCTGTTTAAAAAAGGCAATTTCTGGTTGCGGTTGAATTGCTTCAGGGTTTGAACACCAGGAACAATGCAAAGCACATCCTTTAAAAAATACGTTGGTGCGTAAACCTGGACCATCGTGCAGCGAATAGCGCTGGATATTTGTCACTATTCCTTTGGTTTCACGCAGTAAATTCCTCTTTTCCTCATTCATGGAAGTTTTCCCATATCAACGATCCTGCGCCAATGATGCAGGCATCATTTTGTAACTTCGATAGATGGATTTGCGCGGAATCTCTCAGAACGGGATGAATATTCTCGTTTAGCGACTTTAAACATGGATCCAGTAACAGTGAACCAATTTGCGTTAACCCGCCCCCGATTACAATGGTGTCGGGATTTAAGATTTGCACCACTGTGGAGAGACCGATCCCAAAGTAGTATCCTGCGGTATTCAGCAATCGAATCGCGACCGTGTCACCCTGGCGGGCCGCTTGCGCAATCTTTTCCGCTGGAATGTGGTTGGATTTTTCAGAGCATAATTCGTTGAGCAATGTCTTTTCGTTATTTTTCAAACAATCCTCTGCCATTTGGCTCAATGCCATGCCGCAGGCATAACTCATCAGGCAGCCATGTTTTCCGCAGGAGCACAGTGGGCCATCCGGATTGATCACGGTATGGCCAATCTCTCCTGCCGTACCCAACGCGCCGCGGTAGAGCTTCCGGTCAATGATGATCCCCATCCCGCAGCCGGTGCTGAATGTGAGGTAGCACATGTGACGGGAACCCTGGCCCATGCCAAAACGGAACTCACCCCAGGCAGCACAATTGGCATCATTATCCAGAAACACCGGAAGATCAATGAGCTTTTCAAGAGTCTCTTTCAATGGGTAATAATTCCATCCGGGGAGATTACTATTGGTGAGCACAATACCTTGATCGCTGTTTACGTGTCCGGCACAGCCGACACCGGCTCCAAGTATTCGATTCTTGCTTACCCCCGCTTCTTTCAAAATCGAATCAACCATGTGGACAACAGCTTCTATTACTTTTTCCGGCATGCAACCGGAAAATGAGTTTGTAAAGGAGCGGGAAAGCAGGTTGCCCTGTTGATCTTGAAGACCCGCCGCGATCTTAGTTCCGCCAATGTCTATACCAATTACCAGGTCACGCATAATACCTCTAAAGGGATTTGCTTTTCCCCAGGAATAATGTTAAAGAGATGGATTGAAGCAGAATTATCGAAAGATCTTCCTCAATCGCTGCCATACCGTTTACAGTTGTTGAGAAAGTCATTAATGTGAGGGAAATTGTTCGGCTATCCAGGTATTCTCTTATTTGATCTTTTGTCGAGCCTGCCAACCACAACCAAGTATGGGTCCGTCATTTCCCAGCTCGGAGACCATCAGGCGGACTCGAGGGCCAACGGTGCGAAAAGAGTATTTGGGAACTGTCAGGCGGGCGGGATCTAACAATAGGTCACCGCATTTCGACACACTTCCTCCAAAAACGAACAATTCGATGTCGAGAATCATAGCCATTGTTGCTACGGCTATTCCAATGGCTTCACCTGCTTCAGTAATGATTCGTAGTGCCAGAGGATCGCCATCTTTGGCTCGCAAGGCAACATCCTGGCCTGAAATTGTGTCATCAACGAGCTGGTTGTTTTCCTTTAATAAACGTTGATAACGGCGGGCAAGCCATGGTCCACTGGTGAATGTATCCAGGCAGCCTCGCGATCCACAAAAACAAGGCTCTCCATTGCGATCAATTGTTACATGTCCCACTTCTCCCGCGAAGTTCTTTACACCTCTCACCAGCTCACCATTCATTATGATGGCAGCTCCGACGCCTGTTCCGATCACCATAAAGACCATGCTGGTCTCATTTCGACCGGCACCAAAGTGAAATTCACCCAGGGCGGAAGCCTTGGCGTCATGTTCCATTGTGACCGGCAAATCTAATCGGTCAGAGAGCATTTGTCTCAAAGGAACATTAAAAAATTTGGGCAGATTGGTGGGATTGATCAAAACACCGGCTTCGTGGTCCAGTGGTCCCGGGCAACAAATCCCGAGAGCTTCTATCTTTTGACCATCTGGGATGTTTTTCTTAAATGTATTGACCACACCAGCTATTCGGTCAACGGCCGATTCAGGACCATCATCCGGATTGGTCGGTATTTTTTCTCTGGCTATTATTTTGTTTTGGGGATCAATTAAACCTAATTCAATTTTTGTTCCACCCAAATCCACACCGACGACCCACGGTTCCAAGATATCCTCCATCCCTGTACGGCTCATTTTATTAGTTGTGCCCCTATTTGGGCTAATTCAGCATCCTCGGCTTCCGTCAATCCGCTGACAGCAACCGCGCCGACAACCTGGTTCCCATAAATAATTGGTACACCGCCTCCCCACGCCGTATAGCGTAGATCGCCAAAGTTGGTCATAGGGAACCCCTGGCTTTTGGAAGAATCACCAATGGATTTTGATTCTTTATGCTCCCTGGCAGAAGTAAAGGCTTTGTTTATTGCAATGTTGATCGATGGCAGCTTGCATCCATCAAGCCGCAAGAAAGCCAGCAGTTCTCCCTGCGAATCCGCTACCGCGATTGCGGCACCTTTACCTCTTTTTTCCAACTCCGCTTGGATCGTTTGCACGATAAGGGCGGCATCTGTGTGTGAGAGATGGTCTTGTTTGTACATATTTTCCTTCTATCGTTAAACTTTTTCTCTCTTGATTTTCCGACCATAACAATCAAGCCAGATAATGAAAACTATAACCAATCCTTTAAGGCCTGATTGTAAATATGGGACGTATGAATCAAATTTCAACATGTCAAACGCATTGGTCAAAAGTCCCAACAGGATAATACCGATCGCGGATTTGAATGCTCCACCGATACCACCGGCAAAAGAGGTTCCGCCTACCACAACAGCACAGGCTACATAGAGAGCCGTTATTTCTCCGTAGATCGAATTTCCAGAATTGAGATGAGAAGAGAGCATCACACCGCCGATGGCAGCGGTTACACCACTTATGACATAGGTTAATGTTTTTGTTTTTAATACATCAATGCCTGAATACTTTGCCACTTCATAATCGCCGCCAATCGCGTAACAATTACTACCAAAGGACGTGCTTCGTAGTACCCAATACGTAATGAGAAGCAAGACAAGCATCACTATGACCAATGAAGGTACCTGTCCAAACAGTTTGTAATTTGCCAGATTTACGAAGTTCGGGTTGTCGCACGCGATCGGATGATAATCTGTTAATTGTTGCGCCACACCGGTGAGGATGACTCCCATCCCTAACGTAATAATAAACGGCTCCGTTTTTTGATAAACCGATATGTATCCATTGATGGCACCAATTACCGCTCCGAAGATCAATGAGAGCAGCACGGCTATAGGAATTGGAATATTTAAATTGATCAACTGGATCGCGATAATACCGCAAACCGTCATAACTCCACCAATTGCCAGGTCAACACCACCGGCGACCAGAACGATGGTTTCCCCCAGCGCAAGGATCAGGAGAATGGAGTTCGAGTTTAGCAGATCAATCAGATTGTAGCTCGTATAAAATGATGTATCAAAGAACAACATGATAAAGAATATGGCCAGAATCGCCAGGAAGGCTTTCTGCATCGATAGGATTTTTCTAAATAGAGTGAAAAAATTAGTGGCCATAGTTAATTGCCCTCAGTCTGTTGTTTATGGCTATCCAACCAAATTGCTGTTATCAAAATTGCGCCTCTAAGGATGTTTTGAATATACGTCGAAACACCCATCAAGTTCAGACAATTTGACATTAGTATCAATAACAAAGTACCCAGGACGGTTCGAAGGACGCTGCCTTTTCCACCCAGTAGAGCGGTCCCGCCAATAACCACGCCCAGAATTGCCTGAGTTTCGTAGCCTTGCCCCATAACCGGTGAGGCAAGAGTGACCCTTGATACCAGAATCACTGCTCCTATTGCCGTCATGATTCCAGAAACGGCATAAATAAAGACGATGGTTTTAGAAATGGGAATTCCGGCTAAACGGGCCGCCACTTTATTACCCCCGGTCAGGCAGATCGTCCTTCCGATAAAGGTTCTTTTTTCGATGATGTAAAGAATTATGAACAGAACCAGGAAAATGATAAATGAAACTGAGAAAATCCCGACCATGCCGGAATTGATGGAATCAAATATTGAAATACTGGTTTGTGAATAAGTTAAAAATTGGGTTATACCACCAGTGAGGATAAGTGCCAGGGCGCCGTAAACCAGACTCATACCATAGGTTAAAAACAAAGCCTCAGCCTGCGTAAGCGCACCACTGGAAAGAATGAGCCAGCTATTCAGTAATCCGCAGGACAATCCGATAAGGACTCCGATCATGATCGCGGGACCCTGACCAACCCTGTCAATCAGCATGACTGTCGCAACAGCCACCAATGAAACAATTCCGCTGACGGATAGATCAATAAAACCTCCCATAATGACAAAAGTCATTCCAAGAGCCACCATGATCAGGGTTCCGAATTGTCGAATAATATTGACAAAATTTTCACTGGAAAGAAAATTCGGTTCAATAACTGATGTGATTATCATTAAGATAACGATACCGATCAATATCAAATTGTTCTTCATTGAATTTGCCAGAAATTGTTTCACCATTTTATTAATCCTTCGTTTAATCACATCCAAAATCAAAAGCTTTTGCCAGAATTTCGTCGGCCTCAGCCCGTGTAGGATCAAACTCTCCGGTAATTCTTCCGTCGCATATCGTGATAACTCGATTGCTCATATTGAGAACTTCATTCAATTCCGAAGAAATCAGAATGATGGCACTTCCATCCGCAACGATTTTTTTCATTAGCATATAGATTTCGTACTTGGCACCAACATCTATACCTTTGGTTGGTTCATCCAGGATCAATATCTTTGGTTTCATCTCCAACCATCTTCCCAATATCGCTTTTTGTTGATTCCCCCCGGATAGCATTTGAATTTTTGTCTTTATGGATGGCGTTTTGATACTCAGGGATTTGATATGTCTTTCGCTAATAATCTTCTCCTCTTTTTCATTGACAAAACCATAAGATGTTAATTTTTGCAGACTGGCAAGTGAGATGTTTTTATCAACAGCAAACTGAAGCAATAGGCCCTGGATCTTTCTATCCTCCGGTACCATTGCAAGTCCATGCCGTATGGCATCAATGGGATTGTTTATATTGACAGGTTCTCCATTTAGAAGAACGGTTTTCTGGACTTTATCTGCCCCAAATATCGCACGGGCAATTTCTGTTCTTCCCGCGCCAACAAGTCCAACAAACCCTAAAATTTCACCTTTTTTGAGATTGAAACTTATATTCTTAAGTTTTTTCGAATTGATATCCCTGATTTCCAATATCGTTTCACCGACATAATTTGGTCTGGCGGGATACTCATTCTCGATGGTCCTACCAACCATCATGGAAATCATCTCATTCCGGGAGATGGCATCGATCTTTCTTGTGTCAATAACTTTTCCATCCCGCATTATCGTCACGTAATCACAAAGATCAAAAATTTCATCCAATTTATGGGTTATGTAAATGATCGAGATACCCTTATTTTTTAAATCATGAATAATGGACACCAGCTGTTTCATCTCATCAGATGTGAGACTGCTGCTCGGTTCATCCATGATGATCAATTTCGAATCAAAGGATAGAGCTTTTGCGATTTCAATCATTTGTTTATCTGAAACACTTAATTCAGAAACCTCTTTTTTTGTATCGATCTTGCACCCGATACTGTCTAGCAGAATGCGTGCTTTTGAGTGGACCCCTTTTCTGCCGCCCATTTCACCGAATCTGCCTAGAAATATGTTTTCACCAACTGACATGGTATTTACCAGGTTCAATTCCTGGTAAATAATACTTAATCCCAATTTCATTGATTCTGCAGGGGATATGTTTTCTATTCTTTTTTTGTCAAAAATTATCTCCCCGCTGTCTTTTTCATATACACCCGATAGAATTTTCATCAATGTAGATTTTCCGGCCCCATTTTCGCCGACAATCCCATGAATAGTACCTTTTGTAATATCTAACGATACTCGATCCAGTGCTTTTACACCCGGGAATGATTTACTGACCTCTTTGATCTCAAGAATGACATTCGTATTGTTATTTTTCATAGGTTTGTCTCTTTCTTTTGAGGTTGGATCTCATTCCTGGAAAACAGGCAGGAATGAGATCCATCTTTTAGGCCTTCAAATTACCATTCGGGTGGGGTGAAATTGCCGATCGAATCTTTGGTTATGATATCGAAGGGGACGATGTTTTCATATTTGGCTGATGTGTCCTTATTAAGGAAGAGATTGGCCGTTTTCATGGAATGGATTGTGATTGTCTCGATGTTCTGAGCAATTGAAATGTAGTTGGGCCAGCTCTGAACCTGGTCAAAACCGGTTTTGTTGCCATCGACAGCCACGATCATCACACTTTCCATGTCGCCTTTGGCTTTCAGAGCATTGATGACGCCAGTCGCGCCGTTGTCCCAGTGGCAGAAGATAGCCTGGATTTCATCACCATATTTCGTGATCATGTCTTCCGCGATAGCCTGGGCTTGAGCGGTATCCCACTGTTGAGGATTTTTGTATTCCAGTACGTTGATCTTAGTTCCCTCAATACCACCGGCAAATCCATCATGGCGGCGGATTGCTGCATCGTGACCAGCCTGTCCACCGATTTCAACCATTGTTGCGCCATCGGGGAACGAGTCCAGGATTGCCTTTGCCGCAAATTCGCCTGCCTGGTTATCATCAACCCCCACGAAGAAATCAGCAGATTCTTTTGCATCTTCCGCGGGATTGGACATAAACCAACCCACAACAACACCGGCTTTTCTCGCCTCTGTGAGAGACGGGACGATCGCTTTGGCATCATTAGGATTGACAAAAATCACATCAACTTTCTGAGCGACCGCATTGTTGATAGCTTTTACCTGTTCCTGGACATCACCCTTTCCGTCCAGGACAATAACCTCGAAACAGTTATCGGCAGCATGCTTTTGGATCATTTTCCACGCGAAAGCTTGCGATGGATTGGCCAACTGACCCGGAATCCAAGCAATTGTTTTCATGGTAGCACATGTTGAAGCGGCAGATTCCGCGGGTTCAGCAGGTGCAGCGGGTTCAGCGGGCGCGGCGGGTTCAGCGGCTTCAGCGGCTTCAGCGGGCGCGGCGGGTTCAGCAGGTGCAGCCGGTTCTGCAGGCGCTGCTGGTTGGGCGGGTGCCGCATTTGCGGCGGGAGTGCCGCATGCGGTGAGAACAATACAACCCAGTATTAATAGCGCCAGCAAATTTAAAAGCGATTTCTTGATCATTTCTTTCTCCTTATGAATGAATATCGACCGTTATGTTGGCTTTGTACTTGGGCAAGCACGGAAAAGTTCTTTATTTCACTTGCCTAAAAATACCTATGAACATCCTCAAAACAATATTTCTATTTCTTCTAATCAAAATCCTTTGTTTTCCTTCTGACACACCTCCTCATAAAACAACCTGCCCTTTCGAAAAATACTGTTTGCATCAACGGTTAAGGCATCTTGTTTTTGTTTTCAAGTTTTTAAAGGGTTTCTGATATCGGAACCCAACGACGCTCATCGGAAGAGATAATGGTGGCCTCCATCACTTGCTGGATATGCAACGCATCTCTAAACGTGGGCATCGGTTGAAGATCATCAGACACTGCCTTTAAGAATCGGTACTGTGATTCCACAAAAGTCGTCGCGAAACCAGGAGCCATCGACCAATCAGGCGCTTTATGGTTTTCAAAACGGCTGACACTTTGAACTTTCCGGAAACCACTCATTCCGCCTATCGGTTGATCAGGATCCTTTACGTCAAACACTTCAAGCCAGCTTGGATCTTCTGCGTTGAACCGTAACGCTCCCTTTTCACCGAAAATCTCAAATTTTAGATCATTTGTGACGCCAGTCCCCATGCGGGATATCTCTATTGATCCGAGAGAATTGTCTGCCATGCGGGTCTGCATCAGAACAATGTCATCCACATCGACGGGAGCTTTTTCTGACGAACCGGGGGCAATTGGCCGCTCTTTAATGAGAGTGTCCATAGTTGCCTGAACGGAAGCAAAATCGCCCATCAAAAAGTAGATCAAGTCCAGGATGTGCGAGCCAAGATCGAACAAAGCTCCACCTCCGGCTATACCCTTGGTTAATCTCCAGGATAGGGGTTTGTTGGGGTTGATATAGCTGGACCGATAAAAGCAACCCCGGTATGAGAATATCCGACCAAGAAACCCCTCCTGGATCATCTGGTGGGCACGAAGAACCGCGGGATAATAGCGAAAATTAAAGTTGATCTGGTTCTTCACCCCCGCCTTTTCAACAGCATTTACAATAGTCTTTCCCTGTGCCACATCGTTCGACAGCGGTTTTTCACAGTACACATGTTTGCCGGCAGCTGCGGCCGCGCAGATAATCTCTTCATGTAAGTGGTTGGGGACACAAATGTCGATGACATCGACATCTTCACGGGATAGAAGTTCGTGATAGTCTGTTGTCCATACGTCACAATCGAGCTCCCTGGCGGCATTCTCGGCGGCTGCAGGGTTTACATCTGCCACTCCGACAAGATTTACAGTATCGGCAGGCAGTCCATAGTGGAAAGGAATGGACCGGTAAGCCATGCCGTGTACCCGGGCGACTCCTCCGTATCCAATAATTGCGACTCCAAGTTTTCTCATAACGGCTCCTATTAGGAAAAACAAGTTGCTGTTGGTCTTACTTTGCTAACGAGAGCGACCAGTTTCACTTCTCACCACGTTTTAACAATCCCGCTGAAGTCCGGTAGATCTCACTGGTTTTATCCAGCTCGGATCGCAGTTTTTGAACGGCGGTATTAATTTGCCCGGTTCCTGGAACGAATTTTCCAGAAGGCCCTTTCAACAAAGGGGAAGAGAATTCCCCGACGGTCATACCGGCTTTAATGAACCCGGCCAGGTTGTCTGTGTTCAATCCGCCATCAACCATCAATTCCATTCGATCTTCCAGACCGGCGGCGAAAATCATGTCGTGCATTTTAGCAATGTTCGCGTACATGATTGGATCAGTGTCGTGCGGGCTTTTTCCAGATTCCTTGACCCAGAAATGAGCGCGGCTTTCGTATTCAATAATGTCTACATATGGGACGATGTATTGCTCAAACGCATTTACCGGAGTTCCCTGCCAGGCCCACACGCCGACCTTTAATCCAAGTTCGTCTTTGATATACGTAATGGCCTGGATCATCATCTCCCCCATTGTTTCAATCGGTAATGAGATCAAATTAACGCCAAGATCGGCCATTTGTTTGAAAACATCAAAACTCGGGCGTACCATTTGCAATTGCGCTTCAATTTCCAGTTCGGTGCTTTTGCGTAAACCTTCCAGGATATCAAAACCGCCACGCGGCATACCAAAATCCATATATTTGCCATCACGAACTTCAACGTGGAACCAGTCGACTCCAGCCTGTTCCAACTCTTTTACCTGGGCTCCCAGAACAGAGTAATCTGCCCAGAATAGGCCCGCGGCAATTTTCGCTTTTTGGTTTACTTTCCCTATTGTGTCTTTCATATTTATCATTCCTTAAGTTAAGATTGTTTTCTTCTGGAAAATGGAAGCGTTAAACTACACGGCATCAGGTTGAGCCGCTGGATTTTTCGTAAACGATATTAAGTTGTTCGGGTTATAAAAGAGGTGGGTGGAGAATTACTTTTGTGTTTCGTTCTCCATCTTGAGTACGGCTGTGGCTGTTTCGATATCTGTACTCAAGATTTTGATCACGCCGGTCTTAAGCGCGCCTAGTATTGCTCTGGTTTTCTTAAGACCCATTGCTACTGCGATTGTATTGGGTATTTGCTTCATTTCCTCCATGGTCAGTCCGATAATGCTTTGATTAATATGGCATTGGTGAAAACTGCCATCAAGACAAAAGAAAAGGCCGCCAATATCTCCAACTGTGCCATCTTTTTTCATGATTTTTATTTGATCGGCGGAAATCATATCTGCCTGGACATAGCGTGAATTATTGGGATCCAGATTTCCAATACCTAATAGCAAAATATCTGCTTTTCGGGAGGCATTCAATGTAAGTTCTATCGATTTTTGCCTTCGCAGTACAGCCGCTTCTTCCGGGCTGTTCGCCATTAATGGAGAGGTTAGATACAAAACCTGGCCCCCCAGTTTCTGTGCCAGTTGACGCGCCAGAGCCGCACTGTCAATATCCTGCAACGCGAAAGGGATACTCCCCATAGCCTGCGCCACATTTACGTGAACTTGCGACGTTGGTTTTACCGCATTAATCACTTCATACGTCGAGCGGCCCAGGCATACCGCCAGTGTCATTCCATCCTCAAGGATCGTTTCCAGGAAATTTGCGGTCATCTGACCGAGCCGGCTAAGGATGACCGTTTCGTCTGTATTTTTTGAGCTTAATACCAGGGCCTTTTTAAGATTGAAAACATCACATAACTGTTTCTCAACGGCATTATCTCGTTCAATCGGCCAGCCTATAACAATTTTTACAATGTTATTTTCGCGGGCTTCTTTGAGTAACCGGTAGACTTTTACCCGAGACAGCCCCAATTCATCGGCTATATCGTTCTGGCTTTTCTCCTGTTCGTAATACATGGAACCAATTTGTGCGAGGAGTTGGTGGTGGCTATCTTTCATGGTTATGCTTTTTATCCTCGGGAGTGGAGTGCAAATGCACAAGAAAAGTGCATGTGCACAGTATTGCACTTTTTTATTTGAATGTCAATAGGGAAAATTATTTCTGAGATAAGTAAGAGATAGATTCTTGAATATATTCAGATTTTTGTTATTACTTTTAATATTCCCTGTTAGTTAAATCGAAAACGCCAGCCCTTGCGGATTGACGTTATAGTGGATGGTGCCTTTCGGTATTTCCGTTAGGTTGTGGGGGTGCGATTTGCCTGCCCTGGTTGAATGTAACCAGGGAACCGATAGAATCGAAAACGCCAGTCCTTGTGGGCTGACGTTATAGTGGATGGTGCCTTTCGGCATTTCCGTTAGTAGCGGGGAGTGGATTCGAACCACTGACCTCCGGGTTATGAGAGATTTTCCTGGTTTCGGAACGTTTTTCACTCAGGCTCCGCATTTTAGCCTGGCCTGAGGGACGCTCTTCTGAAGAGGCCGGAGGATCTTTGGTTACGAGTTATTAGTCGTATGATAGCAACTTTTTATGGCAGGGTCAAGTAGTAGTTTTTTCGCGACCCGGAGGACGATGGTTGAGTTTTGATG
>CAYUQJ010000012.1:0-80242 GCA_964446955.1 uncultured Leptolinea sp.
CCATGGTCCCCACATTTACATGCGGTTTTGATCGGTCAAATTTCTGCTTCGCCATGTTCTAATCTCCTTCAAACATCCAATAGTCAGATATTCATTACTTGCGGCAGCCAGAGCCCTCAATGGGATTTGAACCCATGACCCCGTTCTTACCAAGAACGTGCTCTACCATCTGAGCTATGAGGGCTTGCCGACCGTTGGGTCTCTTGTCTGGTCAAAGAACGACCAGTGGGCAGTGAAGGATTCGAACCTCCGAAGGCGTGCGCCAACTGATTTACAGTCAGTCCCCGTTGTCCACTTGGGTAACTGCCCCTGTTAGAGCCGTTGCCAGCTCGCAAGTGAGATCGTGCTTTCGAGAAAGACCAATCCCACTCACCAACCTGCAACTGAGCCGACGATGGGAATCGAACCCATAACCTACCACTTACAAGGCGGTTGCTCTGCCGATTGAGCTACGTCGGCGGCTTGATTGTTAATCTGCTAAACCACAGTGCTTTCATCAAGCGGACGGATTATACCAAAGCCTTCAGGGGAAGGCAAGGGAAAATCCCCTTCACTTTTGCAATGGTCTGTTAAGTTTATCAATCTTTTGCGGTCAAGTCAACGACCAGGCAGTGCCAGAAAACCCGCCCGAATTACCCCGCTGCCTCCGCTCCTTTCTTCGTATTAAATGGTTTAGAATAACTGTATTATGATCGCCAACCAGCAAAAGAAAACCGGCAAGATCCGCAAGATATTGATCATTATCCTTGTAGCGGCGGCAGCCGGCGGGCTCGCATGGGGATATTACAGCGGCGCCATCAACCGCCTGATCACCCGCGAACTGGCGGAAACCTCGGAAAAATTTCTTTCCGCCATAAAGGTGGATGATTATGACACCGCCTTCAGCCTGTGCAGCTCCGACTTTCAGGCCGAGTTGGGATCGGTTGATGACCTCAAGCGGGGTATCGCACACCGCGACGCCATTCCCACAGAATGGAAGCTGGATCTGCTGCGCATGAACGGCAACAATGGCGAAGTGGAAGCCACCGGAACCCTCACGCGTGGACGCCGCGCTCTCATCAACCTGGCTCTGACGCGCGAGAACCGCCAGTGGTTGATCTCGGGCTTCATGATTGAAGAACAGTAGTTCTTTCAAGTATAATAAGCCCCGTAACTGGAGGCTTCATGGAAATTACCTGGTATGGACACGCCTGTTTTCGCCTGACGGAACGTGGACTGGCAACCGTCGTCACAGATCCGTTTGATCCCAAAGAGATCGGGTATGAATCTCTCAAGCTCAAAGCGGATATTCTTACCGTCAGTCAGAATACACCGGGGCACAATAACCTCTCCGCCGTCAAAGGCGACCCGTACACCATCACCGGACCCGGCGAATTTGAGATCGGTTCCGTGTTTATCACGGGTGTACAGACCAACGGGCACAGCAAAAAAGACACCGACCCGCGCAACACGCTCTTTGTATTTGACTACAATAATATTACGGTTGCCCATCTGGGCAACATCAACCGCGTTCCCTCGCAATCCGAGATCGAGGCGCTGGGCAATGTGAAGATCGCCCTGGTGCCGGTGGGCGGCAGCATTGCTTCCGAAAAATTGACAGAGGTGATCCGTCTGCTTGAGCCGAACATCCTCATCCCGATGATGTATCAGACCCCGTCATCCACGACAAATCTGCAGCCGCTCCATGATTTCATCAAAGCCATGGGAATAGAAAAAGAACCTGAAGCGCAACCGTCGTTTCAGGTCAAATCTGGCAGCAATCTGCCGGATGAGACAAAGGTCGTCGTTCTCGATTATCAGCGAAGCTAGAGGTCGCCGTGGCCGTGAAGTTGATCATGACCTGGGATATTTCCGCCGACCAGGAACAGGATTATTTCGAATTTGTCGTACGCGAGTTCATTCCCGGCGTACAGCGCATGGGATTTGAGCTCTCTGACGCCTGGGCCACCGTGTACGGCGGTTCGCCGCAGATCATGGTGACGGCCATGCTGCCCGACGCGAAGGAAGCCCACCGCCTGCTGAAATCGGATGAATGGTCCGGGCTGCGCGTCCGCCTGCAGGATTACGTGCGCAACTACACCCAGAAAATCGTGCCCGCCCGCGGCGGGTTTCAGATCTGATCCGGTCAACCCATGACCGATGAGACTTTTTCCGGCCGCCTGCTGCAATGGTACGCGCGGCACGGCCGGTCGCTGCCCTGGCGCGGTTCAACGGACCCGTACGCTGTGCTGGTATCGGAATTCATGGCCCAGCAGACGCGCGTCGAGACGGTCATCCCGTATTACCGGCACTGGATGGCGCAATTCCCGACGATCCAAACGCTGGCCGCGGCATCGGAAGATGATGTGCTGAAAGCCTGGGAGGGACTGGGATATTACGCCCGCGCCCGCAATCTGCTCAAAGCCGCGCGCGTCATTGTAGACGAACACAATGGGCTCATCCCGCCGGATGTGGACACACTGCGCGGACTGCCGGGCGTTGGCCTGTACACGGCCGCGGCCGTGGCTTCTCTGGCGTTTGGCGCCGACGAGCCCGCGCTGGACGGCAACCTGCGCCGCGTGCTGGCGCGCGTCACCGCGCTGACGCTGGACCCACGTTCACCCGCCGGACAGCAACAACTGACGGCCACCGCCCGCGAATGGCTGCTCCCCGGACGCGCCGGCGATTTCAACCAGGCGCTGATGGACCTGAGCAGTCAGATCTGCCTGCCGAAAACCCCGCGCTGCGCCGAATGCCCGCTGACCGCTTTCTGCCTCGCCTTTCAGCACAAGCGGCAGGCGGATTTTCCGGTGAAGGTGAAGAAGCCCGCCGTCCCCGTCATCACAGTGACGGCCGGGGTGCTGCGCCGCGGCCGCGCCGTGCTGTTGACCAAACGCCCCGCGGACGGCCTGCTGGGCGGCCTGTGGGAGTTCCCCGGCGGCAAGCAGGAACCGGGCGAAACCCTGCCGGACTGCCTGGCCAGGGAACTGCGCGAAGAGCTGGGGGTCGAAGTGACGGTGGGGGAAGAGATCGGCCTGTTCCGGCACGCCTATTCGCATTTCAAAGTGGTGCTGCACGCCTTTGAATGCGCGGTTGTCAGCGGTGAACCGCGGCCGCTGGCCAGCGACGGCCTGGCCTGGGTGGACATGGGCAAGTTGGGGGATTACGCCATGGGCAAGATCGACCGGATGATTGCGGGGGAGATTACTTCTTCAGAAGAAGCAATGGTGAGTTAATATACAATACTGTATTGTAGGTCGATTAAGTTAACGGGGATTTCTTCGTGTATTTCCCAACAGAATGGATGACAGACGGGTTGGACCGGGGTACGTTGCTGCATTTCGGGTCGTTGTACCCGCCGGCAGTTAGGAAACTGGCCCGGGGGCTGCGGTTGATGGATTGAAGACAGCCGGGATAACTAGGGGGCAGAAACAGATTAGAGGTCAATGCAAAATTTTTTCCAAAGATTTCGGTTAATAAAAGGATGGATTACTATGAAACACTCTTGGACAGAAAAAGATGACCTTAAAGCTCTATATATTTATCTATACGATATTGAAGATTTACCCTTTGACATTCATCAAATCGCCATGATGATAGGAACAACAGATAGTTGTCTGGAAATGCGAGTTGAGAATTGCAAGGCAATTGAAACTGGCACTGGGCTAACGCATGTTGCCGCTCAGACTAAAAGAGTTTTCAAAAAATTCCATAACTTATCAAAAAAGGATTTGCGGTTCGAAGCATTTGGTCTAAATTAGATTGTTGGCAAGCCTAGTAACTTTAAGTATTCAAATGTTGGATTATAGAAATCGGGTTCTCGAGTGTGATCTTCTTCATTACCTTCTGGAACGACGATAATCATACCTTGCCTAGCCCGAGTTAATAAAACTCGATAAGCGTTCTTTTGGTAAATTTTCCTGTCATCTTTATTGATGTTTTGCCAGCGGTCACCAACAAACGATTTATGTGTCCAGCCTGATGGTGAATACCGGAAATCGGCATCCCAAGTGACACATGCCCAATCCAGCTCTAAGCCTTGAATATCAAATTCTGTGGCGACATCCTCTAGGTAGTATGAAGATCGAATATCTTCCTTGTCATCCAAAAACCAGTGAACGGGATTCATTGGCGCTTTTACGTGTATAGCAAAAGGGCGAAGCCTCTCCGCTTGAGAGGAAACAACAATTCCATACCGTTCTGAACCTCGGGCTTGTTCTTTCAACCATTTCTTTGCTTTTAACAAATCTCTAGTAAGAACTATTGGGTATTTTCCCTCAAGGTCTTTTAAGGTTTGTTTTGCACCTTCAACATCTATATCCAGTAATTGCTTTACAAAAAGAGAAACATTCTCAACCCGAAAAGATCGCATTGATACCGATAAATGAAGTTCGTCCTTTTTAAATAAATGCCCATTTTGATGTGAGAGTCTAGCAATATTCTTTTGTGCATTGTATTCACTATCACTTAGTCGAGATGAGATATATACATTCCAATTTGGATATGATCGTTCAATTGCCCTTAACCACTCACCTATTCCTGCTTCACCCGTATTGATCTCCTGACCACCACCCACAAGACATATTATGACTGCCCAATCTTTATGTCTATCCATACAGGAAATCAAGAATTCAGGCTCAGAAAAATTAAAGAAAGGCATATTTTTCTTCCGCTTCATAAAATCTTGCGTTTTCTCAAGATCCCAAGCCCTTTGGGCTTCATCAAACAAAACGACATGCTCTATTGGTGCCCTTGCTTCGTTAACCAAACCATCGTCACGAAAGTTATGAACGTTTTGAATAAACATCTTTACTTCACTCATCACTTCTTTTTTTGAAACTGAATTGCCATTCGCTTTCTCATTTACAACACGATCTCGAGTTAATGCTTCTCGTAGAATCGCTACCAAAGGTCCATTTCCAGAAAGAAATACACTATATAATTCTTGTTCTTTGTCAATGTGCACTGTGGCAATGTTAAGACCGACTAATGTTTTTCCAGCTCCTGGTACACCAGTTACAAAGCAAATTGCTTTCTGCCCCTTTTTTTTAGCATTCTGAATTATTTCGGAGACAGTATCTGTAGTCTGTTGGAGATTAATAGCGCTCGCATCACTGCGTGAGATCTCTTTTACAGAATGACCTCTATATAAAGCCATTGCAGCTTCAACAATTGTAGGAGTAGGATGATAACCTCCATGCTCCCATACGGTTGGTTCAATTGGTTCTTCACTCACAAATGAGAGAACTCCTTCAATAGCAGTTCGCAAGTTATTCCTATTTGTCTTAATGACAGATAGTAACTTGTCATTTTGTATAGTCTGGGAAACAGCTACAAAAGATGATTGGGCATTTGATGCAATCAGAATAGGTGCAATAAATTGGTTATGGCTTGTTTCATGGAAGTTCTTTAGGTCTAACGCATAATCAACAACTTGGTCAATATCATAAGACAAGTACTCTGTTTCTCCAATTTTAAATTCTAGAATAAAAATTACTGACCCAATGATACAGACAGCATCAATTCTTTTTCCCATACGTGGGATGGTGTATTCGAAGTATATCTTTCCATCCAATTTATCTAAAGCAACTTTCAATATGGAGATTTGTTGAATCCACGCATCTCGTTGAGTTTGCTCTAATGAAAATTCGTTGTTTCGGGTAAGTATTCCGAGAATTTCGTTTTTTTCTTTTACTAAAAAATCACATATCGAATCAGAATAATAATACCGTGGCATCAGTCACCCCTTCTGACATACAAGAAACAAATGTAATTATGCCATTGTTTTCTTTGGAGACCATTTGTTTTTCTGAAGTCAACAATTTATCTATCCCGTCATTACAAAACCATCCTTCGCAGCACGGGTATAATCCAACGTATGCCCGGCATATTCCCGTTCCGGTCCTTCTTTAACCTCGCGCGCGCCGCCCTGTTCCACACCCCGCCGGCGTACGTGCAGTTCTACATCACCGCCCGCTGCAACCTGGCCTGCCGGCAGTGCAACATCTGCGCGGCCAACGCCGACCTCACCGAATGCAGCCTGGACCAGATCAAACGCATTGCCGACAACCTGGCAAAAGCCGGCACGGGCATGGTGCTGCTCACCGGGGGGGAACCCTTTATGCGCGCCGACCTGCCGGAGATCGTCCGGGCGTTCCAATCGCGCGGCATCCACGTGCGCATGCAAACCAACGGACTGGCGGATGAAGAAGCCATCCGCCGCGTGATCGAAGCCGGCGGCAACGACATCTCCATTTCACTGGATACCCTGGTGCCCGAAACGCAGGAAGCCATCAATGGCGGCGTGCCCGGCTCGTGGCACAGGGCCATCAAAGCCATCTCCCTGTTCACACAGTACCTGCCCGCGAAGAACAGCTTTGCCTCGCTGGGATGCGTGCTGCAGCGCGCCAACTTTCGTGACATTGAAGATGTCATCCGCTTTGGCACACGCATCGGCTGGTTCACGTCACTGGTCCCGGTGCACACCACCGGACAGCACAATCCGCGCGGCTTTTGCGCCTTTGACCGAAGCCTCATGCTCACGTCAGAACAACGCGGGGAGATCGACACGCTTATTGACCGGGTGAAAGCCATGCAAAAAGAGGGCTTCCTGGTTTTCCATTCGAATCGCTATTACGACAATTTCAAAGCCTTTGTTCACGGTCAGCCGCTCACGTGGCGGGACGGCAATTCCGGCGTGTGCGACAGTCCAAACCTGTATTTTGCCATCCTGCCCAACGGGGAAATGGCCCCCTGCTGCGATTGGCGGCTGGATTCGACCCATCTCTTCGCCTACGCGGATGATTTCTGCCGCCGCATGAATGATCCCGAGATCCAGACAGATATCCACGTGATCACAGCAGCCTGCCCGGGGTGCCTGTACGGCAGTTTTCCCGAAATTACCATCTCCATGCGCCATCTGGATGACAAGATCCGCAAGACCATCCACTTCCTGAAAACCCCGCCCAGGCCCGGGCCGTATTCATACGAAGAGATGCTTGAGATTGCTGCGGAAATCCGGAATGGACCGTCACAATGAAAGGCAGAGAGCAGCCATCCGCCTGTGACCAACACCATTTTTTAGGGGGACGACCCGGGGGATTGTTGATCCAATGAATGAAATGGAGCTAAAAGCCTACCGCTACCAGTTCTTTTACTACTGCCGGCGCTTTCTTGAAGTTCAACGGTTCCTTGACCCCGAATCCCTGGAAGGTTGGGAGGATTGGGTCAACAGTGTTAAGTTTGAAGACCGGGGAGACGGACTCGCTATCTCCTGGGAAAAGCCCCGCGCGGGAAGTATTGACGTGAAAACAGACGATCTCTGCTGGTTCGATATGGTGACCGATGATACTGTCAGCCGCCAGAACCACGGGATCATGGAGCGTCACGTTCGGGCCGCGTTGCATGCCGGCGGGTTGAAGGTGCACCCCGGGAACACACCGGAAGCCATTCTGGAAGGCCAGTTTCACCGTCACTTTCTGGAAGAGGAAATGCTCTTTGACAGTTGGGCCAAAGAGATTGACCCGGCAAAAATTGACGTGCGCCTGATGAACGAATCCATTACAGCCCCTGAAATGCGGTTCATTACAAACTATCTGGGAGATATTCAGGGAAAAACGCTGGTGGACATCGGCTGCGGGCTGGGGGAAGCCGGAGTCTATTTTGCCATGCGCGGCGCTGACGTGACCGCCGTTGATCTGTCTCGTGAAATGCTGGTCGAAGTGGAGAAACTGGCCGCCGCCAACGGACAGAAGATCAAGACCCATCGGGCTCTCGCGGAACATTTGCATCTGCCACCATCCACGCAATTCGATATCGCGTACGCGGGGAATGTGTTCCATCACGTCGATATTGATACCGCGCTGAATGAAGTGACCGCCCACCTGAAGGATGACGGTATTCTGGTTTGCTGGGAACCGGTGGATTACAATCCGGTCATCAACATATACCGCCGCATCGCGCGGCAGGTACGGTCTGCGGATGAACGGCCGATCCGCAAATCAGATCTGGATAAGTTCCGGAACCATTTCGAAATTGTGGAAACACACTGGTTCTGGTTGACCACCCTTCTAATCTTTATCATCATGTTTGTCTTTCAACGCCGCGACCCGAACAGGGAACGCTACTGGAAATCGGTTGTGGTTGAAGGAGAACGCTGGAAATGGCTTTACGCGCCCCTGGAAAAACTGGATAAATGGCTGCTGGCAAAATTTCCCGTTCTCGGCTACCTCTGCTGGAATGTTGTCATAATAGGAAGAAGGAAGATCACCGGCCGTAAAACCGGTTAACATCGAACTGCAACAACCTGCCGCTGTTTCCGGAGGGGACTTGTTTTCTAAACAAAAATACAACAACCGGGTTTATTTGATCGCAGCCGTCTTCCTGGCATTGTGCGCCGGATTATTGAACTACTGGCAAACTACGCGTGCCACGCCCCTGCTGGATTACGCCTACCAGGTTGACGCGGCTTATCGTATCTATCAGGGAGAGATTCCCTACCGTGACTTTTTTCTGGTTGTAGCGCCGTTCACGTATTACCTGATCGCGTTCTTCATCCACCTTTCCAATGGATATGTCCATTCGGTACAGGTGATGGCCACCATGACGATTTCTGTCGTCAACATCCTGCTGTGTTACTTTCTGTTTACAAGAATATCCAAATCACCCGGCGTGTCTGTGATGGCCCTTCTCCCCCTTATATTTTCCGGCCACGCGATATACGCGTATCCTTTCTACGATATCAACGTTTTTCTACTGATCATCGCGGCTTTTCTCATTACCATCCGGTTTGAAAATACGTACAAACACGCACGGTTCACCGGGTTCTGTTGTGGCTGCCTGGTGGCACTGACAGCGCTGGTCAAACAGAATGTGGGCCTGGCATTTCTTGCCGCGTGGGCAATCTGCGTTATGGCTGTCTGGATAATTTCGCGCAAAACAACCTGGCGGAAATTTGTATTTTACGCGGCGGCCGGAATATCGACAACTCTGGGAAGTTTCATCTGGTGGCTCAACCATGTACACGCCCTGGAGCCGTATATTTACCAGACCCTGATCTTCCCGGGGAAATTCCGCAACCCAATCGCCGGATTGAACAATGTGCGGCTTGAGATCGAATCGTTCATCGATCATCAGAAAACCGTCCTGCTGTTATTCCTGATTGGAGCCGTTATCCTTTTTGTTCTTCTGATAATGATTAATAAGAGACTGGTCGAAGACCCGAATACACCGGTTTGGAAACGCAGAAAGACTCATCTTGTTCAAGTCTCTTTTGTGATGGCCATTTTAGGTATGGGTTATTCTTTTTATGCAGGTACTTTTTTCGATGTCAACAATGGGGTCTGGTTCACGTTGATCTTTTTCGGTCTCATTGCCGGATTGACAAACCTTTACATTGACATCCGTACCGGAAATTTTTCATTTTCAACCTGCATCCCCTTTCTCTGTCTTGGTGTGTTCCTGGCCGCATCTGTTTCGCAGGGCTTTTGGGGATCAACTTATGGGATGTGGCCCCTGTACTTTCTTCTCCTCCTGTGGATCCTCCATTGGTTGATCACCTACTTCCCTGTATATCCGTGGAAGATACTGGCGGTAATCGTGTGCCTGTACGTTACGATTATTGTGGGTACCATATCCATTTCCCAGGTAAGAATCCGCGGTTTTATCGATATTGCCGGTCAACCCCAGAGCGCTTCCATTTCATCTCTGCAGGGACTTTCCACCCCCGGCATATGGATACCGGAATTTGAGAACCTGATCAAATATGTGGATCAAAACATCCCGGCATCAGACAAAATCGCCTTCCTGCCCGGAGAAGATGTCTTTTACGAAGTGACAGGGCGGCGCAACCCCATGTTTTGCTTTTGTTTTTTACGGGAAGCCTGTGAATCCAATCTAAACCAGGCATTTAAAGACGCTAAAGAGAAACGGGTTGACTGGGTTATCGTTAAAACCAAATTCCAGTTGAAATACTGGAATGACATCATCAAAATTGCAGATTTAAACATCCCGCCGGAATACAGACTGGCAGACCGGGTCGGAATTTACAACCTTTACAAACGCGAGAAATAGACTTACCGATGTAAATTACAGAAGGGCGCGTCCATCAATGGACGCGCCCTTCTCATCTCCACTACACGGCTTCCGGCAGCCCGTCCGCCAGGGCAGTCTTCTCTTGCTCCCCAGACGGTTCCACCTTCCGCAAATAGAACAGCCCGATGAGCAGCAGCGGGAGCAGGACACCGACGGTGACCAGAACATCTTCCAGGCTCTGTGACGAAGCCGCCCGTGAGTACACGTGCCCCACGGTGATCTCATGCAGATTTCCGGCCAGATCAAAAAGGAAGTGGGCGAATATCACCGGCCAGATGGACCGGTTGCGCAGGAAACAGGCCGCGAAGAACACGCCGAAGAACGTGCCGTACAGGATCTGCGCGCCGGTCGATAGCGCTTCGCGGCGGCCCAACACCAGGTTGGCCAGATGCGCCAGCCCGAAGATGGCGCTGGAGATCAACACTGCTTTGTACACACCCCCGCGGGTGGAGCCCCACTGGCGCAGCATCAACGGCAGGATCAGCCCGCGGAAGAGGATCTCCTCGATCAGACCGACAGAGATGTACAGCAGAACGAGTAAAACGATCAGCCAACCGTCTGTCCAGTTAATCTGCAATGTGCCGTCAATCACATCGATACCGTTCAACACGCTGAAAACAACCACAGGCCAAATAAGCCATACGGATTTCCACCGGGAAATCGGGGTAAAACCCGCTTCACGCGTCAGTCCGAGCCAGGCGATGACCAGCACTATCACCACGCTCACACAACCCTGTACCACCGTCCCGGAAAGGTAGCTGGCTTTCTGGTAGTTCATCCAATTCATCAGCCATTTGTCCAGCTCGATCTCAGAAAGCATAAAGAACAGGCCGAAGAATGCGACCGACGCGGCCGCGGGGTAACGTAAGATCAACGATTTCAAAGACTTCATTTTTCTCCTTTATTTTCATCATCCGAATTAGACGAACAAAGTCATCCGGATGGGATTATCTTTTGCAGCCAGGCAAGGCTTCGCCCACCGGGCTGGCGGCAGTTCAATAAGGTATTTACTTATCGCGGCCGGTGGAAGAACAAATCCGCCGGCCGCGGTCATCTGTAACCGGTTCTAATCTAATTGATAGGAATATTTCAACAGCAGACTTGAGCCCAGGTATTCCAGCAATATGACCCACAAACCGCAGAGTATGACTGGCAGATAAGAGATGATCTCAATGTCGCCATCCAGACTGATCACATGGTTCATGCTGAACGTGGGCATGATGATCATGTTTGTCCATATCATCACGTACACAACAAAAGCGATGATGATCATCATCAATATCGTGCAGAGGAGTGTGGTGAACAGCGCCGCCCACAGACGGGTCAAGCCCATGCTTCGGGTAAGCATATATGAGATCAACACTGTCATATCGCCCAGAACAAGGAACAGCGTAAGTCCGGCAATGCTCTGCCAGTGATCCAGTGTCAAAGGCTGTACCGCCCCGGTTGAGTACTTTCCGAACAACATCATCAGCACCATCATTCCCAAACAGGCAAGCGCGTTCACGACAGTAGCAATAATCAACCGGCTGAGCATCTGCTTCCAGGCAGAGACGGGCAGCGAGAGTTCCAACAACGCGCTATCGTGACGCAGCCAGCTGAAACATTGATACATGGCAAGTACGATCAGGGCCGGGAAGAAAACACCGCCCAGCATCGCAGAGCTGACGATCAACAGTCCGTTGGTAAATCCCTCACCATTCGGTACCACCGCCGCGATGATTATCGATACCACGGCGATAAGGAACATCCAGCCATAACGGCGGAAAAAATCCATGGAATTCCACTTGAGTAGATTAAGCATTTTGAAATACCTCAATGTAACGGTCTTCGATCGATTGGCTGAATTGCTGACGAATGTTTTCAGCCGAATCGTTCATGATCAATTCGCCTTTATTCAAAAAGAGCACATCATCCAGGATGGTTTCCACGTCTTTTACCTGGTGAGTGGAGACCAACACCGCGCTTTCTTCATTGATGCCGGCCAGTATGGTCTTCAAGATATTGTGCTTTGCCAGTGGGTCAAACCAACCAATGGGTTCATCGAGCAGGTACAAACGCGCATTGCGGGAGAAGGTCAGCATTACATTCACACGGATGATCGTCCCCTTTGACAGCGTTCGGATGGGATCAGATGGATTCAAGTCCAATATCCTGCACAGATCATCCGCGCGTTTGGGATCGAAATCGCCAAACATATCTTCAAAGTATCGCATCGCGTCACGGATGCTCATCCAATTGAATAACTGGTTGCGGTCCGGCATGAAAGCCGTATTCCGATGGATAAATTCAACCGCGGTATTGCCGCAAACAGTGACCGTTCCAGAATTGGGTTTGGTGATCTTCATCACGGTTTTCATCAGAGTGGTTTTGCCCGCCCCGTTTGGTCCCATCAAACCCGCGACACGGCCTGGTTCAATGGTAAAGGTAACCTGTTTCAGCGCCGGACGCCCGCTGAAAGATTTTGAAAGATCGTTCACTTCCAGTATCGCGCTCATTTCTGCAATGCCTTTCCAACAATATCGATGATTTCTTTATTTGAAAGTCCTATGCCTCGCATCCCTGCGATAAATTCGTTCACCAGGCCGCTGCACATCTCGTGTTTCAGGGATTGGATGACGGCATCATCTTCGGTCACGAAGCTGCCCACCCCTCTTTGCGTGTACAGCACACCTTCGCGCTCAAGTTCAGAGCAGGCGCGTTGCATGGTATTAAGATTAACGCCAAATTTCTCCGATAAAGCTCTCACTGAATCAACCCTTTCTCCGCGGGCCAGGCTGCCGGTCACCACGTCCTTCTTTATGGTATCCATGATCTGTAGGTAGATTGGAACGGTTGTATTAAATTTCATTCCTCACCTTCTGTATTAGTGTTATAGGTATATAGTACACTCAAACATTGTAAGTGTCAAGAGGGATTTTGATAGATTTTTTCCACGCTGGTCATATTGAATGTGAATGGGAGTCAAAATCAACTTTCATTTGTGGGTGTTTACGGCTTTTCGTTCAATTCACCGCTGCATAGACACGGTCAAATTTAAATGAAACAAAACCCAGGCTCCATAAAGTCCATGGATCTGGGTTTTTGTTTTTGTTCACTTATGGGAATGGTTTATATTTCGATACCGAACACGTTCCTTACAATCAAACCCACAACAAATGATAACGCGGATACACCCATGCTTATCCCCAGCATTTCCAAAAAGCGCTGTTTGAATGGCAAATCCTTTGCCACGGAAACATAGAAATTGAAACACAGGATGATCAAAATAGCGATCAATAAAGTTATCGCGAGACTGATAAAGATCCCATTGCCTTCCTGCGGTACAAGCAGATAGGGAAGGATCAACAGGATTACCGTAATCAAATATGCGGCGCCGGTATAAAGAGCTGACCGCCCGGCTTTCGCATCATTATCCGCGCGGGCGGAAAGAAATTCCGAGGCTGCCATGCTAAACGCGGCCGCGATTCCAGTGATCAACCCGCTCACGGCTACAAGCTGTCCGCTCTGGAGAGCGAATGTCAGGCCCGCCAGTGTGCCCGTCAATTCGACCAGGGCATCATTAAGCCCGAGCACAATCGATCCGACATAGGACAGGAAATCCTCCTTGAGCATACCGGCCAATTCATCCTCATGCTCTTCTTCTTCTTTTCCTAATTGCGCCGCGCCGGGGATTACGGAATCGAATTGTGCATACTCCTTTGCTCCGGCAGCCTCACCTTTCTCCAACAACTTGATCGAAAAGGTCAATCCCAACAGTCGCACCAATGCCAGAAGAAAATGGATTTTCAACGTGTCCGGCTTTACATCCTTCTTACTGACTGCTTTCCAGAATTCATAATGCCGCAATTCGGTGTCCGCCATCTCCCGCATGACAGCCGAGTTATGCGGATCCTTAATCAAGTTCGCAACTTTTTTATACAACTGGTAATTGGTCATCTCATCTTTTTGATAGATGAGGATCTTTTTCATCTGTTCTCCGGTTATCATAATTCCTCCATTTCCGATTGAACGCAAATTGCAATTGCAATGATACCGCAAGAGCCTTTTCCACGTAGATGAATGTGAATATAATGCAATCGTTCCTCTCATGAAGATCATATAAGCCTCTATGTTGTCATATAGATCAGGAAAGGGTTTCTGATATGGGAAAAAAGAACAAGAAAAAAGAAGAGCTTTCTGGAGGTTGGGAGAGCATCCACGCCGTAATCTGGCTTCTTGGACTTGCCGTTATCGCCTGGCAGGGTTGGTGGTGGCCGGGGATACTTGTACTGGTGGCTATTTCCATACTATTTGAAGCCTTCGCGAAGAAAGTTGCTCCGGGATCGGTCCGGACAATAACAGAAGACGATAGGGGTATTTTTTCAGAAACGGTAGTTCCTCCACCGGCTCCGGTGGCGGAAATGAAAAAAGATGAGCCTGACTATCACCGTGCCGATCTGCTGCCCACGAACTGTCCAAAATGTGGAGGTCCAACCCGCGGATTTGAAGTTATTTGGACCGGACCGCAATCAGCCGATTGCCCATTCTGCGGCACAAATCTGCCGATGAAACAATCCTGACAAAACCATACCCTTTCCCAAATGGGGGACCCGATGAAACTCATCCCTTTCAAGCCTGAAGACTTTCCCATATTGATCTCTTGGTTCCATTCCGAGGCGGAAGTCGTCCAATGGGGCGGCCCGATGATGCACTATCCCCTTGATGAAACCCAATTGCAGGATCTGCTCGATGAATGTGACACAACTCCACCCCGGCGTATGTGCTGGATGGTCATGGAACACGGGTTGGAAATTGGCCATATTGAGCTATGGTTCGATTGGCGCAACGGTAACGCGACAGTACAACGGGTGGCCATCAATCCGGAACACCGCGGTCTCGGGTATTCGAAACAAATGATGCAACTGGTAATGGAACAGGCATTCACGTTTCCAGAAATATTCCGCCTTGAATTGAATGTGTACTCCTTCAATACAACAGCCATTAAGACATACACCCGGGTAGGCTTCAAGCATGAAGGAACCCGCCGTTCATCCACTCTTGTAGGCGATGAACGCTGGGACACGGCCATCATGGCCATTTTACGCGATGAGTATCACCCCCGTGGAAAATAAATAGTCACAGGTAAATTGTTCAATACGCATAAATGAAACTGTTCGGGAGGAGTTATGACAGAAAAGATTGCGGTTCAGCTTGGCAATGTACAAAAAACATTATTGCTTCCCCTGTGGGGCAGAGCGATGGAAACCGGTAAATCAGAACCGCTGCTCGTTGATAAAACCGCCGTTGAGGTGATGGAAAAGATCGATTATGATTTTTCAACGATCACAACCGGTATCAGCCAAATGTCTCATTTCGGCTGGATACTACGCAGTCGTTATACAGACCAGGTGATCAAGGATTTCTTGCGATCGCATCCGTCCGGAACAATCGTAAACATCGGCTGCGGCCTTGATACGACCTTCGAACGTGTGGATAACGGAACCCTGCGTTGGTATGACCTTGATATGCCTGACACAATCGAACTGCGTCAAAAATTCATACCCGAAACAGACCGACGTATGTACATTTCTTCATCATTTCTTGAAGAAGACTGGTTGGACGAGATAAAAGTCAGCGATGGTCTGCTCTTTGTCTCTGCCGGAGTGTTCTACTACTTCACCGAGCCGGAGATCAAGACATTCTTCACCCGCTTGGCGAACAGGTTCCCGGGTTGTGAGCTGGTCTTTGATGCCTGTTCAGCCTTTGGAATCAAAACGGCCAACGAGTTGGTGATCAAACGCGGCGGACTGGATGAGAAATCATTTCTTGTCTGGGGCTTGGAAAAGGCGGAAGACCTGGAAAAATGGGATTCGCGATTCAAGGTTCTGGAGACTCTATATTACTACCGCGGCAACAGAAAAATCTTACCCCTGAATGTTTGGCTGATCGGACTTTTCTCTGACAGCAAGAATATCCAGTATATGGTACATATGCGACTCGGACAGGAACCGAAAGCATAGTCCATTTCTTCTGAAAACAAAATAATCCTGGTGCTTCCATGAAAATCCTTGTTCTCACTTCCAGTTTTCGTAAGACAGGCAACACTTATCTACTGACGCATTTGTTGTCTCAACAGATACAACAAATGGCTGACCGTTATCAAATACCAGTTGATTTTAGAACGATCAACCTATCCGATCAGAATATTTCATACTGCCGTGGCTGCCGGGTTTGCTTTGATAAAGGTGAGACTGCTTGCCCAGTTTGGGATGAGATCGCCCCTATAAAAGAGGCCCTGAAGGAAGCCGACATCTGGATTTTCGCCAGTCCGGTCTACGTGGAAGACGTGAACGGGGTTATGAAGGTTTTCCTGGAGCGCATGGCACACGTAAACCATCGCCCTGAATTTGCCGGTAAATATGCCGTCTTAATGACCACCTCCGGTTCGGGATCCAGTGGACACGCCTGCATGACAATGTCTTCCACTCTCCGCGCCTGGGGAGTAAAAGTCATCGCCCAGAAAGATTTCATCGCCGGGTCTTTGTCAACCGAAAAGAAACTTTTCGCCAGATTCGATAAATCCTTGGAAAAAATTGCCCAAAAGGTCATTAATAGCTACCGCAATCATGAAAAATACGAACCCTCATTCATCTCGCTACTGTTCTTTGCGGTGCAACAAAAACTATGGCGAAAATCCACAGATTGCAAGGATCATCCTGACTACCTGTACTGGCAATCCAACAACTGGTTGCAACCCGGGGTCACTTTTTTTATTCCGCATAAAGGCAATCCGCTCACGGTTATGACAGCGCGGATGGCAGGATCCATCATAGCCCTGTTCTTCGAGGGAATGTCAGATCAATTGTGATAAGCTTTCAGCCAGCCGGCATAATACCCGGTATTTAATCGCCATATTTCCAAGAACCGTCCAGGCGAAAAAAGGTCACCCTTTATGACAACAGATAGTTGGTCGTAATAAGCTGAAAGATTCGGGTCTGCAATTAAATTCTGGTTCTCCTGTAAAGTTTCCAGATAACCGTCCGGTATCTTCCGTCTGAAATGACCGATCTGCCATGTTTTTTCGCCGGCAATTGGCAGACGTGCCAGCAGAGCATCCGGCAGGGCTAGCTTATCAACAACGTGATAGTATGGGCCGCCCTGATATCCCAGCATACCGATTGCGTCCAAAACTTCAACCTTGTAGTTGTCGTTATACCGCTGCCAACCGCGTTCATCCCACGGAAAGTCCGGAAAAGGCTTTGCCAGGGTATAGTTCAAAAGTCCGCGATCCGCGAAATATGAACCGCGCTCATCCACGACACCGGAAGCGGGGAGCTGAGCCGCGCGATACGAAGCATCACTTGACAGCGGATTGATACCAAAAGCCAGTCCCAGTCCACACAGAGCGGCGGCCAGACCAACTAACAGTTCCCGTTCCAGCCCAATTCGAACAAGGATGATGACAGCGATGAAGAAAGGTGCGGCAAAGAAACGGCCGGTCATGAAATCACCGCCAATACGCAAAATATAAACCAGGTACAGCAAAATACCAGCCAGCTCCGGGAGAAAATTCCATTTCTTCCCGGCAAGAACCGCTGTAAACCCGAAGAATATGACCAGAAGCGTGAGAGGATCAAAATTCAATGTCGCCAGGTAATAGATCAATCCCTGCCAGGCGAGCACTCCCTGCGCAATACCGGTGTGTATTTTGGCGTAATACGTATTGGGGAAGGGAAAACCGTAATAAAAAAGTGAGAATAACTCCCAAAGAATGACCGGGAGTACCCCGAGGGCGGCAAATCCGACGGCCCGCCACGAACGAGCTTTCCATAACAACCATGCCAGGACAGGCGCGTACAGCAGAACAGTATCCAGCCTATTTAACACACCCAGGCTGGCTATTAAAGTAAGCCTGCCAATAGCGGCCGGTTGTTGCTGTTTTTTATCATCAATCTTGTTGTAATAGCGGGCGAAGAACCAGGCTATGATGAGATACGTCAGGGCTTCTTCCAAACCTGATGTGGAATAATCTGTAAATGCCCGCGAAAATGTCAAGAGCAACACGCCAGATACAGCCGCCCACCAGTCACGGGCGATGCGGCGGGCAAACAACCAGACAGCACCTCCGGAGCAGATGATCGAGAGAAAGATCGCAGTCCACGCCAGGCGGGCGTCCAAAAAGAAACGTCCCAGCAAGTTGTTTACGATGGCATACACACCGGATAAAACAAAAAACCATAATGGATGAGTGTATGCCTGGACACGTTCACCAAGGTTGTAAACTGGCCCGTACCCATGAATGAAATTTTCCACAACACGGAAGGTAATGTACGCATCGTCTGAAATCCATGCTGTACGAATGACCACAAACAAAAAAACCAAAATGGCCAGATTGACAGCAAGATGTTCCTGCTGGAATACAGAGTGCGATTCACCTGTCTTTTTGTCTACTTTCATCCAATTTTCCTTCCGCCCTGAATTGTACACTGCCAGCGGAAAATCCAGAAGTCAATCATTTCTCATGAACCCAAATCGCTATAATGAATTTGAATATGGAAAATGATATGAAAGCACCAATCCCTTATTTACCGGAACGGGAAGAAATGGTTCATCGGCAAATTGAAAGCCGGGGACTGCACAATACCCGTCTGTTGGATGCCTTGAGCAGACTCCCACGCCACAAGTTTGTGCGGCCGGGTGATGAAGCGTATGCATATTATGATGAGCCGTTACCCATTGGTTTCGGTCAAACCATCTCACAGCCCTACATCACTGCTTTAATGACATCTCTGGCCGGATTGGAAGGGAATGAGAACGTTCTGGAAATTGGCACCGGTTCCGGCTATCAGGCCGCGCTGCTTGGTTTGCTTGCACGGCAGGTAACCAGCATTGAGCGGATACCCGAACTGGCCGACCATGCCCGCCAGGTAATTGCGGAACTGGATATCTCAAATGTGGACGTAATAACGGGAGACGGCACTATTGGATACGCACAAATGGCCCCGTATAAAGCCATTTTGGTAACAGCCGGAGCTCCTTCCGTCCCGCAAGCTTTGCTCGATCAGTTAAGTGATGGCGGTCGTCTTATCATACCGGTTGGATCTCGCAGTGTTCAAAACCTTGTGGTCTGGCAGAAAAATGGCCGCCGGTTTGACGAAGAAAATATCCTTCCAGTGGTTTTCGTTCCGCTCCGCGGCGAGTTCGGCTGGAAAATCGCGGACGATTAAAAGCCGCTTATTCGCGTGAACAGGCGGCTATATAATAATTTGTGATTCCGGATCAAACTTTACTGACCGAAACAAATACTGTCGGTTTTCGGTGTGTCTCGGCATACAGCGTATCGCGGACAGCCCGTTCGACGTCCTGGGAGACACTCCCATTGGAGTAAGGAACAACTTCTCCAATCCTTTTTGATAGATTCTCCAAAATTGCTTCTGAATCTTTCAGTCCGGAAAAACCTTTCGTCTGGATATCCGGTGCCTGGAACAGACGGCCGGACATACGGTCAACAATTACATTAACCACAACCACACCATCTTGAGCAAGCGCCTCTCGTTCGCGCATTACACCAAATTCAATATCACCCACACTTGATCCATCAACAAAGATGTAACTGTTCGGGATTTTTCCATCCAGTTGCATAGAATCAGCCGTGAGCTCAATCACCTGTCCGTTTTCAACGACGGCAATATTCTCTTCCGGAATCCCCACCTCACGCGCCAGAATGGCATGTTGTTTTAGCTGGCGTAGTTCACCATGCACCGGAATAAAAAACTTCGGCCGGGTGAGATGCAACAGTAATTTCATTTCTTCCTGGCTGGCATGCCCGGATACATGCACCGGAGCAATGGATTCGTAGATAACATTAGCCTGCCGTTCAAACAACCGGTTTATGGTCCGATACACATTTTCTTCATTTCCGGGAATGGGATGTGATGAAAGTACGACCGTATCACCCGGCTTTATGTCAAAAAGGCGGTTTGTTCCCGTTGAAAGCCGTCCCAGGATGGATGTCGGTTCACCCTGTGACCCGGTGCACATGATGACAACTTCCTTGTCTTTCATGTTCAACGCAACTTCAACCGGCACGACCAACGTGTCGTCAAGATCCAGGAAACCCAGCTTTCTGGCAATCTTCATGTTATCAAGCATACTGGGACCGGCAAAAGCCAGCTTTCGCCCAAATTGACGGGCGGCATTCCCAACCTGTTGCATACGGGAGATCAACGACGCGAAGCTGGCAATGATGATCCTTCCCTGAGCCTCACGGAAAACTTTATTAAAAGCGTCATCGATCACCTGCTCGGAAGGAGTCCAGCCCGGGCGTTCGGCATTGGTTGAATCGGACAAGAGTGCCAGGACACCGCGACGGGAGAACTCTGCCAATTTGGCATAATCGGATGGCCAGTTATCAACCGGTGTGTGATCGAACTTGTAATCACCGGAGTGTACAATCAATCCAGCCGGGCATTCAATGCCAAATCCAACACCATCCGGTATGGAATGGCAAACATGGAAGAACTCTACGGTAAATGGGCCGGCTTTGACCTTCTCACCGGCATTTACGGTATGTACGACTGCCTTTTGGGCCAGCCCATTCCGTGCCAGCTTATTTTCCAACAGCCCACGTGTTAGTGGTGTGGCATAAATTGGCGCGTTAATGGATTCCACCACATGGTGAATGGCACCGATATGATCTTCATGCCCGTGTGTGATGAAAATCCCCTTTACCCTGTCGGTTTTATCCAAAAGGTACTTGAAATCTGGGATGATGTAATCCACCCCAAGCATATCGTTCTCGGGAAACATTAATCCGGCATCCACCAGGATGATGTCACCGTCATATTCGTAGGCCATCATATTCTTGCCTACTTCGCCCAATCCCCCCAAGGGTATGATTCGCAATGGTTTATTGCTCATTTTTTCTTTGTGTTGATGTCTTTCTTTTTTCATACTTTACCATATCCTTCAATCCTTCGCTTCAATCATTCTACAAGACCTGTATCTGACCGCGGAAGGTAGAAGGTTTCTTTTCTTAAAAATAAAACCCGGCTCAGGTTGCCGGGTTCTGCCTATAAAAAGCCTGCTTGGTACTTGCTTTCCATCGGCCGGGTTTAACCGGCAGATTGAATATAACATACTCGGGAGTATTCGTCAAAGAAGATTTTATAACCATCTTCACTAACATCAATTAAAAATAGTACTATTTCTCAATCCGGTCATTTAACGATGGAAGCGGCTTTTTCGCGTTCTTCTTCTGATAAGACCAGGTTGAGATCAAGCAGTATGATCAAACGGTTTTCTACACGGGCGATTCCCGTTATGAATCGTGAATTTACCGTGGTTACCAGAGGAGGTGCGGGTTCAATCAATGCGTCATCGATGGTTAATACTTCTGAAACAGCAGAGACGATCATGCCAATCTTAAGCCGACCCAGGTTAACAACAACGATCCTTGTTTCTCTAGTCCGTTCATGTGTCGGGATACCGAACCTTTTTTCCAGATCGATGACCGGCAACACAGAACCACGCAAATTCGTGACACCTTCCATGTAATCGGGCATCTGTGGAACCTTTGTGATCTCCTGCAGTTTTACAATACTTTCAACCACAGCAATCTCAATTCCAAAGTGCTCCCCGGCCAGTTCAAAAATTACGAGCTGTTTTTCCATTTTTATCCTTTTCCGTTCTCACTCCCGATCAATATCAGGAATATCTTCCAGTCCGTCCTGCTATTAACTCACATTCGTGGTTTCAATGAAATCGATTCGGATATCCGGTCGCAAAGCGCAGATCAAACCGGCTTTCGTGAAACAATCCAGGCCGGATTGCTGTCAAAGCAATAGAGAATAAACCCGGTTATCTGAAAAATACCCAGCGCTTATCCTGTTTCTCTTTATTCTTACCATAATTCAATGTCATGGTGAATAAAGATGACATTAAATATAGACAATGTTTGTTTTTGAACCATAAAACTTTTCATTGATGATTACGTATGTTGAATAGCAAATCTGGAGAAATGGACTGTTATGAACATCACCACCGCAATTACGAGTAAAAAAGAAACCAATCAAGCAGACAAAAACCGCCCCATGATCGAATTACGGGGAGTGAATAAATCCTACCGGACATCTTCAGGAGATTATCCTGTTCTAAAAGGAATCGATCTTCAATTTCAGGCTGGCGAATTTAACAGCATCGTTGGAAAATCCGGCAGTGGCAAAACCACCTTATTGAACATGATCACAGGTATCGACCGGCCGTCCAGCGGTGAGGTTTGGGTAAATGGATCACCGCTTCACAAAATGAGCGAAGGACAGATGGCGCAATGGCGCGGATCGAATATGGGTATCGTCTTTCAGTTCTTTCAATTAATTCCAACACTGTCCATTCTGGAAAATATTCTTCTGGCCATGGACTTTAGCGGAAAGATTCCGCCGGCTGAACGTAAAGATCGCGCATTGCATCTTCTGGATATGGTAGGCCTAAAAGACCATGCTTTCAAATTGCCCTCAGCATTATCCGGCGGACAACAGCAACGGGTAGCAATCGCCCGCGCGCTTGCCAACGATCCGCCTGTGTTGATTGCGGATGAGCCTACTGGTAACCTTGATTCCAAAACAGCAGAAGAAGTATTCGGCCTGTTCACCAACCTGGCCAAACAGGGTAAGACCATAATCATAGTGACGCACGACGACAGCCTCGCCGAGCGGACGCATCGTACAGCCTCCATTGCCGATGGGATCATGGTCAACGTTTCAGAAGCCAAACATAGGCCAATCCGGGAACCGCACAATCACAAGTTATCTAACGAACCGGCTTCCATCAAATCCATGGTGACAAATTGACCATGGATACCCGCTGGCGTAAAGTATGGTCTGATTTCTGGAGCAACAAGACCCGCACAATTTTGATGATCTCCACCATACTGGTTGGTGTTTTCTCGGTCGGTCTTGTCAATAACATGGGCATCATGATGAATGGCGATATGGACCATGATTACCTGTCTGCCAATCCGTCTCACGCTCAGATCTCTGCGTACCCACTGGATAAAGGTTGGGTACGGGCTATTCAGGACATCCCCGGCGTCGCTGATGCCGAAGGACGCAATAATCTGATCGCGAAATGGATAACCCCGAGTGAGGTTACAACAAACATTGTCTTTTCTTCGATTGAGTCTTTCGAAGATATGCGGCTTGATTTAGTGGAGCCGCCTTCCGGGTTTGATTCTCTCCCGGAACTTAAATATCACAGTGTGGCTTTTGACTATTCAGCAAGCAACCTGGGAATAAAGCCGGGCGACACGGTGAGCATTGAGATGCCCGATGGTGGAAAACGCGATCTGAAATTTTCCGGGTATGTCCATAGCGGGACTCACTTTCCCTACGCCATGTCAGGCATTGTGACAGGTTACGTCACCCGTGAAACAGCCAAATATTTGGGCGCGAATGAAGCATTTGATTATCTGCTGGTCAGTGTGGAAGAAAACCCAACCGACCAGAATCACGTGGCAGAAGTGATGAAGAAGGTCACAGACCGCCTGGAAAGAAGCGGCGTTCAAGTTAGCAATGTCTCTATATATAACCCCGGACATCACTACGCCTGGCAGATCACCCAGGGTGTGATCTTCATCCTGAACTTTTTTGGCTGGCTAACGGTGATCTTGAGCGGATTTCTGATTGTCAATACCATCGTGGCGTTGATGCTGCAACACAGCAAACAGATCGGAGTAATGAAAGCCATCGGAGCTGGTATGGACCAGATCCTTTGGATGTACCTCGCCCTACTGCTTTTCTTCGGCGGTGTCGCGTTTGTAATTTCAGTCCCCCTGGCTTCCTGGGGAGCCGCTCAACTAAATAGCTTTATGGCTAATTTCCTGAACTATGACCTGAGACCCACCCGGCTTTTTCCGGAAATTATTATCATGCAAGCCCTGATAGCTTTTCTTACACCAATTCTGGCAGCCATCATCCCGATGTTCAACAGTCTCAGAAGACCTGTCCGCGAATCGTTGAGCGACTTTGGAATCAGCGGTGATGGGAAAAAAGAAGCCGATCAAGAATCACGATTTGAATTCATTCCCCGGCCTATTCTGCTTTCCCTGAGAAACGCGTTCCGGAAAAAAGCCCGTATCTCCCTCACATTCGGAACTCTGGTACTTGGTGGCGCGATATTTATTGCGGTGTTTAACCTGTGGTCCAGCTTTGATAAGGTTATGGAAGATGTTCAGGGTTATTACCTGGCGGACATCAACGTTTCTCTCAACCGCGATTATCCCTTCAAGGTTTTGAGCAATGTAGCCCAATCCGTTCCCGGCGTGGAAGGTGTGGAGGGTTGGCTCACAATTGAAGGGAAACTGTTACAACCAGACAGCGACAAGGAAGATGCCATCGCATTTGTCGCCCCGCCCGCTGATTCAACATTGATCAAACCCATGATGGTCTCCGGCCGTTGGCTGCAACCGGGAGACCGGGATAAGATCGTGGTCGGTAATCATCTTCGGGCTATCCGACCGGACCTTAAAATCAATGACCGTGTTGAGATAAAAGTAAACGGAAAAAAGACAAAATGGCAGATCATTGGTTTCTACCGCATGCCGGGGAATGTAAATCCGCCTCTACTCTACACAAACTACGAATACCTGAGTCATCTGGTTGGAATGCCAAACAGGGTTTTTGAACTTCGCACCATAACAAAAGAACACGATCCCGAGTCACAAGCTCAGATATCTGAAGCCGTCCAAAAGGAATTTAAGCGAAGAAAAATTGCCGTGGCATATGTGCAAACCGCCTCCGAATGGTTAAGTCAACAAAAAAGTACAACGGATGTTCTGGCATGGTGTATGTTGATCATGGCGTGCCTGATAGCCGTTGTTGGTGGGTTAGGACTCTCCAACACTATGAATCTAAATGTCCTCGAACGCACCCGTGAGATTGGTGTGATGCGAGCAATAGGCGCCTCGAATTGGAATATTCAAACCATCGTTGTTATGGAAGGTATGGTCATCGGGCTTATCAGTTGGGTGTTGGGGATATTGCTATCCATACCATTCACCTACCTTCTGGACTACGGTGTAGGCGTATCCATCTTCCAATCCCCGCTGGATCCAGTTTTTTCCTGGACAGGGTCTTTTGTTTGGTTGTTCGGGATTCTTTTTCTCGCGGCCATTTCCAGCATGGCGCCGGCTTCCCGCGCCTCCCGGCTGTCCGTCCGGGAAACACTGGCATACGAGTAATTTTTTTTCAATATTGACATGTCAATATTGACATAGTATACTGTCCTTATGTTAAAGAACATCCTTTTGGGTTACTTGAATTACAGGCCAATGACCGGGTATGAACTGAAACAGGCGCTGGATACATCCACCAGTTTCTTCTGGCATGCCCATCACAGTCAGATCTATACCACCCTGCGTCAAATGGAAAAGGATGGTCTTGTTACATCGACGCAAAAGGCCGAGGATGATGCCCTGCGCCGCCGTGTATATGATATTACGGATGAAGGCCGCAATGACCTTCGACAATGGCTGGAGACACCCATGTCCGAAGTATCGCACGTTAAAGAAGAATTCCTGGTACGCATCTTCTTCTCCGGACAGCGTGACCCCCAAAAAGTACTGGCTGAACTACATGAACAACACAAACTTCATACACAAGCGCTGGACAATTATCAAAATTTGCGAGAATGCATGCCCGCCCATGAACATTCCAGCTTCAAAGGCACAAGGGATCACATTTTCTGGAATCTAACCCTGGAAATGGGATTCCTTTACGAAAAAATGTATCTTGAATGGTTGGAAATGGCCATAAAGTCAGTTGAACAAACGTAATTTTTTTTAACTATATATGTCATGTTTGACATGTAAGTATTGATATACAGGAGATCAAAATAATGAAAATCATAGTTTTGAATGGAAGCCCTAAAGGGGATGTCAGCGTGACAATGCAATATGTTGGATATCTGCAAAAAGTGATGCCGGAGCATGAATTCCAGATTACCAATGTTGCATTACAGGTCAAGCGGCTTGAAAACGATAAAGAGGCATTTGCCGCAGTAATCGAAAAGGTACGTCAATCCGACGCGGTACTCTGGGCATTTCCGCTTTATGTTCTTGTGGTCCATGGGAATTACAAACGTTTCATCGAGCTGATATCGGAACGCGGTGTGCGGGATGCTTTCACCGGAAAATATGCCGCGGCTCTATCAACATCCATCCACTTCTTTGACCACACAGCCCATAATTACATACACGCCATCTGTGACGATCTGGAAATGCGTTTTGTTGACTCGTTTTCCGCCGATATGAACGACCTGTTCAAACCGGAATGCCGAGAGCAGTTGACCCATTTCGGCCGGCAATTCCTCCATGCCATTGAAACAAAAGGCGCCACACCACGCCGATACCCCGCCCTTCAATCCCGCGAATTTGTGTATGAGCCGGGAAATAAATCCGCCGGGCTGCCAGTAGGCGATAAAAAGATCGTGATCGTGCATGATGAAGATGATCCACATAGCAACCTTGGAAAAATGATCGCCCGTTTTCGCAATCGATTAGATGGAAACATAGATGAAATCAATATCCGGCAATTAAAGATCAATGGCTGCCTGGGATGTCTGCAGTGCAGCTCAAAGAATGAGTGTTTTTACACAGGAAAGGATGACTATATTGAGTTTTATCGTTCCACTGTAATGACCGCGGACATTTTAATTTATGCCGGTCGCATGGTTGACCGGTGGCTCTCTTCACGCTGGAAAACCTATTTCGACCGCATTTTTTGCAATTCTCATACACCCGTTCTTCAGAACAAACAGGTCGCCTTACTCGTTTCCGGCCCATACAGCCAGGAGCAGAATATTGAAGAAACCGTACGCGGCTTCTTCCAATTCCAGGGAGCGAATTATCTTGGTTATGTCAGTGATGAATTTGGTACCTCCTCTGAGATTGATGCTTTGTTGGACAGGCTGGCTGCCTCCGCACTGGAGTTCGCGGAAAACCGATATCTCCGTCCCCAAACGTTCCTCGGGGAGGGTGGAATGAAAATATTCCGGGATGAAATGTATGGTCGTCTGCGTACCGTGTTCATGGCCGATCATCAGGCGTATAAACGGCTTGGAATCTACAAAACTTTCCCCCAGAACCAATTTGGCATCATGATGTTAAACTTTTTTGTCGCGCCAATGGTCAACCTTGCACCCATACGCAAGAAATTTGACAGCATGATGATAGAGCAAATGGTTCAGCCGCTTAAGAAACTGGTTGAACAATCGAAGTTCTAAGGCATCACCCCTGACCAAAAAAGACTGCGAACCAACCGACCCATTGGTTTGCAGTCTTTTGACCGGTAGAGTCTGCATATCTTCGTAGTGAAGTCATTTCACCAACAATACCGGGCAGGTCGATTCAGATACGACCTTCATGCTCTGGCTTCCCAGGACAAAACTGGCCAGTTTCCCCAAACCACGAGTTCCCATAACGATCAGATCGACTTCCCTGGTTTGAGCGACAGCCAGGATCGCTTCGGCAGGAGGACCTTCCATGATCTCCTTGACGATTGTTCCCTGGATTTTTCCGCATTCGATCAGCGCCAGGTCATACAGCTCATCCGCTGCCATGATTCTCGTGGAAATCAGCGGTTCCAACAATGATTCACCCAGGTCTCTGGGTAGAGGCTCATAAGCCACAACAATATAGAGAACAGCCTCATCCATTCGGGCTATAGCACCGGCCACTTCCGCCGCACGTAGACTCTGCGGTGATCCATCAATCCCTACCAGAATTTTACTGAACATGGTTATCCTCCTCCCAGTAGAAAATATCCGTTTCATCTTTTGCCAGAGACGCGAATTTCACCGAATCCTTAGTGTCTTCTTTAACTGAATACATGATCTGATCCGCAAAATGGATTAATTGGTCAGAATTACAAAATACGGTCTCGCAGGTAATCACTCCGATGCTGATGGAGATCGGCCATTTATTTTTCCGGATGAAACCGTTGATCATCTTTTGAAGACTGGTAATAATCGATCTGGTTTCAGACAAACCGGTTTCGATCAAGAGGATCGCGAATTCATCACCACCCATGCGCCCAACCGCGTCATTTTTCCGAACCGATCCGGATAAGACATCCGCTATATCCCTGAGAACCTGGTCGCCAACCTTGTGTCCATACGTGTCGTTTACCTTCTTGAAATCATCCACGTCGAGGAAAGCCAGAGACAACGGCCTGCCATATCGAACAGCTCGTGATAACTCTTCATCCAACCTGTTATTGAATGTCCGTACGTTATAGACCTGAGTCAGATGATCGATCCCAGCCAGTTCTTTTTCTTTTTTGTACGCATTCCGGAGAGAATGAAGCAAAATGCTTATCAATACCATGATGGTTAATCGAGAGAAGAGGTTCCACATATTTTCTGGCAAACTTTGCGGAACCCGGTTGAAATGGACATCGACTAATTGCCAGATCCCAACAGCAAAAAATGCCAACAGGATGGAATAATTTCGCGATAAGTACCACGCAGCAACAGACGATGGAAGGAGGTAAAAAAGGGAGAAGGAATATCCGGAACCAGAAATAAAATCCAAATAACCGATCAGGATCAATAGAAATATGACCACCACCCATAGGATCAATCTATGCCCTGTTGAAATTGAAAAAGCCCCGCGTTTCTCGTCTTCCATTCGCCGCCCCTTTGACAAACAACATAAAATCCGGTTGTCGCTTATCTGGCAGATGATTTCACAATCATCGATGTTTTTCTTACTATGATGATTTCGTCTGTAATAAGACAGCGGTGCGAGATGATTTATGATGAATAATTAGACATGCATGAGTCAGAAGAGCATCTGTTTAGTGGAAGGATTGTTTTAAGTATCTTCTGCCTTTAATATCATAACAATACACCCGCCAAAAAACAACCATCCCAAAGTAAACCTGATATGATTTTTATCTACAATCGAATTACAGGTAATGATTACAACAAAAAAAGAGCAACCCTTGAGAGTTGCTCTTTGTGATTACCTATTGTTCACCACGTTGATAATTTGGCGCCTCACGTGTAATGGTGATGTCATGTGGATGGCTTTCGATCAGTCCAGCTCCGGTAATGCGAACCAGCCGGGTTTTGGTCTGCAGTTCATTAAGGGTTGATGCTCCGGCATATCCCATTCCGGAACGGAGACCACCGACCAACTGGTAAATAAACTCGCCTAACGGGCCTTTAAACGGAACCATTCCTTCCACACCCTCCGGGACGAGTTTGCCGTTTCCCTGACTTCCATATCGGTCTTTACCATATCCCTGCAGAGCACCCATTGAACCCATACCCCGATATGATTTGAACTGGCGGCCGCCATAAAGGATCTCTTCGCCGGGTGCTTCCTGTAAACCGGCTAACAGGCTGCCCAGCATTACGGTGTCAGCGCCGGCCACGATAGCTTTCACAATATCACCACTGTATTTGATACCACCATCCGCAATGACTGGAATTCCTTTGATTCGAGCCTCTCTGGCACAACGGTACACAGCGGTCAACTGCGGCATACCTGTTCCGGATATGATTCGGGTCGTACAGATGGAACCGGCGCCCACACCCACTTTAATGGCATCCGCTCCAGCCTCCATGAGGGCGTGGGTCCCTTCCTCTGTTACCACATTTCCGGCGATGACCGGTAAGTCCGGATTGACTGCCTTGATCCGTTTGATGGTTTTGATCACACCGGCTGTATGTCCGTGGGCTGTATCAATTACTACGATATCCACACCTTTTTCAACCAGGCGTTCAATCCGTTCCTCAACATCAGGTCCAACCCCCACAGCCGCTCCTACCAGCAGCCTACCACGGCTGTCCTTGGACGCGTTGGGATATTGCATCCGTTTTTGGATGTCCTTTACAGTGATCAATCCTTGCAAGTGACCTTCATCATCGACAAGGGGGAGTTTTTCAATGCGGTGCTGTTTTAGGATCTCCTTGGCCTGATCAAGGGTCGTTCCAATTTTGGCCACGATCAGATTCTCGGAGGTCATAAACTCGGTAACCGGACGGGACATGTCTTCCGGTTCCGTAAAGCGTGTGTCCCGGTTGGTCAGAATCCCCACCAGCCGGTTGGTTTTCAGGTCAACCACCGGCAAACCGCTGATATGAAAGCGGGCCATGATCTCTTCCGCTTCCGCCAATGTCGCGGTAGGAGGCAGTGTGATCGGATCCAGGATCATCCCGGACTCCGATCGTTTGACAGTCTCAACCTCCCGCGCCTGGTCTGCCGGTGGAAAATTTCGATGGACAATGCCAATTCCACCTTCACGCGCAAGGGCGATGGCCAGCCGGGACTCCGTTACTGTATCCATTGCCGCGGAAATCACCGGAATATTCAGGCGGATATCGCGGGTCAACCGGGCATGAACATCAACTTCACTGGGAAGCACCTCGCTGTACCCGGGTTCAATCAACACATCATCAAATGTCAATGATTCAACCTGCTCAAATATCGCCTTATTCGCTGTCATTATCATTCCTTAGTGTCGAAAATGCCGGTATCCGGTAAATACCATACTGATCCCCAAACGGTTGCACATATCGATAGACTCCTGATCTCGCACGGAACCACCAGGTTGGACTATGGCTGTTATACCACACCGTGATGCTTCCTCAACCGAATCCGGAAACGGAAAGAAGGCGTCTGATGCCATAACAGCGCCATTTGCTTTATCACCGGCGTGACCGGCGGCAATACGTACGCAATCCACCCGGTTTGGTTGGCCGCCGCCAATCCCAACTGTCGCTTCACCTTTGGCCAACACGATGGAATTGGATTTTACATGCTGGCAGGCGGTCCATGCAAATTTCATGGCTGTCATTTCCTCTTTGGATGGCTGCTTCTCAGTCACGGCTTTCCAACCGGATTGATCAGGATCGCCCAGGTCCACCTGCTGACGCAGCAATCCGCGGACCACCGAGCGGTACTCCACCTTCGGCTCAATCTCCAAATCCGGCATTTCCAGCAACCGGACATTCTTCTTTTTCGCCAGAATCTCGCGCGCTTCGGATGAAAATCCTGGTGCGATGATGCACTCCACAAACAGGTCACTGATAGCTGCAGCCGTGACAGCTTCCAGCGGCCGGTTGGCGGCAATGATCCCGCCAAATGCGGAAACCGGGTCGCACTCAAACGCCGCTTCATAGGCGGCGGGCTGATCCTCATTCGACGCCACGCCACAGGGTGTCAGGTGTTTGACAATCACAATGCTGCTTTTCTTATAGCTGACCACAGTCCGCCAGGCGGAATCCAGGTCGAGCAGGTTGTTATAAGAAAGTTCCTTGCCCTGCAGCACCTTGCCGCCTAACGGTGTATCTCCGGGATGGTAACCGAGCAGTACAGCCGCCTGGTGCGGGTTCTCTCCATAACGTAACGATTGGACCGGAAAAAGTTCCAGAGTCTCCCCCTCTCCACCGTCCAGATAACGGCTGATAGCCCGGTCATAGTGAGCTGTCAAACGAAATCCTTTTAATGCCAGAGCCCGGCGTAATGTTTCATCCAATGTTCCATTCGTCAACGCATTTAGCACGCTCCCGTAATCCGCGGGATCGCACACCAGTGTTACACGGGCATGATTCTTGGCTGCCGCCCGGATAAGGGCCACACCGCCAATGTCAATCTGCTCAATGGCCTCCGCCATCGTCACACCCGGCCGGGCGACTGTATCCTCAAACGGGTACAGGTTCACAGCGACCAGATCGATCGCGTCCCAGCCAAGTGACTGCAACTGGGCACGGTCTTCATCTGTATCCCTTGACAGTAAACCGCCGTGAATAGCCGGATGGAGAGTTTTTACCCGTCCGCCCAGGATTTCCGGCGAACCCGTATAGTGCGCCACTTCGGTGACTGCAAGTCCATTCTCTGACAGCAACTTTGCTGTTCCACCGGATGCCAGTAACTCCCATCCGGATCGCAACAATCCTCTGGCAAATTCCAGCAGACCCGTTTTATCGTACACCGATAGCAACGCTTTAGGCATGATAATCCTCCATTTGACCGATCAATTGTTGTAGTGTTTTTATCAATAGTTCATGCTCGCAGGCATGAATCCGTGTTTCCAGTTCTTCAATGGTGTCCGATGGTTTTATGGGAACCACCTGATGATTGATGACCGGGCCAAGGTCAACCCCCTCATCCGGTACGTAGTGTACCATCACCCCTGTATGCGTGATCTCCCCCCTGCGGTAGGCATCAAACGCACGGTCGATGGCGTGCACACCCGGAAAGGTTCCCGGCAGTGCCGGGTGCAGGTTGATGAGGCGTTCCGGAAATTTATGGATAAATTCCATGGTGAGTATCCGCATCCAACCGGCAAGGACGACCAGGTCAGGCTGATATTTTTCCACTAGCTCAGCCAAAACGGAATCGTATGTCCTGCGGTCAATTCCCTTTTCCACCGGCTTCACGATCGCGGGAACACCCGCGTTGCGGGCACGTTGTAACCCATACGCGTCAGCCTGGTTTGAAATAACCGCTGCTACCTTCGCATTCAACGCACCGGAATTACATACGTCCAGAATGGCCTGAAGATTTGAGCCATTTCCGGAGATCAGGACAACCAGTGAGGCTTTTTTCACTGCAGTATGACCTCCGACCGTTTCCCCCTCTTCAACCGGCCAATCCGCCAGACCGGTTCTGACACAGACTTCTGTAACGTGTCCAAATTTTCCGGACTGACTACCGCCACCAAGCCTATACCCATGTTGAACACACGATACATTTCAGAATCCTCTATTCCACCATGTTCCTGCAACCAGGAGTAAAGTGCCGGACACGGCCAACTCGAACGATCTATCTCCGCCTGTAACCCGTCAGGCAACATTCGGGGAATATTTTCGATGAATCCCCCGCCCGTTATATGGCTCAATCCTTTGATGAGATGGATTACCGGCTCGACGATATTAAGATAGCTGCGGTGGGGGATCAGCAATGCATCCGCCAGGTTGGATTTTAGTTCCTCCCGGTACATCTGCAAGTCTTCGCCATCACAGACCTTTCGGATAAGCGAATAACCATTTGTATGCGGTCCGCTGGAAGTAAACCCGACCAGAACATCATTGGGATTCATGTCATCTTTTCTGGGCAGGATACGTCCCTTTTGCGTCAGTCCAACAATCGTACCGGCAACGTCAAACGCGTTTTTGTTGTAAACACCGGGCATTTCCGCAGTTTCACCACCCAGAAGCGCACATCCGGCCGCTTTGCATGCATCCGTCATTCCAGCGACGATCTCGGCTACGACCTCCGGATCTAATTTTGATGCGGCAAAATAATCGAGAAAAAAAAGCGGGTGGGCACCCTGAACCAGAATATCGTCAATGCAATGGTTGACAATATCTTCACCGACACCGCGGTACCGGCCCAACCGGGCAGCCAGCTCTACCTTGGTTCCAACACCATCCGTTGAAGCAACAAGAACAGGTTCATCGCCTAGTTTTTCTGCACTGTACAATCCGCCAAAAGACCCGATCTCTCCCATGACCCGTTGGTTATAAGTGGATTTTACATTCTCCTTCATCAACTCCACAGAGCGATTTCCGGCATCAATATCCACCCCTGCTGACTGGTAGGCATAAGAACAGCAAAGATGGTTCAGACCTTTTTGACCAATATCATGACGGTATTGCATACCTTCGAATGCAATATTCCCAATAGCCTGATAAACCCGTTCTATGGCTTTTCGCAGATTTACATCCCAACAGGTCACCCCAAACACACGTCCACCGGAATTGATAAACTGACCATCCTGAATCGTTGTTCCGGCGTGAAAAATCATACCGCCATCAATATCTTTATCCAGTCCTGTTATCGGGAAACCTGTGCGTAGATCACCGGGATACCCGGCAGACGCAACAGCCACGCACACAGAGGATTTTTCAGCCCAGTGTATCTTTAGCTGGTCAAGCTTTCCGGTTGTACAGGACAGGAATATCTGTAGTAGATCACTCTCCAACAGGGGCAAAATAGCCTGTGTTTCCGGATCACCAAAACGCGCGTTGAACTCCAGCACGCGCGGACCATCCTTCGTGAGCATCAACCCGGCATACAGAACGCCAACATAGGGATGTCCTTCCGATCGCAGACCGTCCAAAACAGGCTGCATGACCGTCCGCGCGATCTCTGCCACATCGCTCTTGAAAAGAACTGGAGCCGGGGCATACGCGCCCATTCCTCCGGTGTTCGGCCCCTCATCATTATCCAGCAAGCGCTTATGGTCCTGCGCAGATGGCATCAACCCCAAATGAGCACCATCGGAAAAAGCCAGAAGGGAGACTTCCTCCCCTTCGAGCCGCTCTTCAATGATTACTTCGTTGCCGGCTGAACCGAAGATGCCATCAACCATGATCTCCTTTAGAGTCTTTAGACCCTCATCCAACGTGTCCGGAAGGATAACGCCCTTCCCGGCAGCCAGACCTGATGCTTTGATCACGTAAGGGAAGGTCAATGAACGCAGGTACTGGCAAGCCCTGTCAAATTCTGTAAAACTTTCGAAGCGCGCCGTCGGAATTTTGTGCCGACGCATAAATTCCTTGGAGAAACTCTTGGATGTTTCCATCTGGGCAGCATAACGGGATGGCCCGAATACGGTTATCCCGGCCGATGAGAGAGCATCACTGACACCGGCGGCCAGAGCGGCTTCCGGACCAATGATAACCAGATCGATCTTCTCTTTGATGGCAAAAGCCGTGATCCCGTAACTGTCTACAGCCTCAAGCGGAACCAGGTCGCCCAGGCCCGACATTCCGGCATTTCCAGGGGCAATAAATAACCGGGATAGCAGAGGAGATTGGCTAACCTTCCAGGCAATGGCATGTTCGCGCCCACCCGACCCAATGATCATTACTTTCATAACCCATCTCCTCCGCTCATTTAATGGACTGTTCAAAACCGGTCTTGGCCATCCCCGCTGACAGCGGAACTGGATATCTACCCGTAAAACAGGCGTTGCAATATCCCTCTTCCCGTCCAATGGCTTTCATCATCCCTTTCAAAGACAGAAAGGCAAGCGAATCCCCGCCAACATGCTGGCAGATCTCGTTCACATCATAGCGATGGGCGATCAATTCGTCATACGTGCCCATATCCACACCCATAAAACAGGGATGTTTAATGGGCGGGCAGGTGATCCGCAAATGCACCTCTTTAACCCCGGCTGATCGCAGCAATTGCACCAGTGGGCCGGTGGTATTGCCCCTGACGATCGAATCGTCCACCATCACTACCCGTTTTCCCACAACATTTTCCAGGATCACATTGTATTTCAGGGCAATTCCCAGCTTGCGCAAAGAATCATTCGGTTCAATAAAGGTTCGCCCGATGTAACGGTTCTTGATAAAGCCATCATTGTATGGGATACCGGACCGCGAGGCATATCCAATGGCCGCCGGGATGGACGAATCCGGAACCGGGATCACCACATCAGCATCGACTGGGCTTTCTTCAGCCAGATTCTCTCCCAACCGGCGCCGAACGACATGGACATTTTTTCCGTCAAAGATATTATCCGGCCGGGAAAAGTAGATCATTTCAAACGTGCAGAACCCTGTCGGTTCGGCGACTGGCACAGCCTGAAAAGCCGTCAGAGCCGTGTTACTCAACGCGATGATCTCTCCGGGATATACCTCCCGGTACGCTTCACAACCCAAAGTACGGAGCGCCCCGATCTCAGACGCGGCGACATGACCACCTCCGGGAAGCATACCCACATTCAGCGGATGGAACCCCCACGGATCACGCACCGCGAAGACTTGATCCCGGGTCAAAATGACCAGGGAAAAAGCCCCCACCCAGTGTTGAATGGCGTCTTTCAAACGTTCAAACCAGGTATCCCCCTTGGAACAGGCCAGCATCATGGTCATCACTTCAGTATCTGATGTGGAAGACAACCCCACACCCTGTTCCAACAGCTTTTGGCGCAATTCTGACGCGTTGACCAGATTACCATTGTGTGCCAGCGCGATAGGCCCATAACGGGTATCAATCAGGAAGGGTTGCGCATTCCGCGCAGATGAGGACCCGGTTGTCGAATACCGCGTATGCCCGATGGCAAAATCGCCCTTAATGGTTGATAAGGTCTGTGGATCAAACACCTGTGAGACCAGGCCAACATCTTTATGCAACCGCAGGGTATGCCCGTCCGAAACCGCCAGACCCGCCGCCTCCTGCCCGCGGTGTTGCAATGCGGACAGACCGAAATATGCCATCCGGGAGACATCCTCCTTTGGGGCAAAAATCCCCAGGATACCGCATTCTTCCTTTGGTTTTTCATCCATGAAAAATGGCATATCACCAACCCTTTTCCTTGATCAGGGAATGTTCACATTGTTCTGGTTTCGCACATCCGAATCATCAGCCAGGATCGCATCCCTGTTCGATTCCTGCAGGTCATTCACAACCTTCCGGATATTGGGATCGGTCAGAGCAAATATCTTGGCGGCTAAAAGTGCTGCGTTGGCCGGTTCAAGAACCAGGGCTGGCGCAATTCCGGAAGGCATGCTTATGGATGAATAGATATCCGCACCACCGAATTTTTCAGAATACGGCGGACACGCAATAACCGGTGAAGTAACCGCGCCATCCGTGAAACCGGATAATGCGTTACTGCGTCCGGCTACAGTGACATAAACCTTTGGCCGTGAATCCGCTTCATAAGCCTTTAAAAGCTTTAATACATGGTCTGCGGTCTTATGAGCAGAACCTACCCGGATTTCCACATCCATTCCGAACGGACGGGCGGCCGCGGCTATTTTTTCGGCGTGGGCATAGTCTGATTTTGATCCCATTAATATGACAAGGAGCGGTTTCACTTTATCCATCCCTCCTGATGCAAATTATCGACAAGTCGTTTATTTACCGGGTATTCACCGGGTTCAAATTCACACCCGGTTAGTTTTTCATAGATCTCCATGTAACGCAGACTGGCCTGTACCCAGAGCTCCGGTTCGGCTGCTGGCGGTTCGCCTTCCCCGCGGTATCCCCTTTCGGCGAAATACCGACGTATGAATTCTTTGTCATAATTCTCGGGTTCCTCACCGGCAGCAAACCGCTCCGGGTAGGATTCCAGTGTCCAGAACCGGGATGAATCCGGGGTGTGAACCTCATCAATCAGCATGATCGTTCCATCAGCTGCCCACCCAAATTCATATTTCGTATCCACCAGAATCATTCCAGCCTGATTCGCGATCTTCTGCCCAAGGTTGAAAACGGACAGCGCCGCGGATTGGATCTCTTCCCAGCTGGAAGCATCCACATAACCCTGCTCCACTACCTCGGCGCAAGTCAGGCGCTCGTCATGGCCGGTGACACCTCCCTTGGTTGTGGGGGTGATTATGGATTCCGGCAATTCCTGGTTTTTTCGCAAGCCCTCATTGAACCGATAACCATAGATTTCCCTCTCGCCCAGAGAATACCGATGCCACAAGGCGGTGGAAGTCACGCCAGTTATATATCCCCGGACGATCACCTCAACCGGCAATGGTTTCACTTCGCGTACCACCGCCGCGTTCGGATCGGGAATGGATAGAAGATGGTTCGAAATGACACTCGCGGTTTTTTCAAACCACCAGGCGGCAAGCTGGTTCAACACCTGCCCTTTATACGGAACCACCGCGATATTTCGGTCAAATGCCGAAAGCCTGTCCGTTGTCACAATCAATCGTTTTCCCCCGGGCAGCGTGTACCAATCTCGTACCTTACCACTGCTACGACCTGATAGCGGAAGATCGCTGCGATCAAATGCCCGCGGCAGCAGTTCGAGAAGGGACTTTTCGGTCGGTTTCATGGGATCCTTCCGTTCAGATCTGACTGGCATACCGCACACCATTGATAAACAGGGGCAACCCGAAGTGACCGGGCCGGTTTGCCTTATCGGGGGACTGGCAAGCCAGAATATTGTTCTCGGGATGAGGCATCAGCCCCAGCACATTGCCCGCCGGGTTGCATATGCCGGCAATGTCTCTTACAGATCCATTGGGGTTGACAGGATAAACTCCATTTGCCGGTTTCCCATTCGCATTGGTATATACCAGAGCCACCTGGTCATTCGCGAACAACGAATTTACAAAATCATCATCCGTTACAGTGAAATTGCCTTCTCCATGCGCGACGGGACAATCTACAAGGTCTGTCAAGCCGGCTGTCCAGATGCATTTTTGTGACACCGCTTGCAAAGTTACCCAACGGCACTCAAAATGGTTGCTCTGGTTGAACGTCAACGTGGCTTTAGGCATCTCCCCCGGATTTCGAGTCTCCGGTAGTATTCCCGCTTTTACCAGCGCCTGAAAACCGTTACAGATGCCAATAACCGGTTTTCCCGTTTCCAAAAAGTCGCGCACCCGGTCATAAAAAAAGGACGTCAGATCCAATGCCAGCAATTTCCCCGCGCCAAGCGCGTCCGCGTACGAAAAACCGCCGGGGACAATCAGCATCTGGTAACCCGACCAATCCAAATTGTTGTTGTATAGTTCGCGCACCGGATGCACTTCCGGTTCTGCCCCTGCCATCTGAAGGGCAAAAGCTACATCCTGGTCACGGTTGGTTCCCGGAGCGAACAAGATCAACGCCTTTGGTTTCATTCCATTCCCCCTTCCAACCTCGCATTTTTCCATGCCCGTAACAATTCAGAAATTCCCAATGAGAGAACTTTTCCTCCCGTTTTTTGCGCGATAAGAACGGGTTCTTCCAACACAGACCCGATCTGTATGCAGGGAATGGTATCCATTAGTGATATGAACAGGTCACGGTTATCAGGGTTGACCTCAACCAGCAGGCAGCCGGCTGTTTCACCGAACAATGCACGCGCGGGATGAATATCATCTGGGAGGTCAAGTCGTGCACCCAACCTTCCACCCATGCACATTTCCGCAGCCGAAACACCCAATCCCCCTTCACTTAGATCATGGCAGGCAGACACAATTCCACGTGTGACAGCGGAATAGAATCGGCTGTAAACATCAGGGATGTTTGCGGCGCACCGGGGAAGTCCTTCCTCAACCTCATAATCGGGACGAATCAGGTTGTGATGGCTCCCGCCAAAAGCCGGCTGGAATTCACCAACCAGAAACAACAGGCTGCCAGCATGCTTTAAATCCATGGTGATCGCCTGGTCCCAATCCGGCATCCAGCCCAGAGCGGAGATCAGCAAAGTTGGAGGAATGGCATGTCGTTTCCCGTCTGAACCCAGGTATTCATTATTGAACGAATCTTTGCCGGATATGAAAGGTGTTCCATAACGGACTGCCGTGTCGTAACAGGCTTGCGCCGATTGAACCAGGTCGCCCATCGTCTCAGGATCGGTCGGGTCACCCCAGCAAAAATTATCCAATACAGCAATGCGAGAAGGGTCAGCTCCACAGGATACAGCATTGCGAATGGCTTCATCCATAACCAGACAGGTCATTCCGTATGGGTCTACCTTTCCATATTCGGGGTTAATGCCATTGGATAGTACAAAAGCCTGTTGCCCTTCCCCCGCAAGGGGTTTGATCACACACCCATCGGACGGACCATCATGCCGGATGCCACACAGTGGTTTCACCACTGTTCCGCCCTGAACTTCATGGTCATACACCCGGATCACAGATTCTTTGGATGCAATATTCGCATGCGAGAGCAAATCAAGCAATACACAGTCAAAACCGTTTTCTGGCAACCGGGCATCACCGGAGGTCTCGCCCGGGAAGAACTTAGGCTTTTTGATTTTCGCCGTATACTGCCGTTGCGGAAGTCCATGGTGCAGGAACTGGTTATCCAGATCCAGAACGGCCTGATCTTTAAAGAAGACCCTTGTTCGTCCGGTACTGGTTACAAAACCTATATCGGTTAGAGAGACTTCGTAACGGTCACACAATTTTTGAAGCGTGGAAACGTTTTCGGGTGGAACGGCAATTATCATGCGCTCCTGGGCTTCTGAAAGCCAGATCTCCCACGGCACAAGTCCCGGGTACTTTAATGGGACATCAGCCAGTTGAATGTCTCCGCCAGTTTCTGACACCATCTCTCCTACAGCTGATGAAAGACCACCAGCGCCGCAATCCGTGATGGCATGATACAAACCCAGATCGCGGGCAGGCATAAGCACATCAACCAGACCTTTCTCAACGATAGGAGCACCAATCTGCACGGACGCGCCGGAGACTTCACCTGTTTGTGCATCCATTGTCATGGATGAGAACGTTGCACCGCGCAATCCATCCCGGCCTGTCTTGCCTCCCAGCAGAATAATCCGATCACCCGGCGTAATGGAATGCGGGTTTGACCCGCGCGGTGCGAGACCGACACTCCCGCAAAAAACCAACGGGTTGGCTGTAAAACCGGGGTCATACCACACAGCGCCATTAACTGTGGGGATTCCCATCTTATTTCCATAATCTTCAATTCCGGCGATCACACCAGATGCGATCCGGCGGGGATGAAGCACGCCAGCGGGCAGATCATCCATTTTTGTGTCGGCTGGGCCAAAACAAAGGACGTCGGTTGACGCGATAGGCTTGGCTGACACACCGATGACATCGCGGATCACTCCCCCTATGCCGGTATTTGCTCCACCGAACGGTTCAATAGCCGATGGGTGATTATGTGTCTCTACTTTAAATGACAGCTCATTCTCGCCATCAAATTCAACAATTCCGGCATTTTCCCGAAAGGAGGATAACACCCAGTCGGCATCAACATCGCGTGTCGCGGCACGGATTGTCTGGTTGAACAGATGATGATATGCGGTAGGGAATGTGTGATCACTTCTACCCTGCTCCACCAGGACACGGGATTTAAACGTTTTATGCACACAATGCTCACTCCAGGTTTGGGCAAGCATCTCAAATTCAACATCGGTCAAGTCACGATTCTCACGGAGGCAATATGATTGTATGGCCTGCATCTCATCCAGATTTAATGCGGCACGCCGGTCAGATGAAATTTTTAACAATCCAGCCGTGGTCTCTCCCCTGATAATGATGGTTTCCACAGCTCCACTGGCTTCGGCTGTTTCAGAAAACACAGGTTCGATTGGACCCAACGCGTACCGCTGAATAACCGCGTTGGCAAATAAACGCTCCGCCAATTGGCGGAGCTTCTTTTGAGAGACATCCTTTCCTTTAACAAAAAAACGCAGCCCGGTTGAGGCGGCGTCTATTCCTTTTATTCCCTGTATCGCAGCGGCGCGGACAATCTGTTCTGCAACAGGATCTGTGACTCCCGGGCGCAGAGCCACATCGATCATACCGTGCAGCACTGTCATCTGTGTGATCACCTCAGGCATTCCATCCGTGATTTCGATGATACTGGTCTCCACTTCCTGGGTAACCGGGTCATGCAACAAGCTCTCGGCTAAACGAGAAATCTGTTCATGTGTAGCCGACCCGGAAAGAAAATACAGGTCGCAGCAGACGATCTCCGTAATACCGGTTATGCCCAGCGCAAGCACATCAGCCAGATAACCACAGGAGCGTGGATCAGTTTTACTTTTTGGTTTTACAACACAGCAGAAAGTTCGTTTTGGATCATTCACAAAAAAGCCCCCGGCTTCATGGATGAAAGCTTGCCAATTGTAATGAACAATCTGCCATTTGTCCAGAAACTGCTATGACATTTTTCTTGCCGGGTTATTACATATGTCTTACATCATGAAGCGCCATTTTTTATGGCAGTCCGTTTCTTGATCGCATTCCGGATATCCGAAGCCTGTTTTCGGGAGGATGCTTCGGCTATTCCCGTATATGAAGTAACATCCGAAAGCCGGTCTATTTCTTCCGCAGGAACCAGTTGCGTAATTTCATTATCCAATTTCAATCGATGAATGAGCGGATTGGATTCTCCAGCCTGTATCGCTTTCCAGGATTCCAGAGCATGCTCTCTCAACCGCTCATGCAAGACCTGACGGTCGCCTCCCTTTCGGGCTGCCGCCATCATCACCCGCTCTGTACAGGCAAAAGGAGCATAGATTTCCAGATTTTTGTTGATAGCCTCCCTGTGGACTGTCAGCTTGCTTACCAGGCGTGTCATAACCCGCAGTATTTCATCAACGGTCAGGAACGCCTCAGGAAGAATGGTACGCCGGTTGGCGCTGTCATCCAGTGTACGTTCCAACAAGGAATTGGCCGCGTTCTGCCATGCCACCTGGGGATAGGCTGCCAGCATCCGGCAGAGCGAATCAACCTTTTCCGCGTTGATCGGGTTGCGTTTAAACGGCATGGCTGACGAGCCCACCTGCTTTTCAGCAAAGTATTCACTAACCTCACCGATCGGGGGTGTTTGTAAAAGCCGCAGGTCAAATGCGAATTTATGGATCGACGCCCCCAAACCAGCAAGCGCGCTCAATATCGTGAAGTCTTGTTTGCGGGTATATGTTTGAGTCGCAACAGGGAAGAATGAAATATCCAGTTCTTTGCTCAACCGCTCTTCAAAACTTGCAAGGTTTTCGATCCCCAGAAGATCACCATACGCGGCCGCTGTTCCCACTGCTCCTTTAAAACCTTTTCCCCGCAAACTATCTCGTACCTGGCAAAGGTTGTCCCAATCCGCCAGCAGATCTTGAGCGTACATCGAGAGTCTATAGCCGAATGTGGATGGTTCGGCGGGTTGAATGTGTGTAAATGCCATAACGGTCAGGTCGGCCGTTTCTACAATGCGGTCTGCCAGAACATTTAAAAGGTCACCCAACAATGCGATAACCCGATCCAACGATTGCGCTAGCCGTAAGGCATCGGCATTGTCCTCAATATCCATCGATGTCGCGCCCAGATGTATAATACCGCCGGCAGTGGGGCATTGCGCGGCAAATGTCTTCAATTCAGCCATAAGATCGTGATGGATCTCCGCCTCGATCTTGAGGGCCGATTCAACATCAATATCAGCCGCGTGCTTTCGAAGCTCTTCTACCTGGGCAGGCGAAACCAGCCCAAATTCAGACTGCGTCTTTGCCAGAGCAACCCAGATACGGCGCCAGAGTTTTCTTTTATTGGTCTCGCTCCAAATTTGACGCATCTCTTCGCTGGAATACCGCCAACTGTACGGCGACTGGTAATTGTCATATATGTCCATGGGGTTTCCCTCCAGTCCCGGCGACGGCTCTTTTCTGTAGACCGGGTTCCTGATGGGTAATTATATGTATTTCACCCAATCCGGGAGGAAATCAATGGGAAAAAGGGAAATCTGAACATTACTTTAAACGAATTGGACTGTCCGGTGGGAATGACAGTCCAATTCAAACCAATAAATAAGGAGAGATTCTCAGGATTAAGCTTCCAGCGGTTCAGCAATAACGAACAGCCGCCCCCAGGAATCTTCTGTTCCTTCCTGTATACATGTCTGTAATGTCAGGTGGTGCTTACCAGTGTACATGCGGGAAAAAAGACCGGCTGCTGAGAGTTTTTCACCGGTATCCAGGTTTACAAAATCGCTTGATGCGCTTTTGGGAGACAGCGCCTGAAATTTATGGATTTCTGTAACTTGATATTGCTTAATCGATCCATCACCAAAGACCACTCTGACCCGGTTATTCATGGTCAGGTCAAAGAAAAACCGACCAGCGGCAAAATTATGTGCCAGCATTCCGGTCACATTATTACTGGCAGCCATTCCGAATTGAGTTGCCACGCCCTCTATTGGAGAAACAAACCCGGGTTTACCGGCAGGCTGCTGGATAACCCGCATCATAAAGGTATCATCCGCGTACAACCCTTTGATCTTTCCCGCTTCACCATCCACTACCGCTTCCGTGAAATCTTCAAGCGGAAGAAGGTTTACGGCACCCGGGCGCAAGTCTTCATTTATGATCGTTCCCGTAACGGGAATGAGCGTCTGGAACGCGTATAAAGCAGGCGACACCAACAGTAATACCGCTGTGATGGTGGAGATTGCTAATCGTTTGTAAGTAATAAAAAGACCCATGTCACTCTCTTATGACAAGGGCCTGAATTCCTGCTTCTACAGGTTGGCAAAACTAGCGGGAGATCAATCCCATTTCGGCAGTTCGGCGGTCATATTCGGTTCGAATGAAGACCCGTAACTTTGCGTCCCCGGGTTTCCCCGGGTTTGCCCTTGTCGCTTGGTTTGGCTCCCGCGTTTGACAAAAAAAGCAACCCCGGGTCTATCGGGGTTGCCCAATATGAAAGGAAAACCTTTCCTTCTTCGGCAACCTGGCGATCATACTGGATAAATCCAGTGTAGACCCATGGCTTTGCGTCTCCGGCTTTTGCCGGATTTGCCATTATCGGAAGAGAAGTTAATGTACTGTTTTTATTATCGGCAGAATTGGAGGAACTTTACAGTCTTTCTTCAGCCAGTATAAATTTACACCCGTTTGACCAAATCCGACATAAATTCTCCATAAATTATCTTATCGGATCTTCTCGGCTATTATGAACATCCGTCCCCAGGTGAGATCATTTTCGGACTGAATACAGGTTTGAAGTGTGAGGTGTGGTTTTCCACCGTATACCCGGTCGTAAACCTGGTCAACATCAAAACGCTGACCGCTGGACAGGTCAATGAAATCAGTTAATGCATTTTTTCCATCTAAAGCGCGATATCGAATTGACTCTGTATAACGAAAAACTTCATACGATCCATCGCCACACACAACAAAGAACTCATCTCCTGGCGAGAACGAGGAAAACCATTTACCAGAAGAGTAATTATGGGCCATCAGGCCGATCACGCCATTTGCAGCCGGCCTTCCAAATTGCGTGAGAACACCTTCCACCGGTGATACGATCCCATCCTTTCCGGATGGCTGCTGAATAACATAAAATCCACCAACAGCTCGAGAATAGAAGCCTGTGATTTTTTCTGCATCTCCGGTTATCACCCTGTCCCGAAAATCATTAAATAAAGCATCTGATCCTGTTACCGTCTTCTTTGTCGGCACATTGTTTGAATAAGAAATCTGTTCACTTTTTTCGACAGGAAATTGTCCTGAATACTTTCTACGATCAATATTTGAGTTCGGTGAGCTGGCTGAGACAGAAAAAACATGAGTGAGTAGAACCGCGCCTGTGAATAGCGCAGCGATCAACGGTTTTATCATAAAGTATGATACCTCCTGGAGTGAAAATTTTTGCGGAAGCGCAATGGCAACCAGGTATTATTCAATTGTGGGAATGGTCACATAAAAAGATTAAATTACTTTAAAGATAGTATGAGAATTGTCTAAAACAGGGACAGATAGGAATATTTTTAATCAGACGTATGATGGACGTAGTGTTCTTTTCATCTATCATTAAGGTTACAATCAAGACAACAGTTGCGTATAATTATTCGAGGGTGTACCGACTCTAGCGAAAATTCAAATTTGCTATGTCTCATTGTGATATCATCGATATTGAGCGATTTTTGAGGGAACCATGATGGTGTTTTTCTTGCACCTTAAGTCTTGTTAATCCGACCAGGAACTACTTCGACTGCGATTGCGTCCATAATCAAGGAGGAGCCCTATGCAGCGATATCTTAAACCCGCCATTCCTTTGCTTATTATTTTTATTATGCTGTCTGCGTGCAGCATTCCATTCCTGGGAGGTGTTTCAGAAGCGGATGCCGTACGAACATCTGCCGCTCAAACCGTTGAAGCCCTTCGGACTCAAGCTGCATCTTCCAGTGGAAGCGCGATAACCCTTCCGCCAATCTTCACGGAAACACTACCCGCGCCCGGATTGCCGACAATTGCCCCACAAGCGCCAACCATGACACCGGCTTACACGCTAATTCCGACGAAAGCACCCACATATACGCTGGTGCCGACATCAACGTTTGTTCCCATTCCCTGCGATCGGGCAGATTTTATCGCAGACGCGACCATTCCGGATAACACGTACATCGCTCCGGGTACCACCTTTACAAAGACCTGGACTCTCAAAAATTCCGGGAGCTGCACTTGGACGACCGGATACTCGTTGGTTTTTGCCAGCGGCAATCAAATGGGCGGACAAACTGTCACCAGTCTGCCGGGGAACGTTCTCCCCGGGCAGTCTATTAATGTTTCGGTCAATCTGACAGCCCCCTCCACGGCAGGAACACATCAGGGTTACTGGCGGCTGCAAAACGCCGGCGGCGGGTCCTTCGGCTGGGGCATTAATGGAGACCAGGCATTCTGGGTACTGATAAATACTGGCAGCACTTCGACCACCGGTACGACAACAACCGGAGCTTTCGCCGTTACTGGTGCCACCATTTCCGTCAGCCCCACCTCTTTCACTACCACCCTGGCCAACTGCCAGGCAGGTGTCAACTTCATCTATACCGGGAAGATCACAGCCAACGGCGCCGGCACGGTTACTTATGAATGGCGTAAGACCGATGGTACAGTGGTCGCTTCTGATGCCGTTGAGTTTACAGCTGCAGGCACCAAGGAAGTTACCACAAATTACACCTATGTAACCAGCACGGTTGGCGCTTCTGCCAGCCAACTCCTTCTCTACATAGACAATCCCAACCATCAAACATTCTCAGCCGGCGGAACATTTACACTCACCTGTAATTAGATTTCGAGATCAGTGACACGAACCGGGGCGTATTTACTCCGTCCCGGTTCATCTTAGAGGCTCCATGCGAATTGATCATATTGCCTGTTGGACTGACAATATTGACCGGCTGGCAGAATTCTATGCCCGCTACTTCGAAGCCCAAATTGGTCCACTCTATCAAAATACAACCGAACAATTTTCAGCGCGCTTTCTCTCCTTTCCGGATGGCGGACGACTGGAAATCATGCATTCTCCATCCATTCGGCAACGAATAGCCGGAGATCATACCGGTTTTATTCATATGGCCATTTCCGTAGGCAGCATGGAAGAGGTTGACCGTTTGACTGAAAAAATGTATGCCGACGGCATCCTGATAGTTGACGGTCCCCGCCGTACTGGAGATGGCTACTATGAATCCGTTGTACAGGATCCTGATGGGAACCGGATAGAAATCACACTATAATTCAGGTGTGAGTTCTACTTTTCATACAAACCACGGTGATCTAAAACTTCCCGTCTTCATGCCGGATTCAACCCAGGCAGTGGTGCGCGCGGTTGATTCAATCGACCTCGAAGCGGTAAATATCCAGGCTGTGGTAATGAATGCCTTTCATTTGATGCAGCATCCCGGCTCAATGACCGTTCAATCACTGGGCGGTCTTCACAAAATGAGCGGCTGGAAACGGCCTATTGTCACAGATTCAGGCGGCTTTCAGGCATACTCTCTGATCAGACAAAACGCGAAATACGGACGACTGGGGAATGATGGCATCATCTTCCAGCCGGAGGGATCCGGCCGGAAGATCAACCTGACACCGGAGAAATCCGTTCAGTTGCAGGTTGGTTTTGGCGCCGATGTGATCATATGTCTGGATGATTGTACTGATGTGGCCGCGTCCCGATCCGAGCAGGAATTGTCCATAAAACGAACGATATCCTGGGCAAAACGAGGCCGCAGGGAATTTGACCGCCTGATGGAACAAAAACACATTCCCGCGGAGGAACGACCGATGATATTCGGCGTGATACAGGGAGGCGGTGAACATGATCTACGCCGGGAGTGCGCCGGGGCATTACTGGATATCGGCTTCGATGGTTTTGGCTACGGCGGCTGGCCGATAGATAATGCCGGCGCGTTGTTGGAAGACATCATCGGACTCACCCGTGAACTCGTACCAGAAAAATACCCGATGCACGCCCTTGGGATTGGACATCCTCTCAACCTTGCCGCCTGCTGGCGGCTGGGTTACGGTCTATTCGATTGCGCTATGCCCACCCGTGACGCCCGTCATGGCCGCCTGTACGCATTTAAAGAAGGCTACACACCAGACAAACACAGCCTGATGAATACCATGACCTGGCTTGAGTACATTTATTGTACCGATGACCGTTTTATGCGTGATTCCCGCCCGATTTCTGAAGGCTGCGATTGCCCGCTCTGTTCCCGGTATTCGCGCGGCTATCTTCATCACCTCTTTAAGATCGGTGACAGCTCGTATCAGCGGCTGGCCACACTTCACAACCTCCGGTTTATGACCCGCTTATGCGAGTTGCTGGCATGAGAAAACGATGAAAGTTATCCTCTCAGTCGAAGACATCATCAGGCAGGCATCCTCCTCCAGCGCATATAAAGATATCCACCCGGATGTCATACGGCGGGTATGTGAAACCGAATCCCGAAAGGGTCTGAAAAGCCGTGAGCTTGTGAAGTCCATCCGCAGCCGCCTCCACCAGATCGGAGGAGCCTACCTTCCCGGCAGCCTGGAACCGCAGGTGTTTTCGCAGGAACTGCGAACCCTGTCGGTTGACCTGGCATCACCGGAGTTGCAGGATTTTTGCCGTACCAAGATGGAACTTCACGCCTCCACCAAAGAGCGTTTGCCTGTACTGGACCGTTTCTTTTTTGAGGTTCTGGCTGATCTTTCGCCCATAGAGTCAATCGTAGACCTGGCATGCGGATTAACCCCACTCTCCATTCCCTGGATGCCATTGGAACCGGAGACGACTTACCTGGCAGTGGATATGTACACCAATCTCACTGAATGTTTGCAGATGTTTTCACAACATATCAAACGGCCACTTTTGCCACATACGGCCGATGTGGTTAATTTCTTGTTTGAAAAAGAAGTGGATGTGGCGCTGGTATTAAAGACACTCCCCTGTATCGAACAACAGGGTAAAGGATTGGCAGCCAGTCTCATTGACCGAATTCGCGCCCGCCATATCGTGATCAGTTACCCATTACGTACGTTGGGCGGAAATCGCAAAGGCATGGGATACACGTACGAATCGGATTTCAACCGCCTGGCTGACGGCCGTAACTGGCAGGTCACACGCTTCGAATTCCCGAACGAGCTGGTATTCCGGGTGACGCGCGGATGAATAAAGCAAACATTGAAGCGGCCACATTGGCGGAAACAGTCCTTTCCAGCCGTAAGTACCGCAACCTGAATATCCCCCCGGAAACCGTAATAGACCTGATTTCCCGCGCGCTGGAACACGGCGCAAAACCGGATAAAGCTGTGGATGATGCCCGCGAGAAATTACATAATATTGTAGCGCCGTACCTTGGTGATCCAGATTACGCGGAAGCCATGCGAGAATTATCACAAATTGCATCTTTCGATAACGATCAATCCATCCGTGAATTCAGTCTTAAGATGTTGCAAAGCCACGCATCCACGAAGGAACGGATACCGGTAATGGAAGAATTCTATTCCGCGATCTTTGGTGTCACCGGGAAGCCCGTTCGTCTCCTTGATCTGGCCTGCGCCATGCAGCCCTTCGCTCACCCCTGGATGGGTCTTTCATCTGACTGCACCTATCTCGCCTACGATCTTCATAAACCACGGGTTGACCTGATCAACCGTTTCTTTGCCGCTGCAGGAATAAACGGCAAAGCGGTTTACGGAGATATTCTTCTTCATCCACCCAAAGAAAAAGCGGATATGGCATTTTTCTTTAAGGAAGCACATCGCTTTGAACAACGGCAGAAAGGCTGCAATCGCAACTTCTGGCTCACGTTGGATGTGCGCTGGCTGGTTGTCAGTCTCCCTGCCGCCAATCTGACCGGTCGTTTCGATCTGGCTGACCGGCAGCGCAAACTTGTTGCCAGTATTCTTGAAGGCTTGGATTGGCCTGTTACTGAGATCCTTACCGGCAATGAACTGATATTCTGCATTCGGAAACAAAATGACTAAAACAAAAAGACCGGTATCCAGCGATCCAATTGGACGATACCGCGAATTACTCACGGAAGATGAACTGGAATCGCTGGAAGCGGAACTCCGCAATCCACCACCCACCGCCATCCGATTCAACCCGTTGAAAACGAATCCATACCAGATAGCCAGGGAATTTCAGGAGATAAAGGGATGGTCTCTGAACCCGATTCCTTTTTGTGCCGATGGATTCACTTTATCCGATCCAGGAATTTTCCCCGGCCGAACCCTCGAGTCTCGCCTGGGTTATTTCTACATCCAGGATGCCGCCTCCATGTTACCGGTTGAAATGTTTCAACCGGCAGAATCCTCTCTTCCGTTGATCCTCGATTTGACCGCCGCGCCGGGAGGAAAAAGCACCCATCTGGCATCACGTTTCGCAGACAAAGGATTCCTTGTTGCCAATGACGGTACCACATCCCGTGTACCTGCATTGACATCCACGTTAAAAACATGGGGTGCAGTTAATAGCTGCGTGACCAATCTTGCAGGTGAAATGATCGGCGGCTGGTTCCCGGAGACTTTCGATTATGTCCTTCTGGACGCCCCGTGCAGCATGGAAAATATGCACACCGGTGACCGGGGCAAACGTGAGATCAATCCCGCTGAAAGAGGACGCCTGGCACAACGTCAGATTCAATTGCTGCTAAGCGCTCTTCAATCCTGCAAGATCGGCGGACAGATCGTTTATTCCACCTGTACGCTGGCTCCGGAAGAGGATGAAGGTGTCCTGGATGCCGTTTTACGCGCTGCCCCAGGCTCTGTGGAGATCAGCTCTGCCGGTAACCGTTTAGGCATTTCGGCACCCGGATTAACCCACGCGTTTGACAAACGCTATGCGAGTGAAGTGGAGAGGTCCCTGCGGTTATGGCCGTTCCGGCTGGGAACATCCGGTTTCTTTGCGGCCCATCTTTTAAAAACCGCACCATGCAATGAACGCCAGACCGGACAATCATCCCTGCCATCTCCCCGTACCAACCTGATGCCCTTATCTCCGCGCGATAAGGAAGTTTTGCTTAATTGGTTCAAGTCAGGATACAACTTCGACCTCACCGCGATACTGGAAGAATACCGATTGGAACTGCGTCAATACCGTCAATCTGTCTACGCGGTAGCCACTATCCTTCATAGAGAATTTCTCACACTTCCAGTCAATTCCTGTGGTTTGCGGGTGGGTGACTTTTCAGCCACTGGCTTCGAAGTAAGCCTGGAATGGGCAACCCGGTTTGGCGGCAGATTTAAAGACGGAACATTTGTTTTACCGCCTGAACTGTATTCGAGATGGACAAAAGGCGAGGACTTGCCGGAAGAGGTAGTTCCCTCATTCGAGAAAGGTTTCATCGTCATCATCCGTGATGAGAACAAGCGGGTCATCGGAACCGGCCGTTCTTCAAGCCGGGGAATTAAGAACCTTCTTCCACGTCACCTCGCCCTGAAATCATAACGGGGCAAATTCAAGAAAATCCAAATATTCTGTTGTCGCCTTGCTCAGATCCGTGTAATAACCGCGATATTTCTCGGGCAGTAACATGGCTATGCGATACATAACTTCATCTGTGATCATCTGACGCCGTTCCCGGTCAAGATCGCGCATTGTTGCCTTGATGCGGAATGGTTGTCCGACTTCCAAATAGAAATCCGTTTTTCGAAACTTGCGCATATTCTTCCAGAAGTTCTCATGCCCGTGAAATGCCACCGGAACGATAGGCGCGCCGGATTTCACCGCCAGCGGAAGGATACCCGGTTTTCCCTGTGCCAGTATCCCGGAATGGGAACGCGTACCTTCAGGCATGATGGCCAACATCATGCCTTCGTTCAGGGCGTCCAACGCCAGATTCATGGCCGTGTTATCCACCGCTCCCCGTTTAATGGGAATGGCGCCCCAAGCTTCAGAGACCATCCGTTTTATCGGGTTGGAGAAATTTTCCTCTTTGCTAATGGTGGTCAGAGGCCGCGGTTGAGCGTATGAGAACATCACCAATCCATCCATGCTGTTAACATGATTAGCCGCGACAATATACGACCCTTTCATTGGTACATGTTTCAATTGTTCCATATGAGGATGAATGGTCAGATCCACGTACGCGCGGATTATTCGGTTGACAAATTCTTTAGAAACGATCATGAATTCCTGCCAGATTAATTTAGTTTATTGGGAAAATCAGCTTATTCGCCTAATTCTCCTGCCAGCGACATACAAATGGCACAGGCGGCAATGGCCGCTGTTTCCATGCGCAATATTCGTTTTCCAAGCGAAACTGCCGTAAAACCTGCCCCTATAGCCAGGCCGCATTCCTCCGGGCTGAAACCACCTTCCGGTCCAATCAAAAGTGCGGCATCCCCCGGGCCATTTGCCAATTGGCCGGTATAAGCAGCAGAAAGGCTAACTGTCTGTTCCTTCTCATACAGAATATAACCCCTGACACCGGAAAACTGTTTCAAGAAATTCGGAAACTTTTGTGGCAGATATATCTCTGGAATTAATCCCCTGCCGCATTGTTCAGCCGCCTCCTGCAAGATCTTCTTCCAACGGTCAAGTTTTTCATCATACCCACGCACATTCTGTATCAAGGTTCGGCTGGTCACCAGAGGATAGAAACGGTTCACACCGAGCTCTGTTCCTTTTTGAAGAATCAATTCAAATTTTTCACGCTGGGTTAATGACAGGCACAGGGCCAAACGCACCGCAGGTTCTTCCTCCGATTTATAGACTTCGCCGCCCTTACCGGTTGTTGCGCGGAGATCAATATTAAGCAGTTCGACCTCACGGAAGTATCCGCGGTTATCCAGTATGGTCACCCGGTCACCAGGTTTCAAACGCAATACAGAACAAATCTGCCGGGAGACTGGCATGGGAAATTGGATTTCTGTTGGTCCAAACAACTCCGGTGGCAGAAAGAAGCGGTTTCCGCTCAAAGGTTGGCCTCTAACCCGGCAATTACAACGGTGAATTCCCCCCGCAGATCAATTTTGTCCGATCTTTCCACCAGTTCAGACAAGTTCCCCCTTAAAACCAGTTCAAACTTTTTCGTCAGGTCATTGGCCACAGCCGCCGGCCGGTCACCATAAACAGCAAGACAGTCTTTCAAAAATTCCACCAGCCTGAATGGACTCTCATAAAAAATCAATGTGTGGGGGGACTCCCCGTCAACCGCGAGAAACTTGCGCCGGGCGGAACTTTTACGGGGAGGGAAACCCCGAAAAGTAAAGGAATGCACCGGCAGTCCGGATAATACGAGAGCGGTGATAACCGCCGTCGGCCCCGGAATGGCTGTGATCTCCACACCCGCCTTTATGGCAGCCCGTACCAGCCGATATCCCGGATCGGAAACCGAGGGGCTGCCGGCATCGGATACCAGCGCCACGTTTTTTCCCTCAATAAGCATATCCACCACGCGGGCGGCAGCTTTTTCTTCGTTATATTCATGGAATGACATCTGTGGTTGTTTGATCTCAAAATGTTTCAGCAGAAAACCGGTTTTCCGGGTGTCTTCACTGACCACCAGATCCACCGACTTAAGGGTTTCCAGCGCACGAAGGGTAATATCACCCAGATTTCCAATGGGAGTGGCAACAAGGTATAACATGCCTGAATTATAAACCGTTGAACCTCACCACGCCCGGACATATTAAAACAAAAGAGCGGGGCATTCAATGGCCCGCTCCTTCGAATTGATCAAGGAACAACGGCGTGTGTCCCTCGAAGAAAGATCAACGATTATTTGGCAATCGCAACTTTTCCAGCGGCGGCAGCCTTCAGGGCTTCAGCCCGGTCGGTCTTTTCCCAGCTCAGATCAAGATCGTCGCGTCCAAAATGACCGTAAGCGGCTACCTGCTGGTAGATGGGCCGGCGCAAGTTAAGGTCGCGGATGATGGCACCCGGACGCAGGTCGAAGGTCTTGTTGATCAGGTCAACAATATCCGCGTCGCTGATGGTGCCGGTACCGAATGTTTCAACATTGATGCTCAGAGGATGCGCCACACCAATGGCGTACGCCACCTGGATCTCGCAGCGTTCCGCGAGTCCGGCGGCAACGACATTCTTGGCAACCCAGCGGGCGGCATAAGCGGCTGAACGATCAACCTTCGTGGGATCCTTGCCGGAGAAAGCACCACCGCCATGACGGCCAGTACCACCATAGGTATCAACAATGATCTTGCGCCCGGTAACACCGGCATCACCCATCGGCCCGCCGATAACGAAACGTCCGGTGGGATTTACATAGATCTTCAAATCCTCATCGACAATAATGCCGGATTCTTTCAGGATTGGATCGATCACGAATTTTTTAACGCCATCATGGATTTCTTTCTGGGTAACATCCGGGTCGTGTTGGGTGCTGATGAGAACGGTATCCACACGGTAGGGTTTACCCCTGCGATATTCAATCGTGACCTGGCTTTTTCCGTCTGGACGAAGCCAGGGAAGTGTATCGTTTTTGCGAACTTCGGCCAGTTTGCGAGTCAATTTGTGCGCGAGATAGATGGGCATAGGCATAAGTGTCGGGGTTTCATTGCAGGCAAAGCCAAACATCATTCCCTGGTCACCGGCACCAATCTGAGCGATCTCATCCTCGGCCGCCTGGCCTTTTTTAACTTCATCGGCTTTTGAAACACCCATGTCAATATCGCTGGATTGTTTCGCGATGGCTACCTGTACACCACAGGAATTACCATCAAAACCTTTTGAGCTGTCATCATAACCGATATCGGTGATCACTTTTCGCGCGAGGCGGTCAAAATCGATATGCGCGTTGGTGGTGATCTCACCCAGAAGCATAACAAAACCGGTCTTTGTCGCGGTCTCACACGCAACACGTGACTTGGGATCCTGCGCAAGGCAGGCATCCAGAACGGCATCACTGATCTGATCGCAGATCTTATCAGGATGTCCTTCGGTGACCGATTCGGACGTAAAAAGATATTTTTCAGAACTCATAAACGTAGACAGCATATTTTTATCTCCTTTTCAGATAAAAAAAGAAATTGCCCCTTCCGGTACTGCGAGGGGCAAGAATTTTTCTTCGAGAACGCCCTCTCATCTACCAGAATAACTCTGCCGGAATTGGCACCTGAACGAGGCGGATTCTTCATCCGCTTTGCCAGGTTGCCGAGGTATCATAGGGCCGGTCCCTCCACCTCTCTGGATAAGAGTGCCATTAGAGGCTATATAATTGTTAGTTGCAATATATCATGTGTCAACCCTATCGTCAAATTAGAAGTTATTAATTATTTATAAGATTTTGCCTGCATTCCAATCGGTATCGTGAATGCAGGCATCTATTCTTTTGGCCTCTATCTTACATGGATCTTTTTTTGGTTAATCAATATCCCGGTAGGATTTATAACAATCTTTCTCCCCAATGGGTGTCATCACGGAATAAGACCATTTGGATTTAGGATTGTCCTCGACCAGCCGATAATTCGTCAACTCCGGTTGTGCCGTCCTCAATGAAGTCAATGCCGAGTTGAATGAGACATGGTATCCCTGCCACTGCCAGTCTTGAAGTTGATCCTCCAACATTCTGGTCCGGCAGACCAGCGCAACACCCAGCAGATGCTTCGTCTCTTGATCTTCAGTAGACCGGAATTCCTCTAATGTCTGGGCCACACTATCCGTAGAGAGCTCCTGAAAATACTGATAATCAAGTTCTTTTCCACTATTGGTTCTGGCAACATTGGATTTGACAATGAACCCATCGATATTCATTAAATTAAGGGTCAGACCAAATCCGACAAGGGTCAAAAATGCGGTTATCGCGAATCCGCGGCGGTAAGGGATTATTTCCAGAACCATGACTGCCGCTAATAAAATACCCAACCAGACCATGAACACATGGCTGTACGCGCGTAGACGGGTAAATCCGTAAGCATCTTCCAGCAAACTCAGACGCATGAAGGATGAAACCAGAATCACCCCGACCAGACAAACCAGAACAAGACAAAAACCAGAAAACCATCGCTGCTTGTTTGCGGTTCCCCGACGGGTAACAGCGCTCAAACCCAGAAACAGAATCAGGCTCAGAATCGCCACCCAGACCAGCTCTCCGAATCCTTTACGCGCGTATTCCGCATAGGTATAGCCATCCACCATTATGTTTTCCTGCCCGCCAAAGAAGTACTTAAACTGTACCGTGACGAAAAAGGCAAAAAGAAGGTTGACTCCGACCAGAACAATACTGCTTTCAGTAAAACCGAGAAAAGCCGAAAACCAGGGTTTTTCTAATCCAATGAGGTCTGTACGCTTGCTTTTTGATATGGCGTATGAATAGATCCCGGACAGTAAATACCCGATGATCCCCACCATCATTAGTCTGATGGCATACTCCAGGAATTTCTCAATATCCAGCAGTTTCGCCAGTTCTTTTGAGAACGCCGGATCCGCGCTTACCAATAGGAGCGCGAGAAAGAAAACGATCGGAAAAGCCAGTAATAAACCGCGAATAATCGCCCAGATGGAAATTCGCGACTTCTCGGCTGGCTTGTTCTCCATTTCGGAATCACCGGATAAATTTCGAGGTGATGCGAGCAATCCACTACCGGCGGCCAGTGCAGACCCGGCCAATCGTAAAATACCGGCCACTACGTCCGCCACGCTGTATCTGATCCACAAACCGCTTGAAAAGGTAAGCGCCAAAAAGGCAAGACAAATCAATGAGAGCAACGCATTAATGAAATTTGTGAAAGGCTCCTGCCGAAGGAAAGTCATGGCAGAAAAACCCAACCCCATTATCGCAATCAACCAGCTGTAAACGCTTGGTTTTATATTCTCCATCCATGCCAACGTGAAACCGGCAATCGTTACCACCAGCACGAATATGAAGTAGGAAACACCCAGCGGCTTATTCCAAAATAACAGGTCGAATACCAGACCCATAATGACGGATGTCCAAAGAATTCTTGTGGCATTTTTGACAGGCATAATGTTTCTCCTTTTGAGCCAGTATACAGTACACACCCGACTCCTTCGACCTCCTGAATCAGCCAATTTTCGCACTCAGGTGCTTAATCCAGCTGCCCGACAGGGGTAATGTTAGTCAACTGAACGGATAAAACAATCCGGGATGAATTATTTTGCAGACTGTGAACGCTATAATAAAAGTCATGATCCAACTAATGATCGTAGAAGATAACCAACGGTTGCGGGAAGCCCTGATTACCGGTTTTGAAAAAACCGGGCGGGTGAAAATCTGTCACCACACCGACACCGGGGAAAACGCGCTTGAAAAAGCATCCATCATCCCGATCGATGCCGTGTTGATGGACGTGCATCTGGCCGGGGCACTGAATGGCATTCAAACCGTTGTCACCCTGAGACGTGAGATTCCGCGCTTACCGGTTGTATTCTATTCCATCCAGGATGACGATCAATACTACAGGGATTTCCGCGCGTCAGGGATTTTGAGTCATTATGCGTACGTTCGTAAATCGAATTACCTGTTACCTGAATTGATCCTTCCCCTGATCGAGGATGCGATTTCCGGCAGATCATTTATTGACCCGGAGATCGAAGAACGTGTCCAGGAAGTCCGGACACGCGATGAACATGATCCACTTGCATTGCTCGAACCAAACGAATTGGCCGTAATAAAAATGATCTCACAGGGATTAACCAATGAACAGATTGCATCCCGGATGGGCTTTCGGGATAAACGGACGATCAGCCGGACAAACGGCAGTATTTATGCCGCATGGGGATTGGACGAAACAAATACTGACGAAAAAGTGGCCCGCACCCGCGCGGCCATCATCTATCAGACAGGCCGTCTGATCCATTGGGATAAAGAAGGTCATCCGTTCATTTTGGATTCCAGCCAGAACTGGATACCCTGGGAGGAAGAATGAGCGGCCAGTTGATCCTGGATTGGCCGGCTCTAACCCTTTCTCTTTTTAATGCGTTTCTGTTAAGCTGGTTGGGTTTTACCATTATTTTGGAAGCCGACCGCCGGGCTTTTGGAGTCTGGTTTTCTGCCGAAGGGCTCTTTCTTGGCGCGGCATTTTTCATTGCCCATACTGCGATTCTTCGAAATGGCTGGCAGTGGGACAACCCGATGCTGGATTTCTGGTGGCGCGTTGGCTGGTGGCCCTTGATCCTGTCTCCTTTTGCGTGGTACTGCGTGATCCTCTGGTATTCCGGTTTTTTCGACGACCCTGTTTCCGATCTTCACCGCCGACAGGCCATCTGGTTTGGATTGAGCCTTGTTTGCACCGCCGGTCTGCTATTCTGGATGATCATCGCGAATCCTTTACCCGATCTTGGGGGACAGGCTTTCGACTTATCGGGCTTCTTTGTATTGGTTGTGCTCTTTCCCATATATATTATTGCCTGTATTATCCTCTCCCTGGATGCGATTCTTCGACCTGGACCGACAGCCCGTTTTCTGGGAAACGAAGCCCGTCGGCAGGCGCGGCCCTGGTTGACCGCCTCAACACTGGTCTTGTTAATGGTCTGTCTTCTAGTTGCTTTTGCTCTGATTTGGGGAATCCAAACATTTACCGGAGACTATGAAAGGAATGTGATAACCGTGTCATCCTTTTTGCCCCTGACCGGGCTGGATGTCATTATTGAACTATTGATATCCATCGCCATCTTTTTGATCGGTCAGGCGGCCATGGTGTATGAGATTTTCAGTTCCAATCCTCTTCCCCGCAACGGTTTGCGAAAACGCTGGACATACGCCATCTGGGCTGGTGGAATTTTTTCGGTGTTACTCTCTATCATCTTATTCATTTTTCCCCGCTCTGACCTGGCATACTTGCTCTTCATTCCATTTCTTGCTGGTGCAATGACATTCCAGAATCATCAGGCTGTCAAAGACCGAGAAATAGAAGCGCGACAATTGAGGTCGTTGACCAGTCCGCTGCATACTTATGATCGGATTTTTTCGGAAACCGGATATAAGAACAATGCGTCTGATTCGTTGCTAGAGTTTGACCAGATCTGCGGCGAATTGTTAGGCACAGACAAAGCAGCACTTCAACCGGTTGGTTTCCTGGCCAGTTTTCTTCCAACAGAGATTTATTATCCACGGACTGAATGGAATAGAAATACTCCTATTGAATCTCCAGAATACAATGAAAGAGAACCAATCCCCATCCGGTTAAAAACAGAAAAAATTCCTGGATTATTATGGGCAGTACCACTGATATCAGCCCGGGGGTTGGATGGATGGTTTTTCTTTGGTTCCAAAAATGGCGGGGGGTTCTACACAATCGAGGAGATTGAAATAACCCGATCGGCCATTGAACGCTGGATGGACAATCAGGCTGCTGCCGAAATTGCCCGCCGCCTGGTTGATCTCAGACGGCAAAGATTGGGCGAAACACGTCTGCTCGACCAAAAAGCACGCCGTGTCTTGCACGATGATGTCCTACCTATTCTCCATACGGCGTTACTGGCAGATCCGCAGGGCAAATCCGCTGCTCAAATCACCACAGCCCATCAACTAATCTCCCGCCTTCTGAGAGATGCTCCACCCGCGCCCCCCGCAGCGATTGCCCGTGATGGATTGATGCCGGCATTACGGCAAATCGCGGAACGTGAAGCTGAAATTCTACAAAATAAACTGGTTTTAGATGTAGACCCGGAAGCAGACCGATTCTCCTCCCGGGTTACTGACGAGGCAGCGGAAACCGTGTATTACGCATTCAGGGAATGTCTCCGCAACATCCAAAAACATTCCGGTCAAACCGCCAGTGGCGAATTGAACATACATGTCTCACTGAAAGCCGGCAGGATCTTGCAATTCATGATTGAAAATTCACAGCCCGTCTTGCGTTCCAACTCCACTGAAGACCATGAATTCAGCGGACATGGTCTCGCATTGCACAATGCCATGTTGGCAGTGTTCGGCGGTGGAATGCGGATAGAACAGACAGCAACAGGGATGGTGCGAACGATCATCAACCTGCCAGTAGATTAATCCATTATGTGCTTTCCATCGGCGGGCTTGCACGACCCGAACCGTGGTGATATCATCATTTACACTATGCAAGGGTTACTGGACTCACTTCGCAGAGGGGGGCGCGACAGGACGCGCGCCATCCTTTTATTGGTCATCGCGGCAACCATCCCATGCTATTGCCTCGGCTTGATCACACTTTGGGGAAGCCGCCTCACAATACGTAAAAGCACCAGCACGCCAACAATGTCTCCCACGATAACATTGACAGCTACATCGGCTTTCACGCCAACACCGATAACCTTTACTCCTACAATCACCCAATCTCCCACCAGCACATTCACTCCCACGGTCACCCGGACACCTTTTATGACCAGAACGAGAACTATCACATCGACATTTACTGAAGTTCCGCCACCAACAGAAACATTAATTCCCTCGGCAACAAACACGGCGGAGCCACCAACCCCAACAGCAACCCAGGAAATACCAACCGTAACAGCAACCAGCACCGATACGATTGAAATTCCCATTTTCACAGAGACCGCTACACAAGAACCCTGACATGAACTACGACCCTTTACCTTTCCTGAAAAAGATCATCTCCCTTCCCGGCCTTTCGGGCTACGAAGACCCTGTACGCCAGGCTATTGCGGAAGAATGGGGACCAATGGTTGACGAGTTAAAAGTCAGCCGATTGGGCAGTCTTTATGGTGTCAGTCACGGAACCGCGCAGGAACCCCGTCCGCGAATTCTACTGGCAGCACACATGGATGCCATCGGTTTGATGGCAACCATGGTTCAAGATGGTTTCATCCGCTTTACAGAGATAGGCGGTATTGATCCGAGAATACTTCCCGGCCAAAAAGTAATTGTTCACGGCCGCCATGATCTACCGGGTATTATCGGACAACCATCTGCGCGCCTGCTTCCACAATCCATCGGGAAAAAGACCGTTCCCATGGAGTATTTATTCATCGATGTCGGTCTTCCCGCAGAGGAAACGTCCCGTCTGGTGCGTCCCGGTGATCCAATATCATTCGCGCAGCTCCCGTTGGAATTAACCGATAACACCCTCGCCGGTCACACCATGGACAATAGAGCTTCCGTTGCGGCAGTAAGTGTTTGTCTCGCTGAATTATCAGCAATTCGCCATTACTGGGATGTATGGGCTGTGGCAACCGTTCAGGAAGAAGAAACCCTGGCCGGCGCATTCACCTCACCTGTAGATATCAATCCGGACGTGGCTGTTGCAATTGATGTAACATTTGCCAAAGGCCCTGGCGCGGATGATCATCGCACTGTTCCTTTTGGGAAGGGGATCACACTGGGATGGGGGCCCAACACGCACCCCGCCGTGTTTGATGCTTTCAAGAAAGTGGCGGAACGCCTTGATATTCCATTTCAGACAGAAGTATCCCCGGCAAATTCCGGTACCGATGCAATGGGATTGCAGCTCGTGGAAGGAGGTTTTCCCTCAATCTATATCAGCATCCCCATACGATACATGCACACGCCGGTCGAACTAGTATCAATAAAAGATATTCAACGCGCCGGACATCTACTTGCCCAGGCCATCGCAAGCTTTGATCCGGAATTCAAACAAAATATACGGTGGGAGGACTAACATGGCAACAAAAAATCAACCCCACCTGTCGTCATCCTTTTTAGAACTGATTGAAAAGTTATCCAACGCCCCGGGAGTTTCCGGTGCCGAAGGTGGTGTACGGACAATCGTCCGTGAACAGTTGGATTCTTTGGGAATTCCTTATTCGGTAGATGCCCTGGGGAACGTTCTGGCAACCCGGTCCCGCGGAAAACCGGATGCTTTTCGGTTAATGCTCGCCGCGCACATGGACGAAGTCGGTCTGATGGTTGTCCAGGAAGATGAAGGCGGTTTATTCAAATTCACAATTGTCGGAGGTATTGATCCGCGTGTTCTGCCCGGAAAAACCGTCCGCGTAGGAAAAGAACGGATCCCGGCCATAATTGGTGCGAAACCGATCCATCTGACCGATTCAGACGAACGCAAGAATCCGATTTCATTGGAAACAATGCGTCTTGATCTGGGTCCGGGTGGCGCAGGAAAAGTAAAACCCGGAGACCGGGCTGTCTTTGCCACGGAATTCCATTCCAACGGTTTCAGCGTCAGCGGGAAAGCTCTGGATGACCGGCTTGGTGTGGCAATTCTGTTGACACTGCTGGCTGAGCCACAGGAAAATCTGGACATTCTGGCAGCCTTTACAACCCAGGAAGAGATTGGATTGCGAGGCGCCCGTGTTGCTGCCCACTCATTCAATCCACAGGCTGCCATCGCGATTGATGCCACCCCGGCCAATGATCTGCCATCATGGAATGATGATGAGAATACCGGTTACAACACCCGTGTGGGTGCCGGTCCTGCCCTTTATATTGCTGACGGATACACCTTATCCGATCCGCGACTGGTAAGAATGATCCAGCAGACAGCGGAAAAAGCCGGCATCCAGTTTCAGATCCGGCAGCCTGGTGGAGGTGGTACAGATGCGGGTTCAATACATAAACAGCGGGAAGGTATTCCCAGCGTTTCACTTTCTGTTCCCATCCGCTTCGCGCATACACCATGCTCCATTGCCCGGCATTCAGATATTGACGGTATGCTCCAATTAATGCGCGCATTGCTGGAATATTTTGATACATCTGTTTTTAACACACCCAGATAAAACCAAACATCATCCCCAGGAGACTGGTATGAAAGATTTAATCCAAAAATTAGTGGAAACCACCGGACCATCAGGCTATGAAAGCCAGGTAAGAGATCTGGTGTTAACGAATATCTCAAAATTAACAAAAGACATCAAGATTGATGCGATGGGAAACGTGATCGCCCGGATCGGTTCAAAAAAAGCAGACGGTTCACGAATTATGTTATCCGCCCATATGGATGAGATCGGCATCATTGCCACGCACATCGATGAAAATGCATTTATTCGGTTTACCACAATAGGCGGCGTCCGGGCTGCCAATTGCATTGGTGGTCGCGTGTTATTTCTGAATGGGACCCACGGTGTAATCTTCATGGAGAAGTTGGAAAACCCCGGTCAAATCCCGGGATTTGATCAACTCTACATTGACTGCGGTTTTTCTCGTAAAGAAGAATGCCCCATCAAAGTAGGCGACCTGGCTGTCTTTGACCGCCCGTTTATTGACCTGGGAAATCGTGTAATATCCAAAGCCTTGGATGATCGCATAGGCGTTGCAGTTCAAATTGAGGTTATGCGGCGTCTAAAGAGCTCACCCAATGAACTCGTCTTTGTATTTAGCACGCAGGAGGAAGTTGGACTGCGCGGCGCGACCACATCCGCTTATGGAGTCGACCCGGATATCGGACTTTCCATTGATGTAACCCTGACTGGTGATACGCCAAAATCGATAAAGATGGCTGTCGCATTGGGAAATGGTCCGGCGATTAAAGTACGTGATGGTGGTATGCTGGCAGATCCCCGTCTTGTGCAACAGATAATCGAGATCGCGGATAAGAATAAGATACCGTACCAGTTGGAAGTTTTGGAAGGCGGCACCACCGACGCGAAAGCCATCCAACTAACCCGCTCCGGGGTTCCATCCGGTTGTGTTTCCATCCCCTGCCGCTATGTGCATTCGCCCTCTGAAATGGTTGACATGAACGATGTGGAAAACGCGGTTAAATTGATTCTTGCTTTTGTCAGTTCACCGATTAATATCTAATGCGAAGACTGCCGGTTATTCTGGTTTTCCTGGCGCTTGCCGGATGCAATGCTTTCCCGATCCCGACACCCACGCCTATCTTCCAGGAGACTGTGACTCCGGAACCCAGCCCGGTAAGCCCTACACCGACGGAAGCGCCAGGGGCCAGGCCCACAGTGAAGCTATCCATATGGGTGCCAGCCAGATTTGATCCTTCATTAAAAACCCAGACCTCCACATTATTGGAGAAAACCATCGATGATTTTGAGAGTCAGAACCCTGGAACTGAGGTTGAAATCCGGGTAAAAGCAGACGCTAACCCCGCGGGGTTAATGGAATCGCTTACCCTTACATCCGCGGCCGCGCCGGACGCCATGCCATCTCTGGCACTGTTAAGCCGCTCCCAAATGGAAGAAGCCGCCCGCAAAAATATCATATTTCCACTAGACAGCCTGACTGTGTCTCTGGACCAAACGGATTGGTATCCGTTTGCCAAACAACTCGCTATTTTTAAAGATGATATTTATGGCTTGCCTCTGACCGGTGACGTTCTGGTTCTGGTTTATCGCAGCAGCAAACCCGCTTCCCAGGCTCCTACATGGGAAGAGATCTTGAATATGGGGTCTACCGTATTATTCGCTGCTGCTGATCCACAGGCTACCGTTCCGATAGCTCTGTACCGGTCATCCGGGGGGAATACAGAGGACATCCTTTTGAATCCGGAAATTCAAATTGTAGAATTAGAGAAAACCCTTACGTTATTGGCCTCCGGAGCGGAAAAAAATGTTTTCCCTCCCTGGCTCATCAATTATCAGACCGACAAACAAGTACTGGATATTTTTGCAAACCAGCAGGGTGGTTGGGTAATTACCTGGCTGTCCAATTATCTGGCTGTTCAACCGGATAACACAAGTATCTACCCCATTCCCACATTGGGTGTAGAAAGCGCCACTCTGGCAAATGGTTCAGTATGGGCATTGACAGATACCAACCCGGAAAGACGTCTGATGAGCGTCCGTCTGGCGGAGCATCTCACCCGAAGCGAGTTTCTATCCCAGTGGAATCTGATCAACAATTCTCTTCCACCACGGCCATCCGCCCTGACATCCTGGCCAGATTCACCTCTCCGTTCGCAATTGAATCAGATTTCACTGGCAGCCATCATTAGACCACCAGGAGAAGTAATAACAACTATTGGTCCGGCAATCCAGGAGGCCACCCTGTTAATTCTAAAAAAGCAAAGCGATCCTGCCAAAGCAGCCAGCACAGCCCAGGAACGGTTATCCGCTTCAGCCACGAATTAATCCGGGTATAATGCCCTCGAGATCTTACAGTCCCATGAAATTAGACAAACCGATCATCGCACAAATCATCTTGGTCATACTTTTCCTGATAGCCTGTATCTGGATTGCCATACAACCCAATCCATTTGAGGTCAACCAGGTTCCTCCACCCTCGACATCCGGTCAGCCAATAAAACCTGATCCCACGACGGAAGCCATGAAAGCCACCGCATACCAGATGGAGATCGATGAAAACCGAGATCAAACCACCGGGGTTCTTATGGGTGGAACCATTCTTGTGGTCATTGTAATTGCCGGAACGTTGCTTATAATGAACAAAGAATAATGGTTTTTTGCAACAATCTAAAAACATAAGATATAAAAATCACGTCGAATGCAACCTGGTTATTATTTTGACGTATAACATCTTGAAAAGATATTGATTTTGTATTTTCTGGGGATCACCCATTACACCAAAGGAAGGAAGAAATGAATACAAACAAGAATTACGTGGTATGGCGGATATTGGCCGTCATGTCGTTATTGTTGACTGGACTTTTCTCATTCACACCGGTTGTTCACGCCGCTGAGATCAACAATACCGGGATAGTAAAGGCTGATGAAGTCATTAATGATGACCTATTCCTTAGCGGAGAAACAGTGCGCATGGATGGCGAAATAAACGGGCTGCTTCTGGCGACCGGAAACACGGTAGTAATCAATGGAACAGTAAACGGCGATCTGATCGCAATGGGGAGCGCTGTGACTGTAACGGAAAATGCCGTAGTTGATGGCAATATCTTTGCCGGAGCCCAGAACATAACCGTGAATGGGAAAGTGACCGGCAGCCTGTTTGCAGGTAGTGCGACTTTAAGCAATGGCTCAACCGCTGAAATCTCCCGCAACCTTTATTATGGCGGATACAGCTTCAGTCAATTAGATGGATCAATTGTTGGGCGCGACGTCCGGGCGGCAGTTTACCAGGCATCACTGGAAGGTGAAACCGGTCAGGATGCCGTTGTCTATGGCGAAGCCGTGGAAGTGACCGGATCCATCAAACGCAATGCCGAATTTCTGGTAGGAACTCCCACCAGTCAGGTTGAACCCATGTCTCCTTTTCTGGGGAACATGGGAGTTACAAGAACACTTAAACCAGGTCTTCGCGTTGATCCGGCAGCGGTTATTGGTGGTGTGATGACCTATACAAGCAAGGTCAATCAGAGCAGTGCCATCGCGGCCACTCCCGCTGGCGGCATAGTGTTCCAAACACCGGTTCCTGAAAGCACCGGAAAAGACGTTGAAGTTACTCCCGCTCCTGTAACCCAGGCTGTTAATATCTTCGCAAGTTTTTCACGGATCGCCGGTAACCTCATCTCGTTACTGCTAATTGGAGCTTTAACTCTTTGGAAAGTTCCTTCTCTCCTCAATGAGACTGCCGAAATGGTTAAATCCAAACCCTGGGCATCAACCGGTTATGGATTTATCACCATTCTGGTCGGATACACGGCTTCCGTTCTGGCGCTTATGGTGATCGTAGTTGCCGGGATTATTATTGGATTTATTACCTTTGGCGGTCTGGGAGGTGTGACACTTGGATTGGGCCTTTCTGCTCTGGCAACAGCCACTTCCATATTCAGCCTGTGCGTGTTCTATGTAAGCAAGGTAATCGTATCTTATCTTGTTGGTAAATGGATATTCTCCAAACTGGCCCCGGAAAACTCCGGAAGATTCTGGCCATTGGTAATCGGTATCCTGGTCTATGTCATACTGGACACCATTCCATTCCTAAACTTCCTGGTCGAACTGGCCGTCATTCTACTTGGAGTAGGTGCCATGTGGCTGGTATATAAAGCCAGAACAACGAAACCGGCGGAAATTGCATCCACGTTAGAATAAATCACTGATATTTCTTATAGAAGAAGAGCATTCCCTTGCAGGGAATGCTTTTCTTTTCATAATGGTAATAAGGTCAAAGGTACGAGCATTTCATCCTGCCCCAGCCCGCCATGCCGGCCCAGCAGACAGTTCTCACGTGTTGACCACCACAGGTACGCATCGTCTCTTGCTATCAACATCAAATCCCCGGCCCGGGACAGGGATTCCTCATACATTGGGCCGAGCCCAAGTAACCCACTTTCAAGAACATCACGACTGTTATAAATCTCGAATTTATTCGGCCACATACGGTTAACATAATTCCTGATTTTTCCCGTACGTCCTTCTTTAATATGCAGAAGAGTGAGACGGTTCTCACCTGTGGGAGCAAACTTTAGATTTTCCAAAAAATCCGGATGCCCGGCAAGATCATATTCCTTATGGATCGGTGTCGCCTGAAAACCATGATCAGCAGTGACAATCAACAAAGTCTTACCAGGCGAATTCTCAGTAAGTGTTTCTATGAGACGATCCAAATAACGGGAGAAATCACGCAACGCCATCCGCACTCGTGGATCATCCGGTCCATATACATGGGAAAGCTCATCAATTTCTCCCCAGTACACATAGAAATATGACGGGGTGGGAAAACTGGTACTTGAAATATTCTCCATTTGGTAAAAAAGGTCACCCATGGAGTGATAGCCGAATCTACTTGCGGACGGGAAGAGCATTTTTGTCAGACTTGAATGTGCTATCGGTGCGGGATGCAGTGCGGTTGTCATTACGCCATGCTGGAGCATGTAATCGTCAATAGTATCAACGGGTAAGAATGACTGTGGCGAGAAACGATTGACAAGAGATTCACTGGTATCAACCCTGTGAAGCATGGGAGATTGATAGATCATATTGTAAACAACGTCATATTCGCGCAGCCAAAGCTCGTAAGCAAAATTCCCATGCGATACCGGTGATACGCCGGTGTTTAATGTCGTCAGGGCAGCACAGGTTGTGCTGGGAGTAATACTTGTCAATGGTACGAGGCATCCACCACCCGCTTCAATCTTCCTCCACACTGACAGGCACCCATCCGGGTCGTCATCCATCTATTTTCGTAATCGCAGCCAGCCAAGACCGTCCATCAGAATAAGGATCACCCGATCAAATTTCTCATCGAGTAGAGGGTAGTCTTTATCCAGGCCGTTTTCCCCGGAGTTTCCCTGTCCCAACCATTTGCATATAGATTGAGCCAGATTTGTAAGGCTGCATCCGCTGTAGTCAGGAAAAATAAAACCCAAATCATCTTGCGGGAAGAGAGAAACTTGCCTTTTCAATAAACTTTCAATTGTGATCATCTTATAATTTTATCCATTCCCGCAAACGATGGAATATGATTAAAAAATTGGGGATAACTGCTATAATTTTTATAGCAAAAATGAACAAGGAAACTGGCATGAGGCGTGAAATACTCACCTGGCAGGATATTGATCAGTTAGTTGACCACTTGATTCCACAATTTGAATCAGAATTTGATTCAATGTTATTGATCACACGCGGTGGAATTGTTCCTGGCGGCCTACTGGCTGAAACACTTAATATGATCTCGATATTAACAGCCGCGGTTGATTTCCCGGCAGAGATCGAGGGAGAAAAGGAACATGCCCGGCTTCGTGTGTGGCCGAAGTTTCTGCAATTTCCCGATGACACCCTTTTGCGGGATAGACGGATTTTAATTGTTGATGATGTCTGGGGGTCAGGACGCACCATCACCGCCGTAAAAAACCGCATATCTGGCGCGGGAGGACTTCCTTCAACCTGCGTGCTTCATTTTAATCCGTATCGCAACCTTTTTGGTAATGTCAGGCCGGATTACTTCGCGGCGATAACTGATGCATATATTGTCTACCCGTGGGAGATCAGCCACGGACAGGACGGGGTTCTGCTTCCGGGGATGGATCCTTCTTCACAATGATTTTTCAATCAAAAAGCGCGTTGATGTAACGGTCCACCATATCCGGAAGGCCGAATCTTTCTTCTGCTCGTTTTCTTGCCGGTTGGCGGTATTTATCCTGATTGGCAAGAATATCTTCCGCGGCATTAGCCAATCCTTCCACGTCAGGGTCTTCCAGATTCCAGTAATTGGCCCCATATGGAACCACCAGTCCGGCATTTCCGTTAATGATCTCCGGTAGTGACCCGGTGGCATAGGCAAGAACAGGCAAACCACAGGCTAACGCTTCAATCACAGAGTTCGGACAGGCCGCATTAAGATCGGCGGAGAAAAGCAAATGGGCTGATCGGTCAAGCCCGGCTATTTGATCCCCAGGGACCACACCTGCCCAATCCACCATGTTTCCGGATTGCCGTGACCAGTACGTCTTCAAATGTTCGGGGGCGTTTCCGGCCACCGTTAAACGAACGGGTTTATCCATCCGTCGATTCAACACCTGGGTTAGTTTTACGGCAGTATCAAGACCTCGCTCGTAACCACCGCCGATATGAGCTTCCACCATTAACAGCCGGTAAATATCCATTGGTGGAGTTTCATTTCCAGCCGGGGAAAACTCATTCAGGTCTACACCGTTGTAAATTACTTTTAACGGAACATGGATTGAACCAGATACTGTCTGCCACCAGGTACTGGCAAACTGGCTCTGATAAACAACCACATCAGCCAGATTTTTTCGAATAAACCGCAATATAAAGTTGTTCATTTCGCAGCGTAGAAAATATCCGGCAGGAACACGCTGCTTTCTGTGGATCCAGTTCATGCCATTTAAGCGTTGCACGATCCGTAATCCTCTTCGCCGCGCCTTTAGCAGGGAAAAAACATCCCGCGTACCACCGATGACCAGTACTGCGGAATTGGCAGGGTCTTCGATCATTTCGGTTACGGTAATCCCCCTGTCCTTCAATCCCCGTATCAAACGACCGCGAAAGGAGGCCGGTCCGCCCAATCCATCCAGTTTTGGAAGAATGTAGACGCCCCGGTCTTTGTGACGATTTTCATTTTCAACCATTAATCGGATTTCTCCTGATAACGCAAAATGGCTTCAACAATTCGGCGGGCAGCCTGACCATCACCAAATGGGTTTCGATAGGACCGTAAACCGGCATCATCTGAACCATCCAGTATCTTGATGGCTTCTTCCACAATGGCAGCACGATTCGTGCCTACCAGTTGGAGTATTCCACTTTCCAATCCTTCCGGTCTTTCAGTTTTCTCCCTGAGAACCAGAGTGGGTTTACGAAGACTTACTGCTTCTTCCTGTATTCCGCCGGAATCGGTGAGTACCAGCCTTGCCTGCTTCAACAGGTGCACAAGCGGCAGATACTCCAAAGGTTCCAGCAGATGAATATTTTTCTTATTCCCCAGTATACGGTGAACCGGTTCGCTTACATTGGGATTTCGGTGAACGGGGTAAACAAAATGGACTTTTTCCCAAAAATGGTTCGCCAGCTCAAGAATAGCCTCGCACACTTGTATGAGTGGTTGCCCAAAATTTTCGCGTCGATGCGCAGTTACAAGCACCAGATCACTATCTGGTGACAATTGCATGGATTTCATCAATTGATGGAATTCTTCCGGCGCCGGTCGGTTGACAATGGTTTGCAGCGCGTCAACCACCGTATTCCCCGTTACCAGGATGTGATCTTCCGGAACCCCTTCCCGCACCAGATTGTTTCGACTCCATTCAGTAGGCGCGAAATTCAAATCGGCAATTGAACTAATGATCCGGCGATTGATCTCTTCAGGGAAAGGCTGCCATTTGTCAAATGTGCGCAATCCAGCTTCGACATGTCCAACCCGGTATTGACGATAGAAAGCGCCCAACGCGGCTGTCATGGCTGTCGTTGTGTCGCCTTGCACCAGAACCCAGTCTGGTTGGAAATCATTAAAAACGGGATCCATATTTGTAAGGATCTCCGATGTCAGATGCGCCAGTTTTTGATTGGGTTGCATGAGGTTGAGATCTACATCGGGTTTAATCTCAAAAAGGGATAAGACCTGGTCCAACATTTCTCGATGTTGCCCGGTGACACAAACTTGCAGCTCAAATTCAGCTTTTTCGGCCAAAAGTTGAACTACCGGTGCCATTTTTATAGCTTCCGGTCGGGTGCCGAACACAGTTAGGACTTTTATTTTTTTCAATTCAGTCGTTCTCACTTTTTTCAGGAACGACCCACACCCAATCGAAAAATCTTAAAACCGCTGGAGGTCCATTTATCGACCGGCCAGGTGTTGACAGCATCAACAACGACTCGGGCAGGGGTCAACTTGGCTACTACTTCAGGTTCAAGGGTACGAATAGGTGTATGTGGAACCAAAACCAGAATGGCTTCAACGTCATTGAAAACTTCTGCCAGGGAGGAGACCAATTCCAGACCGGGGATTTCCGCGGTGGTTTTATAGGGCTCAAACGCTTTCACCCTGGCCCCTTCCTGAACCAGCAGGTGAGCGGCTTCGACTGCCGGGCTTTCTCGCATATCATCAACATCTGCCTTGTACGATAGTCCAAGAACAGCAATTTTCTTGTTTCGCAGAGACCCGAGCGCCCGCTTGACCAGTCGGACGACAAATTCTGGTTGTCCGTCATTCACCTTTCGGGCAGTATGGATCAGGGGTGTGATATCAGGCGCGGCTTCTACAAGAAACCAGGGGTCCACACTGATACAATGGCCGCCTACTCCTGGACCCGGGTTCAGTATCCTTACCCGGGGATGCTTGTTGGCCAGGGCTACGGCTTCCCAGATATCAATTCCAAACCGATCAGCCAGGCGTGAGAATTCATTGGCTATCGCAATATTAACATCGCGATAGGTATTCTCCATTAGTTTTACCATTTCGGCTGTTGTGGCATCTGTCAGGAAAATTTCACCTTTTACAAAATGCTTGTACAGATCCCGACCAGCTTCAGCAGACGCTGTGTCAATTCCCCCAATAATTCTCGCATTCTCGATCAACTCTTTCAATATCTGACCGGGCAATACACGTTCAGGTGAATAGCATAGTTTAAAATCTTTGCCTGCTTTTAACCCGCTTTTTTCCAGTATGGGCACAACAAAACCTTTCGTCGTCAATGGTGGTGATGTTGACTCAAGTATTACCAGATTCCCTTCGCGTAAATAAGGGACAATGGCATTCGCTGCCGCGGAAACAAATGATAGATCAGCCTGCTTATCGCCATAAAAAGGAGTTGGGACGGCTATCAGGAATGCATCAGCTTCTTCAGGTTCTGATTGCACCCGTAATTTTCCATTTTTTACCGCTGATTTGACCAGGTCGGGCAACCCTGGTTCATAAATATGCAGTTCACCGGATTGCAACGTTTTTATGATTTGTGGATTTACATCCACACCAATAACTGTTAAACCATTTGTAGCAAATGTGCTGGCGGTTGGGAGACCGATATAGCCCATGCCAAGAATGCAAATTTTCTCAAAGTCCACTGGGTCACCTTCAGGGTGGATTTACTGCCGAAGAATTATCCCATACTTCCGAGAGCATGGAAAGACCCCATCGTTGTTGGAAAAACTATCTATAATATAAGAGAGAACTAACTACGGCGGTGACAATTTGGTACATGTAAACTTTGGAACACTGATCCCTCTCATAATGGCCATCCTATCATTTGGACTCGGCTGCGTTTCACTCGTACTCTCCTGGCAGAGAAAACGAAAAGAATCCGTTACCAGTCGATGGCTTCCTGCCCAGGGAATTGTCTTAAGCAGCGAAGTAAAAGAGTACAGATCTTCCGGTACAGAAGGTACCATACAAACCGCCTTTGCCCCCCTTGTCCGGTACCAATATACATGCAATGGTCATACTTACCCAGGTATTCGAATTACCATTTCCGCTGGAAATTTTTCACGGCTTAAGGCAGAACAAATTGCAGCCCGTTATCCTGTTGGACATACCATAACTGCATTCTATGATCCTCTCCATCCTGAGGAAGCCGTCCTTGAAAAAGAGACCAGCCACACACAAACGCTGAAAATAGCCGGATTGATTCTCCTGGCACTCGGGATTGGTTCATTTTGTATCACTACCCTGGTGTTCTGGAGCGAAAAGACCTTTCATTAGACGATACTCTTAAAATATCTCTCTTTCATTTCATGATACACTCTTAATATGCCGATAGATGTTTTGATTGCGACACCTTCCGGACCTTTTGGGGAATTAATCCGGCTATCGCTGGAAGCTGACCCGCAATTCAAATGCGCCATCATCAATGACAGCATAGAGGTACTTTCCGGATTTACACACACAGAAGCTACCGCGGTCATATTTGATTGCTCTTTTCATGATATTGATCCTGTTGAGATCGTTGATCTGATCAGACACAAATCACCATCTCCAACCATATTACTGGTACCCCCTGAAAATCGACCGGATATCAACATACTTCAACGAGCTCACCCGGACGGTTTGATCACCAGGCCATTTGACGCATCTGTGTTACCCGAACAGGTTTTATCTGCCATCAATAAAAAAAATACGCGCCCTTTAAGAACCGGAAATGCGGAAAATTCGGCAAAAAAAGAAACATGGTGGAACACATTCCAAACTGGTATCAAAGAGACAGCTGCCTCTAACGGAATGATCGTTCAAAATGGAATGATCATCGCCAGCACGCCGGGTGCATCCACCGCGCTTCAACAGCAGGTCAACGCGTCGGTTCTGCGGTTCTGGAATCCGAAGGATTCCGCGGACCTTATGCGCTATGTAAAAGATCTGGTTACCGGTCAGGAATGGATGATGTACGCGACCCATGCGGCGGAAAACGCGGTACTGATTCTTTTATTTCTTCCCCAGACTCCCATCACAAAAGTTCGCAGCCAGACAATAAAACTGGCCAGAGACATTTCGGCGGGCATGACAAAACTACGAATGCCAAAACCGGATGATGGATTTCTAGAAACATCAGAACCACCACGCTTGCACGAAATTCTGGGTGAAGAACAGACCGGAATACTTAGCAGGGATATCAAAAAGGAATTTCCTGTGGAGTGGTTTAAGGAAGCCGATCTCCCAACATCTGATTCTATGGCTTCGCCCGATTTATCCGGAATAGAAGAAAATAGAACTTCGGTGTCATCTGAGCTCAAAGCTGAGGAAGAAATTTCACTGAGTGACTATGAGCAACAAAACACCAACATGGAAGACTCACAGGAAGAAGAAGAATTAAAAATTTTTGAAGCCAGTCTTTCAAAAAGCCCGAATACCGAATCGCTTACAGAGGAAGAATTCAACCCGGATGATTTGGGGTTCTTCATTTCGCCACTTAACCTGGCACCAATTCCTGCATCAAACATTCATGAGGTCGAAGAGACCCATCAAACACCGGATCACTTGGAAAATCTGGAAAAACCAGAAACGCCGCAAGCTGTCACCGAACCTGGTCCATTAATATCCGGGCAGCAGGAAATAAAGTACCCGATCGACCATTTGAGCAGTGGATCGAATCAGAACGATCTTGATCTTGGGATATTTGAAGAACTCTATTTACATACCAGTCCGGATAGCCAATCCGAATTGGACACATTACAACCGATATCGTTGGACGTGAAACCTCCGGAGACAGGATCCGCACCGGATGAAGTGATAGGCGAATCTTTTACCGGTCCTGATACCGCGATCCTTACCGAACTGGAAAAGGCGGAAAAACTGACATTTGAACCGGGTAGTTTGCAACCGATCGAACAGGAAAGGGAACCGCTTTTTAAACTGCCGGAGCTTCCTCAAGAAGAATTTCCATATACCACCGAAAACGAAACAAAAGTAGATACAACTAACACCGGGTATGAACCCATTCCGGCTATAGCGGAAAATGAGCCGTTGCTTGAGCAAGAACCTATCGCAGGTATTCAAGATGTATCGCTTGAAGAGAGAATACCGGAAAAGTTATTCCCTGAAGTGGGGGATAACGCACCATCAGCTGATACAACGGCAGAACCACAAGAAGTGTTGATGAAAGCCGATGAATCACAACTTGTTGATGCAACGCCATCCGACAGCGATCTTTATTCCCGTTTAAGTCAACTGGAATCAGCGGAAGCGGTCGTTCAAAAAGAAACCTACACCGTTGCTCTTATCCCGCGATCAGAAGCAGATATTCTGGTACGGCAATTGGCCGGGTCTCTTAATCAGACGATCAGCCGGCTAAGTCTGGCCTTGAACTGGGAATTGCACAATCTGACGATACGGCCTACATATATGCAATGGACCGTCACAATCCCTCAGACCCTGTCGCTGGAAGACATGATCAATATCGTGCGCAAAGAGACAACTCAGGAAATTGGCAAAATCGAACCGGATAGGATATCATCACACCAGGGAGAAGACTTCTGGGCGGCTCAAAACATGAGTGCCCGCGGGAAGGATTTCACCCCCTCAATTCACTGGCAAAATTTCATCCTTCGGCGAAATTCGCACGAAATAGCCTGACAGGATTTGATCGGTGCCAGATTTCCGGTGCTTCAGGAGACCATTGTGCCGCCAACATTGTATCTGATCGATGGACACGCGCTGGCGTATCGTACCTATTTTGCGTTAAGCTCGTCACCCAGCACACATTTCACAACTCGTTCCGGTGAACCAACTGCCGGTATCTACGGATTCGCTTCTGTAATCATCAGACTTCTTGAACAAAACAAACCGGACTATCTCGCTGTGGCTTTTGATACCGGGAAGACATTCCGGGATGATATTTATCCGGCTTATAAAGCAACCCGGGCAAAAATGCCCGACGATCTTCGTCCCCAGATTGAACGTATCCGTGAAATGGTTGACGCGTTTGGTTTTCCCCGCCTGGAAATGGAAGGTTTTGAAGCTGACGATGTTCTGGGCAGTGTGGCCCGCATGGCGGTGGAAAAAGGTCTCTCTGTGAAGATCGTTACCGGTGATCGAGACCTGTTGCAACTGGTAAATGATCAGATTATTGTCAATCTGGCCGGAAAAAGCCTCTCGGAAGCAAAGGACTATTTCTCCAAAGATGTAAAAGAGTACCTGGGGATCTGGCCAAACCAGGTGGTGGATTACAAAGCTCTGGTTGGCGACAAATCCGATAACATTCCCGGCGTTCAGGGAATCGGAGAGAAAACCGCCGTGAGTCTGTTTGAGACATACCCGACATTGGAAGCCATTTACGATCATCTTGACGAACTTCCTGCCAGAGTGAAGACGAAGCTTGAAGCGGACAGATCAAACGCGGAGATGAGCCGAAAGCTTGCAACCATTAAAACCGACCTTGAGATACAACTTGACCTTACCATGGCAAAGACCGACCAAATTCCGTTTGAAAGAGTGGAAACATTCTTTTCGGCAATGGAATTTCGCTCGCTTCAAAACCGTCTTAAAGCAATTTCCGGCCTGGCAGCACCCGCGGTTCCCACCCGACAGGGCCAATTAACGTTCTTTGACGCGACTCCCCCTTCCATTGGACAAAATCCCAAACATGATATTGAAACTGTCATTATTAGAAATAAAGAACAATTAAAGGAAATGACAGCCAAACTTGGTTCCTCTGAATGGTTGGCCGTTGATACAGAAACCACATCAACAGACCCGATGCGGGCAGACCTTGTCGGTATATCATTGTCAAATTCTGCAGGAAGTGGGTATTACATTCCCGTCGGCCATCGTGACAACACACCACAATTATTTCTCTCCGATATTCAGGCCTCATTGGGCCCGCTGTTGGTAAACCCCGCGGTAAAGAAGATCGGGCACAACCTGAAGTACGACATGCTTGTGCTTCGCAGGCATGGGATGCCGGTATCCCCGGCTTCATACGACACAATGGTCGCTGCCTGGTTGCTCGATCCCGGCTCACACAGGATCGGGTTGAAGGATATGGCAGAAGATCTCTTAAATGTTCAAATGACCCATATCCAGGAATTGATTGGCACAGGCAAGAACCAGAAAAGCATGGCAGAAGTTTCAAGTGAGCAGGCGGCCGCTTATGCCGCTGCAGATGCAGAAGTCACATATCAACTGCGGGAAGCGCTAACGCCACGACTCAATGATTACAAATCGATCAAGATTCTGGAAGAGATCGAAATGCCCCTCCTGCCCATTCTGGCAGACATGGAACAGACAGGTATCGGGCTGGATGTTGATTTCTTGAAGAACATGTCAAAAGATCTGACTCGCAGACTGGCGGAACTGGAGATCAGCGTCCATCAAGGGGTCGGGTATCCATTCAATTTAAATTCAACACAGCAGCTTTCCACAGCACTTTTCACCACCCTGAAGCTTGAACCACCAGATAGACGGAAAACCACCGCCAGCGGTCATTTTTCCACATCGGCAGATGTACTGGAGTTACTTAAAGGAAAACACCCGGTTGTAGACCTTATCCTCGAGCACAGGGAGCTTGCCAAACTGGTTTCCACCTATATCGAAGCTCTTCCCAACCAGGTGAATCCGCAAACCCGAAGAGTGCATACCAGCTACAATCAAACCGGCTCGGTTACCGGAAGGCTTGCGTCATCCGACCCCAATTTGCAGAACATCCCCACGCGTACAGAATTGGGGCGCAAGATACGGCGCGCGTTTGTCGCAGATCCGGGCTGGTGCCTGCTTTCCGTGGATTATTCACAGATCGAGCTTAGGATCGTTGCTCATATGGCTAAAGACTCATCCATGCTGGACGCTTTCAAAGCCGGGCAAGATATCCATGCCGCCACAGCAGCCGCGATCTATAATATCCCTCTCGAGAACGTTACAAAAGACCAGCGCCGTCACGCCAAAGCGATCAATTTTGGATTGATCTATGGAATGAGTCCATTCGGTTTGAGCCGGTCAACCGACCTGACTCTGGCAGAAGCAGAGAATTTTGTAACCGCGTACTTCCAACAGTTTCCCGGCGTCAAGGTATATCTCGATGGATTGCGGAAACAGGCTGCCAGTCAGGGCTATGTTGAAACCCTGTTGGGCCGCCGTCGGTACTTCCCCAATCTACGCAACCAGATGAACCCGAACCTTCGAAATCGAGAGGAACGCGAAGCCATAAATGCACCTATTCAGGGGACAGCGGCTGATATTATGAAGATCGCCATGATTAAAGTTCCACCCGCGTTAAAATCAGAGGGATTGAACGCCCGTCTGCTCCTTCAAGTCCACGATGAACTCGTGTTGGAATGTCCGGAAGAAGAATTGTTAAGTACCGGTAAAGTCGTGATGCGTACAATGGAAGTAGCATATCCCTTATCCATTCCATTGCTCACCGAAGCAAAATGGGGGCGAAATTGGGAAGAGATGTTGCCATTATCAGAGTATAAATAATACAATTACATAGACAACAGGTTATCCGTGAATCAAGAAAACTACCTTCATGCAATGAGACAAGGACATTCCGCTGCCTGGGACCAGCGATGGGATCAGGCTGCCCGTTATTACCGTGAAGCGCTGGCAGAAATCCCCGAAGATTACCTTGCCCTTAATAGCCTTGGGCTGGCACTGATGGAAGAGGGTAATTATGAAGACGCCCTCCAGGTCTACCGCAAGGCGGCCAAACGATCCCCGGAAGATCCGGCACCGCAGGAAAACATGGCAAAGATATACGAAGCCCAGAACAGGATTGAGGAAGCAGTTCTTCTCTCATTCCAGGCTGCCGATCTTTACCTCAAAGCACGTAATGCAGACCGTGCTGTTCAAAACCTGCAACGGGTCAGCGCGTACCGGCCGCAGAATATGCGCGCCCACACCCAGTTGGCCGTTATTTATGAACGGATAGGCCGGCTTCCATCTGCTGTTAAAGAATACCTGGCAGCCGCGAGTATTTCCCAGCATCAGGGCGATGCTCAAACCGCCCGCCAGATGGTTGAGTATGCGCTCCGAATTCAACCCAACAATCAGGAAGCCATAACGTCGTTCGAGAGGATACGTTCAGGTAAATTACTTCCTGTTTACCAACAATCAAAAACCGGGCCATTTGGCAAGATAGGTCAACGTGATAAGAACCGGCAGCGCGAGCCGTTTCGCGATCCAATCGAAGAAGCCAATCATTACGCGCTTGGGATCATTGCCGACCTTGTACTTGACCCTTCAGAAACCAACCCGCTGTTTCAATCAATACACATAGCCGAAAACCCCACAGTTGAAGTTAGCGAAGCTGACCGGACAGTCGCGTTAAACCATTTACTCGCTTCTGTCGAAGCGCACAGCCGTGGTCGTTCTGTACAGGCAGCCAGCGAAGCAGAAAAAGCAATAAAAGCCGGCGCATCACATCCGGCTGTGTACTACCTATTGGGTTTCCTTCTGTATAAAAGTGATCTGGACCGTGCGATGCAGGCGCTTTCCCGGTCGGCTATTGATGACCGCCTGGCTCTGGCTTCCGAATTGCTAATGGGGACGATCCTGGAAGAACAACAAAACTACGAACTGGCTGTCGATTCGTACCTCAAGGCTATGTACAATGCCGACACGACGACATTGCCACCGGAAATGGCCGCCCCTTTGCGTATTCAATACCGCCAGATAAGCGACCAGATCGTAAAAATGCAAGATGAAGAGAAAATGCGGTTCCTATGTCGCAGTATTAACGTTCAATTGATGCGACGTGGATGGCGGCAGCAGGTTTCCAGCGTCCGTCATTTATTGCCTACCGCCAGCCCGGAGGCGCCACCCAATGCCCTTGTCATGCTGATGATGCTTCCCAACAGTGAACAGATCGTAACCGGGCTCTCGCGCGCCCAACGCCTTATTAACACCAACGCACTGCTTCCAGCATTGGAAGAATTGTATTTCGATCTGCAAATGGCTCCCACCGAACCGCTGTTGCACGAATTAATCGCAACTTTGATGGTCAAACGCGAACATCCCGACGCGGCTATTGAGAAATACCTGTTGATCTCAAAGAAATACGAGTTAATAGGAGACCTTAATCAGGCGGTTCGGGTTTTAACCCAGGCTCAGCAGCTTTCTCCCACGAATCTGGCTATTCATCAGCGTTTGATCGAGCTCTTATTCGCGCTGGACCGCCGCGAAGATGCCATCAAACAATACCTCGATCTGGCAGAGACCTACTACCGCATGGCTGATCTCGATAAGGCCCGTGCGACATACCTGAATGTTTTGCGTCTATCCCAGAAAAATGAAACAAACAAAACCTGGAATATTGAAGTACTGAAACGGGTGGCGGATATTGACCTTCAACGGCTTGATTGGCGTCAGGCACTGCGCATTTTTGACCAGATCCGCACCCTTGATCCCGAGGATATGGAAACCAGAGCCAGCCTGGTCGAATTGAATTACCGCCTCGCGCAGGACGCAGCCGCCATCAGTGAGTTGGACAGCGCAGTCACGTATTACGACCAGAATAACAACATCCCAACAGCCATGCGCATGGTCAGCAGTCTGATCGCTATCCGCCCTGAGAATAAAGACTTGCAAGACCGTCTCTTCGCGGTCAGCCGGCGGGTAAAGAACATGACGGACGCGATCGCATTGTTGGATTCTTACGCCGATGAATTGCTGGAAAACAAGAACAAAGCAGCCGCCATCGTCCACCTGGAGACGATTATCGCGCTGGGACCGCCAAATACAATGGAGTACCGCAAGGTACTCGAACAATTACGGGCCGAGTAAATTCGCCATCTGGAAAAAGCCTGTTATTTGACACCGCCCCGCTTTCGGGTATAATATTTGCTCGCGGTCCACTAGCTCAATTGGCAGAGCAACTGACTCTTAATCAGTGGGTTC
>CAYUQJ010000013.1:0-24008 GCA_964446955.1 uncultured Leptolinea sp.
CCCCGCCAAAATCAATAATACAAAGAGGGTTCGAATCCCACACTTCCAGTGTGCAAGCGACCCTCCCCGCCAAAATCAATAATACAAAGAGGGTTCGAATCCCACACTTCCAGTGTGCAAGCGACCCTCCCCGCCAAAATCAATAATACAAAGAGGGTTCGAATCCCACACTTCCAGTGTGCAAGCGACCCTCCCCGCCAAAATCAATAATACAAAGAGGGTTCGAATCCCACACTTCCAGTGTGCAGGCGACCCTCCCCGCCAAAATCAATAATACAAAGAGGGTTCGAATCCCACACGTACAGTGTGCAGGCGACCCTCCCCGCCAGAATCATTTGATTTTTCTTGAATAATTTCCGAATAACGAGAAATAACTCCTGATACGTTGAATTTTCTTGATCTGATCTAAATCCGGCTCTTTTGTTTATTTGCCGGAATTACTCAACGTACGTGGAGGGAAAATGGCGATTCTATCTTCTGGAAGTCTTTGTTTGGAAATCCGAATGACCGGTCGTGATATGGAAGACTGGATCCGGTATGAGATATTTTTCCGGTATAAAGGCAAGCCGATTTTTGATGACAGAATCCTAAAGTTCAGAGATTCTTCGCGCCACTGGAATACCAGACCCTTCGGGGGGATTTTGGGCGAGGACTGCGACGAAGATGAACTGATAACAACAATGCAGAGAGCACTGGAAACCGGAGAGCCGCAGTATTTTGAGGCATTGGATCCGGGTTTTCTGGTGGCTGTTTATCCGGATAGAATATTTCCGTTCATGCCATCCAACCGAATAAAGGTTTATCAATCAGACGATTTGAATCAACAGGCAATGGATGAAGAGCTGATTCGCGAACTGGCAGGTGGTAACCTTCCGGGGGACCCGGTCACCATAATCGTTCGGGTTGATTCCTTTAATTTTGGTGACGAAATCGCTTATTCAATGAATGGTCCCGCGTTGATACTCACATCAACCCGTTATGACGTCCAACAGTTCATTGATGACCTTCAAAAGGAATATGAGGCAACAAAACATCTGTAGAACAAACCGGGCGGGTTGATTTATTCGACCGGCTTATCTATTTACAAAAGAATGTTTTGCAGGTTCGAGGCCCAGACTCGCAGCTTTTCCGGTTGATGAAAATCTCCGCTGCGCCAACCCGGACTGCAATACGCCTGGAAAGTACTCGGGAAACGGCCTTCAAAAACAGTGTCGACAATGGTACATTCTGTTTCAGGGAAGCTGTCAATATGTTTTCTGTCCGAATTGCTCTCGTGGATCATTACCAACCCGACCAGAAAGAAGGCAAACGGGTTCCGGTTAAATATTGTTTGTGGATGTTTTTAGTTAGTTGGCCTGCTCTTCCGCCAATGCAGGTATACAAACAAACCGCCTGATAGAAGCAGTATCTCCAGTATGCCGCTGGCGATCAGACCGGGACCGCTGCCCCATAAACCCAACCCCACGTCTGGCGAACCGGCAAAAAACAGGGGCAAGTCCGGTTGATGAACAATGAAATCCAGTATCCAATGGCTGAAGAAAACAAGTCCCACGGCAATCGCCCCTCTTCGTTCCTTCAGAAACACATATGACAGGAAAAATGCTGCGATTGACCAGATAATTGCCATAAACAGCCCATGAGACAAGTACAAAACACCGGGAGTGAGAATTTCTATTCCACATTCGATACTTGATCTGGAAACAGCCTGTTTTTCCAATCCAATCATCAAAAAGAGAAAAAACAGAATGTCAATCCCTTCACTGGCGACCAGCAGAAGCCAGAGGTTTGGCGGCCAGTGCAACACCAAAATGTCCGGGTCCCATGGTTATCCTTCTAATTAATAAAATATATCAAAGACACCACAACACCGATGAACACCACGATCCCGCGGAGAACGCCCGGTTTGACCACCCCGGCTACACGTCCCCCAAGCACGCCTCCGATCAGCGAGCCTGCCATCATCACGAAAGCGACCGGCCAGTTGATCTCTCCGGCAAAGATGAAAAATAGGGCGGCAGTTACTCCGGAAACAAGCCCAATGACCTGTTTGATGGCATTCAGGCGGGTCATCGTATCTTCCAATACCAGTCCGGTGATCGCAAGGATGATCACGCTGGCAGCGGCACCAAAATATCCCGCGTAAATAGACGCGATGCCAACCGGCAGAATGATCCATGATTCGGTCAGATGGATATGACCGGCTTCAGAACGGCGTATCAGCCAACCGCGCACAGAATCCTGAACAGCCAGTAGAAGCGCGGCTGCCAGAAGCAGGAAAGGGACCAGATCATTGAACAACCGTTCACCGGTACGAATCAGCAAAATCCCTCCCAGCAATCCCCCGGCGGCGCAAGCAGGAAGGGCCATGATAAGCCGGCGTTCCTGCCCTTTTAAATCTTTAAATTGGGCCAGGGCTGCGCCGAAGAAACCCGGCATAACCGATATTTGGTTGGTCACATTCGCGCTGACTGCTGGAATCCCCAACGCGATGAGCAGGGGGAATGTTAACAGAGTACCACCGCCTGCCAGTGCGTTGATCACTCCGGCAACCAGAGTTGTTATGAAAATCAGTATGTATTGAGATAATGTAAAGATGCGTTCACCTCGTCAACCGGTGTAATTTGCCGGGATTCCCCGGTACATTGATGTGCATTCTATCAAACATTGGTACACTGTACCGTAATCATCCGGTTTGAATCCCAATCAAATAAGTCAGGTCTACTATGCCAGATTCAGTAAAAGACAATCCATTATTAAAGATTATCTACAATCGTCGAAGTGTACGGCGTTTTACCGAAGAGCCTGTGCCTGACGATGTGTTTGCGGCAATCCTGGAAGCAGGAACAATGGCTCCTTCAACGGTAAATTTACAAACCTGGTCATTTGCTGTATTTGACAATGACCAGTGGCGGGCAAAATTTGAACATTTCATCCCCTTCCGTGGCACCAGGGCTGTGATCATCATGGCAGATACCTATCGCCTGCGGCAGGTTCTTGATGTATTTCCATATAGCCCGTTGGTGGAGCATACCATGGCTGTTATGAATGCCTCGCTGGCTGCCATGAATATGAATATTGCCGCCGAAGCTCTGGGTGTCTCTTCGGTGATGCTCTCGGACACCGGTCAGACTGGTTTGTTGAACGCGGATTATTTGAGAGAAAAGCTCGAACTTCCGGAAACTGTTTTGCCGTTGATGACCATGGTTTTTGGCTATGCCAGGTTCGATTATCCACCCATGCTGCCACGTTTGCCGCTTGATCAGGTTGTCTTTACGGATACATATAAAGCGACAGATAAAGCTTTACTTAAAGATTGGATCAACCAGATGGAAGACGGTTTTAAAGCTATTCACCCGGGAGCATCCTTCGCGCGACAGATCGAGATATATTCGAATAAATTGGGCGAAGCGGAAGCTTCCCTGTCCCGGTTGGTTTACTACAAGAAGCAAGATTGAGGTAATCGCGTAGTGACGGTTGACAATTGACTTGATCTGTGACTAATATGAATAGACAGAATCACATTTCAACGGAGAAAAAGATCTAACTGGATCAAATTTAATAACGCATAAATCCCAGTCATTGTAGATCCTGCCAGTATCGCAAATGGTTTTCTCGAAGGCTATTTAAAATCAGGCAGGTAAAAATGGAAACTAAATCATCCACAGTTTCATCCATATTTGATCTGGTATTATGCCTTTCTGAAGCAGTTGATCTTGTAAGTCCACTTGTGTCAGATCATCACCGCCGGACTGCCCAGATAGCCTACGCACTGGCTGCACAGGCTGGTTTGCCACAATCTGATGTGCGGGATATTGTTATCGCGGCTGCTCTTCACGATGTGGGCGGCCTTTCCAGACAGGATAGACTCGGCGCACTGGATTTTGAATACAACGATCCATATGGACATCCGGTTCGAGGGTATTTATTGTTAAGGACTTATGAGCCATTTGTCCAGGCTGCCGATATTGTGCGCTTTCATCATATCCCCTGGATGAATGGTGCTGGCAGCATAATGGACGGGATTCCGGTTTCTCCCTACAGTCATTTGCTTCACCTCGCCGATAGAATTGCAATCCTCATTGATCCAAATGAAGAGATTTTGCGTCAGGTGGATGGAATCCTTGAAAGAGTAAATGAACAAAATGGCATACGGTTTCACCCTGATTGGGTGAAGGTTTTTCGGGAACTGGCAAGCCGTGAGGCTTTCTGGCTTGATGCGGTTTATTATCTGTCATTGAATTCACTTCGCAGAAGGTTGGATTGGCCGGACATAAGTATTACAGACACGGCTTTTGATGGGCTTTGTAACCTCTTCCGTCGGATTATTGATTTCAGAAGCCACTTTACAGCGACCCATTCTGCTGGTGTGGCTGCCTGTGCCAGAGAATTGGGGCGCCTGTATGGTTTTGATGACGTGGATTGTCATCTTCTCTATCTTGCCGGACTTTTGCATGATCTCGGAAAGTTGGCTGTTCCGGCTGAGTTGCTTGAGAAACCCGGTAAGTTGACTCCCGATGAATTTGATGTTGTCCGCCGCCACACGTATCATACCTACCGAATAATGGAGACTCTAAGTGTATTCGATATGATCCGGGCATGGGGCGCATATCATCATGAACGAATGGATGGATCCGGGTATCCTTTTCATATTACAGGTGATAAATTGCCACTTGGATCCCGAATAGTCGCTGTTGCCGATATTTTTACCGCTCTAACCGAAACACGTCCCTACCGGAATGGTGTTGACCCTCAAGAAGCCTTACAGATGCTGGAAAAATGTGTGGATGAAGCCCGGGTGGATTCATTTGTGGTTGGTATCTTGCGAGAGAATATCGACCTGATCGATAAGGTCCGCAGAAATGCGCAGGCAAAAGCTGACCGCGAATACCAGGATTTTATGAAAACAGCCGAAGAGTTGACTCTGGTTGCTGACTTATTATCTATCTGATTGGATTGCATCTGATCAAGGTTAAAAAATTGATCACTGTATGTGTCTTTTTGGCACAAACACATCCACTTAGTAATGGCATGATGCGAGATTACCCCCAGGGTAGTTCATCGTTGTTGATATTTTTGATCCCGCCAAAAACATGTTAATCAACCGGGGCGATGGCGAAATCAGGGTGAAGAGAAATCGCCCGATTGCCTTGTATTCAGTTATTGGAAATGGTTGGCCGGATGAGAACACTTCTCATCCGGCCAAGTAAAGGAGATCATTCTCTGCTGAAGATGGCGGTTTATCCTTTTACGGCACCGGCTGTGAGACCGGCAACAATCTGGCGTTCCGCGAAAAGGTAAAAAACTACTGTTGGAATGGAAGCAAGGGTGACAAACGCGGAGACCAGAGCCAGGTCCTGCCCCCATTGTCCCTGGAATTGCATTGTACCGAGAGGCAGCGTCCATAACTTGTCGCTATTAAGAACAACAAGCGGGACGAGCAGATCGTTCCAGCTAACGATCATCACCAGCGCGGCCACGGCTGCCAGTGAGGGTTTCACGAGTGGCAGCATGATCCGCCAGAAGAAATCGAAGTTATTGCAGCCGTCTATATAAGCGGCATCCTGCAATTCGGTGGGGATAGCGGTAAAAAACCCTTTTAAGATCAGGATATTGCCAGAGAGTTGGAAAGCGATTTGAACCATGATGACACCGAACAGCGTATCGATCATGGGTATGCCTAGCTGGGTCATCTGACGTAGAACGAAGTACACGGGCAGAATGGCCACATTGATCGGGAACATAAGTCCAAGGGTGAATAGATTGAAGACCCAGTTCTTGCCGCGGAATTCGAGACGGGCGAGCACAAAAGACACCAGGGCGCAGATGAATACTGTTCCGACTGTGGTGGAAATCATGACGATCAAACTGTTTTTCATCATGTTCCAGAAGCTGGGTGTTTTTAAAATATTGATGATATTTTCCCAATGCGGGGGATTGGGAATATCGTACGGGTGTGAATACATCTGACCGGTGGTTTTCACGCTACCAAATAAAAGGATCACAATTGGCACAAAGATAAGTATTGTGGAAATGATCAGAACTAGATATTGGAAGAACCGGGGTACCGCTCTGCGCATCCAACGGGGGGTGGTTATGACTCGTTTCATGGATAGGATCCCTTCTAAAGACCTGAAAGGTAATCTGGTTCGCGGGTTAACTGCTGGTAGATCAGTGAAAAGATAACGCACAGAATGAACATGATGATGGCAACTGCCGACCCATAACCAAATTGGAAGCGAACAAAACCAAATCGGTACATATATGTGGCCATTGTCTCACTGGCGTTTACCGGTCCACCCTGGGTCATAATCCACACGAGGATGAATTGCTGGATGGAACCAAGTACAGACATATAGACAGACGTTTTCAATGTACTGCTGAGCAGGGGTAACGTAATAAAGAAGAAATTTTGAAACGCGTTTGCCCCGTCCATCGTGGCGGCTTCTTCGATCTCCGTCGGAATGTTCTGCAAACCGGTCAAATAGAGAAGCATGTGGAAGCCAAAATATTTCCAGGTTAGCGCAATGAAGACGGCTAATAGAACAATATTTATGTCACCCAGCCAGGCTATTGGTTCCTGACCGAGGCTGACAAGAATCGCGTTAAAGAACCCTCTATCAGGATCGGCGTTATACAACAGCATGAACATGATGGCTGTGTTGACTTCTGAAAGGACATAAGGCAGGAAAAAGATGGTCCGGAAAAGTGCGCGGCCGGGTAATTTCTTTCCAACCAGAACGGCCAGCAAAATAGCCGCTGGGAGCTGAAGTCCCAGGGAAAGAACGATAATGATCAAGACATTTTTAATGGCTTTCATGAAAACCACATCGGAAATGATCTTCTCGTAATTTCGTAATCCGATGTTGTTAACCGCGGGTCCCAGTCCTTTCCAGTCAAAGGTGCTGTAATAAACCGAGCGGAAGATGGGATAGATCACAAAGAGGAAAAATAAAATAAGAGCGGGCAATAAAAACAATGTGATGACAATACCATCTTGCGTTCGGCGGGAAAGGCCTTTTCTACTTGGTTGATTTATATTATTCGATATTACAGGGAGAGATTCCATAATATCCCTTTCTTGAATGAGATATCCGGTGATAATTTGGGTTCTCCGGATATTGTTCCGCAGGTACTGCGGTCTATTTCTATGGTACATCAAAGGACAACACCTGCGGAACAGGTACTGCTGATTCAACAACAGGTGCGGAAGGGGTTTTGCAACCCCTCTCCGCACCTGTCTTGTGACTTACAACTTATTTCATATTTTCGGCAGCGGAAGCTTCAATGGCTTTCGCTACTTCTTCCGGTGTAGCCTGTCCGGCGAAGAGTTTCTGGGTTTCATCATTGATGGCACCACCAACGAGAGCGGGCAGGAACTGATCGTAGTACAGCTGGAAGTATTCAGCTTTGGCGAATGTTTCCTGAACCATTTTCATGTTGGGGTTTTTCAGTCCGACTTCGGCACCAGCAACTACGGGGATACCCGAACCATTTTCGGCAATGACGATCTGGTTTTCAACGCTGGTCAGGTATTTGACGAAGTCAACAGCTTCGGGTTCAGCGTCTTTTCCGACAGCGAAACCGTTACCGCCACCGACAACATCGGTACCTTTACCGGCACCACCCTCAACAGCGGGGAAGCCGAACATACCAAGGTTCTTGACACCCTTCTGATCGGCGCTGTTGGCGGCCTGTGTCTCGGGAGTCCACTGTCCACCGAGAAGCATGGCAGCTTTGCCATTGCCAAAGGTGGCCTGCATGTCATCGTGGGTTGCCCCAAGGAAACCATCCTGGAAGGGTTCCATGTCGATGAGTTTCTTGAGTTCTTCACCGGCTTTGACGAAAGCGGGATCAGCGAACGAACCGGAGCGATCAAGGGCGGCTGCGAAAGCTGCTTCGCCGCCAATGCGGGTGGCCAGGTATGACCACATGTGCATACCGGTCCAGGAGTGACCTTCACCCAAAGAGATCGGGGTGATGCCAGCGTCTTTCAATTTCTTGACGTCAGCGAGGAGTTCAGCCCAGGTGGCGGGTTCTTTGTCGATTCCAGCCTGTTTGAACAGGTCTTTGTTGTACCACCAGGTTACCGCGCCCATATCCCACGGCACGCCGTAGTTCTTGCCATCTTTCGCGAAGACAGCCAGGGCACCGGGGGCAAAGCTCTTGCGCCATTTGCCGCCATCGGCATCCAGATCGGGGGTGATGTCTTTCAACAAACCGGCATCGATCTGCTCAACCAGTCCGGCACCGCCCCAGCTCTGGAAGATATCAGGAACTTCACCAGACTGCATAACAGTGGTTAGTTTGGTTTTGAAGGCTTCGTTTTCCAGAACAGTGATTTCGATCTTTACATTCGGATTGGCTTTCATGTAATCATCAGCCATCTTCTGCCAGTTCGAAAGTCCCGGGTCTTTGGTGGTAATGTGCCACCAGGTGACGGTTACAGGGTCGGCTTTCGCAGAAGCTGCGGGAGCCGGGACGGCTGCCAGAACAAAAACGGCAACCATGAGGATACTTACGATCTTGAACATTTTGTTGCGCATAACATCCTTCTCCTTTTAAATTGGTTTGAACTGTGAACGATGAGACATAAATCTCAATGACACCAAAGTAAGAATAAAACGATCACCTCCTTTTACGGGTTACTTTTAGGAGGCTGACAGGATTCACGCACTACCAGCCCTGTAGGTAACTCAATTCGTTTGAATGGTGCTGATGGGGTTTTCAAAACATCCAACAACAACTGTACGGCAATACTTCCCATATTTCTTAACGGCTGACGGACTGTCGTCAGCGCGGGATGAATGATGCTGGATTGCGGTATATCATCAAAGCCCATCAAAGACACATCTTCCGGAATGCGCTTGCCCTGTTCCCGGATGGCATCCATGGCGCCAAAGGCCATAACATCGTTTGCGGCGAAAATGGCAGTGGGGGGATCTGGCTGATTCAATAATTCCACGGCACAGTTGTATCCATCCAGTTGCCGGAAAGTGCTTTCACGAACCAGTTCTTCCGCGTATGGGATGTGATGTGCCCATAGGGCCGATTTATAACCTTCCAGGCGGTCAACGGAGGATCCGAGATCCATCCATCCGGTGATGAAACCGATCCGCTTATGACCAAGCTGGATGAGGTATTCTGTGGCGTTGTACGCCCCTTGCCAGTTGGACGCGTTCACGGCCGGACATTGATCGCCTGATCCCTGGTGGTCGACAAGAACAAAGGGGTAGCGGCGGGCTTTTAATGTTCCGATATAGTCTTCCGGATTGCGGGGCAGGACAAGGATCAGACCGTCGACCATCCCCTGTGCCAGGTTGGCAACATAATTGGCTTCCAGAACAGGTGTGCGGTGGGTTGTGTAGAGCATCAGATCATAACCGGCGAGTTGAAGCTCGGTATCAATGCCCTGGATGACCTCGCCGATATAGCCGGTGCCAAGATCGGGAACCAGGATGCCAATGATTCGGGTTTTTCCTCCGGCCAGACTGCGTGCCTGCCGGTTGACTACATATCCAAGCTCTTGAATGACCTTATTAACCCGTTCGCGGGTTTCCACCCGCACGTGGGGATCGTTGTTCAATACCCTGGACACAGTGCCGTATGAGACGCCTGCCTGGGCGGCGACCTCAAAAATGGTGATACTGCTGGAAACTGTGCCGGGTTGTTTCATTCGTTTCGATTTTATCCCTTGAATTCGCGTAAGCGTTTACGAGAAATCACAATTGGATAGTTGTTCTACTTGTTGGAAGCGTTTACAATGGTGCGAAAACGGTTATCTTCTCGTTAGTAATCCGCACTATTCGCCTGTCTAATTGCAAATGGGAGAAATGGGTTTTGGAAGCGTTTACATAATTATTATAGCAACTTGATTTTCCTTGTCAACTATGAATGTTGTCCGAACAAACAAATTCAACGCCTTTTTCCTGAATCAGGATGAATATCAGTGATAAATATCCATTTGTCACATCGGAATTCGATAAAACAACAGCACCACCATGCCCTAAATGGTGGTGCTGCGATAAAGATGGAGCAGGTGGAATACCCCCTCCCAGTCCGTTTATCCTACTGAGAAACTGGCCTCCAGAAGATCTTGAACACCAAGGTCAACGGCGCGCTGGCTTGGAGAGCAACCTCCCACACGGAGTAAAAACTCGCCAGGTTCAAGGATGGATTCGCCGTCTTCATTTGTCAGCATCATCATCTCTGGTGTGATCTCCAGGCTTACCGAACGTGTTTCTTTGGGTTTCAGGGAGATACGTTTGAAGGCAACCAACTTATGCAATGGGACTTTAACGGAAGCTTTTTTATCGGTCAGGTAGACCTGGGCGACTTCCTCGGCTTCAATATCACCGGTGTTGGTGAGGTTGAATTTGACCTCAAGCGGTTCTCCGGATGTAATCTTATTAGAATTAACTGATAGTGCGCTGAATTCAAATTTCGTGTAGCTCAAACCGAAACCAAAAGGAAACAGGGGGATATCCGCTGAATAACGATATGTACGGTTGTCCATGCTGTAATCATTGAATGGCGGCAGCTGGGCTGTTGAAGCAGGGAATGTCATCGGCAGCTTTCCAGAAGGGGAAACCTTGCCAAACAAAACATCAGCCAGGGCTGTGCCGCCTTCGCATCCAGGGTACCAGACGTGGATGATGGCTTCCACCATATCTTCTATCTCACCCAGTGCCACCGGGCTGCCGCTGAATAGGACAAGTACCACCCGCGCTCCGCGGACCACCAGTTTCTTGATATAGTCAGCCTGTTGGCGTGGGATCTCGATCGTCTCGCGGTCGCCGCCGCGGGTTGAAAGCAGCGCGTCACCTTCCTCACCTTCCAGGAGGGGTTGTAAACCCATACAGGCTATGGTTACGTCAGCTTCCGGAGCCGCTTCCAGCGACCAGTCAAATGGATTGGCATTATCCTGGGCCAGCAGACAACCGTGTTTATATTCGACTTTTGTGCCTTCCGGTGCCTGCCGGGCAATGCCTTCCAGTGGAGTAGTCATCGATTCGCCGATACCAAAGTAGCTGCCGAGGAGACAATCCAGGTTGGTTGCGTTCGGGCCGACAATGTAAATATCCCGCACGGATTCATTTAACGGGAGGATATTGTTCCTGTTTTTCAACAGCACCATTGAGCGGGTGGCGGCTTCATACGCAAGTTTGCGGTGCTTTTCACACCCCACCATAGTCATGGGGATATTGGAATAGGGGACCATCTCCGGGGGATCGAACATCCCCAGCTTGAAACGTGTGGCCAGTGTGCGCGCCAATGAACGATCCACGTCTTCTTCTGTGATTAAGCCGCGTTCAACGGCTTCTCCCAGGTGGTCATACGTACATTTGCAGCTCATGTCACACCCGGCTTTCAAGGCTGTGCCCGCCGATTCAACGACATCTTTGGTGTACTGGTGTCCCTTGTGTAAATCTGTAAGCGCGAAGCAATCGGAAACAACATGGCCCTTAAAGCCCCACTTCTCACGCAGAATCTCATTCAAGAGCAGGTCTGAAGCGCAGCATGGAACACCGTACAACCGGTTATAAGCACCCATAACCATTTCTACATTGGCATCCACAACCAGCTTGCGGAAAGCCGGCAAATAGGTATCAAATAGTTCCCGTTTGCTCACATTCACATCAAACGAGTGGCGTTCGTCTTCCGGTCCGCTGTGGACGGCGTAATGTTTGGCACAGGCAGCGGTGCGCAGATATTGAGGATCGTCACCCTGCATACCGCGGACAAAGGCGGCGCCCATTTCACCGGTGAGGAATGGGTCTTCCCCCCAGCTTTCCTGTCCGCGGCCCCAACGTGGGTCGCGGAAGATATTGACATTGGGAGACCAGAATGTCAGGCCCTGGTAAATTATTGTGTTCCCGCGCCTGCGAATGGTCTCATGATATTTGGCGCGGGCTTCTGTGCTGATAGCCGTGGCCACTTTCTTGATTAGATCGGGGTCCCAGGTGGCTGCCATGCCAATTGCCTGGGGAAAAACTGTTGCGCGCCCGTTACGCCCGACTCCGTGCAGACCTTCGTTCCAGAAATCATAGGAAGGGATATTCAGGCGTTCGACAGCATCGGCGCCGCTTCGCATCTGGCTGATTTTCTCTTCCAGGGTCATGCGTGAGATTAAATCTTTTACCCGCTCCTCGATTGGATGCGATGGATCAAGATAAACGGGTTTTTCAGTGGGAGTGGTCGTCATAAAGTGAAAATTCCTTGTTGGTGAAATTAGATCGCGGCAATACCGGTAAAGGATGGCTGAAGAGCCGGATAAAGCGCGGTGTATTGACGGTAATACTGTTCATACGTCTTTACGACATTGGGGTTTGCGGTAGTTTTATCCAGGGTTTTGATCGTCGCGTTGCAGCTTTCTTCGACGGTTTTCCAAGTCCCAATGCCCACACCGGCAAGAAGGGCGGCACCGAATGCGGCTCCTTCTGTGGTGTTAACCGTTACCAGCTCGGTGTTCATGACATCGGATAACATCTGCCGCCAGAGCGGACTGCGTGCGCCGCCGCCGGATACACGGACCTGTTTGATTTCACCAAGCCCGGCGTTCTTGAGCAATTCCATCGAATCCCGCAGACCAAACGAAACACCTTCAATTACGGAACGGGTCATGTGGGCTTTGGAGTGGCGTACGGTCAACCCGACAAAGGCTCCGCGGGCCAGTGGGTCGGGATGGGGAGTCCGTTCACCGGTCAGGTAAGGCAGGAATAGCAGGCCTTCACTGCCAGCCGGAATGTCGGCAGCGGGCGCGAGTAATTCATCGTAACCCATGCCCGGCGCGAGGGTGTCACGGTACCAGCGCAACGAACCGGCCGCGGATAGCATAACGCCCATAAAATGCCATGTACCCGGAACGGAATGACAGAAAGCGTGTAACCGGCCTTCCGGTTCGATCAATGGAGAGGGGGTTGATGCAAAAACAACACCCGATGTGCCCAGGGTCAACGCCACAATACCCGGAGTGACAGCACCTACACCGACTGCCTGCGCGGCCTGGTCACCGCCGCCGCCAACCACAGGGGTTCCCGCTTTCAATCCGGTCAATTCTGCTGCTGACGCGGAGATAACACCGGTGATTTCTGAACCCTCGTAAGTTTTGGGAAGCCAGCTTTCTGGAATCTCCAGGGCATCGAGCAGTTCCTTCGACCAGTCGCGTTTCTTGAGATCATACAGGATCATGCCGGATCCATCTGCGTGGTCCACGGCATAGTCGCCTGTCAAATGGTAGCGTACGTAATCTTTGGGTAAAAGGATATGGGCTGTTTTGGCATATACATCAGGTTCATTCTTGCGAACCCATAGGATCTTCGGCGCGGTGAAGCCGGTAAGTGCTTTATTACCGCAAATGGAAAGGAGCTTTTTGAATCCAACGATCCGGGTTATGTCGTCACATTCCTCTGCGGTCCGCTGATCATTCCACAAAATTGCAGGACGCAATACCTTGCCTGCCTCGTCCATCATGACCAGACCGTGCATCTGACCGGTCAACCCCACTGCTTTCACATCTTCGCCTTTGGCACCGGCCTGGCTTAATGCCTGACGAATACTGTTGGTTGAGGCGGTCCACCATTCCTGAGGATCCTGCTCAGACCACAATGGTTTGGGCGTGGAAATGGAATGTTCAGTTAGAGCAGCCCCAACCACGTTGCCTGTTTCATCAACCAACAGGGCTTTTGAACCGGTTGTCGATACATCAATGCCCAGGAATAATGATTTCATTTCTGTTGATCCTTTTTATCAGGTATGTTTATCTTTGGCATCATTACAGCCAACAAATAGGTATTCTACCCTTCGATCTTGCGGCATGAATCACGAATTACCAGATGGGTCGGTAATTCAATTTTGCCGGATGTTATCTCTCCTTCTGACATCATTTCGACCAACATTTTTGTCGCTTTACGCCCCATCTGTTCCAACGGTTGCTGAACTGTGGTGAGGCCCGGCATGGTCTGGCTGGATTGAAAGATATCATCGAAGCCAATGATCGATATGTCATTTGGGATTTTTAATCCCATATCTCTGACGGCGTTCATAACACCAAATGCCATCATGTCATTTGACGCAAAGATGGCTGTCGGTTTGTTTTGTTGCGAGATAAGAACCTTCGCGCCCACGTATCCGGCCGATTGTTCGAAATCACCTTCTATGATCCAGTCCTGATTGACCGGGATGTTGTGTTTTTCCAGTGCGGATTTGTAACCGGCCAGGCGTTCTTGCGCACAGCCCAGATCCATGCTTCCCGTTATGAAAGCGATATTAGTGTGACCTAAACTGATAAGGTATTCTGTTGCGTCCAGCGCGCCCTGGAAATTGGTGGCGCCCACGGCAGGGCCCTGTTCGTCAATTCCCTGATGGTCAACCAGTACATAGGGAAAATTTAACGCGCGTAAACGATCAAGGTAATTTGCCGGATTTCGCGGGAGAATGAGTATCACCCCGTCGACACCGCTCTGAATAAGGGAGGAAATGTAACCAGCTTCTTTTGTTTCGCGCCTGTGAGTGGTGTACAACATTAGATTGTATTTGGCGGTTTCAAGCTCAAAGTCTATACCGCGTATGATCTCACCAATGTAGGCCGTTCCCAGATCGGGGATGAGCAACCCGATAACGTTCGACCGTCCACTTACCAGACTGCGGGCATTCCGGTTGCCTACAAACCCCATACGGGTAATAACTTCTTTTACTTTTGAACGGGTTTCCGGCTTCACATTCGGGGAGTCATTGATTACACGCGAGACAGTTCCATAAGACACGCCGGCTTCACGGGCTACATCAATGATCGTTATCGTGGAGGAATGATTGTTTTCCTGAGACTTGGACATGGATCGTTTCGCTTTCTTTGTAAACGTTCACATACTATTTTATCTTGTTATTAGCGCCTGTCAATAATCAAACCGGGAAAAACAAATCTTGATTTTTCTTTCCGTACATTTCCAATTAGAATGGTTTTAGAATTGCTTCATTGTGCAATTGCACTATTGCTTTCAGTTGACCACACTCTTGCGTATCGAGGTTATAGATGAAAAAATATTATGGCGGAGTTGAGGCTGGTGGCACCAAGTTTGTCTGTATTGTCGCTTCTGGACCCGATGATGTTCTGGCAGAAGAACGCTTCCCCACCACTGATCCGGCTGAAACCATCAAGAGAACCACGGATTTTTTCACGCCATTTGTCAGGTCAAGCCAGTTGGAGGCAGTGGGGATTGCGGCTTTTGGACCGGTTGACCTTGACCTTCAATCATCCACATATGGATTTATCACCACAACACCGAAACCCGGATGGGCTCAAGCCGATCTTTTGGGCTCAGTAAAACGTTCGTTGGGAGTGCCGTGCGCGTTTGACACGGATGTAAATGGCGCGGCACGTGGAGAGTATTACTGGATACCGGAAAACCGTGAACTCGATCCGTTGTTGTATATCACGGTTGGAACCGGGATCGGGGTGGGCGGAATTGTGAACGGAAAAGCATTGCATGGGCTTATCCATCCGGAAGCCGGCCATATGTTCATTCCTCACGATTTAAGTGAGGACCCGTTCCCCGGAGTTTGCCCGTATCATGGTGATTGTATGGAAGGGTTGGCATCAGGCCCTTCCATGGCGAAACGCTGGGGGCAGGCTGCTGAGACCCTGCCGGATGACCACCCGGGATGGGCACTTGAAGCAAAATATATCGGGTATATGATCTCGAACCTTATTTTAAATTTCTCTCCCAAACGAATCGTACTGGGTGGAGGAGTTCCGCAGCATACCGGTTTGCTCGAAATAGTGCGTTCCAATGTGAAACGGCAATTGAACGCATATATTCAATCTTCACAAATACTGGACCATATGGATGGCTACATTGTTCCCCCCGCACTGGGATCCAGAGCGGGTGTGATGGGGGCAATTGCCATGGCAAAACTACTGGTGGAAGGATAATATGTCACTTCAACCGTTTATGTTGGAAAAACAATACCGTGATTATGTGTGGGGCGGCGAGAGACTTCGTCCCGGCCATTCACCCACGGCTGAAGTTTGGGCGATCCATGAGAGCAATACAGTGATTGGGGGAGGCTTTGCTGGAAGGTGTTTGCGTGACATCGCGACGGATTTTGGACGTGAACTTCTCGGTGCGAAGGTTACCGGACGGATTGGCAACCGCTTTCCCATACTGGTAAAACTTCTTGATTGCAACCAGTGGTTGTCGTTACAGGTACATCCCAATGACAGTCAGGCTCGTGAGCTGGTTGGTGAGGGCCAATTTGGAAAAACCGAGGCATGGTATTTTCTCGATGCCGGCAAAAATGGAGAAATACTGTGCGGCACAAAAAAAGGAGTGACGAAATCCGATATCGAATGCTCTGTGCGTGACGGCTCCATATTAGACTGCGCGAACCGGGTGCCGGTTGCCAGGGGTGACCATGTTTTGATACCGGCAGGAACTATTCATGCGCTGGGTCCCGGTTTGTTGGTCTTTGAAGTGCAGGAAAGCTCTGATATCACCTATCGGGTTTTTGATTGGAACAGGCCTGCGAGCCAGGGACGCGAACTGCACATCGAACAATCTATTCAGGTCATTGACCCGGAAATCTCGGCGCGCGTGGATTCCGCGCCCGAAAACACCCCGATCGCCATTCTGGAAACCTGTGAATACTTCACTCTGGAAAAATTGGTTCCGCAAAACGAATCCATAAAAGGATTCCCGTCGGGTGAATCGTTCCATACATTGACAGTTATTTCCGGTGAAACCGTCGTGGCCGGAAGCGGTTGGTCATTCAATTTGTCGCAGTACGAAAGCCTGGTCATTCCAGCTTGTTGTGAGGAATACTGTATTGAAAATTGTTCAGGCTGTGAACTGTTACGAGTCACAGCCTGATAAAGGTTCCATCTTGAGGGTTATTGGTTAGATCATCAATGGCACAAGCTTCTCTGCCCAGGTGTTGATTTCATCCCAGTTCCGGTAATCGCCGTTGGGGTTTTCTCCCTTGGCCATCATCTCAACGATCTTTCGATCGAGAAAATTCAATTTGCCGGTATCCATTTTCCCGCCAAAAAGTCCGCTTTCAACAGGAGCAAGTATCTTGTGTTTAGGTTCAACATACTTTGCCACTTCCGCCCGGGTAGTGTCGTTATCGTCCTTTAAAGTCGCGCATGTGGTGAAATAGGCTGTCGGGATCTTTTCCAATGCCGGTTTGTTTGTCTCGATAAATTTCTTCGCTTCACCAACCCAGGAGCCCATGCGGATGAGGCTGCCAACCACTACCGCCTGATAGGCGGAAATATCATTCACTTTTTTGATGGGTGTAACAGTCACGGAAGCTCCTTTCTTGCTGAGAACTTCGGCGATGGCGGCTGCCACTTCGGATGTGGAACCGGCTTTACTGGAATACGTAACCAGGATTTTCTTCATTTTCGGATCTCCTTCTATTTGTTTCTCAATGAAATCTATGTGCGGCGTGATGGTTGCCGCAGTTCCCAATCCTCCGCAGGCCAGGACAATAGCCCCGGTGGTAATACCGGCTGTTTGTAAAAATTTCCTTCGATTCATATATTTGATCTCCTTTTTATAGAAAACGATGTATAGAAAATGAACATCGTTCTTTTTGTTTTAAAAAAATAAATTCTAGCTTCTATTTTTCACGGGCTGACATCACAATGAATTTTTCAACAATGTCACGGGCCAGCGGGTGAAACTGATCCAGGCAGTTGCGGTACATACTCACTTTCAGCATACAAATTCCGTGCATGATGAACCATGCCAGATATCGGTATTCGAGGATCGTCATGTTGCCAGGCAGAACAAATTCTCCCTTTCCAACACCCTCGTTGATCATATCGGTAAGAACCTTAAACCGGGGATCCTCTTCTATCGCTTTGATATTGTCAGGCGCGCCTACCGATGAGTTGAACATAAGCTGGTACAGCTCGGGATATCGATCACCAAGTTCCAGATAGGCGTGGGACGCCTGAACCAGTTTTTGAGGAGATTCTTGATTGGGATCCAACCGGGACTCAAATAAAGTTTGCATATGTTTCCATCCCTCTACCCGTAACGCTTCAATAATCTCCTCTTTGCTGTTGAAGTATTTGTAGAGAGCGGAAGGCGAATAATCTACTTTTTCAGCCAGTGTTCGAATGGACAGGGCGTCTATCCCTTCCGTCCGCACAATCTCATGGGCGGCGTCAATTATGCCCTGACGGGTCTTATCATAGCGGCGTGATTTGGGGTTGGATATTTTCATAGTGTACAGTGTTCACTAATTATACGATGTATAATGTGTGTGTCAAGGGAATTACAGAAAAACGGGGACGCGAATTTGACATATGCCCGCATTCGTGATAATATTTTGCCTGCAAGTCATGCGGGCGTGGTTCAGTTGGTAGAATGTCTCCTTGCCAAGGAGAAGGTCGTGGGTTCGAGTCCCATCGCCCGCTCAAGACCTCCGGAAACGGGGTCTTTTTTATTTATCGGTTTACCGCTAACGCGGCATTTCGTTTCACTCAACGAGTCCCATCGCCCGCTCAAGACCTCCGGAAACGGGGTCTTTTTTTATCGGTTTACCGCTGACGCGGCATTTCGTTACACTCAACGAGTCCCATCGCCCGCTCAAGACCACAGAAAAATTGTAGTTTTTTATCCCGGATCATTTCTCAATTATTTTAATTGGATTTGGGTCGCTGTACATTTTTCCTGCTTACGGTATTGGTCCCTAATACGAAGTACTTCTCAAAGTGAGAATTGATAGATGTAGTGCCATGCGTATCTTGAATAAATCTTCCGGCAACTATGCCATCTGCGGAATGACCTGTGTGCCCAGTATCTCCAAGAAATCCATATCATCTAAATCGTTCATCTGCGCTACGACCCGGTACATACCAGCCTCCGCATACGCCATCAATTGCTCCACTACGGCATTCGGCGTCCCAACTACACCGATACTCCGCCACTCTTCATCAGTTCGGCCACTCATCTTCTGTTTCAACTCGGCATCCGTGCGGCCGGTTATCACATTCAACATGATTGAACGGCGGATCGATTCCGGTCTGCGGTTGACCTTACCCAGTGCATCATTCAAGCGACTGGAAAGCTCCTTTGCTTTCGCAACAGGCATCAGGATGGCATTCCACTCATCCGCATATTGCGCGGCCAAAGCCAGGGTCTTCTTGCCTCCACTGCCGCCTACCAGCAGGTCTGGTCCGCCCATCCTTGCCGGTCTTGGCAAGATCATCGCGTCTGTCACTTGAAAATACGTGCCGTGGAAATTAACCGGTCTGTCATCCTTGAATAAGCGGTAGACCAATTCCAAACCCTCTTCGTAGCGTTCAAAGCGGGTTTGTAGATCGCCCAATCGATAGCCCCACATATCATGTTCGCGTTGAGCCCAACCGGTACCAACACCCAGTATCAACCGGCCTCCGCTCAGATCATCCAGGTTTGCCGCCATACGGGCGATCATCCCTGGATGACGAAAGGTGACCGGTGTTACCAGCGGACCGAATTGGATGCGCTTTGTGTTTCCTGCCAGCCATGTAAGAGAGACCCAGCATTCCAGCGCGTCAAGGTCAGGCGGACCTTCGAAGCTGGCCAGGTGATCCGAACGAAAAACTGCCGCAAACCCGAGCTCTTCCGCAGCCGTCACTATTCGTTTCCAATTTTTCCAGTTAAGTCCGTTTTGGGCTTCCACATTAATAGCCAATTCCATTGGTTATTGGTCCTTTCTGTTTTGTATTCTATACCGGGAAGATTTGTATGTAAAACACATGTATTGGGAAGTTCCCTCTTGACATAATGGAATATGATCTATAAAATATGAACGAAAGGTTCATATATAATGAATGATGAATTCACATTTGATTTCCTGCCAGTTATCCTTGATCTGGAAAAAAAGGGACTCGTGACGCGGACATTCCGGCGGTTGGATCCGGATAGACAGCAGTCCATTATCACAGCCATTCTGGATGAGGCCGGGGAGACCGGTCCTCAGGATATGAACATAAAACGTGTGGCAGAGCGGGCCGGGGTTTCGATAGGGTCGTTGTACCAGTATTTCAACAACCGCGACAATCTGCTGGCCTTTGCCGCAGAACTGGCCACACGTTCCACAGTACAGTTGTTTGAATTCTACCGGCCGTATATGACACAGGCATCCCTGAAAGAAATACTGCCGATGTATATTTCCGAAGGGGTGAATTGGACCGAAGAGCAGATTGGGTTCGCCCGCTTTTTTGCGGCAGCCGCATACCATGGTGATCCGAAATATGGTGATACCGTCGTTCGACCCATCGCGGCTGTTATGCGGGCGATGGTCACCGATATGCTTCAATCAGCCATCGAGCGCCAGGAGGCACGCGACAATATTGACGTTGATGCAGTTTCACGAATTCTGCATACCCTATCCATTGCCATTGGAGACGGGTTGATTTTCCCCGGACTAATGAATTATTACCAGCTTATTGACGGTGATATGACGGTTGACCGCATTTATGCCGCTCTCTTAGATCTGGTTATGAACGGAATTTCAAAGGTGGGGACGAAATGAAATCATTAATCATTGCCCGAAAAACACTGATCGAAGCAATTCGTGATCCGCAATTATTGATCCTGTTTTTGGTCTTTCCGGCATTAATGGTTGCCCTCTATTTCTTTGCCTATGGCGGCGGATCAAAGAATCTTGGTAGCAGTCTGATATTGTTGGTGGAAAATCAAGACAAGGGAGAACTGGGCAGTGAACTGATTGACCGTCTCCGATCAGAAACGTTTGATGGAGCACCTCTATTCACTGTTACCGAAACTCAAAATAGCACGGAAGCGCGTACCATCTTGAATGAGTGGAAGGCTGGCGCCTTGCTGACAATTCCCGTGGATTTTTCTGAAAGGATCGAAACAGCTCTTCCGGAAAAACCGCCCCGCCTTGTCTTATTAAAAGATCCATATTCTGACACAGCGAATTTCCTCTCTTCCATGATGGAAGAACCCACGCGGAATTATCTTGAAGAGAAAACCGGGTGGCAGCAGCCGCAACAGCAGGTTACCTATTCTTTTGTAGAGGGGACCGGAAATTTGAATGATTTTCAGTTTGGCGTGCCGGGATTGATCGTTTTCGGCGTATCTTTCGGAATCTTATACTCGGCTATCCTACTGGTTCGGGAGATGGTTGCTGGAGTTTTCCTGAGGCTTCGAATGGCAAACGTCAACGCCTGGGACTTGATTGGAGGGATCACTATGGCGTTGATAGTCGTGTGTATCGCCCAAACGATTCTCACATTGTCCACGGCACATATTTGTGGATTGCAGACGAGTGGTTCGGTTTTTCTGCTGGGTATGTTTACTTTGATCGCCAGCTTCACCGCCACCGGATGCGGAATGATCACTGCCTGTTTTTCAAGTAGTGATGGGGAGGCAGCCAACTTCGCGATGCTCTTCCTTGTTCCGCTTGTGTTCTTTTCCGGCGCTATTTATCCTCTGCCTCCCATGCCGTTGTTCTCGCTTTTTGGAAAGACAGTGGATTTCACCCATTTGATGCCAACCAGTTTTGCCACAAATGCCATTCGCCGGATCATGATCTATGGTGATGGATTGGATACCGTGTGGACGGATATGCTCTGGTTGGTTGTAGGATCATCACTTCTTTTTTTGCTGGGAATTACGCTTTTCCAGCGTATACGATTGAACCGGGCATTCTAATAACCTGGGGATTGGAATATTCATATGACTGAAATTGTATTGGAAGCCCGTAACCTTACCCGCAAGTTTGGCGATTTAACCGCTGTAAATGACCTGACATTTCAAGTAAAGGAAGGGGAGGTTTTTGGATTTCTCGGGCCAAACGGGGCGGGGAAAACAACCTCCATCAATATGATCTGCGGTCTACTTGAGCCGACATCTGGCAATGTGATGTTAAAAGGGCGCGTTTCAGATTACCGTAACCCGGAAATCAGACGCTCAATAGGTATGTGTCCTCAGAGTATTGTCTTGTGGGAACGGTTGACCTGTTTGGAACAATTGGAATTCATGGCTCAGATGTATGAGATATCCGGGCGGGCGGCGCGTGAATCCAGCCTGCGCCTGCTGGAAGAACTCGGGTTGGAAGAAAAACGTGACAGTCTTGCGAGGACTCTTTCAGGTGGTATGCAGCGCCGGTTGAACCTTGCCATGGCGTTGGTTCATGACCCGGAGCTTGTCATCCTGGATGAACCCGAAGCGGGGCTTGATCCGCAGAGCCGGGTCAAAGTCAGAGAATACATCCAATCACTGGCACGCCGGAAGACGGTCATTGTCACCACGCATAACATGGATGAGGCCGAGCGCGTAGCAGACCGGGTGGCCATTATTGATCATGGAGAACTCCTGGTGTTGGATACACCCGATATGTTAAAACAAAGTCTGGGAGAGGGAGACCTGGTTGAAATACACCTGACCAATGGCGTTCATGATGTAACCCGGGCGATCACTGTGCTTGAAGGAATAAGTCGGGATATCACGATGGAACCGGATACCGGAATCCTAAAAATTCGCGCTTTAAACGCTGTTGGAAATCTGGCAGAGATCCTGGATATATTGAGAAACGCTGGATTTAGACCCGGCGAAGTGACCATTCATGCCAACACGCTGGAAGATGTCTTTATCCAATTGACCGGGAGGAGGCTGCGCGAATGAAAGTCATTCTGGTTGCCCGGAAATACATCCGAGAAATTATTAGAGAGCCTCAATTCCTTCTGTTGACCATTTTATTGCCGGCTGCGATGATGCTGGTGATGGCATTTGGCTATGGACAAAATCCCCGTCTCATCACATACACTGTCCTTGTCGCAGATCAATCAGGGGGATTGGCCAACGATGATATTATTGCCATGGAAAATGCCCGCTACGCAGATCGGCGGCAGTTATTTGATTTGATCCCCGTGGATGATCTCAACCTCGCCGATGAAAAATTGCGAACCAAGAAAGCCGCGATGTTGGTCATTTTCTCCCGTGATTCCTCCGGCAATCTGGCACGGGAGGTCAAAGGAGATGGAACAAGTCTGGCTTTTATTAACTCAAGCGGTTTCCTTGAAATTGTCCTTCACCCGGTGCAGGAGAGTCGGGAAGGGTTGCATCCCATTGTGGATATGCAGGTCGAGTATTTGACTGTCAATATGCCGCTTACTGATTTTGATGCTTTCGCGCCGGGGGTGATGATCATGGCCATTCTGTTGATCATTCCTCAAACAGCCACGCTGATCGGCCGTGAATTGCGGATGGGTACGGATAAACTCCTGCGGCTTTCTCATCTGAGCACAGCCGAGTGGTTCATCGGCATAAGCCTGGCTCAGATGGCTGCGGCGGTGATACAGGTTCTCCTGATGCTCTTCATGGCCGTTTTGTTGGGCTTTCAAACACAGGGTTCATTTTCCCTCGCTTTTGTTATCTGCCTGATCTTATCTTTTAGTTCGATTGGACTTGGTTTGCTGACTGCCTGTATTATTCACAACGATAGCGAGGGGGTTAATACCGGAAGCACGTTTTCCATGCTGCAGGTATTTCTTTCCGGAGCGTTCTTCCCATTCACAATTCCGACGTGGTTGACAATAAATGGTCACCAGTTGGGACTATTTGACCTGATCCCGGCAACCCATGCAATGATGATTCTTCGGCAGTCGCTGGTAAGCGGAGCGGGATTCGGAGAGATTACCTTCAGGATGGGATTGATGCTCATTCTCTCGATACTGTACTTTATTCTTGGGATAATTGTTTTCAATCGCCGGCTTTCGCGGAATTAGTTGAACGATCCCGCTGACTTGCGTTTAATCCTTTGACCTGATAAAATCTGCCTGCGTTTATAAATGGCGACGTGGCCAAGTGGCAAGGCAAGGGTCTGCAAAACCCTCATCAGGGGTTCAAATCCCCTCGTCGCCTCAATCCCACAGAGAGACTGTGGGATTTTTCTATCGGTTTGCCACACTGTGGCATTTCGCTGAGTTCAACAAATCCCCTCGTCGCCTCAATCCCACAGAGAGACTGTGGGATTTTTCTATCGGT
>CAYUQJ010000013.1:24108-63547 GCA_964446955.1 uncultured Leptolinea sp.
CTCGTCGCCTCAATCCCACAGAGAGACTGTGGGATTTTTCTATCGGTTTGCCACAGTGTGGCATTTCGCTGAGCTCAACAAATCCCCTCGTCGCCTCAATCCCACAGAGAGACTGTGGGATTTTTCTATCGGTTTGCCACAGTGTGGCATTTCGCTGAGCTCAACAAAACCCCTCGTCGCCTCAATCCCACAGAAATGTTGTGGGATTTTTCTATCGGTTTGCCACAGTGTGGCATTTCACTGAGCTCAACAAATCCCCTCGTCGCCTCAATCCCACAGAGAGACTGTGGGATTTTTCTATCGGTTTGCCACAGTGTGGCATTTCGCTGAGCTCAACAAAACCCCTCGTCGCCTCAATCCCACAGAAATGTTGTGGGATTTTTTTATCGGTTCATCGCGAGTGGTAAAGTTATCAATCCTACAAAAGTTCCCGTCGATAACAATAGTCCAGGATAGTTGTACTCGCCAGATTTAAATGAGTAGCAAAAAGCTTGAAATAAGCCCGACGCACTGGTCGTAGTTATTCTGAAAAACTACTTTGCCAGAGCCTTCAGCCCCTTGGTGATCTCTTTTCGCGCCCAAAGGTAATGGCTGGATGTGCTGGACTTGAAATATGCCGCCAACATATTTTTATTCTGCCACTTATGCAACCCTGGTGTAAACAGGTCTTCTTCAGAGATGGAATTTATGAGCTCCAGTATCTCGTGATACGACTCATTGAATCTTTTCATCACAAAGTCAAAAGGATCATCTTTATGGTCCTTGTAAATCTTATCGTTTAATGCGGGTATTTCGCTCCATTTAAACCCCTCAGCCGGCACTGCAATGGTCTTTCCCTGATATCCGCTCTTCACCCATAAGATTACCATCTGTTCCCAGGCGGTCAAATGGCAGACGATGTCCTTTGTTGTCCATTCACACATAACCTTTTGAGAGACAAATACATCCTGCGGGATGGTAGCCAGCAGGTCTTCAAATTTTTTTCGCTCTTCGTATATTTCTTTTAATAACGCGGTGCGGGTGGTTGGTCTGGGCATTATCTCCTCCTTTCGGGAAGAAGAATGAAAGGTATTTTAACGCGGAATGGCTTTTCGGGCTTCCCTGTCTGCGAGTTCATTCATGGGTGTGCCTGCATGTCCGCGCAGCCAATTCCATTTTACTCTTATCCGTTGGCTCTGGTCATGCAGTGATTTCCACAGGTCTTCGTTGGCGAGTTTACCGCCCTTACGTTTCCATCCCCGCTTGACCCAATTGGGAAGCCAGCTGGTGATACCAAGCATCAGGTATTGCGAATCGGTATAGATAACCGCGCTGGCATCAGAAGGAAGACTTTCCAACGCGCGCAGGGCTGCCGTTAATTCCATCCGGTTATTCGTCGTCGGCTTTTCACCCCCGCTGAGAACCTTCTTTTTTATTCCATTCTCTGTGAAAACAGCCGCCCAGCCGCCCGGTCCGGGATTGGGGTCGCAAGCGCCGTCAGTGAAGATGATATATTCGGTCATGGTTTATTCCGGAAATGAGTCATACGTTTCGCTCATTTGATGAAGCAGGGTGGGAACAGGCATCGGGGTGGGTTGTAACATCTGCCAGAAACCGTCCTCCAGCACCGGACGGGCTTTTCGCCAATCAGGTGACGTTTGGATGAATACCGCGTCCTGAACCATTTCTTTTGCTGAAGCCCACCAGGGGTGGGATTGACTGAATGATGACATTAGATCAACCGCGGATGTTGTTGGTGGAATGGTGCCGGCTGTTTCAGCAAGCCGGGCCAGGTTGCGCGGCAGTGTCATCCAACGAAGAAACAGCCAGGAAGCCAGCTCGCTTACCGCGTCGGTTTTGCTGATGCCATAGGATATACCGGTACCATATACTAGAGCGTTGGAGGTATCACCGGGATATGCAAGAATACTCCACTCATCATTGTTTTCAGCAAATCGCAGGGTTTGCTCCAATTCCAACAGATCGGGAAGCGTGGCTGAAAAAGCCATAGTCTGACGGGTGGAGAAGTATGTAAAAGGGGATGCCACCCTGCTATTCCAAGCGCAGCCTTTTTCTGTTAGCGATCGCAGGTACACATACGCTTCTCCTGTCTCTGCCGCCAGGATAGCCTTATCCGGAGAATCAAAAGAACTCTCCTTACCGGAAAATGAATTGATCCAGGATAATAATGTGGAGGAATTCGCGTTGATGATCCAGCCGCCTGTGCCGTCATTTTCGCGGTTCGAATCCTGGTTGTTGGTCCGGGCTGCTTCACAAATCTGATTTAGGAACTCATCACGAGTGCGGGGAGGGTCATCATACCCGAGTTCTTCTGCCCAAGATTCGTTATAGGCCAGTATGTGCAAATTGATCTGCGCCGGTATGCCGATCTGAACATCTTCATAATGATTGGACTGCCAGATATCAGGGAAATATGTAGATTTTTCCTTGTCTGGGATGCCCCACTCTGAGTTGGAAATGAAGGGTGTAAGGTCAATGGTATAACCACCGCTGTTCCACCCGGCCAGATACTCGGGGGATATGGCGATCAAATTGATTCTGTTGCTGGTTACCATACTCTCTGTAAACAAACGGGCAGTTTGGGTGACACTTCCACCCTGAATTTCATTTACACGGATACCCCAGATGTTTTCGTTATTAAATTCGGTGATCATGCTTTTCAGCCGGGAATATGTCGCGCCCGACCATGGATGGATCATCTGGATCTCTGTACCTTTTAAGCTGGAAAGTTCAACGGGAACTGTCGCGGACGGAACAGGCGATGCGGTTTGTGTGAGCGAAGGTTTTTTTGTTTCCGATAATTCGGCTTGCGTTGAATGAACAGAAGCGGTTGGTTTGGCCCCGGGTGTGGCACAGCTTGATAGTATTACCCCGATCAATAAAATGGGGCATAACATTTGGATGTACAAACGGGGGTTAGAAAGACCTTTTTTGAGGTTCAATTTATTCCAATACTCCCTGGTCGTTTTGACAACCCTGTCCACAATTTTCGGTTTCGATCTGGATTGTCACATGGTCGAGAGAAAAGCGATCAAGCAGCATTCTACGAATGCTTTCAAGAATAGCCGGTTGGTTCCCACAGTCTTCTGATTTCAGGGTAACATGCGCGCTCAAAGAAGCATGGTCGGAACCAATATTCCAAATGTGCAAGTCGTGTACCTCATCTACTCCATTGACCTCACCAATGGCAGACTTAACCTCCGGGATGGAAAGTCCTTCCGGAGTGCCTTCCAGCAAAATATGAACAGACCGTCGCAGTAAGCGGAAACTACTGATGGCAATCATGATACCGATGCCGATACTGATCAAAGGGTCTATCCACAGAGCGCCGGTTAACCAGATGGCGAGACCGGCAATGATCACCCCTATGGATGACAACGCGTCACCAATCACGTGCAGATATGCGCTTTCCATATTGATGTCATTCTTTTTGTGATCGTGAGTATGATCATGACCGGGGTGATGGTGTCCCGGTTTCAGGACAAGTGCTACCAGAATATTCGCAACCAGCCCGACGGCTGCGATGATCAGCATGGGAAGTCCGTTTACCTCGCCGGGAGTAATAAGACGTTCAACGGCTTCCCACCAGATACCGCCGCATATTACAGCCAGCGAAAACCCATTGATCAAAGCCGCGAAGACCTCTACCCGTTGATACCCGAACGTGTGCCGGTTGTCGACCGGTTTTCGTGCGATCCTAAAAGCGCCATAGCTGATCGCCAGAGCGAATACATCAGTCAGCATGTGTGCGCTGTCAGAAAGCAAAGCGAGGCTGCCAGTTAAAATGCCGCCGATGATCTCGGCGGCAAGGATTAATGCGGTGATCAGGATGGCGTACAGGTAACGCGCTTCCTGTTTTGAGCTTTCAGGACCGGACATCAAACTACTTTCTAAGAATCCATAATGGGACAGAACATGGTTATTGGATCTGGGTAGGATCCATCCCAGCATTTTTCCGGAAGGGGTTTTTGGACATGGATGGGCGCCCGGAAGATCTCATTGCCTTCCGCGGTAATGACCACAATGGAGTAATCCATCCACCACTTTGGAGGATCGACGATATACGAGTGGGTCATCACGGCGTACGCTTCTTTGGGATTATTAGGGTTGGCCGGCATGTCGTACACGATGAACGGTTCCTGCGGTCTCGCGTCCCATACCTGCAATTCCAAACCACTGGGAACAGGCTGATTAAAAGTCAGAACCAGTGTACATTCCACGGCAGATATGGGGAAATTGATGGTTCCGGTCTTCTTATCTACCGCACCTGCCTGAGCAAATTCAGGCATGGAAGCCGGTCCGGCTGGTCCATCGACATGGGAGATGAAGTATTTCTTAGTGAGACAGAATGGGTTGATCCCATCCGGTACGACTGCCAGAGGCGGCAGCGGCGTGGCGGTTGGAGTGGCTGTCTCCGTGGGAACGGGGGTTGATGTTGGAGTAACCGGCGTCGGTGTCGGTTCAGGCGTATCGGTCGGGGGAACAGGTGTTATTGTTGGAGTCTCGGTTGGTGTGGAAAGAAATGGGACTGCTGAACATCCGCTTGAACCAGCGACGATCGTTAGAACTAGAATTGAAAAGACGAACAGTTTCATTTTCCTGGGTGAGTTCATTTTCACAAGCTCTTTCATTGAAAGTTTCCCCGATTATAACATTGTGGTTTAACCCAAAAAGTCAAAACACGAGTTTTTAACCACAATTCCGATTAAAAAAGAGCGATTCTTACCGAATTCGCCCTTTTTTATGAAATATGAGTAATCTATTATGCCATCAGGGTTTGATATCCGCGATTGAGTTAACGATTTGTGTAGGTTTGTAGGGATAACGATGCAACGTGTGTTCGGCTGTTACACCGGAAAGAACCAGGATAGTCTCACAACCGGCCATTACTCCGGCAACGATATCTGTATCCATGCGGTCACCGATCATCACCGAGTTCTCGGAATGAACTCCCAGATAATTCATGGCGGTACGCATCATCAATGGATTGGGTTTCCCGATAAAGAACGGTGTCCGTCCGCTGGCTTTTTCAATAAGAGCGGCCATCGCTCCGCAGGCAGGAACAACCCCGGCTTCATCCGGACCATTAGCATCGGGATTGGTAGCGATGAATGCGGCTCCCTGTACCACAAGACGGATAGCTTTCGTGAATTGGTCCATATTGTAGTTGTTCACCTCGCCCAACACGACGTAATCGGGTTCCATATCGGTCAGAACATAACCTACATCATATAGCGCCTGGGTTAGACCGCTTTCACCAAGGGCGTACGCTGTTCCATTTGGTTTTTGACTTTGAAGGAACAGGGCGGTTGCCATGGCAGATGTAAAAATTTTGTCTGGAGGAATATCCAGGCCGATCGTACTTAAGCGGTGAGCCAGATCACGCTGTGTATACAACGGATTATTTGTCAGGATGAGGAATTTGTGATCCTGTTGTTTCAATGTTTCAATGAAGGTATCGGCACCCGGTATCAGCGTGCGTCCGCGGACCAGAACACCATCCATATCAATCAGATAATTCTTTTTCTTATCCATTTATTTATTACACCAATTTTTCAAGTTTCCCCTTGGTTATATAGCTCAAGGATTTATCTTCTTCCATTTTAATCCAAATAGACCAATTGTGATATCCAATCCTTGCTGTCTGGTAGCTTTGTTGTTTTCCCGTAAAGCGCCAGGTGGGACATTTGCGTGTTTTATTCATTGATTGCGTTATAATTTTTTGAACCTTTTCGGCCGAATTGATCTGATCGGAGTATCCGGTGGCAAAAAACCATCCATTGGAAGATTATTCCCTGGAAGAATTGCAATCACTTCTCTCTCAAAAGCGGATGGAAGCGCGGCGTGAAAGGCTGGATTATTACCGACGCACTGGCAGGATAGCCCAGGGTTCAAGTGTGGTAACCGGCTATCAACCTGGACGGATCGTTTCGGAACCGGGAGAGGTTCGCGAAGCGACAGCGGCGGTTCCTCACCGTAAGGTCTGGCTGGACCGTCTTCTAATGGGCATTGAAATTGTTGCTGTTGTCGCCCTGATTTTCGTTCTCTTTAATGGGATACAGATTTGGCAGAATTTAAACCGAGAGGTGTCTGAATCATTGGTTCAGCCGACTCTGGCTCCCACAGCGATCATTCGGGCTGTAGTTCTGCCTTCAGGACACACGCCACCAAACGCGCCCGGGGGCGCGCAGCCCAACGAAGAAGAAATTCCAGCCCATTTGCGTCCACTCGTTCAATCTCTCGCGGCGATCCCGCTGCCTACATCCAGCCCTGAACAAGCGGTACGCATCCAGATTCCCGCGATATCCGTTGACGCCCCGGTAATCCAGGGGGATGGTTGGGAACAATTGAAAAAAGGTGTTGGACAACATGCCGGAACGCCGGATCCGGGGGAAAATGGGAATCTGGTTCTTTCAGCGCATAATGATGTGTTCGGTGAGATATTTCGTGACTTGGATAAATTGCAAACAGGTGATACGATTACGCTGTTTACCAACCTGAGGACTTATACCTACGTAATCAACCAGAAACGTATCGTACGGCCTGACCAGGTTGAAGTTATGTCTCCTACAACAGATTCCGTTGTAACGCTGATTTCGTGTTACCCTTATATGGTCGATAACCAGAGAATTGTCATCTCTGCGGTGTTGAAAAATTCTTAGATTATTTCAGGAAAATACCATGGCAAAAAACAGCAAACGGCAAGTCACATTTACAGCCTCTTCCGCGACAGCATCATCACGTCGCGCCGGGACTTCCCGCCCCAGCAGTGAATTCAATCCCGATTACACCCTTGTAAAGAAAGATCTACAAATTATTGGTTACCAGGTCATTTTCTTTGTTGGAGTGCTCGTCATTTTATCGTTTATTCTTCGCTAACCCACATTAGTATAGAGGAGAATACTATGTCACCCATGTTTGTTCCTGGACCAGTTGATGTTGCTCCAGAGGTTTTAGCCGCGCAGGCAAAACCTATGATGCCGCATCGAAGCAAGGATTTTGAGGAAATATTCCGCCGAACGGCGGAAAAAGCTCAAAAGTTGTTCTTTACGCAGTACCGTGTCTTTCAGGCGACAGCTTCAGGCTCGGGTATGCAGGAAGCCGGTGTTCGCAATTTTGTGCAGGAGCATGTTCTCACCTGCGTAAATGGTGCCTTTGGCGATCGCTGGTACAAATGTGCGATAGCCAATGGAAAACAGGCGGATAAGCTAGAAGCTCCCTGGGGACAGGGAATTACGCCTGACATGCTGGCTGATGCGCTCAAGAAGAAATCATACGAAGCTGTCACCATTATTCACAATGAAACATCAACCGGTGTTGAAAATCCTGTTAAAGATCTTGCAAAAGTAGTACACGAGATCTCACCCGATACACTCATTCTGGTCGATGCAGTTTCATCATTGGGCGGGGTGAAGATCGAGATGGATGCCTGGGGAATTGATTTCCTTCTTACATCTTCCCAAAAGTGTCTTGCCTTACCCCCCGGTCTATCGCTTGCCTCGGCATCTGACCGAGCCATGAAGAAGGCTGAAACCGTCTCCAATCGGGGATGGTATTTTGACCTGGTGCTGATGGAAAAACACCGTCTAAAAGACTCAACTCCCATGACACCTGTTATGCCTCTCATCTATGCCCTTGATGTGCAACTTGACCGCATCCTGGAAGAAGGGCTGGATAATCGGTTCGCGCGGCATGCGGCCATGGCCAAACGGACCCAGAATTGGGCAATGGATCATGGAATGGAACCCCTTGCTCCGGAAGGTTTCCGCTCAAAAACAGTTTCAACAATTAAAAACACCAAAGGTTTGGAGATTACTTCCCTCAATAAGTTCCTCCTGACCAAGGGTATGCGGATTTCCAATGGATATGGTGATTTGAAAGATAAAACATTCCGTATCGCGCATATGGGTGAAATCACCATGAGCGACGTTGATGCTTTGCTCGCCAATATGGAAGAGTTTATCGGATAGTTTTCCCCTCGGATCGTAGGGCGGAGCACTCATCCCGATGTGTTGATAAACAGTCGACGGTCTCAAATTTGCACCTTGATTACCCTCAGGTAAACGGAGTGCATTTTGAGACCGTTTTCATTTTGGACTTCAGATAATGCAATCAATACGCATTCAAAAATCAGATCCGGGTGAACAACGAAAGTACCGTACAGCTCTAATTGTTACCATTGTTGGAAATATTCTTCTTTTGACGGTGAAATGGATAGCGGCTGCCTTAAGTGGTTCAGTTGCATTGCTGGCAGATGCCGCCAATTCCGCGTCTGATGTGTTGTATTCTTTTTTCATGGTACTGGGATTATGGATGGCACAACGTCCAGCCGATAAGGGCCATCCACAGGGACACAGCCGTTTTGAACCGCTGGTCGGATTGTTAATCACATTCTCGATGGCATTTGCCGGATACTCGGCAGCAAGTGCGTCTATCCGGCGGTTTGTGGAAGGCGGAAAAGCCATAGAGATTGGCTTGCCTGTATTTGTATTGCTGTTTTCGGCGGGTATTAAAGCGGGAATGTTTGTTTGGATTCGCAAGTTGGCTGAAAACCTTCAAAGTCCAACGCTGGTAACCACAGCTCGTGATAATTTAAGCGATGTGCTAACATCCCTGGCGGCATTCACAGGGATAATCGGTTCAACGTATTTACACCCGCTTACCGATCCCGCAGCCGGTATTCTTGTGGCAATGTGGATTTTCCGAGCGGCGTTTCTGGCAGCGAGGGAAAACCTTGGGTTTCTAACCGGAGCGGGCGCGTCTGAAGAATTACGTGAAAAACTTGTTTCTGCAGCCGCTTCAGTACCCGGTGTGATACGGGTCCATCATGCCATAACAGAATATATCGGACCACGACTGGTTGTAGATATGCATATTAACGTAGATGGAAATATGCCGCTCAAACAGGTGCATGAGATCAGCGATCGGGTGATTGAGCGGCTGGAAAGTTTTCCGGAGGTGGACAGAGCTTATGTCCATATTGAACCGGATGATTGGGAATAGTCTCTTTAGCTGGCAGTGATGTTGTAGAAGAAGTTGAAAGAGTATCTTCCATCAGGGAATTCGATCCGAATATCGATCGGAGAATATCCCCGCAACGTAACCGGGATGTTGAATACAAGGGTCATGAATCCACCCTCATTTGTGTCAAATGTTCCAAGCAATGTACCGCCATACCCGCGAGACCCGTTCGGGCCCATATAGACAGTAAATTTGGAATTAGCCGGAAATTCAGATGTCATAATGGTGACTGTACTGTCGCCCACCACGCTCTCAATACCGAAAGTCGGCACACCGGGAATATAGAAACTGGGGATCATTTTGGTGGCGGTTGGAATTACTATTGTTCCAGTTGTCATGGGTGACAGGGTTCCGGAAACACCTGGTGTTCCAGTCACACCGGGCACAAGTGTGGGAGTCTCTGTCTCTGGATAGATTGTCCCAAGCGCCATGGGTGTGGATGTGATCCCCGGCAGCCCCATTGTTTGACCGTCCAACGCTCCGGGTGTTCCGGTTCCCGGCGTTCCGGTCAACAACGTTGATTGCGCGGTGGCCGTTAACGTACCAGACCGTAGTGTAGCAACGGCAGTCTGCGTGGCGCTGAGGATTTCCTGGAATCCGGAGGGTTGCGTGGCAACTTTTACCGGAGTTTTGATCATCAAAGTGGGAGTTACGACCTTGACTGCCGGAGCGGCCGTGGGAGCCACAGCCACAGGAGCAATGGTTGAAGGTCTTTCACATCCGGTGAGGCTGAAAAGTGTTAGCATCAACAGAAGAAAAAGGACGGGTTTTTTGATCAACGTGATTACTCTCTTTCCTTTCCTTCAATGCCCGGGTGGAAGATCTCATCAATCTTCTTTATCCGGGCTTGAGGAATTGGGTTGCAATGTGCACTTCGCGATTAATTAATGCTATGTCGCGAATAACACAAATTGTTGCAAGAAGCGTTCCACCTCAAAATAGTAATCAGCGAGTGATTCCTGCTTGCGGAATCCGTGGCCTTCGCCCTCGTATACTTTATAAATAAGAGGAATACCCCGGCTGCGGAGGGCGTTCACGATCTCTTCAGACTGTGAGGGTGGTACAACTTTGTCTATGCTCCCTTGAAATATGGCGAGCGCGTCCTGGATCTTGTTGGCATGGAAAACGGGTGATCGGGCGTGGAATTTCTCTGCCGCTTCTGGCAATGCGCCGACAAGGCTGTCGGTGTAATGGGCTTCAAATTTATGCGTGTCCTGAGCAAGTGTAAACAGATTGCTGACGCCGTAAAGACAAATTCCAGCCTTGAATAGACCGGGATAATGGATCAGTGAATTTAGTACGGTAAATCCGCCCGCGCTGCCGCCACGGATGATCAATTTTTTGGGATCAGCCAGTCCATTGTCGATCAGGGCTTGGGCGGCGGAGGCGGCGTCTTCCATATCAGACTCACCCCATCTATCGCGTAAGGCCTGCAGATACGTCCGGCCGTATCCACTGCTGCCACGGTAATTCACATCCAGCCAGGCGTATCCACGCGAGGTGAAATAGAGCCTTTCCGGGCTAAATGTAACAGGCTGTTCCGATGTTGGTCCTCCGTGAATATAGAGAATAGCCGGAGGCAATCCTTCGGAGAAGTATTGGGGATTGGTGGGAGGATAATAATTTCCGAAAACGGTGCTGCCGTCCTGAGCTTTCCACTGAAGTGGAACTATGGGCGGGTTGAAATCTGACGACAAACGCTCCGAGTCGCTGTAAGCGATTGTGCGAAGACCAGTTTCATCCCACCGGATAATACGCGGGGGAATTGCAGGGGATGACGCGATCATCACCGCCGCTTTTTCCACCTTCGATGTGGAAATCTGCGTTAGCCAGGTATAAGGGGCTGTGGAGACTTCGCTGGTTTCTCCACTTTCAATATTGACCCGCCACAGTGAAGCAAACCCACCTTCATTCCGAATATACAGAATCTCATCATTTTGAGAAGTCCATCCGTAGGACCGCAATCCCTGAACCCACGCGGGTTGAGCCAGGTGAAATCCATCTCCCTTCACCAATACGCGAGATTCGCCAGTTTGCAGCTCAAGTAACACAAGGTCTTCCCATTCCCCGTTGGATACAACGTAACTCAAGAAACGCCCATCAGAGGAGAACTCTGGCTGGTAAACAGGTTGATCTACGTCGCCGGCAACGCTGTGTGAATCGACCAGGCGTGGCGTGCCTGCTTCCAGGCGGCCCAGCATAAGACGTGTACCATCCCAGGGCATGTTAGGATGGTCCCACTCGATCCAGGCGATGATCTTTCCGCCCGGGTGCCAACGGGGCGACATATAGAAATCTGCCCCTTTAACAAGTTGCATCGGCCACTCATTACCAGTGCTGTCCACCAGACACAATAGGTCGATTTTGCCGTCAGAAAAAATGCACATAACCCGGTGTCCATCTGGAGATACCTGTGGATCGGCGAAAGAACCGTATGGAGGGGTTATTGGAACGGGAGCGCCCTGCTCCAAGTCGGCACTGAACAGGCGGCCGGACTTCTCTGCGAAATAGATCCTCCCATCGTGTGTGGAAAACTCTCCACCGCCATAACCAATTCCACCACGAACTGATATTTCCGGGTTGGTGATGTCGCAGCGGGCATCGCCATTTTTTTGGCGTACCAGAACACCGGTTCCCGAACGGCCTTCAACCCAGATGATAAAGCTGCCGTTCGTATCGAATTGAACCTCTTCCAACCGGAGTTTTCCTCCGGCTGCCGCGGCGGTTACCGGGCTGGTCCATTGTCCGTGAGGTGCTTCATTTTTTGAATTTTCCATTTCGGTTTCCCTGTGCATTGGAATTAGAAATGCGGTTCGAACTCACTCTGCAATTTGGCTTTTGTCTGTAATCCGATTAGGCGTTGTGCTTCACGCCCATTTTTGATCAATATTAGGGTTGGCAGGCTCATGATCCTGTAGAGCGATACCAGTTCGGAATTAGAATCAGAATCCACTGTGTAGATTGTTGCCTTCCCTGACCATTCCGACGCAAGCTCTTCTAGAATGGGGGAGAGGCGTTTACAGGGAGAACACCATTGGGCGCTGAAGTCCAATATGACAGGCAGGTCGGCGTTGATCACTTTTTCATTGTGTTCAGACGTTAGGATCGATTTCAGAATGGACATTTTCCCTCGAATACGGTATGTCCTTTATTGTAATAAAAAAAGGCGGCAAAGTGCCGCCTGGATTTTTCTTCCCCGATTATTTAAGGTCTCTGGGTTTTACTCTGTCGACCAATTCTCCCCGGGTGCCTTCTCCGATATCCGCCCAGTGTTCTATGGGTAAAACGAGTTGTGCGATGGCCGCTGTTGGAAGTGATTCGACTTTGCCGCTTAAAATTTGCAGTAAGCCTTCCAATCCAGGGTTGTGTCCTACCACCAGGACTCTGTCAAATTTGTCATCAACTGTTTGTAAGGTAGATAAATAAGAAGAAGGCTCAGCCAGATACAGGGATTCGACGTATTCCACTTTCCCTTTAAAATTCATCTTTTCCAGCATTCCATCCACGGTCTGTGTGACCCGTTTGGCGGGTGAAGCCAGGATCCTGTCCGGGGTTATTTTCTTTTCGCGAATGAATTTCCCCATATGGGGAGCATCCTTTTCCCCCCGTTTATTCAGTGGACGGTCTTGATCCGGCAGGTCCGGATGTTTCCAGCTGGATTTAGCATGCCGCATTAATAGGAGTGTTTTCATAACATTTCATCCTGTATGTACTGCTTTCAAGAAAGCCAGATCAATTCCTCATTATCATACCTCATTTATACGTTAATGATTTGGCCTTAATAAAATGTTAACTAACCTGTTTATACCGGAACCAATATCCCGGGAGCGGCTATAATTTCTTTAGGGAGCTTTTTTTTCAAGCTTATGATGACCGGTAATACTGTGGATGAGAACACGTTGATCATGGCCGCTACCAGGGGTGACCTGGATGCATTCAATCAGCTTGTCTGCCTGTTTCAGGATAACGTGTTCAATACGGCATTCCGGATGCTTGGATCGTACGATGCCGCGGAAGATATCACACAAAAAGCCTTCATTTCAGCTTACCGGTCAATAAAGACTTTCCGAGGTGGGTCTTTCCGTTCATGGTTGACGCGTACAGCCATTAATGCCTGTTATGACGAACTGCGTCGTCAAAAACGCCGTCCGGTCGTATCGATCGATTCCGATCCAGAGGAGGATGGGTTAACCAGTGAATACTGGTTGAACGACCCATCGCCTTCGCCATCACAGCGGGCAGAAATGGCCGAACTTCAAAGTGCTGTTCAACATTGTCTACAGGAGTTACCGCTGGATTTCAGAACAATCGCGGTATTGGCTGATGTCGATGAACTGAACTATGACGAAATCAGCCGCATAACAAGTGTTCCAATGGGCACTGTTAAGAGCCGTCTGGCCAGAGCGCGCAGAAAACTACGCGATTGTCTGGTCGGTTTTTGGGAACTTTTACCTCTTGACCTCCGTCAGAAATATGAGGAAGCCGGATGAAAGAAAATTTGACCGCTCAAGATTGGGAGATGTTATCCGCCTATCTTGACGGCGCGGTAACAACGGAAGAAAAAAGGCTGGTTGAAAGCCGCCTTTCAACTGATCCCGACTATCGATCAGCATACCTGTCACTATCCCAAACCCGCGGAATACTCCGCTCAATACCCAGGGTTAAACGCCGCAAAAACTTCTTCGTTTCTGCAGATATGATCCGTCAACGGGGGTGGTTGTGGTTGATACCCGCCATGAATTTCAGTTCAGCGGCGGCGGCTATAATGGCTGTGTTCTTGTTGTTGGCTAACCTGATCCCATCAATGGGCGGTAAAACTGCTGCCATGGAACCCGGGGCTGAAAGCGTTCCACAAATGCAGGAAATGACGGCTAGGCAGGCGTTGGAAGAAGATGGATACGCTGCGTCTGACCCGGAACTGCCGGAAAACAGCATTGTGGGTAATGTGGAACCCTCCGGCGAAATACCGGAAATGGAGAAAGCTTCCGAACCGGAGTTATTGGCTGCACCTCCACAGGAGGAAATGAAAGGTACGACTTCTGATTCCTTACAGGAAGCCAGCGGTAGTGCATCGGTGGATACTTCAACCGGGAATGTTGCGGCTGAACCATCTTTTACAACTGACAGCCCGATGGCACCAGCCCCGGCGGTGTTACCGGAGAATGCGGAAAAAATTGCGCCAACTGCCACGCTCTCTGCGCGGTCTATTGAGACTACCCGGGTGGTGGAGGACAACCCCGCACCTCAGCCGAAATTGACTCTGGCGGTGAATGGCATAACCAATGAAAGCGATGTAACGCCGTCTCCCGAGTGGATGGAAGATCTTTCTCGACCTGAACAGACAAAAGATCAATTGCCAGGGAGAGGCACGAATCTGTCATTATCCGGTTTGGCGCTGACCCTGATCCTGTTTTCAATAATTCTGGCCGTTACCGGTTTTATACTCAAAAAGGTCTGGCAATGATGAATACTCCAGAATCAGTACGGTTCTGTATCCAATGCGGTGCGACACTGATCCATGAGGAAAAATTTGGCCGTGAACGCCCTGTCTGTCCACGATGCGGTTGGATCTATTTTACCGATCCCAAAGTTGCTGTGGCAGTTGCCGTAATTCAGGACGGGAATATCCTTCTGGTTCAACGTGTCAACCCACCTTTTAAAGGAAACTGGTCATTACCGGCAGGTTTTATGGATGGCGGGGAGAATACAGCGGAAGCTGCCGTCCGTGAATGTTTTGAAGAGACCGGCCTTCACGTGCAAACGGGAGAACTACTCCATATCCATTGTGGGAGGGAACATCCTCAAGGAGCGGATGTTGTGTTGATTTATCAGGCTGATGTGATCGGAGGGACATTGTCGGCTGGCGATGATGCCACGGATGCCGCGTTCTTCCCCCTGAATTCGCTGCCTCCACTGGCATTCAAGGCTACCGAGGATGCCATTAATGAGATAAAGAAACAACATTAAAACAAATAACCAATAATTTACAAAAAATTTCTTTCAAATTAACTATTACAACCCTATAATTTACTCAGTTCATAGTATGAAGAATCAAATAACGAAAAAACTGGCTCAATCCTTGCATGGATACAGTTGGTTTGTTTTTTGCGATTTCTTTGGGGCTATGATTGTGCTGAGCCGTTTGTGAAAACCGGCCAGTGGTTATTATAAAAATGGTACTTCATGGACGAACTTCCAAAAATCCTACTAGTTGAAAAAGAACAGTCTGTCATCGATCAGATCGTGGCGGCTGCTAAAACGATCGGTTTTCAAACACCCGAGATTGCCGGCTCTTTTGAAGAAGCAAAAAAAATAGTCGGCACGAAAAAACCTGGTATTGCATTGGTGGATTACGAGCTTGAATCTCGGGGTGATGATGGAACGACTCACGCAGTCTTCCGGGAAGAATTCAATGTGCCGGTGATATACCTGGTTTCATCGGAGACAGACATCCTAAAGAAGGAAATCCAGTCCCCGTACGGATTCATCCATAAACCGGTTGACCGCCGCAACTTGAAAAAATCGATTATGCAGGCGATAACACGCCACAACCAGATGGACTATTACAGACAATTTCTTGACGATATCCCGGTTCCGTCGATTTTGATCTCATTGGCAAATTATGAAGTAATCAAAACCAATCCGGCCTTCAGGTCGTTATTTCCGGATATCAATGAACGTCATTCCCTCAATACATTCACAAATTCTAATGGCAACCTTGCCAGGAATTTTATTGCTCTTATCACAAAGCTTGGAAAGAGCAATAAAACAGTTTCCAGTTCATTTGTGTTGCACACCGCAAAGGGGGAGAAATCCTTCAATCTGGTTGCAAGCCGCATGGATTCACTGGGAAAGTCTGTGATTCTTTTTTCTTGTATCGAGACAACAGATCAGAATAGTGAAGACCTGTTTGCCATGGCACCGGTCATGTTGCTGCAATTGGATCTTTCCGGATGTATCAGGCTGGCAAATAAGAAATGGCTGTCTGAAACAGGTTACAAGGAAACTGATATAACCGGAAAAAAACTTACCAGTCTCCTGGATGATTCTTCTGATGAAACAATTGCCGGACAGTCTCTGGCAAACCTGACCTCGGGCGGTCGGGAATATAAGATTCAATTGGACATTCGCCGCGCGAATGGTGAGGTTACAGCCTATCAGGTTGAGATGGCCAGATCAGCAAAAGGTGATAACCTGCTTGCTGTATTCAATGAAAACCGGATCATACCTGAAATCAACAAGTATAAGGAAGAGGCTATCTTATCCAACGCCTTGCGCGACACGGCATCTGCATTGACAAGCACATTGAATTTTGACGAGGTTCTTGACCGGATTTTGATCAATGTGGGAGAAGTTGTCCCCAACGAAGCAGCCAATGTCATGATGATCTGGTCGGACGTGGCTTATATTGTTCGGTCCATCGGTTATGCTGAACGGGGGATTGAAGAAGAGATGATGAGTCTGCAGATGCCGGTAAACCAGGAATCGCATTTCCTGAGCATGTATACGACCGGCATGCCGCTGGCGGTCAGTGATATTCAGGAATATGCGGCGCTAGAGCATCATTCACGAATCAATTGGGCGCGCTCCATAGCGTCCGCGCCGCTGCTCAGTAAAGGGCAGGTTTTTGGCTTTCTGAATCTGGAATCATCCCAACCCGGGTTCTACGACCAGACCCACGCGGACCGCTTGCAGGCATTCGCGGACCAGGCGGCTGTTGCCATTGAGAACGCTCGTCTGTACGCGGAAGTTCAACAGTTCGCCATCACCGATGAGCTGACGGATATATATAACCGGCGCGGTCTATTTGAGCTGGGAAAACGGGAAGTTGAACGGGCTCGCCGATACGGGCGTAGTCTCTCTGCTGTGATGATCGACACGGACAAATTTAAGGATATCAATGATAACTACAGCCATGCCGTGGGTGACCATGTTCTTCGGGCTATGGCAGACCGATGGCGGAAAACCATCCGCGAGGTGGACATTCTGGGTCGATACGGGGGAGATGAGTTTGTGGTTTTATTACCGGAGACCGAGCTGGAAAGCGCGGTTCAGGTTGCAGACAGGTTGCGTCAGGTTATTTGCAACACACCGATTGAAACTCCCACAGGTGATATTGTTGTTTCTGTCAGTGTTGGCGTATCTGCCATCAATGATGAGATAACCACCTTTGATACGCTGATCGAGAAAGCTGACCAGATGATGTATACGGCAAAAACTACCGGTAGAAACCGGGTGATCCATTCATAAAAGAATGGGTGTGTCCTGATAATTTTCCCCCCATCTTTTCTTTGCCATTCATATGATATGATTTTCTGAACTTTTCGAAAGGGTTCAGATGATTGGCGCAATTGCGGGAGATGTGATTGGTTCAGCATACGAACACCACCCGGTAAAATCGGTGGAGTTCGAACTTTTTTCAGGGCATTCCCGTTTCACCGATGATACGGTCTGTACGATTGCGCTGGCTGATGCCATTCTAACCGATGGGGATTATGAAACACTTTTGCGAAGTCACTGCCGCCGATATCCGCATGCCGGTTATGGCGGCCGGTTTAAGAAATGGCTGTACTCCGATCCGGTAAAGCCCTATAACAGTTTTGGAAATGGATCCGCTATGCGCGTCAGCCCGGTGGGTTTTGCCTGTCAAACTGAATCCGAGGTGCTTAAAGCCGCTGAAAAAAGCGCGAAGATAACCCATGACCATCCGGAGGGAATAAAAGGCGCGCAGGCAACTGCATTGGCTGTCTTTCTGGCGGCACACAATGCGGATAAACAGACCATAAAAGCTGAAATACGGAGCCGGTTCGGGTATGATCTTGAACGCAAACTGGATGACATAAGACCGGCGTATTCATTTGACGTGACCTGTCAGGGAAGTGTTCCGGAAGCTATTATCGCGTTTCTTGAATCAAACTCGTATGAAGAAAGCATCCGCCTGTCCATATCTCTGGGCGGTGATGCGGATACCCAGGCCTGTATCACCGGTGGCATCGCGCAAGCTTTTTACAAGACTATTCCTTCGGATATTGAAGAAAAAACTATGGAATTATTACCTCCCGATTATCGGGAGATCGTGGAAAGATTTCGAAATCGTTATGGCTGGTAGATCGGATCGAATAAAAGCGGATATTGTCCTGTTGCTTGTTGCGGCAGTATGGGGCGGGGGATTTGTTGCCCAACGGCTAGGCTCACAGCACGTGGGTTTCTTTGTATTTGGCGCGGCACGGTATATTGTTGGCGCCCTGGTTATGCTGCCTTTTGTGCGAAGGCTGGATATTCCACGCAAGTGGCTTTCATGGACGATTCTGACTGGTGTATTCCTCTTTACTGCCAGCGCGTTGCAGCAGGCGGGTATCGCAACCACAACGGCCGGAAATGCAGCGTTCATCACAGGTCTGTATGTGGTCATCGTTCCCATATTGATGGCGTTCATAACCCGCAAACCAGCCCCGGGAATCACCTGGATCGCGGCGATCATTGCTGTTATCGGAACCCTTTTTCTCAGCACGGGGGGACAGCTTTCCCTGGCATCGGGTGATCTACTTGAATTGATCGGCGCGTTCATGTGGGCCTGCCACCTGATTCTGATCGGCAAACTCTCCCCAAAGATCAACGTTGTCCAATTTTCATTGGTCCAGTATTTAACAGCCGGCTTCCTGAGCCTGGTCGCCGGTCTTATCTTTGAGCAGGATACATTCGGTGGTCTCTCACAGGCCTGGATGGCTGTAGCCTATGCGGGGATCATTTCGACAGCGGTTGGTTTTACCGGGCAGGTGTGGGGACAGCAACACGCTCCGGCCGCGGATGCCGCGCTGATTCTATCCATGGAAGCGGTGTTTGCCGCCCTTTCCGGCTACCTGTTCCTGTCAGAACGGTTCACACCGATACAATTCCTGGGTTGCGTCATGATATTTGGCGCTGTGTTACTGGCACAACTCTGGCCGCTCTTCAAATTTGAACCATTTAAGCAAAGAGTAAATGATTTAAACTAACCACCTGGCCGGTTTGCACGGGAATTATTTGATTTGGTGTATTTTTACGTAAAAAACACGCAAAAAATGTGTTAATAATTTCCGCCTAGCAATGTTATAATAAATCTGAATTAATACCGATCCAAGCTGGGGGAAACCTCTACGGAAAGATCGGGGAAGATCCCTATAACCTGCAAATAACAATTTAATACCCGGTGTCGTGACGAGCCCGCCGGAAGGATTGCAACCATGCTCAACACTGTTCGCCGCTATTTCAATCTATTCGTAGTCACTGTGGTAGTTATTGGCGCTGTGGTTATTCGTCCTGTGCAGCAAGTAAACGCACAGGGTTTCTCCACTCCTCCACAGATCAATGGTATCTTCAACCCGGATACGATCTATCCATCACAGACAACCCGGTTGACCATTAATGTGTTCAATCCCAATGTCAGCCAGTTAACAGAAGTAAACTGGATAGACCATCTACCGGATGACCTGGTTGTGGTTGATCCGCCTAATCCACTGGTGACGGGATGCGGTGGGTCATATTTATTGAACGCGACACCGGGAAATGATTTTATTTCCCTCAGCGGTGCCACGACTGATGGAACAATCGATCCCGTTAACCCCGGGATCTGCTCGGTCACTGTGAGTGTCACTTCCTTTGATCCGGGAAACCACACTAACGTAATCGACAGGGATACGGATGGCGGTTATTTATTAAATGGCGTGCCGGGATTGTATGAATATGACGCCAACATCACGTTGCTGGTTTTGCCCATGTCCGCACCCGATGTCGACAAAACCTTTTCACCTGACTTGATTAATGAAGGTGAAACCAGCCAGTTGACCATTACCATCCAAAATACTGATTCCACTGTAGACCTGACACAGGTTTCTTTGACGGACAATTTCCCGGCGGGTTTATCTGTTAGCGATACAAGCGTTTCTTTATCAAATTGCGGTTCCGGTACACTAAATCCCATTGCAATAGATGACACATCCATTCATCTATCAAACGCGACCATTGCGACCGGCGCAACATGTACCATCCGGGTAAATGTAAAAACAAGCGGTACCGGCACTTTTACGAATGTCATCCATCCGGCAGATTTGACAAATTATCAACAGGTTACCATACCATCCAACGTATCCGATGACCTGGTTGTTGAGAATCTTGAGTTGGACAAATCATTCTCGCCGGACAATTTCCAGGTGGGAACCGGATTCAGTACTTTATCCATCTCAATCACCAACCCTGATGCGACCAATCCTCTCACTAATGTTCATTTTACCGACACCATGGATCCGGATGTAACCGTAGTGCCCGGATTCAGCAGCGTTTCAGGTACAGGCTGTTCAGGTGATATTGTGGATACCAACCCGGCCAGTCTCTCCGTAAATAATGGCGTGATCCCGGCCGGAGGGACGTGTGTCTTTTCTGCCAGAGTTGAATCAAATGTAGTTGGTTCCCACCCGAATACCATATCATGCAGTGATATAACGTTTGACGGGGGTACGGCCGGCTGCCAATCCGCGAGTGATACCTTAAACGTTTATGACACCGGGTTGGGATTGGGCGTAGTAAAGAGTTTTAGTTCCAGCAATGTGGCACCTGGAGAATATAACCGCATGACGATTCGCATTACCGCTCCCGGTGATACAGATCTGACAAATTTTGAACTGACAGATAACTTTCCAGCCGGTGTAGTCATCCATTCAACTCCCAATGCCACACAATCAGGCTGCGGGGGAGGTGCCTTTTCGCCTTCGCCTTTAACGGGTTCAAGCTTTACTTTTTCGGGTGGCACAATCCCTGCGGGAACGGTTTGTACATTGCAGATTAATGTGGTTTCCGATGTTTATGGACCTCACACAAACACGATTCATCCCGGGGATATTGATAACACAGAGAATCGCAACATTGCCGGGGATGTATCGGCAACGTTTACTGTAAGAGATATTTCAATCCAAAAACAATTCGCTAACAGTGAGGTCGGGCGTAATGGTATAACGTCTCTGACATTAACTGTCACCAATAATTACAACAGACCTCTGACGAATATCAATTTCACAGATACACTTCCCGGCACGGTTGGTGATGGAATCATCATCGCTACGCCATCCAACCTTTCCTCTAATTGCTCTGGAACAGTAACCACTGGACCGCAATCCATAACTCTGACAGACGGAGAACTGGCGGCCAGCCAGAGTTGTACAATAACCGTTGACGTACAGGGGACCAGTACGACTGCGCCACCTCCTGGGACAACCTACACCAACCGCATTGAAATTGGGGATGTCACTGGCATGGTCAGCGGAACTACGTTCACGCAAAACTGGCATGCAGCTTCAGCCGGTATCACGGTTGGTTCACCTGATTTCCGGATAAACAAAAAATTCGATCCCATACTTGTCACCGGAGACACGGCTTCCACCATGACGATCACCCTGGTGAACACAGAACCGTCGCCGGTTTCAGAGATTGCGTTCACCGACACGCTGCCCACTCATATGCTCCTGGCAAATCCACCCAACCCGACAACAGGCACATGCGGCGGGACGATAACCCCGGCGGCAGACAGAATGTCATTCTCTTACAGCGGCGGGTCATTGGCCGGAAATTCTCAATGTCAGCTGACCATCCGCGCCATGATGGAAGTGACGGGGAATCTGATTAATACGATCCCGGCTCTGTCGGTTACAACCCGCCAGGGTATGACCAACCTCGACCCGACCAGCGCGACATTGACCAATCTTTCCAGCGTGGGTGTGGATAAACATTTTGATCCCAATCCGGTTTCACCGGGCGGAACGTCAACAGTGATCCTTGATGTACAGAAACACGGTCTGGCTATCGGGCTGACCGGCCTGGGAATGTCAGACACGCTTCTATATGGATTAACTGTTGCCAATCCGGCCAACATTACCAACACCTGTGGTGGATCAGTTACAGCGGCTCCTGGATCGACGTTGGTCACTCTCGCTGGTGGAGTTATGCCGATTGGCTCGACAACCTGCAGAATAACTTTTGACGTGCTGGTACCCGCTGGTCCATTACGTCCAGGCGGATACGAAAACTGCATACCTGTAGGTACTGTGATCACAGACCAGGGGTACACCAATGTAATTGAGGCCTGCGACACACTGGGAAACTTGTTTGATCCCCCTACCGGTCGGAAAGTGTTTGATTCTTCCGGTTTGCCGCTGCTGGAATGGCAGATGGTTTGGATCAATGATCACAATTCTGCTGCAATAGACGCGCAAGTTCGCGATACGATACCGGCTGGAACAACATATGTACCCGGCAGCCTAACGTGCGAAGAACGCGGCTCATCCTCGCGGTCGACAGATCCTCTCGCGTGTACATACATTGTTGCCTCCAATGAGGTTTTCTGGTCCGGTACAATCGGTCCAGACCGCGGAGCCGTTGATGAGGCAACTGCGAATAATGAAGTCGTGATCACATTCCTGGTATCAGTACCGGATGCGATAAACCTCGCGAACAATCAGGCTCCATCATTGACCGATATCGATGGTGATGGTGATTTTTCGGATGAGACTACAACGGCCTCGGAATCCATATCAAACCGCTCCACCTGGTACCGCTTTGCCCGTCCAGGCCGGGGAGATGCAGATGGCGATGTTGATGCGAAAATTCTGCCTGCGTCCGGGTTTTCGCCCGGTCTTATAACCAATCTGCCCGACATGCCCGGTGAAATCTATGAAAGTTATCCGAATCTGGAATTGGAAATCCCGGCATTGGGTATGAAGTCAAACATCCTCGGGTTGCACGCCATTAATGGCGAGTGGGATGTCAGTTGGCTGGGCAATGACTTGGGTTACCTGCAGGAATCAGCATTTCCGACGTGGAATGGGAACAGTGTGATCACCGGACATGTTTATGACGCACAGGGCAACCCCGGGCCGTTCAATCGCTTGCATACACTTCACTATGGCGACCTGGTCTATGTAAAAGCGTATGGTCAATCCTACACGTACCAGGTTCGTGACGTACAGGCAATTGGCCCGTATGATTTCAAAGAGACGTTTGAGCATCAGGACAATCCATGGATAACGTTACTGACCTGCCAGGGGTATGACGAAGAAAGCGGGTTATATAATTCCCGATTGCTGGTAAAAGCCGTACTGATAGAAAAACAATAACGAGATGAAAGAAGCCGGCTCCAAGAGCCGGCTTCTTTGATAAGGCCAATCAATCTTCGAAATTTGAATTATTGAATGATCTTTAATCCATTCAGAAGAACGATTGTTATTAAGATGGGCGTAACCAAACGTAATACCCAGAAAAGTATCTTGATAACACGCTGATTAGAGAGCAGACCGTTGTTGCTAAGCGCGTTTTCGATTTTCTTAAATCCCCAGATCCAGCTGAAGAAAACAGCGATAAACAATCCGCCGATTGGAAGCAGAATATTCGATGTTGTGTAATCAAAAAGATCGAAAAAGGTCATCCCGAACAATTTGACATCTGCCAGGATGGAATTTGATAAGGCGGCCAGGGCGCCGAAAAGGGCTATTCCGACGATTGTAAGGATTGTTGCCCTATTCCGTGATAACTGAAATTTCTCTTCCAAAAACGCCACAGGAACTTCCACCAGACTGATCTGCGCGCCAATTGAAGCGATGGCAGTAAGCAGGAAGAAAATGATCATGAAAACATTACCAAACGGCATAGAGGCAAAGACCGATGGTATGGTGAGGAAAAGAAGAGAAGGCCCGGAGTTGGGTTCATACCCGAAGGCAAACACAGCCGGGAAAATAGCTATACCGGCCAATAAAGAAACCGCCAGATCTGAAAACGCAACCCGGATCGCTGTTGTGGGGATATTTTGATCATCACGGAAATAGCTGCCGTATGTGATCATTGTCCCCATGCCAACAGAAAGTTTAAAGAAAGCCAAACCCATGGCAACCAAAAAGGTAGCGCCCGTTAACTTGCTGAAATCAGGTTTAAACAGAAAAGCCAAACCTTCACCCGCACCTGGAAGCGTGATACTGCGCAATCCAACCAGCAATAACAGAGCAAGCAGAATGGGCATTAACCGCTTTGTGGCTCCTTCAATACCTTTGTTCACACCCAAAAGAATGATAAATCCGACAACAGCCAGGTCTATCCATTGCCAGATCAATGAAGAAACCGGGTTGGTTACAAGCCCATTAAATGCTCCGGATGTCACTTCTGGATCGGTGGATAGAATTCCACCCTGAATGGCTTTAACAATATAGGCAAATACCCAGGCGGCAACTTCTGAATAAAAGGCCATGATAAGAAATGCTGCTACAACGCCTGCCGCGCCGATTAACCACCAGGGTTGTCTGGCGGGAGCCAGTTTCTGCATGGTAGCTATAGCATTACTGCGTGCGGCACGCCCCATAGTAAGTTCGGTCACCATGACAGGAATTCCGATCAGTAACATACAAATAATATAAACAAGAAGAAAAGCTGCGCCGCCATTACTTCCAGTCAGATATGGAAACTTCCAAATATTTCCCAATCCCACTGCAGACCCAAGGGTGGCGGTCAGCACTCCAAGACCGGTGGCAAATTTGGCCCGATTTTCAACGTTATCTTTGGATGGATCAACACTCATTGCAATTAACTCCCAAATTCATGATGCCAGACAAAAAATGAACGCGATAAACCATCGCGTTGAAAGGATGTATTAAAAAAAACTTAACCATAAAGAAAATGCTATGCGTTTTATTTGGATTTTTAATATTTATACCACTACCGGGCCTATCGTCAATGCTGGTAGTAATAACCAGAACAATAATATTTCTTCTGTTATTAACAAATTCATTACTTTTGCATAATTTTTTATGAACAAGACCTTAATCAGTGATTGGTATGCTAATTACAACGAGGAAATACCATGCATATCGTAGTGACCAATGATGATGGAATTATCGCGCCGGGTTTGATGGCGTTGGCGGAAGAAATGAAACAAATCGGCAAAGTGAGCATCATGGCGCCAGACAGGAACTGGTCCGCTTCCGGACATGTTCGCACTTTAGATCGGCCGTTACGTGTTCGTGAAGTAGTGCTATCTGACCATACCAAAGGCTGGGCCTGTGATGGCGCGCCGTCTGATTGTGTGGCGCTGGCGTTGTGTGGTTTCTTTGAGGAACCGGTTGACCTGGTTGTTTCAGGGATCAATCCGTACGCGAACATCGGTGATGATGTTACCTATTCGGGTACAGTTACGGCCGCGATGGAAGCGGTCATAGGCGGTCTCCCGGCAGTAGCCGTATCGGTTGATTCCCCGGACAACCATCTGGGTTTGGTTGATTATCAAGCCGCGGCAACTTACGCGTCGGTGATAACAGCGAAAATGTTGGAAAAAGGTCTTCCGGAAGGAATGTTGTTGAATATCAATGTTCCATATCTTCCAGTAGAAAAAATCAGAGGGATCCGTGCGACACGACAGGGAAACCGTGAATATCATGACCGCTTGGACAAACGAATCGATCCGCGTGGGAAACCTTACTACTGGGCAATAGGTGACCTGCCCACAGCTAACTCTGAACCTGGGAATGACGCGGAAGCGTTGGCAAATGGTTTTGTGTCAGTCACCCCAATTCAGCTTGACCTGACGGCTTACCGGTTCCTGCCGGAATTGAACAGCTGGGATTGGGAAGAATAAAAAAAAACAGCCTGGCGTATTAATAATTAAAGCAATTAGAAAAATATAGCGTCCACAAAACTGTGTGAATAACCGCACTACTGATCAATACCATTAAAAATACCGGTTTTCGAGTTTTGTGATGAAATATTGACCGGCCAAGCAATCCCCCGGGAAACCCACCGGCGAGTGCTGTAAAATGTAAAGTTTTCTCCGGAATCCTTCTTCCGCTTATTTGTGCCTGTTTTTTATCCAATCCGTAGAGCACAAAAAGAAAAATAGATGATAGCAGGTACCACACCAGGATTATTTTCAAACTGGTATTTATTGATTCCACCGTGGCATGACCCTTCCTGATGTATATTTTCTGTATAATTTCATAAAGTAATCAAGTTGAATGGATCAGTGGATTTGCCCAATGGTACTTGAATAATGGACAGGCGACTGACACGAAGACAGCAGCAATTTCTGACCCAATTCGTAGATATTTTCCGGGAGACAGGGAAACCCCTTACGTATCCCTATATCGCGAAAAAGATGCATATCGGAAAAATTTCTGTATATGAAATGCTGCGACATCTTGAGTATAACGGTTTCGTAAATATCGAACACTGTCAAAATGGACAAAAAAGCGGTCCAGGACGACCTCCTGTCTACTTTATTCCTACAACGCAGGCATTTGATCTAACACAAAGACTGGTAACAGCTCCCTTGGATCTTGAATCCTGGCATGCACATAAGGAAGTATATCTGGATATCCTTCGGAAACAAGATCCGGTCATTTATTCTGAATTGAGGGGGGAATTGCTAAATAGGGTACATGTACGAAAGCCGCCATTATTACATGTAACAGAAATGGCAACTATCCTTCTGTTGACGATATGTATACTTCCACAAACAGAAAAACTTCAGTTATTGCGGGAAAAGTTAATCCGGTTGGGGCTTCCGGGTGAATTAAGCCTGTACACGTTATATGGAATTGCTCTCGCGATTTCTTGTTGGGGGTTGGAGGATGACAGGGTAACAGAAGAGCTTATCAACAATATCAGCCGCTATGAGTACTACCTTCAAGATATGCACACAGACAATCATCAACGGATATGTGGTTACATACGAGAGGCGGCAAGGCTAACTTACAGACAAGACCAAAACAATAGCGCGAAATAATGAGTGGGGTAACAAAAGCAGGGTGCCAAGCACCCTGCTTTTGTTTGTCGGACCACCAATTGTTCAAGTTGGCGGCTCTAAACGATGTAAGAGCTGAAGATCAGCGGACTCCCAGCATTAAATCTGTCAACATCTGATCCAGTTTCTCATATTTCAGACCGCGTCCGGCAATGGCATTACGATCAAATGAGAATGCTTTAAGCTCGGCGGCTTTCTCAGCGGTGAATTTACCGGAGAATTTCTCCATGGATTTATCTTCCGCTTTGGATTCGGCAATAAGAGCCTGGATTTCTTTGTCTTCGTTGAACTGCCGGGCTTTATCTTTGAAAATAAGATAGGAGCGCATACAGCCACGGGCGAAATCTTTGACACCTTCGTAATCTTCTGTGCGGAATGCGTGTGCATCGAAATGGCGACTGCCGGAATAACCAACTTCTTCCAGGAATTTAACCAGGAAGAAGGATTGCTTCCAGCTTTGCTGTCCAAACCGCCAGTCCTGATCAAAACGAGCATAGTTTTGGTCGTTCAGGTCGATGTGGAAGAGTTTTCCTGCATCCCAGGCCTGGGCAACGGCGTGCATGAAGTTGAGCCCGGCCATATGTTCATGGGCTAATTCAGGATTTACGCCGACCATTTCGGGATGATCGAGGGTTTCAATGAAGCCCAGCATGGCACCGGTGGTGGGAAGGTAGATATCTCCACGCGGTTCGTTGGGTTTCGCCTCAAGGGCGAATTTGTAACCATACCCCTGGCTGTTGCTGTATTCACCGAGGAAGTTAAGAGCTTCGCGGAAATGCTTCAAACCTTCCAATGGATTTTTGGCGACATCGGTCTCAGAGCCTTCGCGTCCGCCCCAGAAAACATAGATATTCGCGCCAAATTCAGCGCCCAGATCCATGCCGCGCATGGCTTTCTGCAGAGCATAGGCACGAACTTTGGGATCGTTGGATGTGAATGCGCCATCTTTGAAAACTGCCGCGCTGAACAGGTTCGTGGTGGCCATGGGGACAACCAGACCGGTTTCATCGAGGGCTTTTTTGAATTCCTTCTTGATTTTGTCTGCTTCTGCTGGAGTGGCATCGATGGGAATAAGGTCGTTATCGTGGAAGTTCACGCCATAGGCGCCAACTTCGCCCAGAAGGCGAACCAGATCTGCCGGTGAAAGAGAATTTCGGATGGGATCATTAGTGGCGAACTGGTCTCTTCCACTGCTGCCGACGGTCCAGAGGCCGAAGGTAAATTTGTGTTCAGGTTTGGGTTCAAAATTATTAGCCATTTTTTCCTCTTTTTATAAAAATTTTGGCTCATGCAAAATATCATCCAGGACCAATGCAACGGCTCCCATGACACAGGCATCACGTCCATGCGCGGAAGCCGCAATTATTAAATCCTGGGTTTCAAGTTTCAAGGCAAATTTGCTGATAACCTGCCTTACAACGGGTAATAGTATCTCACTCGCGTAATTCAGTTCACCTCCAAGAATGACCATTTCGGGGTTGAAGATGTTTACCAGATTGGCAATACCCAACCCAAGCTGTTCCCCGACTTCCTGCATGGCAATCAACGCCGCATTGTCGCCCTGCAACGCGGCATTCGCGATCGTTTCGAAGACAATGTTATCCATGTCGTTGTCTGCGGCCAGCAACACAGTACTGGGAACACCCTGTTTTAGGGTTTCGCGAAATCGCCGGATGACTGCTTTGGGACTGACCTGAGTCTCCCAGCATCCGCGATTACCACATCCGCATAGATCGCCGTTTTTATCCATGATCATGTGACCGACCTCGGAGGCGAAACCATGACTTCCGCGGAATAGTTTCCCGTCGATCATGATTCCGGCTCCAAGGCCGACACCGGCATTCAGGAAAATGAAATTCTTAACACCACGTGATTTCCCAAAATAGTATTCGCCTACTGCTGCTGCTTTTGCTTCATTGTCCACAAAGATGGGAAGATCAAACCTCTGTGACCAGAGTTTTGCCATAGGGATATGTGACCAACCCAGATTTGGCGCGAACATCAACTCACCGTGACGAAGATCTACCAATCCTGGAACACCCAGTCCGATACCCAGAGGTTGTAATCCGGCTGCTGTACCTTTTTCCAGACCAATCTCTGTCATTTCGTAGGCACGTTCAAGGATGGTATCAACGTCTTCTACGGAGTCGGATTTTATTCTTTGCCGCCAGAAAACGTTGGCAAGAAAATCAGTCGCAACCAGCGAAAGAAAATTCACGCCAATCTCAATACCGATAGCAAAGCCTCCGGACGGGTTTAACTCAAGCAATAAACCCGGACGGCCGATTCTATCGCACTGCAATGTTGTTTCTTGAACCAGTTTGCGATCCAACAGGGCGTTGATGATCTGCGAAACCGTTGAGCGATTCAACCCTGTTATCTTGGCAACTTCAGCTCTGGAAAGTGGTGCATTCAGCCGAATAGTGTTCAAGACAACGGCAGTATTAAATTCTCGGACGAGATTTTGATCGGCGGTAGTAACCATGACAACTCAATGAAGCATCAATGGAATGGACTATCTGTTTTTCTTGAAGTACACGTCAACGTAAACAGCTGCGACCAGAATGGCGCCTTTGACGATATATTGCCAGGCAGGCTGAACATTCAACAGTTGCAAACCGTTGGTAAGGCTGGACATGATGAGTGAACCGATGAGTGAACCAACAATAGTTCCAACACCGCCCAGTGGCGATGTGCCACCGAGAATACAACTGGCGATGGCATCCAACTCATAACCCTGACCGGCTGATATCGTTCCGTAGCCCACATAGGAAGCGAGCGCGATACCGGCAACACCGCAGAGAAGTCCCATCAAAATAAAGATGATGAAAACATTTTTCTTGATGTTGATACCGGATAGACGAGCGGCCTCTGAGTTACCACCCAGAGCATACGCGTGACGGCCAAATGGAGTGTTGGTTGAAAGATACGACATAACCAGGGCAACAATGGCCATGAGTAAGACAGGAACCTGAACACCATTGAACTGGTTGACCATGTAAACATACATGATGATGAGGGAGGCGAAGAGGGCTGTCTTTGCGAGGTCAAGACTGAGTTTGCCCGGAGTGAAACCATAGCGGCGCTTCTGTTGGCGGGCCATAAACATGGTTATGAACATCCCTGCTATAAATACCACTGCCACGACCCAGCCGAGCCACACAGGGAGATACCCCTGGGAGATATACGTAAAACCAGGCTGGTTGGCAGGAATGGTGCGGCCGCCAGTAACCAGAAGGATGGCGCCGTTCCAGATCCACATGAAACCCAGGGTCACAATGAACGCGGGAACACCCAGATAGGAAATGATATAACCCTGAACCATACCTACGATGACACCGACCGCGAGACCGACTATTACGGACAGAGTGGCTGCCAGGATGGGTTGATCTGGGATCATCTTGTACCAGATGAAAGCCTGCAGGTACGCGACAACAACCGAGATAAACCCGGCCAGTTTGCCCACAGAAAGGTCAATACCTCCGGTTACGATGACCAGAACCATACCAACCGCGAGGAAGGAGGTAACGGTCATCTGGCGGAATAGATTGGAGATGTTCTGAGCTCCAAGAAATGCGCCTTCGGTAAGGAATGAAAAAACGACCCAGATCATGACCATCAGGATGATGATCATGGAGGTCTGGATATTTCGGCGGAACCACTTGCCGAGGGAACTCATCGTACTTTGATTTGTTGCGAGACTGGTAGATTCCATATCGACACCTTATGAATGGATAAATTTGTTTCCGGTTTACGCAATGCCGGTGGCTAAAGCCATGATTTTTTCCTGAGTTGCCTCAGAAATGGCCAATGTACCATTGGAGCGGCCTTCATGCATTACCATCACCCGGTCGCTCATACCGAGGACCTCTTCCAGTTCACTGGAGATCATGATGATGGAAACACCTTTTTCGGCCAACTCGTTCATCAGTTTGTAGATTTCATATTTCGCGCCCACATCTACACCACGGGTTGGATCATCCATGATGAGGATCTTGGGGATGGTCATCAGCCACTTGCCGATAACCACTTTCTGCTGATTGCCACCGGACAGCGAATCTACCTGATTCTCAATGCTGCTGATCTTGATGGCCAGGTTCTTCACCTGTTGAAGGCTTGATTTCATTTCCTGGTTTTTGTTTATGCGCCAGTTATTGGAAAACGAGAACAAATTAGGAAGTGAAAGGTTATTGAGAATGGATTGAATAAGCACGAGCCCCTGAGCCTTGCGGTCTTCCGGCACAAGGCTGATTCCCTTCTCCAGTGCGTCTTTCGCACTTTTGATTTTGATTTCCTGCCCATCAAGGGTGATTTTTCCGTCCGTGATTTTCCCGTACTCCCCAAAGATTGTAGTGACGAGTTCGGTTCGACCTGATCCCATGAGACCGGCTATACCCAATATTTCACCACGTTTGAGGTTGAAATCCACACCATTCAGAACCTTGCGGGATGGTTCTTCTGGATCGACGGCATGAAGATTCTGAACTTCCAAAATGACCCCATCGGGTTTGCGTGTGCTCGGGGGGAAACGTTCTTTCATTTCACGCCCGACCATGTGTTTGACCAGACTTTCAAGCGTGAAATTTCCGGTAGGCTGGGTTGTGACTGTCTTTCCATCCCGCAATACGGTGATCGTATCCGTAATGCGGAAGAATTCTTCCAGTTTATGTGAAATGTAAATACAGGTAATCCCTTTTTCCTTGAGGGAAGCGAGTATTTCCATTAATTTTTCAATTTCAGCTTCTGTCAAAGCACTGGTTGGTTCGTCGAGAATTAAGATCTCGGCACTTTCAGATAATGCTTTTGCTATCTCAACCATTTGCATCTTGCCGACGCCAAGATGTTTCACAACGTCGTATGGATCAACGTCTAATTTGTATTTTTCCAGGATCTTTCGGGTTTCGGCGTAGGTCTTATCCCAATTGATAACGCCATTTTCGGTTATCTCTTTACCCAGAAAAATATTTTCACCCACGGTCATATCTGGAACGAGTGTCAATTCCTGATAAACGATGGCAATTCCTTCAGACCGCGCTTTTTGAATGGAACTGCTGGTCAGTTTTAGTTCCTGCCCTTTATAAAGGACAGTCCCTTCGTAGGTCCCGTACGGGTAAACACCGGCGAGAATTTTCATCAACGTGGATTTTCCCGCGCCATTCTCGCCACAAATACCATGGACCTCCCCGCGTTTGAAATGTATGGAAACATCATTCAACGCGACGATACCGGGAAATTGCTTTGTTACATTTTGTACGTCGAGGATAATATCTTCAGTCACAGCCTGCTCCTCTTGGGAAAATTGCATAGCTACATGCAGCTACTAATAGTGCAAGTTTGTCGGCTCCCCCAAAAAGGGGGAGCCGACATTCAAATGAAGGAGATTACGGTTTGGCGGGGCGATCGGCTTCGGGGATGTCGCGATAGACATCATCGTAGGCCTGGAATTCGCTCACAACGATCTCATCATAGACATTGTCTGCGGTGACCTGGACAACGGGCAGGAACACGCAGGGGACTTCGCCCTGGGCGCCTTCGACGTTGGTCAGTTCGGCCATGGTGTAGTTCTTCAGGCCTTCGATTTCTTTGCCATTCAGCAAAGCATCGATAGCATCGGCAGCCATAGGAGACAATTTGCGGATGTCTTTGTAGATGGTAACGGTGAGTTCGCCTTTGACGATGGAATTGCAGCCATCAGCGGTGGCATCCTGTCCGGAGATGGGGACGAGGAGGTTCTGGGCTTTGAGGGACTGCAGGGCGCCGAGGGCGGTGCCGTCGTTGGAAGCCACAACCGCGTCGATCTCATTCTTCTGGGCGGTGATGATGTTTTCCATCAATTTCTGGGCGTTGGCCGGATCCCAGTTGTCAACCCACTGGTCGGCAACGACTTCGATAACACCGGAGTCAACGTAAGGCTGGAGGACATCGTCCTGGCCTTTGCGGAACAGGATGGCGTTGTTGTCGGTGGGGGAACCGCCAAGTTTAACCAACTTGACCGGATTTTCTTTGGTCCATTTGCCGCCTTCGATATCGAGGGCTTTCAAGACACCATCAGCCTGGCCGTTACCTACAGCAACGTTGTTGAAGGAGAGGTAGGCAGCGATCTTGGGGGTCTTGATCAGGCGGTCGTAAGCCAGAACTTTGACGCCGGCATCGGCGGCTTTGTCGACAGCGGTTACGGCGGCGTCGCCGTCTTCAGCGATGACGATCAAACCTTTGATGCCCTGGGCAACCATGTTATCGATCTGGTCGTTCTGCAGTTTGACATCATGGTTGGCTTCAGAGGAGATGACTTCGTAGCCTTTGTCTTCCAGCAGCTTGCGAAGCAGGATCTCTTCGTTCTTCCAGCGCTCGGTGGCGAAGTCGGAGAATGACAGACCGACTTTGATCTTTTCGCCGGAAGCGGCAGCAGCAGGGGCAGCGGCGGCTTCTTCACCCGGTTTGGCGGGGCGATCGGCTTCGGGGATGTCACGGTAAACATCATCGTAGGCCTGGAATTCGCTTACAACGATCTCATCATAGACATTGTCTTTGGTGACCTGGACAACGGGCAGGAACACGCAGGGGACTTCGCCCTTGGCGTCGGCAACGTTGGTCAGTTCGGCCATGGTGTAGTTCTTCAGGCCTTCAATTTCTTTACCCTGGAGTAGGGCATCGATGGCATCGACGGCCATAGGAGACAGTTTGCGGATGTCTTTGTAGATGGTGACAGTCAGTTCGCCTTTGACGATGGAATTGCAGCCGTCAGCGGTGGCATCCTGTCCGGAGATGGGGACGATCAGGTTCTGGGCTTTGAGGGACTGCAGGGCGCCGAGGGCGGTGCCGTCGTTGGAAGCCACAACCGCGTCGATCTCATTCTTCTGGGCGGTGATGATGTTTTCCATCAATTTCTGGGCGTTGGCCGGATCCCAGTTGTCAACCCACTGGTCGGCAACGACTTCGATAACACCGGAGTCAACGTAAGGCTGGAGGACATCGTCCTGGCCTTTGCGGAACAGGATGGCGTTGTTGTCGGTGGGGGAACCGCCAAGTTTAACCAACTTGACCGGATTTTCTTTGGTCCATTTGCCGCCTTCGATATCGAGGGCTTTCAAGACACCATCAGCCTGGCCGTTACCTACAGCAACGTTGTTGAAGGAGAGGTAGGCAGCGATCTTGGGGGTCTTGATCAGGCGGTCGTAAGCCAGAACTTTGACGCCGGCATCGGCGGCTTTGTCGACAGCGGTTACGGCAGCGTCGCCGTCTTCAGCGATGACGATCAAACCTTTGATGCCCTGGGAGACCATGTTATCGATCTGGTCGTTCTGCAGTTTGACATCGTGGTTGGCTTCAGAGGAGATGACTTCGTAGCCTTTGTCTTCCAGCAGCTTGCGCATGAGGATTTCTTCGTTCTTCCAGCGCTCTGTGGCGAAGTCGGAGAATGACAGACCGACTTTGATTTTTTCGCCGGAAGCGGCCGGTTCAGCGGGCGCAGCCGGTTCAGCAGGTGCGGCCGGTTCGGCAGGTGCAGCCGGTTCAGCGGGTGCGGCCGGAGCAGCGGTTGGGGTGGCGCAGGCAACGAGCATGCTGGCCATGACAAGGAATGACAAAATGGTCAAAATGGAACGGTATGACTTGGACATATCCTTAAACCCTTTCAAAAGTTTTGAACTGCAATATGATTTGGGGTACTGCTTGACTTCGAACTACCTTCCGTAATTCTCCTTTCCTCCTCCTTTCTCATCATTGTAAAGCAATAACACACCTGCCTGATAGGAGAGGCGATTGACCGGTATTGTCCAGTCTTCCCACACAGGCAAGAAGAAAACCAGGTCCCGGTGGTGTAATGAGGGCTGGGTTGTGGGCTGCAGTTTTGCGGAGCTTCCACCGGGACCGGAGTTCTATTAAGTTGGAAATCACTCATTGGAGTAACAATAATCTAGGGCGGTAATTAGTTTGTTTATCAACCAAACTAATTAACAAATATGATAGCCTTTTTTTGAAGAATGTCAATAGGATATTTATCATGGAAAAATGATACCTATTATTAATAGGCGAATTAGCATTATTGACTTGAATTGTTTGTATCATTTTCCGGGCAACTGGGTGGAATAACTTTAATGGAACCTTCGTATTTTTTATTCACCAGATACGATACATCGGGCAGAAGAGGCAGCTCTTCATTGAAGTATTCCGTCAGAATTAATCGGAATGTGTTTACGTTGGTAAAGGTATGCGGTACCTTGGCGGAATCGACACCGGGAAGGTAATATGCCTGGAAATTCTTAGCCCTCTTCCCGCCGTCTGAAAAGGAATGATCGCTCTGGATTATGATGATTGGCGGTACATCCGATTTATTCAGAATGTTATCTATGATTCCGATCAAACGGGTGTTGATGAACTGGATCTGATCTTGATAACTGTTGTAACTATCCTTGCCTTCCGTACGAAACTCACCGGTTGGTGTGAATGTGAACGGTTGGTGGGTGATCAACATATGGTTGTAAACGAACTTTCTGCCGGGTGTTTCCGGCATGGTATCCAGAGTTTCGAGTTGAAACAAGTTTTGCCGGTATTGTTTGTAATTCCGCCCGGCGAAGCTGCTGCTTTCGGGATTTAAACTACCGGGGCTGATCAACCAGACAAGAATTACTGGAACCCGAGATGAGTCTTCCGGATTTTCTTCCAACCACTCCGCCGCAGTGCGTGCGAATGTTGTATTGATAAAGAGGCGCTGGAAATTCAGCGTTTCCAATTTTTCGCCCGGGTTGATAGCTGTCTCGGCATCCAGATAAATATCGGAATCGGGCATGTCAAGGAATAAATAAGGGGATTTATAAGATATCCATTGATACCCCATTGTTTCAAATTTTTCCCGTACCTGACTGTGAATTATGTAAGGCGTAAGAAGGATTTCATGATCCTGGGTGGCAATTTCTTCGTATGATGGTCCAAATGTGTCTATGTATTCCATATTGAATATGGAAGCCATGGAAAGTGCCGTATCTGTGTAGTTGCTCATTCCACAGGGTGGAACGATGAACCCGATTTCTTTCAGTTGGTCGATGAATGGTTGGATATCAAGGTTCAGGTCTTCAGCCAGCAGATCGGAACGGCCATAACCATCGAGAAGAAGGTAATAAATATCTCTCTCCCCTTCGCCGGTTGACTGTGCCGATGGTGTGGTAGATGCTTTCTCGGTGTTTTTTCTCACCGGATTTAATGCAATTAATGCCAGCATAATCTGAACCAGAACTAAAACGGTCAGGATGGTGCTTATGGTGTTGAGACTTCTGGTCACCCCTGCCAGGTTGGATCGGGATCGGATAGCAAAAAAAGAGCCGGTAATACCCAGAATGACCCAGAGTATGATCATAAACCGGTGACGGCCGTACACAAAGCCAAGAAGACTGGCGTTATCCACCAGGGCAAATACATGCCCGTATGAAAAGAATAGGAACAACCAGATTCCAGCCACCAGCCCGGCGCGCGGCAACGGCCGGATGATCAGCCATGTCAGCAGGAAAATCACTAGTGTGAAGCCCGCTGATAAAAACAGGGATCTTGGAACCACATAGCTGTGGATCTTGTTTACATTGGCCATCCACAGGAAAAGAACGGGATACAATCCGAGTAAAAGTACATAGAGGGGAATACGGGCAAAAAGCCGTGAGAATTTGACCATAAAGTCTCGCTTTCAGCCCTGTATTATACGACCGCATTGCTGGATGTTGCAGATGGCGGTGTTGATTTGAATATTTGGTTTGATCAATCACATCTTTTTTGGACCCTAACACAGAGTTCGGGTATCTCTCTGATATGCATGTTCAATCCAAAATAAATGAGTTCGCTTGCATCAGACAATGGCGGGCACAGTATCCAACCGCACCCGCAGATCAAGTTTGGGTTGGGTGGCAGCTTTGTCCAGAATGTCAGGTACTTCCGCCGGCTGAAAACCAAAGGGTTCCAGAATGGTGCGAGCCGCCCGCAAAAACAAGACCCGGTAGGCCGCGCGGTCGATGAGGCGCGGGTCGGGGCGGATTGGCAGGTCCCAGGCGTGAACTCCGGCTTCGCTGCGTACCAGCAGATAGTGCACCTTTTGTCCGGGGCCGAGCAGTTTGCCGGTCTCGCGCAGCTGCATGGCGGCCCGCGCGGCCGGTGAGGGTGTGACGTACAGGTTGAGCTCGCGGCTGAGGCGCTGCCCCAGTACCAGTTGATCCAGCGGCGCACGTCCACTTTGCAACAGATGCAGCCGCCGGCGCAGCAATTCCAACGCGCCGGGCATATACTGTGGCAGCTCATCCACGCTGGGGGCCTGTGCCAGCCAGCGCAGGGCCTCCATTTGTGACTCAGAGATAAAGCGCGGCGTGTCGTGGCGGCGGGCTTCGATGCCGCGGATCTTGATGCTGCCGTCCTGGAAAACGCCGAAGTAACGGTTGGGAACCGGCATGCGTTTATCGCGCCGTGCCGGCAGAAAGGCCACCCAGCGGTAGATTCCGTCGAGCGCGATGGACAATCCGGTGCGTTGGGCGATCTCATCCAGCAGCTTGTCATAGTCACGCGGATTGGTGGCGCCTGGTTTTTGCACCCACAGACCGTCTACGTACATTTGCAGGATATTAAATCCACAGTCTTCCGCGGCTTCCTTGGCGCGCAGCAATGCCTCGCGCCCGTTGGATGTGACTGCTTCATGTGACTCAATGCGCCCGAAACGCGCGTTCTTGTATCCCAAGTAACCAAAGCAGGTGACCAGCAGCCACTTGTGCGCCAGTGAACGGGCTTTATCGAGTTTCAATCTCGGGTCCCAGGAGGGTGTTTCAACCAGGCGGTGTTTGAGTGCGATGCGCTTTTTCAACAACGGCGCCAGCGTCTGCGGGATAAGGCCGGGCTCATTGATGGGAGGGTCATTAAGTCCATTGGGAGTGCATTCAGGTGAGATGTTGCAGCGCACCATGATGCTGGGGTACATGGACACAAAATCGATCTCACCCACGTCGCGGTGCAGGCCGATGAGCGGCTGGTAAACCAACCCACCCTGGTCGAAATTCAACAGGTCAAGCGCGGTCTTTTCACGTTCGGCCTGCTGCTTGTGCCAGGGGACAAGCACATCGGTTCGCAGGGCGGTGAGTATCTGCATGGATGAGATACCCGTACCGGGCGAGACACGGGCGGCTGTCTGCAACGGCAGTCCGGTGACGCGTCCCACTTCGAGCACACCTTCAAGCCCGTAATCGCCGTACAGCATGGCATTTGAGCGGTCAATGTGTACCCGGCCGAACAGGTGCACCTGTTCACCGCGGTAGATGATCTGGCCGTAGGAGAAGTAGGTGCGCGAAGCCTTGCGCAGCACGTCCGGCCCGGTCTCGCGGTTGAGCGGCAGCGGCATACTGTGTTTCCCCGAAAGCTCAAGCAGGCGCGGCAGCAGCCAGGTGTCACCCCACGCGGTGAGCAGCAGGTCCGGATCGAACTTCTGCAGCAGGGCGGACAGGTTGATGAGCAGGGGGCGGGCCGGTTCGAGCGGCATGTGATATACGCGCCGGTCGAACATCACGTTAATACCGGCGGGGGCGGCATGATTGGGGTTGCCATCGGGTTCCAGCTCCATTATCCGCAGGGGGCAGGGCTGGGGATCGAGATCCCAGGGGCTGTCAAGCGCGCGCAGCTCAAGAAGCCGGTCTCCTTCATATACTATGCGGCAGTAGGCGGTCGGGAATGCGCCGGTCTGCGCGGCAAAACGCAGGCCGATCTCCACGTCGGCATCGTAATACGTAAGGTCTGGAAAGGACTGGGCGGCACCATGGAAAAGGCGCGGCTGGTCGGCGGGGTTTTCCACTTCGATGGCCAGCAGGTTGAGTGGCTCCGGCACGAACAGGTCGCGCCGCCGAGCACGCGACAGGCGTGGGGCGGGAGTCTGGTTTTTGAGCCACACGCCCAACTCGTGCAATTGTCTGGTAGTCCCGGCTGCGTAGAACGTCAGAGGAAACGGATAACGCAGCCGAAGCCGCTGACCGTCATCCAGCATCACCCAGACAATGAGTCCGTCCTCTGCGTGAACGTAAAGATCAAGGAACCAGCCGTGCATGGTTTTAATCACCCTCCCCGTGAGAGAGGTATCGGTTCGCCGCATTTTCGCCCTCCCTATGAGGGAGGGGTAGGGGAGGCTTAACCCTGCGGGGAACACCTGCCAGTGAATCGTAGGGGCAAAGCATCCGGGCGGAAACAAGTGGGTGCGAATAGACAATGTTTCTGGATGCTTTGCCCGCAGGTGTGGGGATTGAATTCCCTGTGGAGGGGGATGCGTCCAACTCCGGCCGGCGGACGAAGCAGACGGAGTGGTGACAGCTTTCCATCCAACGATGCATCCCGCCTGCTTCGCCCCTACGGGATATGTACATGCGGCACATGTGTCCGGGGGACAAAATCCCCTCCCGGTTTGGGAGGGGACGGGGGCACGCGAAAGCCTTGCGGTTTAAATCAGGACAGGCCGGGGTCAACATCAATGACCTCCGATTCATCAGTCAATGTTGATGTCCGCTGCCCGAGCCTGTCGAGGGCGGGATTGTCTTTGCCAAACTCGGCCGCCGGGGCTTCGATAAACTCAGCCGCCGGATTTTGAGTAGACCCGGCGGGTGGGAT
>CAYUQJ010000014.1:0-26420 GCA_964446955.1 uncultured Leptolinea sp.
CCGCCGGGGCTTCGATAAACTCAGCCGCCGGATTTTGAGTAGACCCGGCGGGTGGAATGGTCCGTTGCCCGAGCCTGTCGAGGGCAGAATTGTCTTCGGTTGACTCAGTTACCGGGGCTTCGACAAACTCAGCCACCGGATTTTGAGTAGACCCGACGGGTGGAATGATCCGTTGCCCGAGCCTGTCGAGGGCGGGCTTGTCTTCGGTTAACTCAGCCACCGGGGCTTCGATAAACTCAGCCGCCGGATTTTGAGTAGACCCGGCGGGTGGGATGGTCCGTTGCCCGAGCCTGTCGAGGGCAGGATTGTCTTCGACAAACTCAGCCGCCGGGGTTTCTTCAACCAGCAACATCCGGTCTTCACCGGCCGGAAGCTGCCCGGTGATCTCGTCCATCTGCCGGCGCAGACGCTGTACCTCCTTGTGCTCTTCCAGCAGCATCGACAGCATGAAGGTCTCCAGCGGCAGGGCATGCGCGGCATAGGCCGCGGCGGCCAAATGCTTCTGGGCGGAGACGAACAGATCATCCAGCGCAATCTGGTCAGAGCGGCGCAGGGCGCGGCGGAAGCGGGTGAAGGCTTCCTGTTCCATCAGGAAAGTCTGGGTGATTGAGGGGAGGGTACGTCCCATAACGGTCAACGGCTCCTGTTATATCAAGCCGGGGATGGGCTGCATGCGGGGGGCTTCGGCGGTCATCACCTGGGCGCAGGACGCGCGCAGCAGGTCCAGCAGCACCAGGCGGTCGGGGCATAGCGCGGATGGCGGCCGCGCGCTGACCATCACCGGAGCGGTGCGGCTGAGGCGTTTCAGGTGGACGATGGCGTTTTCCAGCAGGCGGCGGCTTTCAGCCAGTGGCACGCTTTCATCATAGAATGTGGAGAGCAGGTCCAGCACCAGCACCGGCCGGTCGGGAATGGTGGGCGTGTCGGCCAGCAGCACGACCATCTGGTAGCAGGTGAACCCGCGCGACAGGCGGATGTTGTTCATGGCCTGGTTGAGCGCGGCAGTGTAGCGGCGGATCTCGCGTGAGACGGTGTAGGCGTTGAACTGGTTGCCGCCATCCAGCACCCGTACGACGTGACCGGGGGCCAGGCGGGAAGCCAGTGCCAGCATCATGTCGCGGCCGGCATGCGGCGCGACGACCAGTTGGATCTGATTACGGGTGGGGGTGGACAGAGAGTTCATGATTAGAATACCTGTTCTGAAAAGGATTTTCTATAGTATAGAAGAACTCGTGTTCTATGTCAATAGGGAGTTCGAATAGATTTTCTATAAGATAAGCCAACCGAATCCCCGCAGGGAAAAAGCATCCGGAGCTTCGATAAACTCAGTCAACGGGGCTTCGATAAACTCAGCCGCCGGGTTTCGGGTGGACTCGGCAGGTGAACTGGTTCGCTGCCCGAGCCTGTCGAGGGCAGCGTCTGGCGGTTGGAAGCAGGTGGAGAAAGAAAGCCTTTCATCCCTTAGATGTAGACCGTCTGTTTCTAACCTGCAGGAAAATGAGTAGGGCAGTTGAACTTCTTGCGATTACGAGGAATAATGGAGTTGTAGGATGCCGGTTTGATTCTCTCTTCTGTATGCGAGTGGAAAGGAGACGACGACCATGGAAAACGGAAATCTTGTCAAATTGCTGGAACAATTGCGCGAAGAGATCCGGGAAACGGATGCCGTGGACGAAAAAGGCGCAGGGTTGTTGCGCGGCCTGGATGAGGATATCCGCGAGCTGCTGATGAAATCCAGTACGGATACAGAGCTCATTCCTAAAACCGACTTCCAGCGCGTGGAAGACGCCTTCTTCCATTTTGAGGCCACCCACCCGAAACTGACCGCGCTGCTCTCCCGCCTGCTGGAATCGCTGAGCAACGCCGGGATTTGATGACTCCATGTTATTGATCCTTTAGGGATACTCATCGAAACGGTCCACTTTCTATGCAAGCGAAAGCTATCAGTCATTTGAAAATCAGGATCGTTTCCTATCCGGTGGTTCTTCCTGCCATGATCAGGTCAAACCGATTAGGGTGGAATCTTTAAGGTGTCAAAAGAAACATCAAACCGACAGAAACAGGTAGAATTAAGTTCATCATCCCGGCATTAATCTGTTGCCGGAAATCATTGATAACCAAACAGCTTAAAAAAGGAATCTGGATGCGTAAAGGGACTGAGCCGGAGGGCGGTAAGAAAAGGTATTCATTGATTAAGTTAAGCCGGCAGGAAATTGTCGCTTTGCTCAACCAGGGCACATCCCATCCGCAGGAAGTGCTGGACGAGATGGCCGTTCCCACCTACCTGCACTGGAATCCGCTGATCACCAGGTTTTTCTGGCAGCGCTACGCGATGATCTTGCGCATGGCAGCGCCCACTGAAAATGACCATGTGTTGGAATTTGGCTGCGGTCTTGGCGTTTTTCTACCTACACTGTACGCGTACACAAAGCATCTCTATGCCATTGATCTGATCCCGGAGTATGCGAAATTGCTTTGCGAACAGCGTCACATGGATGTGCAATTCCTCGAACGTCCGGAGGATATTTCTGACCGGCAATTGGATGTTCTTGTTGCCGCGGATGTTCTGGAGCATGTTGAAAAACCACTGGAATTGTTTTCCCTTTTCCGAACGAAAATAAAACCGGGCGGTTCTTTGATCATCTCAGGGCCGACAGAAAATTTCATCTATCATATTGGTCGTATCCTGGCCGGGTTCGGGGGCAAGGGTGAATATCACAAAACTAATATTTACCATCTCGAAAAGAATGCTCTGGATGCGGGTTTTATATTAGAAAAAAAAGAGACATTACCCTTTAAAATACCACCTGTCCTGTTCAATATTCTTTTTTTCCGCAATCCCGATTCTACAAACTGAATGCATTCACTATAAAAAAAAGAGTTCCGGCTATAAAACCGGAACCCTTTTCTTTCAAAAAAACTATTATTGCGCCAGCTTCAAAACGACCGTCTTACCACGCAGTGAGTATTTACCGCCACTCTTCTGCAGTACAAGCCTGGCGTGTTTTTCAGCTACATCCACATAGGTGTGATCCACCTGGATGTTGATCGCGCCGATATTCTTGCCGGAAATACCAACTTCGCTGGCAATCGCCCCAACCACGTCACCGGGACGCAGACCGTGCTGGTTGCCCAGGTTCATGCGCATGCGTACCATGCCGATTTCCGGTTCGCGCGGCGGACGTCCAGCGGACACATAATTTCCTCCGCGTGCTTTGTCTCTTCCAAAGGTGCCATTCACGCGTTTGGTGCGGGAGCCATCGCGCTGACCGTCACGGTTGCGGATGATGGTATTCGGTTCGATAAGGTCAGCCACCGGAACGGCGGTTTCGCTTGAGCGGGCGAGTTTGATAGCGGCGGCAGCAACTTCCATGGGATTGAACCCAAATTCAACCAGTTTGGATACCAGGGCGGCTTCGCGATTGAATTGACCGGCGCTCATCTGCTCGGTCAGCTGCTCGGCAAAACGCTCGTCGCGTTTCTGCATGATTTCATCGCGGGTAGGAAGGTTATATTCGGCGATCTTCTGCTTGGAATAATTCTCGATCTGGGAAAGGCGGCTGCGCTCTCGTGAATTGATAAAGGTGATGGCATTGCCCTTCTTGCCAGCCCGGCCGGTTCGGCCGATACGGTGAATGTAGTCATCAGTATCTTCGGGCATATCGTAATTGAAAACGTGTGAGACGTCATCAATATCCAGACCGCGGGCGGCCACATCCGTGGCGACCAGCAGGTGGATGATATTTTTACGGAAGCGGTTCAATACCCATTCGCGTTTATCCTGGTTCAGGTCACCATGGAGGGCACCGGCGGGATATCCCATCCGATTCAATTCGTCGGAGAGTTCCTGCGCGCGGGCTTTGGTGCGGGTAAAGATAAGCCCGCTCTTGACTTCCTCGGCTTCCAGAATGCGGGTCAACACAGCCTGCTTGTTCTCGTCACGAACCCGGCAGTACTGTTGGGTGGTTTCGGGAACGGTGCGCGGACCGGTGATGACGGAAATTTCCAGCGGATCTTTCATGTAACGGTCGGCCAGTTTACGGATGACCGTTGGCAGGGTGGCGGAAAACAGAGCGATTTGGCGTTCCGCGGGGATGGCTTTGAAAATGGTTTCAACATCATCAATGAAACCCATTTCTAGCATTTCATCCGCCTCATCCAGCACGACGTATCGAACCTGGCTGAGATCCAGCAATTTCTTTTTTAATAGATCCATCAAACGGCCGGGGGTACCGACCACTACATCTACACCGCGTTCGATCTGTCGCAATTGAACACTGTAAGACTGGCCGCCGTAGACGGTCATGACGCGCAACGGAGTTTCCTGTGCCATCTGGCGGGCAGCTTCCGTCACCTGGATTGCCAGTTCGCGAGTGGGGGCCAGAATTAATGCCTGGGGGTTCTTTTTCCCGGGCTGCATTTTTTGGAGCATTGGGAATACAAAAGCAGCGGTTTTACCGGTGCCTGTTTGTGCCTGACCAATAACATTGCGACCTTCGAGAAGGGGTGGAATGGCTCCGGCCTGGATGGGGGTGGGTTGGTCAAATCCCATTTGTTCAACTGCCTGTACAAATTGGGGCTGCAGACCGAGTTCTTCAAATTTTGATGCCATGTAACTATCTCCTAACACATTCCGCCAGGGCGCACAAAACCAGGTCCGGCCTGATTGATGGCGGCGGAACACAATATGATCCGACCGGGTCTGATTGCGGGAGACCCGATACAAAATCCCAGGGAGATGCGCTGTTTCAGGCATCCAGACCCGTCAGATTTCTTCCTGACGGCTGATAGACGATTCCAATTCTCACCATTGGACGGTCCCGAATGCTCTTTGCTTTAATCGAGTATCCGGGGCATCCTGTCAACGGCCTAAGGCCGGAAAATTCTCAACAAAAACAACCCGCAAAACACTGCTTTTTGTTACCCAAAGAGCGCATCACAAATAACAAATGAATTATACACCCATTTGTGAATAATGGATTGTAAAATATTATTCTATGGACCAAACCAGAGAAGAACACCTAACCGGCGGCACCATGACCGGCGTCGCGCGCGCGGGGGATACCGTGCGGCGCACGGTAGGTCCCTGGACGCCGCGGGTGCACCAGTTGCTGTCGCATCTACGTGAACAGGGTATCACCGAAGTGCCTGAACCACTGGGCTTTGATGCGCAGGATCGGGAAGTATTATCGTTTCTACCCGGTGCGGCGGCTATTTCATTGACAGATGATCTTCGAGCGGAATCCGTTCTGATCCAGGCTGCCCGCTTGCTGCGCCGCATCCACGACGCGACTGGGACGATTGCCCGGGAATGGATGGACGGGTGGCAGTCACCACCAAAGGAGCCGGTGGAGGTCATCTGCCACGGGGATTTCGCCCCGTACAACTGCCTGTTTTCAGGTACTACCCTGACCGGAGTGATCGATTTTGACAACGCGAGACCCGGTCCGCGGTTATGGGATATATCCTATGCTGTTTACCGCTTCGCGCCAATCACGGCACCGTCAAACCCGGAGAATTTTGGTTCCATGCACGAACAGAGCTGCAGAACCAGACTATTCTGCGATTCCTATGGATTGGAAGACCGCTCCGGGGTGGTTGATGCAATCGTGGAACGCGTTGCGGGCATGGCAAACAGTCTGCGGGAGGGGGCAGCCCGGGGAGATACCCGTTTCCAGGCGAACATCGATGCCGGGCACCTGACGATATATGAGGCTGACCTTACTCATATTCAAATACATCAGGATGAGTACAGGCGGTTGCTGTAAACCATTGGTCTTCTCCTGTATAAAGTGGAGAAGTAGGCAGGTTTTAAATCGTTTCGATTTTTCCTTATTGACAATCCAAGATCAGTTTGTATAATATATATAAACATTTATATAAAATAATTATATATAAGGATGATATGTCACTCGAATATTCATTACTGGGTTTTTTGCAATACAGATCGATGACCGGCTATGACCTAAAGAAGATACTGGATGAATCAACACAGTTCTTTTGGCATGCCGAACTCAGTCAGATCTATCCCGAGTTGAAACGTCTGGAAAAAAAAGGTTGGATCATCTCCGAATCCCTGCCACAGGACGGTAAACCGGATAAAAAGATGTACTCAATTACACCGGTTGGACGGGAAAGGTTGCATAGCTGGCTATCGGATCCCATGGATGAAATTCCTGCCATCAAAAACCAGATACTGCTTAAATTATTCTTTGCCGGAACGCTCAATAAGGAAGAAATCTGTTCACAATTGCGTTGCCAGCTTGAAGTTCAGCGAGCGTTGTTAAAGCGGTTTCAGCAGGACTCATATCAGAAAATACGGTCGGAATCTGAAACAAATGCAAAGCCGAATTCGTTCATGATGTGGGAAATTGTCCGCCGATATGGGGAAGCACAGTCGACCATGACGGTTCACTGGCTGGAAGAAGCTCTGGCAACAGTTGAGAGATCAACCGATATTTCAAACTAGGATCAAGCTGATGAAAACTGATCTTAAAATCCTGGCAATCAACGGAAGTCATCATGGAGACAATGGCTATACCCGTTTTTTACTTGATCGATTATTTGAAGGTGCAAGAGAAACAGGGGCAGTTTGTGAAGTCATAACATTGGCCAATATCTTGTTAAATCGCTGTATGGGGTGTGATGCGTGCCAGAAAAATGTAGCAATCCCTGTAACTCCAGATTCTTTTTCTCCACACTGTATTTGGGACGGTAAGGATGATGGGCGGATGATCTTTCAAAAGATGGCTGCTGCGGACATCATTATCTATGCCACGCCCGTTCATGTATTTGGTATGTCCGGTTTAATGAAGAATTTCTTTGATCGATTTTATAGCATCGGCCATTCATGTGATCTCTGCCTATCTAAATCAGGACTTATGTTCCACTATATCGACCACCGTATTGCCTCAAAACCGTTCGTGGCATTAATCAGCTGCAGCAATTTAGAAATTGAAACGTCTGGAAACATAGTGTCATATTTTCGAACGTTTTCCCGCTTTATGGACGCGCCCATGGTTGGAATGCTGATCAGAAATGGTTCTGTCATTGTAGGTAAAGGAAAGGACCCCTGTGTAGAAGAAAACTTTCCTTCGATCCGCGAGGTATATGCTGCCTACCGCGAAGCCGGACGGGAATTGGCACTATACGGAAGAATAAATCGACGCACAGAACGCCGTGCAAACCGTGAAATTATACCTGTGCCAATGTTCAGCCTGTTGAAAAGGATCCCGTTCCGGAGGATGAAAGAAAAATTCATTGAACATGTCCGACAAAAAAACAACTGTTCGCAGATATCACGTTCTTAAAGCGGAAAGGAAGGGTAATTCGATGCAATCTGGACACTCATCAGTGGGCGACATTCAAAAACCGGATTTTCGTTCATCACTTTTACGTATCTTGATGATCCTAACCATCATATTGTTGGTACTCAATATTTTCATTACACCGGGTCAGATCAATTCGATCTCGAATAGTGTGGTTGGATGGCTGATTCTAATCATGCTTATCATCATACCGCTCAGTCCGGTTATCTCCATCATAAAAACCTTAGTTTATTTAGCAACGGCAGACTTCATTTCCCGAGAAACAGGGTAGGTGAACGCATCATAGGAGAAGATAAAAGGGAATTTACGGTTTTCAGGCAGGTTGTTGTAAGCCCCCGGAAAGGGCAACCGGCCAAACCGGGAGCCCTTCTTACCCTCAACTTCACAGTAACAAACATGTCACCTGGAATGAATAAATTCTATTCATTACTACCATTGATATTCTACCTGGGGGACAAGGGATTTCGATCTAAGACTTTTACGATCAATGGTGATCATTGCATGTCGATCTATGAATGGGATACTATGACTGACGCAGAGAATTATGTCCAATCCATAGCGTTAAAAACAATTCTGTTGTGTTCCGTTACCGGATCATTTTCTTATTCAATCCAGCCATTGGTTTAAAGTACCAAAAATTGAAATCAACAGAGACTTCTTTTTATAGTCTCAATGAGCCGGTCGATTTGTTCAGAAGTATGAAGCGCGCTAATAGCTACGCGTAGAGCGCCACCGGAAGGTGCGCTGGTGTAGTTCCGCACATGAGCCACAGCGATTCCCTGTTCGAACAGGCGGTCTCGCATGGCAGCCAGATTCTGTCCTGGAAGCGAGGGAAGGCAGATGATTGGGACGGGTGTATCTTCCAGTTCCCAGCCGAGGTCGCGTAGACCATCACGCGCCTGTTTCACGTTAGACCAGAGGGTTTCACGCAAACCCGGGTTCAGCCGGGCAATCTCCAGTGCTTTAGCTGAGGCGGCGGCTGTGACAAGGGGCGGGGGACTGGCGCCAATGCACACCCCTGAATTCTGTTCCACCTGATCGATCCAATCCGCGGGGCCGGTGATGGTCCCACCGTACCCGCCCAGTGCCTTGGCGAGTGTACCGCATACTTTCACGCGATCTGATGTGATATTGAAATGATCAAGAGTACCGCGGCCGTTCCCGCCAAGTACGCCAAAGCCATGGGCATCATCCAGAAAGAAGCGGCCGTTGTATGGCACAACCACTTCGATGTAATCTGGCAGCGGGGCGATCTTTCCTGAGATGGGAAAGACCGCATCGCTGATCACAAGCGGGTGCTCACCGGGCTGCAATTCTGTTTTGATTTTTTCCGCCAGGTTTTCGGGTGAGAGGTGATGGAAAGGCGTGATGATTTTCGTGGACGCCTGCGCAGCTTCCCAGGCACTGTAATGGGCGCTGGAATCTATGAAGATATGGTCGCCTGCGTTGGTATTGGTCTGTAAAAGAACGTCCATCCCCATATAGCCGGAAGGAAAGAACAGGGCTTTTTCCGACCCGAAATACGCGCAGGCCTGTTTTTCCAGTTCATCGTAAACCGGGTGTTCACCAAATCCACCGCGTGATGTGGCGGTGGTCAGGCCGTATTGACGGAGAGTCTGTTCAGCTGCTTGAATAACATCAGGATGGCTTTGCAGTCCCAGATAGGCGGTACCGGCGAAGTAATCCACTTCGTGCCCGTTGATGGTTACCCGTGGACCGATGGGGCTTTGCAGGCGATATTCCATTTTTGTCATACGGCCAATTGTACCCGCGGCCGGTACACGGACATTATTATGTCCGGCTGTCGATATTCCGCAGCAGGATAACGGCAAAAATCAGATTCAAGGCGGTAATGATAAGGAACGGGATCATCACCCCCAGACTTTCCGGGACTCCGCGGGCGGCCATAAAGATGCTCATGGTACTGACAGCCACACCCAGAGTAATGGACTTAAGAAAAAGGATTGAACTGATTAAGTATCCCCACGGGCTGCGTTTCAAAAGCAAAATCCCGCCCAGAATGGCCATGGGAACGATTAAAACCAGGTCCATGGCCTGGATTACCAGGGTGGTGGTGCCTTCCAGGAGGGGAATGGAGTTGTTGAACAGAGGGGGAATGATCCGTCCCAACCAGGCGAGTGAAAGAAACGCGCCAACGAGGAACATTAAAGCAGCCATCCAACCGCGGGGTAGTTTTTCGCTAAAGTGCCGAGGCAGGTCCTGCAAATCAAAAGATAGCATGGACAGAATGAACGCGTACAGGCTAAGACCGAACAAAGCCACATAAACCAGGAACAGGTTGTTGTAAGCTGTCAGCATGGACATGGACATGTAGGTATAGAAGAAAAACCCTAACGTGCCGGTAAGCAGCAATCGTCCGCGCAGGGAGCCGCGAAAAGCCAGAATTGAGGCGATTACCAACAGGGGAAGACCAATGATCAGGGTGATAAGATCATTCGCCTGCATTTGGGCGGCAGAGCTCACCGTGTCGAACCGGTAAAGCCCCTGCATATTGATCGTCACCTGTTCGCCGCGCAGGGTTTCATAGGCATAAGACTCGCCGGGGGTTGAATCGAACAGCCCCATACCCGCGGCGAATAGCGCGAGGACGAAGATCGGAATGACCAGCCAGGTCAATGCTTTTTGATTTTTCATGAGATATGCCTCGAATATCCTGTTTATTTGTTCTGAAAACTATGCTGTCGTGGTTTCCTGAACATTCTTTTGCATCAGGAAAAGGATACGAAGTGCGATAATGCCCAGAATGGTGAATGTACCTGCGAAACCGATGTACTGACCGACTGTAAGGTATATGCCGGCAGCAGCCTGGAATACAGATTGACTGATAACCACCAATCCGATAAGGGCGAGCAGGGTGAGCATCATAAAAGACAGAGCGTAAGCATGCGGACGTTTACGCAATAGCAAAAAACCTGTGATATAGCAGGCTGGTGGAATGATCCCGAGGTCCAGAACAAAGGTAATCTCGGTCGTATACGTATCCAGACCGGGCGGATAGATGGTTCCGTTGAATAGCGGACCAAGGATCTCGCTTAACCATACGAAGACGGACAATCCTGCGAAGAAGAGCAGGTAGGCAGCGCCTCTGTGGGGAAACGAGGGGAGGATGTGATCAGCGAGTTCAGTATATCGAATGGAAAAGAACGCCAGAATGAACGAGAAAAAACTGGCGGAAAAGTAAATAATGTACACAAGGAATAATGGATTGTATGCCACACCCAGAGACATGGAGGCTGAATTGTAAAGCATGTAAGACAATATCCCGATCAGGAAAAATGTGCCTTTGAGTGAACCTTTGCGGTACTGTGCAAATGCCAGAACAAGAAGAGGTAAAGCCACAAAAAGTGTAATGGCATCCGTCCCACGAAAGATGGGCGCGCGGAAATGTGTATCGAACTGGTAGATTCCGTTGCCGTACAGTTCCACCTGCTCATTGTGCAGATTGGTGACAGAGTGCGAGCCTGTTCCCCCGGAGGAAAAGAGCCCGGCACCAGTGGTAATCAGGGCGGTGAGAATAACCAGAGGGATCAGGAAATTTAACGCATTGTTTTTGTTCAAAGTCGTTCCTTTTTGGGGTATCAAATTGAACCCATAATGGTTTTAATGGCAGCATTGTACACAATGTCAGAGAAATATGAAATGCCAGAATCCTCTTATCAATCTGACAGATTGGGTTATTCAGGGAGAAAATCTGGCTGAAAGCACAAAAAAAGATCGCCGGTTTTAGGCCGGCGATCTTCTCTGGACTGATCAGGAATTATTTGAGATTTTCAATAATCCGTCGGGTGTTATATTTCATCATATCAATATAGGTGGGGGCTTCTCCCCCGGATTCTGTCAGCGTGTGGGAGTAAAGGTCTGTAACGATTTTTACTCCGGTCTCTGAGGAGATCTGTTCCGCCAATTGTGGATTGATCCCGGTTTCCAAAAAAATGGCTGAGACACCACTGGAACGGATAGCATCAATTAGTTGTGCCAATTGCTGGGCGGAGGGGGACGAACCCGTATTCACGCTGGGAATGATCGTTCCGACTATCTCAAAACCATAACGGTCGGCGAAATAACCAAAATTTTCGTGATTGCTCACAATCATCCGTTTTTCAACAGGGATGGTTTTCACCTGTTCGTGAATGTATGTGTCAAGCTCGTTTAATTCTTTAATGTAGTTTTCTGCATTTTGGGTGTAGATCTCTTTGCCTTCAGGATCGACTTCAATAAACCCATCGCGGATATTGTTTACGTATTGGATGACATTTACAGGATCAAGCCAGAAATGTGGGTCTATGTCTCCATGGTGATGACCCTCTTTTCCTTCCGCTTCATGGCTTTCGTGTTCTTCCTGTTCTTCATTCTCCTCATTCTCGTGATGCATTTCGCGGCTCGTTAGTCCAGCAGATGCCTCGATCACCCGGAAATCTCCGCCGGAATTAGCAATGACATCTTCCAACCAGAATTCAAGCCCGCTGCCATTGATAATCACAACATCACTATCGGCCAGTCTGGCAACATCGCTGGGAATGGGTTCAAAGGCATGGAGGTCCATCCCGAGAGGGATGAGGGTATCCACGGTGAAACGTTCGCCGGCTACATTTTGGGCGATATCAGCGATAAACGATTCGGCCGCGATGGCCTTTACGTTACCAGGTATGGATGAAGCGTTGGGGGTATTGTCCGAAGTCTGGCAACCGGATAAATATATGGCCATTCCAATGATAAACACCGGAATGATGAGGTAGTGCTTTTTCATCATGATCTCCAATGAAAGTTTATTTTTTCTGACAATCTGCGCAAAGCCCGAACAATTGAAACCAGTGATCGGTTACGATATACCCGGTCTCTTTTTGGACCCGGTCTGTCAGGCAGGAAATATCGTCTCCATCAAAAAAAGTTGCCCTGCCGCACCTGGTACAGATGAGCAAATGTTCATGTCCACGGGCGGCTCTCAAATACTTGTTGCATCCTACCTGTTGATGAACCCGCTGAACGAGACCAAGCGCTTCCAGTCTTTCCAGTGTGCGGTAAACAGTGACCAATCCCAGGCCTTTTTGTCGTTTTCGACCGATCTCAAATATCTCCAGCGGCTCGAGAGCACGTTCCGTCTCCAGGATGATATCGACGATCGTGTTCCGCGCACATGTCTGGCGGTAACCGCTATCCTGCAATAAACGGATCCATTCGGCTGCTGTTGTACTTTGATTCATGGTTTCCTTTTTGATAATGAAAACGTTTTTCAATTATAATTTCTCGCTCTGAATTGTCAAGATTGGATATAACCCATGGGGTAATTAAAAAAGGACATATTGAGAAACTGAAATTATCATGCTTCCGAATGTGTGTAAATATTCTGTTTATTGAGAGATCGGGTTGAGGCGTATTTGGGGATAGTTATTCGTTTGCCCGAATTTTTTGATCTCTATGTCTTTTCACCAGACCTGTGATTCCGGGTAATGAGTTAACCGATGCATTTGATGGAACTGGAAATCAAGAATGGACTTGAATCAAAAAAACCTTGTGCTCAGAGCGGTTAAATTCAATCATTTTATGGTCAGGGAACATTCTTGATTTAGTACCGGGGAGTAACAGTTAAAAAGGTAGATAACGTCCCAGTAGTTTGATGATAACTTTAACAACCTCGGGATCAAATTGTGTGCCGCTGCAACGCATCAACTCAAGTTTTGCCTGCTCTGGTGTTATGGATGGGCAATATGCCCGTCCGGTTGTCATTGTTGAATAAGCGTCAGCAACAGCCAGGATTCGCGCCCCCAAAGGGATTTCTTCCCCCCTCAAATTTTTGGGGTAGCCTTTTCCATCAAAATGTTCATGGTGAGCCTGGACAATCGGTTTTATGTTCTTTAGATCCGGTGAAGGATCCATTAGCGTGGCTCCATAGTCGGCGTGATGTCGAATGACCGCCCATTCATGTTCACTCAAAGGTCCGGGTTTTACCAGGATTTCTCGTGGGACAACAGCCTTCCCAACATCATGCAGGCGGGCTGCCATCGTAATTTCTTCAATTTCCTCGGATGTGAGCTGCATGTATTCCGCAATTCGGCGGGACCATAACGCTGTATTCTGGCTGTGCGAGCTCTGGTCGCAACGGTCAATGGAATCAGCCAGAGAAAAGAGTGCTTTGATGTAATTATCCTGCAAATTCTGAACGACAGGGCCGACATAGACAGTCAGCCCTGCCAGTTCAGCTTTGAAAGGTGTGCCGGTTATCTCATTCAGGTTTTTCTGACTTCCTTCAGGCAGTTCTTCGTTGTCCAGAGCAAAGAAGCCAATTACGCGCGTTTTCTGATCCAGCTCCATGGGGATCATAATCTGGATCGAATCGCTTTGTTCCTCAACCCTCCCTGCATCCCCCTGCTTATTGAGAACAAGTGTTTTTTCTGGGTGTGTTTTTAATACCTGACGGGCCATAACAATAACCTGAATATCAATACGATCAACAGTGCAGCACAACCATTTCAGACAGAGATGGGACTTCAACGACTTTCAATACTTGTGATGCGAAATCTTCCAGTGATCCAGCCTTTATTTGCCGGATCTGGTCTTTTACTTCTCCGGGGAAATGAAAGCTCTCGCCTGTGTACCCGGCTTCGATCGCGGCAACTGGATCTGCAAGCAACTGCCGACAGAATCGCGGGCTGATGATGGCGGCATGCATCAAACGGCCAATCTCAGCTTTCGTGGATGCGAGCGGATCGATAGTCGGGGAGGATACTGGAGGAGCTTCTATCAGTAACGAGGGTATTGGTGTCATCTTTTCTCCTTTTTTCTTCACGGCTTAATGACCATAAAAGAAAAATAGCGCCGATGGAGATAAAAATATCGCCGACGCTAAAGGCGATATTTTGCGGTAATCCCGGAGGAAGTGTTAAGCGGTCAGATAACCAGACCAGGTTGATATCCGCGCCAGACATGATTCGGTCTTTTGTGAAACCAAGCCGGGTTCCCACTTTCCAATAATCTTCCGGTTGGGATGGTGATAATTTTTGTAACGTTTCCACACCGATAGGCATCCAACCGCCATTTGCAAAAATGACAAGAAAATTGCAAAACAACCCGATACAGAGTGCCCAGAATCCCGGTTTGAAAAGATTGGCTAAAGCAAAAATTACCAAACCGGCCATTGTCAAAATTTGTATGACAGGAATGAAATTATGCGGGATCAGATGGGCTGTATATGGCACGTGGAAAACCAACAGTTGCGGGATGACGGAAACAAATACCAACCATTCCCAGTGTAAGTAGGGCATTATTAAGGTTCGATGCATAAGCCTGGCTCGCACCAGGGTGGCAGCCAGGCCTAGAATGACAGCAATCAATAAAATCATGATTGTATTGAAATGGTACGAAATAATTCCGTAAAACGTATCAATGCAGCCGTCCCTGGCATGGGCATAGAAAAAAGGGGTTTGTTAAAAATACGAAATTATCCACCAGTGGCAGCGGGAGCGCCGGCGCCGATGACGAATAAAGCAATAGAGATGAGGAACAGAACGACACGGACATCGAGTTTCATTACATTTGCGAACATGAGTTTTCTCCTTGGTTACTGGTGTTTAGAGAACATTATGAAAACTACCGGTCTCAAAACAGGCATTAAAAAGGTTTCAAATCAAGGGAAAATGCGATGATTTCGCAAATCTGACATAAAAATCGCATAAATAACTGCTATTAAATAAAAATAAACAATCCGACGGAAATTTCAGATCAATAATTACTACCTGGCCTATTTCGTTTTGAAGGTTTTATGGATTGGATACGGAAAAATACCGTTTAAGATCAGTGTAATAATTCTTCATACAGGGCGCGCGTTTTGGGTGATGGCTGGGCGTTGATTTCGCGTTCCAGTGTCTCCACACAACGTTTGTATTGCCGGATGAGTCCAACACGGTTACCTGATGCGGCGTAGATTTTCAAAGAGAGCTGATACGCTTCTTCAAGCAAGTTGTCTTCATCCAGGGCGCGCTGACAGTATTCCAGAGCCTGCTCATACCTGTTTTGGTCGAGGTATATCTGCGCCGCGCTCATGAGTATATTCAAATAATTCTGCCTCAAATATTCCCGCGGGTTCAATGCCCATGTTTCATTGATCTCGGTAAGATAATTCCCCCGGTATGTCGTCAGCGCTTCCCGAAAGTGAGTCAGCTTCTCGTGTGGGTCACTGGCTTGAGATGCGAGGGCGTTTTCTTTCAGAAAGATTTCCACATCATATTCGTAATCCAACCGGTTATTGAAACGGTATATTTCCTGATCAAGAAGGATTGAGTTCTTCCCGACCGCCCTGCGGAGACGATAAATGGTGTTTTTGAACCGAAATCTGGCTTCATCCTGCGTGGCATCCGGCCAGAATATCAGGCTAATCTCTTCCTTTGTCATCCCTTCAGGATGGGCCAGAAGTAAGAAGAAAAGATCGCGGGCCGCCTGGGTTTGCCAGTCAGAGCTTGTGACCCGCCGGTCGTTTAACTTTACCTGCACACGGCCCAGGGCTTGAATATAAAGGACGGGAGGCGCGAATGGAATAATCTGGCTGTTCTCACGGACAAATCGGCGAAGTGCCGGTAATGATTCCTCAAAAAACTGGACATTCTTACGGATGAAGTTGATCTCTTCCTGCAGGTGTTCAATCTGTATAGTGTCCAGCTTATACCTGAGCCGGGTCCCTAAAGCGATAAGGGCAAATGGCGGGTATTCATTGTGCGCATTAGCCCGTATCAAAAGCATATGCTCAAGCACTCTATGGGGCTGTCCGCAGGCGTGATAAGCCAGAATGGCATACAGGTTGGCCCGGTCGTACTGGATCTTGTGGCCTTCCCGTCCAAAAAAAATACAGGCGTTTTCCAGCAGGGGAATTGCTTCTCCACATTTACCATCCCATACCAATAAACCGGCCCGTTCAAGGGCGCACAATTGGTGTTCCATTTCAGAGCCATCAGGTTTGATTAGGCTTTCCGCCCGATGGATCAATTCATACCCATCAGCCAGATCTCCCCGAAGACCGTTTAGCGCGGCCCAGCGTGTATTGATATACACCTGAAGGAAGTGTTCCTGTACCCGGTCTGCGATTTGAGACGCCAAACGATAGGCTTCCATTGCCTGTTCATCTGCCTGCAGTTCGGCGTACATGTCGCCTGTACCGGTAAGAATATACGCTTCGATTCTCTTGTATCCGCTGGAACGGGCATAATCCAATGCCTTCTTGAAAGATAGACAGGCTTGTTCATAATCACCCATCATTTGCAGTAAAACCCCCAGATTGTTCAATAAGATGGACTGGTTGATCTGATCTTCTGCCCGGTTCCAGTATTCCAGCGCGCTCTGATACGCGTTTTTCGCGCGGGAATACTGCCCTGTGTGTTCGTAGATGATCCCCATTTCCATCTGAATTTCCGCTTCATTCTTTTGATCACCCACTGTCCGGGTGATATTAAAAGCATTTTGGAGCCAGGTCAGGGCTTCTTGCAATTTCCCCTGGTGATAGATGCAAAGACCGATACAGCGCATGGCGTCACCTTTTATGCGCTGCATTTCTGTTTCGTCTGTCAGCAGGTTCATACATCGATGGGCATCGGAAATAGCCGGTTCCAGATTTCCCATCAATCGGTTAAGGTTGGCGCGCCAGACAAGCGTTTGGGCAAGCTGTTCCGCATTCTCCCGGCTGTCCATTTGATCCACGGCCAGGTTATAAAAAGCCATCGCCTGCAAAGTGTCACCGGTTGAGAATGCGATCTTACCCCGCAGTGCGCCGATGATGGGATGAAGGGCGGCGATGTCATCCGGTATCACATCAATCCAGGCTGACAGTGTGGAAATTCGCCCTGCTCCCAGCACATCGGGACCGGCAGTTTCGATCAGATGTATCAGGTCGTCTTGCGAATTGATACGACGGTATATTGAAAAAGCGCGGTCCCATTCATGATCCTGCAAATAGAGTTCAGCCAACCGGTGTTCGATTGTATCGGCTGCCATGGAATACTCACGGAAAACCCGGGTTTGGAGAAATTCCAGAAAAAGAGGATGGTAACGCAGCCAATCTCCCTGGTCGCCAACCGGCAGGGCGAACAGGTTATTTTGAAGGATGTCATCCATCCAATCCTGCCAGGGGGCGTCCGGCATATCGAGAGACGGACCCAGTACTCGCGCGCAATGCGAAGCGTTAAATTCTTCCAGCAGCGATGACCAGAGTAAAAAGGAACGGAGTTCCGGTTTCAGCCCATCAATGATCTGAAGGAAATATTCCTCCAGCGTGAATCCGGTCAGACGCTCCAGTCGGGCGCGCGATTTTATCTCACTTTCAGATACCCGACTGGTCAGGATGATTCCGGTTATCCAGCCTTCCGTGCGGTCCTGAATACCCTGAGCGGTATCAAAACTTATGGCCTTCTTCTGATTCTGTTCGTATAATTTTTGGATCTCATCAGCCTGAAAGGCTAATTCTTCAAAGTTAAAACCAGCCACGTCTGAATGAGCGGCCAGGTTGGGCAGGACAGGCAGGGATAACAATGATCGCGATGTCACGATCAGGTGGATGTTTTCTTCTGCGTCCTGTAAGAAGCGGGAGAAAAAACTACGGACCGGCTGGCTTTCGTTTATTAAATGGAAGTCATCTAAAATAAGAATGAAATGTTCGGTGACATTTTCGTACAGGTCATTGATGATGACATTGGCCAGATAATCAACATCCAGTTTTCCCTGTTCGCCCGCCAATACCGCGGATGATCGTTCTCCAAACGAGGGGAAACGCTGGCGAATGGCCGCAATAAAATAGGCCAGGAATCGCTGGGGGTCGAAATCCAGGCTGTCGATGGAATACCAACACACCGGTAGTGTACAGCGACCGGCAAAATCTACCATCAATGAAGTTTTTCCATAGCCGGCTGGAGCTGAAACCAGCACAAGGCGTTTATCGATTAATTCATTTAATAATTCAATTAGCCTCGGACGCGTCACCAACTCTCCACGCCGCCGGGGTGGAGTGATCCTGGTGCGGATGACCGAAAAGTTGAATGGCATGAGGTTCTATTATTCCAATATGATTATATCCAACTCACCTTCGATTCTAGAAAAATAAGATTAACAGGTCTGAATGTTTTTAATGACGGAAGATCATTCTGGCAGCCCGTTATAAAAAAAACACGATGCATGCCCGTTCTACGATTGGTCTGTGCGCGATCGGGAAGAAGGCATCCAGAAAATCATCAATAGGGATGCCACCAGGGCCAGGGAACCCCCAAAGAAAAATGGTGCGGAAGGACCAAGTCCGCTCCAGGTCCCGGTCCCCTGCCAGAGAAGCCCGGCAATTAACGAAGAAGGAAAAGCCAATAATCCGATCACGGCGTTGTATGTGCCATACGCTGTGCCCCGAAGATCTTCAGGAACCAGGTCGGCAACCATGGCATTGGCCGTGCCATACGCCATTCCATAATAAAGACCATATGCAACATATAATACCCACACCTGCCAGGTTTGTTGCGCCAGCGCAAATCCAAAGTAGATGATCGCGTAAACGAGCCAGCCGCCAACGATCAACCGCCGCCGGCCTATGCGATCGGATAGTGAACCTGCCGGAGTGGATACCAGCGTATAAACCAGATTAAAGACAACAAGCATTATCAGGATACCGGAAACCGGAATGCCCAGATTCTGCGCCCGCAAAACCAGGAAGGCATCAGATGAATTGCCCAGCGTAAATATGCTGACGATGATAAGGAAGGAAATAAAGGGTTTCCCCATACTTCTTAGCGAGAATCGGGGAAGATCCCTTGTTTTGCTAACGACAACATCCTGCGCGCCAATAATTAATGAGAGAACGCCGAGAAAAGCCGGTGCCAGGCTGATAAGGACAACTGTCTGGAAGGTGGATTTTGTCAGATCAAGATTGCTGGCCTGTGCCAGCCAGACAATGACAGCCGCGATGATCAAACCGATCATCGCTCCGGCTGTATCCATCGTCCGGTGAAATCCGAAAGCCAATCCCCGGGTCTCTTTTGTAATCGAATCCGCGACAAGTGCGTCTCGCGGGGCTGTTCGGATACCTTTGCCAATACGGTCAATCCAACGAACACTGGCAATCAGCTCCCAACTATCGGCAAAATAAAAGAATGGTTTGGATAATGCAGACAGCGCGTACCCGGCAACAGCCAACCACTTACGGCCTCCCAGTCTGTCAGATAGCCATCCGGAAAAAAGCTTGAGAATGCTGGCCGTGGCTTCTGCAATGCCTTCGATTAATCCGATAATGCCGGTTTGCACACCAAGTACATTGGCGAGGAACAACGGGATGATGTTGATCACCATCTCACTGGAGATATCCATGAAGAAGCTGGTAAATCCCACTGCCCACACATTACGCGGGAGATTTCTAAGTGATTGAAGAATGGGTTCGTCGCTGGAAATTTTTCTCATATTGATCCTGAAAATGGCTTCACTAATCCCGGTTACGAGGTTTACGGCACATGATCACCGTTGGCAATCCGGCCGGGTTATTTCCGGCGTTCCTTGAAATGATAAAGCCATGCTTTTCATAAAGGGAGATGGCTGAACGGCCGGCCGGGATGCCAGGAGCGTAAGTCTGTAGCATTACAGAGCGCTGCGGGTCCAGCTTTTCCAGCGTGCGAGATAGAAGGTTCTGTCCGATACCGCGCCCGCGTGCCTTGTTAGTCACGGCTAACCATAAAATCTCATTGGAAGAACCATCAAACAAGGCGCCTCCCAAAAGTCTTATCGGATCATCATCCGCAACAACCAATGCACGGTTTTCCCGGATACAGCGCATTAGCCCTTGATGGAATTCGGGATCTTCTGCCATCGGGCCAAAAAGGGGTTCCATTTCGCGCGCGAGATTCAACCATAAAGGAAAATCAGCCGGAGTAGCGAACCGGGGTTTGAATTTTTCATCGCTGTTTTCCATAGAATGGGCCATATGAAAAATGATACTCTATTGTTGTAATGTAAAAAATGTAAATTTTGTGTAATATATTTTATTGGTAAAATATTAACTGGTAAAATAAATTCATGGAAAAAAAAGAACAATTGGGAAGAATACTCTTTCACATCGCGCGGTTGCACGCCACGCGCGCTGACCAGTATATGGACAAAATCGATTTATATCGTGGACAGGGTATGTTGCTTAAGTACATTTCACGACATGATGGATTGACCCATTCTGAGATCGCGGAAAAACTGGCTATATCCCCGGCCGCTGTAACAAAAGTGATCAAACGGTTGGAAGAACAGAATTATCTGCAACGCCGTCCGGATCCCAGCGATGAGCGGGTGTCCAGGGTGTTTATTTTGCAGCCCGGTTTGCAAGTCGCGGAAGAAATTGACCAGATTTTTATGGAACTCGATAAAAATACGTTTCAGGGATTCTCGAGTGAAGAACTGCAACAACTTCAAGATTTCCTTATCCGAATGCAGAACAATCTGTTATCGAATTTTCCTGAACCCGTCCCGGAAAAACAAAGGAAGCCTTGTTTTCGAAGGACTTTCTAGTATTCCCGAGGTTTTTTTGAAGACAGATCCGATTTTTTGTGTAAGTCTGAAAAGATTGGATTGGTAGGAGGTAAGGATTGATTAACAAGCTTGGAATTTATGTAGGCGAGTACAAAAAATATGTTTATGTAATTCCACTGGTGGTCTTAATTGACGTAATGTGTGAATTAAGTATGCCGCTGTTGATGTCACGCATTGTTGATATTGGTATTCCTGAAGGTGATATTGATTTCATCATCCGCACGGGCCTCATCATGGTTGGTCTGGCTCTGGTGGCAATTACCGGTGGCATTTTCAATATGTGGCTTACATCTCGTGGAAGTATGGGCTTTGGCGCCAATTTGCGGGATGCGCTCTTTGAAAAACTGCAAAGCTTTTCATTTAAAAATATCGACCAATTCTCTACGGCGTCGCTGGTCACGCGCTTAACGAACGATGTCAATAATTTACAGCAGACGTTCATGATGACGCTAAGAATTTTATTGCGCGCGCCAATGATGCTTGCTGTTTCGTTTTTCCTTGCGTATAGCATAAATTCAGAGTTATCCATCGTCCTGGCGGTAGCTATTCCGGTCCTTGTTCTCTTTGTTATTTTGATATTAAAAATGGCCGTGGGACGATTCGGCGTGATGCAGGAAAAGATTGATGTGATCAACCGGGTGATCCAGGAAAATCTGATCGGGATCCGGGTGGTAAAAGCTTTCGTGCGTTCTGATTTTGAGATCCAGAAATTTCAGAAGGCCAATGATGGCTTCACGGAGAGCGCGATCCGGGCGATCAACATTGCCATACTCAGCATGCCCATCATGATGTTCGTTTTGAACGGCGCCACTATCGCAGTGCTGTGGATGGGTGGTGGCATGGTGATGGACGGGCGGTTGGGTACCGGAGAATTGATCAGTTTTACCAGCTATATCATGCAGATTATGATGAGCGTCATGATGATCACCATGGTGATGATAATGGGTGCGCGGGCTGAGGCCAGCGCGAAACGCGTTATAGAAGTACTGGATACTGAAGCAGACATTACAGAAAAGCCCCGGGAAGAAGTGGATGCTGCTCATGCACAACAGCCGCGTGTCACGGCCGGGAAAATTGAATTTCGCCATGTTTCCTTTAAATACAACTTGAATGATCCTTACGGGAACATTCTTTGTGATGTAAATTTCACGGCCAACCCCGGCGATATAGTGGGTATTGTTGGCGGTACGGGGTCCGGAAAGTCCACATTGGTCAGCTTGATCCCGCGACTGTATGATGCAACGGAAGGGGAAGTTCTGGTGGATGGGATGGATGTTCGCGATTATCCGCTAGAAACACTGCGTGAAGCGATCGGAGTGGTTCTTCAAAAGAACATCCTCTTTAGTGGCACGATCAAGGAGAACCTGTTGTGGGGTAATGGCAATGCCACAGACGAGGAAATTGAAGCGGCTTGCCGTTCCGCGCAAATTCACGATTTTATTACAAAACAACCGGATGGCTACAATACCATTCTGGAACAAGGCGGGGTCAATGTATCCGGCGGACAAAAACAACGGCTTTGCATCGCGCGGGCATTGTTGAAGAAACCCAGAATTTTAATTCTGGATGATAGTACCAGCGCCGTGGATTCTGCCACTGAGGCCAGGATACGCGAGTCTTTCTCCAGAGAGTTGTCGGAGACTACAGTCTTTATTATTGCCCAACGGATTAGTTCAGTGCGAGATGCCGACAAGATCCTCGTTCTTGATGATGGCAAGATCGTTGGTATGGGTACACATAAGGAATTGTTACAACAGAATGATGTTTACCAGGAAATTCTCGCGTCACAGCGCGAAGGAGTGATGTCACATGCATGAGTCCAGACGCGATTCGTCATCCCGCCCGCCACTCGCGGGACCGCGTGGCGGTGGAGGCCCCGGTGGTATGCCGCGCGCCATTGAAAAACCCAAGAACGCTGTCAAGACAATCCGCCGGTTGCTCGGGTATTTGAAAGGCCGCCTGTTCGGGCTGATACTGGTGTTGGTCTTGATGTTCATCAGTTCGGCCGGAATGCTTGTGGGAAGTTATTTCATTAAACCGATCATAAACGATTACATAATCCCCGGCGACCTTCCGGGTTTGGCCAGGGCTCTTGTTATTCTGGCCGGGATATTCCTGGCTTCTGTCGTGGCGACCTACTTCCAGAATCGCACCATGATGCAGATTGCCCAGAAGACAATCAATACCATGCGCCGCGAATTGTTCGCGAAAATGCAAAACCTGCCGCTGCGGTATTTCGACTCCAAATCGCATGGCGAATTGATGAGCCGGTTTACCAATGATATTGACAACATCCAGGTGACCCTGGAACAGAGCACGATCCAACTTATATCGAGTATGGTCAACTTTCTCGGTTCAGTCGTGATGATGATCGTCCTCAGCCCGACCCTGTTCCTGATCACCACGGTGCTGATCGCATTGATCATTTTTATCACCCAGAACTTGGCCCGGCGCAGCAGCAAGAATTTTGCCGCCCAGCAGAAAAATTTGGGAGCACTTAACGGTTATATAGAGGAATTGGTCGATGGCTTGAAGGTTGTGAAGGTATTTACCTACGAAAAAGAAGCCATGAAGGAATTTCGCATACGGAATGAGGAATACCGAAAAGCGGCCACCAATGCCCATTTCTTTGCCGGTATTGTGATGCCTATTGTGGGCAATCTGAACAACATTGCCTACGCGGCCATAGCGATGTTTGGCGGCATTCTGACAGTTATGGGCCGGTTCGATATTGGCTCACTGGCCGCTTTCTTACAATACTCCCGTCAGGTGGGAATGCCAATCCAGATGATGACCAACCAGCTCAATACTATTCTGTCTGGTCTGGCGGGCGCGGAACGCGTGTTTGATGTGATGGACCAGAACCCCGAAGTGGATGAGGGTGAGATCACCCTTGTTGGAATGGTTCTAAAGGATGATGGCACTCTGGTTCCCATGAACAATGACGAGCACCCCACGCACTGGAGTTGGAAGCTTCCATCGGCGAATGGAGATTCTGAATTTGTCGAGCTTAAAGGTGATGTTCGTTTCCTTAAAGTGGATTTCAGTTACGTTCCGGACAAGCAGGTTCTAAACGATGTTTCGTTGTTTGCCAAACCCGGACAAAAAATCGCGTTTGTCGGCTCCACCGGAGCGGGGAAGACTACCATCACCAATCTGGTCAACCGGTTTTATGACATAACCGAAGGGCAGATTACGTACGATGGCATTGATATCAAGAAAATCCGCAAATCAGATTTGCGCGAATCGCTGGGCATGGTGCTGCAGGATACGCATCTATTCAGCGGTACGGTGATGGAAAATATCCGTTACGGGCGGTTGGATGCCAGCGATGAGGAATGCATCAACGCAGCCAAACTGACCAGCGCGCATTCGTTCATTAAACATTTGCCGGAAGGCTACAACACGTACCTGACCGGTGATGGGGCCAATCTGTCACAGGGACAGCGCCAGTTGCTGGCCATCGCGCGGGCGGCTGTGGCTGACCCGCCGGTGATGATCCTGGATGAAGCCACCAGTTCCATTGATACCCGTACTGAGCGGTTGATCGAAAAAGGCATGGACGCTTTGATGAAGGATCGCACGGTATTTGTGATTGCTCACCGGCTTTCCACAGTGCGTAACTCCAATGCGATCATTGTGTTGGAAAACGGCGAGATCATCGAACGCGGTAACCATGATGAACTGCTGGAACAAAAGGGACGGTATTACCAGCTTTATACCGGCCAGTACCAGTTGACATAACTTTGATCTGCAAAGGACCCGGTGCCCGAACCTGTTTTTTGGCGCATCATGTTCCTCGATAAAGGTATTGTGGGCTAGGATATGGCTTTGACCCGCTCAGCCACCGAAGGTCACCTACCGGTTCGTTGCCTGAGCTTGTCGAGGGCGATGTAGTGGCTTCGACTGGCTCAGCCACCGGAGCTCAGCCACCGGTCCGCTGCCCGAGCTTGTCGAGGGCAATCTCAACCTCCCCTGAATTCAGTGTGCGAAATTCAGGGGAGGTTGAGATTCGGTTGCGGGAAATCACTTTGCTCCAGTGATGCTCACTCCGACCAGATCTCCGCTGACTTTCGCGTTACGCATGGATGTCTTTGCGACCATCTCCTTCAGTTCTCCAGGGGTGTAACCGGCGTCAATCGACGTGAACAGATACGGACGGATGGATTCGGGCTTGGTGCTCAGCGACAGGAACCAACGCATAATAGCAGGCATGTCACGCCGCAGATCAGAAATAAAATACTGTCCACCCGGTTTGATGATCCGCACCATTTCGTTGAATGTGCCCAGGGGGTCGACCCATTCATGCATGGACCCGTTGGTGAAAACGGCATCAAAGGTGTTATCTTCGTAGGGGAGCTTGTTCCCCTCGCCGCCCTGGTAGACTGTGCGTTCGGACAAACCATACTCACGGGCGTTGCGCCGGGCCAGGGCGGTCATATCCGGACTGATGTCCAATCCGGTCAACCGGGTGTTCTGGGTGTGTTTGAGCCATTCCAGTCCCAGGTAACCGGGGCCGTGTCCGATTTCCAACGCGTGACCGGCTGTAATACCGCTGGCAAGCAGCGCCTTGGTTTCGATATACCCCTTGTCACGGAGGTTGCGCTGCATTTGGTCGTAGGTGGCCACTGTCACCTCGCCCTGAATACCGCAATCTGTTTCGGGAACTCTTGGTTTGACCATTTCTTTTCTCCTTATACAATGTAGAATATACAAACTAGTATATATCCTTAAAAAAATTACTCTTGCAGGCTGGCCAATACTTCACGGGTCCATTCGACCTCGGATTGAAGGTGGAAGCGGGTATGGCTGAAGATGGCGCGGGCCTGCGGTGGAACATACGGATTTTGCATTTGCTCCGTTTCGTGACTGGAAAGGTGTTCCAGGGCTTCTTCCAATTGCGACAGACGGCCCTGCAAATAATTGGTAACCTCCTTACGGGATAGTCTATCCATGAAGAACAGACAGATGTCGATGTCATAGTATTCCTGCTCCACCCGCTGCCAGCCTTCCCGTAAGAGGCGAATGAACTCTTCCTCTCCAGTAGGGGTGATCTGGTAAACGCTGCGGGAAGGACGCCCCCCGGTTTGCTCAGTGGCCACTTTTTCCACAAATCCTTCTTCGGCCAGTTTGTCGAGCGCGAAGTAGATGGATCCAAAGGCAATGGATGTCCAATCGCCCATGTGCTCTTCGATGATCTGTTTGATCTCATAACCGTAGAGCGGACGTTCGTGAAGCAGGCCTAGAAGTACCAATCTGACTGACATAATTTCCTCAATATTGTATATTCTAGCTTGTATAATTTGTTTTGTCAAGAGGAATTTTCAACGGTGTTTTGACGAGCAATTTCGAGCCTGCCAAGTTCCCGTTGTCCGGGCTTGAGATAGTGCCGCATCGTATTGCTCGATGCAGGTATCGAGGGTTCGTTGCCCGAGCCTGCGATAGTGCCGCATCGTATTGCTCGATGCAGGTATCGAGGGTCCGTTGCCCATGCCTGCGATAGTGCCGCATCATGTTTTTCGATGCAGGTATCGAGGGTTCGTTGCCCGA